>DATKRT010000068.1:0-16926 GCA_035532055.1 Acidobacteriaceae bacterium | reverse complement strand
GATGCCGATAAAAACGGCTTTCAGGCACAAAACGAAAACAGGAATTCGCGGCCCAACAGGCCGAAAAGGCAAAAAATCCGCTCGGAAGCGAAAAGCGAGTCAGGAATCCAGGGTTTTTCCGCAGCCTGTAAAGCCCATCTGCTTTGCGCCATTTACGGCACGACTGAAGTCGTGCCCTGATACAAGACTCAAAATCATTTTTTTAACGAATTTAAGACTCAGCACGCTAGAAGCGGCGAAGCTCGCGCGCGAGCGTGTCGCAGACGTAGTCCTGCTGTTCGGCGGTGAGGCGGTTGAAGAACGGCAGGGCGAGGGTGCGCGCGGCGACGGATTGCGTGACGGGCAGGTCGAGGCTGTTCCAGTCAGAGTAAGCAGGCTGCAGGTGGATGGGCGCGAAGTAGCGGGCGCATCCGATGCCGTGGGCGGAGAGCGCGTGTAGCAGGGCGTCGCGCTGCGGCTGGCTGTAGCGGTCGTGCAGGCGAACAACGTAGACAAACCAACTGATGCGGGCGTGAGGAAGTTCAAGCGGCGGCAGCGTGAGCGGCAGATTTTGCAGGCGCTCCTGGTAGCCTCGTGCGACGGCGGCGCGGGCGTCGAGGATGGCGTCGATGCGCTGGAGCTGAGTGATGCCGAGGGCGCAGTTCATCTCTGACAAGCGGTAGTTGTAGCCCAGTTCGGAGTGCTGGAGCCAGTCGTCGGTTGGGTAACGGCCCTGGTTGCGCAGAGCGCGGATGCGGTCGGCGAGCGCGGCGTTGCGGGTGACGACCATGCCACCTTCGCCGGTGGTGATTTGCTTATTGGGGTAGAAGGCGAAGACGGCGGCGTCGCCGAAGCAGCCGACGCGGCGGTTGTGCAGGGATGCGCCGATGGCCTCGCAGGCGTCTTCAATGACTAAAAGATTGTGGCGGCGGGCGATGTCGAGGATGGCGGGCATGTCGGCAGGCACCCCGAAGGTGTGCACGACGAGGATGGCGCGGGTGCGCGGGGTGATGGCGGATTCGATTTGTGCGGGGTCGAGGTTGAGGGTGGTCGGGCTAATGTCGACGAAGACGGGCGTGGCGCGCTCGTAGCGGATGGCGTTGGCGGCGGCGATGAAAGTAAACGAGGGCACGAGGACTTCGTCGCCGGGGCCGATGTTGAGGGCGCGGATGCAGAGGTGCAGTCCGGCGGTTCCGGAGCTGACGGCGATGGCGTGCGGCGTGCCGTTGTAGTGCGCGAAGGCGGACTCGAATTCGGTGAGCCTGGGGCCGAGGCTGAGGCGGCTGGTGCGCAGGACATCGGTGACGGCGGCGATTTCGGAGTCGGTAATGTCGGGCGCGGAGAGCGGGATGTTCACTGGACGGAGTCTGTCTCTGCTGGGATGGGTTGCGCCTGCTTGATGAGCAGCGATGGCGTGAGCGGGGCGGTGGTGAGGACTTCGAGGATTTTCCGCGAGGCGTGGCCGTCGCCGTAGGGGTTTTCCATTCCGGCGAGCGAGCTGCGGAACTGCGGGCTGAGGGCGTGGGTGAGCTTGGCGCGGATGTCGGCGGGGTCGGGCGCGGCGTCGAGGATGTTGCGGGCGCGTTCCCTTCCCTTCTGACGCAGGCCGATGTTGACGGTGGGGAGCGCGAAGGAGGCGGCTTCCATAATGCCGCTGCTGGAGTTTCCGGCGAGCGCTTCGATGTGGCGGAGGAGGCTCCAGTAGGTGATGGGGTCGAGGTTGGTGAAGATGTGCGAGCTGCCGCGGGCGGCCACGAAGGCACGCGTGCGCTGGATGATGTGGTGGCTTCCGGCGTCGGAGTTGGGGTAGCAGAAGAGGATTTGGCCGGGAGTTTCGGCTAGCGCGGTGAAGAGCGCGTCGACTTCCCCGGTGGTTTCGCGCTGAATGGTGACGGGGTGGTAGGCAACGAGGAGCGTGGGCTGGCCGAGGTCGATGTGGAGGCGCTGCTGGAGCTGGTCGCGGGTGAGCAGGGTGCTGCGGCGGAGGTGGTCGAGCGAGGGTGCTCCGGCGCGATGGACGCGCCAGGGCTCTTCTCCCATGGCGATAACGCGGCGGCGCGCGAGGTGGGTGGAGGTGAAGTGGATGTGCGCCATTTTGGTGAGGGCGTTGCGGACGGCGTCGTCGATTGCGCCTTCGCTGATTTCGCCGCCTTCGATGTGTGCGATGGGGATGCGGAGGGCGAGGGCGACGGAGGCGGGTGCGAGCATCTCGTAACGGTCGGCGATGAGGAGAAGCAGGTCGGGGCGGATTTGCCCGAGGGTGTCGGCGAGGCCGAGCGTGGCGACGCCGATGGTCTTGGCCATGCCGATGTCAGAGTCGGAGTTGAGGAGGCACTCGATGCGCGCGGCGATGGGGAGCTGGTCGCGGTCGATCTGCTGCACGGTGGCGCCGAAGGTGGGCGCGAGGTGCGAGCCCATGACGATGAGGCGGAGATCGACGGCGGGGTGCGCGGCGAGGTCCTGGAGCGGCCAGTAGAGATGGCTGTAGTCGGCGCGGGAGCTGGTGACGACGGCGATGGTGCGTTTGGTGGTGGTCATACGCGCGGCTCCAAAATTTCCTCAGAAACAAGGAGTGCTTGCTGGGCGAGGGCGGAGCCGATGGAGCCTCCGGCGCCGGTGATGAGGACGCACTTGCGGTGTATCCGGTCGCCGGGAACCGCGATGTTCGCCAGTGGCGAGGCAGGGGCGAGGAGGCGCCAGGCCCCCTGCTGAAGGGAGTTCATGGCTTCGATTGTAGTGCCAATGCTCCTCTATAATCAGACGCGGCGATGATATTCACATACACGAACAAGCAGGTACAGAGCGGCGACCCGCTCCGGGCGAAGCATGGAACAAAGTACAGCGCACGCGCGGCACTTGTGGTGATTGCAGGCGCGGCGTTGCTTGTGGGCGGGACATTGCCTGCCTACGGGGCGCAGACGTCGAAGGCGGCGCTGGAGGCGGGGCGGCTGAACAACGTGGGCGTGGCGCTGATGAACCAGCAGCTCACGAAGGAGGCGCTGGCGAAGTTTGACGCGGCGCACGCGGCGGACCCGACGTCGGTGGTTCCGATTGTGAATGAGGGTATTGCCCACCTGTATCTGCAGCAGGCGCAGATGTCGGAAGCGGCGCTGAAGCACGCGGCGGCAATGGATCCGCACAATGCGCACGCATGGTATGCGCTGGGGCTGACGTATTTGAATACGGGCGATCCGAAGGCGGGAATTGCCGCGATGCAGCATGTGGTGGAGATCGATCCGGACTCGGCGGACGCGCACTACTTTATGGGATTGCTGTACCTGAGCCTGCAGGAGTATCCGCACGCGAAGGCGGAGTATGAGGCGGCGTTGCGGCTGAATCCGCACCATGCGTCGGCGGAGTTCGGACTGGCGCGCGCGATGCAGCGGATGGGCGACGTGAAGGGTGCGCGGGCGCAACTGGTGGTGTTCCAGCACCTGGTGCAGTCGAAGGTCGGGACTCCGCTGAGCGCGGCGTATGGCGAGCAGGGCCCGTATGCGAAGGCCGAGAACATGATTGCGCCTCCGGCGGTGGTGGGGGCGATGATTCCGGTGAAGTTTGAGGCGGAGCCACTGACGGGCAGCGCGGCGGGCGGCGGGGCCTGCATCGTGGGGATCGAGAGTCCGCAGAGCCAGGACCTGGTGGTGATGGGCGAGGGCAAGTCGGCGATCCAGGCCTATAAGGATGTGAACGGCAAGTATGTGGAGCTACCCGCGGCCCAGACCGGCCTTGAGGCGAGCGGCAAAGCTGTTGCCTGCGCGGTGGGCGACTACGACGCGGACGGCAAGCCGGACCTGGCGGTGGCGATGAGCGACCGCGTGATCCTGTTCCACAACCTGGGCGGCGGGAAGTTTGCGGATGTGACGGCCAAGGTAGGGATCAAGCAGAGGAACAAGCCGTCGGGGCTGACGTTTATCGACTTTGACCACGATGGCGACGTGGATTTGTTTATTACGGGGACTTCGACCGGGCACGGCTCTAACGTGCTGTGGCGGAACAACGGCAACTCGACGTTTACGGAGTGGACCGGGCCGACGGGACTGGCGGGATCGGCGCCGACGACGGCGGTGACGCTGTCGGACGTGAACAATGACCGCGCGGTGGACTTTATTGTGACGAACACGGCGGGCGCTCCGACGATTTATGAGAACCGGCGCGAGGGCGCGTTCAAGGTTGTGCCGATGTACACGGATGCGGGGCTGACTCCGGCGCGCGGCGTATCCGTCTTTGACTTCAACAAAGACGGATGGATGGATATTGCGCTGACGCACGTGGGGGCTCCGGGCGTGAGCCTGTGGCGGAACGTGAAGGGCAAGCGCTTTGAGCGCGTGCCGCTGCCACTGGCGGGCGTAAAGGCCGCGTGGGGGCTGACTCCGATTGATATTGATAACGACGGCTGGATTGACCTGGCGGTGCTGGTCGAGACGGACAAGGGCGCGGAGCTGCGGGTGCTGCGGAACTGCGGCAAGGCGGGATTCAAGGACGTAAGCGCGGAGGTTGGCGCGGACAAGCTGCGACTGAAGGACCCGCGCGGACTGATTGCGGCGGACGTGGACGGCGATGGCGCGGCAGACCTGATTGTGACGCAGGCGGGCGGGCCTCCGGTGGTGCTGCACAACGTGGGCGGGAACAAGAACCATTCGCTGCAACTGTTCCTGACGGGGCTGGCGGACAACAAGACGGCGATCGGCACCAAGGTTGAGGTGTTTGCCAATGGGCTGTGGCAGAAGTTCGAGGTTGCGGGTGGTTCCGGCTACGAAGGACAGAACTCGAACGAGATTATTGCGGGGCTGGGCCAGGTGGACCACGTGGACGTGATCCGGATGCTGTGGCCGACAGGTGTGCCGCAGGATGAGATCAACAAGGACCCAAACCATCCGGTGGCGCTGAAGGAGCTGGACCGGCGCGGCAGCTCGTGTCCGGTACTGTTTGCCTGGAACGGCAAGCGGTACAAGTTCATTACGGACGTGATTGGCGCGGCGGTGATCGGACACTGGGTGGGGCCGAAGGCGAGGAACGAGAACGATCCGGACGAGTGGGTGAAGGTGGGCGGCAACGACCTGAAGCCGCACGACGGGCTGTACAGCCTGCGTTTTGGCGAGCCGATGGAGGAGATCAACTACATCGATCAGGTGCGGCTGGTGGCGGTGGACCATCCGGACGGGACGCAGGTGTTTCCGGATGAGCGGTTCCTGAGCGAGCGGCCATTTGCATCGGGCAAGACGGTGGTGGTGTCTGCGGAGGCGCATTTGCCGGCGGGCGCGTGGGACAGCGAGGGGCACAATGTGCTGCCGGCGCTGGAGAAGATCGATCACCACTACGTGCGCGACTTTACCAACCTGCAGTACGCGGGGTTCGCCAACATGCACTCGCTGACGCTGGACCTGGGCGCGTGGACGCCGAGGCATCCGCTGCGGCTGCTGATGCATGGGTATGTGGAGTACTTCAGCGCCAGCTCGATGTATGCGGCGTGGCAGGCGGGGCTGAAGCCGGTTCCGCCGTATGTGGAAGCGCAGATGCCGGATGGAAGCTGGAAGCGGATCATCGCCGATATGGGCTTCCCGGCCGGGTTGCCGCGCACCATTGTGGTGAACCTGACGGGCAAGCTGCCGCCGGGCGTGCGCAAGATTCGCCTGACAACGAACCTGCAGATCTACTGGGACCAGGTGCTGGTGGACAATGGCGCGAATGAAGCGAGCGAGGCGCGGGTGACAGAGATGCCGCTGGCGCATGCGCGCGTGGAGTGGCGGGGGTATCCGGAGCAAATTGAAGGCAAGACGCCGGGCGACCTGACCTATGACTACAACCGCATCAGCGAGACGGGGCCGTTCCATTGGCAGAGTGGCGAGTATACGAACTACGGCAATGTGACTCCGCTGCTGAACAGGGCCGATAACCACTATGTGATCTTCGGAAGCGGCGAGGAGATTGACACGGAGTTCAGCGGGGCGAAGCTGCCGCCGCTGCCGCCGCACTGGAAGCGCGACTACTTCTTCTATGCCAACGGGTTTGTGAAGGACATGGACTTCTATGAGGCGATGCCCTTTACGGTGGCGGAGATGCCGTTCCACGGAATGGGCTCGTATCCATACCCGGCGACCGAGCATTATCCGGAGAACCCTGCATCGGTGGCGTACTGGCTGAACTGGGATGACCGGTTCGAGTCAGGAACAAAGACGCAACTGTATCAGTTCGATTACAAGCCGGCGCACCAGACTCCCGACGCAACGCAACGATGAGGGAGCAGCGATGAGCATTGCGCTGCGGCCCGCGGTGGAACAACTCGCCCTGCTTCGGCAGGGCGGGATTTCTGCGCCGGAACTGGCGGAAGAGCATATCCGGCGGATCGAGCGGCTGAACCCTGTGCTCAATGCGCTGGTGGATTTTGACGCGGAGCGGGTGCGGGCGCAGGCGCGCGGCGCGCAGACGGGGCCGCTGGCGGGGCTTCCGGTGACGGTGAAGTCGTCGATTGCGGCGGCGGGCTACCGGTGCGAGATCGGGAGCGTGCTGAACCGGGGGTCGGTTCCGAAGGAGGACGCGGAGACAGTGGCGCGGCTGCGGGCGGCGGGCGTGACGCTGCTGGGGACGACAAACTGCCCGGAGTTTCTGATGGCGTATGAGACGGACAATCTGCTGCATGGGCGGACGGCGAATCCGTGGAGTTTGGAACACTCGGCGGGCGGCTCGAGCGGCGGCGAGGCGGCAGCGATTGCGGCGGGAATGTCCGCCGGAGGATTGGGGAGCGACAGCGGCGGATCGGTGCGGGAGCCTGCGCACTTTTGCGGGATTGCGTCGCTGAAGCCGACGCCGGGTCGCGTGCCGGGTCGCGGACATTTGCCGCCGTGCGTGGGGCCATTTTCGATTCTGGGCGCGATTGGGCCGATGGCGCGGACGGTGGCGGATGTGTCGCTGCTGTTTCGCGTGCTGGCGGGGCGGGACGACATTGATGCGGCGAGCGCTCCGGTGGCGACGCGCGAAGTTGGGCTGGAAGAAGCGAAGCGGATTCCGATTGGATGGTTCGAGGATGACGGGATCACTCCGGTGACAGAGGAGACGCGGCAGGCGGTGCGCGATGCGGCAGCAGCGCTGGAGCGGCGGGGCTTTACGGTGAAGAGGTACCGGCCCGCGTCACTGGAAGCCGCGCGCAAGCTGTGGTGGAAGTTTTTTGTGCAGTGCGGCGAGATGTTTTATGCGCCGACGATTCGTGGGCAGGAGGAGCGGCTGAGCCCGATCTTCCGGGAGTTCCTGGCGATTGCGCGGGCGGCGGAGCCGCTGACAACGGAGCAGTTGCTGACGGCATGGGCGGAGTGCGATGTGGTGCGCGGCAGGCTGCTGGAAGAGATGCGGGCGTGTCCGCTGCTGCTGACGCCGGTGTGCTCGGCGCCGGCGTTCCGGCATGGGGAGCGCGCGTGGGAGATTGACGGGCAGCGGGTCGAGTATCTGGACGCGATGCGGTATACGCAGTGGTTCAATCTGCTGGCGTCTCCGGCGGCGGTGGTGCCGGTGGGCCGGAGCGCGGAGGGGCTGCCGATTGGGGTGCAGGTGGCGGGGCGTCCGTATGCGGATGAGGACGTACTGGCGGTTGCGGGAGCGATTGAGCAGGAATTCGGCTATTTGCCGCCGCCGATGGCCGTACACGCTTAATCGCTTATGAATGCGTGAGTTAGCCGGCGATTTGAGGCTGTGAAAATAACGGCAGCAGAAAAAAATCATGCTATTTTTGCAATCTTTCACAATCCGGGTGCGGACTTTTGTACTAATCCGGCATCTCTTCCTATGGCGGTGCTTCCGCTTTGCGGTATTTTCAGTTTCCTGTTGATCGCGTTGGATCGAGCATTTTTCCTCTATCCGCAGAAAATCCGGGACAGCTATCGCGCGCCAGCTTTTTTCTTTTTCACGCTGACATCAGCACAGGCGCAAGGAGCAGAAAGAGAGCTAAATCCATGAGCTATGTTCATGCGATTTTGAACTTCATGCACGAGATTTTCCTTGGCTGCAGTCACCAGCGTAAGACACGTCCTATCACGTTGCAGAATGAGACCTACATGGTCTGTATGGACTGCGGGAAGCAGATCTACTACTCCACTGAAACCATGCATACATTGTCGGCGCGCGAGGTGCGCCACATGCGTGCGGTGAATGCGATCACGGTGCGCATTATGCCTGCATCGGCGAACCGTCCGAGCCTGGCGCCGACCCAGGCCAGGAAAACGGACGCTGCCTGACTTTGCAGGCGGCAAATTCTTACGCGGGGAGCATAGGAATACTCTTTGTGTGTTTAGAGGATGAATCTGCGCGCAGCGCGGCTCCGTATAATTAGAGAAGTACACTTCATTCCCTTCTTTATGATTGGTACCGCGCTTTGATTGTAGAAATCACCGGCCTTACGAAAATCTTCCGCGACAAACAGCAGAGCATAACTGCCGTGGACGGCATTGACCTGACGGTGCAGCAGGGCGAGTTGTTTGGATTGCTGGGGCCGAACGGAGCGGGCAAAACCACCACTATCGGAATATGCACGACGCGGACGCTGCCCACAGCCGGGAGCGTGCTTATTGCGGGTGTGGATGTGGTGGCGCATCCGGCGACGGCGCGGAGAAGCATCGGCGTGGTGCCGCAATACAACACGCTGGACCGGTCGCTGACGATCTTTGAGAATCTTTACTTCCATTGCAAATATTTTGGGTTCGGCGGGGCCGAGGCACATGACCGCGCGAACGAGCTGCTGAAGCAGTTTCTGCTGCTGGAGCGGGCGAAGAGTTTTCCGTCGCAGCTTTCCGGCGGATTGCAGCAGCGGGTGCAGATTGCGCGGGCGATTGCGCACCGGCCGGCGGTGCTGTTTCTGGATGAGCCAAGCGCGGGGCTTGATCCGCAGAGCCGCATTGCGATGTGGGATGCGGTGCGGGCGCTGCGAGCGGAAGGCATTACGGTGGTGCTGACCACGCATTACATGGAAGAGGCGGACGAGCTTTGCGAGCGGGTGGCGATCATTGACCACGGCAAGGTGCTGGCGCTGGACTCTCCGGTGAAATTGAAGGCGACGCTGGGCGCGAACACGCGGATTGAGCTGGCGCTGCGCTCGGAGGAAACGTCGCACGCGCTGGCGGAGAAGCTGCGCGGGATACCACAGGTGCACAGCGTGGAGGCCGTGGCGGGCGGGCTGCGGGTGATGGCTCCGAAGCTGGACGGCTTGCTGCCGGAGCTGATACAGGCGACGCACAGCTATGGCGTGCGGGACATTTCAATTAACGAGCCGAGCCTGGAGACAGTGTTCATTGCGCTGACAGGGAGGGACTTGCGTGAGTAGCCAGGCAGTCGTACAACCGCCGCTGGTGCGGCAGCCAGTGCGCGTGTCCTATACGAGCGCGTTTGTGGGCTTGATGCTGCGCGACCTGCGGGTTCTGCGGCGCGAACTTGGGCCGTTCGTTGTGCGCATTGTGATGCAGCCATTGCTGTTTCTGTTTGTGTTTACGTTTCTGCTGCCGCGCATTGGGCAGGCGCAGGATGTGGGCGGCGCGAATTTTGCCACCGTGCTGCTGCCGGGGCTGATGGCGGTGGCGATCATGTTCAGCGGCATTGCGTCTGTGGCGCTGCCCTTGTCGCAGGAGTTCGGGGTTACGCGCGAGATCGATGACCGGGTGATGTGTCCGTTGCCGGTGTCGGCGGTGGCGGCGGAGAAGGTGGTCTTCAGCGCGATCCAGAGCATTCTGGCGGCACTGCTGGTGTTTCCGATGGCGATATGGGTTCCGGCGACACCGGTGTATGCGCATGTGGCGAGCTGGCCGATGCTGATCGCGTCATTGATTTTGTCGAGCCTGGTTGCGGGCGCGCTGGGGCTGGCGATTGGCTCGAACGTGAAGCCGCAGCAGATCGGGCTGGTGTTCTCGATTGTGGTGGTACCGATTACGTTTCTGGGCTGCGTGTACTACCCTTGGGAGGCGCTGCATCCGGTGCGCTGGCTGCAGATCGGGGTACTGCTGAATCCGATTGTGTACATGAGCGAGGGGCTGCGGGCGGCGCTGACGCCGGGAGTTCCGCACATGCCGTCGCTGCTGATTCTGGTGGCGCTGCTGATTTCGCTGTCCGTGCTGGGCTGGATTGGACTGCGAGGATTTCTGGGCAAAGTGATCTCGTAGCGGCGGTTGAAGACACTGAGGCCATGCCGATTTTCTGTTGTCAGCATCTGAATGAACAGGACCAGGATGAACGACCTCAGGAACGGGTGGCGCTGTATACTTGCTGTTTTTCCGGGCATTTCCATGAAGAGACCTTCCCATCGGCGAACCGCGCTGGCGATTTCCGGGCTGCTTGTTTTTATGGCGGGATGCGGTGTGGGACAGTACGGCGCGACGAGCGCGAGCGGCGCGTACACGATCGCGTCGTCGGCTTCTTCGGTGAACTCCAACGGACAGATCCGGTTTTCGGCGCAGACCCCTTTGGGGGATGCCGCGGAGGTGGTGTGGTCGGTGGCAGGCGGCGACAATGCACCGTCACTGGGCGAAGGACACATTAGTGCGTCCGGCGTGTACACACCGCCGTCGGCACTCTCGCAGGATGCGGCACGGATTGAGATTGCCGCGCATTTGAAAAGCAATCCGCTGGAGGTGGCGAGCACGGTGGTGCGCGTGACGCCGGGGTTTGTGCAATCGCTGCTGCCGGAGAATGCGGCGTTGACGGGACGATCGACACTGGAAGCGACGGCGGAGATTGCCGAGGTGAATGCGGGCGACGTGCACTGGTCGATTACCGGCGACGGCGCGGCGCTCAGCGACCTGGGCACGCTGAGCGATGCAAGCTGCCAGCGCAGTCTGGACCAGTACACGACGTGCAAGGTGAGCTACACGGCTCCGGCAACGGCGGTGCGCGGGACGATTTACCTGCATGCGACGGTGGATGGGACGGCAACCACGGCTCCGCTGAAGATTGCGCTGAATGACGGGGTGAACAGCACTCCGGTGACGAACCAGACGGCGCAGACGGGCGCCATTCTTCTTGGGTCGTCGGGTGGCAACGACAACGACTTTGACACCTACCTGGACGCGAACGGCGAGCAGTACGTGGCCGACTGCTGCGGCGGGACGCTGGGCGCGCTGGTGAAGGACAGCGGCGGGAATGAGTACATTCTGAGCAATAATCACGTGCTGGCGGAGTCAGACCAGGGCAAGGTGGGCGACACGATTGATGAGCCGGGGATGATTGACGACGGATGCGTTCCGCTGAGCCATGCGGGATCGACGCTGCGGCGGGTGGGAACGCTGAAGTATGTAGTTCCGCTGGCGTCGAAGGCGACGGACGTGGATGCGGCGCTGGCGGCAGTGGCTCAGGGGGCAGTGGACCCATCGGGAAAGATTCTGCAACTGGCGAGTCCGGTGCATCCGGCAGCGACAGACAGCCAGCTGGGCGCGGCGGCTCCGGTGGCCGGAGACGGCGAAGTACTGACGGCAAGCAATTTGAACGGCCTGCGGCTAGCCAAGAGCGGGCGCACGACGGGGTTGACCTGCTCAACGGTTGCAGCGGTCGACCTGAGCATAAAGGTGGACTACTACAAGGACTGCGCGGAGACGCAACCCTACTACACGAAGATTTACACCGGGCAGATTGGGATTGCGGGCAACCGGTTCTCAGACAGCGGCGACTCGGGCGCGCTGGTGGTGGATGCGTCGAATGCCGAGCCGGTGGGGCTGTTTTTTGCCGGCGGAACGGACGGACGCGGACACGGGCTGAGCATTGCGAATCCGATAGGCGAGGTGCTGCGCGAACTGGGCACACAGGCCGGAAGCGACTTGAGCATTGTGGGCACGGCCACGCCGCACGCCGTGGCGTGCCTGCGATATGACGCGAAGACAACGCCGGTGGTCGCGCCGATCCCGGCTGCGGCGCGGACGCGCGCGAACTTTTTGGCAGAGACCGCGGGCGCGAAGCTGGTGGATCCCAAAGCCGGCATTCTTGGAGTGCGGGGCGGCGGGAGTCTGGATGATTCTGGTACGCCGGCGCTGGTGGTGTATGTGAGCAGCATGCAGGCCGGCGCAAGGGTTCCGGCCACGGTGAACGGCATGCGGACGATGGTGATCGTCACAGATGCATCCGCGCTGGCGCGTGATGCAGCGCCGAAGGTTCCGGTTGAGACAAATGGTCTTCAGCTATCGGCGGATGCGCTGGCAAATACGAAGAGCGTGGTGAGCGCAAATGCGCCGCGCCTGTTACAAAACACGGCGATCTTTGGTGTGGGAGTGGGGCAGAGCCTGGACAATCCGACAGACCCGGCGCTGCTGGTGCTGGTGGACCCTGCTGCGACGCCGCAGGCGATGCCGGCAACAATCGGTGGGCTGCGAGTGCGCTATATGCCGCTGCACCGTTTCCAGGTGACGAAGTCGAAGTATGCCGGAGTGAACCCGGCGCCGAGCTGCGCGCTGCAGAAGATTGTGGCGGGGTCAGACCGCGGGAGTCTGCATCGCTGACGGGAAGAACACTGAGAAGACTGTGCCGGAGGGGTTGTCGTCGATGCGTTCGCAACTGCGCAAGCGGATGAGGCCCTGATGTTTGCCGACGATTTCCGCGCTGACCCAGAGGCCGAGGCCGGTCCCGGTGGATTCCTTGGTGGTGAAGAAGGGTTCAAAGATGTGGCGCTGCACTTCCCTGCTCATGCCGATGCCCGTGTCTGCGACGGTGATGCGCACACCCTTCTGCTCCGGGTTTGAGGGAGAGTGCGCGTAGCGTACGCGGAGTGAAAGGCGACCTCCGAGTGGCGTCATGGCGTCGATGGCGTTGCCGATGAGGTTGGCGAGGAGCTGGCGTATTTCTCCCGCAAAGCAGTGGAGCTGAACGTCGTGCGCATAGTGGCGGACCACCTCAAGCTGCATTGCGGTGATGCGGCCGTGATGCAGCGCGAGGACGGACTCCACCAATTCGCTGACGTTGGACATGAGGGGCAGGGTGGACTGCCGGTAGAAACGGAGCGTCTGCTGGGTGATCTCAGAGACGCGCGTAATTTCGTGCGCTGCGAGATCGGCGTATTCCGCGGTGGTGGGGTCGAGCGGGGCCTGCCGGATGAGGTAGAGCAGGTTGGTGATGGCTTCGAGCGGATTATTGATTTCGTGGGCGATGGAGGCGGCGAGGCGACCGGCGGCGGCGAGTTTTTCTGTGCGGCGGAGGGCATCTTCCGCGCGGCGTCGCTCGGTGGTTTCGACCAGGATCATGCCTGCCCACCGGACGGTCTGCGTCCCGGTGCGAACGGGGTAGAGATTGGTGAGCCAACTGCGGGCCGCGCCGGATTCGGCGATGGGATCGCCGGTGAGTTCGAGGTTCTGCACGGTCTGGCCGGCCTCAAAGACGGATTCAATGCTGCGTGCGAGCACCCGTGCGGCATCGCCGGAAAAGACTTCGTTGACGGTGTGGCCGAGATGGCGGGCCACCGGCAGATTGTTCATTCCGGCCATGAACTGATTGACGCGCACAAAGCGAAGGCGGCGGTCGAAGAAAGCGAAGCCGATGGGCGCATTGGCCAGCATGGAGTCAAGCAGGGCCAGCGTGTCATTGAGTCCGGCGCGCTGTTCCTGAATGGAGGCGACCATGAGGTTGAAGGCCGTGGTGAGGTCGGAGGCCTCATTTGCGCTGGTAATGGCAAGCGGGAAGGAAGAGGTGTCCTCAGGGTCGCGGATGAGCTGGCGGGTGGCGCGCATGAGGATGCCGATGGGTTTGGCGATGGAGCGGGCCATGAGGCTGGCGAAGATGGTGCATCCGGCGACCCCGAAAATGGCGGAAAGCAGCGTGACGGTGAGCAGGCGGCGCAGCTGCATTTTGTCCTGGGTGTCGTCGGGATAGAGCCAGACGAGGGCCTTCATGGTTCCGCCGACACGGACCGGGGCGACGGCCTCGCGCGAGCTGGGAGTGCTGGAAAAGATGACGGGCTTGCTGAGGTCACGCAGGTAAATGCGCTCGCGCGGCGAAAGGGTAAGCTTGCCCTTCATGCTGGGGTCGCTGCTGAAGAGGGTGCGGCCCTGGAGGTCGGTGATCTGGACGGCGTGGATGCTGGGCGAGTCGTTGGCGGCCTGTACGACGCGGTCGAGCGTGGAGTACTGCTGGTCAGCAAAGGCGGCGCTGCTCTGGATGGCCAGCAGCGAGGCCTGATATTCGAGGCGGCGGTCGGTGCGATACTGAAGCTCGCGGCGCTGCTCACGGATGAGGACAACGGACACGACGGCGAGGACCAGTATCTCAAAGATGATGAGGCCGGTCATGAGCTGGCCGCGGATGGTGCGTGGTCTCAGCAGCGGCATACCAGACCATTCCGAGGGGATAACACAGAACCTCCGTTCAGCGGGTTGCGACTTCAGGCTCCTGATGGGGCTGAAGCTTTCGCTTCAGGTCGTCAGTAATCTGACGGCCATGAAAGCGGCCATTCTCAATGAAAATTTCATTGGTGCGTGAACCCGCCACGATGACGCCGGCAAGGTAGATGCCGGGAACATTGCTTTCAAGACACGCAGCATCACAGACCGGCAGGCGATCCTTGCCCTCGAAGTTTACGCCGAGCGCGGTGAGGAAGTCGAAATCGGGGTGGTAGCCGGTAAGGGCGAAGACGGTGTGGTTGGGGATGGTTCGCTTGCCTTCAGGAGTTTCAATGGTCACGGTGTCGGGAGCAATTTCAGTAACGCAGCTGTTGAAGTGCGCGGCTATTTCGCCGTTTTTGATGCGGTTTTCGATGTCGGGCTGGATCCAGTATTTGACGTGTTTGTGGATGACGGGGCCGCGATGGACGAGGGTGACGCGGGCTCCGTGACGCCACAGCTCAAGGGCGGCGATGGCGGCGGAGTTTTTGCCGCCGATGACGACGACGTCCTGGTCGTAGTAGGGGTGGGGATCGTCGTAATAGTGGTGGACCTTGGGCAGCTCCTCGCCGGGGATGTCAAGGTAGTTAGGCAGATCGTAGTATCCGGTGGCGACGATGACCTTTTTGGTGCGGAAGGTCAGGGAGCGGCCGAATTTGTCCCTGGTGAGGACGGCGAAATTGCCGTCGCTGCCGGTGACGGAATCGACGAGGCGGTAGAGACGGGCGTCGAGGGCGTAGTGCTCGGCGACCTTGCGGTAATACTCAAGGGCCTCGTTGCGGAGGGGCTTCTGGTTCGGGCTGGGAAAGGGAATGTCGCCGATTTCGAGCAGCTCGGGCGTGGTGAAGAAGGTCATGTGCGAGGGGTAGTGGAAGATGGAGTTGCAGAGGCAGCCCTTGTCGACCAGAACACTGCGGAAGCCGGCGCGCTGGGCCTCAATGGCGCAGGCCATTCCGGTGGGTCCGGCGCCAATGACCAGAACATCAAAGTTTTCGAGGTTTGCCGCTGCGCTCAGGACTGCTTCTTTTCCCTCATCGTTCATCTATGTAGATTAGACGATTGGATGCAGCAATCGCTCGTGGCGGCCATCACGCAGCGGCGGCGGCGTTGGCTCCTATAATTGAAGTACATGGCAACCATCAGGCAGAACGATTTGATACAGAGTGTGGCGGACGCGCTGCAGTACATCAGCTACTACCATCCGGCGGATTACATCCGGAACCTGGCGCGGGCGTATGAGATGGAAGAGTCGGCGGCGGCGCGGGATGCGATGGCGCAGATCCTGGTGAACTCGCGGATGTGTGCGGAGGGCCACCGGCCGATTTGCCAGGACACGGGGATTGTGACGGTGTTCCTGAAGATCGGCATGGACGTGCGCTGGGACGCCACGATGACCGTGGACGAGATGGTGAATGAGGGCGTGCGGCGGGCGTATCTGGACCCGGACAACAAGCTGCGGGCCTCGATTCTTGCCGATCCAGCGGGGGCGCGGCGGAATACGCGCGACAATACTCCGGCGGTGGTGAATATTGAACTGGTGAAGGGCGGCGAGGTTGGAGTGACGGTCGCGGCCAAGGGCGGCGGGAGCGAGGCGAAGTCGAAGTTTGTGATGCTGAACCCGTCGGACTCAATTGTGGAGTGGGTGCTGAAGACGGTTCCGACGATGGGCGCGGGATGGTGCCCGCCGGGCATGCTGGGGATCGGCATTGGCGGCACGGCGGAGAAGGCGATGCTGCTGGCCAAAACGTCACTGATGGAGCCGATTGATATTCAGGATGTGATTGCGCGCGGGCCCAAGAACAAGCTTGAGGAAATGCGGATTGAGCTGTATCGCAAGGTGAACGAGCTGGGCATTGGCGCGCAGGGGCTGGGCGGACTGACGACGGTGCTGGATGTAAAGATTCTGGATTACCCGACGCACGCGGCGAACCTGCCGGTGGCGATGATTCCGAACTGCGCGGCGACGCGGCATGCGCACTTTGTGCTGGATGGCAGCGGGCCGGTGGCGCTGGAGCCTCCGTCCTTGTCAGACTGGCCTTCGATTACGTACGACGTATCGACGGCGCGGAAGGTGAACCTGGACACGGTGACGCGCGAGGAAGTGGCGACGTGGAAGCCGGGCGAGGTGGTGCTGCTGAACGGCAAGCTGCTGACCGGGCGCGACGCGGCGCACAAGCGCATGACGGACATGCTGAATATGGGCGAGAAGCTTCCGGTGGACTTTACGAACCGGTTCATCTACTACGTAGGGCCGGTGGATCCGGTGGGCAACGAGGTGGTGGGGCCGGCGGGGCCGACGACGGCGACGCGCATGGACAAGTTCACACGGCAGATGCTGGAGCAGACCGGCTTGCTGGGCATGGTGGGCAAGGCGGAGCGCGGGCCGGCGGCGATTGAGGCGATTCGCGACAACAAGGCCGTGTATCTGATGGCGGTGGGCGGCGCGGCGTATTTGGTGTCGAAGGCGATCAAGGCATCGCGGGTGCTGGCATTTGAGGACCTGGGGATGGAAGCGATCTACGAATTCACCGTTCAGGACATGCCGGTGACGGTGGCGGTGGATTCGGCTGGAGTGTCGGTACACCAGACGGGGCCGAAGGAGTGGCAGGCGAAGATTCAGTCG
>DATKRT010000067.1:0-21632 GCA_035532055.1 Acidobacteriaceae bacterium | reverse complement strand
CACTGACCTCTTTGCCCGGGAAGATGGGGGGATAATAATCCCCACGCGTGATCGCTCAAATCGTGACGGTGATACGCGGCTCGTGACTGCATTGCCTATTAGTTTCGCACAATACGCAGTCTCGTGACGACACTATCTAGATTGTGATTGATAAGAATGCCTGTCATTATCGGCATTTCGCTTTTCGAGCTCAATTATCCGTTATCTCACGGAAAAGCCGCTTCTCAGGAATTAACATCCCTGTATTGTCTTTACGGCTTCTCAAAGTCAAATCTCTGGGAAGAAGTCGAAGAAGGCGTCGATGCTTTGGCGGAGCTGGGCTTCGATTTGTTCTCGGGAGCCTTCGAGCAGGTGCATGGTGACGCGGGCGGTGTTTCCGTTTTTGAGCTCGATGGGGGCTTCTCCCACCGCGGCGACTTCTTCTGAGGGGAGAAGACGCATTCCGTAGACAAGTGCGAGGTTTGCCATGGGCGTATTGTATGCCTGTCCGGGAAGAGCGAGACAGCGAGACAGCGAGACAGCGAGTCAGCGGGTCAGCGAGTCGGCATGAGCGGATGAGTCGAATGGGCTGCGGGGAGCATCAGCAGGTACAATCGAAGGCGATTCGACATGGCAGACACGATACGAGACACAGTTATTCTGGGGTCCGGCTGCGCCGGGCTGACTGCGGCCATTTATGCCGCGCGCGCGAACCTGAAACCGTTGGTGATTGAAGGGCATGAGCCGGGAGGACAGCTCTCAATTACGACGCTGGTGGAGAACTTTCCGGGCTGGCCGGAGGGTATCCAGGGGCCGCAACTGATTGAGAACATGAAGCAGCAGGCGGCGCGGTTCGGGGCCGAGTACCAGATGGGGCATGTGGTGTCGGCGGACCTGAGCAAGCGGCCTTTGTCGCTGCAGGTGGGCGCGGAGACGATCCATACGCGGACGCTGATTATTGCCAGCGGGGCGTCGGCGCGGTGGCTGGGACTGGAGTCAGAAAAAGCTCTGATTGGGCATGGGGTAAGCTCGTGCGCGACGTGCGACGGGTTCTTCTTCTCAGGCAGAGAGATTGCGGTGGTTGGCGGGGGCGACTCGGCGATGGAAGAGGCGCTGTTTTTGACGCGCTTTGCGAGCAAGGTGACGCTGCTGCACCGGCGGGAGCATTTCAGGGCTTCGCACATCATGCTGGAGCGGGCGATTGCGCACCCGAATATCGAGTTCCGGACGAATACGGCGGTGACTGAAGTGCTGGGCGTGGAGGAGAAGGAAGTCCGAGGCGTGCGGTTGCGCGACACGGTGACGGGCAACGAAGAGGTTCTGGAGCTGAGCGGGCTGTTTCTGGGCATTGGGCACGTGCCGAATGCGAAGATGTTTGCCGGGCAGATTGACCTGGACGAGGACGGATACGTGAAGACTACGGATTATGTGTTTACGCGGATTCCGGGGGTGTTTGCGTGCGGGGATGTGCAGGACCGGCGGTACCGGCAGGCGATTACCGCGGCGGGGACAGGCTGCATGGCGGCGTTGGAAGTCGAGAAGTACTTAGAAGAGCACGGGCACTGACTGGCCGGGACTCCGCGTCCGGCGACACGCGCTTCGCGCCTTCGTAGAACCCGCGATTGTGGTCGCTCCCGTTGGTCGCGGTGCTGGCTGCGCGGGCGGTTGATGGTTGAGCGCCGCTCGGTCCCACCCTTGCCGCGATGATGCTGCGGCAAGAATGGGGCACCCTCATTTGTGGCTGGGATAGAGATTCAGGTTCTTCGGCCTGTGCTGGCCGCACGGGCACACGCGCTTCGGCATTTGCCATGCAGGCAGACGCGCCTTCGGCGCCATTCTGGTGTAAGCGTTTGTAGTCGCTCCCGTTGGTCGCGGGAGCGGCTTTACTTTTCTGGAGATAGTTTGCGGGGATTGGGCGGCGAGGGGTCAGGCGCGGCGGCGGCGGAGTTTGGTGCTCATTCGGATGGGTCGGAGGAAGGTGTAGAGCCACCAGAGAGGGCGCGGGAGTTTGAGCCATTCGGCGTCCTGAGCGGTGCGGTCGGCGCAGATGCTCCAGATGAGGGCGAGCTTGCCGGGGAGTCCGGCCTTTGATTTGAGTTGAAAACGGTAGCGGCTGATGGGTTCGCCGGGGTTGTGGCACTGGCTGAGCCGGCGGGTGGTGTTTGCGGCGAGTGCGGCAACGGTGGGGTCGCGCTGGATGAGCGGGGCGGCGGGCGCGGGGACGGGCGCGTCGGTGGGCGCATTGAGGAGGCGCGCGGCGAGTTCGAGTCCGGTGAGCATGGAGCGGAGTCCGCCGAGGCGGCGGGCGGCGGCGAGGCTGGGCTGCCAGTCGGTGTGGGGGTAGCGGCGGAGGAATTCGGCGAGGTCGCAGAGACGGCGGAAGTCGCCCCACTGGTCCCATCCACCCTGGCAAGCGAGGTAGAGGGGTAGCTCGGAAAGAGCGAGCGAGAGGACGGTGGCGCCGGCGATGGTGACGGGCTGGAATCCAGAGGGGAAGTCGGCGAGCGAGGGCGCGAGGGCGGCGGCCTTGGTGGAGATGCGCCAGTGGAGGTCGATGTCTGTGTCGAGTTGGGGGTTGACGAGGCGGCACTCGCCGACGTGGCGGAGGAATCCGGTGATGGTGGCGAGGTCGCGGTCCCATGCGGGGCGATAGCCGAGGCGTTCGAAGACGGGCATGGCGCGGGCCAGGTCGGATGGGTGGACGAGCAGGTCGAGGTCGGTGAACTCGCGGAGGGCGGGATCTCCGTAGGCGAGCTGGGCGATGAGGGAGCCTTTGAGGGCGGCGACGGGGATTCGGGCGGAGCGGAACTCGGCGGTGACGCGGAGCATTTCTCCGGTGATGAAGAGGGTTTTGATGGTGAGGGAGCGGGCGGTCTCGTGCCACTCGGATTGGAAGGGAGCGGGAAGATCGCTCCAGCAGATGGATTGCAAGCTGCGATAGACGAGCGGGCGGACGCTGTGAAAGGTGGCGAGAGCGGTGAAGGTGCGCCAGTCGATGCCGGATTGGACGAGGGACCGGATGCGCGGGGCGTCGGGCGTGGTGCGGGCGCAGGCGAGGAGCAGATCGAACTCAGGAGCGGAAGTGGGCGGCCGCTGGGTGTGGGTTTCGGCGATGGCAGTGTGGCGATGGTTCATGGAGAGCCGTGAGTTGGGGGATGCTCCGCGTTCGAGACCAGTATCGCAGATGAGGTGGGCGGGATCAGGGGAGACTGGCGGGCTTCATGATGCGGAGGACCGGATGGCCGTGTATGTCCTGAAGCGGGAAATAGACGTAGTGGGATTGCGGGTCGACCGCGACGGTGTGGGCATGGGGCATAAGGAGCTGGCCGATGAGCGTGAGCGCATGGCCGTGGAGCTGGAAGATGGAGACGGTTCCGGACTCGGCTGCGACGTAGAGGCGCTGGAGGCCGGGGTCGAAGGCGAGGACGTCGGGGTCGTCTCCGGTGGAGTGGGTGGAGAGAAGGGTGTGGGTGCGGAGGTTGAAGACGGCGAGGGAGTGGTTGGCTTCTCCGGCGATGAAGGCGAGGTGCGCGGCGGGGTCGAGCGCGATGCCGTGGGGGTCGGCGATGTCGTGGAGCGGATAGCGGGCGATGATTTTGAGTGAGGCGGGATCGATGACGGCGAGCTGGTCGAGGTGATGGACGGCGACGAGGATGTGTCCTGAAGTGGGGTCGTAGACGGTGTTGCCGGCTCCGCCGCCGAGAGGGATGTGGGTGATGAGTGTGTTGGTGACGGCGTTGACGACGGCGTCTTCTGCCCCGCGCTCGTCGGAGACGAAGACGCGGCGCTGGGTGGGGGCGTAGGCGATGCCGTCGGGGTAGTTGATGGGGCCGGCGGTGGCGATGGTCTTGAGGGTGGCCATGTTGACGATGGCGAGCTTGTGTTCGCCGGTGACGGAGGCGTAGACGCGGTGGATGGCGGGGACGGTGAGGACTCCGTGGACGCTGCTGAAGCCGGGGAGGTTGGCGAGGACGCGGCGGGTGTGGGTGTCAAAGACGATGAGATGGCCGGCGTTCATGTGGGAAATGTAGAGGCGTCCGTGGGTGGCGTCGTAGCTCTGGTAGTCAAAGCGGACGGCGGGGCCGGGGAGGGGGATGTCGGCGACTTTGACTAAGGGGGCGGGCGGGCGCATGGGCTGGGCAAAGAGCGGTGAGCCGAGCAATAGCGCGGGAAGCAAGGCGGCGAGAGAGCGGCAGGTGCGGAGACTCATGGAGAATCCTTTGGCTTAGGTTGGGACAGTGGTCAGCGAATTGGCGTGTCGGCACTGAGTATAATTTTCGCAGATTGCCAGAGTCGATCAAGAAAAGCGCGGTGATGGAAGCGTGGGTGCTGTTATGGGCCTGCCGGATGGGTTTGTGGTGTGCGCGCTTCCCGAAGGTGCTGGCCGGTGCGCAGTACTGTGCGGGCCGGTGGCGAGCTGTGGGCAGACTGACGCCGGAGCAGACGGTCGAGGCGATCGGGCGGGCGCTGCGCTATAGCTGGCATGCGAGCTGCCTGACGCAGGCGCTGGCGGGATGGATTATGCTGACGCGGCATGGAGCGGAGTGCCGGGTGCGGATTGGAGTGTTGTCGGCGGCGGAACGTGGATTTCGGGCGCATGCGTGGCTGGAGGCTGGTGGGCAGGTGATTTTGGGCGATGATGAGCAGGACGGTGTTGGATTGGATGAGTTTCAGGTGATCTGGACGCTTCCGCGCGAGTAAAAAGGACGGTTTGAGATGGCGGGTATAGCAGGGATTTTTTGCACGGATGGTCGTCCGGCGGATGTGAGCGTGCTGCGGAGCATGGCGGACACTGTTGTGTTTCGGGGGCCGGACGGGATTGCGTATTGGAACGCCGGGCCGGTGGCGTTGGCGCATATGCAGTTCTTCACCACGCCGGAGTCGCTGGAGGAGCGGCAACCGCTCGTGTCGCAGGGTGGCGAAGCATGCCTGGTATGGAACGGGCGGGTGGACAATCGCGAGGAGCTGAAGTCGGAGCTGGAGGCAGCGGGCGCGCGGGCGGTGGATGACACGGACCCAGGGCTGGTGCTGGCGGCGTATCTGGAGTGGGGCACGGAGTGCGTGCAGCGGATTGTGGGCGATTTTGCGCTGGCTTTGTGGGACGCGCGGACGAGGAGGCTTTGGTGCGCGAGCGATTTTGTCGGGATTCGACCGTTTTACTACTTTTGGGACGGAAAGACCTTTGTTTTTGGGCCGGATGTGCATGCGGTGCTGGCGCATCCGCTGGTGTCGTTGAAGATCAATGAGGGGATGGTAGGGGAGTATTTGCTGCACCAGATCAGAAGCAGGCGGGAAACCTTGTATGTTGATGTGCGGCGATTGGAGCCGGGCCGAATGCTGGAGGTCGATTCTGCCGGGCTTCGGACAACAGAGTGGTGGCGGCCGGATCTGAGTTTGCTGGATTACGAGACAGACGCCGAATATGCGGAACATTTCCGGCATCTGTTCGATTTGTCATTGAAGAGCAAGATGCGTTGCCACGCGCGATGGGGAATAGAGCTGAGCGGGGGTTTGGATTCGTCTTCGATCGCGGTCTCGGCGCGCGCAATTTTAGACCGGGAGGGTCGCGGCGAGGAGGAGATTCTTGCCTATTCGGTGACGTCGCCGGGGAAACCCTGGGATGAGTCGGAAGACATTCGGGCAGTCGTGGACAAGGCGCGTTTGACAGCTTCTGTGTATGAGCCGCTACGGGTGGGGCTTGAGTTTTTTCGCGGGCGCGCTGAGTTCTGGAGGGACTACCCGGGAACGCCAAATGGTGAACCCCTGTGTCTGCCGATGTTCATTGCGGTGAGAGAGCATGGCGTGCGCGTTCTGATGAATGGGATTGGCGGGGACGAAGTACTGATGGGCCGAGGGGCGCATTTGCTTGATTTGGCGAAGCGATTGGGCAGGCCCGGCTCGATGCGCGCTTTACTGGACAGGGCCCGTTATGACTGCGATATCTACACGCGGGATGTTAGTTGGCAGAGCTACATGCTACGGCGGCTGACTGTGGGGTTTGCTCCGAGCTGGGCGCGAAAGACCAGGCGCAAATTGGGGCTCGAACGGCATGGGATATTTACAGGCGAGTTTCTGCGCCGGACGAATCTTGGGGACCGCGTAGCAGGGGAACCGGAGCTGGAGCATGGGAAGTTCGCGAGTTCTGCTCAGCAGACGGTTTACTTTTCCATTGCCAGTGGATCTGAGACGCATTTGCTGGCGTTTGATGATCGGGAGAAGATACACGCGGGGATTGAAACGCGCTATCCGTTTCTAGACCGGCGCGTGGTGGAGTTTTGCCTGCGCCTGCCGGAGAACCAGCGCCAGAAGGGTCCGGTTTGGAAGTGGTTGCTGCGCAATGCCATGGAGGACCGATTGCCGCAACAGGTGTTGAACAAATTAAGCAAAGCGGAGTTTTCGGAAATAGTCGTGAGTGTGCTTTCCGACCCGCAAGCACAGGAGCGATTCGGGAGCCTGCGCGTTGAGTCGCATACGGATTGGCTGGATTCCAGACGGCTTCGCGAGCAACTGGATAGGGATATGGCGCTGTGGCCAAAGTGGAGATTGCTGGCTATAGATCTTTGGTTTGCGGAAATTTCCGGTTGTGGTTGAGCCGGGTTTTCCGCGCCGATGCGGTACCAAAAAGAAGGCGGGCGATGGGGCTGGCACTCTGGATAGGAAGATGTGCCAAAATAGCGCACCCCTGAGATTTCTTCGGCTAAGCGATCGGACTTGCTGAATTTTAGGCTTGACACAACTTCGGAGCGCGGTAATCATATTGTTATTGACCCAGTCTGCAGGAGCAACTATATGAAAAAAACTCGTTTAAGGGCAGAATCTCTTTCGCAATCAACATCTTTGAAGTCATACCAGAAGCCTGTTATTGCCACGTTCGGTTCGGTGTCCAATCTGACACGAGGAGTCGGAGGCTCTCATTATGATGCTGGCCATACTTCCACTATAAAGACCGGTAAGGGTTAGTTCAGCGAGCCAGTAGAAACTGGTGGTGGATGTAAATAGTTTCCTAGCTGCTGCCTGCAAAGATTTTGCACTATAAGTTTTCTGCATTATGGCGGATGGTCCGGGTGACTGTCCGCCATAAACGTGTTTAGCGATTGTTGGTTGAATGAGCAGGCTAAATCTCAATTTTTCTGTTTTTCATCCTCAGGGATTGATCTGCTTCCAAGGTGCAAAGTTACCAGAGGGCTCGACCCTGGCCTAAAATTCTCAGGGGATCTTCTACTCAAAGCGTCACGTGGTATTGGGTAAGTATTCGCAATTCGGTCACTCTTGTTGTCATTTTTTGCTGTCTTGCGCGAACAGTATGACTTTCCAATATCAGCTATGGGGCTACCGGATCAACAGCGAGTTTGATCTGGGAGAACTTGACCCTGTCTGCGGGGATGCGACCTCTCATGGGGATCTGGATGTGCGCCGAGCCGAGGATGAGGAGTGGATCCGGCAAAGGGGTGCAGTTCTGCTGGAAGACCGTCATGAAAATGGCGAGGTGTCATTTGCATGCTGGAAACGAGGGGATGGGTATGTGGCCCAATTTCCAGGGGTGTGCAGTTTTCTGATTCTTCCCGATGAGATGCGGGTTGAGATTGCGCCGGGGCCGGGACTGGGCAAAGCGGCAACGGCGCACATGGTTCTTGATCATGCGATTCCCCGGCTGCTGACATTGAAGCCTGGACATATTGTGCTGCATGCGAGCGCCATTGCGATGGAAGGCCATGTGGTGGCGGTGCTGGGTATAAGCGGACAGGGGAAGTCGACGCTGGCGGCATGGCTTGCATCGCAGGGGCATCCGGTATTAACGGACGATTGTCTGGTGTTGCGTTGGGATGAGGAAGAGCAGGAGTGGTTGGCGCAGCCCAGCTATGAGTCGGTGAGGCTGTGGCCGGACAGCGTGGATGCGTTAGGGATCAATAAGGCTGAGCTGCGGGAATTTGCGGAGCACTCGCCGAAGATGCGTACGGGGAAAGAAGCGCAGCTGCATTTTGCAACGGAAGGTGCGCCACTGCGAGGATGTTTTGCTCTGGTGGGCGAAGAGGGGAAGAAGAGCAAGCACAAGGGGCCCCCTGCCGTATGCCAGTTGCCGGTGAAGGAAGCGTTTGTTGCGTTGATGGGATCGGTGTTTCGGCTGGATGCAGAAAACGAGCAGATCAATCGGCGTGAGTTTGAGGTTATGACGAGGCTGACCGAGCGAGTACGATTCTGGTCATTGGCGTACGAGCGGAAATATGACTGGCTGCCTGATGTCCAGAGAGCTATGATCGATGCATTGCAATCAGGCAGTGATGAATAAGGGAAAGGATATGGGTACGGATGCCTTTGACGGGGAAGTATGAGATCCCGCAATCGGTGCTATCGCGCACGGTAGGAGACGAGACGATTCTGCTGAATCTGGAAACCTCGACCTACCACTCGCTGAATGGGGTTGCGGGGAGATTCTGGAGCCTGATTCTGGAAGGCAAGAGCCTGGGAGAGGTAGAAACCACTCTGCTGGCTGAGTACGCGGTTGATTCCGCGCAACTGGAGACGGACCTGAAGGAGCTGTGCGCGGAGCTGGAGAAGTTGAGCCTGCTGAAGCTGGTCGTCTGATCGTTGCCAATCGGCAAAAAGAGAGGAGCGGAATTTCCGCTCCTTTTTGCATTTCCGCGGCTGGTTTCCGGCGTGTTTCATAAAGGGTAATGCGCACTCGGAAGGCACGCCACTAGGCGGAGATTTTGCCTTTGTTCTGTAGGCGTGCGCCGAGCTGGTTGATGACGCGGTAGGCGGAGAGAGCAGCGCCCTCCTGCCATCCGATGAGGTGGCTGGTGTGATCGCCGGCGAAATAGACGCGGCGGTCGGGAACGAGGAGAGGCTTTACATTTTCTACAAGGTGGAAGCGCAGGCGTGAGCCGAGATTATAGGGAATGTGTCCCCATCTGATGATGTAGATGGGTTTGGTGAGTTCCGTGCTGTGGCCGGGGTGGAGCAGCTCAATGGAGTGACGTGAAGCGTCAAGCTTGGCCTGTACCGTGGGAAGTTTGTCGAAGGCGCTACCGTCTTCGAAGCCGTATCCAGCGACCACGATGCCTTTGGGCGAAAAGAGGCTGGCGCTGGGATACCAGATGGTGTCGACGGTCTGCTTGAGGAAGCTGAGGCCACCGTAGATGGCGTAATCCGTCTCCCAGAAGCGGGGAGCTTCCCAAGCGATTTTGTAGGCGGAGTCGTAGGCGGCGGCCTTGATGACGGCGTCGACGGCGGGGCTGAAGTCGGTGTCGAGGGTTTTGAGAATGGTGAGGGGCAAGGCGCATACGCAGTAGTCGGCTGTGATGGTGTGGGTGGAGCCGCCGTTGGTGTATGCGACGGTGACTCCGGTGGCTGACTGGCGAATGCTTTTGACCGGGCAGTTGTAGCGAACGATGCTGCCGAGGCGGGTTTTGAAGGCGTAGGGGATGCGATCCATTCCGCCGACGGGTTCGAACATGGTGGGCTGCCAGTCGGCGACGTCCTCCTCGAGCATGTCGTCCCAGAGATCGGCGTCGAGCAAGGCGTTCATGGGGAGCGGGTCGTTGGGAACCGGTGGCTGGGCTCCGGCGCCGGGGTAGACCTTGTAACCGGAGCGCTCGGTGCCCTTGAAGAGATAGTCGGGGTCGAGGTCGCCATACTCGATCAGGAAGGTAAGCATTTTCTCCGTATCCTCTTGGGTGATTTCCTGATCGAGAGCACCTTTGTTGATGGCTTTGGCCAGGAGCGAGGAGACGTGCCCGCGGGTGTCGTTGACGACGCGTCGATTCTGGACGGCGATGCCGCCGTTGAGATGGTCGGCCTGCATGAGTGCGCTACGGGAGGCGTTGACTTCGACTTCAAGCGGGACGTCGAGCTCGCTGCAGTAGTGGAGCATGGTGCGGTGAATGGAGGGCAGGCGTGCGGGGCCGGCGTTGAAGTACTGGTCTTCAGAGAATTCGCAGGTCTGGGTGAAGCCGTTGGTGAACTCGACTTTTGTGCCGCCGCGGATGGTCCAGTTGCGGCCGCCGGGGCGTTCGCGAGCTTCGAGCACGGTACAGCGATAGCCGGCACGGCTCAATTTATACGCGGTCACGAGGCCTGCGATGCCGCCGCCGAGAATGACGACGCTGGCGCCTCCACCTTCGGCGAGGTGGAGCTTTGTCATTTCGGAAGCGATTTAGGGGAGGGGAGGCAGTCCGAGGGACTGCCTCATGGTGAATGTGGCGCTATAGCCGCCGAGCTGTCCGATCCGCATGAGAAAGTTACGTCGAGTCAGGCCCATCCCACAATGTACCGCACTTCCGCATTACCAGTATTTGGATGGAGAGGGGTTGCGGCGGCAAGAAGAATATATCGCCAGTTGCGGGTTGAAGCATGCTCCAGAACCGAGGCCGGAGAGGGGCGAAGCACAGTGGCTTGAGCACGGCATTTTCTGGATGGAAATCGCATCTTTATCAGTTCTTCAGCAGTTGGTCTTCAACCTATAAGGGGCAGGAGGCACAGATAGCCTGGAACGCCGGAAGCGCTCTGAGTGTTGATCGGAGCGCCTGCATGTGACTCGCAAGGTTGCGAGTTGTGAGATTTATGACAAGATTCGCGCACCGTGTGCAGGCGCGGCCAGCCGCGAGGAGGATCAATGCTGGAACAGCCGGTGAAGAAGCAGGAAGAGTTAAGCGACATTGATCTGCTGCATGATATTGGGAGCAGGATGGCGGCCGCCGATCCATTCCATGCCGTACTCGACCGGATTATTGAAGTGGTTCGCGATGCGGCGCGATGCGATTCGTGCTTTATTTATGTGCTTGAGAAGGCCCACCTGGTGCTGCGCGCGTCGATGAATCCGCATGCGGATGTCGTGGACCGGGTAGGGCTGGCGATGGGTGAAGGTATTACGGGCTGGGTGGCCGAGCACAAACAGACGGTTGCGATTGCATCGAAAGCCTGGTCTGATCCGCGATTCACGCAGGTCAGGAGTTTGCCGGAGGACCAGTTTGAGGCATTTCTGTCTGTTCCAGTTTTGTGCCGGGGCAAGTTGGTGGGCGTGATCAATGTGCAGCATTGCGGGCCGCATACGCATACGAGGCGCGAGATACGGCTGATCTCGATGATCGGGTATCTGGTAGGCGCCGAGGTGGAGATGGCGCGAATGGAGTATGAGAAGTCGCAGCTTGCCGATCAGCTAGAGACGCGCAAAGTGATGGAGCGCGCGAAGGGGATTTTGCAGCGAGACATAGGGATTAGTGAAGAGGAAGCCTACATTGCGCTGCAGAAGCAGAGCCGGCAGCGGCGCAGGCCTTTGCGCGAGATTGCGGAGGCGATCATTTTGACAGAGGAGCTGCGGCGGGCACGTGTATAGGGCTGTAGGGGTACATCGCGGCGAGAGCGACTCCATGATGGAGGGGGTTGCTCCAGCGGCGACTGCGTGAGCGGCGTCCTCACGTTGATGCGGGCAAGGAAGCCATGAGGCTATGCGGATGTTGATGTTTTTGCGTAGCGCAGCTGATGCCACTCCCAGGCGCTGGCGAGGATGGAGTCGAGGTCGGTGTAGGCGGGTTTCCAGCCGATTTCGCGTCCGATCTTTTCCGAGCTGGCGATGAGGACGGCAGGGTCGCCGGGGCGGCGCGGCTCCTCGAGGACGGGGATGGGATGACCGGTGACGCGGCGCGCGGACTCGATGACTTCACGGACCGTGAATCCGACTCCGTTGCCGATGTTGTAGATGAGACGGTCGTGGTCGCTGAGGGCATCGAATGCGAGCAGATGCGCGCGGGCGAGGTCGTGTACGTGGATGTAGTCGCGGACGCAGGTGCCGTCGTGTGTGGGGTAATCCTTACCGAAGATCTTGATACTGGGACGGCGGCCGAGGGCGACGTCGAGGATGAGTGGGATGAGGTGCGATTCCGGCTCATGGGCTTCGCCGCGGCCGGGGATGGCTCCGGCGACGTTAAAGTAGCGGAGGCTGGCATAGCGGAAGCCGTGGATCCGGTTGAGCCATGTGAGCATCTGCTCGACGAGCAGTTTGGACTCACCGTAGGCGTTGGTGGGGCGTAGAGGCGCGTCCTCGAGTATGGGCGTGGATTCTGGTTCTCCGTAGACGGCGGCGGTGGAGGAAAAGACGAGGCGATGAACGCCGGTGGCCAGCATGGCCTCCAGCAGGCTGAGGGTGGAGGCGCTGTTATTGCGGAAGTAGGCTTCGGGTATTTTCATGCTTTCGCCAGCCTCAATGAGAGCGGCAAAATGCATCACCCCGTCTATTCCTGTACACAGTAGCTTTTCCAGAGCGACACGGTCGGCGATGTCTCCCTCGACAAATTGTGCTTGTGGGGGAAGCATGGCGCGGTGGCCGTGGCAGAGGTTGTCATAAATGACGACCTGATGACCCTTCTCGATCAGGATCTGAGCTACGGTTCCGCCGATGTAGCCGGCGCCGCCGATAACGAGGATGCGCAGGGGCGTTCTCATTAGATAATTTTAATGTTGAATTCTGACGTAAACTTCCAATTTCCTTTTAATTCTGTCATCAAACAGTGTAGGGGGCGCGGAATCCTGCTGGGGTTATGAGATCTGCTGATTTCCGGAAAAAATTACCTTATGTCGGAGGATGAAAATGTAAAGCTTACGCATTCCGGGCTGACCCGTTACAATTGTGTCGAGCTTTGCAGTACTTCCCCCAGAGGTTATCTTCTGAAGCGCACCTCCCGAAGAGGCAGGTCGAAGGCCAGTAACATGCTGGTATATATGGATGTCAGCGCGCCGCTCGGTACTTTCGTGCGTAGTTCACCCTATTAAAGTTAGAGCTCGCCGCCGGGTTTTTCCTCATCTGTGAGAAAAAACAAAGAAAAGCGGGGCTCACCGTGGGCGAAGTGGAACAAGAGATGCTAGGACGCTATTGCATGTCTCTGTCCATCAGTTTGATTGGTGTGACTGAGCGAGCAAGGTGGAAATGTCCAGGTGGGCGGGATCGACAAGCAAAGCAACCAGAACTTGATTGAGAATCATGGATTTGGATTTATGAAGAACAGTGATCTGCTGAACCGCGCAAACTTCGGGCTGCTGCCTGATGAGAAGGGCCGATTCGGGTCGTTTGGTGTGAGCCTGTGCGTGAACGCTGCTGTGACAGGGCTGATTATTCTGTTGAGCCTTGCGGGTGTTCATCAGGTCAGGCATGAGCGGGAGACCTCGCTGCTTATCTTTCCGGCGGAGCAACCCAAGCCGCCCGCCCCGCCAGTGCCCAGGGTGCGTGTATTTGCGCCGCCGCCGAAGCTCAGGCTGGGTCAGCCGAAGATCGAGATGCCGAAGCCTTCCCCGGTGGTGGCTGCTCCGGAGATGAAGGAGATTCATGTGCGAGAGCAGGCACCGAAGATGGTACCGGCTCCGCCGCTGCGCGTGGCTCCTCCGCCGAAGCCCAAGGTGGGACTTTTCAGCAGTCCGCATCCGACCGTAGTGGCCAATAATCGGCAGAAGCCGACGGAGCATACGGGAGGTTTTGGGGATCCGGAGGGAGTACGTCCGAATCCGAATGCGAACCGTCCGCAGACGATAGCAGCGGTGGGGTCCTTCCAGGGGTCGCCGGGGGTTGGAGCGCCGGGCGCAGGTGCGGCGCGAAGCGGCTCCGTGCATGGTGTGAGTTTTGGATCGGGAGTTACGAACGGCGTGGCGGGCGGGCGCGATACGCGGGGCACGGTGGCGTCGGCAGGTTTTTCCAGCGGGATGCTTGGTGGGCGCGGCAGGCCGAGAAGTGCGGAGCGGGTGAAGCATAGCGGATTTGGCGGGACAGAATTCGGCAAGGCGGCACCCGCGCGCCGGCAAGAGGCAATCAATGCGACTCCTCTTAAAATTCTCAACAAGCCCAATCCTGGGTACACCGCAGCGGCCCGGCGCCGGAAGATCGAGGGTGATGTGACGCTCCAAGTGCGTTTCACAGCCTTGGGGCGGGTGCAGGTGCTGCGAGTGGTGCAAGGCCTGGGATATGGTCTCGATCAACTGGCGCAGCAGGCAGCGCGCCGTATCGAGTTCAAGCCTGCGACACGGGATGGACATCCGGTGGATGAAGTGACGACAATCCGGGTGACATTCCAGTTGGCGTAGAGTTTTTGCAGGTACGATTTTTTAGTATTGCCGTTTCGAAGTTTGTAAATTTGCAGTTATTTGAGGAGCCCGGAACATGTCACTCCGCAAGATTTGTATCATTGGCCTGGCGCTTGTGTTCAGCGTAAGCGCCGCCCATGCCAAGAGGCATCACCGCGAAATTCGCATCATTCCGCTGACTCCCCAGCAGTCTGCCCTGATCGACAGGGCGATTACGCGGGAGCACCAGACGATCCAGCTGATTCGCAAGAGCACGCCGGTCGTGCAGACGTACATCCAGAACATGCGTCCGGATCCGCTGCTCTACTCGGTTCCGGTGAGCGATGAGTACAGCATTGCGCGGGTGGACTTCGGCCGGGCATTCACGGCGGAAAACTACGACGCGCGGAAGACACATCACGGGTTTTTCTCCGGTACGACAAGATATATCCATGATTTGACAAAAAGCTTTCACATTAACTATTCGCAGACGGGCTTCATGGACATGATGTTTATGGACCCGAGGGGATTTGACCGCCAGCACTACGACTTTACCTACGTGCGCCGGGAATTCCTTGGTTCAGTGCGGACCTGGGTGTTCGATGTGCGTCCCAAGCGGTCGGTGAAGGGCTACGGGCGGTTCTTCGGGCGGATATGGATTGAAGACGAAGGCGGCCATATCGTCCGGTTCAACGGCACCTTCACGGAAAATAAGAACGACGACGTCAGCCACTACTTCCACTTTGACAGCTGGCGCACGAATATTCAGCCGGGAGAATGGCTGCCGACAGCGATTTATGCCGAGGAGACGCACATCAGTGCGGACCGTCATGCGCAGGGATTCCGCGCGCAGACGTATTTATGGGGCTACTCGTTGAAACTTCCGCAGAAGGAGTCGACGAGCGCGTCCATCCAGGTAGAGAATGCGCAGGACCAGAGCACCGAAGGGCAGGATGTTAGCCCGTTGGAAGCACAGCGGCTTTGGGTGAAACAGGCGGAGGACAACGTGCTGGATCGTTTGACGCAGGCCGGACTACTGGCTCCGCCCAGCGACTTCGACAAGGTCCTGGAGACGGTGACCAACAACATCATCATCGGGAGCAAGCTGAATCTGCCGTCGGACATTCACTGCCGCGTGCTGTTGACGGCTCCGCTGGAGTCGCTGGCGGTGGGCAACACGATCCTGGTGAGCAAGGGACTGATCGATACATTGCCGACCGAGGCGGACCTTGCCGCGGTTCTGAGCTTCCAGTTAGCGCATATTGTGCTGGGCCACCACATTGATACGGAGTACGCGTTCAATGACCGGCTGCTGTTCCCGGATGCGGCGACGTTCCAGCGGATTTACATGCTCCACTCGTTCACGGATGATGAAGCTGCTGCGAAGAAGGCGGTGGAGATGTTCAACGCTTCGGTTTATGCGAATAAGTCAGGCGAAGTCGGCCTGTACTTTGAGCAACTGGCCGCGATGCGGAAGTCGCTCACGGGATTGCTGACGCCTCGTCTGGGTGATTCGCTGCTGCGTCCGGATGGCACTCCGTGGCTTTCGGGCCTCGCGCATGGGGCTCCGGCGCTGAATCCGAGAGACCTGTCGCAGATTGCCGCACTTCCATTGAACAGTCATCTGCGGATTGATCCGTGGGACGACAAGGTATACCAGTTGCATCCAAAACAGGCGCAACTCCTGAATCCGAGCGACAAGATGCCGTTTGAGGTGACGCCGATTTACTACAATTTGCAGCGGTATCAGCCGCCTGCGGCACCAGCAGCGACGAGTAGTCCAGCAGGACCGGGAGCGGCCCCAACAGCGGCACCGGCTGATGCGACCCCAAACGGCCCCACACAGGGGACCTCGAATCCGCCGACTGTGAACAACCAGCCGTAGGCGCAGTGATTTAAACAGCCCGGCCTTCGCCTTAGGTCGGCCGGGCAAAGCATCGTGGTAATAAATGAGGAGTCTTTTGTGCTCTGATTTGAAGAGAGCAAGTATCTTAGAACTCGGAGAAGGCAAAAGCCGTGACCAGTGTGATCAAGAAAATTTTTGCATTTAGTCTTTTATTTGCCGCCACCGTAGCGTACTCGCAAGTGGCGCCTTCGAGTACGGGAGGTGAGTCGGCCTTGTGGGTAGGCGGGGAATATTCCAACTTTAACCCTGATTATGGTCCGGCGCGGCTGAACGGCATTGGAACTACGTTCGACTTAAACCTGACAGAAAAGATCGGCGCGGTAGGTGAGGCACGCTGGCTGCGTTTCGGCAACAGCGCTGACGAAGGGGAGACGCAGTCGGACTATCTGATCGGCGCCAAGTACCGGATGTATCGTTGGAACAAAATTGATTTTGACGCTAAATTTCTGCTCGGCGGGATATGGGTTCGATTCCCTGGGAGTATTGGCAAGGGCAGCTATTTTGCCTATGCGCCCGGTGTTTTCGCTGATTATCGATTGACACCGCGGTTCCGGTTTCGGGCTGGCTATGAATTCCAGTTCATGCCCTCGGCGCCGAATATTCCGGGGAACTCGACGAATGGGATGACCCCGCGAGGCGTGACGATTGGTTTGGAGTACGCGCTCGTTCGCTAGAGTGGGAGAGATGGAACAGACGCCGGACCCTGGTGGTCCGGTGTTTGTATTTTGCGCCGGTGTTATTTGAACAAGTGGCTGGCGGGAGCGGAGGGTCCAACTCTTGATTCTGTATAGATAATATGTACAGTTAAAGTATGGGCAAAGCGCTCGTCCGCGTTGAGGAGGGTTCGCCGGTTCCGGCGTACCGGCAGATTGTAGACCAGATACGTGTACATCTGAACTCGGGAGTTTTAAAGGCCGGAGACAAGCTGCCTTCTGTGCGTACGCTCTCGATGCAGCTTGGAGTTCACTTCAACACGATCGCGGAGGCGTATCGCCGACTGGCCAACGAGGGCTGGATTGACCTGCAGCACGGGTGCAGGGCCGTTGTGTGTATGCACCAGCCGGCTAAGGCCATCGCCACAGAGGAGGCTGATCTGCTTTGCCAAAGGCTGAGACATCTCCTGGCCGAGATGCGGCTGAAGGGGATTCCGGTAGTTGTTGTGCAGCGCGAAGTCGGCGCTGTTTTTGAGAGGTAATGCCATGCCGAACGTAACGACGCACATTGCACTGTTGTTTCCGGTTGCGATTCTTTCACTACTGATTTTTCTTCCCTGGCTGTTGAGCCGGGATGGTCTGTTACTTGGCATACATGTGACGGAGGAGTTCCGGGCGAGTGCAGAAGCGCGTCAGCTGCATCACCGATATGCGCGCAATGCTGCTCTGATTTCCCTATGTGCCATCACACTTGCGGCATACAGCAGCGCCACCAGCAGTGTGTGGTTTCTGCTGGGAGCCGTAGGGGTAGATGTCGCAGGGATCTTCGTTCTGTGGATTTCGACATGGCGCCGGCTGCATTTGCATCGCGCAACACAATTTACGGTACGGGCGGCGGAGATTGCACCGCAGCCGGGAGGACGGATGCCCTGGGCGGTGACGGTGCTTGCGGCTCTGCTGCCCGTGGGAGGAGCGTCTACTGTTCTGGCCATGCAATGGCAGTCAATTCCTGAGCGGTTTCCGATCCATTGGGGCGCCAATGGGCAGGCTAACGGCTGGAGTGAACGGACGCCGATGGGGGTGTTCGGAGTGCTGATTCTGGGCACGGCTCTGATTGTGCTATTCGCCATTCTGGGTGAAGTGATTCCGCGGGTCTCCTCCGGTTTCCAGGGCAGCAAGTCGGTGGTGCACCTGACACGCAATCTCCTGTGCGCATGCGGATGGATGCTTGGACTGTTGTTCAGCGCGATATCGCTTTTGCCCTTGATGCACGATGCCACCAGAGTTGTTCCGTTGGTGATGATCAGTGTTTTTGTTCTGATCGGAATGATTGTGGTGTACATGATTGCCGGCGCGAGACGAATCATGCCCGCGATAGCTGCGGCGCAGGACAGCACGCCTGACCGCTATTGGCTGGGCGGAATTTTTTATTTCAACCCGGGTGATCCAGCGGTGATGGTACCGAAGAGGCTGGGAGTGGGATATACACTGAACCTAGGGCGGCCAGTGTCATGGGTGGTGGTCAGTGGGCTACTGATTTTGCCGGTTGTTCTCCCGGTAATCCTACAATTTCACAAAAAGCATTGAGTTTACGGTGGTTTTCCCCATTTAGGCAAAGCGATTGGAAGCCGCAGAGGGAAGCAAGCGGCGCCAAAATATATGTATTTTGGGATACGTCTTCCGGCTTTGGTATAGGGGTGCCTATTAACTACTGAAAATAGAATAGTTTTTCAATTTTGGGATGATACAGTTACTGGAATGGGGCGCGTGGAAAATCTATAAAAAAAGTTGTTGACCCCTGACCCATACCCGTTTAATTTTATGGTTGCCGGGTGAGTAACGTGCTGAAAAAGGCCGGTTTTGGTGATGAGGTTTATCCAAGGCCTTCCAGCTCGGAACCCACGGTTTTTCAGCTAACTATCCCTATCCAATCTACCTTTTTTGCCCCTCCGTGCGAGCCGCAGAAGATGGAAGCAGTTGCGGATAGCAGCAGAAAAGTTCAAGCGGCATCTTAAAAATAATGGCGGTAAAGAAAAAGAATTGATCGGTGACGAAGTTTCTTGCGTCTAAAGTTGTACACCAAAAAATTGGCCACTTCGGAATGCTGGAAGCGTGGTTCCGTGCAGCGGGATGGAGATGGTCAAAAGAATTAAGGAGAATCATCCATGCGTTCAGATCTGATTTTTGGGGCGCTTGCCCATGTCAAGAATCGCTATCAGCTATGCCAGCTGGCCTCGAAGGCTACGCGCAAGCTGCACAAGCCCAACACGAGATTGCAAGACACGACCAATGAAGTATTGCTTCGGTTCCACGATCGCAACCCGGCTGCCCTGGTTGCGAGCGTAGAAACTGCTGGCCGCATACAGGACCGCCGCGCTGCATAAGCGCGGCGCAGTCCGCTGCGCAAACTGATTTTTCTCTTAATTTTCCTCCAAGCCTCATCCGCCTCTCTCCTGTTCTTCCCTTCCAAACGAAATCCCATCCAGTTAATCGCAGGTAAAGCATGACAATCGCAGAATTGAAAGAAAAGAACATAACCGAGCTGAGCCGTATTGCGCGTACGTTGGAAATTGCCGGCGCGAGCGGCATGCGCAAGCAAGACCTCATTTTCCGTATTCTGCAGGCGCAGAGCGAGAAGGAGGGCCATATTTTCGCGGAGGGCGTGCTGGAGATCCTTCCGGACGGCTACGGTTTTTTGCGCTCGCCGGATTACAACTATCTGCCAGGACCGGATGACATTTACGTGTCGCCGTCTCAGATTCGCAAGTTTGATTTGAAGACGGGCGATACGATCAGCGGGAATGTGCGGCCACCACACGAGGGGGAGAAGTATTTTGCGCTGGTCAAGATCGAGGCGATCAACTTTGAGTCGCCGGAAGAGACGCGCAACAAGATTCTGTTCGACAACCTGACGCCGCTGTATCCGCAGGAGCGGATCAAGATGGAGACGGTGCGGGAAAACATCAGCGGACGAGTGCAGGACCTGCTGACGCCGATCGGGAAGGGGCAGCGCGGACTGATTGTGGCTCCGCCGCGCACCGGCAAGACGATGCTGCTGCAGGCGATTGCGAACTCGGTTACGGCGAACCACCCCGAGGTGGTGCTGATTGTGCTGCTGATCGATGAGCGTCCGGAAGAAGTGACGGACATGCAGCGGTCGGTGAAGGGCGAGGTGATCAGCTCGACGTTTGACGAGCCGGCGGCGCGGCACGTACAGGTGGCCGAGATGGTGATAGAAAAGGCGAAGCGGCTGGTGGAACACAAGCGCGACGTGGTGATCCTGCTGGACTCGATTACGCGACTGGCGCGCGCCTACAACACGATTGTTCCGCCGTCGGGCAAGGTGCTCTCGGGCGGCGTGGACTCGAATGCTCTGCAGCGGCCGAAGCGCTTTTTTGGCGCGGCGCGCAACATTGAAGAGGGCGGGTCGCTAACGATTATTGCGACGGCGCTGGTGGATACGGGCTCGCGCATGGACGAAGTGATCTTTGAAGAGTTCAAGGGCACGGGCAACATGGAAATCATCCTGGACCGCAAGCTGGTGGACAAGCGCGTGTTCCCGGCGATCGATATTCAGCGCTCAGGCACGCGTAAGGAAGAGCTGCTGATTTCGAAGGAAGACCTGCAGCGCATCTGGGTGCTGCGGAAGGTGCTGAACCCGCTGTCTCCGGTGGAAGCGATGGAGCTGCTGGTGGACAAGCTGGGGAAGACGCGGAACAACGCGGAGTTCCTGCTGAATATGAGCTCGATTTAAGGGCTGGCCCCTTCGCTGCTCTCAGGGCAGGCTCTCAGGCACACGCGCTCCGCGCCGTTCCGGAAGGTGCGTCTATGCTCGCTTCCGTTGGTCGCGATTGGCGATCTTGATTTTGTTGAAAAGGCGCTCGCTGCGGCGGGCGCCTTTTGCTTTGGAGGGGGATGCTGGTTTGGACGGAGCGCGGGAGTTTGGCATGCCGCGTACGCGGGGTCAAAAAATTAAGTTCATGATTCCACTTGGCTTATTCGCGCTTTCGCGGCAAGACACTCATTCCAGGATGGTTATTGGTATGATCCTACAAACAAAGGGATTATGTGCGGCGCTCGGTCGGGGGCACCCGCTTGATGGGGCGGTTGGGTTCGAGTTGGGAGATGCGTGCGATCATCGTGCGGCTTCCGTAAGAAAAAATGCAATGGAAAAGGGCCGCGCCTGGGTGTTGCAGGGCGGCCCTTCGAAATTCTCTACTGTTTCTATTATAGCGGATTGGAATAATTCAAATGCATCCGGTGCACGGATTTTTTGCATTTGAAATGAACGGGTTACGGGATATTTTGGGGCCGGAGGGGTTGACAGGTGCTGGGGCTGGCAGAGTGTCTCGCTTCCCGCCCAAGCAGAGCTTGGACGGGGCACCCCCGGTTGTGGGGGAATCTGCATCACAGGGGGTTAGGCTGGGCCACCCGCCGTCATGCCAACATCTTACTTCCCACGTCTCAGAATCGAGACGTGGGGCACCCATATTTCGTGGTTGGTTTGGGATTTCGAGACCTGGGCCACCCGCCCCGGTTCGCGATCTCCGAGAACTTCATCGGGTTTGCCCCCCCAGAGACTTGAGCCGCAAAGCTACCTTGAACGACGACCTGCCCAGAAGATGACATCATGCTTTGCGCCTTGTTCGCAGCTTCAGTGATAATGGACCACGTACTCGACGTTCTTTTTAAATTCCTGATAATACAGGCGATAGCCGCCGGTATTGTAGCCTTCAAGGGAAAACAGCAGCGCTGACTTCCCGCTGCTGTCATAATCCCCGGCATCAACGAGCCACATGGCACTCCCCAAAAAATGAATCTCTCCCTGTGGATTGAACACATACCATTGACCCACAAATGGGCCATGCGATGCTTCCATTCCATCGCACCCCCAGCCCGTCAGGCTAAGCTCTGACCTGCCCCCTTTTTCTCAACCATTCATAACTGGAGATTCTCATTTGTGTTGATGGTCGTGGTTTGCGAAGGGAGAGGGGCCATGGCCCCTCTCCCTTCGAGGGTTTTGCGGAACTCATCTGGCGTGCGATAGTCCA
>DATKRT010000066.1:0-168008 GCA_035532055.1 Acidobacteriaceae bacterium | reverse complement strand
CCTGGATGCCGATAAAAACGGCTTTCAGGCACAAAACGAAAACAGGAATTCGCGGCCCAACAGGCCGAAAAGGCAAAAAATCCGCTCGGAAGCGAAAAGCGAGTCAGGAATCCAGGGTTTTTCCGCAGCCTGTAAAGCCCGCTCCAATTGCGGCATTTAACGGCACGGCTGAAGCCGTGCCCTGATACAAAACCTGATTCATGCAACACGCTCTACTCGTTCACAACCCCTAACCCCTTTGGAGCGACTGCGCTCCCCCTGGAGAATCCTTTGAACGGCAATCAAGGCTACAAAGAGGTGCGTCGCGCACTGCTGAGCGTTACAGACAAAAGCGGCCTGGCGCCGTTTGCACAACAACTGGCAAGCCACGGAGTTGAACTGGTGTCAACCGGAGGCACGGCGAAGGCGCTGCGCGAGGCGGGACTGACGGTTCTGGACATTTCCGAGCTGACGGGTTTTCCGGAGATGCTGGACGGGCGCGTGAAGACGCTGCATCCGAAGGTGCATGGAGGCATTCTGCATATTCGCAAGAATGCGGAGCATCGGGCGGCGGTGGAGCAGCATGGGATCCAGCCGATCGACATGGTGGTGGTGAACCTGTACGCCTTTGAGAAGACGGCAGCGAAGGCGGACGCCACGTTTGCCGAGCTGATAGAAAACATTGATATCGGTGGGCCGTCGATGGTGCGGTCAGCGGCGAAGAACTTTGAGGATGTGGCGATTGTTACCTCGACGGCCGACTATGCGGCGCTGGGCGAGGAGCTGGCGGCGAACCAGGGCAGCCTGTCGCGGGCGACCCGCTGGCGTTTGGCCCAGAAGGCGTTTGCGGTGACGGCGGCCTACGACACGGCGATTGCGAACGCGCTGGAGCGGGTGGATACTACTGATCCGGCGGAGGCTCCGGTGCGGTTTACGGATCCGATCGAGGCCCCGCTGCCCAGTGCGCTGCGGATCAACTATCCGATGGCGGCAACGCTGCGGTATGGGGAGAATCCACACCAGAGGGCAGCGCTTTACGCGGACGACTCAGGAAAAGGGGTTGCGGGGGCGACGCAACTGCAGGGCAAAGAGCTGAGCTACAACAATCTGGTTGATCTGGATGCGTGCTGGGAGCTGGCGCAGGAGTTTGACGGGCCCGGCGTGGCGATCATTAAACATACGAATCCGTGCGGTGCGGCAACCGGGGCCAATATTGTGGAGGCGTACAAGAAGGCGCTGGAGGCGGACCCGGTATCGGCGTTCGGGAGCGTGATTGGGATTAACCGCGAGGTGGATGGCGCGGCAGCGGAGGAGATAGCGAAGCTGTTTGTGGAGGCGATTGCGGCTCCGTCGTTCAGCGCGGAGGCGAAGGCGCGGTTTGCATTGAAGAAGAACCTGCGGCTGGTGGAGGTTCGGGCGGCCAGGACGACGCAAGTGGTGAAGCAGGTTTCCGGCGGGCTGCTGCTGCAGGATGCCGACCTGGGGCACGTTGATGCTACGGAACTTAAGATTGCGACCAAGCGGCCTCCGACCGAGGATGAGCTGGCCGCGCTGCTGTTTGCGTGGCGCGTGTGCAAGCACGTGAAGTCGAACGCGATTGTGTATGCGCGGAACGGCCAGACGCTGAGCGTGGGCGCGGGCCAGATGAGTCGCGTGGACGCAGCCAGGTTTGGCGTGGCGAAAGCGATTCTTCCTCTACAGGGCTGCGTGGCCGCATCGGATGCCTTCTTCCCCTTTCCGGATGGCCTTGAGGTGGTGGTTGAGGCGGGCGCGACGGCGGTGATTCAGCCGGGCGGCTCAGTGAATGATTCCAAGGTGATTGAAGCAGCGGACCGGCTGGGCATTGCGATGGTGTTCACCGGAATGCGGCACTTCCGGCACTAAAAGGCCAAGTGGCCCACGCAAGCGAGACCGTGTCCAGTGTGGGCCAACCGGCAGCTCTTCTGCGACGGACACCGGGGTACAATCGTCTTATTCAAAGGACATCTGTCTTCTGCCCCAGCGGAGGCGGGTGTGACTGAATGAGTTGAGCCGGACCCGGATGGACGCCGGACACAGGGGTTACCTTAATCTATGAGCAGCACGTCTCCACTTTCACCTTCTCAAAGCGCAGTGCCCCCGGTCCGGAATTCCGCGAAGCCCCGTTTTTATGCCGGCCGGGTGGCCGCGCTGACGCTGGCGGTTGTTACGGCGGCTTCGGCGGTGGCGTTCGCACAAGGCGCAAAGCAGGCGCCCTCTGCCGCGGCGAATGGTCAAGCGACGACCCCGAACAAGGACCTGTCCAACGCCTACTACCACTACATGCTGGCTCATAAGTATGAGGAGATGGCTGCGAGCTACGGGCGTCCGGAGTATGCGATGCGCGCCATTGAAGAGTACAAGATGGCGCTGGACAACGATCCGAACTCAACGTTTCTGAATCACGGTCTGGCGAAGCTTTATTACCGGACGGGACGCATTAAAGACGCGATTGAGGCCGCGCAGGCGCTGATCGCTAAAAACCCCAATGATCTAAGCGCGCACAAACTGCTGGCCAGCGTTTATCTGCGTTCGCTGAGCGAGGGCACGCAGAGCGGGGCGCAGGCGGAAATGCTGAAGCTGGCAATCAGCGAGTACGAGAAGATTGTCCAGTTGCAGCCGAAGAGCATACCTGACCATGTATTGCTGGGACAGCTCTATTCGTTTGCGCACGAGTCGAAGCAGGCGGAAGAGCAGTTTTCCGCCGCGCAGAAGATCGACCCTGGATCGGAAGCGTCCGCGCTGAACCTGGCACGGCTTTACATGAACCATGGCGACTCGGTGCATGCGATCGCGGTGCTGAGTTCCCTTCCGCCGAGCGATCAGACGGCGCGGACCGAATACATGCTGGGCGTGAACTACGACCAGCAGAAGGACGCGAAGAATGCCATAGCCGCCTACAAGAAGTCTTTGGCGATGGAGCCGGACAACCTTGATGCGATGCGTGCCCTGGCGCGTGACCTGTACGACAGCAATCAGATGAGCGAGGCGGAAAGCGTCTACCAGAATCTGGTAGAGAGTGATCCGAGCGATGCGGAGGCGCTTCTGAGGCTGTCAGAGATTGAACGGCGGCAGGGGAAATACGATGCCGCCTTGTCGTCGCTGAACAAGGCAAAGCAACTGGCGCCCCATTCCCTGGAGGTCCGGTTTAACGAGGGCCTGCTTTACGACGCACTCGGCCGCTTTGATAAAGCGGACCAGGTTTTTGAGAAGCTGGTTGCGGACACAGAGCATAGCAACGGACAGTATACGGATGCGGAGAAGAACAACCTGTCGATCTTCCTCGACCGGCTGGCCATAGTGTATGGCGAGCAGAACAAGACGGACGAGGCAATCGCCGTCTACAGGAAGATGGAAAATCTGGGCGGCGCCTATGAGATGCACGCCTACGAATCAGAGATTGATGCCTACCGCGACGCACATGACTACAAGAAGGCCACGGAAGTTGCGCAGGCGGCAGTCGCGAAGCATCCGAAGAATGTTGGGCTGCAACTGACGCTGGCCGAGCAACTGACGGACGGCGGGCAGCCGGAGCAAGGCATAGCCCTGGCGAAGTCGCAGTTGACGGGCAAGGCTTCCGACCTGGAGATCTATCGCGCGCTCACCACGATCTACACGCGCCAGCGGATGTGGAAGGAAGCATCGGAGACGCTGAAGCATGTCGACAAGCTTTCCAAGAGCAGCGATGACCTGCTCTATGCCGATTTTTTGCGGGGTACGCTGCTGGACCGCAAAGGCAAGACCCGCGCGGCCGAAGCGGTATTCCGGAAGGCGCTTGTGCTTGATCCGAACAACAGCCTGACGCTGAACTACCTGGGATACATGCTGGCGGACCACAACCAGAAGCTTGAAGAAGCACTGTCGATGATTAAGAAGGCGGTGAAGCTGGACCCGCAGAATTATGCGTATCTGGATTCGCTGGGTTGGGCCTACTTCAAGCTGGGCGACTACGCCCAGGCAGAGACCAACCTGCGGCAGGCGGTCGAGCGCGACTCGACGGACCCGACGGTGCACGACCACCTGGGCCAACTGTATGAGAAGACGGGGCAACTGAAGCTGGCAGCGACGCAATGGGAAGTTTCGCTGAAGGAGTTTTCTGTTACGGCTCCGGCGGATACCGAGCCGGGCAGCATGGCGAAGGTGCAGAAGATGCTCGACAAGGCACGCATGCGCCTGGCAAAAGAGGCCGCCAACCCACCGTCTGTAAAGAACTAAGGATCCAGCCATGCCGCTTCCGCCAGCGTGTGCCGTGCCCACCAGCGGTCCGCTGACCGCACGCAGATATCCCGAACCACTGCATCCGTATCGCCTGCCTTTTGAGCGGGACCGCGCGCGCATTTTGCACGCACGCGCCTTCCGGCGGCTGGCGGGCAAGACGCAGGTCTTCACCAACCGATATTCCGACCATTTCCGCAGCAGGCTGACGCACACGATGGAGGTGGCGCAGATTGCGCGGACGATTGCCCGCGTGCTGGGACTGAATGAGGAACTGACGGAAGCTCTGGCGCTGGTGCATGACATTGGGCATCCGCCCTTTGGCCATGCGGGCGAGCGGGCGCTGGACAGCGCGCTGAAAGAGCATGGGCTGGGCTTTGACCACAATCTGCACGCGCTAAGGATTGTGGAGCACTTTGAGGCCCGCTACGCGGAGTTTCGCGGACTGAATCTGACGCTGGGAGTGCGGGAAGGAATTATCAAGCACTCGCGGGACTACGCGGCTGCCGAGCACCCGGAGCTGGCGGAGTATTTTCTGGATCAATTCCCTCCCCTGGAGGCGCAGGTTATAGATCTGGCGGATGAGATTGCGTATCTCACGGCGGACTTTGACGATGGCTTTGAGGCGGAGATTTTGACGCTGCAGCCTGCCCGGGAGGGCGTGCGTCTGTTTGAGGAGTTCTACGCGCCGATGCAGGCGAAGTACGCCGATGTAAGCGCGAAGCTGGTTTTTAACGAGGCATTGAAGCGCATGCTGAACGCGCTGGTGGATGACCTGATACGTGAGACGACGCGGCGGGTTGCGGGGGCGGGGATTACGACTCTGGAAGAGGTGCGGCGAGCTCCGGCGCGGCTGGTGAGGTTCTCTGACCCGATGGAAGAGCTTCGCATGGAGGCCAAGCGCTACCTGTATGCGAATCTGTACAACGCTCGGGAACTGGAACGGGACCACGAAGAGGCCGAGCACGTAGTCAAGACGCTGTTCGATGCATGGGTGGCAGACCCGTCGCTGCTGCCGGCAGACCATCGGGCGGAGATTGCAACCGAGAGCGCGGCGCGGGTGGTTGCGGACTATATTGCGGGAATGACGGACCAGTACATTCTGACCAAGTTCCGGGACCTGCCGTTTCGTCCCCTGCGCTCCGCGCCTTCCTAATGCAAGCAGTCGAGTCCCGCTCGCTTCGGTCGCGGGACTCGCCTCTTCGCTTTACCAGGGCCGACGGCGTACTCTTTGAAACGCGGCGCCAAACCAGGACACCCCCTTACCAGGGCAGTGCGTTTGCTCTTCCTGGCGAAGGTTCGTACCATAGAAGGTAACGTCCATCGACGTGTTCCTGGCCGCCATAGGGGCCCGCCGAACGCGTTCATTATCCTGGACCAAGACATCCGGAAGGCATACCGTTGAGCTCACCAGAAACTCTCGAAACGACAGCCCAGCCTGACAATCAGGCGCAAGAGGGGCACGAACCTACCCACGATCATGCACCTACCGAGGGGCACGAACTTACCCAGGATCATGAACACCACCAGGATCATGAACACCACCAGCACGGCCCGGCGCTGAACCCCGACCTTACCCGCGAAGTGGCGGTGGAGGTGCCTGCCGAGGAGGTAGCGCGCGCCTTCAAGACCGTGGTGAAGCGCTACCAGAAACAGGCGCGGATTCCCGGCTTCCGGGCCGGCAAGGTTCCAGAGGCGATGATCCGTTCGCGCTTTGCGGACTCGATTCGCCAGGACGTAATTGAGGCGGTGTTGCCGGAGCACTTTCGCAGCGCGATAGAGCAGCAGAATCTGCGTCCCATTTCGCAACCTCAACTGACCGACCTGAAGCTGGAAGACGGCCAGCCACTGGCCTTTACGGCAGCGTTTGAAGTACTACCGGAGTTCACCGTTGAGGGCTATGAACAGGTAACGGTCGAGAAGCCGGACACCGCGCTGGGGGAGGAAGAGTTTATTGCGGAGCTTGAGCATGTGCGCGACTCGCGGTCGACGATGGAGCCTGTGACGGAGGACCGTCCGCTGGCTGATGGGGACTGGGCTCAGATCAGCTTTAAGGGCGAGTACAAGGACGAGACGCCGCCGGAGGACGCCGAAGCGCAACCGATACACGGCGACGACGTGATGGTGGAAATAGGGGGCAAGAACACGCTGGCATCCTTTAACGACGCGCTGCGCGGAACCAGGCCCGGACAGGAGCTGAAGTTCGAGGTTACGTATCCGGCGGATTTTGGCGAGAACCGGCTGGCGGGTAAGACGATAGCGTATGACGTTGAAGTGAAAGCGATTAAGAATAAGGTCCAGCCGGAACTGAATGACGAATTTGCCAAGGAGCTTGGCGACCACGAAGGGATCGAAGACTTCAAGGACAAGCTTCGGCTGCATATGGCGGACGACAAGGCACGCCGTCTGAAGGCGGAGGCGCAGAACAAGCTGACCGATGCGCTGGTGGCGCATTTTGACTTCCCTGTCCCTGAGTCTCTGCTGCAGAACCAGATAGATGCGCGGCTGGACCGGGGGCTGCGGGCCCTGGCAGCCCAGGGCATGCGGACCGAGGACATGCGGAATCTCGACTTCGGGCGGCTTCGCGCGGCGCAGAGGGACGCAGCGATTGCCGAGGTAAAGGCAACGATGATTCTGGACAAGATTGCCGATGGGGAAAAGGTTGACGTATCCGACGATGAGATGGAGCAGGAGCTTCAGATCATCTCATTACAGACCCGTGAACCATTGGATACACTCCGCTCGCGATTGACGAACGAAGGTACGCTGGCTAGAATTCGGGAACAACTACGCAGAGAAAAGACGGCAAACTTACTCTACGACCGCCTCGGATAAAGGCACCCCCCCCGGCTGGGCGAGTGCGCGATCTCCCCGGCTGGAACTCAACAGAATCGCGGAAGGACTGAGTAACCAAAGATGGCACTCGTACCCATAGTGATCGAGCAGACGAGTCGCGGTGAGCGCGCCTACGACATATATTCCCGTTTGCTACGCGACAATATTATCTTTCTTGGTACACCGATCGACGATCAAATCGCGAATTTGGTGATCGCGCAGATGCTGTTTTTGTCGGGCGAAGACCCGGAAAAGGACCTCCAGCTTTACATCAATTCGCCGGGCGGATCGATTACGGCGGGCCTGGCAATTTACGACACGATGCAGTTCATCAAGAACGATGTGGTGACGTATTGCATTGGTCAGGCAGCGAGCATGGGTGCGTTTTTATTGATGTCCGGCACTAAGGGCAAGCGTTTTGCACTGCCGAATTCGCGCATCCTGATCCACCAGCCGTCGATGGGCGGACTGTCCGGCCAGGCAACAGATATTGATATTCACGCACGGGAAATACTGCGCATTCGTGAAATCACGAACCGGCTGATGTCAAAACATACCGGTCAGTCTCTGGACCGGATAGAGCGGGACGTTGAAAGAGACTTCATAATGAACGCGCCACAAGCCAAGGAATATGGCATCATTGATGAGATTATTGACCGGCCCCGGACCTAGGCACCCCCAAGGAGTAACCGCACGATGAAAACGCGTACGGGATCGGACGACACCTTACGGTGTTCGTTCTGCCATAAGTCGCAAGACGCTGTGGCCAAGCTCATTTCCTCGCCCAGCGATTACCCACGAGCATACATTTGCGATGAGTGTGTGGCCGTCTGCAATTCCATTCTTGAAGATGACCGGAGCGAAGCGCCGCAGGGCGCGGCTCCAGCCCATTTGCCTAAGCCACAGGAAGTCAAGGCCTTCCTGGACGAGTATGTGATCGGCCAGCAGCAAACCAAGAAGAAGCTGGCGGTTGCCGTTTACAACCACTACAAGCGCATCCAGATGAACCGGACGCGCGGCAATGACGTTGAGATGGCGAAGTCGAACATTCTTCTGGTGGGTCCAACCGGCAGCGGCAAGACCCTGCTGGCGCACACGCTGGCCAAGATGCTGGATGTGCCCTTTGCGATAGTGGACGCCACGACGCTGACGGAAGCGGGCTATGTGGGCGAGGACGTGGAGAACATCATCCTGAAGCTGCTGCAGGCGGCGGACGGGGATGTGGCGCGGGCCCAGACAGGCATCATCTACATTGATGAGATCGACAAGATCGGCCGCAAGGACGAGAATCCGTCGATTACGCGCGATGTTTCCGGTGAGGGCGTGCAGCAGGCGCTACTGAAGATACTCGAAGGCACCGTGGCGAATGTACCGCCTCAGGGCGGTCGCAAGCATCCGCACCAGGAGTTCACGGCGGTCGACACGACCAACATTCTGTTTATTTGCGGTGGAGCTTTTGTAGGCCTGGAGCGGGTGATCGGGCGTCGCATTGGCAAGAAGGCCCTGGGCTTCAAGGCGCTGGCCGATAAAGATGAGCAGGAGAGCCTGGCGCGCGCGCAGCGCGACACGGAACTGCTGCGCCAGTCTGAGCCGCAGGATTTGATCAAGTACGGGCTGATTCCCGAGTTTGTGGGCCGCCTGCCGGTACTCGGAGTGCTGGACGAACTGGATGAAGCTGCATTGATCGAGATTTTGACGAAGCCGAGAAATGCGATTCTGAAGCAGTATCAGCGGCTGTTTGAGTACGAAGGCGTGAAGGTCATCTTTAATGAGGAAGCCACGAGCGCCATTGCACGGGAAGCACTTGCACGGAAGGTTGGCGCACGCGGTCTGCGAATGATTCTGGAAGAACTGATGCTTGACCTGATGTATCACCTGCCGAGCAACAAGAAGGTGAAGGAGCTGGAGATTACGGCCGAGATGGTCAAGAACCGCGATCTTTCAGTGTCTCTGCTGGACAAGGCCGGATAGAGCCAGCACCAGAGGGTTGAACCAAGAAGAGCGAGCTGGCAGCTCGCTCTTGTCTTTTTCCACATTGCCTTTTCCCACATCAAAGAGGTTTTATTTTTTAGGGCCAGATCGTCCCGGCATATTGAGACGGAATGCGGTAAAGTTCATCTAACAGACAACAACACATTGACGAGAGGGATGAAGTGACCCAGCCAAAAGAGAGCCGCGAACGGGATGAAGTACGCAAACTCCCCATGATGCCGATTCGGGACATGGTGATCTTTCCGCACATGATGACGCCTTTCGTCGTTGGGCGGGAGTCGAGCGTGCGCGCTCTGGAAGAGGCTCTGAATGGCGATCGCAAGATTTTTCTGGCGACGCAGCATGATGCGCGCGTGGACGAGCCGAAGCCGGATGACATTTACTCCGTGGGTACGATCGGCAACATAGTGCAGAGCGTGAAGATGAATGACGGCAACATCAAGGTTCTGGTAGAGGGCCTGGAGCGAGCCGAGGCCGTCGAGATCAACGACGCAGACGGTTTTTTTGTTGCCACGATCCGCACATCGCCGGCGGTGCTTGAGTCTTCTGCTCAGACGGACCAGCTGATCCAGCGCGTGATGTCGCTGTTTGAGCAGTATGTGAAGCTGCAGCAGTCACTGAATTACGAAACCCTGGTCGCGGCGGTGCGCACGGATGAGCCGGGCAAGCTGGCCGACACGATTGCAGCCAATCTGCAGCTGGACATTCCGGAGAAACAGAAGATTCTGGATGTGTTTGATCCGACGCAAAGGCTGAACCTGATCGCAGAGTTACTGAACGTTGAGATTGAGAAGCTCAACATGGACCGCAGCATCCAGTCGCGGGTGAAGCGGCAGATGGAGCGGGCGCAGAAGGAGTATTACCTCAACGAAAAGATCAAGGCGATCCAGAAGGAACTGGGCAAGGGCGAGAAGAGCGAGTTCGACGAGATCAGGAAGAAGCTGGAAACCGCCGGAATGCCGAAGGATGTGTTTGAGAAGGCGATCCAGGAGCTGAAGAAGCTGGAGGCGATGCCTCCGATGTCGGCGGAATCGACGGTATCAAGAAACTACCTCGACTGGCTTCTGGCGGTGCCGTGGAAGAAGCGCTCACGCGAAACGCGGAACATTGAACACGCGGAAAAGGTGCTGAACGCGGACCACTACGGGCTGGACAAGATTAAGGAAAGGATCCTTGAGTTTCTGGCCGTGCGGCAACTGGTGAAGAATCCGAAGGGTTCGATTTTGTGCTTCGTGGGGCCCCCGGGCGTGGGCAAGACGTCGCTGGGAATGTCGATCGCCAAGGCGACGGGGCGGAAGTTTATCCGGCTATCGCTGGGTGGCGTGCGCGACGAGGCGGAGATTCGCGGACACCGGCGCACGTATATCGGCGCGCTGCCGGGGCAGATTATCCAGTCGATGAAGAAGGCCGGGACGAAGAACCCCGTCTTCATGCTGGATGAGGTCGACAAGATGGCTTCGGATTTCCGTGGCGATCCGGCATCGGCGCTGCTTGAGGTCCTCGATCCGGAACAGAACACGAGCTTCCAGGACCACTATCTGGATGTGGAGTACGACTTGTCGCAGGTGCTGTTTGTGGCGACGGCGAATGTGCTGCACACGATTCCGGGGCCGCTGCAGGACCGCATGGAAGTGCTTCGGCTGCACGGGTACACCGAAGACGAGAAGCTGGAAATCGCCAAGCAATACCTGCTGAAGAAGCAGCGCAACCATACAGGATTGACGGATAAGAATCTCACCTTCTCCGATGACGCGCTGAAGGAGATCATCCGCGGTTACACACGCGAAGCCGGCGTGCGAAATCTGGAGCGCGAAATTGGAAACGTGTGCCGCAAGGTGGCGCGCCGCGTTGTGAAGAACGGCGCCAAGCACAAGGAGACACTGACCGCCGCAAACACAGCCGACTTTCTGGGAGTGCCGAGGTTCCGCGACTCTGCCGTGCATGAGAAGAGCGAAGTCGGACTGGTGAATGGTCTGGCGTGGACCGAGGCGGGCGGCTGCATTCTGCAGACCGAGGTACAGATTCTGGACGGCAAGGGCAAGCTGACCACGACGGGACAGCTTGGCGATGTGATGACCGAGTCAGCGCAGGCGGCACTCTCGTACATTCGCAGCCGTTCGCATTATCTGGGACTGCCGCGTGATTTTTACCGCAGCGTGGACATCCACATTCACGTGCCGGAGGGCGCGATTCCGAAGGATGGACCGTCGGCGGGTATTACGCTGGCGACGGCGCTGGCCAGCTCGCTGACACGGATTCCGGTGCGGCGCGACATTGCCATGACCGGCGAGATTACGCTGCGCGGCAAGGTGCTGCCCATTGGCGGACTGAAGGAAAAGCTGCTGGCGGCGCATCGCGCGGGCATCTTTGAGGCGATTCTGCCGGCGGACAACCAGAAGGACATGGCGGACCTGCCGGAAAATCTGAAGTCGGCGATGAAGCTGAACTTTGTCGAGTCGATGGATGAGGTGCTGAAGCTGGCACTGGAGAAGCCACTTCCGGAGCTGAAGGAAGAAGCACCGGATCTGCTGGCGTCCCTGCCGCGTCCAGCAACGCCAGAGCAGCGCCCCCACCAATGAACTAGCCGTTCAGGCATACGCGGCTTCGCCGCCATCGTCGTGCTGACCTTTGTGGCTGCTCCCGTTGGTCGCGGGGTTAGATTGCGTTCAGCGCCTGATCGAGGTCGGCGATCAGGTCGTCCACATCTTCAATTCCAACCGAGATACGCACTAAGCCATCTGTGATGCCGAGCTGCGCGCGCGCCTCCGCGCCGATGGCGGCGTGGGTCATGGTGGCGGGGTGGGAGATGAGGGTTTCAACTCCGCCGAGGGATTCGCCCAGCGTACACACCTTGACGCGCTTGAGCATGGCGTTGGCATTCGCGAGCGAGCCGGTCTCAAACGAGATGAGCGCGCCGAAGCCGGACATTTGTTTCTTCGCGAGGTCATGTTGCGGGTGCGAGGCGAGTCCGGGATAGAAGACCTTGCTGACCTTCTTGTGATTGGCGAGAAACTCGGCGACCTGGCGGCCGTTGGCGTCGTGTTGCTCCATGCGGACGGCGAGGGTTTTGACGCCGCGGAGAATCAGAAAACATTCAAATGGCGAGAGGATGCCGCCGGTGCATTTCTGCACGAAGGCGAAGTTTTCCTGGTGCTCGGGTTTGGTGCCGATGAGGACGCCGCCGAGTCCGTCGCTGTGGCCGTTGAGGAACTTGGTGGTGGAGTGCATGACGATGTCGGCGCCGAACTCGATGGGACGCTGGAAATAGGGCGACATGAAGGTGTTGTCGACGGCCAGCTCAACGCCGCGCTGGTGGCAGACGTCGGCGACGGCTCGAATGTCGGTGAGCGTCATGATGGGGTTGGTTGGGGTTTCAACATGCACCAGCTTTGTGGTGGGGCGGATGGCGCGGCGGACCTTTTCCGGGTCGGAGGTATCGACGTAGCTGAACTCGATGCCGTAGCGGGTGATGATTTGATTGAAGAGGCGCGGTGTTCCGCCGTAGACGTTTTCGCCGCAGATGACGTGGTCACCGGTGCGGAGCATGGTGATCATGGCGGTGATGGCGGCCATGCCGCTGGCAAAGACGTGCGCGCTGGTTCCGCCTTCGAGCGAGGCGAGGTTTGCTTCGAGCGCGTCGCGGGTGGGGTTGGAGACGCGGGAATACTCGTACCCCTTGTGCTTGCCAATCTCCTCCTGCGCGTAGGTGGAGGTGAGGTAGATGGGCACGTTGACGGCTCCGGTGAGCGGGTCGGGGCCCTGGCCGTCGTGAATGGCGCGGGTAGCAAAGCCGTGCTTGCGTTCTGTCATCTGCTTCGAGTCCTGTGTTGGTGAATGTTATGGGATCAGGCTTCCAGTATGTGCTTGGAAAGATAGCGTTCGGCGGAGTCGGGAATGAGGGTGGCGACGCGCTTGCCGGGGCCGAGGCGTTTGGCGATTGCGGCGGCGGCGTGCACGATGGCTCCGGCGCTGGAACCTGCGAGGATGCCCTCTTCGGAGGCAAGGCGGCGGACCATAAGGAATGCGTCGTCGTCGCTGACCTTCATAATTTCGTCGGTGACGGTGGCGTCGAAGGTTTTGGGGATAAAGGAGACGCCAATCCCCTCGACTTTGTGCGGGCCGGGCTCGCCACCCTGCAGGACGGAGCCCTGCGTTTCCACGGCGACGGTGTGCACGGAGGGGTTGCGCTCCTTGAGGAAGCGCGCGATACCGGTAAAGGTTCCGCCGGTGCCGATGCCGGCGATGAATGCGTCCACCTGCCCGTCCATCTGCTCCCATAGCTCGACGGCTGTGGTGTCGTGGTGGAATTGCGGGTTGGCGGGGTTTTCAAATTGCAGCGCGGCGAAGATGTTTGGGTCATCTTTGGCTGTGGCCAGCGCGCTGCGGATGGCTCCGCTCATGCCTTCGGCCTCGGGAGTGCGGATGACGGTGGCGCCGAAGCCGCGCATGAGGATGCACTTCTCCTCCGCGAAGCCCTCGGGAACGAAGAGGATGACCTTGTAGCCACGATTGACGCCCACGAAGGCCAGGCCGACTCCGGTGTTTCCGGCGGTGGCTTCGACGATGGTGGAGCCGGGGTGGAGTCTTCCCTGCTGCTCGGCGGCGAGGATCATGCCAAGTGCGGCGCGGTCCTTGACGCTGCCGCCGGGGTTGAGGAACTCAAGCTTGGCGTAGACCGCGGCCCAGTCCGGCCGGGCAACGCGCCGCAGGCGAACCATGGGAGTGCTTCCGATGAGGTCGGTGATGTCTTCCGCAACCCGCAGGGCGGCGGATTTTGGCGGGGGTGCGCTGAGTCGTGTCATAGCAAAACGTACCAGTGTAGCAGGTGCTCGCCGCACGGGCACACGCGGGACTCGCCGTCCAGACACACGCGGCTTCGCCGTCCAGGCACACGCGGCTTCGCCGCCATCGTGACTCTGACGGCTGTGGCCGCTCCCGCTGGTCGCGGGACTCGCCGTCCAGGCATACGCGGCTTCGCCGCCATTCTGGTGCGAGCTTTCATGGCCGCTCCCGCTGGTCGCAGGTTAGAGCGGGGTCATTTGGCGGCGGCGAGTTTGGCGGGGGTTGCAGACTGGGGATAGTAGCCGCTGCGCGTGCGCACGAGGAGCTTGCCGTATCCGTGTGCCTTGGCTTCCACCTTCACGGTGCGATAGCCTGGCTGGCTCATCGGCTTGGTGGAGTGATAGCCGATGGTGTATTGACTGCGGATATCCTGCGCGACCTCAGCCGCGATTTCATCGACCTGAGAGAGGTTTTTGGGAAAGAAGGCGAGGCCGCCGGTATCGTCGGAGAGGACTTGCAGGGCGCGCCGGGCACGGTGCTCCTGGCGGGGATCGGTTTCCTGGCCGAAGAGCAGGCCGATGGTGTACACGACGGGCCCCTGGAGGTCCTGCACTTTGCGGACGGTCTGCTCGAGGTCGAGGCTGGAGGCATTGTCAACACCGTCGGTAATGACGAGCAGGACCTGCTTGGGACGTTTGGCGTATTTTTCCAGGTGGTCGGCGGATGCCACGACGGCGTCGTAGAGCGCGGTGCCGCCACGCGAGTCGATGTGGGAGAGACCGTCGCGAAGCTTGGCGATGCTGGAGGTGAAGTCCTGGTCGATGTAGGCGACGTCGGAGAAGTTGACGATGAAGGCCTCGTCGTCCGAATTGGAGGCGCGCACCAGATCGAGAGCGGCCTCATTCACCGCGGCGCGCTTGTCGCGCATGGAGCCGGAGTTATCGATAAGAATGCCCATGGATACGGGCACGTCCTGATGCTGAAAGGCAATGATCTTCTGCTGAATGCCGTCTTCCCAGACCTTGAAGTCGTTCTGAGTGAGGTTGTTGACGAGGCGGTCGTGCTTATCGAAAACAGAGACGTTGAGCACCACTTCGTTGACGTTCTGGGTGAGGGTAAAGCGTCCGCCGGCGCCACGCTGGAGAACTTCGCCACGGGTTTGCGGGCCGGGCCTGACAGGAATATTGTCCTGGGCGTCCGGAGAAACGACGGGGTCACGATCCACATCCAGCGAAGGCTGCTTTTCCGGCTGCAACGGCGATTGAACCTGCTGCTGCCCGTGCAAACTCCCGTTGTTCTGCGCATAGACCGAGAGCGGCGCGACCAGCAGGAAGATGAGGGCAAGAACAAGCCGATTACTGCAATGGCGCATAGTATCCGTTGCGTGCATGAACTGTAAGTGGCGGCAGCCCCGGCGGGGGAGCAACCTTAACCTTCACTTTACGCCATTTGCCGTCGTGCTTCTTGTTGGTGGGCGAATAACCGATGACGTATTCGTTGCGCAGTTCGGCGCTGATTTTTGCGGCGACGTCGCCCATTTCTTCCATATCGTCCACTTTGAAAAGACGTCCTCCGCTTGAATCGCTGATGTCGTTGAGCAGGACCGGCCCCTCACGCTCCTCCGGTGTGGCGGCATCGGGATCGAAGATGCCAATGGAGAAGATCTGCACGTCGGACTCCTTCACCGCCTCGCGCACCTCACCTTCGGTATAGCGGCTGCGATTGTCGCCGCCGTCGGAGACGACGAGGAGGGCCTTGCGCGGATATTTTGCCTGCTTCATCTTGTTGAGGCCGTAATAAAGGGCGTCAAGCAGGGCGGTGCGGTGGCCGGCCTTGACGGTAGCCAGACGCTCCTCAATTTTTTCCGGTGAAGAGGTGAAGTCCTCGATCAGTTCCGGACGGTCATTGAAACCGATCACGAAATACTCGTCCTTCGGGTTGGAGGTTTTCATGAAGGCGAGGATGGAGTCGCGAGCGCGGATAATCTTGTCGGCCATGCTTCCGCTGAGGTCGAAGATGATGCCGATCGAAACCGGTGCATCCTGCGTGGAGAATGAGGAAATGGTCTGCTGCCGGTTGTTCTCGTAGACGAAGAAATTGCCCTTTTCGAGACCTGTGACGAGGCGGTCCATCGGGTCAGTAACGGTGAAGGGGATAAGGACCAGATTGACGTTGACCCGGTAACGCTCACTGGGGCGGGCATTGAGCCCGGCGTTGCCTTCCACCGCGGGAGGAACCGTTTTGGCCGCCGGTTGAGGAGGCGGCGGTTGAATATGGACCTTGTTCAGCTGATCTTCCTGCGCAAAGGCGCGACGGGGAACGCTTAAGCATGCCGCCATCAGCATCAGGAGGGCCACAACGATTAAGCAACCCGCTGGGCCGGCTCCTCTGCCGGAACGGATTCTCGTAGCTGAATTCAGAACCATGACCCCAGAGCCTCAACCTGGAACGCGCTTGTGTTCGGCATGCTAGCATGCTTTGGCGGTCTTTGCCCGGAGTGTACCTCGTCCCGGCCCATGCAAGCTTTGTTCCGGCAGGAGAATGGAACTGATTTACAATCGGGCAAGACCAAAAGCACCATAGAAATACCGCCTTTGCTGCGCGCGGCGCAGCACCATCCTACCGAATGGCCCGAATTTTCCCATTTCGCGCGCTCCGTTATAACCCCTTGCAGGTCCGGCTTAAGGACGTGGTAACCCAGCCCTACGACAAGATCACCCCAGCCATGCAACAGGCCTACTACCAGCGGAGTCCCTACAATCTGGTGCGCATCCTGCTGGGGCTCCCTGAGCTTTTTGACGGGAAAGGCGCACAGGATGTTTACCGGCGGGCCGCCGACGACTTCACCGCATGGAAACGCGACGGGATATTGACCCAGGAAAGCGAACCCTGCATCTACGCTTATTCGCAGACTTTCCGCATATCTGACACCGGTACCGGGCAGGAAACGCATTACGAGCGCCGCGGCTTTATCGCACTTGGAGAGCTGAGCGAGTACGCCGACAAGGTGGTTTTCCGCCACGAACAGACCCTTTCCCGTCCCAAGAGCGATCGCCTGAACCTGCTGAAGGCAACGCACGCGCACTTTGGGCAGATATTCATGCTGTACTCCGACCCTGGCCTGACCGCCGACCGGTTGCTGTTCCACTCCACTGCGGCGCCGGACATCGAAGTGACGGATGAGTACGAGGTGGTGCATCGCGTGTGGCGCGTCGGCGACCCGGCAGTCATCAATCTGATGACCACGGCGCTGGAAGACAAGAAGCTGATTATCGCCGATGGGCACCATAGGTATGAGACGGCCCTGCAATATGCCCGCGAGCACGCGCCGGACGGCGGCGGGAGTCCAGTGGAGCGGACCCCGGGCGCGGCGCCTCAGCCGGCCTATCCGGAATCGGCGGCAATGATGACCTTTGTGAACATGGACCAACCGGGATTGCTGATTTTGCCGACGCATCGGGTGGTTTATGGACTGGACGGGTTTGAACCGGGGCAGTTTGCCGAGAGCGTTGGTCCGTATTTCACGGTGGAGGCTCTAGCCGAGAACGACCCGGCCGCGCTGGTTGCCAGGCTGAGGAGCGAAGTGGGGAAAGCCGCGTTGGTGGCGGTGACGGCGGCGGGAAGTTTTCTGCTTACGGCGATTCCCGGTGCGGCGGAAACCGCGCTCAAGGACGTTCCCGAGCGCCAGCGCGGTCTGGACGTGGTGCAACTGCACCGGCTGATTCTGGAAAAAGCACTGGGGATAACGCCGGAAGCGGTCGCGCAACAGAGCAACCTCCGGTATGTGCGGGATGCTGCCGAGGCAGCCGCGCAGGTAGCCCGCAATGAGGCGGATGTAGCTTTCCTGATGAATCCTTTAACCCTCAATGCGCTTCGGGAGGTGGCTTTTGCGGGCGAAGTTCTGCCGCAGAAGTCCACCGATTTCTACCCCAAACTGCTGAGCGGCCTCACGATCTATGCGATGGATTAGGTGTTCTGGAGCAGTATGGCTGGCCGTGCCCCTGCTGGTGGCGGCACAGACCCAACCGGCTGCGCGAGCCACCGCACCCCAGACACAGGCTCTGCCCGCACCCTCGGCTGTTGCCGTCCCTCCGCCAGCAGCGGCGCGGTTTCAGGTTCTGATTGACGCGGCGCACGGCGGGACCGACACGGGCGCACACCTGACGCCGGAGCTTGAAGAAAAAGCGCTGACCCTGAATCTCTCCAACCAACTGCGCGCGCTGCTGGCGGCGCGCGGCATTGCGGTAACCACCACACGCAGCAACGACGAGAACCTGTCGCCGGACGAGCGGGCGGCGATTGCGAATCGAACGCCGTTTGCAGCGTGCATCCTGATACACGCGACGGCAACGGGCAGCGGCGTGCATCTGTATGCATCGTCACTGGCGGCGACCCCGCTGGTGACGTTTATGCCGTGGCATACAGTGCAGTCGGGTTACGTGACGCAGAGCCTGAAGGTTTCGTCGGACATTGATTCGGCACTGGCACAGGCGTCCATTCCGGTAACGCTGGGCCGCACTTCCCTGCAGCCCCTGAACAGCTTTGCCTGTCCCGCGGTGGCGGTGGAGATAGCACCGCTGCAGGCTGGCTCAACCAGCAAGGCCAAGGCGATTACGGACGAGGGATATCAGCAGACGATTCTGAATGCGCTGGCAACTGCGCTGGAGGAATGGCGGAGCGAGTGGAGGCAAAAGCCATGATCTCGCGCGCGCAACGGATCCTGTTTGCGGTCATGCTGATCGCGGTGGTGTCGATGTCGGCCATTCTGATCCGGCTGCGCGAACGCGCACAGGAGCGCCTGCATACCGTACAGGGATCGACGGCAATCATCGAGACGACGAGCTCCGCACCGCAAACGGTGACCCTGGTGATTCCGAATGATCTCAACGGCTCGCTGCAAGAGGTGCAACGGAGCCTACCGCTGCCCCAGGATGACAGCACCCGGGCGCAGGTGATTCTTGAGACGCTTCTTGAAGGGTTTCACAAGCCTAGCTCCACGCATTACATTCCGGCTGCGCCGAGCGCGGCGGATGCTTCCTTTGCCTCAGTGGCGGCGCGCACCGCGGGTGTGGACGATGTTTTCCTGACGCCGGTACCTACCGGCGGCGCGGCGGCGGATTCCGGTAAAGCGGGACAACAGGATGCGCCAAAAGGAATGCTGGCGGTGGTTGACCTGAGCGCGGGGTTTGCGGCGTCGCAGCCTTCGGGGATTGAGCCGGAGACGCTGACCCTGCTCTCGATCATCGGGACACTGCATGCGAATATTCCGTCGATCACGGAGGTGCGGTTCCTGATTGACGGGCATCCGGCGCAAACGCTGGCGGGACATGCCGACCTGACGCGGACGTATTCAACCGCGGATACCACTACGGGAGCGATACAACCATGAAGATCGGCGTATTTGACTCAGGCTTTGGAGGGCTGACGGTACTGCGGGCGCTGGTAGAGCGTTTGCCGGGTGCGGGCTATGTGTATCTGGGCGATACGGCCAGGCTGCCCTATGGAGCGAAGTCGCGGGCCACGGTTGCACGCTATGCGGTTTCGAGCGCGGGATTTCTGATCGATCAGGGCGCGGAGTACCTGGTGATTGCGTGCAACACGGCCTCGGCTCTGGCGCTCGATGCCATTCGCGAGGCGGTTCTGGCGCCGGTGCTGGGGGTGATTGAGACCGGAGCCAACGCGGCGCAGGCCTCCACCAAAACAGGCGACGTGCTGGTGATTGCGACGGCCGCGACGGTGGAGAGCCATGCGTATGCGGCGGCGTGTGAGGCGCGCGGGCTGCGGGCGTATGAGATGGCGTGCCCGCTGCTGGTGCCGCTGGTGGAAGAGGGATGGATTGAGCATCCGGTGACGGACGAGGTGCTGCGGATTTATCTGGAGGAGCTGCTGGCGGAGTCGGAACGGGCCGGGCTGCAGCCGGATACGCTGGTGCTGGGATGTACGCACTATCCGCTGCTCAGGAAGCAGATTGAGCGCAAGCTGCCGGAGGGGATTCGAGTGATCGACTCGGCAGAAGCGACGGCGGTGCAGGTGGCGGCGGCGCTGGACCTGCCGGAGGCCGGTACCGGGTCTGAACCGCAGCGAGTGTTCTATGCGACGGACTCGGTTGAGAAATTTCGGCGGCTGGGCACGCGGTTTCTGGGACAGCCGATTGATGATGTGCAGCTGATTGATCTGGGCGGGTAAACGCGCCGCTCACCGCCAGGCAGCGAAGAGCCGGGCGGCGGCGCCGAGCAGCTTTAACTGATCCTTTCGGCCACTGAAGTAGCGCGCATTGATCTGGGAGGATCCGAGGTCCTCGATGCGGCTGAAGTTTGCGAACTGCGCGGCGATGGTTTGCGGGGTGAAGAAGAGCTGGAATGGTTCGCCGACCTTTTTTACGCGCGACGCCAGCGAGTCGTGCGCCCATTGTTCAAGAGGTGGAAGCGCTTCGCGGGGGAGGCCGTAGTCGAGGACGACTCCGCTGCCCGCCGGCTGCGAGGCGATGAGGCCGACGGTGCTTTGAAAGGCGCTGAGGGTGAGATAGGGGACGACGCCGAGCCATGCGAAGAATGCCGGGGCGTTTGTGTTGAAGCCCGCCTGAGACAAGCGCGCGGCGAGCGACTGCTGCTCGAAATCCACAGAGACATAGGCAAGATTTTGAGGGATAGCGATGCTGTTTTTGTGGAGGAGGTCACGCTTCCACTGCTGGGTGGCGGGGTGGTCAACTTCAAAGACGCGGAGCGCGGGCCAGGGATTGCGGTAGGCGAAGGTGTCAAGCCCGGCGCCAAGCAAAACGTATTGCTGTACGCCTGACTCGACGGCGGAGCGAAGGTTGTCCTCGGCGTATCGGCTGCGCACGACCATGTGCGCCCGGAGCGAAATGGAGAAGGGGCGATCGTCGCGACGCGGCGTGCGGCGGAGGTCCTCGGCATATTCGCGTCCGAGAATGGGCACGGCGATGGGGTCGTCCAGGACACGCGGCGAGTCAATGATTTGATGCGCGGCGCGACGGAGGGCGACACGTAAAGCGGTTCGGGATGGAATTGCCTCTTGCATGGGCGGCACTGCCAGTTTAACTTTTGGGCTGCTATTCTTATTTCTTTGGAGGAACCAGCGTTCATGCTTAATCTCAAAGGCCGCGTTGCCGTCATTTTCGGACTTGCCAATAAGCGCTCCATCGCCTGGGGTATCGCACAAAAGCTTCATGAGGCGGGGGTGACACTTGCCATCTGCTACCAGAACGAGCGTCTGAGGGCGGAAGCCCAGGACCTCATCACCGAGTTACCTGGCACCGCGGCCTTTCAGTGCGACGTGTCAAACGACGCAGAAATTGAGCAAGTGTTTGCGCAGCTCAAGGAACGCTATGGCAAGCTGCACATCCTGGTGCACTCGGTAGCGTTTGCGCCGGCGGATGAGATGAAGAATGATTTCTTACAGACCAGCCGCGATGGATTTCGCATTGCACACGACGTCAGCGTGTATTCGCTGATTGCATTGAGCCGCGCTGCGACTCCGCTGATGACCGAGGGCGGCAGCATTATCACCCTCACCTACTATGGGGCCGCAAAGGTTGTTCCCCATTACAAAGTGATGGGCGTGGCAAAAGCCGCACTTGAGGCAACGGTTCGCTATCTTGCCTCCGATCTGGGCACGAAAAACATCCGCGTGAACGCCATCTCCGCAGGGCCGATCATGACGCTGGCTGCGCGGGGCATCGGCGACCTGCGTACGATGCTGAAATACCACTCTGACCGTGCGCCGCTGCATCGCAACACGGAACAGTCTGAAGTAGGCAACACCGCTGTCTATCTCGCCTCAGACCTGGCGAGCGGCGTGACGGGCGAAGTGATTTACGTTGACTCCGGCTACAACATCATGGGCTTCTGAGCAGAAGCCCATGATGCATGGTTACTGCGGGACGTACTTGTTGAGCCACTTCAGCTCGTCCCGCACCTTGATGTATCCGTGCCACGGGTTCTTGTCGAGGGGATGGTTTTCCCCCGGAAAGAGCAGCAGTTCGTGGGGCACGCCAAGCGTTTGCAGGGCGCGCTCAAGAAGGGTCTGCTCAAACCAGCTCACGCGGACATCGACCGCTCCGCCGACGATGTGGGTAGGCGTGGTGACCTTGTTGAGCTGGAAGAGCGCAGCCTCGCTCTGATAAAGGTTGGGCTTCTCCCAAGGCGTTCCGGAAAGAAACCAAGCATCGTCGTAGGTGAGGTCGTCGTTGCCCCAGTTTGCGGCATGCTCGACGGCTCCGGCGCCGGTAACGGCGGCTTTGAAGCGCGTGGTCTGGGTGATGAGCCAGTTGGTCATGTACCCGCCGTAGCTGTATCCGCCGATGGTAAGGCGGTTGGGGTCGGCGATGCCCGCCTTGACGAGAGCATCCACGCCTGACAGGATGTCGCGGCCTGGAGCGGAAACGATGTGCGGAACGATGGCCAGCATAAAGGCATCGCCGTAGCCGGTGGAGCCGCGATAGTTGGGCCGGAAGACGAGCCATCCCCTGGAGGCGGCCAGTGTTGCCCAGTCGTACCAGTCGGCGCCGAAGCGGTCGCCATCGGCATCTTCAGGGCCACCGTGGATGAGCGTGAGCATGCGCAGGTGCTTCTTACCCTTTTCGCCGGGCGGGTAGATCAGTACGCCTTCGACCGGGGTGCCGTCGGTGGATTTCCAGCGGAAGGATGCCCACTGGACCTGCGCGCGCTGCTTGAAGATGGAGTTGAAGCTGGTGATGGGCCGGGCAGTGGCAAGGTCCGCCGTGTTTGCCGCGAAGTAAACCTGGGTGGGGTCGTTGATGGTGGAGTGGGTAAAGATAACGGCACCGGAGTGCGACGCGGCGGCTACTCTCGCGTAGTTGCCGGGGATGGTGGCCACAGGCTGATAGCTTGCGCCGGTGATTTTATAGAGGTGCTGCTGGACGCCGGTTTGACCGGCGGCGAGAACCTCTCCGGTAGGCGTGACGGTGAAACCCTGCCATGAGCCTTTGAAGTCGGCGCCGAGGCGGGTGATAGCTCCGGTGACGGGATTGAGCGTATAGATGCGTCCCTGCACATCGCGGTAGGGGCCTTCCGCGTAACCGGAGCCGCCGCGAACGGCAAAGTAGATGAGGTGGCTGTCGGCGCTCCATCGGAGGCCGGATTCGAGTCCGTTATTGTGTGTGATCCGACGGGCCGCGCCGCCACCCGTGGGCACGAGATAGACTTCATAGTCCGCGGGATTCTCAAGCCGGTGAAACGGCGGGAGGGATTCAAACGCGATCTGTTTTCCGTCCGGCGAAGGGGTGATCTGGCCGATTTCAAGCTTGCTGCGGGTAAGAATTTTGGCGTCCTGCGGCAATTGCGGCTGGTTGCCGGGCAGGGGCTTGACGGCAGGGTACGGAAGCGGGACGGCGATGCTCTGGTGGATTGCCGCCTGAAGCGAAATGTTGAGCAGGAGGTCGCCACGGTCGCGCTCGCGCCAGCGGATGACGTCCTTCCACTGGGTCTGTTCGACCTTCTTCTGGTCTTTGCTGAGGGGAAGGGTGACAGAGAAGTCGATGCTCTTTCCGTCTTCCGACCAGGCAAAGGTGTGCGCTGCGAGGTTTTCGCGATAGAGGGGGAACGCTCCGCCTCCGTTTACGGGGATGATCCAGACGCGGGTGGTTTGCTCTTTGCCGGCCTCGGCTGTGCCGGCGTCGTTAAGGGGACGGCTGGAGAGAAACGCGACGTAGCGTCCGCCGGGCGAGAATACCGGGGACGAGTCGTGGCCCGAATGCGTAAGGGGCATCAGCTTGCCGGTGTCGTGACGCCACAGCCAGAGATTGTCGTCGAAGCGATTGTGCTTCCAGTTTGACGTGGACAGGTCAAGGACCACGGCTTCGCCGCCGGGCGCGACGTGCGCACTCACGATCTCGCTTGCATTCATGTATTCATCGAGTGAGATGGGAGGCCTGACGTGACCAGGCCTGGCCGGGGCCGGCATGGTCTGGGCCAGGGCAACGGCAGAGAAAAAAGCGAAGGGTAGACAAAGACGCACGTAGAAATTGGACATAGGATGAAAACAAATATACGTCCCAATTCGCAAAACTGGTGTTTAATTTCCCTAATCTATTCGAATTTTTTTAAAGGACATTGCATGCTCAAGCCCGTGGTTCGACTTTTGCTGCCAACATCGCTTCTCGTATTTGCATTTGCGCTTTCGCCCGCAGCCACCGCGCAGGTGAATACGCAAGGCCAGCAACTTGCCCATGACGTATTTAAACAACTGATAGAAACCAATACCACCGATTCCGGCGGCGGCTCGACGCCCGCGGCGAAGGAGATGGAGCAGCGGTTTCTCGACGCGGGGTTCCCGAAGCAGGATCTCTACCTGGGCGGGGAGAATGCGCACAATGAGAATTTGGTCATACGGATTCATGGTACGGGAAAGAAGAAGCCGATCCTGTTCATCTGCCATCTGGACGTGGTGGAGGCGCCGCGTGACGAGTGGCACACCGATCCTTTCAAATTTGTGAAGAAAGACGGCTTCTGGTACGGGCGCGGCACACAGGACATGAAGGACAATGACGCCATCCTGGTGACAACGTTCCTGCTGCTGCACAAAGAGCACTATAAGCCGGACCGCGATCTTATCCTTGCGCTCACGGCTGACGAAGAGAGCGGCATCGCCAACGGAGTGCGTTGGCTGGTAAAAAACCATCCCGACCTCATCCAGGCGGGCTATGTCATCAATCCCGACGGCGGCGGTGTCGACCTGGTCAACGGAAAGGCCGTGGATGTCGCGATGGATGCGACGGAGAAGCTGTATGGGGATTTCCAGTTGCTTACGACGAATCCCGGTGGGCACAGTTCCCTGCCCGTGCCGGACAACGCAATCTATCACGTCGCCGACGCGCTGGGACGCTTGCAGCGCTACCAGTTTCCGTTTGAGCTGAACAACGTGACGCGCGCCTACTTCAAGCGCCTGAGCACGCTGGAAACGGGACAGACCGCGGCCGATATGAAAGCGATCGTGCAGCCGAATCCGGACAAGGCGGCGATCGCGCGGCTTTCCAGGAACAAGGAGCTGAACGCGATGATGCGTACCACGTGCGTCGCGACGCGCTTTAACGCCGGGTTGGCCAACAATGCCCTGCCGCAGCGCGCAAAGGCCATTGTGAATTGCCGCATCCTGCCCGGACATACGCTCCGGCAGATCCAGCAGCAGCTCATCGGGATTTTCAACGACCCCAAAGTCAAGGTCAGTTATGTGGCGGACTCAGGGCAAATCTTTGCTGTAGCCCCGGACCGGAAGCAGCATCCGCCGGCTCCGCTCAACCCTGAGGTGATGCATGCGATGGACACGCTGGCGGCCAAGATGTGGCCCGGTGCGCCGGTGATTCCTACGATGGCGGCAGGGGCGTCGGACAGCGTCTACACAATGGCCGCGGGGATTCCATCGCTTGACTTATCCGGCATTGCGCTTGAAACGAACGACGATCGCGCGCATGCGCGGGATGAGCGGCTGCCGATCAAGTCGTTCTACCGTGGACTTGATTTCTACTATCAATTCGTAAGGATGCTGTCGGGCGGAGCGTAAGGCGTGGCCCGGCGACGGTGTTCCTGTTTGCGAGGAACACCGCTGCCGGCCGGGAAGATTGCTACTCACTGCGGAGGGTTTGCGCGGGATCGATGCGGCTGATGCGCAGGACCGGCAGCAGGCTGGCCACGAGCGCAACCAGAACCAGCAGCAGAGGCGCGGCGATGAGCGTGATGGGGTCGTAGACTCCGACGCCATACAGCTCGCTGCGGAGCACGCGCAGGGCGATCAGAGATAGTCCCATTCCGACGATGAGGCCCGCGCCGGCGGCGAATAAACCGGAAGCGCCGATCTCGCGCATGGCGCGCTCGACGGACGAGCCCAATGCCATGCGAATGCCGATTTCGCGCGTGCGCTGGACGACGAGGTTGGAGACGAGCGCATAGATTCCCACGGCAGAGAGCAGAAGGGCCAGACCGGCGAGGACGCCGAGCAGCAGGACTTCCATGCGCTGGGTTTCGAGCTGCTGCTGCATGAGCTGATCCATGGAGTGGAAACCGGAGATGGGGAGGTTGGGGTCGGCGTCGGCCATGGCCTGCTGCATTTCTGTTGCGAGGCCGGCGATGGGGCCGCTGGTGCGGGCGATCCAGGAGGGCTGGAACCACATGTGGACCGTGGCGAGTGCGTCTGCCGGGAATTGGGCTGCAGGGACGTAGTACACCGGCTCGGTGCCGAGCGGGGCGGTCCTAACGATTCCCTGCACTTTTGTGACGTTGCCGACAACGCCTACGATGGTCATCGGCGGGCCGCTCATCTTTGGCCCCATTGCCAGGCTAAAGTGGCGACCTACCACATCTGGACTGCCGAAGAATTTTCGCGCAAAGGCTTGGTTGACGACGGCTACCGGCTCGCTGGTTGCCGTGTCTGTGTCGCGCACGCTGCGCCCTGCAAGCATGGGCATTCTTAGCGTTGAGAAGTACCCGGGCGTAATGTATGCGGTACTCGAACTCACCCTATTTCCGGTGTTTTTTCCGTCGTCGAGACGGATGGGCAGATTCAGCCCGCGCTGGTATGGCACGCTGAGGCCGGCGGCTGCGTCTTCGACGCCGGGGATGCGCTTCATGGCGGCGACGCTCTGCGTCATGAGCTGCTGGAAGGTGGCGGCGTTGTGGTAGCGGAACTCGTCAAGAGAGACCGTCGCGGTCATGACGTTGTGCGAGTCGAAGCCGGGCGGGAGGGTTTCAAGATGCACGAGGGTGCGGACGAGGAGGCCGGAAGCGGCGACCAGCATGACGGTAAGAGCAACTTCGGCGCTGATGAGCACGCCACGGAGACGGCGCGAACCGCCGGAGACGGATTTGCTGCCCTGCGCGATGGCCGTGCGGAGGTCGATGCGGCGCGCTGAGAGCGCGGGCAGGGCTCCGAAGAAGAGGCTGGTGAGCAGCGTGACAATAACAGTGAAGGCCAGGACACGTGAATCGAGAATGAAGCCGCCGAGCGGGATCATGCCGGGCGGAAGCAGATGGGTAAGCCCTTGAAGGATGGCGTTCGCGAGCATGAGTCCTGCAGCGGCGCCAATGAATGCGAGAAGCAGGCTCTCGGCCCACATCTGGCGCAGCAGATCGAAGCGCGTGGCTCCGAGGGCGAGGCGCGTGGCCAGCTCGGGAGTGCGGCGTGCGATGCGCACCAGCGCGAGACCCGCGAGGTTGGCGCAGGCAATGAGCAGGATGAAGCCGACGGCGAGCATGAGGACGAGGACTTTGGGCTTCATGTCGCTGCCGAGGTACTGCTGCATGGGCTGGGCGTAGAGCCAGGTCTTCGTGCTGGGACCGAAGTTCTGGTTGGGCGCGCGGTGCGCGTGGACGAGTTCGGCGTCGACCTGCTGCCAGGTGGCGCCGGGCTTGAGGCGCATGAGGATGCCGCAGTCGTATCCGGTGCAGGCTCCGCCCTGGCCGGGTTGGAGCGAGTCCCAAAGCTCGGTTCCCGAGCCGCCGGGTGTGGCGGCGTTTTGCGGCAGGACACCGACGATGGTGTAGGGCTGTCCCTTGACCTGAACGGCGTGTCCGATGATGCTGCGGTCGCCGTGGAACATGGTCTGCCAGAGTCCGTAGCTGAGTACGACGGCCTCGGGGCCTCCGGGACGGCTCTCGTCGGCGGTGAATCCGCGGCCGAGGTATGGGTGGATGCCGAGCACCTGGAAGTAGTGCGTGGTGACGGCCTTGGCGTGCACGAAGCGTACCGCCCCAACAGTGTTTCCGGCGGTATCTGCTCCGGCCTGGAGGTTGACGCCGCTTTGGCCGACGCCGATGTCGCCTTCCCAGGCTGCGGCTGTGACGGAGGGGATGTCCTGCGAGGCCAAGCGCCAGTCTGAGGTGTTGTGGCTGTCGTCTTCCTCGGTGAAGTAATGGCCGCTGCGGCCGGTGCCCTCTGCGTGCGTCATCAATGCCGCGATGCGCTGCGGCTGAGGATAGGGCAGGCGGCGGAGCATGAATCCGTCGACCATGCTGAAGACCGCGGCGTTGACGCCGATGCCCAAAGCAAGGGTTACGATGACGGCCAACGCGAAGCCGGGGGAGCGGCGGAGTTGGCGTACCGCGAAGCGAAGATTGTTCAGCATGCGACTTCCCTTCGGGAAAAGTGTCCCGTGAGTATCTCAGAGCAAGCGGCCAGCCATTCCCGGCTGGACTTAACTTATTTGATTTGTTGGTATTTTCTTCTTGTGGAAGATTTGTATGTGTTCATTCCCGGAAAGGAATGTTCGGAAACGAACAGTGGCGGGCGAGAACTCGGCGAAGAACTCGGATTGATTTGGTCGTAAATATTCGTGTGAACTAGGATTGATTTGGTCGTAGTTGCGCTATGATGAAGAAAGACAGTGAATTTGCAAGGGAATTCACAGGATTTTATTACGTTGAGCGCATTGAGTGAATTGAGAGTGGGCACGGTGGCGATGGTAGAGTCGCTTGATCTGCCTGACGAGGTTGGGCATCACCTGATGCATATGGGTTTTGCTCCGGAAGCACGCGTTGTGGTTATACGCCGCGCCCCAGCCGGCGATCCGACTGTTTACTCGATTGACGGCTTTGAAATCGCACTGCGACGCGAGACTGCATGCCACATCCGCGTGCGTACCGCACAGGAAGGTTCCTGATGAGCGATTGCTGCTCCACAGACACAGGCGTCGCGGTACTGGAAGCGCCGTCTGCTCCTCGGACTTCGGGGAAGATTCGCACGGTTGCGCTGGTTGGGCCGCCGAACTCGGGCAAGTCCACGCTGTTCAACCGGCTGACGGGCCTGCGGCAGAAGGTAGCGAATTATCCGGGTGTGACGGTAGAGCAGCACTTCGGCAAGATGAGCGGTATTGGACGCAGCGACCTGGTGCTGATCGATTTGCCGGGCATTTACAGCCTGGACTCCTACTCAGAAGACGCGCGGGTTGCGGTGGACGTGCTGCACGGCAACATGCCGGGCACGCCGGCTCCGGATGCCGTGCTGCTGGTGCTGGACTCGCTGCATATGCGGCGGCAGTTGATGCTGGCTGCTCCGGTGCTTGCTCTGGGGCTGCCGACGCTGGTGCTGCTGAACATGAGCGACCTGATGGAGAGCCGCGGCGGCGAGATTGACACGCTGGCTCTGGCGCAGGAACTGGGCGTGCCGGTGGCGAAGATAAGCGCGACGCGCGGGACGGGCCTGGACGCAGTTACGCAATTTTTGAACCGCAAGAGCGATGCTCCGCAGGCCAGGCCCGCTGGTCGCCTGGAGTTGCCGGTGGTGGGCAATGCGCGGTCGTACCGGCAGTGGGCGACCGGCATCAGCTCACGGACCAAGTACAAGGCGCCGCTGTCGTCGGAATGGACGAAGAAGCTGGACGGGATTCTGCTGCACCGGATCTGGGGGCCGCTGTTCTTTCTGTTTGTGGTCATCGCGGTGTTCCAGGTGGTGTTTACCATTGGCCAGCCGTTAAGCAATGGGTTAGGGGCTGTTCTGAATGCCGTGGGAGACAAGATTGGCCTGCTGCTGGGGCACGGCTGGGTGGAGTCTCTGCTGATCAACGGCATCTGGCGCGGCGTGGCTTCCGTGCTTGTCTTCCTGCCGCAGATTCTGCTGCTGTTTCTGTTTATCGGGATACTGGAGGACTCCGGCTATCTGGCGCGCGCGGCGCTGATTGCGGACCGGGTGATGCGGTCGATTGGACTGAACGGCAAGGCCTTCATACCGCTGCTCTCCGCGTACGCGTGCGCGGTACCGGCGATCATGGCCACGCGCACCATTGAGAACAAGCGCGACCGTTTCGCGACGATACTGGTGACGCCGTTCATGACCTGCTCGGCGCGGCTGCCGGTCTACATTCTGATTATTGCGGCGTTCATTCCGAATCGTCCGATCCTGGGTGATTTTTTTGGGATGCGAGCCGCCGTCATGCTGTCACTTTATGTGCTCGGGTTCCTGGCGGCATTTGGGACGGCGTGGCTTTTGAAGTCTTCGATCCTGAGGACGGCGTCGGCGCCGTTCATTCTGGAGCTGCCGCAGTACCGGATGCCGACGGTGCGGTCAGTGGGAATGCGCGTGCTGGACCGGGGCAAGGTTTTTCTGAAGCAGACGGGGACCATCATCCTGAGCGTCATGGTGGTGCTCTGGGGCCTGAGTCATTTTCCCTTTGATACGACCCTGGCGAAGAGCGCGATTGGGCATATCGGCATGTGGATTGAGCCGGTGATTCGCCCGCTGGGCTTTAACTGGAAGATCGGGATTGGGCTGTTGAGCTCGATTGCCGCCCGTGAAGTCATTGTGGGCACTCTGGGCAACCTGTATAGCGCCGATCCAGCTACGCGGTCGCTGAGCCTGCAAGCGGCGCTGCGCCATGACCTTACGCTGGGCGGGGCGATGGCGCTGGTGGTCTTCTTTGCCTTCGCCATGCAGTGCACTTCCACCCTGGCGATTGTGAAGCGCGAAACAAATAGCTGGAAGTGGCCGGCGCTGCAATTCGCATACATGACCGGGCTGGCGTATGTGGCAGCACTGGCAACCAACCAGATTGTCCTGCACTTAGTGCATTAGGAAAGAGATATTCCGGCGGGACCGGAGGCTGTAAAATGGTGATCGGGTTCAGGGGAAAGTCATGCGGCAAAATCCAGGAGACTTCGTCGAAAGGCTTCAGACTCTAAGCGACGAGCAGGTGGCAGAGGTGGAAGACTTCATTGACTTCCTTCGCTTCCGTACACAGGAGCGCGAAATCGCGCGCGCTGCTTCCGCGGTAAGCGAACCCGCATTCCAGACGGTCTGGGCCAACCCGGAAGACGATATCTACGATGCCTTATGAATTCGGCGATGTAGTGCTGGTGCAGTTTCCGTTTACGAATCAGAAGGTCTTCAAGAAGCGCCCCGCGGTCGTCGTAAGCAACAAGGCATATAACGACGCCAAGCCGGATGTCGTGATCATGGCCATTACGAGCCAGCTCCGTTCCAGCGGCGTTTCAGGCGAGGTCTGGATCAAGGATTGGCAAGCAGCGCGACTACTTAAACCTTCCGCAGTCAAACCGGTCTTTGCCACGCTGGAGAAAAGCATCCTCCTTGCCCATCTTGGAACCCTTAGTTCCAGGGACCGCGCTCGGCGCGGCGATTGCGACGGTGCTGGGTTAGAGCGGCCATCGGGCTATCCGGTACCGAGTGGTCCCCAGCTACGATAAAATAAGAAGACAGCTTCCTGAAGTTAGAGAAGCTGAACCTTCCGCAGGCAGCGGCCCCGCAACTCAACACTCTAGAGAGAACAATGATTTCAGTAAGTAACGTAAGCATGCGCTACGGCGCGAAGATTCTGTTTGAAGATGTAACAGTCACCTTTATAGCGGGCCGCCGCTATGGCCTAACCGGTCCCAACGGCGCCGGAAAATCGACCTTCATGAAGGTGCTGACCGGCGAACTGGACGCACAGAAGGGCGACGTGGTTCGCCCGAAAAAGATGGGGATTCTGCGGCAGGACCAGTTTGCCTTTGACGCGTATCGCGTAATCGACACGGTGATTATGGGTAATCAGGCCCTGTGGCCCGCACTGGAAGAGCGCGATGCCATCTACTCGAAGGCGGAGCTGACGGATGCGGACGGCATGCGGCTGGGCGAGCTGGAAGGGATAGTGGGCGAAGAGGACGGCTACACCGCCGAGAGCGACGCGGCCATTCTGCTGCAGGGGCTCGATATTCCGGACGAGCTGCACGAGCGCAAGATGGGCGAGCTGCAGGGCGGCGAGAAGGTGCGCGTGCTGCTGGCGCAGGCGCTGTTCGGCAAGCCTCAGGCGCTGCTGCTGGATGAGCCTACGAACCACCTTGACCTTGACTCGATCCACTGGCTACAGGATTTTCTGCTCCGCTTTGAGGGCACGCTGATCACCATCTCGCACGACCGGCACTTCCTCAACAGCGTGTGCACGCACATTGCAGACATTGATTACCAGACCATCATTACCTACACCGGCGGCTATGACGATATGGTGATGGCGAAGACGCAGATTCGCTCGCGCCTGGAATCGCAGAACGAGCAGCGCGAGAAGAAAATTGCGCAGCTGAATGAGTTTATTGCGCGGTTTGCGGCGGGAACGCGTTCCAGCCAGGTGACGAGCCGCAAGAAGGAAGTTGAGCGGCTGCAGACGACGGAGCTGGCCCGGTCGAATATAGCGCGGCCCTACATCCGCTTCGACCAGAATCGGCCTTCGGGCAAGACCGCGCTGGAGTTCGATGGCCTGACCAAGAGCTACGGCAATGAGACGGTGATCTCGGGTTTTGGAGCCAACGTGATGCGCGGCGAGAAGATTGCGCTGATGGGCCGGAACGGACTGGGCAAAACAACGCTGCTGAAGTCACTGCTTTCAACTGTGCCGGATTTTGCGGAGAAAGACTTCACGCTCGACGCAGGCAATATCAAGTGGGGCCATGAGGCGCAGATCGGCTATTTTCCGCAGGACCACACGGGCGTGATTGAGCACGGCATGAACGTGGCGGACTGGCTGCACCAGTTCGATCCCAAGGCGGTGAAGGAAGATATTCGCGCGATTCTGGGACAGATGCTTTTCCGGGGCGAGGAGGGACTGAAGCCGACGGAGGCACTCTCCGGAGGCGAGACCGCACGCCTGCTGTTCTGCAAGCTGATGCTGCAGAAGCCGAACGTCCTGATTCTTGACGAGCCGACAAACCACCTCGATCTGGAGTCGATCAACGCGCTGAATATTGCTCTGCAGAAGTACGAGGGTACGGTGCTGCTGGTAACACACGACTACGACCTGATTGATGAAGTTGCGATGCGGCTCTGGCATTTTGAGCAGGGCTCGATCAAGGACTTCAAGGGGCCGTATGAGGAATATCTGAGCGCGATGGCGCAGGCGAAGTAGCAGGGGGACGCTGTGGCTCTGCTTTTGAATGCCCAGTCTGTCGCCAAGTCGTTTGGCGCGACGATGCTTTTTCGCGAAGTGTCGTTCACGGTGAATGAGGGCGACCGCATTGGGCTGATTGGCCCGAACGGAAGCGGAAAATCGACGCTGCTGAAGATGCTGTCGGGCGAGATCCTGCCCGACGCAGGCGAGATTACGCCGCGGAAGAACCTGCGCATGGCTTACGTTGCGCAGGACTCGCAATTCCCTGCCGGCGCCACGGTACGCACCATCATTGAGGCCGCGCTGCGGAGGGCTGCCGTGCCGGAAGCAGACTGGGAGCAGCCGCTGCGGACCACGCTGGGCATTGCCGGCTTCAGCGATTTCGACGCCGAGGCGGCGAGCTTTTCCGGAGGGTGGAAGAAGCGTCTGTCGGTGGCTGAAGCGCTGGTGCAAAAGCCGGATCTGCTGTTGCTGGATGAGCCGACCAACCATCTTGATGTGGCCGGGATTGAGTGGCTGGAAGGGTTGCTGGCGTCGGCGACGTTCGCTTCTGTCCTGATCAGCCACGACCGCTATTTTCTTGAGAACACGACGACGCAGATGACCGAGCTGAACCGCGCGTATCCGAATGGGATGCTGCGCTCGGACGGCAACTACAGTGAGTTTCTTGCGGCCAAGGAAGCCTTTCTGCATGCACAGGCGAAGCAGCAGGAATCGCTTGAGAACCGGGTGCGCGTGGAGAAGGAGTGGCTGCGGCGCGGTCCAAAGGCGCGCGCGACCAAGGCCAAGGCGCGGATTGATAATGCGAACCGTCTGATTGCCGACCTGGCGGAGGTGAATGCTCGCACGCGCACGGAGACGGCGAACTTTGACTTTGCCGCCTCTGGCCGGCAGACCAAGCGGCTGGTGGAGCTGGAGGCGTTGAGCTATTCAGTGGATAGCGGGCCGCTATTTACAGGTCTGAACTTTGCCATTACCGCGGGAATGCGCGTGGGGCTGGTGGGGCCGAACGGCAGCGGAAAAACGACGCTGCTGCGGCTGCTTACCGGAGAGCTTGAGCCGGAGTCGGGCAGCATCAAACGGGCGAATCAGCTACGCACGACATACTTTGAGCAGAACCGGCAACTGAATGAAGACCAGACGCTGCGGCGGGCCCTGGCGCCGGACAGCGATGCGGTGGTGTATCAGGACCGCGTGATTCATGTTGCGTCGTGGGCGGCGCGGTTTTTGTTTACGGGCGAGCAACTGAACCAGCCGGTGTCGCGGCTATCCGGAGGCGAGCGGGCGCGGGTACTGATTGCGCAACTGATGCTGCAACCTGCCGATCTGCTGCTGCTGGATGAGCCTACGAACGATCTGGATATTCCGACGCTGGAGATACTGGAAGAGACGCTGCTGGAGTATTCCGGCTCGCTGGTGCTGGTGACGCATGACCGGTACATGCTGGACCGGGTGGCGAATATCGTCATCGGGCTGGATGGTGAAGGCGGAGCGGCCGTGTTTGCCGATTACGCGCAGTGGGAAGCGTGGATGGAAGAGCGCGCGCAGGCGAAGAAAGTAGCGCGTGCGGCGGAGCGTCCGGCGGCGGCAGCAGCGCAGCAGGCGGCGGCAAAGAAGAAGCTTTCGTATCTGGAAGCGCGCGAGTGGGCGACGCTGGAGGACCGCCTTGCCGAAGCTGAGGAGACTTTGCGGAAGGCTCGTGCATTGCTGGAGGACCCGGCGGTGGCATCGGACTCAACACGCTTGCAGACGGCGCTGGCGCAGAGTGAGGCAGCGCAGCAGCAGGTGGACACGCTCTTTGAGCGGTGGGCCGATCTCGAAGTGAAGCAGACGCAGTAGGTTTTTCTGCTTACCGGCAAACCCTGTAAAAACAGGCCCAAACTTGACACGTATAGACAGGCATACAAAACTTGTAAGGGACTACTTTTACCCTTCCCGAGGTGAATTACAAATGCTGCGACGGATTACTCTGGCCTTATCTACAGGCGTTTTTTTGGCGGGCTGTTTTGTTGGAATCGGCGGATCAACTGCGATGGCTCAAGACTCTCATGCGTTCGTTAACACACTGATGCCGGAACCGGCGCATCTCTCAGTAGAGAGCGGCTACCTGCCGCTGACGACATCGTTCACGGCGGCGACGGACAGCTTCCGCAATGCGCGGCTGGATAACGCGATCCACCGGGTGCTGCTTGAGTTTGAGTACAACACGGGATTGCAGATCGCGCGGACACCTTCCGAGGCCAAGGCGGCGACCCTGATGATTACCGTGGGCGGGCCGGGCGAGGCCATTCAGGGACTGAACGAGAACGAATCGTACACGCTGGATGTAACTCCGACGGGAGCGCATTTGAAGGCGGCGACCGTTGTGGGCGCGATGGAAGGCATGCAGACCTTTCTGCAACTGGTGCAGACGGATGGATCGAGCTACTTTGTGCCGTCGGTTTCGATTCAGGACTCGCCGCGTTTCCGCTGGCGCGGGCTGATGATTGACTGCAGCCGCCACTTTGAGCCGATTTCGGTGATCAAGCGGACGCTGGACGGAATGGCTGCCGTGAAGCTGAACGTCTTCCACTGGCACCTTTCGGACGATCAGGGTTTCCGCATTCAGAGCAAGGTGTTTCCCAAGCTCACGGAGATGGGATCGGACGGCAAGTTCTACACGCAGGCGCAGGCGCGGGAGATTGTGGCCTATGCGCGGGCGCGCGGCATTCGCGTAGTTCCGGAGTTCGACATACCGGGACATTCGCAGTCGTGGTTTGTGGGGTATCCGAATCTGGCCAGCGGCCCTGGTCCCTACAAAGTGGAGCGCCAATACGGAATTTTTGATCCGGTGATGGACCCCACGCGGCAGAGCACGTATGTGTTCCTCAACAAATTTATCGGCGAAATGGCGACGATCTTTCCCGATGCCTACATGCACATTGGCGGAGACGAGAACAATGGCGTGCAGTGGAAGAACAATCCGCGTATTCAGCGATTCATGAAGGCGCATAACCTGCACGGGACCAAGGGACTGCAAACCTACTTTAACCAGAAGCTGATGCCGATTCTGAAAAAGCACGACAAGCATATGGTTGGATGGGATGAGATTTTTGCGCCGGGCCTCTCGAAGGATGCGGTGATCGAATCCTGGCGTGGTTTTGACTCGCTTGCAGCCAGCGCCAAGCAGGGCTACGACGGCATTCTGGCCGCCGGTTACTACCTTGACCAGATTCAGTCGTCCGAGCAGCACTACCTGGTCGATCCGATTCCGGTGGGCAGCGATCTGACGCCGGCGGAAAAGGCGCACATCCTGGGTGGCGAGGCCGCCATGTGGGGCGAGGCCATCTCGCCGCGCAGCATTGACTCGCGCATCTGGCCGCGCACGGCTGCGATTGCCGAGCGGTTATGGTCACCGCAGAGCGTGAACAATGTGGACGACATGTATCGCAGGCTGTGGGTGGAAAACCTGCGGCTGGAGTCGCTGGGCCTGACGCAGATTTCGTACGAGGATGTTGCCCTGCGTCAACTGGCGGGCACCGCGAACATTGGACCGCTGCGTACGCTGGCCAGTGTGTTGCAGCCGGTGGGCTTCGATCAGCGTTACCATTTGCAGCACACCTCGCAGCTCACACCGATGGACCACCTGATTGATGCGGTACCGCCCGATCCGCCGTCGCGCCATGGAATGGAAGTGCTGGTGCGGAACTACCTGGCGAATCACGACGCGAAGGACGGAGCCAGGCTGCAACGCATCTTTGGGCACTGGATTGCCGCCGGACCGAAGGCGCTGGCGATAATGCAGAAGGCTCCGAGGCTGAATGCGGCCGAGCCAAGGGCCACAGAACTTGTGGAGTTGGGAACCATGGGGCAGCAGGCGCTGCACTATATTGCCAACCACCAGACCGCTCCGGCGGGATGGGCACAGGCGAAGCTCGCGCAGATCAAGAAGGCGGAGACGCCGGATGGCAAGGTGCGGTTTACCGTGCTGGGTCCGATGCGGAAACTGGTGAACGCCGCGCAGTAGGCGGTTCTGGTTGTCGCAAACCTTACAACACACGCGCCCACGTCCTGAACAACGGATGTGGGCGCATTTCATTGCATTTGGCCGCATGGCGCGGGCTGGATCGACGAAGGACTACGGCTATGCCGAAGTCTGGCCGGCGTACTGCGCGCGATACCACTGCACGGTGCGGCGGAGGCCCTCTTCAAATCCGACGAGAGGCTGGTAGCCGAAGGCGTCCCGGGCAGCGGAGATGTCGGCGAGCGAGTCGCGGACGTCGCCCGTGCGTGGCGGGCCGTAGACGGGGTCCTGATGGAAGTCGAGCAGCCGGGCCAGAACGCGATAGGTTTCGTTCAGCGTATGGCGCTCGCCGCAGGCGATGTTGAAGACCTGGCCGGCGACTTTATCCGCGGGGGCGTGCATGGAGTGGATGTTTGCGGCGATGACGTTGTCGATGTAGGTGAAGTCGCGGCCCTGCTCGCCGTCGCCGTGGATGGTGGGGCGTTCTCCCTTAAGCATTTGAAGAGTAAACCTTGCAATCACGCCGCTGTAGGGTGAGTCAGGAGCCTGGCGGGGACCGAAGATATTGAAGTAGCGGAGCGAGACTGTCTCCAGCCCATAGACCTGCCAGAAGCTCTGCATGTAGAGTTCGCCGACAAGTTTCTGCACGGCGTAAGGCGAAATAGGCATGGGAACCATGGTCTCGAGGCGCGGGAAGCCGGGCTGGTCGCCATAAGCCGAAGATGAGGCCGAATAGACAATACGCTTGACGCCCGCGGACCGCGCACCCTCAAGAAGATTGAACGTTCCGTCGATGTTGGCGGTGTGGCTGGTACGGGGATCCTCGACCGATCGCGGGACCGAAGGCAGCGCTGCTATGTGATAGATGAAGTCGACGCCGCGACATGCCTGCGCGGCAGCGTCGGCATCGCGCAGGTCGCACTCGACAAACTGCATGCGGTCGAGGAATCCCGCCATGTTCTCGCGCTTGCCGGTCTCGAAGTTGTCGAGCCCGCGTACGGTCTCGCCGCAGCGGATCAAATCTTCCGCGATGGACGAACCAATAAATCCGGCACAGCCGGTTACAAGAGAAACAGCCATGCTTTTTGTATAGCATCCGGCGGCGTGGCACGAATAGCCTGCGGGCTGGAAAGTGCGGACTGCACATGAATTGTGGCGCGCGCATAAGGCATACTGAGAAGAATGAGTAATTTGATTCCTTTTCGACTTCAGCCCTGGTTTCGCACGCGCATCTGGGGATTCAACGATCTGACACCGTGGTATGACTACAAGACCGATGGGGAGCCGATCGGCGAGGTGTGGCTTACCGGCGAGATGTGCGTTGCCGGAACGGGCCCGCTGGCGGGGCAATCCCTGCAAGACATAACGGCGGCGCACGGCCATGAGCTGCTGGGCAAAAGCTATGGAGACGGCCAGTTTCCGCTGCTCATCAAGCTGCTCTTCCCCAAGGATAAGTTGAGCGTGCAGGTGCATCCCGACGATGCGATGGCGCAGAAGTACGGCGAGCCACGCGGCAAGACCGAGTGCTGGTATGCGCTGGATGCGCAGCCGGGCGCGTCGGTGGCTCTGGGAATCAAGACGGGCGTGACGCCGGAGCAGATTCGGGAAGGGATTGAAAAGGCAACGCTCGAGGACATGCTGGAGATGGTTCCGGTGGAGCGGGGCGATTTGCTGTATGTGGACGCCGGGACAGTGCATGCGATGGGTCCGGGGGTTGTGATTCTGGAGACGCAGCAGACCAGCGACCTGACGTATCGGATGTATGACTACGGACGTCCGCGGGAGTTGCATCTGGACAAATCGTTTGAGGCGATGCGCATGAAGACGCGCGCCGGGAAGATTGCGCCGCACGCGGTGAACGGGCACTCGGTGCTGATTGATGAGAAGTATTTTGAGATTGAGCGGTGGCCACTGGAGCCGGGCAAGGAACCGCAGGGCATCGCGGAGAACACCGGCGGGCTGCAGATTTTGTTTGTAGCAGACGGAAAAATTCGCATCTCAGGAGAAGAAGGAGACACTTTTACCGTCAACCGCTGCGAACTGGCGGTGATTCCGGCCACGAGCAGGAACGTTGGCGTAGAAGCGGAGTCTCCGTCCACGGTGATCCGGATTCAGCCGCGCGCGGTGTGATCCGGAGGCCGGTAGGGCACGATTCAAGCAGAGGACGTCCGGATTGAAGACAGATTTTTGTCCCATCATTCTTGCAGGCGGCAGTGGGACGCGGTTTTGGCCGCGCAGCCGTAAAGCCAGAGCCAAACAAGTGCTTGCCCTCGATGGCGAGCGGACCATGATCCAGCGCACGGTGGATCGTCTGATGCCGCTTGCGGCACCCGGCGATTTCTGGGTGATCACGAATGATGTGCTCGCGGGAGAGATATGCGGGCAACTGGAGAACATGCGTCCGGAACAGGTGATCTGCGAGCCGGTGGCGCGGAATACCGCACCCGCCGCGGGGTTGGCGGCATTTCTGATTGAACGCCGCGCACCGAATGCCGTGCTGGGGATGTTTCCAGCCGACCATACGATTGCGAATGAGCCGGAGTTTCTTCGGGTTGTGGCGCAGGCCGCGGCTATCGCAGCCAGCGGCGAAAACATGGTGGTGCTGGGGGTAACGCCGACGCGTGCTGAGACCGGGTACGGGTATATCGAAACGGGCGAGGCTGTGCCGAATGGGGCTGTGCGTGTCCAACGCTTTACCGAAAAACCGAACCGCGAGCGTGCCGAGGCGTTTGTGACCGCGGGCAACTACTGCTGGAACAGCGGCGTATTTGTCTGGTCGGCGCGCACGCTGGCCAACGCCGTACGCGAGCATTTGCCGGAGACGGCCCCGCACCTGGAGGCGATTGCCAAGGCCTGGGGCACGGCGGATTTCAAGCGCGTGTTCGCGGAATTGTATCCACTTTGCGAGAACATCAGCGTGGACTATGCGATTCTGGAGCCGCGCTCGGCGAAGGGTGAGCACCACTCGAACCTGTATTGCCTGCCGGCGGACTTTGGCTGGAATGATCTGGGATCATGGGCCGCGCTGTATGAGCATCAGCGTGAGGCGCGCAAAAACTGTGACGCGGATGATAACGTCGCAGAGTCCGCCGGCGTGCTCGCCATCGATGCGCACGGCAATTATGTATACAGCCCGAAGAAGTTTGTGGCGCTGGTCGGCGTGCACGACCTGGTTGTGGTGGAAACAGAGGACGCCGTGCTGATTACGACACGTGACAGCGCGCAGGATGTGGGAAAGATTGTGAAGGAACTGGCCGCAGAAGGCCGTAAGGATCTCATCTAAAGAGCCGTATGTCACAGAAGACCCCTGTCAAATTTGGAACGGACGGCTGGCGCGGCGTAATCGCCGACGACTTTACGTTTGAGAACGTGCGCAAGGCGGCGGCGGCGATCGCCAATTACCTGCACCACGCGACGGATGCGCAGGAGGCTCCGGCGAAAGGCGTGTGCATCGGGTACGACACGCGGTTTGCGTCGGATCGATTTGCGCGAGCGGTGGCGGAGGTGGTGGCATCGTCGGGGATTCCGGTGAAGTTGGCGAAGGGCGTGACGCCTACGCCTGCTCTCTCCTATGGCGTGCGCGAGCACGGCGCGGCGGGCGGGGTGATGATTACGTCGAGCCACAATCCGTACCAGTGGAACGGAGTGAAGTACAAGGCGTATTACGGCGGCTCGGGCAAGCCGTCGATTATGGCGGCAATCGAGGGGTATCTCGACACGCCGTTGCCCAAGGCTGCGCAGCCCGCGGAAATTGCCGAGGTTGATTTTCTGCCCATCTATCTTGAGGCCATCCGGAAATTTGCCGACCTGGAATTGATTGCGAAGTCGGGATTCAAATTCGCGATTGACTGCATGTACGGCGCGGGCAGCGGCATTCTGGCGGGGATATTCCAGAGCATTGGGGTGGATTATGTGGAGATTCGCGCGAACCACGACCCGCTGTTTCCGGGGATCAATCCAGAGCCGATAGAGCCGCATGTGCGGGCGCTGGAAGAAGCGGTTGTCGCGCACCATTGCCATGCGGGACTGGTGACGGACGGCGACGCGGACCGCATTGGCGCTGCGGACGAGCATGGCAACTTTGTGGATCCGCACAAGATTTATGCGGTGCTGCTGGAGTGGCTGCTGACGCGGAAGAAGTGGCCGGGCGATGTGACGCGCGCCTTTAATACGACGAGCATGCTGGACCGCATTTGCGCGCGCTACGGGCGCACGCTGCATGAGCACGGCATCGGGTTCAAGTACGTCTGCGACCTGATGCTGGAGAAAGATATTTTGATTGGCGGCGAGGAGTCGGGCGGCATTGGGATTGCGCGGCATCTGCCCGAACGGGACGGCCTGCTGAATGCCCTGCTGATTGCGAATGTGATGGCGGAAGAGGGCAAGACGCTGGGGCAGCTTGTCCAACAGTTGCAGGACACGTACGGCGAGCACCAGTATGGACGCATTGATCTGCACATTGACGACAAGCTGAAGAATGCCGCGATTGCCCGCGCCAAGGCCGGAGTGAAGGAGTTTGCGGGAATGCCGGTGGAGCACGTGGAAACGCTGGACGGCATCAAGTTTTTCCTGGACAATCCGGAAGCGAAAACCAGGCCGAATGCCGCGAAGACGTGGCTGCTGCTGCGTGCGTCCGGGACGGAGCCGCTACTGCGCATCTATTCCGAGTCGTGCTCGAAGGAGTCGGTGGCAAAGCTGCTGGAAGCAGCGCGGGAATTTGCGATGACCAGCGCGGACTAACGCCGCCAATGCCATGGAACGAGCGGCTACGTGACAGAATCAGACAGGTAAAGGAGAACTATGAGCACAGCAACCCAATCCACTCCGTTGACACAACTGCCCGCGTGGAAGGCGCTGGAAGCGCACGCCAAGGCGATGGCTTCCCAGTCACTCCGTGACCTGTTTGCCAAGGAGCCTGCGCGCGGCACGCACTTTGCGGTCGAAGCGGAGGGCGTTTATCTCGACTACTCCAAGCACCGCATTACAGACGAGACGCTGAAGCTGCTGTTTCAACTGGCGGAAGAGAGCGGCGTGAAGGCGCGGATTGAGGCGATGTTCCGCGGCGACAAGATCAACATCACCGAGAATCGCGCGGTGCTGCACACTGCCCTGCGCGCGCCCAAGGGGGCGGTGATCCATGTGGACGGCAGGAATGTGGTGCCGGATGTACACGAGGTTCTGGACCGCATGGCGGCGTTTTCCAATCGCGTGCGCAGCGGCGAGTGGAAGGGGCATACGGGCAAGCGGATCAGGAACGTGATCAACATCGGCATTGGCGGCTCAGACCTGGGCCCGGTGATGGCCTATGAGGCGCTGCGCCACTACAGCCGCCGCGATATGACGTTCCGCTTCGTTTCCAATGTGGACGGCACGGATTTTGCTGAAGCGACGCACGACCTTGACGCGGAAGAGACGCTGTTCATTATTTCGTCGAAGACGTTTACAACGCTGGAGACAATGACCAACGCGCACACGGCGCGCGAGTGGGCGCTGGCGAAGCTGGGCGATGCGAAGGCGGTTGCGAAGCACTTTGTGGCGGTTTCAACGAACGCGGAAGAGGTCACGAAGTTCGGTATCGATACGGCGAACATGTTCGGCTTCTGGGACTGGGTGGGCGGCCGCTACTCGATGGATTCGGCGATTGGGCTATCGACGATGCTGGCGATCGGGCCGGAGAACTTCCACCAGATGCTGGCGGGGTTCCGCGCCATGGACGAACACTTCCGCACGACGCCGTTTGAGAAGAATCTGCCTGCGCTGATGGGACTGCTGACGGTCTGGTACACGGACTTTTTCGACGCGCAGACGGTCGCGGTGCTACCGTATGACCAATACCTGAAGCGCTTCCCTGCTTATCTGCAGCAACTGACGATGGAGAGCAACGGCAAGCATGTGACGCTGGCCGGCGGGCGCGTGGACTATGAGACAGGGCCGATCTTCTGGGGCGAGCCGGGCACAAACGGGCAGCACTCGTTCTATCAGCTCATTCATCAGGGGACGCGGCTGATTCCCTGTGACTTCATCGGCTTCTCAAAGACGCTGAATCCGCTGGGGAGCCACCACGATCTGCTGATGGCCAATGTGTTTGCGCAGACCGAGGCGCTGGCGTTCGGCAAAACCGCCGAGCAGGTGAAGGCGGAGGGGACGCCGGACTGGCTGGTTCCGCACAGGGTTTTTGAGGGCAACCGGCCGTCGAGCACGCTGCTGCTGGACGAGCTGACGCCGGAGGCGCTGGGCAAGCTGGTGGCGCTGTATGAGCACAGCGTGTTCACGCAGGGGGCGATCTGGCAGATCGACTCCTTTGACCAGTGGGGCGTGGAGCTGGGTAAAGTGCTGGCACAGAAGATCATAGACGAGCTCGTGGCAAAGGACTTTGACGCCTCGAAGCATGACAGCTCGACCAGCACCCTGATTGCGCGGTACCGCGGAGAGAGGCAATAGGAGCGCGCTACGAATCGCCTGAAAAGACGTGTTTGGGGCTCCCGGGAGCCCCAAAACTTTTTGGAGTGGACAGGGTTCGTACAGGTAAGCGCTCTACCCTCGAACTGCGTTCGTGCATCCGGACGGAAGGGGGCAAAAGAAGCGCAGGAGACACAAGCCTATGTCTATCCGCTTTGGAAATCGAATGAACCGCATACCACCCGCAGCTCTGGTGTTGCTGTTGGCTGGCAGTGTGATCCTGGCTGCTTCAATCCCCTGCTATGCGCAGGCCCAACCAAGCGACGCGACAATCCAGACCAACATCACCTCGGCGATCCGTGGCGATTCGGCGCTGCAGGGGCAGCATATTACCGCCTCAGTAGACAACACCGGCGTGGTAACGCTTAAGGGGACGGTTGCGACCGAGGCCCAGATGCAGCAGGCTTCAACCGACGCGGCGAATGTGGCCGGCGTTACCGGCATCCTGAATGAGCTTAAAGTTACGAACCCTGGCGCGGCCTCGAATTCGCAAAATTCGGCTGGACTGGCAGCGCAGGCGGCGGCGAATCAGGTGAGTTCGCAGGACCAACCTGAAGCCCAGCAAGCGCCTCAGATCGTAGGCCAGCAGCCGCAGCAGGGGGATGGGACGCCGCAGGAATCGGCTCCGCCACCGCCGCCGGATGCAAGCCAGACGAGCCAGTACCAACAGGGGCCGCCGCAGGATGCAAGCCAGACGAGCCAGTACCAGCAGGGGCCGCCGCCGGTCTATGGACAGGGACAGCCGCGACCTGAATATCAGCAGGAGTACGGCTATCCACAGCAGCAGCAGCCCGAAGTGCCCTACTACGCTACGCCGTCTGGGCCTGTCACCATTCCCGCAGGAGCGCTGCTGCGCGTCCGGCTGATGGAGCCGCTTGACTCGGCCCATACGCAGGACGGAGCGTACTTCCAGGCGACGGCTGCCAATGATGTCTATGAGAACGGCGTACTGGCGATTCCGCGTGGCGCCGTGTTGACCGGCCAGGTGATTGACGTAAAGCGGTCGGGCGAGTTGAAGGGATCGGAAGAACTCCGGCTGCACCTGACGAGCATCAATCTGGGCGGGAAGGTTTTCCCGCTATCCACCGATATCTGGTCGAGCAAAGGGCCGAACAAGGCCGGATACACAGCCAGCAATACGGCGGGCGGGGCTTTGCTTGGAGCCATTATCGGCGGAATCCTTGGCCGCGGCCCGGGAGCAGCCATTGGAGCAGGCGTTGGAGCCATGGGAGGTCTGGCTGCATCCTCGGCGACCAAGGGGCCGCATATTTACCTGCCGACCGAGGCGATGGTGGACTTCCATCTGACGAACGCGGTCACGGTCCAGCCGGTGTCGTGGCAGGAGGCGCAGCGGCTGGCATCGAACGCGCCGCGTCCGGTGCTGATGCGGCGTCCGCGTCCCCGGGTTTATGTGATGCCGGGTCCGTATTACGGGCCCTATCCGTACGCATATCCTTACCCCTATCAGTAACGGTATAACTATCCGTACTGAGCCCTGCGAAGAGCTTTCGAACCAATACAGGCCCGCGTTGTTTGCTTAAAGCGCGGGCTTTCCTTTGTTGGGACATTTGTTGGGGCAAAGGCCGATTTGGCGATTGTATGTGCTATTCCCCGATTGCGAGCAGCGCATTTATCATCGAAGAATGGCCGTGGTTGCAACCGAAGGCAAGCATCGAATTTCCCGGCGTACTTTTCTGAAGGTTGGTGGGGTCGCCGCCGTAGGCCTTCCGCTGTACGCTGCGGAAGTTTCGCGCCACGAGATCAGCATTGAGCGCCGCACCATTCACCTGAATCGCCTGCCGGAAGCTTTTCATGGATTCCGGATTGTCCAGATCTCGGATTTCCATTACGGCGAATTTACGGAACCATATTTTCTGCGCGAGGTTGTGCGTCACGTCAATCGCCTGAAGCCGGACGCGGTGGTATTGAACGGGGACTATGTGACGATGGGGTATCTGCCACAGGCCCGCACTATCGGCAATGCAGACCCATGCGCCGAGATCCTGAGCGGAGTTACATGTTCCCAACGTTTTGCCGTGCTGGGCAACCACGACTCCACCTTTGCCCGACCGGCGGTTGTGAGTGCTCTGGCCAATCACCGGCTGCCGCTGCTCTACAACAGCTACATGCCGCTGGAACGCGGCGGGGCCCGGCTGTGGTTTGCCGGCACAGGAGACGCTTGCAGCAGGAAAGTAGACCTTGATACGGCCGTGCCCAAAAGCTCGCGCACGGATGGCGAACCGGTCGTGCTGATGGTCCATGAGCCGGACGTCCTGCCGCACGTTGCCCGCTACAACGTGGATCTGATGCTCTCAGGGCATACCCATGGGGGGCAGATCCGTCTGCCCTTTCTTCCGCCCATGCATTTGCCACCCCTGGGAAAGCTGTATGCGGAAGGACTATTTCGACTGGGGCCCACGCAGCTTTACGTCAATCGAGGGGTTGGGACTGTGGTTCTACCAATGCGTTTTAACTGCCCCCCGGAGATCACAGAAATTACGCTCTCCTCGGCTCCTGCCTTGAAATTGTGAGCACTGATTTATACTCATAGGAGTTCCTGTGAAGTCAGGATATTCCTCCTCGCGCAGCCCCATCAGGACAATACTGCTGTCCGCGAGCGCTTGATTACGCAAAGGTCGTTACCTATTCATGATCCGCTTCCTGCAAAGTGATACAAAGTTCATCAAAGTAGCGTTCTGGCTCATCATCTCAGTAGCCTGCATCACGATGGTGATTACGCTGGTCCCCGGCATTTTCAATACGTCTGCATCCACGACGGATACCTACGCCACCATTGGCCACGGCGGCATTTTGGGCCGTTTTCTGCCCGCAACCGAAACCGTGTCGATGGCGGACGTGCAACGCCTGGCCCAGAGCATGCTGGAGCGGCAAAAGCTGCCGGACTTTGCGCTGCCCTTCATGATTCAGCGCGTGGGACAGGGCCTGATTCAGCAGCATATAGAGCTGATTGAAGCCAAGCACCTCGGCATTACCGCCACGAACCGGGATGTGCGGAATTTTCTGCATTCCGGCGAGTGGGGAATGCTGTTCTTCCCCGGCGGCAAGTTCATCGGGAACCAGCAGTACACGCAGTTTGTTACCGGCCAGTTTGGCGTAACGACGCAGAAGTTTGAGAAAGAGATTAAGGACGAGATCATCGCAGACCGTCTGCGCGCGCTTATTACCGGCGGCGTTACGGTACCTGACAACGATGTGCGCGCTGCCTATATTGCGCAGGCGACGAAGATCAAGTTCAACTATGCGGTGATCGACTCGGACACACTCCGCAATCAGATCAATCCGACGGATGCCGAGCTTGCGGCGTACTTCAAGACAAATGCAGCCAAGTATGCGCAGGCCATTCCCGAGCAGCGCAAGCTTGAGTATGTAGCCTTCACTGCCTCCAATCTTCCGCAACCTGCGGCGCCGGTGACCGAGGCAGACATCCAGCAGTACTATCAGCAGCACATGAGCAACTATCAGGTTGCCGAGCAGGTCAAGGTCCGCCACATCCTGATAGCGGTGAGCTCAAAGGACCCCAAGGTAGACGCGGCGGCCAAGGCCAAGGCGCAGGGGATTCTGGACCAACTGCATCACGGGGCGAACTTTGCGGATCTGGCGAAGAAGTATTCGGATGACCCGGGCAGCAAGACGCAGGGTGGCGAGCTGGGATGGCTCAAGCACGGCGTGACGGTGCCGAGCTTTGACAAGGCAGCTTTCTCACTGCAGCCAGGGCAGACCTCCGGACTGGTGCATACGCGTTTCGGGTACCACATCATTCAGGTTGAAGCGAAGCAGGCTGCGCACACCCAGGCTCTCAGCGATGTGACGCCGCAGATAACGGCAACGCTGACCCGGCAATATGAAACACAGGCCGAGCAATCGTTCGCGCGTCAGCTATCGCAAGAGGCTACAAAATCCGGCCTGGCCGCGGCAGCCGCAGCGCATCACCTGCAGGTGACCAAGACCGGCTTTCTGTCCCAGAATTCCATGGTGACGAATGTTGCAGACGGCACACAGATGCTCGCCGGCGCGTTCAGCGCGAAGAAGGACGGCCCACCGCAGGTGGCGCCGACAGGCGATGGATACGCGGTCTATCAGGTAACGGCCATTGCTCCGGCGCATGCACCGGATTTCACAAGCTATAAATCGCACATCCTCGATGATTATCGTGACGCGAAGCTTCCGCAGCTGCTCGCGACCAAGACAAACGAACTGGCCGATCGCGCCAAGACGGACGGCGACCTGGCCAAAGCCGCGAAGCAGATGGGCGCGAAGATGGAGTCCAGCGATCTGGTGGGACACAACGCACAGGTTCCTGACATTGGCGCACTGGCTTCTGCTGCTCCCCAACTGTTTGACCTGAATCCAGGCCAGATGAGCGGGCCGATCAACACCGGACACACGGGCGTAGTGGCGAAGCTGGTTGACAAGCAACTGCCGACCAGCGATGACATTGCAAAGAACTTTGATGCGATGCGCGACGCGCTGCTGAACCAGCAGCGTAGTGCAATGTTCGAGGTCTTCATTTCAAACCTGGAGAGCAGCTACCAGAAGGACGGACGCATTCGAGTGAACCGTAAAGCACAGAGCGGCGCACCGGGTGGAGGCCCGCAAGGCCCCCAGCTTTGATTGGGAAACAAACACTGACGACACGCTGCAAAGCAACCACGGCCCGTTGTTTCGGAATCTCTCGAACAGCGGGCTTTTCTCATTTATAGCCACAACCTATTATTCTGGAAATGCTTTATGCCCTTTGATCGTTCTTCCGGCCTTCTGCTTCACATCACTTCCCTGCCCTCTCTGGGAGGGATAGGCGACCTTGGCCCGGCGGCCTATGACTTCGCCAATTTTCTTGCCGAGAGCAAGCAGCGCCTATGGCAGGTGCTTCCGCTCAGCCCCACCGGCTACGGCAATTCGCCCTACGCGGCGCTTTCCGCCTTTGCCGGGAACCCCCTGCTGATTTCGCTGGAACGGCTGGCCAATCGCGGCTGGATTCAGCACAAGCGGCTGACGGCGCTGCCGGGACGTTCCGGAAACATTGACTTCGACACCGTAGACAAGACCAAGATGCCCCTGCTGGAAGAGGCCGCGCGAAACTTTCTGCGCCGCCATGACAAAGCGGAGTGGGCACGCTACGAGGCGTATACACGCACGAACTGGACATGGCTTGAGACCTATGCGATCTACAGCGTGTTGCGAAAGAAATATAACCGCGCGGCATGGAATGTGTGGCCGGCGGACCTGGCGCATCGCGATCCTCAAACACTCGACCGCATCCGTCACGACCACGCCGAAGAGATTGCGGTCCAGCAGATCCTGCAATTCACCTTCGACGACCAGTGGACGGCGCTGCGGGAGTACTGCGGCGAGCGCGGCATCAAGATCATCGGCGACGTTGCGATTTTTGTGAACTATGACAGCGCCGACGTGTGGAAGCGGCCCGACCTGTTCGAACTTGACGATCACCTTGCACCCATTCGGGTCGCAGGCGTTCCGCCGGACTATTTTTCGGCGACCGGCCAGCGATGGGGGAATCCGCTGTACCGATGGGATGTGATGCGGCACAACAAGTACTCGTGGTGGATTGACCGCATAAGCCGGGCGAGGCATTTGTACGACATCATTCGGCTGGACCACTTCCGCGGCTTTGAGGCTTATTGGGCGATTCCAGCGGCCAACCAGACGGCCGTGCATGGCGAGTGGATCAAGGCTCCGGGAATTGAGCTGTTTGAGGCGATCGGGCAAGCGCTGGGCGAATTGCCCTTCATTGCAGAGGACCTTGGGGTCATTACACCGGAGGTTGATGCGCTGCGCGACCGGTTCAATTTGCCCGGCATGCGTATTCTGCAGTTCGGCTTCGGATCAAAGAAGGCCCACGGCTACCTGCCGCACCGCTACATCAACAATTGCGTGGTCTACACCGGAACGCACGACAACAACACGACGCAGGGCTGGTGGGACGAGGAAGCTACGAAAGTGGAAAAGTCCGCGGCCAAAGCTTACCTTGGCGCTTCGCGCAAAGACTTCGTCTGGTCGATGATCCGCGCCGTGCAGACGTCCGTTGCGGACATATGCATCGTTCCCGTGCAGGACCTGCTGTGCCTGCCGGAGGAGGCGCGCATGAATATGCCGTCGCGGGCAGACGGCAACTGGACGTGGCGCTGCCCGGAACACGCGCTGACACCGGAGATTACATCCCGGCTTGCAGCGCTCGCCGATCATTCCGACCGCGCCTAGTAAGCTAGCTGTCCGCAGGAACTCAGCCGCATTGCCTATTGTGTTTTGTCCGGCTGAATCGTCACGCACATGGCGACGGGAAACTCGGCAAACAGCTTTGCCAGCGGTAGCCTGCCGTTTTCCGGGATTTCGATCTCTTCCCCGGTGAATGCATTCCGCATCCGCATGCCCGCGCATTCATTGGCGAGCAACACACCGTTGCCCCATGCGTCTGTACCGACGGGAAGATCGGGCTTGTGGCGCATGAGCGTACAGGCGAATCGAGGCACAGCGACGAGAATGCACTGACGGCCGTGCCGGCGCAGGAACGCGATGACGTGCTGTGCGTGGTCACCGGCGGCATAGAGTGCGATGTACTCGCCGCTGCGGAAGATATCGTGGGCCCCGGCACGTACAGCGAGCGCCCGATGCGTGGTCCACAGCTTGATACGGCCATCGTCGAGATGCGCCATAACCTGGCGGCATACGGCCAGCGGGCCTTCGGTTTCAGCCTGGTGCAGCAATGCATCCAGCGCATCCATGCGCGTCTTGTAGTCGACCGGGCGGCGATTGTCAGGGTCGACCAGGCTCAGGTCCCACATTTCGCATCCCTGGTAAAAGTCGGGCACGCCCGGCGAGGTGGCCTTGAGGACCACCTGGGCGAGCGAATTGACCGCGCCAAAAAGCTTGAGCGCGGGAAGCAGAAGCTGGAGGGCATTGACGAACTTGCGTTCGGTCCCGTCCTTATCGGGAGTGAGGATTCCAGCGATGAATTTGTGTACGCCCGCGACATATTGAGGATTGGGACTGATCCAGCTCAGGTTGACCTTTGCTTCGCTCAGCGACTTGGCCATGTACTGCTGCAAACGATCAATAAACTGGTGTCTATCCTCGAGCGAATTCATCTTCCATGGCCATGCGCCAGCGATCGTCTGGTAGATGAGATACTCCTCATTCGGGTCGGGCACGGCGCGGCCATCCTCAAGAGTCTGCTTGAAACGCCCATTCAAGCGCTGCACGCGCCGTACGAAGGCCGGCCAGCTGAGCTTCATCTCAGAGATGACGTTCAGCCGGTTGCGCACGTCTTCGCTGCGCTTGGTGTCGTGTGTGGAGGTGGCGAGCAGGGCGTCTGGCGAGAACCTGAGGCGCTCCTCGTTGCCGGCGTGGAAGGTCTCAATGGAGAGACCGAAGGACTGCATGGAGCTGCCCACTTCATTGGAGGAGATGAAGCGGTTGTAGACGTAGAAGGCCGTGTCTTCGACGCCCTTTGCCATGACTGGTCCCGTCAACTGCTGGAACTTGAGCGCGAAATACAGCTCCCTCTGGTTGATCTCCTCACCGCTATTGCCGTGGAGCAACAATGCGTTTTCCAGAAAATCGAATGCGGAGGCATCGAAGTCGGGGTTACGATACTTAGCGCGCGAGATAGCGTGGTGAATGACGGCCCGGTCGCGCTCGGTGTATTGCCCGCGGTCATCAATGTAGGTGCGGTACACGGGGAAGCACGCGATCGTTTCGCGGATCACTGATTCCAGGATGCTGTCAGTAAAGTCGCGTGCTCTGCGGTCCGCTGATCCCAGATGACTGAGCAGATTGGTAAGCACATAGGTTTCGCTGGCCAAGGCGTTCTGCATGACCTGCAGCTTGGCGCGATAGATGATCTCGTCGGGCTCGAAGGTTCGCCCGGTGAAGGCCGCATACAGATCGGTAAACCGCTTGCGGTTCTCCTGCTGTATGAATACCTGATTGGCAAAGTGTACGAAGTCGTATCCTGAGGTGCCCTGCACGGGCCACTCCTGGGGAAGCGCTTCGCGCGGTTCCAGAATTTTTTCCACCACGACGTAGAACGGTCCATGCACCTTGCTCCAGTCGTAACCGCGCACCGTCTCGCGAATCACGCTCTCGATTCCGTTGGGAGCAACCGGGTCCTGCGGGGTGGGGCCGCAACACTGGCTGGCAATATAAAGCAGCTGCAGGCGGATGAGATATTGGCGAGGGTTGAACATTCCGTCGCAGTGGTCAATGCGCAGGCCGGTTACCTGCCCGGCAGCCATCATTTTGCGAATGAGGCTGTGGGTGGCGGCGAAGACCTCTGGATTTTCCATGCGCAGGCCGACGAGATCGTTGACGTCAAAGAACCGCCGGTAGTTGATCTCCTCGGCTGAAACGCGCCAGAATGCGAGCCGGTAGGGTTGCGCTTCGAGAACATCGTGCAAGCGGTCAAAGCTGCCGGTATCGCCTAAAGTGCCGTTTACCTTTTCGATGGCGGCAGCAATTGCCGCCTGGCTTTGCGGACGCAGCAGGGCCTCGCGCAGCCGGGGCTTGATCTCCTTTAACTGACGGCGCCGCTGCGTTGCGAGGCTGCTATACGAGGTATCGTTGGGCGGGATATGCGACAGCGAGCGCAGCAGGTCACGAAAGCGCTGGGGCAGCTTTGCCGTCTCTTCCCCGGTGAAGATCATGGGCAGCGAGCGTGGCGTGAGGGGCATGGAGTGTTCGTAGTAGCGAACCTTTGGCACTCCGTCCTGCATCACGATCTGTATATGCTTGTTCTCGAGTTCCTCCCCATATTGCGCACCGAGGATGGGGAGGAGCAGCTTGCTCTGCATATCCGTTTTGAGCGGGTCCCAATCAATGTCAAAGAATTCGGCATACTGTGAAGCGCGGCCGTTCTCGAGGACATCCTGCCACCACACGGAATCGTTGCCCACGCTCATGTGGTTCGGGACGATATCCAGCAACAAGCCCATGCCGGCGGCTTGCATGGCCTGGGTGAGGCGCTCGAATCCTTCATCCCCGCCAAGTTCGGAATTGATGCGATCATGCCGCGTGACATCGTAGCCGTGCATGGAGCCCGAACGCGCTTCAAATATAGGGGAGAAGTAGCAGTCGCCAATGCCTAGCCGCTGCAAATAGGGCAGCAGCGATTCCAGATCAGCGAAATTGAATTTGCTGTGAAGCTGTACGCGGTAGGTTGCAAGGGGAACACGCGCTTCTGCGTGCAGAAACCGGTTTAGACACTCCATGAGGGAAGCTTTTTGCACAGTAGTAGAACTCGTACCCACAACTGACATTGTCTTATTGGATGCAGAAGTTAGCAAAAGTGTTGACTGGAGCATGCACTTTACTTGTGTTCCTGCATCGCAGAGAATAACAGATGAACTTCAGGAAAACGAGGAACACCAGGAATGCCACTCTCCGGCGAAGCTATCCGCATGATGAATTACGTTGACGATGTATCCACGACACTGCGTCGCATTCTTTCGCTCGCCCCGACTCTTACGCAGGAGGAGCGGCAACGCGTAAGTGAATACCTGAGCCACGCGAATCCCGGTGTAGAAGCCGTGCAGCAGGCGCTGAAGAACAACCCGCCTGTGCCCGTGTTATAGCCCTGCGCGTACCAACCATTAAAGCAGCCCGCGCGCTTTCACATCCAGATATTGATTGATCGCATCGGCCTTCACGCAGCCGGCGCTGGTCTCCACTACAAGTACGCCGTGCGCGCGGAGTTGAGCCAACAGGGTGCGCCGGCGCTCGATAATCTCCTCTGAAGCGGTTGCCATATACATCTGAGCCACGTTTGCCGGTTGCTGTGCCGCCACCGAGTCCAGTTCAGGATTCCTGAGTACGACGAGCAGTACGAGATGGCGGCGAGAAAGGTCGATGACCGCATCGACCACCTCCGGGCGGCGGGCACTGTCGGCTAATTCCGTGATCCAGAGAATGAGCCCGCGGCGGCGCTGGAGATGCTTAAGGCGTGCGGCCGCGCGCAGATGATTTGCCTCGCTCCGCTCGGCGCGGACCAGCGAAAGAGCATCTACAAACTGGCGCAGATGCCCGGTGCCCCCGGCGGGCAGCAACTGCTGCTGAATGCTCTGCCCGTAGACCAGAAGTCCGGCCTTGTCGCCGGCCTGCATAACCGTCTGCGCAAGCGCCACGGCTGCTCCCGTGGACTGGTCGAGCTGGGTGAGGCTCAGCACCAGGTCTTCCTCGCCGAAAGTGTCGCCGATGGACTGCCGGACTCTTTCACCGGCCTTGCGGCGGAGCGAAAAGGCCGTACGCGAGAGACGTCCCGCGTCGAGCACAATCCATACCTGCTGGCTGCGTTCGGTGGTGAACTCGCGGGTGATGAGCTTGCCGCGGCGTGCCGTGGCCGGCCAGGCGATGTTGCGAACCTCGTCGCCGCGCTGATATTCGCGCAGGCTTTCGAACTCGCGCCCCACGCCGCGCAGCCGCAAGCGGCGCTTCTGGAGCGCGATCTGGCGAATGCGGAGCAGATAAAGCTGCGTGCTCTCCGGAGAGCGCTCCATGGGCGGAAATACGCGTATCTCCCCGGAAATGTCCGCCGCGGCCCATCGCTCCGCAAGCCCCAGGACGCCGCGATAACGGAGATAGACTTTCCCCAGCCGAACATCGCCGCGCGTGTTCGGGATGCACTTCAGATTTACGCGAACCGGATCGCGCGGGAAGGCGCGGACCCGGCCTGCTAGCGGCATAGGAGCCAGCGCCGGGTGGAGAGCATCACTGATTCTGATGTCGAGAATTTGATTGGAGTTCTGAAGGATTTCGAGTTCGATTTCGGTTGGCTCGCCAAGAACGGGAGAGTTTAAAAACCTGCGCTCAACCTGAATTTTTGCGGGCGATGGCAGCAGCGCCGCATCCACAATCACGAGCATGACCATGAGAGCATCCCATGCCGCCATGATCCCTACCCATGCCCAGTGCGGACGAAGGAAGCCGGGCAGCGCAAGCAGACATCCAACGGTGAGCAGCAGCAGCGCACGCGTGGTGAGCGCGAAGCCAAATCGGCTGGGGCTGGCGGCGGCTTTTTGCGGTGGCGGGATGAGTGTGCTGAGCATGGCCTGGTTGCGTTGACTTCAAAAATCTATTTCGGCAGAGGAGTTGCGGCGAGTACATCGCGAATGACGCGGTCGGGGTCAAAACCTTCGAGTTCCACTTCCGGTTTAAGGATAAGACGATGGCGGAGACACGGGAGCGCCGCTGTCTTCACGTCGTCCGGGATGAGATAGTCGCGTCCTTCCATTGCCGCATACGCCTTGGCAATGGAGAGCAGACCGGCTGCCGCGCGTGGGCTTGCACCGAGCGATAGAGCCGGCCACTCGCGGGTGCGGCGCACCACGGACAACAGGTAGTCGAAGATTGCCGGCTCGACGCGCACCTGCTGCACCTGCTGTCGCGCCGCGGCCAATTGCTCCACGTCGATGGGCTGGATGGGGACCTGTTCAATATGCGCAGGATCGACGGCGGTGTGGTGCCGCTCGAGTACCATGCGCTCCTCCTCGGCGGAGGGATAGCCAACCTGGATTTTCATCAGGAAGCGGTCCAGTTGCGCCTCCGGCAAGGGGTAAGTCCCCTCAAACTCCAAGGGGTTCTGCGTGGCGAAGACGGTGAAGTAGCCATCGAGCAGATGGCCTTCCCCGTCCATGGTGACCTGACGCTCTTCCATGCTCTCCAGCAGTGCAGCCTGTGTGCGCGGAGGCATGCGGTTGATTTCATCCGCCAGCAGAAACTGCGTGAAGACGGGTCCGCGATGGAAGGTGAACTCATTCGTTTTGAGCGAAAAGACGCTGGTGCCGAGGATGTCGGCGGGCATCATGTCCGGAGTGCCCTGCACGCGGCGGAAGTCCAGACCTAAAAAGCGCGCCAGGGTTTTCACGGTCAGTGTTTTTGCCACGCCGGGTACGCCTTCAATCAGCGCATGCCCGCCGCACAGCAGCGTCAGCAGCGCCTGGTCGATCAGCTCCGCCTGGCCGGATATTACCTTGCCCAGCTCCGCGCGTCCGCGCGCAAACAGCTCCGCGGCGGCACTGCCCTCCTGCATCGTCTGTATTTCTTCAGTCACGCTTGTCTCCGTTCTGTTGTGCTGCATGTGAATCTCTCATCCGCGCGCGCAGGCTGGCAATATGCCGGTCCAGACGACGCACCAGCTCGAGCGCTGCTTTGGCGCGCAATTTTGCATGCGCCGCCTCCTGTGCTGCCTGTAAATCCACTTGAAGGTCCGTGGTTGTGTAGGCGAATCTTGCCGCGACCGCAGCGGCGATTGCCTCCGGCCCGGACCTGAGCGTTTGTTGCGGAATGCCGCCCGCGGTATGCAGAAACTCCATGAGCCGGCGTTCGGCAGCGCCCACGGCTACGTCGGTGGCTCCAGCCTTGCCGTAGAGCGCGCCCATGGACTCGGCAAACTCCAGCGGCGACGTGCGCGGCGTGCTCACCAGCGCGCGAATGGGGCCGTTGCGGCGGCTGAAGCTGAGGATCAGCAGCAACGTAACCAAGGCGAGTTGCCAGAAGATAGCGGCCACAGGAGTTCCCTTGATCGTGGAGGCAATGCTTTTGCGCTCGCCGTGGATGTACTCATCGAAAAGAACCGTGCGACCGGGTGCTCCCACACTGGCGAGGAGGAGACGCAGGTCGGCATCCCGATGCAGGCCGCGATTGCTCAACGGCGCGGCCGAACTCCACCATACCGCCTCGCCTGCGTTGACCGAATAATGCACGACGACGGCATTGTCGCCGCAAGCCTGATCGACCTGCGCATTTCTTCCGATCCATTGAATCGGAACCGGCATGGCGACCTTTCCCGCACGGCCCATTGCACTGAGCGACTGCGGGGTTGTGAAGCAGAGGCCGCTGAAGATCTGGTCCGCCTGCTTGATGCTGGACGAGGGCAGCAGCAACGCGCTTTCCGCTCCCGTCGCGAGGACCCTTCCGCCACGCTTGAGAAAATCGGCGATTCCTTTTTCCTCATCGCGCACATTGGACAGATAGGCATCGGCCAGCACCAGCGTGGTATGCGCGGCATCGACCTGGCTTAGCTGCGCGGCGGGCTGCTCCCAGCGCGCGGTCTTATAGCCCAACTGCGCCAGCAGGAGATACGCGGCTTTGGCGCCGGCAGAGCCGGTATTCCATGTGCTTGGGACGTAGTCGTAGTCGCCTCGCGCCGGCGCGAGAAATGCCGCCACCAGAATGATGACCAGCACGCTGGCCGTTACCCAAAGCAACAGGCGCACGTCGCCGCTGAGTCGCCCGCTCATGCTTTCAGCCCTTCGTGGAGCTGGACCGCACGCTCATAGTCCTGCGCCGCGGCATCGTGCAACCCATACCAGATGTGCTCGAACCCGGAGGTTTGCTGACGCAGAAGCTTCCAGTGTTCCGAGCCGGATTCGAGCAGGCGAAGATATTCGCGTGGCGTACGCGCGCGGTTGGGGACCCAGAATCTGCGCCCCTCAAGCATGGCGATGGTGGCCCAGTACATGCAGTGAACGGCTTCGCGCCAGTCGCCCTGGGCGGCCTGTTCGTCGGCCAGCGCACGCCAGTTACGCGCGGCTTCCTCCCATGTCTCCATCTGGCGGTGGGCCTCAATGCGTACGGCCAGGCGCTGTCTTTTGAAAGCGCGCATGGCCCAGACGATGAGTGCGATCAGGGCCAGCCCAAGAAACCCGAACTCCAAGAGCGGGCCGATCCACGGGGCGTGCTTGCCAAATTGCGCGACGTGATTGAAGAAGCGGTCCAGCCACATGCCGACGTATGCGCCGAGGCGGTTCCAGAGCGAGTCCTCGCGCACGGTTGCGAACTCTTCGCGACTGAGAATCTTATTGGCCTTCTGCCGCGCTGTTTTGAAGTCGACGCCAGCGGGAGCGGCGCTGGAGGCTTGGTGGAGCGACTCGCTCAGTCTTGCTTCCGCAGACTGCAGCTGATCGGCCCTTCCCTTCTCCTTTGGATCATGGGCTGCACGCAAAGTCTGGCGGAGCCAGTCGTAGCGAGCCTGAAAGGAATTGGTGTTGGCGCCGGCGCCTAACCCGGAAATCCGCACGCGATCATCGCCGCCAACCGATTTCGCATTACACAGCGCGGGCTTTGCCGAGCAGCTTTGCACCAGCGCCTGCAGGCTGTGCAGGTGTGCCACGTATTGGTCGAGCGTTCTCTGGTTCGCGGCCCGCGCCGGATGCGGCGGCAGTAGCAGGAGCGAAACGATAAGCGCGGCGATCCAATACGAGCTCTTGCGCATGGACAAAGTTCAGGAAGGTTCCTCTGGGTTTTGTTGCGCCTCGATGGGCAGCGGCTGCGATGCTGCATCAGTGTGCGGAGCGGCCGGGGCCTGTTCTGTCGGGGCCTGTTCTGTCGGGGCCAGGGCCGGGGCCAGCTTCATCATCATCCATTCAATGTCAAAGCCTTCGCGGCGCACGCGCTCATCGAAGTAAAAGAGGCAGAGACCGATGGCGCCAACCGGGCCGATGAGCGTGGTGGCGACAAATCCAATTCCCAGATTCAGCGCCTGGCTGACGAACATATGAGCGCCGCGGGAGCGCAGCGTCAAAAACAGGACCGGTGACTGGATCATCAGTACAACCATATAAAGAGCGAGCAGGAGGAGAAAGAGCAGAAAGATGCGAATCTTGCGGCTGGCCAGAAGTTGCGTGCTTCTTTTCAGAGCCGGGCGGGTGCGGAGAGACTCAACGACAGACGCCGGAACGGCGAGCGAGATGCGGATATAGGCCCATACGCTGTAGATGAGAGATAAGCCGACACAGACAAAGAGTGCTATGGAGATCCAGGTAAAAGTACTGCTGCGCCGCCCGAAGGACATGAAGGCAACTGCCGCCATGATGAGGACCATGGGGAGCCACATAGCGGCCCATAGCTGACGGAGCCTGATCAGCGTGTAGCGGAACCAATGCTTAAAAGCGACACCGTACGCGGCGCGGATGGAGGCCTCTTCTCCGAGATAAACCGCTGATACGGCCCAGGTGGTCGCTGCCTGGGTGATGCCGTAAAGGACGATCAGGAGCACTGCGGAAATAATCAACGAGATTCCGGTAATGAACTGTGCCAGGTAGAGCGCCGCCCCCACATGCACGCGCCTGTCTAACTGCGCGGCGGACACGAGCCGCAAAACGCTGGTTACCACGTTTGCCGCGGCAGGAAGCAGTGCGAGTCCAGCAAAGAGAATGAAATGTGAGCGGTAAATCTGGAAGGTGCGGTCGAGGATCTCTCCCGTGGAGAGCGGCCGGAGGTCGTACTGCGGCCGCTGGCCTGCAGCAGGAGCCTGAATCTGATTTGCATCATCGTAGAAATTGCTGCTGGACATCGTACGAATATCCTCCGCTGAGATGCAGGACGATGGTAGCATCTTTCCGGGAAACGTCAGCCGCATCTATCGTCGTCGAAGCTTCAAGACAACAGGATGGTGTGGCAGACGTCTTCGGCGCAGCGTTGTGCCGTACACTGGGTTGCGTTCGGAAATTTCAGTCAGCGGGGTCAACTTTCCTTGAAGCGTATCGCTCTGTTTTTTGCTCTTGCCGTGTTTTCGCTTAGCGCCGTTGCACAGTCTGCGCCTAGAATTGCGCCCGCTCCGCCGATGGGCTGGAATAGCTGGGACTCGTATGGAATGACCATTACCGAGGCCGAGTTCAAGGCCAACGTGGAGTGGCTGCACCAGCACCTGCAGCGTTATGGCTGGCACTATGTGGTGATCGATGAGGGGTGGTATCTTGCGCATCCGGAGAATTCGGCCCATCCGGGTTACACCCTCTCGAAGAACGGGCTTTACCTGCCGGCGATCGACCGCTTCCCTTCTGTCGGGTCTGCGGACAGCTTTAAGCCGATTGCCGACTACGCTCATTCGCTGGGGCTGAAATTTGGTATTCACATCATCCGGGGAATTCCGCGTGAGTCTGTGGAGAAGAACCTGCCGATTGCGGGATCCGCTTTCCATGCCGCGGATGCGGCGGACCGCGCTGATACCTGCGGCTGGAACTCGGACAACTATGGGGTGAAGGACAATGCGGCGGGCCAGGCCTACTACGACTCGCTGATGCATCTGTATGCGTCGTGGGGCGTTGACTTCCTCAAGGTGGACTGCATCTCGTCGCCTTATAAGGCGCCGCAAATCCGGATGATTGACCGGGCGATCGCGAAGACCGGCCGGCCGATTGTGCTCAGCCTGTCGCCGGGGCCGACTCCGCTGGCCGACGCGGAGAAGGTCGTGCAATCGGCGCAGATGTGGCGGATCTCAAATGACTTCTGGGACCTGTGGAAGGGCAGCAATGACCAGCACAGCTTCCCTCAGAACCTGATGGACCAGTTTGCCCTGCTCGCCGCATGGGAGCCCTATGCGGGGCCGGGGCATTGGCCCGACGGGGACATGCTTCCGGTGGGCTACATTGGCCCGCACCCTGGCTGGGGCAAGCCGCGCCATTCCCGGCTGACGCATACCGACGTCCGCACACTGATTACGCTGTGGTCGATTGCCCGGTCGCCGCTGATTCTGGGAGCGAACCTGACGCGCATGGATCCGGCCACCGAAGCGCTGCTGACCAACCCCGAGGTGCTGGCGGTGGATCAGCACACCACGGGCAACCACGCGGTTCAGCAGACCGGGCAGGCGAAGAATCCGCATGCCGACGATATAGCCATTTGGACCGCGCGCGAGGGGAATAACGCGATTCTGGCGGTCTTTAACCGGACAGACCGGGAGGCGCGGGTGAACATGCCGCCCTGGCCCAAACTGGGCGACCAGTTCGGACTAAGCCAGCACAGCTATCTTGTCCGGGACCTGTGGCTGCGGAAGACTCTCGGCCGGCGGACATCGCTTTCCGTCACGCTGCCGGCGCACGGAGCGGCGCTGTACCGGTTGAGCAAGTAGGCCAAAGGCGGAGGCCTGCTGCAGGCGAGCGCCGCGCGGCAGGGCCTGCTCTAATTTTTTACTTCATACTAAATAAATGAGATAGGGGACGGCGCGCTGAGCAGAGCGGTTGTCCTGGGAGCCGCGCAGCAGGTCTGCTCAAGCTGGGCGAGGTCGGCCCGCATCTCGGGTCTCTCAGCCAGGGATGCGAAGACGGCGCGGAGGATGAAGACCGCTGTGTGATCCTGCGGCCAACAAACGCGGTAGTGCATCCACTTGCCCTGACGGCGCGAGCTGACGATCCCGGCACGACGCAGATAGGCCAGATGGCGGGAGATCTTAGGCTGAGGCTGGTCGAGGATCGCGACAAAGTAGCAGACACAGACTTCACGTCCAGACATCAAGCTCAGCAGGCGCAGACGTGTAGGGTCGGCGAGGGCGGCGAAAAGCCGGGCCAGATCGAAGGGTTTGGAGGGAACCTGCATGCGGTTATTATATGCGCATTGACGGATGTGTTTCATCCATATATATTCGTTTAAGCGTATGTGAGGTATCAAGATGGATACAGAAAATGCAACCACGAAGGCCGCGGTACAGGAGAAATATGGCGCGGTAGCCCGCCAGGTGACCGAGCAGCGAAAGGCGGCGGGGTGCAATCCGGCGCTGGGATGCTGTGATCCGATCACGCGGAACCTATACGGCGACGCGGAGAAGCAGGCAGTACCGGAAGACGCGGTGCTGGCATCGCTTGGCTGCGGCAATCCGACCGCGCTGATTGACCTGCGGCCGGGGGAAACGGTGCTGGATCTGGGATCGGGTGGCGGGATTGACGTATTGCTCTCTGCCCGGCGCGTGGGCCCCACCGGCAAAGCCTATGGGCTGGACATGACGGACGACATGCTGGCGCTGGCGCGCGAGAACCAGAAGAAGTCGGGGCTGGAGAATGTCGAGTTTTTGAAGGGTGAAATTGAGAACATCCCGCTGCCGGACAATTCGGTGGATGTGATCCTGTCGAACTGCGTCATCAACCTGTCGGTGGACAAGGACCGGGTGCTGGCCGAAGCGTTTCGGGTGCTGAAACCGGGCGGACGGTTCGCAGTATCGGATGTTGTGGTGCGAGGCGAGGTGGCGGACGAGGTTCGCCAGAGCATGCTGCTGTGGGTGGGCTGCATTGCCGGCGCGCTGAAGGAACAGGAGTACCGGGCGAAGCTCGAAGCCGCCGGATTTACGGATGTCTCGCTCGAACCCGTCCGGGAGTACAACATCGAGGATGCGCGGCAGTTCCTTACTGAAGCGGGCATCGACGTAGATCGAATTGCGCCGCAGGTGGACGGCAAATTCATGAGCGCCTTCATCCGGGCTACGAAACCCGCAGTTGCGGCTTAGGTGGAGGCTTGATGCAAGATCGCTACAACGTACTGTTTCTCTGCACCGGCAACTCGGCCCGGTCGATCATGGCCGAGGCCATTTTGAATGCCAAGGGCGGCCCTGTCTTCACCGCCTACAGCGCGGGCAGCCACCCGTCGGGCCGGGCGCGACCGGAGGCGCTGGCGGTGCTGCGGTCGGCGGGCATTTCCACCGACGGGCTGCGGAGCAAGTCGTGGGATGAGTTTGCGCTGCCCGATGCCCCGGAGATGCATTTCATCTTTACGGTGTGCGACAACGCTGCGAACGAGGTCTGCCCGGTGTGGCCGGGGCATCCCGTGACGGCGCACTGGGGGCTGCCGGACCCTGCCGCGGTCCAAGGCACTCCAGAGGAGATGGAACGCGCCTTCAGCGGAGCCTTTGCGATCCTCGACCGCCGCATCTCTTTATTTCTGGCCCTGCCGCTCACCACGCTCGAAACCATGACTCTGCAACACGAACTCGGGCGGATTGGCAAAGCCTGATCTGCAATGCGTGCGCATGCTCGCGCTCCGCGCAATCTTCTGCCGAAGGGTCTCTGAATGAAAAAGTCGCGCCGCCTCGGGTTTCTGGATCGCTATCTGACTGCCTGGATCTTCACTGCCATGGCAGCGGGGGTGGGTCTGGGCTGGCTGCTGCCCGGCGTGGTGCCCATGCTGAATCGCTTCAGCGTCGAAACCACCTCGATTCCCATCGCCTGCGGGCTGATTCTGATGATGTATCCGCCCTTCACCAAGGTCAGATATGAGGAGCTGCACGAGGTCTTCCGCAACAAGAAGGTACTCACGCTGTCACTGGTGCAGAACTGGGTGATCGGTCCGATCCTGATGTTTGTTCTGGCGATTGTCTTTCTGCGCGGCTACCCGGAATACATGGCTGGACTGATCATGATTGGCCTGGCGCGCTGCATCGCTATGGTGATTGTGTGGAACGAACTGGCGAAGGGCGACACGAACTACGCCGCCGGACTGGTGGCGTTCAACTCGATTTTTCAGGTGCTCTTTTATTCGCTCTATGCGTGGGTTTTCATCACGGTGTTGCCGGCCAAGCTGGGCCTGCGGGGCGCGGTAGTGAATATCTCCATTGGAGAGATTGCGCAGAGCGTCTTCATATATCTCGGTATTCCGTTTGTCGCCGGGTTTCTGACGCGCACCGTGCTGGTTCGCCTGAAAGGACGCGAGTGGTATGAGCGCGTTTTTGTTCCGCGAGTCAGTCCCCTGACGCTGGTGGCTCTGCTGTTCACCATCGTGGTGATGTTCTCGCTGAAGGGGAGTTATATCGTTCGCCTTCCGCTGGATGTGCTGCGGATTGCCGTGCCCCTGCTGATCTATTTTGTGGTGATGTTTCTGGTGTCCTTCTATATGGGCAAAAAGCTGGGCGCGGACTATTCAAAGACGACGACGCTCGCGTTCACCGCCGCCTCCAACAACTTTGAGCTGGCGATTGCCGTGGCGGTGTCGGTATTTGGAATCAACTCCGGAGCGGCGTTTGCCGCGGTGATCGGCCCGCTGGTTGAGGTGCCGGTGATGATTGCCCTGGTCAACGTAGCCCTGTTCTTCCAGCGCAGATACTTCGGGAATCCCGAGTTGGCCGAGTTGGAACCAGTTAGCCGTTCAGTACAACAGTAATCGACTGCTTATTCCTAACGTAATATGGATAGGCATTCTGAGGCGCGACAGTGCCAAAACCGGGGAAAAGGCGTTGCTGGCCAGGCTGCTGCTAAAAGTTTTTTAACCTTTTGTAACTTTCCAGGCAGCCCTTTGGCCGGGAGACTGCATCTTTATAGTTATTCAATAGAGGCCTGCATTCGCATAAGCCCATCTTAGTTGTGAGTTCTCCCTACGGTAATCGGTCTGCCTCTTTCAGAGGCAGACACTCTTCCAGCAAAACTCTTTCCCATCCTTCCTCGTATAAGCCTCTTGAGCGGGTCCGCCGGAATGCGGGCCCATATGCTTTTTGGGTTGCAAAGTGCATGGATGGCGGGTTGGGCTATCTGAGCCTGTTGCTTTATTTCCCGGTTGCAACGGCGGAGACCGGCTGGGTTCCAGACACAGGAAGTTTCCAAAGATGCAATGGACCGGATCGGGAGTAGTAGTGCTTGTCGAGGGACCAGCCTAAAATTGGCGCTTTGATGGAAAAGACCGGGACCGCACCTGGCTCCGGCTGTTTGGCCGCGACGTAGTACTTTGCGCCCTGCTGCTTTGCCCACTGGACAACGAGGCTCTGGCTCCGGAATAGGTACGGAGTCACTCCCGGCCTCGTGATGCCCCCGACATCGATGATGGGATGTTGGGAGTCAAACGCCAGCTCTCCGATTGCATAGATGGCCACGGGTGCGCCGGGCGGAACCTGGTTCCTGACATACTTTGCCATGTCCTGCATCTGCCTGTCCCGGATCACCTTATTGCGTATCAGAAGCCAGGCAGTGACAGAGCTGACCGTGACGGCGGCGAGGAGCGCGCCGACAAGCGAGACCCGATAGACCCATCGAGGGAGTCTTCGATAGTTGAAGGCCAGAACCGCGAGCACGAGTCCGGGCGCCATGACAAAAACATAGCGGGTCTGCACGTAGGTGTGGTCGATGACATAGAACGCCGCCGCGACCGCGGACCAGATCACAAATATCCAACTGGCGACGGGAAGAAGGCGCAGGGGATTCTTTTCTTTTCGGAGGAGCGCCGGCTTCAGCAAGGCGAGAACTGCGAGGCCTGCGACTTCGGCCAGCACAACCGGAAATCCAAGGCCGTAGACTTCGAGTATGTGCGTGATCACCGATTCGTTGGGGGCGGCCCGTTTGGCAGCATTGGTGTTGGGGATGACGTGCCCGAATGCATGGAATGCATAGACTGACCAAAGCGCCACGGGCAGTGCGAACAGAATGAGTCCCAGGAGCAGGCCCGGAAATTTTTTGATTGAGGATGCACGGCCCGGAAAGCCGAACCACTGTTGAAGCAGGAGCAGGCCGGCCAGCCCGGAAAACGCCATCATTTCGGGGCGCAGCACGGGGGCGATACCGGTGACAAAGCAGCCCAGATAAAAGCTGCCCCAGGTGGGGCGCTCCTTCACGGCAATCAGGGTTCCCCAAAAGGCCAGCCCCAGTGCGGTGAGGGTCTCCATGCCGGAGAAACTCCAGTAGCAGAAGAAGGGATTGACGACGAGCAGCAGAACCATCCATGCGGCGAAGGTTTTGGCTCCATCGAGGCCCTTTACCAGGTGCTTTGATAAGTAGTAGGCGCCGCCGAGGGCGAAGATTGCACCGAGAGCGGTGAGCACCTTGCCGGCCACGAGCCAGTTGGGAATGAGAGCGTGAGCGGCGACGAGCAGGAGTACCCAGAGTGGCGCGGTGTCGCCATTGACGAGCATTCCATTGAAGGAATACCCGTGCCCGGCGGCGACGTTGCGGGCAAATTCGAGATGGATGTAAGCGTCGTCCTCCCAGTAGTGCCAGGCGTGCACGAACCAGACGATACACCAGAGGACGGCAGCCAGCAGAATCCAACGGGAGACCGCTGCATCGGGAAATCTGGATTTTGAGGTTTCATGCACAGGGATTGTTTTGTCCAAAACCGGTGGTGCCCTAGGAGCCAGAGGGAGTGAGAATTTGCCATGGATTGAGTGGCGCGTGATACACCCAAAAGCGGTATCCATGTCCAGGTCAGCTTTAGCTTATCAGAGCCCCGGCAGGCTTGAATCGCGTTGCGTTTTGGCCAAACCGGATACCGTAGAATGGCATTATGTCCGCCACTTCGGAGTCTTCGTCCGCCATTCGCGAGGTTGACCAACTGCTGGCCAGCGTGGGATTGACCCATGGGCGTCGCAAACTGATGGCGGCAGGATTTGAGCGTCAGGCACGGCACCCGAAACAGATTCCGGCATCGCGGCGCAACACTGCTGCGCAGAAAAAAAGCGGGGTGGAGGTGCTGCCGTCTCCCGTACTGGAAGAGATTCCCTGGCTGATGAGCGGGTTCAGCACGCGGACGGGCGGCAAATCGGTGGCGTACAGCCCGGGTCAGACGACGGGCGAGCTGAATCTTGGATTTACCTCGTCGGACGATCGCAGGAACGTTCTGGCGAACCGGCGGATGTTCCTGAAGCGGGCTGCGGGCAAGCCTGATTTTCCGCTGGTGATGCTGCAGCAGATACATTCGTCCTTGATTCGGACGGTGACGCATGCGGATGCGGGTGAAGTTGCGAAGCACCGTGGCGACGGCATGATGACGACGGAGGCGGGGATTCTGCTGGCCATCCAGACGGCGGACTGCATTCCGGTGCTGATTGCCGACCGCAAGCGGAAAGTGGTGGCGGCCTTCCATGCCGGCTGGCGTGGGACCCTGAAGCGGATTGTGGAGAACGGCGTGGGGCGGATGCAGCTGGAGTACGGCTGCAAGCCGAAGAACCTGGTGGCGGCCATCGGCCCGGGAATTGGCCAATGCTGCTATGCGGTGGGCGAAGAGGTGAGGAGCGAGTTTGATTCGCAGTTTGCGTATGCCGACGCGCTGTTCCGCGATGTTTACGATTCGGACCCGGTGAAGGAGAAGTATCCGCTGTTGTTTATGACGGCCCGTGCGCCGGGGCACAGCAATATTGGCCCGAGCCTGCATCTGGATCTGGTGGAGGCGAACCGGCGGCAACTTCAGGATGCCGGGTTAAAGCCGGAGTCGATCTCCGTTGCGGGCCATTGCACCCGCTGCCAGCATGACCGGTTCTTCTCGTACCGTGCCGACCATGGCTTTACGGGACGGATGTTCTCCGTGATCGGCATCCGGGCATAGAGCCGGGCTGCGGTCGCCGCGAACCGCCTCAAACAACAACAAAGCCTCACTCTCCGCCTTTCCAAAGGGGGGAGCAAGGCCAGTCAGAAGAGAAATTTTCAATCAGGCGGCAGTGGCTTTTTCGCCTGGATTGACAAGGTCGCGCAGTTCTTTACTGGGCTTGAAGTAGGGAACACGCTTGGCTGGAACATCGACCTTCGCGCCTGTCTTCGGGTTGCGCCCGATACGCGGCTTGCGTTGACGGATCCGGAAACTGCCGAACCCGCGAATTTCGATCTTGTCTCCAGCCTTCAGCGCACCGATAACTGCGTCAAAAATGGTGTCGACAATGACTTCGCCGTCGCGCCGGGTAAGATCGCCTATCTGCGTGACTTCTTCTACGAGATCTGCCTTGGTCATAATGAGCGTGCTCCAGATACAGGGTAACTCTTTTATAGAATAGTAGATGCGGGTTTTCTACTGCGCGGTGCGCGAGGAAGCAAATTTCGCGACCGTGAACCTATTCCGGGACTACCGGTTCAGGATATTCCATCGGAGCGATCTACCCCAAATCGGGGCTGCAAATTTAGCGGAAAACGCTTCAAGTCCTTTGATTGCTATGCCTACAAGGCACAGGCGAGCAGGAGCACAGCTCAGGCCATTGCCGCACGGTGCGTTGGCGCAAAAACAGTGCAATACCAGGAATATCAAGTCACAGACAGGTCACATAGACGGGACTTCGGGAGCCAGTGAAAGCACTTGCAATTGACGCCCCCCAAGTGCCCCCAGACGCCCCCCAGACGCGGTTCGCTTCCGATGGGGGGAATCGCGGCCAAGCCTCCAGCAGAAAGGCGAGAAGGAACTCTCAGGAGGCGAGCGGATGCGCGATGGTGCTGTGGACTGTGCGCTTCATTATCGCCTGTACACCCTCACTGGTTTTTTCGAGTCGAAGTGTTCTGGAACACGTGCCACACAGCCAGAAATGTTCCATCCGGTGAATTGAACCGTTCCCGTTGCTTTCTTTCAATTCAAATACAAATATGCGGCCCTCGCGCAAATAGCGGAGGGGCTTGCCGCAATTCGTGTTTGCGCAGTTCTTGACCATTGCAGTTCTCCAGGCAGTTTGAAGCATCGTGCTGTTCGATTGCTTGACTACTGTGATGCCCGCTTTTCGTACGTGGTTTTTTCGCGGCCATCGAATCGACGACCTTTCCTGATTTTCCTGCCCCGCGGGTGTCTCCACGCACGCATGCGCTGTGCGACAATAGGCAGTTCGGCCTGACCGCCCTGAAACACGACCACGATGCCAATTCTTCGCTCCGCGTTCATCGCTCTTTCCCGCAACCAGCCGTTGCGCCACTTCTCAGAACGCTCTACGCTCGGCCGGCGCATGTCTTCGCGGTTTGTTGCGGGCCTGGAGATAGAAGACGTGCTGAGGGCGGCTGAATCCCTGCAAAATCAAGGAATCGCCTCCACCCTGGATAGTCTTGGCGAGAATGTGAGCACGCCGGAGCAGGCCCGCGGAGCTGCCGGCATCTACCACAAACTGCTGGATGCGATTGATCAGCGGAAGCTCAAGTCCAACGTGAGCGTAAAGCTCACCCAGATGGGCATGGCTCTGGGTGACGGCCTGGCGGCGGAGATTGTGTCAGGGCTGGTGGAGCATGCTGTGGCCCTACACAATTTTGTCCGCATTGACATGGAAGGCAGCGAGTATACCCAGGCGACCATCGATGTGGTGCGCGCGCTGCATGCCAGGCCGGAGAACCGGGGACATGTGGGCATCGTGATACAGGCGTATCTGTACCGCAGCGCAGATGATATAGCCGCGCTGACCGGGGACGGCATCCGCATTCGACTTTGCAAGGGCGCGTACAAGGAACCTGCGGAAGTGGCCTATCCGGACAAGGCAGGCGTAGATGCAAACTTTGTGCGGCTGACACAAACGCTGCTGACGAGTGGAATTTACCACGGCATTGCGACGCATGATGAAGCGATGATTTTGGCAGCCAGGCGCTTTGTGCAGGAGAAAGCGCTGGCAAAGAACAGCTTCGAGTTCCAGATGCTTTACGGAGTGCGGCGCGACCTGCAGAGAGCACTGGTAGCCGAGGGTTATAACGTGCGGGTGTATGTGCCGTTCGGCACGGAGTGGTATCCGTACTTTATGCGTCGCCTGGCCGAGCGGCCCGCGAACCTGCTCTTCCTGGCGAAGAATCTGCTGAAACGCTAGGAGCAAAACCTGAGTTACCGTAAGGTGTTTCCATTTTGATGGGAGTGCAGGGACACCGCTCCCGGATGGTCGCGTCGGCTGGGGATTCGCCGCTCCGCCTTACACCATTTCTGGTTTTGCTTTATGCGCCGAAGGAATCAGGCAACCGATGATCTGGTGAAAAAGTTATAGAGCCAGGCACCGACGGCTCCGGCAATGTAGCCATCCACAAAGGCCCAGAGAGCGCCGATAATCGCGCCGGCAAAGGATGCGGCATACCCGATATACAGCGATGCAAAGACCTTAACCAGTTCGGCTCCCCAGCCGAAGATTGCCGTGATTCCCAGGAAAAAGATGGCACAGGCCCACAACAGGCCCACGGAAATTCCAGCGGCGCTTGGGGAACACTTTATCTTTCTTACGCCTCCATTTGTCGCAGTTCCAGCCGTACTCGCATCCATAAGAAGCCTCCTTGACCGCAGTCATCCTTGGTGCTGCAGGAACATTATGGCGCGATTCGGCCGAATGTGCGGTGTGTCACGTCACCCAACGACGGAATCGAAGAAGCGGCGCAGGAGGCGTCCAACCGTCTGGGGCTGTTCCCAAGGGGCAAAGTGACCGGCATCCGGCAGCTCGGTGTACTCGGAGCCGTAGCCGCCATTGCGGATGGTCTCGGCCAGCAGCTTCATGTCGCCTAGAGTAGACGCCGGGTCTTCGCCGCCGGCAAGAATAAAGCAGGGCACGCGGATGCCACGGGCGGTCTCGACGGAATCGGGACGGGCGGCAAGCCCTTGTTGGATGGCAATTAACGCTTCCGGGGTGGTCATTTCCATCATGGCGCGGGCTTCTGGAATGCGCTCGGGATGACGCCGCTGGGCGGTAGGGCCAATGAGCCTGGTGAGCTGCGCATCGATCACTTCAGCCGATCCACGTTCGCGGATCATTGCGATGGACGCTTCGCGCTGAAGACGGGCCGCATCGGTATCGGCCTGCGGCTTGGCGCAGCAGAAGGCCAGCGCCTGCACGCGCGCGGGCGCCGAACGCCAGATTTCATAGAGGGTGTAGCCGCCGATGGAGCATCCGGCAAAGAGCGCGCGCTGAATACCAAGCTCGTCGAGGAGGCGCAGCACGTCAGCGGACAACCGCTGCATGGTGATGGGCCCTTCACCCGCGCCGGACTGCCCGTGTCCGCGCAAATCGGGGAGGATGACCTGGTATTTGCCGGTAAGGGATTCCGCCGCGCCGAGCCAGAAGAGGTGGTCGCAGGGGGTGGGGTGCAGCAAGACAACGGCGGGGCCTTCGCCCTGCACGGTATAGAAGAGCTTTACGCCGTCGGAGAAATATTCCACGGCTTGATTTTATCGAATTGAGGCGGTATGGGTAATTTCAGATAGCTTTGACTTGCCGACAAGCAGGCGGGCAAAAGCAAAACGGGAGAGCACAGCGGCTCTCCCGTCGGGTCAAATGCGATCCAAAGTTTTAGACGGGCTGAACGTTTTCAGCCTGCAGACCCTTGGGTCCGCGTACTACCTCAAACTGCACGCGCTGAGCTTCCTGAAGACTACGGAAGCCATTGGCGTTGATTGCCGAGAAATGTACAAAAATATCCTCGTTATTGCTGTCACGGGTGATGAACCCAAAGCCTTTGGCGTCGTTGAACCACTTAACAATGCCCTGTTCCATGATGGTGTTTCCTTTTGGTGTTAGATATTCGCTAGAAATGTTCGAGGAAGGTGGAGCGGCAGGCAGTGCTTGGATCCTAAACGTCCCTGGAGCAATACGTGCTAAGAACAACCCACTCAAGTACGAGCGTGTATATAGTATAGCCCAGTTCCCTTCCCAATCTACAGTGTAAACAGAATTTAATGAGCGGGATAAAAGGACCGTATATCCGGACTTGCTGCGCCAGGCGCATCCCAGACAAAACACTGACGATGACCGCCGTAAGCCGTCGCAAGAGTGAAAAGCAGGTGCGGCGAGGAACGGAGCCTGGAAGCGTCTGGAGAGGCACGGAAAGGCATGGGGCCCGGCTGAGGGGGGGCTTCCCGGCAAGGGCAGCGTCAAAGGCGGGCAGGAAGTGGAGCATGCCCACGCATTCCCTTTCCGGCAGCAGCTATCCTATTAAAGGTAGTAGCTCGGGAAAGATAGCAGTTCGGGGTTCCCCGCCCTTTAAGCTGCTTGACATTGCCCGTTCCAACAAGCAAACTTCGACGTACAGGCTTTAAAAATTCCCAAAAGCGCTGATTTTAAGGGTGTCATGCCGCAACGCGAGGAAGAGCATTTGGCTGGACAACAGGCAGGCCGTATAACCTACACGCTCGAGTCCTCGCTGGACAGTGTAAACAAAGTAGAAGAAACGGCCGAACAAATGGCCAAAAAAGCCGGCGTGGACGAGGACGAGCTATTCAAAATAACGATGGCCGTTCGCGAAGCCGCGGTGAATGCCGTTTTGCACGGCAATTCATACGACCCGGAAAAGCGCATCACGGTATCTTTTGAAAATACGGGTGACTCCCTCGTCATCCGCATCGCAGACCAGGGCGAAGGCATTGACTCCAGCCAACTGCCCGACCCCCTCGCTCCGGAAAATCTTTTGCGCGGCTCCGGCCGCGGTATCTTCCTCATCCGCTCCTTCATGGATGAGGTACACTTCAAACAATTGCATCCCGGAACCGAGCTGACTCTTATAAAACATCTTGGGGCCACCCCAACAGGAAGCTAAGGAGGACTTTTTCAGTGAGCATGAAGATTACCACCCGACAGGTGGATGGCGTTACGATTCTCGACCTCAGCGGGCGTATTACCCTGGGCGAAGGCAGCGTGTTGCTGCGCGATGCCGTCCGTGATTTGCTGGCCAAAGGTTCGAAGAACATCCTGCTCAACCTGGGCGATGTGAATTACATCGACAGCTCAGGCATTGGCGAGTTAGTGAGCGCCTACACCACAGCGCGCAACCAGGGCGGCGAACTGAAGCTGCTGAACCTGACCAAGAAGGTTCATGACCTGCTGCAGATCACCAAGCTCTATACCGTATTTGATGTGAAGGACGACGAGGCAAGCGCGATCGCCTCCTTTACCAAAAGCTAAAGACCCCGGAATAAAACCGGTCAGATAAAAAGCGGTCAGCAGGTATATTCTGCTGACCGCTTTTTATTTTGACTCAACCGCGCCGATTTACATCAGAACTTGACCGTCGGGGCGTTTTGCGAAGCCGGTGTGGCGGCGAAATAGGCGTCGTCGGGCTTGAATCCGGAGATGCCTGCCCAGATGTTATTCGGAAATTGCTGGACGTAAGTGTTGTAGTCGCGCAGAGACTCGTTATAGCGGCGGCGCTCGACGGCGATGCGATTTTCAGTGCCTTCCAGTTGATCCTGCAGCGCGAGGAAGTTCTGATTGGCCTTGAGGTTGGGGTATGACTCCTGCAGCATCAGCAAGTGTCCCAGGGCTGAGTCGAGTTGGCCGCTCGCCTTCATTTCCGCCTTGGGGCTGTGAGCATTGAGCAGCCCGGCATTCGCATTCGAGACATCGGCAAAGACGGTTTGCTCATGGGTCGCGTACCCCTTCACTGTCGCCACCAGGTTTGGAATCAAATCTGACCGCCGCTGGAGCTGCGTTTGCACGTTTGACCACTGGGTCTGGTAGGCGACCTGCTTGGCCACCATTTCATTCCGGGCAGTTATGTAACTGCCGGCGATCAAAAGCGCGACCAGCACGATAACCGCGATCACACCAACTGCGATCCACAATCCACGACGCATCATCGTTCGTTTTCTCCTTCAGTAAACTCAATCCTATCAATTGCGGGGCCTACCAACTGCCACCGGCGCCGCCACCGCCGGTGCTGCCGCCGCCGAAACCGCCAAAGCCGCCACCACCACCACCACCGCCGCCGAAACCGCCTCCACCCCCGAAGCCGCCGCCAAAGCCGCCGCCTAAAAACATGCCGAGGAGAAAGCCAACCAGCCCCGAGCCGCCGAAGCGCGCCAGGAAAAGGATGACGAGGAGAATGATGATTCCGAGGACGACCATCTGTCCGAAGCTGACCTGGACCTGCTGGGTCATGGGCTGCTGGCCCTGCAAAGGAGCGAGCTTAATCCCCGCGTCGGCTGCGATGATCTGGGAGATTTGGCCGACGGCCAGGGTCATGGCGCCATCAAAGTCGTTGTTGCGCAGATAGGGCACCATCTCGCGGCCGATCTGTCCGACGCGGCCATCGGGCAGGATGCCTTCGAGGCCGTATCCGGTGGAGATGAACCGCTTGCGGTCCTTCACCGCGATGAGGATGAGCACACCGCGGTCCTGGTCCTTGCCGCCCTTGGCGCCGATTCCCCATGCCTGGTAGAGCTGGACGGCGTAGTCAAACACGTCTTTCCCGTTGAGGTTATTGACGGTAACGACCGCGATCTGCGCGTGCGCCTCATGGTCCACCTCGCCGCAGACGTAGTCCAGCTTCTGGATTGTGGCGGGCGACATGACATGGGCGAAGTCGCTGACATAGTCAGTTGGTTTCGGGAGGTCCTTGACAGCCTGGCACAGTGCGCCTACGGGAAAAAGTAGCAGCAGCAGGACCAAACACGCGCGCCGGATGGGCCATCCGCACCTGAGGAACGTTTGGGACATTACTGTCATTCTACCCTTTGCAGCATGACTTCGCCGTGGACTGGGCTGCTACGCACGGGACTCTGCTGGTACCATGACCAACATGAAAACTCCACCTCTTGATGGCCGCGTTGCGGTGATTACAGGCGCCAGCCGGGGCCTGGGGAAAGCTGTTGCGATTTCCCTGAGCTCTGCCGGAGCTAAAGTGGCGCTGGTTGCGCGGGATAAGAATGCGCTGCACTCGGTTGCGGACCACATTCGAACGGCGGGCGGCGAGGCCGAGATCTTTCAGGCCGATGTAACCAACGAGGAACAGGTTCAGCGGATTGAGAGGGACATCCTGTCGAGTTTCGGGCATGTCAACATATTGGTGAACAATGCCGGCATGAACATCCGCAAGCCGCTGGAGGAGTTCTCGCTGGACGAGTGGGAGAGCGTACTTGCGGCGAATCTGACCAGCGCGTTCCTGATGTGCCGGTCGTTTGTTCCGCATATGAAGGGCAGAGGCTATGGGCGCATCCTCAACCTGACGTCCATCATGAGCCATGTTTCCCTTCCTGGGCGGGCGGCCTACTCTGCCAGCAAATTCGGCCTGCTGGGGCTGACCAAGGCGCTGGCGCTGGAGCTTGCGGGGGAAGGAATTACCGTTGTGGCGGTGAGTCCGGGACCGTTTGCGACGGAGATGAACTCGCCGCTGATGGAAGATGCGGAGATAAACCGGCGATTTGTGTCGAAGATTCCAGTCGGGCGCTGGGGAAGCCCGGAAGAGGTAGGGGCGCTGGTTCGCCACCTGTGCCTGCCGGAGTCCGGCTTTATTACCGGAACGGACATCCTGATTGACGGCGGGTGGACGGCGCAGTAAAGTTCACAGCGGATGGCCTGAGGGGCGAACGCGTGCTGGGCCTGCCTGGTTCCGTTCCGCGTGTCAGCTCTTCAGGTGGTGATCCTTCGCGATCTTTTTGATGAGCTGCAGGTGCCCGTAAACGATCTGCGAACCCTGTTCGGCAGTCTGCTTTAAGTCGGGCAACTGCGTATTCTCCGCAGTGAGGCGGAAGGCAGCGAGAGCCTTCTCGTGGCCCTTGACCATGGCCTTGATGTAGGCGTCGTCAAACTGCGTCCCGGAGAGCGCGCTGAGCTTTTCGTACAGCTTTTTGTCCTTCTTCGCGATGTGTTTGGGGGCGGGCATCTCCATCGAAGTAGCGGCTTTGAGCAGGTAAGTGTCGAGCTGGGTATGGTCGTTGACCATCTTTGCGCCGAACTGGCGAACGTCGGCGCTGGCTCCCTTTTGTTCGGCCAGATGCCCCAGCTTGACCTCCGCCATTCCGCCCTGCAGCGCATCGTGAACGAATCCCTTATCCTGCATGGCCTGCATGGGCGGCTCCTGCTGGGATGGCTCCATTTGCTGCATGTGGTTCATGCCCATGTTGCCGGCGTTGGGATTTTGCTGGGGCGGGTTCGCGGGCGGCCCGCCCATTTGCGCGAACGCAAGGGCGCTGGTCACGAGTGCGGCGGCGGCGATTGTACAGACTTTCCTGGCGGTCGAATTCATTGGACCGGGTCCTCCTTGATTAAAAGAGCTTCTGTCGTCTCATTAGGTGGAGTGCTGCATCCGGCTTCAAGTTGCCTCGGATGCAGCAAATGGAAAGCGGCGCTGACGACGGGCATGCGCTAAAAATGATGGCTGGTGATGGGGTTCTGTCCTTTATCCCATCTTCTCCTTGAGGCCTGCGCGAACCAGCCAGCGATTCATGGGCGCGGTGGTCAACAAGCCGAAAACCATGGCGACCTGCATCATGAGCCAGAAGACGGGGCTGAGCGGCGTGAGGTGCGGCGCGGGAAAGAGCGCAAAATACGTCACGGCCATCCATGCATACATGCCCACCTGGAAGGCGGCGATGGACAGCGTGTCGGCCTTGATGGCGGCGACGATTCCCTGCCCCACGGTGAGGTTGCGCATGGGCTTGATGGTGTAGTACTGGAAGAGGATGCCGAGCGTCCACGCGCCGGCGAAGTCCCAGGCAAAGCTGGCCGCGAGGGCTGTACCTGCGATCGTAAGCCCGAATGCAAAGATGGTGAACTCGACGATGATGTCGGCAAGCGCGCATCCGGCGCCGCAGTGGCTGCCGGCCAGAAAGATTTGCGGCCAGGTGGGAGGCGTACTGTCTTGGCCATGCATGTGCATGTGAGCCATGTGCCCACCGGCGGCGTCGCGGGCCATTTTGCGTCCGGCGCGGTAGTACCACCACAACCCGATGACGCTGAGATACAGCGCGGTGACCGGCCAGACGGCGTTCATGATGGCCATGGACTGCGGGTGACGGGTTTCGTCGATGATGATGATGCAGGCGCACAAAACAGATACTGCAATGGAGAGCCAGGCAAGGATAACGAGCATTCAACCTCCGTTGAGTACGATGCCTCTCAGCGTTAGGAGGGTGCGGAATTCATTGTTCCCAAGGCTACTCCACAGCCTCGGGTGCCTTTACCCTAGTAGCTATGCCAGAACTCACGCCTCCCGTTGCCAAAGTCCACCCCGTTGAAGCCAGGATTCACAACCGCACGCTGGTTGACGACTACGCGTGGCTGCGCGACCGCGACAATCCCGAAGTGACAGCCTACCTGGAAGCGGAGAACGCCTACACCGCAGCCATGACCGCCGGGGATGAGGCGCTGCGCGCGACGCTGTACAAGGAGATGCTGAGCCACATCAAGGAGACGGATGAGTCGGTGCCGTTTCGCGAGGGCGACTTCTGGTACTACTTTCGAACCGAAGAGGGCAAGCAATACGGGATCCAGTGCCGCAAGCCGGGAACGACGGAAGCGATGGACACCGCCGCGCCAGAAGAGGTGATTCTGGACGTGAATGAACTGGCGAAGGACGAGCCGTTCATGGCGGTGACCGCGTTCAATGTTTCGGACGATGGAAACCTGCTGGCCTACTCGACGGACAACACGGGCTTTCGGCAATACACGCTGCAGGTGAAAGACCTGCGGACGGGCGCGCTGTTGGCGGAGCGCGTGGAACGGGTCGGCTCGGTGGTATGGGCAACGGACAGCCGCACGCTTTTCTACACCATTGAGGATGAGGTGCAGAAGCGGCAGTACAGGCTGTACCGGCACACGCTGGGCACTCCGCATACGGAAGACGTGCTGGTGTATGAGGAGACGGACGAGCGCTTCAACATAGGAGCGGGACGGACCAGGGACCATAAGTACATCTTTCTGGAGTCGTCGAGCCATACGACGTCGGAAGAGCGGTTTGTGCGGGCGGACGCGCCGACGGACGAGTTTACGTTGATTGAGCCGCGCCGGGATGACATTGAGTACTATGCCGATCATCGCAACGGGCTGTTCTACATTCGGGCGAATGACGCCGGGCGGAATTTTCGACTGGTGACGGCTCCAGTGGAAGCGCCGGGGCGCGAGAACTGGACGGAGATTTTGCCGTACCGGGCGGACGTGATGCTGGAAGACGCGGACCTGTTTGCCGGATTCTATGTGGCGTGCGAGCGCAGAGACGGACTGCCGCACCTGCGGGTGGTGCGCTTTGCAGGAGCAGGGCCGGAGGCCGCGGATTCGAGAGAGATTGTGTTTCCCGAGCCGACGTATACGGCGTATCCGGGTACGAACCGCGTTTTTGACACGACACAATACCGGTATGGATACCAGTCGCTGGTGACGCCGGGGTCGGTGTTGGACTACGACGTGACGACGGGCGAATCGAAGCTACTGAAGCAGGTTGAGGTTCCAGGCGGGTTTGACCGGTCGCTGTATGCGTCGGAACGGTTGTTTGCGAAGGCGGCGGACGGGGTGGAGGTTCCGGTGTCGCTGGTGTATCGCAAGGATTGTTTTGCGGAGGGCAAGAATCCGCTGTTTGTGTACGCGTATGGATCGTATGGGTATTCGCTGCCGATCAGTTTTAACGGCAACCGGCTGAGCCTGCTGGACCGCGGCTTTGTGCTGGCGTACGCGCATATTCGTGGCGGCGGCGACATGGGCAAGCCCTGGCATGACGCGGGGCGGCTGATGCAGAAGCGCAATACCTTTACCGACTTTATTGCGGTGGTGCGGCACTTGCTTAGCGCGGGCTATGGCGATCCGGCGCGTGTGGCCATTGAGGGCGGCAGCGCGGGCGGCCTGCTGACGGGCGCGGTGGCGAACATGGAGCCGAAGCTGTTTCGCGCAGTGGTGTCGCATGTTCCGTTTGTGGACGTGATGAACACCATGCTGGATGCGTCGCTGCCGCTGACGGTTCCGGAGTATGAGGAGTGGGGCGACCCGAACCAGCCCGAGGCGTTCGAGTACATGCTGAGCTATTCGCCGTATGACAACGTGGCGGCGAAGGCGTATCCGGCGATGCTGGTGAAGACCTCGCTGCACGACAGCCAGGTGATGTATTGGGAGCCGGCAAAGTATGTGGCCAAGCTGCGCCGACTGAAGACGGACACGAATCCGCTACTGCTGCACACGAATATGAGCGCAGGACATGGCGGGGCTTCGGGGCGGTATGACTATCTGAAAGAGATTGCGTTTGATTATGCGTTCCTCATCCGCCAACTGGGCGTTGAGGCGTAAGCGTCGCGGGTTGCAGGCCGGAACGGCGCATGTTTCTTATCTTCCACAGCACGGCCCAGCTCATCGCGGCCAGCGAGCCGTCGGTGAGCAGGCTGGCCCAGGCGGCGCCCTGCCATGACCAGCGCGGGATCATCCATGCGCACAGCGCAAGGTTGAGGGCGGCGGCGGCGATCTGGGTAGCGGTGCGGTTCCACTGCGAGGCGGAGGCGGTGATGGTCGTTCCCCAGGCGTAGTGCAGGACGCGCAGCAGCGGCAGCAGGCAAAGCCACCGCAGCGCCGGGACTGACTCCGCGAAGGATGGACCGAAGGCGAGCGGGATGAGCGGCGCGCCGAAGAAGAGCGCGGCGGCGGCGGCGATTCCGTAGAGTGCCATGCGCCAGAGGATGCGGCGGGAGAGCGCGTGGGCCTGCTCGACGCCCTGGCTACCGGCGCGGAAGAGGCGCGGCGTGGCCGCGGCATAGACGCTATAGAGCGGGGCCGAGGCGACATCGGCGACGCGGTAGGCGGCCGAATAGATGCCGGCGGCAAAGGTCTGGCCGAAGCTGACCAGGAAGGTTTTGTCGATGTCGTTGTAGAGCGAGATGGAGGAGTTGGAAAGCGAGAAGCTGAAGCCCTCGCTCCAGTCGCGCCAGCGCAAGGGCTGCCAGCGCGGACGCCCGAGCCGCGCGGTGACCAGCGCGCAGGCAATGCCGCCGACCAGCAACGGGGCGATCCAGTAGATGTGGGCCCAGGTGAGCGCATCGGCACGCCCGCCGTACCAGCGGACCCAGGCAAACAGTACTACGGCCAGCGCGGCTCGGCCAGCGTTCATGGCGGCGGTGAGCTGGGCCATGACGCGCATTTGTCCAACGCTTTGGAAGGCGCGGCCGGCGAGTTGCGCGGCCTTTCCGAAGAGGCCGTCGGAGACAGCGACCCAGGGAATGAGCAGGCGAAGGCCCGGGCTGAGGAAGATGTGCCCGAAGGCGAGCGCGATGAGCAGCAGGAGGATGAATCCGCCGGCGGCCATGCGGAGGGCCGCGCCCCAGGCTGCGGCGAAGCGCGCGCGGTCGCGGCTGACGTCGCGCAGCATCACCATCTCCATACCGAGGCTGCTGAACTGGGTGAGGACGGCGACGAGCGCCACGACTCCGATGAACGCGCCGTACTCGCGGCTGCCGAGCACGCGGCCCATGAGCACGAAGTAGACGGCCTGGAAGATAAGGGCGGTGAAGCGTCCGGCGATCATCCAGGCGGAGCCACGGCGGAGGCTTTCGGACTTTTCGGTCACGGGCGCGCCTCCGCTGGTTGCATGTCTGACGCGGTTACGCCGAGGACCTGGTCATATTTGGCTTCAAGCAGCGCGGTTTGCTGCTTGAGGTTGAAGTGCTGCTTGACGCGGCGGCGTCCGGCGGAGCCCATGCGCGCGGCAAGGGCTTGATTGCGCAGCAGGGTGATGATGGCGTCGGCGAGCGCTCCGGCGTTGCCTTGCGGAACCAGCAGGCCGGACTCTTCGCTGGCGATGGATTCTGACAGGCCCGGCCCGGCAAAACCGACAACGGGAATCCGCATGGATTGTGCCTCGCACGCCACAAGGCAGAAGCCCTCGCGCGCATCGCTGGGTACGGCCACCACCGCGGCACGCTGCATCCACTGTCGAACGGCATCCGCGGTGAGCGCGCCGGTAAAGGTACAACGGCGAAGCGTGGCGGCGGCCTGAGCTTGCAGTTGGGGACGCAACGGGCCGTCGCCCACAACAACCAGCTGCGCCTCGGGGATCTGCGCTTCAACCTGCCGCATGGCGCGGAGCAGGTGCGTGCATCCTTTGACCTCGACCAGGCGGCCGACGAATAAGACGATCGGCGCGCAGGGGGGCGAAGCGGCGGGGCGGAAGTAGTCAACATCAATGCCGATGGGGTGCAAGCAGAGTTTCTCTTCCGGGAAGCCGCGTTCAATGGCGCGGCGGCGGATGAATTCTGAGACACAGAGGAACAGGTGCGCGCGGGCGTGCAGCGCCTTGCTGTGCCTGAGGTAGGCCCGCCCCACGCCGAGCTGGGCCAGGGCGGCATCGTCGGAGTTGACGTCGTAGCCGTGAAGGGTGACGACGAGGGGCACCCAGAGCCGCTGCTGAATGGGCAGCGCCGCGCACGCGTCGGTGGCGAAGTGCGCGTGGATGAGGTCCGGCTCAAGCGCTTCGATTCTGCTTAGAAATGTGGGGGCGTAGCCGCTGCGGAGATAGGCCCGCCGCGTGATTTTGTCCCAAAGGGCCTCGCCCGAGGTGGCGGCGATGACCTGCTGCTCATTGAGCGCGATGCCGCCGGGGATGCGCCTGAGCCCGGCGAACCACGGTTGATAGCGCGTGAGGGCGGCTGCCTGCGCGGCGATGAACGTCTCAGATAGCGGCAGCAGCTCGCTACGGAAGAGCAGGACCCGTGGCATAGGACCTCCGCTGACGCCGGCGCGCGACCTCAGACTGGAGCCGGTCTTCGGCGCGCAGGAGCTCTATGTTGGCCACCGCCATGACGTACAGAACCCAGAAGATGCCGTTGTAGGTGAGCAGCGTATTTTCATCGAGGTTGTAGAGCAGGACGAGCGAGAGCACCAGGACGGGCCAAAGAACGCGCTCCACCTGGCCGGCGCGCAGGGTTGGCCACAGGCCACGCCAGGCGCGCGCATAACTGAGGACAAAGAGCGCCAGGCCGGCGAGGCCGAGGTTAAGCCAGATTTCAAGGAAGCCATTGTGCGCATGGAAGACGACGAAGTTGAGCGCGGCGTCGATGCGAAAGGCCTGTCCGCGCATGCCCCGCCAGAAGGCTTCGTATCCCCAGCCGAGCCATGGACGCTGCTGAATAAAGACCCAGACCTGCTGCCAGATCAGGGTGCGTCCGGAGAGGGTTGGGCCGCGACCGAGCCATGCAAGCAGCGGCCCGCGCCACCAAAAGAGGGCCACGGCTGTTGCCGGAAGCCCGAACAGAGCGGCGAGCGCGGCGAGGATGCGGGTGGGGGCATCCACGCGGCGCGCGGCAGTGAGCGCGGCCCAGAGCAGAACGACGGCGGCCTCAAGCAGCCATGCCGAGCGTGAGCCTGTCATGAAAAGCACGCCGAGGAAGAGCGCGGCGCTGGCGATGCGTTGCCAGGTCGGCTTCCAGCCGGCGAGCAGGATGGCGGTGGCGAGGACCATCATTTCGCCGCAGGTGTTTTTCTGCGTGAAGACGCCCTGCCAGTCGGCGTGGTGTCCGGTGGAGTAGTCGAGTCCGAGACGAGGGAATGCAAGCGCCAGAGCGATGGAGGCCGCTGCTAGGGTCAGCATGGTGACGCGAAGGATGGCAAGCTGGCGGCGGACCGGATAGCGCGTGGCGAGGTAGAGTCCGAACAGGCCAGCCATGGCGAACGGAACCGAGCGGCGAACGGTGTAGGCGGGAAACTGCGACCAGAAAGTGGAAGCGATGGCCAGCAGCGCGATGCCGAGGGTCCACTGCATGGCGCGAAGGCGGCGCATGATGCCGGCGGCCTGCCGCAGCAACAGATAGGCAATAGCGGCATAGACGACGAGCTGCGAGCCGACGCCTCCGTAAAACATGAGCCGCGTGGTGGGCAGTCCGGATGCCTCCGGCGCGTGGTTGGGGGCGATGAATGGGATGGCTCCCTGTATGGCAAAGAAGGCGAGGATGAGGGCGCAGCAAAGTTCTTCAGCGGTCATGCCGCGACGTTCCGGTATGGCAAGCGCGCTAGTAGCCTGCATAGATGAGCGCCGAACTGGCCGAGGCGACGATGGAGGTTGTGCCCATAACCAGGTGCTTTGCAAAGCTGAAGGGGATGTAGATCACGTCGTTTGCGTGGAGGAGTTCGTCCGGGGCTTCGCCCCTTTCGATCTGGCGCAACGGCAGTTCTTCGGCGTCGAAGGCTCCGTTGAGGCTATGAATGATGCGCGCCTTCTTCTCCTTGGCCGTGCTGTTGACTCCACCGGCCGTTGCAATGGCCTGGAGCACGGTCATGCTCGACTCATTCTCCATGACGTAGCCGCCGGGGCGGCGGACATCTCCAAGGACATAGACAATGCCAGCCTTGGGAACAAGGATGCGATCGCCGGGATCAATCATGACGTTAGCCATGAGCGCGTCGTGCGAGCGGTTTGACAGGAAGACACGCTCCTCGCGCTGCTTTACACCGGGCCTGCGTTCAATCATGATGTGGCGGTCGGCGACGGACGTAAGGCCTCCGGCCATGGCGAGCAGGTCGAGGAGAGTGCGCGGCGCGGTGATCATGTACGTTCCGGGCTTGTGGACCTGGCCGAGCACCGAAACCGGCTCGCTCGTGTACTGCTCGACAAAGACATCCACGTCGGGATGCTTGAGATAGTTTCCCCTGCGATAGAGAGCGGCGATGGTATCGGCTGCCGTGCCGGGATCGAGTCCTGCCACGTGAACATCGCCGATGAGCGGCAGGTTTACATCGCCGGAGTCGCGAACGCGGGCCTTTTCTCCCAATTCGGGTTCGCGCAGGACGGTGATGTGCAACAGGTCGCCGGGGCCGATGACGAGGCTTTCCCGCGTGGATGCATGGATGGCATGCGTGGTAATGTCCTTGCCGATGGTGGGCGCGTCCTTGACCGGCGGCAACGCTGTGGGGGTGAACTGCTGGGCGGCAACCGTGGCCACACACAGCAGGGTGAGGAGCAGGGCCAGTGTACCTCTACGCATGTCCATGTATGCCTCCCGCATAGGTCTGCTGCTTGTATCCGTAGTAGGAAAAATAGTCGGGCGAATTCTCTGGAACTCCGTTCATGATGATTTCCAGCGCAGCCTGATCGGGCATATTCCGGCGGATCATACGGTAGCTGCGCTGCGCCGCCTGCATGGTTGTCGACTCGTAGCGGACGACGAGCAGGGTGCGGTCGCAGAGGCGCGCCAGCGAGGCTGCATCGGGAACGGGCAGGACCGGGGCGCTATCCAGCAGCACGAAGTCATATTGCGCGCGCCATTTCTGCATGAGCTTTTCCATGCGCGGGGAAACGAGCAGGTCGACGGATTCGGTGGCGCGCAGGCCGGCCCAGACCAGGGAAAGGCCCGGAGGCTGCGCGCACTCCAGCGCTTCGGCCATGCCGCCGGGCATAAGGGCATCCGCGAGGCCCCGTTTCTCTTTTACCCCGGGCTCAGTGGCGAAGAGGAGATGCTGCGACGGGCAAAGGAGGTCGGCATCGACCAGCAAAACCTTTGCGCCGGAGCGGGCCAGCGAGACCGCGAGCGAGGCGGCCAGGTGGCTTTTGCCGTCCCCCGGCACCGCGCTGGTGACGAGGATGGCCTGCGAAGACTCGCGACGGAGCGGCAGAGGAAAGGAACGGCCATAAAGCGGTGCGACCCCCTCTCCCGATTTTTTTCCTTCGGAAGCAGTTATTGACTCGATGATTCCCGGACGACGACGCATCCACGGGAACTGCCTTGCGTCCGGATACTTCGGGAGCATTCCAGCGAGCGAGACACCCAGCATGCGCTCGAGGTCATCCACGGAACGCACGCTGGCGTCGGTGGCCTCGCGGACCAGGGCACCGGCGCACCCGAAGAACAGGCCGCCACACAGCGCGACAGAAAAGTACAGCGGAACGTCCGGACTGCGCGGGTGGTTGGTAGGAGGCACCAGCGCAACAGCCGCAATGGACAAGTTGGTGGAGCGCAGCCCCTCAAGCACGCCGGCCTCCTTGAGCTTGTTCAGAAGGCCCTGATAGAGCGCGCGGCTTCCGTCCGCGTCCTGCCGGGCAAGCTCATAGGCAACGGCGCGGTTGTTTGTCTGCTTTGCAAGCTGCTTCTGCTTCTCCAGGTCGGCGCGCGCCGAGTCTTCCTCGCGCTGGGCAATTTCGTAATCGGTGTGCGCGCGCTCCCCGATGCGTTCGATCTCCGCATGGATGGCCTTGTTGATTCCGTCGAGCCGGCCATGCAGTTCGGCCATCATGGGGTATGCGCTGCCATAGCGCGCACTGTCCTGATCGATTTGGGCCTGCGCCCTGGCCTGTTCGCCGCGCAGGGTTTGCAGAAGGGCAAGCGAGTTGGACATGGCCGGCGTGGCTCCTGCGGTGGCGTTGCCGGCGAGGCCGGAGATCAGGTCCGGGTCTCCGCTTTTGGCGACCTGATCGATCGACTGCTTGAGGATGCGGTTCTGCTCGGCTGCCTCCAGCGCGGTGTTGAGCTGGTCGAGCCGCGCCAGAACGAGGTTGTGCGCGGCGTCGCCGCCGTAGATGCCTGTTCCCTGCTCCAGTTGGTTTGCGGTTTGCTGTAGTTGCTCGGTCTGTTTTTTGAGCGAGGAGAGTTGCGCGGCAAGCCACGTAGAGGCCTGCGAGGCTTCCTCAAAACGGGACTGGAAGGTGTACTCCTGCAGCGCGCTGATGAGGCGGTTGACGACGGCGGCGGCGAGCCTGGGATCGGGGCTGGAGTAGCTGACATCGATCAGCCTTGTTCCCGTGAGCGGGTTGACTTTGAGATGGCCTATAAAAATCCTGAGGACCGCGGCACGACGGTTGGGCGCGTCCTCGAGCGGTACCGACATGGGTTCAACCGGCTTCTTCCAGAAGAAAAACCAGTGTGGAAGCTGCCAGCCGCTACGATGCTGCGGGAAGTAGTCGGCGGTGGTTTCCAGATGCAACTGCTTGATGACCATCAAGGCCAGCGTGCTCGACTGGAGGAGCCGGGCGTTGGTCTGCATGGTCATGCTGGCATCGAGCGCGGAATTGCCGGCGCCGGAATCGTCCCCGGTAATGGCGTGGTCCAGGCCGAGCGTACCCGGCGCGTCCTTTTCGACCTCCACCTGTCCCGTCGCCTTGTAGCGCGGCGTCGCCAGCGCGCAAAAGAGTCCGGCCACAAGCAGCGCGGCAACCACAAAGCCGGCAATGATGCGGCGGCGGCGGCGAAAAATTGACAGCAGGTCAATCAACGTCCACTCGCGCCGCGGCATGGCGTACAGCTCGCCGCGTTCCGTCCCATGGCTGCGTTCTTCCACCAAATCACTCATGCGTTCCTCACCACGACGACAGAGCCGTCGAAATCGAAGCTGAAGTCCATTTCGCTCAGGCCCGCGCAGGTCATAGCGTCGCGCAGCCGGGGACGATCATTTGTCTGAAACAGAAGAAATCCGCTGCCGCCCGCGCCGACCAGCTTGCCTCCGGTCGCGCCCCCGTCCTGAATGGCCAGATCGTAGAGTTGGTCGATGCGATCATTCGTCATTCCTTTGCATCGCATCCGCTTTCTTTGCCAGTGGGCGTCCATGAGCGGGCCGAATTCGGCGATCCGTCCTTGTTCGAGCACGCGGCGAATTTCGCGGCCAAGGTCTTCGGCAAAGTGCAGTCCTTCCAACATGTCCTGGTCGCCATCCAGCGAGCGCGCATTCTGTTCTGCAAGCAGGGTGGACGCGCGGCGCGTGTACCCGACGAAAAACAACATGAGAGAGTCACGGAGTTCGTGTACCCGGGACTCATTGATTTCGAGCGGGAACACCCGGACACTGCCGTCCTTCGCGTATTCCTGACAGAGAAGGCCGCCATAGGCCGCGCTGTACTGGTCCTGTTTGCCAACCGGCTCGGCGAGGCGCGTCATTTCGATTTCAATTGCCTCGCAAGCCAGCTTTTCCGCACAGACGGGCTCGCGCTTATAGGCATGGAGCGCGTGCATGAGGCCGACCGTAAACGTACCGGATGATCCAAGCCCCGTGCCCGCGGGGACATCCGCGACACTGACGACTTCGAGTGGCGCTGGCACTTCGTGCATGGCGAGCGCTTCGCGCATGAGCGGATGACGGATCTGATCACGAGTCTGCGAGTGCTCCATTTCCGAGTACTTGAGCAGGTAGCCGGGCAGAAAACTCTGGTTGACGGTGATGTACACGTACTTGGTGATGGCTGCCGACAGCACGAATCCACCGAACTGCTGGGAGTACGAGGGCAGATCGGTCCCACCGCCTCCGAGGGAAATACGCAGCGGCGTGCGGGTCATGATCATGCTTGCACTCCGATCTTTGCGCCCGCGGGGACGGCGTGCCGGGAGCGAAGAAATGTATCCGTTTCGCGCAGCCCTGCTGGCGAGCCGACCTCGTAGAAGCGCTGGTTCACTTCAAAGCCGGCCATCTCTCTGCGGGCGACCAGCTCGGATTGCACAACCGAGAGGTCGAAGGCCACGTCTACCGGCCATTGGTGGAATGCCGGTGCGCGAAAGATGCTCAGGCCATAGTCAATGTGCCGCATGGCATCTTCCCTGCTGTCTTCCCTGCTGCCTTCCATGCTGGCTTCCATGCTGGCGCGCGAACGCTTGGCGTAGTGAACGATGCGCCCATCGGTGAACACGACATTGCTTGCGTCCCAGTGGTCATCGTTGCGGAAGACGGTCATCAGTCCGGCCTTCCCGGATTGATCGAAGGCCGCCAGTACCGCGCGAAAGTCGAGTGTGAGAAAGCTGTCTCCGTACATTACCCAGAAGCAGTCGCCGAGCAGAGGCAAGGCCTTGCGGATGGCCCCGCCGGTTCCGAGCAGGATGGGCCCGTCATATGAGTAGCGGACACGGCAGCCAAACTGCGCGCCATTCCCGACAACGTCCTGCACCATGGCGCCAAGATGTCCGCAGCAGATGACCACATCGGTGACACCCTGGCTGACCAGCATTTGGAGCTGGTGCGCGATGAAGGGCTCGCCGGCAACTTCCATAAGAGATTTCGGCATGCACTCGGCAAGCACACCCAGCCGGGTGGCGCGGCCTCCCGCGAGCAGCGCGAGCGGAGGCAAAGGAGCGCCCTGCCGATTATGCCGAGGCCTGTGCAATGTTTCCCCCCTCAGCCAGCTCCTGCGCCATTTCGTGCAGTGAATGGCGTACCGCCTCCCGGCTGTTGAAACGTGCTCGCCAGCCGAGCGCCTTGATTCGTGTTGCGTCGAGCCGGACGATGGGCACATCGCCCTTCCAACCGCGGTCGCCGCCCGTATAGTCCCATGCAGGCTGCGGGCAGATGCCAAGAGCCTCGGCAGCCATTTCGGCGATTCCGGTTACGGTCACCGCGTCGTCCGTCGCGACGTTCCACACCTGAAAGCCGCTCTCAACGCAGTCGCTCGCCAACAGTACGGCAGCCACCATGTCCGCTACGTGCACGTAGCTTTTGCTTTGCCGGCCGTCGCCGAGAATGCGCAGACGGGTGGGGTCGTCGCGCAGGCGGCGAAGAAAGTCGTAGCCTACGCCGTGCGTCTGGCGCGCACCGACCACGTTTGCAAACCGGAAGGCACAAGCGGTAAGGCCAAACATGGCGCAATAGCTTGCGATGAGGGCTTCACCGGCGAGCTTGCTGGCTCCATAGGTGGAGACGGGGAGCAGCGGGGTTGTGTCCTCGCGCAGAAGAGTCTCGCCGCGCTCCCCATAGACGCCGCTGCCCGAAGCGTACAGAAGCCGCGGCACGCCGGAGCGGCGCATGGCCTCAAGCACATTGCTGGTAAGCAGCGTTCCCTGGTAGAAGTCGATCTCCGGCTCCGTGACGGCGCGCGCAATGTCGGGATTCGACGCGAGATGAATGACCAGATCATGTCCGGCAACAACGCCGGTGAGTACGTGCAGGTCGGACGCATCGCCACGCACCACGTGCAGCCGCGTGTCATAGGTGTGCCGCTCATAATGCAGTTCGCGGCCAGAGGAGAAGTTGTCGAAAAGGGTGACGCGCTGTGTTGCGGGCGAATCCATGAACGCGTCAGTAAAGTGGCTGCCGATAAATCCGGCGCCGCCGATGATACATACGCTTGCTCCACAGCTAGTCATTTTCTGCTTCCAGAGAACTTGGTATTTTCCGCAACGGTACCACCCGGTTTCAAATTGGGACAGATTACGTAAGTCAGACTGATTACCTAAGTCAGAGGCGTTCTTCATTTTCCGTTGACCGGGTGGCGGGGTCCGTTGCCTGATGGCATAGCAACCAGCACTACGTGGTTGCTGGAGTCATGCAGGAAGGAACTGCCTTGGCATCGCAAGCGCTCATCACCGTTGGGCTCCCTGTTTATAACGCCATGCCGTATCTGCCGGAGGCGATGGAGAGCCTTCTTGCGCAGAGGTATCCGCACTTCGAAATTCTGGCAATTGTGGACGGAGCGACGGATGCGAGCCTGGAGTATCTTCGCTCCATTCGTGACGGGCGGCTGCGAATTCTGACGCAGACAAATCAGGGCGTGACGGCGACGCTGAATCGGCTGCTGCGCGCGTGCCGCACCCCCTGGCTTGTGCGGCAGGACGCGGATGACGTGTCGCATCCGCAGCGGATTGGGCGGCTGCTGGAGGCCATTGAGGCCGCGCCGCAGGCAGGGATGTTCTATTCGCTCGCGAATTACCATCCGCGCGGGCAAAGCGTCGGCAGCTTTCGATGCTCGCGGGGCACGCCGGAGAAACTGCGCGCGATTGTTGAAGACGGGTACCTGCTGTCGATTTGTCATCCGACAGTTGCCCTGCATGTGGAGAAGACGCTGGCGCTGGGCGGCTATCGCGTTGGGCTGCACAACGAGGACGCTGATCTGTGGTGGCGGATGGCGCTGGCGCATGCAATTCATTGCGTTCCGGAGGAACTGGTGGGGTTCCGGCAGAACGCGGCGAGCGTGAGCGCACGCAACCTATCCACACAAATGACCGCGGCGCTGTATGTGCAGTATCTGCTGCTGTCGCACCTTACCAGGCGGGCGCCGCAGCCCTTCGCGTCGATTCGGGAGCAGCTTGCTCGTATGTTGCGGCCTGCGAGGCTGCGGGCAAAGGAGCATCTTCGCGCCTTCAATATGGCGCTTGCCAATCAACAGTACCTGCGCGCCGGAGCGGGGTTGGCGATGTCCGCGATTGTGTCTCCGGGGTACGTGGCGGGGCGACTGCGGGATGAGTTCGCGCCGGCGGGGCGCATTGTGAACGGCGTTGCGCCGCGATTCTTCTATGAGCAACAGGAGGTCTTATGGCTCTAGCTTCGACACTTTCGCTGGGCGATCTTGCCACGGCCCAACTGAACACGGCGGCTTCCCTGCCCCGCTTTGCATTGCACGGCATTCCGATTGACCGGGTGACGCTCGACGAGGCGGCGGCCTGGGTGATTTCGAAGCTCAAGGCGCGAGCCGGCGGCGCTCCACTGCTGATTATGGGACCCAATGCGCAGCTGATTACGCTGGCGGCCCGAAATCCGCGTTTTGCGGAGGCGTTGCGCTCGGCGAAGCTTTCAGTGCCAGACGGCATTTCGGTGGTGCTCGCGTCGCGCTGGCTTGGGCAGCCCGTTCCGGAGCGAGTAACTGGCGGCGACCTGATGGAAAGGCTGTGCATTGAATCGGCGCGGCATGGCCTGTCGGTATTTTTGCTGGGCGGCCTGCCCGGAGCGGCAGAGCGGACGGCGCGGAAGTTCGAAGAGCGGTATCCGGGGTTTCGTACGGCAGGCGTGTGCTGCCCGCCGGTTGGTTTTGAGCGCGACCCGGGAGAATGTGAGCGGATCCGGCAGCAGATAGCGGAGGCGAAACCGGACCTGTTGTGCGTAGCCCTTGGCGCTCCCAAGCAGGAAATCTGGATGCTGGAGAACTGCGCGAGTCTGCCCGTCGGCGCAGCAATCTCAGTAGGCGCGGCGCTCGATACACAGGCGGGGCTGCGCAAGCGCGCGCCGAAGTGGACCCATCGCATTGGGTTGGAATGGCTGTACCGGCTGGTGCGCGAGCCGCGACGGCTGTGGCGACGGTACCTGATTGGCAATACGGAGTTTCTGGTGCTGGTTGGCCGCGAGTGGTGGCAACAGCGCCGGCAACGCCCTGCCAGGGAACGAACGGCCGTTGGCACTGCGCCAGCAAAGTAGAACCGCAACCGAAAGGAGCACGTGCATGCCTAACATCGAAAGTCTTCGCATCAAGCTTTTCGCCGATGGCGCCGATCTCACGAACATCCTGGGCCTGTATCACGACCCTCGCATCCGGGGCTTTACGACCAATCCGACGCTGATGCGGAAGGCGGAGATCCTGGACTACGAGGCGTTTGCCCGCAACCTGGTTCGCATGGTTCCCGACCGTCCGGTTTCCTTTGAGGTATTCGCGGATGAGGAAGCCGGCATGGAGGAGCAGGCCCGGACGATTGCCTCGTGGGGCGCGAATGTGAACGTGAAGATTCCGGTTACGGACCAGGAGGGCGTGTTCATGGGTCCGCTGATCCAGCGGCTGTCGCGCGCGGGGGTCAAGCTGAACGTGACGGCGATCCTGACGCTGGACCAGGTTGCACGGGTGACGGATGCGCTGCATTATGCGACGCCGGCGATCGTGTCCGTTTTTGCCGGACGAATCGCGGATACAGGAATTGATCCTGTGCCGATGATGAGGAAGGCGCGTCAAATCCTCTGCGCACGGCCTCGCGCGGAGCTATTGTGGGCCAGCCCGCGGGAGCTGCTGAATATTTTCCAGGCCGAGTCGGCAGGCTGCCACATCATCACGGTTCCGCCGGAGATATTGAACAAGCTGGGCCTGGTAGGCAAGAACCTGACGGACTACTCGCTCGAAACCGTCACCATGTTTCACCGTGACGCGCACGCGGCAGCGTACCGGATTTCCGCGGCAGGCGCCGGCCCCGCATAGAAGCTACCCGGTCAGTGCTGCAATACGTAGTCGCTTTTCGCCGGCTTGGCCCCGGTCTGTTTAGGCGTCGGCAACTGCGTCTTGTCCCAACCGCCGCCGAGCGCCTGGATGAGCTCGATGGAGGCGTTCATCTGCTCGATTTGCAGGGCCGTCAGCGTTCGCTGATCGGAAAGCAGGGTCGTCTGCGCGACCGTGACATTGATGTAGGGGTCGAGTCCGGTCTGGTAGCGGCCCATCTCCAACCGCAGATATAGTTTTGCCGAATCGACCGCTTCCTGCTGCTTGAGGATTTGCTGCGAGAGGATGCGTGTCGCGGCCAGGTAGTCCTCGACCTGCTGGAAGGCGGTCAGGACGGTCAGCCGGTATCTGGCCACATCGGCGTTATAGATGGCCGTGTATTGATGGAGCTGCGCGCGATAGAGTCCGCCATTAAAGATTGTTTCCGCGATCGACGGCCCGATGGCCCAGTAGCGGCTGGGCCAGTCGAACCAATGCTTGAAGAGCGACGACTCCAAGCCGCCTATCACGCTCAACGTAACATTGGGGAAGAAGGCCCCGTAGCCGATGCCAATGGTTGCGTTGTCTCCGGCGATTGTCCGTTCGGCCGCGGCGATGTCCGGACGGCGCTCGAGCAGCGCGGACGGGACACCGGTGGGAATGGGCGGGGGCGAGGTAAGCTCGGGCTGCACGGGGAATGAGAAGTCGGTTGCCGGCTTGCCGATGAGCGTTGCGATGGCATGCTCGTACTGCGCACGCGACACGCCTGCATTCAGTGCGGCTGATTCCGCGCTGGCGAGCGTTGTTTTGGCTTCGACAACAGAGATGTAGTCATTGACGCCGGTTTCGTACTGGGTTTGGGTGAACTGCAGGGCCTTTTTGTCCGCTGCCACCGTGTCATTGAGGATTTTCTGGAGGGCATCCTGTCCGCGCAGCGAGAAGTAGTATTCGGCGAGGCTGGCCTGTTCGACCAGCTTCTCATTGGCGAGATCGGCGGCGCTGACCTGCGCGCTGTACTCCGCGGACTCCACCTCGCGGCGAATCTTGCCGAAGAAATCCGGTTCCCAGGAGACCTGAAGCGGGAGGGTATAGGTCTGGCCGGTGTGTCCGGCGTTGGCCGTGGCGGTGTTGCTGAGGTTTCCTGATGATTTGGAACGGGTATAGGATGGGCCGGTGGTCACGGTGGGCCAGTATTGCGCGCGCGCCTCATGCACCAGGGCGCGGGCGGCCATGTAGTTCTGGAAGGCAATCCTGATGTTCTGGTTGTTGACGTTGACCTGCTCCTCGAGCGCGTTCAGCTGCGGATCGTGGAAGATTTCCCACCATTTGCCACGCAGCATTGCGGCCTGAGGCGAGGCGACCTTCCAGCCGGGCGCGTTCTTGAAATTGACCGTGGATTCCTTGTAATTCGGCGCAACCGCAGCCGGGGCGCTGGGTGCGCGGAACTTTGGCCCCGGAGTGCAGCCGGCCAGAGCCGCGCACAAGGCGGCAGCCAGCAGGGCCGATGCCTGCTTCTTCTTCGTTCTTGTCATAGTGAGCTTCCGGACAAAACTCATCGCGTGGTCCGGTCCAGTCTTCATAGCGCGGCCTCGCCGAGTTCAGGATTGAAAGTATCGTGATGCTTGCCGAGCACGCGCAGCCGCAAGCGATCGAGGTACAGGTACACCACCGGAGTGGTGTAGAGGGTAAGCATCTGGCTCATGATGAGGCCGCCCACGATGGAGATGCCGAGGGGCCGCCGCAGCTCTGAGCCCATGCCGGTACCGAAGGCCAATGGCAGCGCGCCGAAGAGCGCGCTCATGGTGGTCATAAGGATGGGGCGGAAGCGGAGCATGCAGGCCTCGAAGATTGCGTCGCGGGTGCTCATGCCCTGCTCACGCTCGGCCATGAGGGCAAAGTCGATCATCATGATGGCATTTTTCTTCACGATGCCGATGAGCAGGACGATGCCGATGATGGCGATCACGTTCAGGTCGGAGTGGAATATCTCAATCGCGATCATGGCGCCGATGCTGGCCGAGGGTATGGTGGAGATAATTGTCAGCGGGTGCACCAGGCTTTCGTACAGAATGCCGAGCACGATGTACACCGCCAGAATGGCCGTGATGATCAGGTATTTCTCAGAAGCCAGCGACTTCTGATAGGCCTCCAGGGTTCCGGAGAAGGATCCGTGCACGGTCTCCGGCGTGCCGAGGTCATTCTGCATTTTCATGATTTCCTTCGTTGCCTGGCTCAGGGACATGCCCGGCGCGAGGTTGAACGAGACGGTGACGGAGGGGAAGAGGCCGGTGTGGTTGATGTCGAGCGGCGTAGTGGTCTGCGAGGCCGTGGTCATCGCGGAAAGAGGAATCGGCCCGTTGCCTGTATGCAGGTAGATGTTCTGGAGTCCGGCGGGCGACTGCCAGTATTTCGGCGCAACCTCAAGCACGACATAGTACTGGTTGAGCTGCGTATAGATGACCGAGACCTGTGACTGTCCAAAGGCCGAGTAAAGCGACCGATCCAGTTCCTGCGTGGTCACGCCGTAGCGCGCGGCGGTGGTGCGGTTGTAGTGGAGAGACTCGCTCAACCCGCCATTCTGCTGGTCGGTGTTTACGTCGAGGAGGCCGGGCAGCTTACGCATGTTCTTGAGCAGAATCGGGCCCCAGTGAAACAGCTCGGCCAGCGTATCTGCCTGGATGGTGTATTCGTAGAGCGCATTGCTGCCTCGCCCACCTATGCGGAGATCCTGCGCGGGTTGTAGAAACACCGAGGCTACGGGAAGCCGGTTCAGCTTGGGCCGCAGGCGGTTGACAACGGCCATAGCGCTGATTTTTCTGACGCTGAGCGGCTTGAGCACAATGAACATGAAACCGCCATTGCCGGAGCCGACGTAGCCAACGACATTCTCGACGGCAGGATCTTTCTTGACTACGCCGACGAGTTTTTGGAGCGACTTGTTCATGACGGTGAACGACGCACTTTGCGAGCCCTGAATGCCGCCCCGGATGCCGCCGGTGTCCTGCTGCGGAAAGAAGCCCTTGGGGATACGGACGATCAGGACAAAGTTCAGCACAATGATCATGATGAGGGTGACCAGCGTGAGTCCGGGATTATCGAGAATCCAATCCAGGCTGTGCCGGTAGCCATTGAGCACCGAGTTGAAGACCTTCTCATTGAGGCGGTAGAGCCGGCCGTGCTTTTCCTCGACATCACGCGCCTTGAGCAGGTGCGCGCACATCATGGGCGTGGTGGTGATGGAGACGACCATCGACACCAGGATGGCGGTGGAGAGCGTCATTGCGAATTCGCGGAAGAGGCGGCCGACGATGCCGCCCATGAGCAGGATGGGGATAAACACGGCGACCAGCGACATGCTTATGGCGAAGACGGTGAAGCTGATTTCCTCGGCGCCCTTGAGAGAAGCCTCCATGGGAGTCATGCCCGCTTCGAGGTGGCGGGTGATGTTCTCCATTACTACGATGGCGTCGTCCACGACGAAACCTGTGGCGATGGTGAGCGCCATGAGCGACAGGTTGTCGATGCTGAAATTCAGCAGATACATGACGGCGAATGTGCCGATGAGCGAGATGGGCACGGCCACTGTAGGAATGAGCGTGGAGCGAGGGCTGCGCAGGAACAGAAAGACGACCAGCACCACCAAAACGATGGAGAATGCGAGGGTCCACTCGACATTGTCGACGGAGGCGCGGATGGTCTCGCTGCGGTCGTGGATGATGCGCAGGTTCATGCCTGCGGGGATGGCTGACCGGAGGAACGGGATCTGCTTTTTGATGCGGGCAATGGTCTGAATAATGTTGGCGCCGGGCTGCCGGAAAATGATGACAACAATCGACGGCTTTCCGTTGAGGTAACCGGCGTTGCGAAGGTCCTGGGTGGAGTTGATGACCTGGGCCACGTCACTCAACCGGACCGCTGCTCCGTTGTGGTAGCCAATAATGAGCGGGGCATACTGCGCGGCTCGGGAGATCTGGCCGTTGACAACGATGTCTTCCGTCGTGCTGCCGTTGGCCAGGGACCCGCGGGCGAAGTCAGAGTTCTCGCGTGTGAGGACGGCCTGAATGTCCTGCATGGTGAGCCCGTAGCTGTTCAGCTTGGTGGGGTTTACCTCAACGCGCACGGAGGGCAGCGCGCCGCCGCCGACGTATACCTGGCCGACACCTTCAATCTGCGACAACTTTTGCTCGATGAGCGTGGACGCCTTGTCGTACATCTGGGCGCGGCTGTAGTTGTCCGACGTCATGCCCATGATAAGAATGGGGGCGTCAGCCGGGTTGATCATGCGATAACTCGGATTGCCGGGGAGATTTGCGGGCAGGTAGGTTCGCGCGGCGTTGATGGCCGCCTGAACATCGCGGGCCGCGCCATAGATGTTGCGGTTGAGGTCAAACTGGAGCGTGATGCGGGTGCTGCCCAGCGAGCTTGAGGAGGTCATCTCCGTAACCCCGGCGATGTGCGCGAACTGGCGCTCCAGCGGGGTTGCGACCGAGGAGGCCATGATCTCCGCGCTCGCGCCGGGCAGGCCGGCCTGCACGGAGATGGTGGGGAAATCCACCTGCGGCAGCGGAGAGACCGGCAGCACCGTGTATCCGACAGCGCCCGCAATGGCCACGGCGACTGTAAGCAGCGTAGTCGCAACGGGCCGGCGGATGAATGGTGCGGAGATATTCATCGCACTTCCTCGCCCGGCTTCGGATGGAAGATGGTGCTCTCGGCGTTCACTCCGGAAATACGCTGCGCGACCTTATCGAAGAAGATGTAGATGACCGGCGTGGTGTAGAGGGTGAGAATCTGGCTGAGCAGCAGGCCGCCCACCATGGCGATTCCCAGCGGCCTGCGAAGTTCGGATCCGAGACCGGAGCCGAGGGCCAGCGGCAGTCCGCCCAGCAACGCCGCCATGGTGGTCATCATGATGGGGCGGAAGCGGAGCAGGCTGGCCTCGTAGATGGCGTCGGTCGAGTTTTTCCCGCGCTCGCGCTCGGCCTCCAGCGCAAAGTCGACGATCAGAATACCGTTCTTCTGGACAATACCGATGAGCAGGATGATGCCGATGATGGCGACCACGTTGAGGCTCTGATGGAAGAGCATGAGCGCGAGCAGCGCGCCTACGCCGGCAGATGGCAGCGTGGAAAGGATGGTGATGGGGTGGACAAAGCTCTCATACAGCACGCCGAGCACAATATAAACGGTGACGAGGGCGGCGAGGATAAGGAGCGGCTCGTTGGTGAGCGAGCTTACGAAGGCCTTTGCCGTGCCCTGGAAGGAGGCCTGGAGGCTGGCCGGGAAGTGCATGCCGTTGGCAACCTTATCGATGGCGCTGATGGCCTGGCCAAGCGAGGCTCCGGGAGCCAGATTGAACGACACTGTGACCGCCGGGAACTGTCCCTGATGGTTGATGGAGAGCGCCTCGGTCGCGGTTGAGTAGTGGCTGAAAGCACTGAGCGGCACAGCGCTGGCCGCTGCGGAGCTGATCCTTGTGTTGGACGCGTTGACGTCCTGCAGCACACGGGCCGGAGGCGCAAGCGTATTGGGCGAGGGCGTATACTTCGCGGTCGAGGTCAGGGCGTTGGATCCGGCAGACGCGGAGCTGGACGCCGCGAAGGTTGTGGCAGAACCGGCGCCGCTGGTTCCATTTGAGGCTCCCGACTGGACATACAGTTCGTTCAGGTCATTCGGGTTCTGCTGGAACTTCGGCATGGCCTCCAGAATGACGTGATACTGGTTGAGCTGCGTGTACATGGTGCTGATCTGGCGCTGCCCAAAAGCGTCGTACAGCGTGTTGTCCACGGTGGTTGGTGCAATCCCAAGGCGGGAGGCAGTGACGCGGTCGATCATGAGCGAGACGGCGCGGCCGCCGGTCTGCTGATCGGTGGCCACGTCGGCCAGTTCGGGCAGCTTCTTGAGCCTGGCGACGAATTTGTTCGCCCACATATTCAGCTGGTTCTGGTCGGGATCCTCGATCGTGTACTGGAACTGCGTGCGGCTGACGCGGTCGTCCACCGTCAGGTTCTGCACCGGTTGCATGTAGAGGGTAATGCCGCTGACCTTCTTCGCCAGGCTCTTCTGCAGGCGGCGAATCACATCGGATGCGTTAATTTTGCGCACGCTGAGCGGCTTGAGGTTAATCGACATGCGGCCGCTGTTGAGGGTTGTGTTGGTGCCGTCCGCGCCGATAAAGGAGGACAGGCTTTCGACGGCCGGGTCCTGAAGGACGACCTTCGCCATCTCCATCTGCTTCTTCTTCATCGCATCGAAAGAGATGGACTGGGGCGCCTGCGTGATGCCCTGAATCACGCCGGTATCCTGCACCGGGAAGAAGCCCTTGGGGATTACGATGTAGAGCCACACGGTGAGCGCCAGCGTGGCCAGCGCGAAAATAAGCGTGGCTCGCTGGTACTTGAGCACCCACTTGAGCGTGCGCCCGTAGAAGGCGATCATGCGCTCGAAGGCACGCTCAGAAACCCTGTAAAACCAGCCCTCCTGCGCCCTGGGGTCATGACGCAGAATCCGCGAGCACATCATTGGCGTGAGCGTGAGCGAGACAACCGCCGAAATCACGATGGTAACGGCGAGCGTCACGGCGAACTCGCGGAACAGACGGCCCACGACATCGCCCATAAACAGCAGCGGAATGAGCACAGCGATGAGCGAGACTGTGAGCGAGAGAATGGTGAAGCCGATCTGTCCTGCGCCCTTGAGCGCGGCCTGCAGCGGCGGTTCGCCTTCTTCGAGGTAGCGCGTGATGTTCTCGATCATCACGATCGCGTCATCGACCACAAAGCCGGTGGAGATGGTGAGCGCCATCAGCGAGAGATTGTCGAGGCTGTAGCCCAGCAGATACATGGCCGCGAACGTGCCGATGATCGACAAGGGGACGGCGACGCTGGGAATGATGGTGGCGTACAGGCTGCGCAGAAACAGGAAGATGACCATGACCACCAATGCCACGGTGAGCATGAGCTCGAATTCAACGTCGTGGACGGACGCCTGAATGGCGGTGGTGAGGTCGGTGAGCGTGGTGATTTTGAGGCTGGCCGGCAGCGTGGCCTGGAGCTGCGGCATCAGCTTCTTGATGCTACGCACGACGTTGATGGTGTTGGCGCCCGGCTGCCGCTGGATATTCACGATCACGGCAGGCGTGGTGTTCATCCACGCGGCCTGCGTATTGTTCTCCACGCCGTTCACAACGTTCGCCACATTCTTGACAAACACCGGCGAGCCATCGCGGTAGGCGATAACAACATTCTTGTACTGATCGCTGGTTTCCAACTGATCGTTGGCATCGATCTGGTAGTTCTGGTACGGCCCGTCAAAGGTGCCCTTGGCCGCATTCACGCTGGACGACGTGAGCGCCGCGCGAACGTCTTCAAGGTTCAGACCGTATGAGGCGAGCGCGGTTGGGTTGACCTGAATGCGCACCGCCGGTTTTTGTCCACCGCTGATGCTGACCAGGCCTACACCCGCCAGCTGCGAAATTTTGGGGGCCAGGCGCGTGTCGACAAGGTCTTCAACCTGCGGGAGCGACATCGTGTCCGACGTGATCGCCAGAGTCAGGATGGGCGCGTCCGCCGGATTCGTCTTGTTGTAAACAGGCGGCGTGGGCAATACGGACGGCAGGAAGCTCTGTGCGGCGTTGATTGCCGACTGCACCTCCTGCTCGGCCACATCGATGTTAAGCGAGAGATCGAACTGCAGCACGATGACCGAGGTGCCGCCCGCGCTGGTGGAGGTCATCTGACTGAGGCCCTGCATTTCGCCGAACTGGCGTTCGAGCGGAGCCGTGACCGTGGTGGCGACCACCTTGGGGCTGGCGCCGGGATAGAACGTGAGCACCTGAATCGTCGGGTAATCGACTTCAGGCAGCGCCGACACGGGCAGTTGCGTGTACGCAACAATGCCTACGAGCAGGATGGCGGCCATCAGCAGCGACGTCGCCACCGGCCGCAGAATGAATGGGCGGGAAGGACTCACGGCTCGTTGCTCTCACTTGCCGGGGGCGCGGGCGCGGCCTGGGCGATGTGCACCTCGGAGCCCTCGCGGAGCTTCTCAAAGCTGCTGGTCGCGACCACATCCCCGGGGTTGATACCCGTGACGACGGTCATTCCCTCGTTGGTGATTCCGGAGGTTACGTCCTGCATTTTTGCGATTTTCTCGTTCGGCTTTTTGCCATTGACGAGGAGGAAGACGAAGGCCTCCTGCCCGTTGTGCTGGATGGCCTGCGAAGGAACCAGGGTTTTGCTGTGCTCCGTATCCACCAATAGCCGCGTGTTCACGAACTGGTTGGGATAGAGCAGGTCCTTCCGGTTCTGGAATGTGGCGCGCAGCTTGAGTGTTCCGGTGGTGGTATCGATCTGGTTGTCGAGTGCGGTCAGCTCCCCGGTACCGAGCTTCTGTGTCTGATTTGCATCCCACGCTTCCACCGTGAGCTTGTGTCCGGCGCGTGTCTGCTTGAGCACCTGCTCCAGGTTGCTCTCCGCCAGCGTGAAGACCACCGTCGTCGGCTCCATCTGCGCGACTACAACGAGCGGCGTGCTGGAGCCGGCCTGCACCAGATTGCCGGGATCCACGAGTCGCAGGCCGACCTTGCCGGTAAACGGCGCGACGATGTGGCAGTAGCTCAGCAGTACCTTGTCGAATTCCAGCGTGCCCTTGTCGGCCTGCACCAGACCTTCGTCCTGCTGCACAAGCTTTTCCTGGTCCTCAACAATTTGCCGGGCGATGGCGTTGCGCGCCCATGCAGCCTGGTAACGCGCCAGGTCCATGTTTGCCTGGGCCAGCAGGTTGGTGTCGCGTTCGAGATTTCCGGTTGCGGTGTCTACGTTGGCCTGGTACTGGCGAGGATCGATCTCCAGGAGGGGCTGTCCCTTGTGGACGAACTGGCCTTCGCGGTAGTAGACCCTGGTCACCACTCCTGTTACCTGGTTGTAGATGGTGGCCGTCTTGACCGGGGTTACGGTGCCCAGGGCGTTGAGATAAACGCCGATGTCACCCACTTTGGCCGTCGCCGCCGTCAATGTGACCGGCCCACTGAACATGCGGCGTCCGCCCGGCCCAGCTGCGGCCTGCTGTTTCCCACTCTTGCGGAGCAGCAAATAAAAGATTCCTGCAAAAATCAGCAGCAGGATCAAAATCCAGAGCCACTGCCGACGCCTCCTCCGCTCGGGTGGAACTGCGCTGCGAGCGTAGGGAGATGTAGGTTGACTGGGAAAATTTGAAGACACTGGCGGCTTTTGCTCCATCGTTTCTTCTTGCACCGTTTCCGCGAACCTGCCTCGGGCAGGCTGTGTGGACCTTTATGATTTCTTCCATCTGGCAGGCGGCTTTTTGAGAGCCCGGTTAACTTCAGCGAATCGATTCAATAACAAACCGGAGCAAGGGCCGCAGGGTTAGGCTGTGACTCTTTCAGAGTACAGCGGAAATTTGCTTCTATGGACGATTGAAGGCCGTGGATTGTTGCAGTTTGGGCATACAACGGAGCAAAAAAATACCCCTGCCTCGCACCATTAGCTGAATCCTGAATATACGAACCTAGCTTTGCGGCGCGCCTGCGGCCTGAAGTACCTCAACGGCGGCAGCGTGCCGCCGCTCCCGCGCATAGTCGATGGGAAGTTTGCCCTGGTCGCAGCGGGCCTCGGCACGCGCTCCACGGCTGAGGAGCAGCTTGATCAACTCCGGCTTTCCGGCGGCCGCGACCTGGTGGAGTGGGGTAAACCCGCCCGCCTGCACGGCGTTGACATCGGCGTCGGCATCGAGCAGCAGACGCACCGTGTCTTCTGAATTGCAGAGCGCGAGGGCCGCGTGCAGGGCCTGGTTGTGCTGGGGATTATGCGAATACTGGTGCGTATGCGCCCCGTGCTCGAGCAGCAATTTGACCGCATCCGGCCCGGCAAAGGCACAGGCAAGGTGCAGCGGGGTCCATCCGTCGCCAGACACCGCCCACACCTGCATGGCGTCCGCGGCGATAAGCTCGCGGAGCCGCACTGAGTCGCCCAGTGCCGCCGCCTCAAATATGTCGAGGTCCCCCACGGCGGGCTGCAGGCACTGGGTAATCTCCGGCTGATGGGCGTAGATCGACCACATCAGCAGGGAGACGCCCTGCGCGTCGCGGGCCAGTGCCGCGCCAGGTTCTTCCTGCACGAGCGCGGCGATCTCCGCCTTCTGGCCCCTGCGAATCATGTTCACCAATTGCTGGCTCATGGCCTCAGTATAGTGCTGTTGCTGAAACAGAAACGGCGCCCACGAATGTGGACGCCGTCGCCGGTCGCCGTTTTGAATCGGGCGCTTAGCTCGCGATTGCCAGTAATAAAGGATCGATCGCCGGCTGCGGCTTGATCTGCGGCATCCGGATAGGGGCATACAGCCCCTTCGCCACCTCAGTAAAAACACTATTTGTCGTATCTTCCACCCGTGTGGATTGAATATGAAGCTTGCGTACCGCGTTCATGGCCACAGTCGAGAGCAAAAAACGGTTGGGGATCTGAAGCTGTGCGGAATACACCAGTTCTGAACGCATAAGGGTCCTCTTTTCGCGTGAATTGTTTCTACTGGCCAGACTCAAACAGCAAGGAGACCGATAAGGGCTTAGGACCCTGTGGCAAGTGGAAAATCTCAAAAATACCACTCTTACCAGCATACTCTGAAAAGCACCAACGCGCGGAATGACGCCGCATAACGCGTCCTGATGCTTAGATTTAGACGGTCTGCGCCGCTGCGCTCGAGACCCGCCAACGATAAAACCGCCAAGCGTAAATTCCCAGATTGAGCGCACAGACGGACGCTCCGACCGAGCCTACCAGCCACCAAGGCAGGTTGGGATAGACGATTCGATCGAGGTAATGCAGCAGGAAGCTGCCATGGTAGGCCTGCATGCCCGCAAGTGCCTCAAAATGCTGTTCAGCCAGCGTGAGCGGGCAGGGCCAGGGACCGACTTCAACGATGACTCCCCAGCACAGGGAGAGGACGTGCAGAGCGGTCCACACCGGACGTCCGCGGGTAAAGAATACGCCGAAGATCACGGCGAGGATCCATGTGATGTGGAGCCCGAGGATGGTGAGGGCGAGGAACTTCATCTGGAAGTGAACTCTACCGCGAAACCGCTATTGGCCGTCTTCCGCAAGTATCTTCCCCAACGTCTTTTTGTGCTTTCGGGCACGTTTTTCGGCGCGCGGATTGTCTTCAATGACCCGTTCGGCCTTGGGCTGTCCCACCCGTTCCCGGGCGTTCGCTTTGACCGCCTTGACGACGGAGAATTTTTGTTTTTTCTGCCTGGTCATAAGAAAAACCTTCTTTCTTATCTTCTTTTCTGCTCCGGCTTCCCGTCCGGCACAGTTCTCCATAAAATGAATGCAGGAAAGTCTTAGGGGGTGAATGAGTGGACGAGCGCAATTTTTTTGACGAAAGACCTGAGCAGCGCAATCATACGCTTACCTGCCCCAGTTGTGGTCAATCGGCGGAGTATCAATTGAACTGGCTGGTGCGCCGCAAGAAGAATGCGCTGCCCCGCAATGCCGATGAGCGCGACCGCGCACGCTTTGCGAAGGCCCAGTCGTACATGGTGCGCCGCGACGACCAGGTGGCCTGCAAGAATATCCGCTGCCGCAAGCGTTTTGAGGTAGCAGGAGTGCAGACGGTTGCATTTCTGCAGTCCGCATAAACGCTGCAGGCGAGAGGCTGGTCAGTACCCGGAGTAGTAGCCTGTTGTGGTTCGGGCTTTCAACCTGGGTTTCGCAATTTTTATCTGAATCGCGTGGTATACGTCCGGTTGACTTGCGGGCGCCGTGTAGGTCAGTTGATAGAAGTTCTGCATGTCGTTCATGACCTTCTGCATGAGCCCGGAAATGTTGTTGCTCCAACCTAAAATCAACCCTCCCGAATGCAGCGTCAGGGCTTGCAGTGACAAATTGCCGTACTGGATACGTCGAAACTTGCGCACCGGCTTGAGGAACTGATCGAAGTCGAAGTCGTCCTTATCCGAAAGGCCATCCGGATTCAACGCATAGAGCGTGATTTGGTTTTTCCGGAGATTGCTGGTGAAGCCCTCCAGGTCATTGAACATCACCTGCTGATTACTCTTGCTGAGTGAGTTGCCGGGGCCATTGAGCAAGGGCCATCCCGGCGATACCCAGAGCATGATCTTGCGGCCCGAAGCCATGCCCTCAGACTGAATCACCTGATTGAGCATTTTCAGCGACAGTACATATCGATCGGCGTCGCCCGCGGCTCCCCCCGAGCGACGAATTGGGCGCTGGGAGATGGGATGGTGAGCGAGGGCGGCGCTGAGCAACGCGCCATCCTGGGTATAGTTCTGCAATATTTTTGACTTTGCGTCGGTAAATATTTCCAGCGAGGTCGGATAGGGGAGCTTGCCGCCGTTTGCCTGGAAGAATTTTTCCATTTCCTGGCGTTCATACGGCAGCTTGAAATAACCGGTATTCACATCGTCCACGATAATGATGACTTCGACCGGAGATGCCTTGCCCGTCATCGGCTGGAACGAGGTGATTTTCTGCGGAATGCCGTTATCGAGAACGGTGAAGTCCGACTTCGTGAGTCCGGCAACGGGCAACCCCTTGTGTCCGGTGACGACGACGTCGAGACTGAGGATGTCTGGCTGGGACTGGCCGCTGACGGCGCTGCTGCTTTGAGCCGGTAAAAGTGATGCTGTCAGCAGAAGAAGAATGGCTAGATTGAAACAGCGCGTGCTGATACGCACAAACACCTCCCGGAAATCACAATCCACAGCACCAGCAAATATAAACGGCCGGCTGTAGATGTGACGCAGAGAGTGTGCGAAAAAAAGCTTAACCTACGCGCTGCTGCGAACGCATTTGCTGCAGGCGCTGGGCAGCCTTGGCTCTTGCCCCCTGGACCCACTCCTGAAGCTGCTCAAAGCTGGCAAGTCCAGAGTGCTGCTCGACCGGCCTGCCATTCATGAACACCATGAAGTGAGGAATCCCACGAATGAAGTAACGGTTCGCCAGTTGCGGATAACGCTCTGTGTCGACCTTGAGTACCAGAGCTTCTCCTGCCATCTCAACCGCAACGCGCGCTACCCCAGGGGCAGACATAAAACATGGTCTGCACCACTCAGCCCAGAAGTCCACCAGTACCGGAACTTGCGACGTCTTCACGATCTCATCGAATGTTTCGTCATCGACTTCGATCGGATCCTGCAGGAGAGCCAGTACGGTCTTACAGGCTCCGCAATACCCCACATCCGCGAGATGCGACCCCGGCACACGGTTCTTGGCACTGCACCGCTGACATATTCGAATTACCGGCATAGAATCTCTCAGCTCCTTCTAATTCTTAATACAACGCCATGTAATCTGCGGAATACGGCTCAGTGGACTCTATATTACCCGGAAATGTTTCCCGCAGGAACAAAAATATTCAATATTCCTTTGGGCGCATTTGCAGCATTTTTAGGGCTACCTGAAGACCGAAAGAGTCCCAGATCGCAAATTTCGGATATACTGATTCGTTTGCCATGAAGATACTAGTCTGCATTAAGCAAGTACCGCAAAAAGATGCCCCTCTGAAGCTGGCCGAAGACGGCAAGTGGATACGGGAAGACGTTTCTTATGAAGTAAATGAGCCCGATGCGTACGCCCTGGAAGAGGCGCTGCGGCAGAAGGAAAAGCACCAGGGCGAGGTGGTGGTTTTAACGGCCGGACCGGCGCGGTCATCGCAGGTACTACGCGAAGCTTTGGCGAAAGGCGCGGACCGGGCCATTCACCTGGAAGATGACCGGTTTACCCGGCTGGATTCGGCCAATACGGCCCGGGCGATTGCAGCGGCCGTCCGGGAAGAGAACTTTGACCTGATCGTTACCGGGTTGCAGTCGGATGATTACGGATGTGCCCAGACCGGGGTGTTACTGGCGGAACTGCTGCGGATTCCCCACGCGACCATCATTATAGGGATAGAGAAGACGGACAGCGGTCTGCACCTGAAGCGCGAGCTGGAGGCCGGGCACTACCAGTACATCGACATGCCGATGCCGGCGGTGCTGACCATCCAGAGCGGGATTAACAAGCTGCGGTATGCGACGCTGATCGGCATCAAGCAGGCGAAGACGAAGCCGGTGCGCAAGGTGGAGTGGGCCGAGGTCGAGCCGCACCTCTCGAAAAACCAGCAGCAGATCGAGCGGCTGTACGTGCCGGAGAAACAGAAGAAGACGGAAATGATTCAGGCTCCGCCGGCTGAGGCAGCAAAGAAATTAATTGAATATCTCAAAAACCAGGCTCGCGTGATTTAATGGATAGCCGAGCAGGAATACCCCCTGCCGACCGACGCGAAAATTTAAAGGAGAAGTCAGCACCATGGCCAATCTCAGCATCCCTGAAGAAGAGCGCAACCTGACGCCCGACCAAGTCGAGGCTTTGGACAGTCGCCGCCACTGGGGACTCACCTACCAGGTCATCGGAGGTCAATTCGCATTTTTTGCCGTACTGCTTACCCTGTGGTCCGGACAGGATGCGACCTACTCGCCGGGGTGGGTGCATCCCATGCTGTACTACAACATTCTTACCGCGGTGCTTGCGCTGGTCTTCTTCTTTTATGGAAGCCACCTGAAGCGCGGCAATCTCGACTTTATGGATTAAAAAAATAAAGCAAAAAGCTTTTAGCTTTTCAGAGTCAAGCAGAGAGCTCTTAGTCCAGGCAAGTCCACCGGCAGGGCCAGTCCCCCTGCCGCGCGTTTGTTGAGGTCCCATGCCGAATACCATCCTGGTTGTCGCCGAGCAGCGCGAAGGCAAGCTGAATCGCGTCTCGTTTGAAACCGTCGCCGCAGCCCAATCCATCGCCAAACAGACCGGGTGGCAGGTAGAAGTCGTCCTGCCCGGCAGCGGCGTGTCTGCGCTCGCCGCCGAGCTCGCCCAGAAGGCCGTCGCCAAGGTCTACGCGCTCGAGGGCGATGCCCTCGCCGCCTACACCTCGGACGCATACGTCCAGGCGCTGCATGCCTTCATCGCAGAAAAGCAGCCCGCGCTGGTGCTCTTTCCGCATACCTACCAGGTGCGCGACTTTGCCCCGCGCCTCGCGCTCGCCCTCGACCGCACGCTGATCTCCGACTCCATCGGCTACAAGTATGAGGACGGGAAGCTGCTGTTCACGCGGCAGATGTTCCAGGGCAAGTTTGCGGCGGATGTGTCGTTTGCCGGAGACGGCCCGTGGCTCGCGACCATGCAGATCGGCGCATTCCGGGGCGACTCTGCCGAGGCCGGCACAGCGCCGGTCGAGACGGTTGCGGCTGCGGTTGGAAATGCTCCGCGTGTGACTCCGCATGAGGTTTTCCAGGAGGCCAAGCAGGCGGTGGATCTGTCGCAGGCCGACGTGATTGTGGCGGTGGGGCGCGGCATCAAGGAACAGAAGAATATGGCGCTGGCGGAGGAGCTTGCCAAGGTACTGGGCGGCGAAGTGGCGGCGTCGAGGCCGATATGCGATAACGGATGGCTTCCGCTCGAACGGCAGATCGGCAGCTCCGGCCAGACGGTCGCGCCCAAGCTCTACTTCGCTCTCGGCATCAGCGGAGCCATCCAGCACATCGTCGGCATGAAGGGCTCGAAGACGATTGTGGCCATCAACAAAGACCCCGAGGCTCCGATCTTTGAGATTGCCGATGTCGGACTTGTCGGAAACCTCTTCGACCTCGTCCCCGCCGTGACCGAGGAGATCAAAAAGGCCAAGGCGGGAGCCTAGGCGTGCGAGCCGCCGCGGGCACTCGTCGTGGCTCTCTCACTCTGCTGCTTTGCCTCCTGTCCTTTTCCCTTCCAGCGTTCTCTCAGCACACAAAATCCAAAAACAATCCGTGTGACAAGCCCGCGACGACAGCGCAGCAAGCGGCCTGCACGCAAAAGCAGTGGCAGGCCGCGGATGCCGCGCTGGGAAACTACTTTTCGCTCGTAACAATTGAGCTGGACGGCAGCGAAGTCTCCGCGCTCAAGAAGGCACAGGACGCATGGGTCCGTTATCGCAAGCTGAACTGCGCGGCGGAGAAGGCGACCTACGAAGACGGGACGGCAGGCAGCTATAACTACAACTCCTGCATGACGACGATGGCCGAGCAGCGCCTGAAGGAAATGCAAGCGATGTATGGGTGGCAGGTGAGCAAGTGAATGAGCGACAGACTGCTGCTTCCCTCACCCTCGAACCCTTCCTCAACGTCAGCAACGGACCCGACGCCATCGCCTTCTACGAAGCGGCGTTTGGCGCGGAAGAGGTCTTTCTGATTCCACCGGAAACAGGCTCCACCATCGCTCAGATGAAGATCGCCGGAGCGTCCTTCTGGCTGGCGGACGAGTCGCCCGACCACCAGAATCCCAGCCCGGCAACGCTCAAAGGAACCACCGTCCGCCTCATCCTCACCGTGGACGACCCCGACACCGTCTTTGAGCGCGCCGTCGCCGCCGGTGCCGGAGTCATCTGGCCGATGGAAGACCAGGACTATGGCTGGCGGATGGGGCGCGTGGTCGATCCGTTTGGGCACCACTGGGAGATTGGGAAGCCGCTGGCGGGGTGAAGCGTAGCCTGCTATCCCACGTCTCTTCGTGACTCTTCGACTTCGCTCACGGCAGGCTGTGGGGCAAGCGGACGTTGGGTTATTCCTGATTCCCGCGCGGACTCAGTCGCGTGGCCGTTCAAACTGTTCGCAAACTCGCCTGTTTGTCCGTAGATCTCATCCATGCTCTCATCGACCATCGCGATCAACCGATCCATGGCTGCGGCGATATCCATTGGTCTGTCGCTGTTTGGCTGTGCATACCCGGCATCTGTATGCCCATCCGCCGCCTGAACCGCGTGGCCATTCGCGATATTTGCACGCCGGTCGCCTGGGTTGCTGCGCCGGTCGTAGATCGTCATGCGCCGCTCAATCGGATGCTGATCCGGCGTCGCGACCCGCTGGTCCTGCGAATGCGTGCGGCGGTCCCGCGCGTATTGGCGCCGATCGATGACCCGCGCCCTCTCCGGAATCTCAAAGCCTGGCGGGAGTACGCTGATTGCTCCTTCGATCGCGTACGCCGGGTCCTCGATTGTCGAATCATCGATCGTCGCGTCGGACATCGGCCAATCGGCTGCGCCGAAGTCCTGGTCATTCTCCGCGCCGGCGGTCAGCAGTTTATTCAGAATCGGAATTTTTACGCGCTGCGATTCCACAAAGTCCACGCCGGTTGCCGTCAGCGTGAAGTCGGAGTTGTCTGCTTTGCTGATAAACCCCTTCTTGTGGAGATACCAGGTCGTGAAATCCAGATACTCTCGGGGAAAGCCCATCCGCGTTTCGATCTCGGCGAGCGGGACCTGAGGAGCGAGGGGGTTGGAGCGCCGCTTATAGTAGAGCACCGCCAGGAACGCCACCCGGCGGTTGTTTTCCCCCTCGAGCTGGTTCATAAAGTCGATCGTGTCCGACAGCGGAACGGCTTCGGGCTGGTCTTTCTCGCGCTGCGAATCGTACTCCAAGCGCAGCTGCGAGTTCGACAGCACCTCATAGGCTGCTGTCAGCGTCGCGAACATCTCCGCATTGCCCGATCCCGTATTGTCCGGGTGATATCGCGCTGCCAGAAAGCGATAGACCCGATGAATCGTCTCTTCCTCAGCATTCGGGCTTATCTGGAGAAATTCATAGTAATCCGTTTTCTTCATAGCAATCCGCGCGCACCCCGCAAAGAGGTGGGTTCACTTACTAATTAGAGGAATGATATTGGAAGTGTAGTATCGAAATCTCTGGCTGCATAGCACTAATTTGCGCCTTATTTCCGATTTCCATGGCCACCCACACCGCTTCGAGGCCCTTCGACTTCGCTCCGGGGAGTTACTGGGCACCCAGATCCAGATCACCTACCTTCCCTGCCTGAAGTGCGGTATGATGGCCAGTTTGCTATGACCATTCATTTTCGCCATCCCCTGCCCAACGTTGAACGCCCCCAGATGGAAGCCGATGTCGTGATCGTCGGCGGAGGTCCGGCGGGCATGGCCTGCGCGCTGCGCCTGGCGCAGCTGATCGATAACCACAATGCGCATCACCCTGAATCGACCCTGACCAAAGAGAACATATACGTGCTGGAGAAGGCCCGCGAGGCCGGCGCGCACTGTTTGAGCGGCGCGCTGCTCGATCCTCGGTCGATGCGCGAGCTGCTGCCGGGGTTTGAGAAGGAGGCTCCGCTGGAGGCGGAGGTGACGAAGGAATCGGTGTGGTTTCTGGGCGAGAAGAAGGCGCGGAAGCTGCCGATTGTTCCTCCGCCACTAAGGGACCACGGGAACTATGTCGTCTCGCTGAACAAGTTTACGAAGTGGCTTGCCGGAAAGGTGGAGGAGGCCGGGATTACCGTCTTCACCGGCTTTGCGGGCTCCGAGCTGCTCTTCGCAGACGACAGCCGCGATGTTGAGACCGCCGCCGTGACCGGCGTGCGCACCGACGACAAGGGCGTAGGCAAGGACGGCGAGCCCAAGTCAAACTTTGAGCCGGGCTACGACCTGCGCGCGAAGATCACCATCCTGGCCGAGGGCACGCGGGGCAATTGCGCCAAGCAGCTCATCAACCGGCTGGGGCTTGAAGACCCCGACCACGCGCAGACCTACGGTCTGGGCGTCAAGGAGCTGTGGGAGATTCCCGCCGGGCGCGTGGCCAAGGGCGAAGTGATCTATGCGATGGGGTATCCGCTGACGACGAAGGAGTATGGCGGGGCGTGGATTTACGGGATTTCGGACACGGAGATTTCGATTGGGCATGTGACCGGGCTGGACTACGAGGACCCGCGCACCGACCCGCACCACGCCTTCCAGTCCTTCAAGCTGCACCCGTTCGCGCGGCGCATTTTGGACGGCGGCAAGATGGTGCGGTATGGAGCGAAGACGCTTCCCTATGGTGGATGGCTGACCATGCCGCGCATCTACGGCAATGGGTGGATGCTGCTGGGCGACTCGGCTAGCTTTTTGAATGCGCAGCGGCTGAAGGGTATCCATCTGGCGATCAAGAGCGGGATGCTGGCGGCGGAGACGGCGTTTGACGCGCTGGTGAGCGGCAATGCGAGTGCGGACACGCTGAGCGAGTATAAGGCGGCGGTGGATAGGAGCTGGATTCGCGAGGAGCTGTATGCGGTGCGGAACTTCCACCAGGCGTTTGAGCACGGGCTGTATGACGGCGTGCTGCGCGCGGGCATACAGATGATGATGCGCGGCGGCAACCTCGGGCCGGACTCGAAGAACGGCGCGGGATACCTGCGGATGAAGCATGCGGACGCGGTGAATCCGCTGAAGCGCGCGCCGATTGTGTTCAACGCGAAGGGCGACGGGAAGCTGACGTTTGATCGGCTGACGGACGTGTACCACTCGGGCACGCGGCACGACGACGACCAGCCGACGCACCTTGTCGTCCACGACCTGAACATCTGCGCGACCACCTGCGCGCGCGAGTTCGGCAATCCCTGCCAGTACTTCTGCCCTGCCGCAGTCTACGAAATGGTCGAGGACACGTCGCCCGGCGCACCCCCCGGACAAAAGCAGCTGCAAATCAACTTCGCCAACTGCGTCCACTGCAAGACGTGCGATATTCAGGACCCGTACCAGATCATCGACTGGGTCCCGCCCGAAGGCGGCGGCGGCCCTAGCTATGACGGCATGTGAGGATTTGCCATCCGGGCAGACGCGCTTCGCGCCATTGTGGTGCAAGCCACCGTGGCCGCTCCCGTTGGTCGCGGGCCAAGCTATGACGGCATGTAGGGCTGTGTGACTGGACCGCTGGTGAGGCGATATCAGTATCCAGCACACTCCTTCGGCCAAGGTGGAAGGTGAGTAACGGTTGCAACCGCCGCTACCTCTGCGGGCCCAATGCTGCTCAGTTGTTCTTTCATTCTAGCTACGTTTGCCGGCGACTTCGGGTCAACAGCTTTCATGACGGCCATCACACGCTGTTCTTGAAGAACGTACTGGTCCAAAGCATGGTACTCATTGGAGCCCGTCTGCCTGCATACATCCGGCATCGCTCTGTGGTCCAGTTCGTTTTGCCACGCACTATCAAGCTTTCCTACACGGTTCGAGATATCCGCAAGTGCCGGCTCAGAGGCAAGATACGCAGACCGGCAGGCTGCCAGCGAAGTCGTTTGCAAGTTGCAAACTGCGATGCCTCTTGCATAAGTCCGCTCACTCTGCCTCAGCTTATAGACCTCATAGTTGATGTCGCTCTGATCGGAAACATTCGAGTGTATAAGCTCATTGAGAGCGGGAAAGTACCGGTCAATCGGCTTCCAATACTTGCTAAGTATGGCACCTGTCCCACCAACAATGAGCACGTAGGCCAGTATCGGATGGCTCAGAATGAGGCGAAGCCACCATTTCTTGCGCTTTTTCTTTGGCGGCTCGTTTCGCGACATCAGTGTGTCGGCGGAAACCTTCTCGCCATTCAAGATCAGAGTATCCGAGGTCTCTTTCATGGGCTGTCGTCCGAATGAGCAGATGTTAGCAAACCGCACGGCCTTTCGGTATCAAAAATCTGACCGAGCCGACGGTTTGTCACGATCACGAGATTGGATTCCCGCCTCACCCGCGCTACAATCGCTGTTCACTCCACCTGAAGGTTCCCACATGACCCAACCCACCCGCTGCCTGACTTCACTCGCTGCCGCCCTGCTTGCAGTTACTCTCACGGCCACAGTCCACGCGCAAACCAAGCCGCAGTATCCGGATTATCCCAGCGAAACGCCGGCGCACTTCCACCCCACGACCATGGGCATGGATTACTCGCGCACCGAGGTCATGATTCCGATGCGCGACGGCGTGAAGCTGCATACGGTCATCCTGGTTCCCAAGGGGGCGACGCATGCGGGCATTGTGTTGACGCGGACGCCGTACAGCGCCGATGTGCTGACGATGAACACGCCCAGCATGCACTTGGGCACGGCGCTCTGGGGATATGACAACGCGACCGAGACGATCATCGACGGTGGGTACATCCGCGTGGTGCAGGACATTCGCGGCAAGTACGGGAGCCAGGGCGATTATGTGATGAACCGGCCGATGCATGGTCCGCTGAATCCGACGCCGGTGGACGAGTCGACCGACACCTACGACACGATTGACTGGCTGGTGAAGAACGTGAAGGAAACCAACGGCAGGGTATGCGTGCTCGGGATTTCGTATGACGGGTTTCTGTCGCTGACGCCGTTGATTCATCCGCACCCGGCGCTGAAGTGCGTGGTGCCGATGAATCCTATGGTGGATGGGTGGAGGGGCGATGACTGGTTTCACAACGGGGCGTTCCGCGAGCAGAACATGCCGTACATCTATGAGCAGACGGCGACACGGGACAACTCGGTGCACTGGCTGAGCTCGGACTTTGATGATTACGACACCTATATGGATGCCGTGTCCGCCGGGCGCCTGGGCGAAGAGCGCGGGATGGACCAGATCGGGTTCTGGCGAAAGATCATCGCGCATCCCGCGTATGACAAGTTCTGGCAGGACCAGGCGATGGACCGCGTGCTGGCGGCGCAGCCGTTCACGGTTCCCACGATGCTGGTGGCGAGCCTGTGGGACCAGGAGGACATTTACGGGGCGATGGCGGTGTATCGCGCGCTGCTGCCGAAGGACACCGACCACAAGCTGTATCTCGTGCTGGGGCCGTGGCATCACGGGCAGGAGATTGAGCATGCGTCGTCGCTGGGGGCGATTCCCTTCCACAGCGATACGGGGCTGTACTTCCGGACGAAGCTGCTCGCTCCGTTTCTGGCGCACTACTTGAAAGACGACGCGCCGCCGCTGAAGCTGGCTCCGGTGAATGCGTTTGTGACCGGCACGGACCACTGGGAGAAGCTGGATACGTGGCCGTCGGGTTGTAAAGACGGCTGCGCGCCGAAGGAGACGCCGCTGTATCTGGAGCCGGGCGACAAGGTGGGCTTTGCGGCTCCGGCGGCGGTGGCGGGCGATGGGTTTGACCAGTATGTGTCCGACCCGGCGAAGCCCGTTCCCTTCCGCGTGCGGCCCGATCAGCCGATTGGGTATACCGCGAACCTTTCGTGGGTGCGGTGGCTGGTGGACGATCAGCGTCCGTTTGAAAGCCGCACAGACGTGGTGACGTTTACCTCAGCCGTGCTGACGAAGCCGCTGAAGATCAGCGGCGAGCCGATGGTGCACCTGATCGCTTCAACTTCGGGGACGGACAGCGACTGGGTGGTGAAGCTGATCGACGTATATCCGCCGGAGGTTGCGGGTGATCCCGAACTGGGCGGCTACGAGCTGCCGATTGCGATGGACATCTTCCGCGGGCGGTACCGCGAGAGCCTTTCGACGCCGCACGCCATTACGCCGAACGTGCCGCTGCTCTACAAGTTTGCGCTGCCCACGTCGAACCATGTGTTCCGGCCGGGGCACCGGATCATGGTGCAGGTGCAGTCGGCGTGGTTCCCGCTGTATGACCGCAATCCGCAGACCTTTGTGCCGAATATCTTTTTTGCAAAGGCCTCGGACTATAAGAAGGCCACGCAGCGCATCTTCCACGAGCCGGGCCACGCAAGCTACATCGACCTGCCGGTGGTTCCGGTGCAGTAAGACAGCAGGAGCAAGCTAAGTGAGGCGGCCACGAGTCCGGCGGAATTATAAGCCGGGTTAGCGGCCGCTGAACTTTTTGCCTCCGGCGCCGTAGGTGAGCAGGGCGGCGAGGAGGTGGATGAAGAACCAGATGCCGAAGCCCTGCCAGCGGTAGACGTCATACAGAACCATGGCGCGGGGGATGAAGATCCAGCACAGAATGTCGAAGGGGGGTGGGAAGGGCCAGTGTCCGCCGCCGAGCCAGAAGAGGACAAATGCAATCCGGGGCAGGAACAGGCTCACGATGAGGAACCAGAGATGCATAGGGTGCTCAATGATACCCAGAATTGGATGCGGGAAAGAAATCCACAGGGCGGGCGGCGAAAACCTTGTCAAGGGGTAAATTTTGTAACTCATACATATCATTAGACTTGCAAATGCATTTAATTATGAGCTAATTTGCTATTCTAAATATAGGGGACTCGTTGTCCAGGCATACGCGCTTCGCGACATCCTAAGTCCGGATCCGTGACCGCTTCCGTTGGTCGCGCCGGAGAGTCGATTGCGGGTTGGTGAGAAGCGGCGAGGCGTCAGCCGTCAGTGTGAAATTTTGTGAATGGGAGAGGCGCAGCTTTGGCTGCGCCTTTTGCTTTTGCCGGCATGCGGAAAGGTGGCTGCATGCGGGCAGTTCTGCGGTCCTATCTTCAATGCCATGTATGAACTACAAAAATTGCGCGGAAAAATTTGCGGAGTAACAGGAAAGCAAAAGGAGGCAACATGATTCAGTTATGCAGGCACATAATGGCGGGCGGAAAGTTGTGCGATCAGGCGGCGGTGAAGGAAGCGCTTTTCTGCCGTCATCACAGCACGGTGCAGGCGGCGTTGGAGCGGGAAAAGGCAGCGCCCGATCCGGAGCTTGTGCATACTCCGATTGCGTTTGTGTATCCCGAGGACCGGGCGGCGATTCAGCTGAACCTGTTTATGGTGCTGCAGGCGCTGAACAGCAAGCGGATCGACAATTTCACGGCCAACACGATGATCCGGGCGCTGCGCTCGTGCGAGCTTAATCTGCGGAAGGGCGCGCTGGCGGAGGCGAATCGCGAGAAGGTGGCAACGACCGTGGTTGTGCTGCCGGGTGGCGATGAGGTGGGCATGCCGCGCGAGGCGCTGGAATCATTCGACGATGCCGAGGAGTACCATTCGCTGGGCTGCCGCTGCCCGGACTGCGAGGGCAAGACCGACCACCTGCCGAAGGAGCGGCATCATGCCGCGTGCCACTGCGACGCCTGCGTGCCGGCGAGGGACGCGGCCACGGGCGAGGCGATCCGCGAAGCAACAGTAGTGAATCTGCATAATGTTCCGCCGGAGCCGTATGCGGGGAAGAAAGACCCGGAGGACGTAGAGGGACAGGAGGAGTCCGGGTATCAGAAGGTCATACTGCAGCAGTATCACGAGACAAAGGCGCGGGAGCAGCAGGAGCGGGAGAAGGTAGCGATGGAGGGTCTGGCGGCGGAGTATGAGCTGCGTGTGGACGGCGAGGTGAAGTGGAAGAAAGGCATGAAGCAGGCTCTGCTGGAGGACTTCAAGCAGGCGATGGCCGAGGGTGTACCGTATGAGCCGCGGGATCTGGCGGCGACGGCGAGCAGCTATTAGCTATTAGCTTCTAGCTTCTAGCTGGTAGGGATTAGAAAGCAGTTGGCTTTCGCTCCTCTGCCCGAGGACGTGGAAACACAAGATGCCGGAGTCGCGGTGCGCTCGAAAGAACGGCGTGAGTGGGTAGGGATTGGTGCGCCCGCCTCTCTGCGAGTTGTGGGGCGCTGGGCAAAATTGCACTATTGTTTTGGCTTGAGATCGATCTGGTTGCGCTGGGCCGAGATGATATTCGTTCCATCGAAACCGAGACCCACTGAAAGCAGTGAAGACTTTGTCGTGAGCGGGGTGACCGTTCCCGACAGCGCATCCACCGAGGCATACGTCGTCGTTTTAGACGCAGGGTTCGCGTAAGCAACGATGACGGCACCATCGGCGACATCGGGGAAGATGCGGAAGAGATCATGTCGGGACGGACTGAGTTACGTGAGCAGTTTCGTCCCGCTTCTTTCGCTGAGTGTTCTTCGCCCCTTCCTACTCGCCGCTTCCCTTCTGCGTTGCGATCCATTGTTCGATCTGCTGCTGCAGTAGGTCCATGGGCAGTGGGCCGGATTGGAGCAACTGACGGTTGAAGGCGGGGAGCGAGAATTTTGCGCCGAGCGATTTTTGCGCGAGGGCGCGGAGCTGGTTGAGCTCGATTGCTCCGATGGTGGCCGCCGCAAACCGGGCGGGCTGGGCGATGACATGATCGACCTCCAACACGACGTCAGCGCCACTGAGCAAGGTATGGGCATCGAGGTAGTCGATGGCCTGCGGGCGTGTCCAGTGGAGGGCGTGGATGCCGGTGTCGATGACGGCGAGGGCGGCGTGGCGGCGGTCGAGCTCGAGCCGCCCGAGGGTCTGCCACGGGTCGGACGACGCGGCGAGCCCGGCGGTGTAGAGCGACCATCCATCTATAAAGGCGTTGTAGTGGGAGTAGCGGCGGAAGGCCGGCAGCGTGGTGGGCAGGGCCGCGAGCGCTTTTTGGTAGCTGTCAGCGAGCGGCGGCGTGGACTCGGCGTGGAGCCTGGGGTTGGTAGCGGCGGCGGCGCGGAGCGCGGCGAGGTCTTTATAGCCCAGCTTCTGCGCGGGCGGCAGCATGGCGGCCTCGTCCTGCGCGACCTGATGGAGGGCGAGTTGGTGCACCTGCTGCGGCGTGAGGGTGGTGGTGGTGCTTTGCTGGACGAGGAAGGCGTAGTAGGCGTCTCCGGCAGGGATGGACCACAGGCCGGCGTTGGCGCGTCCTGCCGGGACGTAGCTGCGGCTGAGGAAGAGGCCGAGGCGGATGTACGCCGGCTGCACCTGGGCGCGGATGGCGGTGAGGATTTCATCGCTTATGCGCTGGCGGTCGGCGGTGGAGATGGACGCGGGGAAATGCCGCAGCGGCCGGGCGAAGGGCGTGGCGTCTGGTTTGGCGTGGGCGACGGCGTTGACCTGCGCAAGCACCTGCTCAAGCAGGTATTTCGGCGGGATGCGTCCTGCCTGCATGCCGAAGTCGGCGGCGTTGGTGGCCTGCTGAATGGCGGCGGGCAGCTTGCCGAGGCGCGCGGCGTAGTTGTCGTAGTCGGCAACGGTGGCGAAGCGGAGCTTAGGGAGCGCGCGGATGAGGTTGATTTGCGGGCCGGAGTACGGCGTGATGGGCATTTGCCAGGGGTTGTACTGCGCGGCCTGCTGCTGGGCGATAAGGCGGCTAAGGGCAAGGTCTTCGCTGAGGGCTTCTTCGGGCGCCATGCCTCCGGTGTCAATGACGCTGAGGCGCAGGAGGGTCTGGCGTCCACTGTCGAGCGCGGCGTTGTAGGCGGAGACGGAGTAGTCGGGCAGGTCGGCGTCGTAGCTGTGGTGTCCTAAGACGGAGGCGGAGATGGGGTGGCGGGCGAGATGGTCCTGCCAGAGCTGGTCGAGGATGCCGCTGAGCGCGGCGCGGCGGTCGGCGAGCGATTGCGGCACGGACGGCGCGGCGCTGGCGGAGAGCGTGCCGGGATAGGAGGAGCTTTGCGCGGCCTGCTTCTGGACGGACTTGGGGAAGGTCTGGGAGTGGGCCAGGGGAGAGGCGGCGAGCGCGGCGGCGAAGAATAGCAAGGCGGGTTTGTTCATCATGAAAGGCGGCAAAGACCGCATTTGCTAATGGTATATGGCGAAGGGCACGGTTGGCTGTGGGCCAGTTGTGTAAGCTGATAGATACGATGAATACGGTGGCTCAGGAAGCGAAGATTCAGAGTGAGGATTTGAAGAAGCTGCGCGTGGCGGTACTGGGCGCGGGCAAGATGGGCGGCATTTTGCTGCAGGCGTTTTTGAAGCAGCAGATGCTGGAGCCCGATCAACTGACGGCGACGGTGGCGCACGAAGAGCGCGCGGCGGTGCTGAGCGCGCAGTGGGGCGTGCAGGTCTCGACGGACAACGTGGCCACGGTGCAGTCGGCGGACGTGATTCTGCTGGGCGTGAAGCCGTTCCAGGTTCCGGCGCTGATGGCGGAGATCAAGCCAGCGCTGACGACCAGCAAGCTGCTGATATCGTTTGCCGCGGCGGTGAAGACGGGCGCGATTGAAGCGGCGGCGGGGATCGATGTTCCGGTGATTCGGGCGATGCCGAATACGCCGTCGATGCTGGGCGCGGGCATTGCGGCGCTGTGCCGGGGCAAGCATGTGAGCGAGGCGCAGATGACGCTGGCGTCGCGGATATTCGAGGCCGTGGGCCGCACGGTGATCGTGGACGAGAAACACATGGACGCGGTCACGGGCTTGTCGGCCAGCGGGCCGGCGTTCATCTACATCATTCTTGAATCGCTGGCGGAGGCGGGCGTGAAGGTGGGTCTGCCGCGCGACATCGCCACGCTGCTGGCGGCGCAGACCACGCTGGGCGCGGCCAAGATGGTGCTGGAAACGGGGTATCATCCGGCGCTGCTGAAAGACGCCGTGACGACTCCGGCCGGGTGCACGATTGACGGCATCCTGGAACTGGAAGAAGGCGGCCTGCGCGTGACGCTGATCAAAGCCGTGATGCGCGCAACCGAGAGAGCCAGGCAACTGGCGGACTAGCCGTCCCTGCGGACTGCGCGGCCCAATCGAAACCTGAAGCAGATGACTCGCTTAGTGAAGCGCGCGTATCATGTTCGCATTGTCATGGCTGTGGATTCCATGGCTTCAATTTCCCGTAACGGAGGAGCCTTCATGAAGATACGCGTTCCGGTGTGCCTTTCCTTAGTGGCATGTTTGGCGCCGCTTGTATTGGCGCAGACCATCGCCAACCCCATCACCAGCACGGTGAAAAGTGTCATGACGAGGAGCGGACAGAACATGGTCGCCGCGGCCGAGGCCATGCCGGCGGGCAAGTATACGTATAAGCCCACGCCACCGCAGATGACCTTCCGGCACCTGATTAAGCACGCGACGATGGCGAATTACATGTTTTGCTCAAAACTGACGGGAGCAGCCATGCCGGCGGCGGCCAGTGGAGTGATGAAGGGCGCACCCTCGAAGTCCGTGCTCATCACCCGGCTGAAAGACTCGTACGCCTATTGCACGACCAGGTTTGCGCATGAAACTGACACCGGCCTGGGCAATCCGGTTCATCTGTTTGGACCGCATTCGATTTCCCGGGGCGGAGCGATGATCATGATGACCAACGATTGGACCGATCACTACGCGATCGCGGCCTATTATTTGCGGCTGAATGGGATTTTGCCGCCGACGGCGCGGGGGCATCGGTAAAGTCAGAAACTGGTCTCATACAGACGTTCCGTGGATTCAAACTGACCCGCTTTGGTGTCGATGGCCGCGCTGACTTGAGGCTTTGGCTTCGGGTACAGCCACCTCGAAAATGGAGCCGTAGAATAAAGCGGGAGATGCTATGAGCCTTTCGACCTCGACTGCCGCTGCGGAGGACTCCGGCGTTGCAGCACCGCCTCCTGCGGCTGCGGCTTCGCGTGGGCTGCGCTGGTATGCGTGGGGCGTGCTGGCCTATAACGTTGCGGTGATTCTGGACGGGGCGCTGGTGCGGGCGACCGGGTCGGGCAACGGTTGCGGCGACCACTGGCCGCTGTGCAACGGCGAGATTGTGCAGCAGCATCCGCAGATCACCACCATTATTGAATACGCGCACCGGGCGACGAGCGGGATTGCGCTGCTGCTGGTGGTGGGGCTGGTGGTGTGGGTATTTCGCGGGACGGCGAAGCGGCACCTGGCGCGGGCGGCGGCGGTAGCGTCGCTGATTTTCATTCTGAATGAAGCGCTGATCGGCGCGCTGCTGGTGCTGCTGGGAATGACGGCGCAGAACGATTCTCCGGCGCGGGCGTTTTATCTGGCGTTGCACCTGACCAATACTTTGCTGATGCTGGCGGCGATGACGCTGACGGCGCACTTCCTGTCGCGCAAGCACGGCACTATGCGCGGGAGCGTGGTTCTGCGCGGCGTGTGGACGGCGTCGATCGGGCTGCTGGCGGTGATTGCGACGGGGGTAACGGGATCGCTGGCGGCGCTGGCGGACACGCTGCATCCGGCGACAAACCTGGCCGCGGCGTTTGCGCAGGACTTCTCCGCGCACAGCGACTGGCTGGTGCGGATCCGGTGGTTCCATCCGGCGGTAAGCCTGATAGCGGGCTTTTTTGTGGTGGGGCTGGCGCTGATGAGCATGCGCTACGCGGAGAATCGCAAGCTGGGGCTGGGATTGATTGCGCTGCTCATCGTGCAGTATGGGCTGGGGCTGGGCGATCTATTGCTGCTGACTCCGCTCACGATGCAGATCCTGCACCTGCTGGGCGCGGACCTGGTGTGGATTGCGCTGGTGATCGTGGTGGCGCGGCTGTGCGTGCGTCCGCTTGGGTGCACGGAAATAGCGTGCGTCTAAATCCCAGGAAAATCGTCTAACTTCCTGCGGGCCAAAATGTGCCGCGAGCCTATAAAATCGGTTTACCTGTAAACCATCCTGATCGACCGGGGGCGGAATGTCAGAGGAAAGCGCATTGCCAAAACCACGCAGTGCAGAAATTGAGACAAAACTGAAGCAGGTGCAAGACCTGCTGGATCGCAATCAGGCGAGCGCGCTGGCGCTGAGCCGCCACGGCAACATTGCGTGGATTACCGCCGGGCAGGTAGAGGCGCGGGTTCCGCAGGGGTCGGAGACGGCCGTATGCCAACTGCTGCTGACGCGCGATGGGCGGAAGTATTATCTTGCTCCGAACAACGAGGCGGCGCGGCTGGCGGACGAGGAGTTTGCCGGGCTGGGCTATGAGCCGGTGATCTACAAGTGGCACGAGGGCCCGGGCGACCGGCTGCGCGAGCTGGCGGGCGGCGGAACGCTGTGCGCGGACACGGCAACGCCGGACGCGAAAACTGTGGACCTGACCGGGCTGCGGAGTCGGCTGACATGCTGCGAGATTGAGCGCCTGCGGACGCTGGGGCAGCAGACAGCGGCGGCAACGGTCGAGGTGGTGGAAGGGCTTGCTCCGGGAGTGACCGAGCAGGAGATGGCGGGACGCGTTTCCGAGGCGCTATGGAAACGGAGCATTACGCCGACGGTGCTGCTGATGGGCGCCGATGAGCGCATCTTCAAGTACAAGCATGCGGTGCCGCGGGCCGGCGTGCTGCACCGCTACGGGATGGTGAACCTGTGCGCGCGACGCTGGGGACTGGTGGTTTCGATAACGCGGTTTGTGCACTTCGGGAAGCCGGACGCGGAGCTGGCGAAAGCCTTTGAGGCGGCGGCGCGGATCCATGCGGCGATGCTGCACGCGACGAAGGACGGCGCGGTGTCGAGCGAGATTTTTGCGGCGACGCAGCGGGCGTATGCCGAGGCAGGCGCGGCGGAGGAGATTGAGCGCCATCACCAAGGCGGGGCGTGCGGCTACGCGGAGCGCGATTGGGTGATTGCGCCGCAGGGTACGCAGCGGGTGACGGCTCCGCAGGCTTTCGCCTATAACCCGAGCCTGCACGGAGCCAAGGCCGAGGACACGGTGGTGCTGGCGGACGGGAAAATTGAAGTGGTGACCGCGACTCCGCAATTACCTGTATTCGAAGTAGTGCTGGATGGGATAAGCTATCGGTCGGCGGGGCTGTTGGTCCAGGACTAACCGTCCAGGCAGGACTAACCGTCCAGGCAGGACTGGCCGTCCAGGCACACGCGCTACGCGCCTTCGTTGGATAAGCCTTTGTGGCTGCTCCCGTTGGTCGCAGAAAAGAAGTCGGCTTTAAGAGGAGATAAAGATGCGTTTTGCTTCGATTGCGGTCATGGCCGCGCTAGTTTTGTCACCGCTTACATTTGCTCAGGCTACCAACTACACGAACCAGCCGCCGGTGCTGCTGGGTGCGGCGTGGTATCCGGAGCAGTGGCCGGAGGCGCAGTGGAACACGGACCTGGACCGGATGGAGGCGGCGCATATTCATGTGGTCCGCGTGGGCGAGTTTGCGTGGAGCACGATGGAGCCGGAAGAAGGTGTCTACCACTGGGAATGGCTGGACCATGCGATTGCCGATGCGGCGCGCCACCACATTGCGGTGGTGCTGGGAACGCCGACGGCGGCTCCTCCGGCGTGGCTGACGGAGAAGTATCCCGAGACGCTGCGGGTGAGCGAGAACGGCGTGCGCGACGAGCACGGCAACCGGCAGCAATTCTCGTTTGCGGACGTAAAGTATCGCGAGCTGGCGCATGATATCGCCGAGCGGATGGCGGTGCGCTACGGACACAACCCGGATGTGGTGGGATGGCAACTCGACAACGAGTATGCGAACCCGTCGTTCGATCCGGAGGCAAAGGCGCAGTTCCACGCATGGTTGAAGAAGAAGTACGGCACGATTGCCGACCTGAACGACCACTGGCACACGGCGTACTGGAGCCAGACGTACAACAACTTCAACCAGATTCCGGTGCGCGAGGACAATGAGAGTCCGGCGCTGCTGCTGGACTGGAAGCGGTTTGTGACGGCGACGTGGGTGAGCTACTCGGAGAACCAGATCAGCGCGATTCGTCCGCATGCCGACCCGCGGCAGTTTATTACGACGAACACCATGGGATGGTTCGACGGCTTTGACGAGTACCCGCTGCACAAGGTGCTGGACATTGCGGCGTGGGACGATTACATCGGGTCGGGCAACTACGACTACATTGACAACGGCGCGACACACGACCTGACGCGGGGCTACAAGCAGAAGGACTTCTGGGTGATGGAGACGGAGCCGGCGTTTGTGAACTGGCGGCAGACGAACAATCCGCTGAACAAGGGCCAGGTGCGCGACATGGCGTGGCAGGCGATCGGGCACGGCGCGAATACGGTGGAGTACTGGCAGTGGAGGGCGAATCCGAACGGGCAGGAGGAGTACCACGGCGTGCTGGTGGGGATCGACGGCAAGCCCGCGCCGGTGTATGCGGAGGTGCAGCAGACGGGCAAGGAGTTTGATGAGGCGGGCGAGGCGCTGAAGGGCACGACACCGCACTCGGAGGTAGCCGTCATCCAGTCGTATGACAGCCGGTGGGCGATTAACTTCCAGCGGCACAGCGCGAAGTTTGATCCGGTGAAGGAGCTGTTGGCGTTCTACAAGCCGCTGCGCAACCAGTCGCAGGCGGTGGACATTGTTTCTCCCATGGCTCCGCTGGATGGGTACAAGGTGGTGGTGGCTCCGGCGCTGAATGTGCTGCCGCAGGCCATGGCCGATCACCTGATGGCGTATGTGAAGCAGGGCGGGCATCTGGTGCTGGGTCCACGGAGCGGCATGAAGGACGCGTATGACGCGCTACAGCCGGAGCGGCAGCCGGGGCCGCTGGTGGGGCTGCTGGGCGGGTCGGTAACGCAGTTCTATGCGCTGGCGGGGAAGGTTCCGGTGAGCGGCCCGGCGGGCGCGGGCACGGCGGACGTTTGGGCGGAGACGCTGGAGGCGACGAATCCGGCGACGAAGGTGCTGATGCGCTACGGCAAGAGCAACGGATGGCTGGATGGGCAGCCGGCGGTGCTGGAGCGCAAGGTGGGCAACGGCAGCATTACGTATGTGGGCGCGTGGCTTAGTCCTACGCTGCTGAGCAAGCTGACGGCGACGTGGCTTGCGGACGCGGGCGTGAAGCCGCTGGTGGAGGGTGTTCCGGCGGGCGTGGAGGTGTGTGAGCGGACAGGCGCGGGCAAGACGGTGCTGATTCTGATCAACCACAACACATCGGAAGAGAGCGTGACGCTGCCGGGGGCTATGAAGAATCTGCTGAAGGGCGGGACGGTATCGAACGTGACGCTGCCGAAGTATGGGGTGGCGGTGCTGGAACAGTAATAAAACGGTCAGTTAAGAAGCGGCCAGTTGGTGAAGCGGCCAGTGAATTTGTGGTTGGCCGCTTTGCTATTCTGAGTGCAATTTCAGACAGCGTAGCGCTGGCATCGCGAAAGCCCCATCCGGTCATCACTCCGGACGGGGCTTTCGATGTTTGGGGCTGGGCTATTCCTCGCTAATGGCGGTGCCGGCGAGTTTGAGTACGGTTTGGGCGACGCGGAGAGCGTCGTGGCGGAGGACGTCGCCTTCGGCGGCGAAGTTTCCGGTGATGCAGCGGATGCCCATGGCCTCGATGCGGTCGATGTCGGGCTTAATCGCCTCGGCGCTTTCGGCGGCGTAGCGCTCGCGGACGGCCTGCGGTACGGGCGCGGTGTTGATGAGGGCGTAGTCGAAGACGGGCTGGCCGGTGTGGGCGTAGATGCGCTCGATGTGCTCGGAGGCGGTGAGTTGAAGGCTCTCGTTGGCCTGGGTCATAAGGTTGGCGACGTAGACGCGGGTGCCGCGGGCGGTGGCGAGAGCTTCCGGGATGCCTGAAACGAGCAGGTTAGTGATGAGACTGGTGTAGAGCGAGCCGGGGCCGAGGGTGATGAGGTCGGCGTGGGCGATGGCGGCGAGCGTCTCAGGGAGCGGCTCGACGACGGGCGGGTCGAGGCTTAGCTCGACGATCTGGTCCTTGCTGGCGGTGATGTTGGTTTCTCCGCGAACGATGGCTCCGGTGGCCATGCGGGCGACGAGGGTGGTGTTGGTGTAGGTGGCGGGGTAGATGACGCCGCGCATGGCGAGGACTTCTCCGGCGAGGCGGATGGCGTGGCCGAAGTCGCCGGTCATTTCAGTGAGCGCGGCGACGAAGAGGTTGCCGAAGTTGTGTCCTTCCAACTCGCCTCCGGACTGGAAGCGATGGCGGAAGAGCTGGGACATGAGGCCCTCATCCTCAGAGAGCGCGACCATGCAGTTGCGCAGGTCGCCGGGCGGAAGCATGTTGAAGTTTTTGCGGAGGCGTCCACTGGAGCCTCCATCGTCGGTGACGGTGACGACGGCGGTTAGATCGGCGATGGGGTGGGGCTTGCCTGTGGGTGCTGCGGTGCCGGCGGCGGAGGGCGCGTACTGCTTGAGGCCGCGCAGCAGGGTGGAGAGGCCGGTGCCACCGCCGATGGCGACGACGCGGAGATCTGCCGGGCGGGTGTTGGGGATACGCGGCTGGTGCTCAGTGCTGGTAGTGGTCATGCCGAGTGAATTGGATGCGCCGGCGCGGACGTGCGTCCGTGTGCGCTGCTTATTCGAGCGCTTCTGGATAAAGCAGTTCCGTGAAGCGCGGGTCGTCGGCCATGTCGACGAAGTCGGCGTCGCCGCGTGCCTGGATGCGGTTCTGCGGATTGATGGTGATGGCCGTACGCAGATGATCGAGGCACTCCTCTGCCTGCCCGGTCATGCTGTTGAGCACCGCCAGGCCATAATGCGCGTAGGCGGCCAGGTTGTTCTTTTTCAGGAGGCCCTCGAACTGGTCGCGAGCATCCTCGTAGTTGCCGGTATTGAGCAACGAGATGGCGTAATCGTATTGCTCCTCGGCCGTGTTGAAGCTGAGGGAGACCTTCCTGGACTGGCGCTCGCAGGCGGCGAGATAGGTGCGGCATCGTTCGAGCAGCTCGGGCGCACCGTTATGGGTGAGCTTCTCAAAAACGGTATGGGCCTTCTCGTACTTCCCTTCCTGCATGAGCTGCACCGCAGTCTGAAACTGGGCATAGGAAGGATGGGGAGCATTATTGGCAGACGGCTTTTTCTTTTCAGCGAGAGTGCGCAGAGATTTTCCTTTCGCGCTTTGCTGTCGGGCTTCTGGCATGCAGTGCAAGTTCCTAAAAATAAGCGCTGGTAACGTCGCAGTTATACGCAGATCGACAGGCTGCGTCAAGCGGCGGAGGTCGAGAGGAATGCATGCGGCGATGACGGAGCATGCATTTCTGGTGCATACAATTCGAATGAATGGATGAACGCGCGCATAGAAAAGCTTGCGGCAAAAACAGAAAACCCCCAGCATCAAGGCATTGCGCGCAGAGGTTTTACGAATGGGAAACATGCCGGGCCGGCGTGTTGTGGTGACCGGCGGATGCGAAGTGGAGAACATGAAGTGGAGAGCGTGAAAGAGGATTCGACGCTGCCGTTCTCGCAGGCTTCGAGAGCGGCAGCGTCGACGGCCGTAAAGAACGGCCTAAGAGGCCGCAGCGGCAAAGGCCGAAGGAACCCTCCGCGTTGGTATGGCTGCGTGCGCCGCCATATGCTGGAGGACCTCAAGGCCAGGCGTAGGCTATGCCGGCCGCAGCCATCCTTGAAAATCTGATCTGGGATTGAGCCTTGCGAAGGGTTTTGGACTTTCGCAGAAGGGCCATCCCGTCTCTTCTCTTACAACAGTTGATAGTGATTGAGAGTATGGATTCGTTTCAGGCGTCAGAAAAAATCTGCGGAAAGCTGCAAGGCCGCGCAAAGGCGGCCCTGCAGGGTAGAGATGATGCTCAACCGTGGGCTGGAGATTTGTTGAATACGAAGTCGAGCGTGCTGCGGTCGAGCAGGGCGCGATGTCCGTACGCGCTTACGCCATAGACAACCAGATGATACGGACCCCGTTCGAGACCGGCGGCGGGGATGAGCAACGAGAGCGGTCCGCCTGAAGTGCTGGAAGCGGCCGAGGCGCTCACGGTCTGTGTCCAGGCCTGGGTGGTGCCAGGGTACTGGAGGTCAATGGTGTAGGCTGCATAGGCGATAGCGGGCTGCGGCAGATTGATGAGCAGGACAACTCCACGGCCCCGTATGACTGCAACGGGTACCTGTGCATCGCTTGTATTGCCCGCCTGCAGTGCTACCTGGGACATGACTTGCGGTTGCGTAGAAGCGGGGCGCATGGCCTTGACGGTAAATAGAACCTGGTAGCCCACGATGGCCAGCAGAGCAAGAAAGGCTGGAATCACGACGGCCGGCCTCCACCAGGACAGATGCGGTCGCGTTTTGGCGGGAATGATGGGTTGCGGTTGTACAGGAGACGGTATGGCGAACTCGGGGAGCTGCGTTTTGGCCTCCTGCAGGAAAGCGGCGGCGGCGCGGAGATCGTGGGCGCAGAGGGAACAGGCAAAGAAATGGGCTTCGAATGCCTCGCGATCTTCCAGGGTCAACTCATTGAGCAGATACCGTTCCGCTGCCATGGTCCGGATTACTTCATTGTGGTCCATTGCGGCGAGATATCCCTCCTTCCATAATGATAGTGACAGGCATTACGGAAACGCTTCAATGAGTTGTGGTGGATAAAGCGGCCGGTATCTGCTTAAGAAACTCGGATTTGAAGCTTTGTTTGGCCCTGAACAGGATGACGCGCAGGTAGTCGGCGTCGACGCCTAACTCGCGGCAGACCTCGTCACGGTCGCGTTCCTCGATAAAGACTGCCTGCAAAACGGCGCGGTCGCGGGGCGCCATTTGCTTGAGTATTCTGCCGACCTGAAGCTTGAGTTCGCCGGAGAGGATCTCGTCGAAAACGCTGGGCCCGCTGGCGGGCAGGGCGATTTTTTCAATGTCGTCGAATGCGCCCTGGCGGGTGACGGCGCGATAGTGTTCAAACAGCACGTTATTGCAGACGGTATTCACAAAGGAACCCAGGCGTTCAGGATTGCGGAGGGCTTTGTCGCGGCGCAGGGCGGCGATGACACGGGTAAATGTCTCCTGCCGGACGTCTTCTATGGCCTGTGGGGAGCGGAGGCGGGCACGCAGCTTGAGATTGAGCAGACTGGTAAAGTAGCGAACAAAGTGGTCCTCAATGCAGGTATCGCCAGCACACAGACTCTCAACGTACTCGGCATCGAACGGGTGAAATTCCAACGAGCACCCCGCAGTCTGGAAGTACTGAAGTATAGCACTCCCGCGTTAGTGAACAACGTGCAGCAGAACACGCACAAAACCACATCGTCAAAACGGAAAGCCAAGCCCTTGAAAGGGGCGGGGAAAAAGGTAGCAATAAGAATATGGATGCAAATTCTACACTTCCGGTAACCCTGGCGCGCACGGCAATCACGGCGATTGTGCTGGGCCTGGGCATTACGCCGCTTTTCATTGATTTGAACCGGACCCATGCCACGCATCCGCTGTGGCCGGGACATGCGCGGTTCCATGTGGTTTGGCAAACGGTGACGACGGCGCTGGAGTGCGTGGTCGAGGTGGCGCTGCTATGGTGGCCGGGGCCGTATGCGGTGCAGCGGTTTTATCTGGCGGCGGTGCTGGCGGCCTTGCCGCTGCTGGGCTTTCTGGCCGCTATGGCGACGCGGCGCTGGTACGGAGGGACGCTGCGTGATCCGGAGGGCGTGAAGCCGGTGCGGATCCGGCGGGGCGGGCGCGTGATTACGGTGGACATGAACGCGGTGCTGGTGGTAACGGCGGCGGTGATCTTACTGGCCGCGGTGCTGGTCTACTGAAGCAGCGGCGGGGCCGGCGGAGAGGGGGATTTCGTGGCCCTGGCCTTCGGGAATGATCCAGAAGGCAGGGTCGTGGTCAGAGGCGGCGAGCGCGGCGCGGAGGCGGTCGACGGCGTCGGTTTCGCCATCGTCGGCGAGCGAGAAGGTTCCGTAATGCGTGGCGATGGAGACGGGGGCGCGCAGGATGGCGTGGGCCTGGAGGGCCTGTTCGGGCGTCATGTGAATGGGGCCCATGAACCACTGGGGCTCGTAGGCTCCGATGGGCAGCAGGGCGAGGCGGATGCGCGGAAACTCGCGGGCGATTTCGTGGAAGAGCACGCCGAAGCCGGTGTCTCCGGCGAAGTAAATTGTGCCGGAGGGGGCGTTGAGGGCAAATCCGCACCACAGGGTACGGTCGCGGTCGAAGGGGCCGCGCGAGGCGAAGTGCTGCGCGGGCATGCAGTGGATGGGCAGGCCGCGCCACTCAATCTGCTGCCACCAGTCGAGCTCATAAATTTCGCGGAAGCCGATTTTGCGGAGCATGGGCGTGAGTCCGAGCGGGCAGACGATGGCGGGGTTGTCGCGGGCGACGAGCTTGCGCAGCGTGGGAATGTCGCAGTGGTCGTAGTGGTTGTGGGTGAGCAGGACGGCGTCGATCCCGGGCAGGTCGTGGAAGTGGAGGCCGGGGGCGCGGTGGCGGCTGGGGCCGGCGAAGGAGACGGGACTGACGCGCTCGGACCAGACGGGGTCGGTAAGCAGGTTGAAGCCCTGGGTTTGCAGCAGAAACGTGGCGTGATTGACGAAGGTGACGCGGAGGTTGTCGCCCTGAACGCGAGGCGGCGGCGGCGGGCCGGGTGTTGAGGGGATGAAGTCGCGCCAGGGACCGACTTTGCGGCTGGTGACCCACTTGAGAAATTGCGAGAAGCGCTGCGGCGGCGTGTCCGGATTGAAGAAGCGTCCGTTGCGGTGGTGCGTGGAGCGCCAGGGGCTGGTTGGGGTGTGGTCAGTCGTCATTTTGATTGCTTTGCGGGAGGGCTGGTGCCGCGCATGGCCTGGAAACGCATGGCCTGGACCTGTTCGGCAAGTGCGACGATTTGCGCGCCGGGAAGGTATTCGTGTCCAGCCATGTTGGTGTCGGGAATCCCGAACCTAATAATTCTAGCAAGTGCGAGGCGCTGCTGGGCGGGGCTGAGTCCGGCGGGGACGTGCTGGAGCGGCGCGGTGGTGAGGTTGGGTGGGAGTTTTTTAAAGCTGGAGCGCCAGTGGGTGAGGACGTATCCGTTGGGCTCGTGGCAGGTGGCGCAGTACTCGCTGTAGAGTTGTGCGCCGTTGAGGCGATTAACGGCGATGAGCGACGCGGCGGAGGGCTGCCAGGAAGCGGCGACCTGCTGGAGGTGCTGCGCGCTGTTGGGGCTTTTGAGGCTGGAGAGGTAGGCGATGAGGTCGTCGCCTCGATTGTCCTTAAACAGGTAGGCGTAGGACGGCATGACGGAGTGGTAGCTGAGCGCGCGCGGGTCCATTTGATGGATGCGGAGCCAGAGCGGCGAGCGTCGGCTGCCGACGTTGGTGAGGTCGGGGCCCTGGCGACGGTTGCCGATGAGCGGAGGCTTTTCGCGGCGGATGACGTTGAGGTTGCCGGTGGGGCCCCACATTTCGACGTCGGGCGAGCTGGGGCGGACATACTGCGAGTGGCAATTGATGCAACCCTCGGCGATGTAAACGCGGCGTCCGCGCTGGATGGGGGTGAGTGATGCCAGGTGCGGGTGCGGATGGTGACTGACGAGGATGCGCTGGACGCCCCAGGAGGCGGCGCAGACGAGGGCCACGGCGGCGACTTCGTGGCGGTAGCGGAAGGTGGTGGTGAAGAAGAGCGGCGCGGCAAACGCGGCGGCGGCAATGACGATGAAGGCGAGCGGAACCTGGTGGAGGTGCTGGGCCATGCCGATGCCGAGCGCGGAGCCGATCCATCCGGCAACGGCGTAGATGATTCCGGCGCGGCGGACGCGATCGGCTGGCGTGGCCGTGAGCATGTAGGAGGGCCAGGCGACGAGCGCGACGGAGTAAAGGGAGACTCCGATGGGATAAAGGAATGCGGCGGGAGCAGAGTGCGCGGGATGCAGCAGGAAGAAGCTGGCGACGGCGAGCGCGGTGAAGGCTGAGCCGAGAGTCGCGATGAGCGGCAGGCGCGTGAGCAGCCAGGCGGCGGCGAGGGCGGCAATGAGGTGGATGGAGCCGGTGCGCCAGAGATGCGCGGCGCCCTGCCAGGTGGAGGACTTGAGCGCGGGCGAGTTCTGGATGATGAAGAAGGCGGCGGAGTCAAACCAGACGAGCGCGGTGAACCAGAGCAGGATGGCGAAGAAGCTGGTTTGCGTGGGGGCGGCGTTGGGTGCGGGCGCGGCGGGTGGCTCGGCGTGGGTGCGGTGCGCGACGACGGTTGCAATGACGGCGAGCGCGGCGACGGTGAGCGCGATGATGCGCGGCGTGGCGGTGAATAGCGCGGGAACGTTGCAGCAGAAGTAGCCGATGCCGACGCCGAGAGCGACGGCAAAGAGCGGGCGCGGGGACGCGATCCAGAGCGGGAGGCTGGAGACGAGGGTGACGGTGAGGGTGCCGAGGGAGAGTCCGATGAGCGCGGAGACGGCGATGGCGGCGAAGAGGCCGAGCGGGAGCGTGGTGAGCGCGGCGGCGACGGCGCAGCCGAGGAGCGCGGCCTGCAGGCGAGGGCGCGGGTGCTCGGGCCAAAGCACAAGCGGGGCAAAGAGGCTGGAGAGGATTCCGCCAAGGGCCATGGCGGCCATGACGGCTTTGAGGTGCGCAGCGGAGAGTCCAAGCGCGTTGAGGCGCTGGAGGAAGCCGAACTGGGCAAAGATGAGGAAGTAGATGTAGGTGGCAGCGATGAGGAAGACGCCGCGCCAAGAGACGAAGCGGGGTTCGGCTTGCGGTTTTTTTTCGTCGGTGGTCACGCGCGTTCGATCAACTCCTTACGTCCAGCCAGCGCTTGCGCAGGCCAATGTATTGGATGGCGGCGTAGGTGGCATCGGTAAAGAAGACGGCGATCCATGCGCCCTCCATGACGCCGAGGATGACCTGCCAGAGGACAAAGAGCGCAACCAGCGCGCGGATGAAGGCGGTGATGGCCCATTGCGCGCGCCACCAGGTGGACACGTCCGGCGCATCGCGAACGACGGCGGGGATGAGGAGATAGGTGGCTCCGACGGAGAGTACGAAGACGCCGATGTAGCGGACGTAGTAGAGCGGATGCGGAACCTCGGTGACGCCCATGAGGCGGAGCGTGAAGGCGGGCGCGAAAAGGAGCAGCAGGCCGGTGGCGGTGTCGGAGAGTCCGGCGATGAAGTGATAGATAAGGATGAGGGTGCGGGTCTTCATCGGGTGGCGGCTCCTATTGCGGCGGCGTGGGCTGGAATTGCGGCGGCGTGGGCGCGCATGCGCGCGGTGAGGCGGACGAGCCAGTCAATAGACGCGGCGGTCATGGCGACGCCGAGCAGGAGGCGCAGGCCATAGATGGCGTCGCGCAGCGGGCCGGGCACCATGGTGAAGGCGGGATGCAGGCCCTCGATCCATCCGGCGTAGATCATGATGACGACGTAGAAGAAGGCTCCGAGGTTCCAGGCATAGAAGGCCCAGGTGGAGCGGAAGGCGTCGCCGTCTTCGCCGAGCAGGGCGATGAGCATGAAGATGAGCAGCGCGGTGACGAATCCGGCCATGGCCATGAGGGAGTGGCCGACGAGGCCGTCGGTGAATTTGAGGCGGTCGAGGACTCCGGGAAGGAAGAGGAGCCATCCGGAGGGGATGAGCAGCGCCCACCAGGCGAGCGTGGCGATGCCCCAGCGGCGCGTGTTGGCGCGCCAGACGAAGGCGCTGTAGTAGGCGGGCATAAGCGGCACCCAGACGAGCAGGCTGCCAAGGGCGAGGTATTGCGTGGGACGATGGTCGCTGATGTTGCCGCGTCCCAGGCCGAGGCAGAGCAGGACTTCGACGGCGAAGACCACCCAGCCGATTTTGAGCCAGCGCGGGCCGGATTGATTGCGTTTGGTGATGCCGTAGGGCAGCAGAAACAGGATGAGGACGATGATGAGGACGGATTCGAGCTGGCTGGCTCCGGTGGGGCCTCCGCTGTCGGGGTTTACGGGCGGATAGATGGCCGGATTGCAGGCGATGTAGATCGCGAAGGGGATGAGCAGAAGGAGAACCAGGCCGGCGGTTTTGGTGATGCGGGCGACGGCGGCGGGTGGCGCGGCGGAGCGGAGGTCGCGGATGAAGGCGGCGACGAGGACGATCCAAAGAAAGAAGATGCAGGCGGGGAAGAAGACGCGGACGTAGCCGGACCAGTCGAGGAAGAGCTTGCCGCTGGAGTGTCCGTTGAGCCAGGAGATGCTGCCGAGGGTGAGGGCGACGGACCAGAGAAGCAGCGAGATGCGTGCCCAGGGCGCAAGTGCGGGACGGTCGGCGCGGTAGACATGGAGGAGCCAGCCGACCAGGGGCAGGCTGATCCATCCGTAGAGCTGGAGGTCGAGGTGGACGGGCATCCAGCGGCCGTAGCTCCACGCGCCGAGCCATGCGCCGGCCTGCGGATAGAGCAGCAGGATGGCGAGCCAGACTCCGATGAGGTTGGCGACGACGAGCCAGGCGAGGCTGTGCCATGCGGCCTGGGCCAGGACGGAAGGGCCAGTTCCCTGCTCTGCCGCGGGCGCGATAGTCTGCGCGGGGGCGTGCGCGGCGAAGTCGAGTTGTGCGGCGGCGTTCATGGAGATAATTTCCAGCCCACATCTCTGCGAGACGCGGGGCGCCCGCACTTCTATGCGTGGGGCAGCCCGGATTCGACCACCTTTCCGTCGCGCATTTCCACCAGGCGGTCGCACTTGCCGGCGATGGCGCGGTCGTGCGTGGCCATGATGAGGGTGATGCCTTCGGTTTCAGCGAGTTCGAGCAGAAGATTGAAGATTTGCGCGCTGGTGTGCTCATCGAGCGAGCCGGTGGGCTCGTCGGCGAGCAGGATGCCGGGCTTGTTCATCAGCGCGCGGCAGAGCGCGGTGCGCTGGCGTTCTCCGCCGGAGAGCTTTTGGATGCGCTGATTGATGCGGTGCGAGAGTCCGGTGCGCTCAGCAAGATGATGGAGACGGGCACGGGCCGTGTCGCGCGGGGTCCCGGCGGCGACGGCAGGCACCATGCAGTTCTCTTCGAGCGTGAGTCCGGGGATGAGGTTGTGAAGCTGGAAGACGAAGCCGATTTGATGGCGGAGGATGTTGAGGGTGGAGCGTCCGCGCTGGAGCTGTGCGCCGTGGATGAAGATGCGGCCGGCGGTCGGCTCATCGAGTCCGCCGAGCAGATGGAGCAGCGTGCTTTTGCCGCAGCCGGAAGGGCCGCAGAGGGCGATGGTCTGTCCGGCATGGGCGGAAAAGTCGACGCCGTTGAGCACCCGGATTGCGCCGGCGTCGTAGCTCTTGAAGACGTCGTCTGCACGAACGACGACGGGGGACGGCGCGGCGGCGGCGAGCGTAGTGTCGGGCGATCTGCTGAGGCTACTCAAAGCGAAGCGCCTCCACAGCGCGGATGCGCATGGCGTAAGCCGCGGGATAGAGCGCTCCGGCGATGCCGGTGAGGAGCGCGAGGACGACGACGGCAGCGACGACGAGCGGCTGAATGCGCGAGTCGATGTAGCCGTGCAGCGCGGGAACCATTTTGAGCAGAAAGATGCAGGCGGCTCCGATAAGGAGTCCGGAGACGGCTCCGATGATGGAGACGATGCCGGATTCGCCGAAGACCATGGCGGCGATCTGGGTGTTGGAGAATCCGTTGACGCGCAGGATGGCGATTTCGCGGATGCGGGTGAAGACGGACATGATCATGGTGTTGGCGACGCCGAGTCCGCCGAGCAGCAGGCCGCAGAGTCCGACGGCCCATGCGGTGGCCTTGAGGATTTTGAACTGCGAGTAGCTGCGGTCGAACTCCTGGTCTTTGAGGGCGATGAGGTTGGGGTATTGCTCGCGGATGAGGTTCTTGAAGGCGGCCTGGTCGTTGCGGTTTTTGAGCTTGACGGTAAGGACAGACGATTCGCCGGGCTTATGGAAGAAGTCCTGCGCGGTTTTGAGGGGCATGAAGACGCCGCCATCCTCGAATCCGTTTTTAAGGTGCACAATGCCGACGACGGTAAAGGTTCCGTGGCCGATGGCGACGCTGGAGCCGAGGTGCGCGTGGAGAAAGTCGGCGGCGCGCTGGCCGAGGACGACGCCTTTTGTGTTTTTGCCGAAGTTGGCGCGTGTGCCTGCAATCCAGGAAGCATTGTGAATGCGGGAGTCGGCGGGCGTGAGGCCGAAGCAGGTGATGATGGGGTGGTCGGAGCTGGAGACGATGCCGAAGAGGACCGGGTCGGCGTGGGCGACCATGGGCATCGCCTGGATTTGCTGGACGGCAGAGTCGGGCACGCTGCTGAAGAAGAGGTCGGAGACGTCCTTCTCAAACACGATGATATGGCTGTCGGCGGAGAGCAGTCCGGAGAACATGGCGACAGCGCCCTGCAGAATGGTGACGACGGTGAGCATGGCGGCCACGCTGAAGGCGATGCCGGCTATGCTGATGCCGGTGCGCACACGATGCCGGCTCAGGTTGGTAAGGATGAGCTTGAGAAAAATCATAGACTTTGCGCGAATGCCGAGTGCGAGAGAGCCTCCATCTCCATTTGAAATCGGCGGCGCGTATTGTCAAGGAAAGAAAGACTGCGGGAGCGCGCGGTGAGGCGGGCGACGATACGGTCGCTGAGGCGCATAAGGCGCGAGACGCGGCGGAAGGACGCGGCCAAACCGATGGTGAGCGCGAGGTTGGGGCGGTTCATCTCGGCGTCGCGGGCGACGGTTTTGCCGCCTTCGCCGGGTGCGTGGAGCACGTCCTTGAGGTCGTCGAGGATTTGGTAGCAGAGGCCCCAGACGACGGAGAGGCGTTCGAGCAGGCAGATCTCCTGGGCGGATGCGTCGCTGAGGATCGCGGGCAGAACCAGCGGCATGCGGATGAGGGAGACGGTTTTGCCGATGGCGATCTGCTGATGGCGATGCGGATGGCGGAGGCTGGCGACGTAGTGGAGGTCCTGGCTTTGCCCGTTGAGCAGGCCGGCGATGCCGAGGTGCTGCTCGACGTATTGGAGCGCGCGGGTCTGGGTGCGGGGCGAGAGTCCGGCGACGGATTGCCAGATAAGACCGTAGGCTCGATTGATGAGCGCGAGCGCGGCAAGGATGGCGGCGCCTTCTCCCCAGGAGCGATGCGCGCAGGCGGCTCCGCGGCGCTGGGAGGCATTGTCCATGCAGGGGAGATCATCGAAGAGAAGCGAGGCGGTGTGGAAGTATTCGACGGCGATAGCCAGCGACTGGGCGCGGTCCGGCTCGATCTGGTAGATGCGCGCGAGATGGTAGGCGAGCTCGGCGCGGATCATGTTGCCGGGGTGCTCGAGCGCGTGCTGGATGGCGCCAGCAAGATGCGATTCGGTTTCCGTGGGGAGGCCGAGTTTATTTTTGAACGCCGCTCTAAGGTTAATTTCAGGCTGTGCAGTTTTTACCAATACATCCATCCGTGTTTGTCCGCCCGCGTTGCAGAGGTGTTGACGTGCGCTGGCTTCCGGAATGCTGGTCTTTCGCAGGCAGGGCTCGTGGTTGTGGCCCATGTGTCTTGCCGGATCAGGACATGCTTCGAAAAGGTGTATTACTCTGCGATCCGGCCAAACCAGCAACCCGTGAAACTTATACTTTCTGCGAGTCTTTGTGGTGTTGGACGCAGAAGCCGGACGATTGGCGACTACCGGGTCGAGATTTTTCGATGATGCCTAACTGATGCACTTCGGCAAGCACATCCTTATTGTTTCAAGTAAAGCATGCGGGCCGGCACAGTGCATGAAGGGTAGATGAAGCGGGTCTTACGTCTTCTCCACATGTGCCGTATCTGGAGTGCGCGGCCATGCGCACGGGCCTTCGGCAATCCGCTGAAAGCAAAACGGAAAGTATTTGTGTGGTACAGATGACAATGTGTTCATATTGCGCTCAGGCGATTGACCAACGGGTATGTGCATCGTCAGATGATGGCAGGGACATCCCTACAAACTACAAACAACGACCTACACCCAACCAAACTACCATGGAGAGTGCGAATGAGTGAGTTGTATACCACCGTGAACGGCGCCGCGAGTGTAAAGTCTACCCAAAACAGGAAACCGGCAACGAAACGGAGACTGCATCAAGCGCTGCGGACTGCTGTTGTGTCGATTGCGTGCCTGATAGCCGCGGCGGTGGCCGTTCCGGCGTTTGCCCAGACGACGTATGCCATCAATCCGGCGAAGAGCCAGGTGCAGTTTTCACTGAGCGGCTTCCACGAAGTGGCCGGACACTTTGCGGTGAGCAGCGGGAGCATAACCTTTAACCGCACCACGGGCGTGATGAGCGGTAAGGTGGAGGTGGCGGCGGCGAGCGGCAATAGCGGGGAGACGTCGCGCGACAAGAAGATGGACAAGGACCAGCTGAAGGTGAAGAAGTACCCGGCGATCAGCTTTACTCCGGCGAAGTTTACCGGGACGCTGAACAAGACGGGCAGCTCCACGGTGCAGGTGGAGGGGACGTTTACCCTGCTGGGCAAGCCGCATGCGATCACGCTGCCCATGACGGTGGACATCAACGGAACCGGCTGCACGGCCAAGGGCAGTTTTGTGATTCCCTATGTAAAGTGGGGAGTGAAGGACCCGAGCAATTTCTTGTTGCATATGGACAAGCAGGTAAAGATTGACCTAGCCTTTGACGGAACGTTATCGAACTGAGGCGAGATTGCACGCAGTCGCAGGAGGCGGGGCACGTCTCCTGCGGAGGCGCAAAGAAAGTTATGAAGTTACTGGTCATTGAAGATGAAGCGGCGAACGCGCGATTTCTGGAGCGGTCGCTGACGGAAAACGGCTATCAGGTAGACCTGGCCTCGACCGCCAAGACCGCAGAGGTCCTGGCGCTGGAGGGCGAGCACGCGGCGATCATACTTGATCTGGGTTTGCCGGACGAAGACGGCCTGAGCCTGATTACGCGGCTGAAAGAGCATGGCGTAACGGCTCCGGTGCTGATATTGTCGGCGCGGCGCTCGGTGGATGACCGTGTGCGCGGGCTGGAGCAGGGCGGAGACGACTACCTGACCAAGCCGTTTGCGCTGCCGGAGCTGCTGGCGCGGCTGCGGAATCTGCTGCGTCGTCGTGCGGACGCGGGCGAGACGGCGACGGTGCTGCGGGTAATGGACCTGGAGCTGAACCTGATCCGGCGGGAGGCCTCGCGGGCAGGCGAGATTCTACAATTGACGACCCAGGAGTTTGCGCTGCTTGAGTATCTGTGCCGGAACGCGGGTCGCGTGGTGACGCGGTCGATGATTCTGGACCAGGTATGGGGCATGCGCATCCAGCCCGATACGAATGTGGTGGATGTGCATATCTACCGGCTGCGCAACAAGGTGGACCGTGCGGACCTTGCGCCGGTGATCCGGACGATTCGGGGAGTGGGGTATGTTCTCCGCGACAAATAGCAGCAAGGGGAAGACCGCCGCATGGCGTATTTCGCTGTGGGGCACGATGGCGTTTGCGCTGGGCACGGTGATCCTTTTTGTATTTCTGCACAGCTTTGTGTCGAATGAGATACAGCGGCGGAGCGACTCGTGGCTGACGGGCGAAGTTGGCACGCTGGGAGATGTGGCGGAGCGGACGCCGAAGGGCGCGCTGTATGACCGGATTGTGGAAGAGGTTGCGGAGCTGGCGTCCAAGGAGGTTCCGCATGAGCATGAGCTGGCGGGCGACACAAACCAGCCGGTGTTTTTTCTGCAGACGGACCACGCGGGCGCACTAAAGCTGTGGGTTGGCAAGGGCCGAGGACAACAGGCGCTCAACGCGATCCAGAAGAAGACAATTATTCCGGACAATCCTGTGGACATCAGCATTGCGGGATTCGCATATCCGTTTCGTGTGGCGTCCATGCACATGGACAACGGCGACTGGATATACCTGGGGTTGTCAGAACGCGATGAGAGCCTGACGCTGCGAACGCTGCGCCTGTACTTCTTCCTCATATGTATCGGGATTGTGCTGCTGGGATTCTTTATTGTGTTCTTTTCGACGCGGCGGATGCTGGGCCGGGTGAAGGACATTACGGAAGCGGCGGCGAAGATCGGTCAGGATGATTTACGGAGCCGGGTTCCGGAGACGGCGGGACAGGACGAGATATCGCGCCTGGCGCTTACGCTGAACGGGATGCTGGACCGGATAGAGAATACGGTAAAGCAACTGCACACGATCACGGATTCGCTGGCGCATGATCTGCGCAGCCCGATGACGGCGATGCGCGGCAAGCTGGAGACGGCCCTGCTGGAGGGCGATGACGGCGGGTGGGCCGAGCCGGTCGCGGCCGCGGTGGATGAGCTGGACCGGCTGTGCGAGTTCCTGACCAAGTCTCTGGACGTGGCGGAGGCAAACGCGGATGCGCTGCGGCTGCACAAGGAGACCCTGAAGCTGGATGAGTTGTTGCACATGATGGTGGACCTGTACGAGCCGAACATGGCCGAGCGCGGCATTCGCGTGACGCTGTACAGCTCAGGGGAGATTCTGGTGGCGGGCGATCAGGCGTTGATTCACCGGATGATGGCCAACATTTTTGACAACGAGCTGAAGCATCTGAAGCCGGGATGCAGTGTGAATATCCATCTGCGAATCGAGAACAACGCGGGGCGCATTGTGGTTGAGGATGACGGACCGGGCTTTCCGGAAGAGGTTGCGGCGAAGATTTTTGAGAAGTACGCCAAGGGGCACAACTCCACTGGGTCGGGGCTGGGTCTGGCCTTTGTCGAGGCGGTGGTGCGCGCCCACGACGGGTCAATTGAGGCGCACAACCTGCCGGGCAAAGGCATCCGGCTGACGATCAGCCTGCCGCTGGCGAAGGCGGAAGCGGGCGTTGCCGCTTTTTCTGGCGATTGAGCGGAAAGCTGCGGCAGGGTGAGAGGAAATGCAGGTCACGTGAGGGCCCAAGTTGTGGCTTCCCGCCCTACGCGTAAAAACAGCGCGTAGGATAGGGTTCCCCAGGGCAGTTCCCTGCCCCGGCCTCCCAATTCCCTTCTACTTATTCCTCATTCGTGCACAGTGACGGCCGCTCCGGTGTAGGTAACGGTGCGGTCGGGATGGGTGGTGACGGCGCCGCCGACTCCGTGATTGGGCCGGACAAAGATGATGTTGAAGGTGCGGGTGGCGGGCATTCCGGGATACGAACCGGAGCGCGCGCCGATGGTGAGGGTGTGCGTAGCGTCGTTCCAGTCAATGGGGATGGTGACGTGCTCGCCCTTCTCGTAGTTGTAGGTGTCGCCCTGATCTTTGTAGAGCGTGAAGTGGCCGTTGGCGCCGGCGTAGATGCGGAGGTCGATGGGCGCGTCAGGCTTCTGGGCGGCGTACTCAATCTCCGGGCCGAGAGGCAGGATGGAGCCGGCGCGAACATAGAGCGGAATGCGGTTGAGCGGTGCGGGCGCATTGAAGCGCTGATTACCCGGCAATGTATCGCCAATCCAGAAGTCGTACCACTTTGCCGCGGGAGGCAGATAGACGTAGCGGGCGGTGGCTCCCTGCTGCGTGACGGGATTGACCAGGATGGCGGGGCCGAACATGAATTGGTTGCCGATGTTCCAGACCTTGCGGTCGGTGCGCCAGTCCATGACCAGCGGACGCATGATTGTGGAGTCGTTGTGCGTGACCTGCCAGGCAAGCGAGTAGATGTAGGGCAGCATGCGGTAGCGGAGCTTGTCGTACTGGATGAGCGTGGGCGTGGCCGCGCCGTAGCTGAAGACCTCGTTCTCGTTGTTGGCGCGGTGGCCATGCGTGCGGAAGATGGGGCAGAAGACTCCAAACTCATACCAGCGGGTGTATAGCTCCTGATAGGCAGGGTCGTGCGTGTTGCGTGCCAGAGGTGGGCCGTAGCCGGCGATGTCGGTGGTCCAGTAGGGCATGCCGGAGAGCGCGAAGTTGAGTCCGGCGGGAACCTGCCGCTGGAAGGACTGGAAGGTGCTGTAGACGTCGCCGGACCAGGTGGTGGCGGCGTAGCGCTGGTCACCCGCAAAGCCGGAACGCGTGAGGATGAATACGCGCTTCTTATTGGTTGTGGCGCGCCAGTGCGTGTAGACGTTGCCGGTGTGCATGAGCGGGAAGAGGTTGGTGTAGAGCGCGCCGTTGCCGATGGAGAGCTGCTTGCTGTACAGCTCGGCGTCGCTTTCGCCGCCGTGCGGGAAGGCAACCTCAGGCTCGGAGCTGTCGAGCCAGAAGCCGTCCCAGCCCTGGGCAAAGATTTTGCCGACCAGATGCTTCCAGTAGAAATCGCCGGCTTTGGGGTTGGTGGCGTCGTAGGTGGTGGTGCCGGGAATCATGTAGCCAAGGGCCTTCATCTTCTGGAAGTTGTTCGACTTGGGATCGAAGGTGGCCCAGACGGAGATCATGGCGTGGACGTGCTCGGCGTGCAGCTTTTTGAGCGTGCCGGGGACGTCGGGATAGGCGTCAGGACGGAAGTCGGGGTCGCCCTGATGCACCCACCAGAACCAGTCTTGCACGATGTTGTCGAGCGGGACGTGCGCGTCGCGATACTCGGCGGCGATTTTGAGCAGCTCGGCGGCGCTGCGGTAGCGGTCCTTGGACTGCCAGAAGCCGTAGGCCCAGCGGCCATACATGGGGGCGTGGCCGGTCATGTCGCGATACTGATGGATGATCTGATCGAACTGCGGGCCGTAGATGAAGTAGTAGTCGATGGCGTGCGAGGCGTTGGAGCTGAAGCGCATTTCCGAGGGGAAGCGATTGTCGAACCAGGAGAGCGCGGCGGTGTTCCAAAAGAGGCCGTAGCCTTTGGTGGAGAGCAGCAGCGGGATGGCGACGTCGGTGTTGGCCTGGCCGAGTTCGACAGTGGTGCCGCGATAGTTGAAGGCGCCGTTCTGATGCTGGCCGAGTCCATAGAAGGCCTCGCGGACGGTGGGGTAGAACTGGTCCTTGACGTTGTAGAGCTGCTGGCCGTTGACGGTGGTGGGAACGTAGCGGCGCGGGGAGTCCTGAAATTCCTGAAGGAGGCGATTGCCGTTCTCGTCCTGAAACACGAGGTTGCCCCAGGCGAGCGTGATGCCGATCTTGAGCGCGCCGGTATCGACGGTGGCGACGGCGGGGTTCCAGAGGCCCTGCTGCTTGTTCTTTTCCGGTTGCGCCTTGGGGATAGTGAGCGTGAACTTTGCGGGCGCGCACTTTTGAATAAGCCAGGGCTGCTTGGGGGTAGCGTCCACGGCTTTGCCGCTGGGGCTGGCAACAATGTGGATCATGGTCGGACTGCAGACGGTGAGGCGAAGGGTGTCGGTGGCGGTTTTGACGACGACGCTGCCGTTCTGCTGCGTGATGCGGACCTGAGCGGAAAGAAAACCGCCAGCCAGAAAAGCCCCGGCAATTGCTGCGATTGGAAGTGACCGCGCAAATTTCATACTTCCCCCGATTTAAGTTTTTGCTCCAGCCCCGGTAAGAGGGCGGCGATTTTGACCGTTCCAAGTTTAACGGTTTAGCCGGGAGCTTGTGCAGATTACCCGGAATGATTTTCCTGGGCGTACGAATGGCGGGAGCAAAGGCCTATCAAAAGGCACCGGGAGCAGCCGGAGGGAGCAGCATCCGCGCGCCGCAGCAAGACGACACACTTCTCCGGGCGGGCCGATGAAACAAGCGCTGCGGGATGTTTGTCCGAATCATGCGAGATGCTGCGCCCTGCGCCAGTTCTGATAGTCCGTGTAGAGTCTGGTTGACTCCGGGCAGCCGGCAAAGGCCTGCGAGCCGGGCTTGTTCATCATGCCGAGGTACTGGTAGACGAGGATTTTGTCGACCCAGGGAGAGACGGCCTCCAGCTGGCGGACGACGCGGCTGAAAGGCGCGGGCATGAGGGCGCTGTTGTAGACCTCGCCCTGAAACTCGAATATCTCGACGTCGGCCCATATCTTCACCTTCCCGGCGCGGTCGTGCGCTTTGCGAAGGCCTTCGTAAAAAGCGGAGGTTTCCGTGACCCTGGATTTGCGGACGCCGACTTCGTCCTGATAGGCGATGATGTCCACGTCTAATTGATGGAGCTGGCGGACGTAGGTGTCGTCGGGCTTGGCGAGGCGGGTGCCGTAGGGAGCGATCATGATTTTTGCCGTGGGCGTGAGCTGCCGCGCGAGCCGCGAGCACTGGTTTACGTACTGGATGAATTCGGGCGAGTAATAGGGATGGATGAATGCCTCGTCGGGCCAGTACCAGCCGTAGAAGCTCGTGTGGTGTCCGTAGAGCGTGGTGAGCTGCTCGATGGCCTGCAGGCGTTTTTTTGCGGCGACGGGATCGCGGATGGTGTCCGGGCTTTTCCAGTCCCCGTAGAATCCGCCGCCGATGAAGAACTTGACGCCGTATTTGTCTGCGGCGGAGAGGACCGCTTCAAGAGGATCGGGGCAGGCGAGGTTCCATTTGGCGAAGATGCTGGTGTTGTAGAAGGCGCGGTAGTAGACCGCGGTCGCCATGAGGACCAGGTATTCGATGCCGGTTTCGGCGATTTCGCGGACCTTGGCATCCCATTGCTCAGCCGAAAAGCGCACCAGTGCCGGGTTCCAGTCAACACCTTCGACGGTGGCGTGATGCTGGAATTCAAACCAGCTTCCGGCGATGGGTTGGATGGCGCGCGGCGCGGACTGGGCCTGCGTAGCGGCCTGATCGAGGACGAGCGCGGTTGCTCCCGCGCCCAGCGCGCGGAGGAAATCCCGGCGGTTGACTTCACGCATGCAAACGCTCCTTAAACGCAGTTCAGGTTTCACAAAACTGGCGTTTTGTTTACAGTGGCAATAATAAACATGTGAAAGAGGCTGTCTGATGGATGTTGTAGGTGTCGGACTGAATGCGACAGACACCGTAATTCCGCTTCCCCAGCACCCGGCGTCCGGCTCGAAGGTCGAGTTCCATTCCGTCTCCGTGCTACCCGGCGGCCAGGTTGCGAGCGCGATGGTTGCCTGCCAGAGTTGGGGATTGCGCACGCGCTATGTGGGCAAGCTGGGAGATGACAGCGCGGCCGACCTGCATCGCGCTGAGTTCAGCAAGGCCGGCGTGGAAAGCCACCTGATGACCGCGCCCGACTGCGCGAGCCAGCAGGCATTCATCCTGGTGGATGAAACCGGCGAGCGGACAGTGCTGTGGAAGCGCGATGACCGCGTGACGCTGCATCCGGAGGACCTGAAGCGCGAATGGATTGTGGACGCGCGGGCGCTGCATCTGGATGGTCACGACACGGCGGCCGCGATCCAGGCGGCGACCTGGGCCCGCGAGGCGGGCATTCCCGTGATTCTTGACCTGGACAAGCTTTATCCCGGCGTGGAAGAGCTGCTGGCCAAGACGGATTACCTGATTGTGAGCCGGAATATTCCGGGAGAGCTGACGGGCACCGCGGAATTGCATGGGGCGCTGGTTGAGATTCAGCAGCGCTTTGGATGTCGCGTTACGGCGGCCACGCTGGGACATGACGGCGTGCTGGTGTGGGACCGCGAACGCTTCTTCTATGCGTCCGCATATCGCGTAGAGGTGGTGGACACGACGGGCGCGGGGGACGTTTTCCATGCGGCGTTCATCTACGGTCTGCTGCAAGGGCGGCAGATGCCGCAGATCATGGACTTTGCCTGCGCCGCTGCTGCGCTGAACTGCTCCGCACTGGGAGCGCGGGGGGGGATTCAGCCCGTAGAGAAAATTGAAGCGCTCATGGCCAACGGGACCCACTACCCTGCGTATTTTGAGGACTGCGAGGAGCGCCAGGAACAAGTACCGTAGAGCGTCCGCAGCAGGAGGGACAGAACCATGCGCGCACTATGCGGCGAACTATGCGGCGCACGCACGACATTGCCTTGGCTGCGATTGGGCTGAAGCTGGGCGGCAGCTCCAAAGTGACGAGCGTGTGGGGTGGGAGGGACGTGACGCCGGACCCGGCTAGGGAGTACAGGGACGCCGCTCCGCCTTACACCATTTCTGGTTTTGCTTTATTCGCTGAATGGAACGCCTAGCGTTAATAACGCAGACCGGGGTGGCCGATGCATCGCGCCGATCCGTGCCGGTTTCTTGTCCATTGTCATCCATAGACTCAGCGCGACCGCATTCATATAGAGCAACCTTACCTGGTCACGGCTTTCGCCTTGCCGGCTGTAGACGCTGAGCGTTGTCAGCAGCTGCGTCTGTTCTGATTCAACCAGATAAAGTCCCATGCTGACGGCAGGCGCATTCTGTATATCCCGCACCTCATCCGCAGACTGAGCAATGACCGTATAGTGCAGGTTTTGGCGAGGATGCTCCGTCTGCAAATGGAACAGCAGATCGTTGGATGTATAAGCCGCGGAAAATTTGTTGGTAATTATGCCTTTCTCCTCAATTCAGCAACCGTTCCTGTAGTTCCGGTCTTATGGTGACAACCGGGCTTAGCGCGCGACGGTTACTGGTCTGCCAAACCAGTAGTACCGCCGCCAACAATTCTTGCATCGCACGGCATGCAGCGCGAGCAGTTTCAGCAGCCCGTCGAGCGAAGCGGATTCCGCCTCCTGGAATTCGACCGAGCTGCAAAGCGGGCAACTTCGTTTTATCCAGAGCACGTGTGGGATTTGAAGAGGCCAGTTCAGCCCTGAATCCTTCATCTGTAGTCCCCCCTTGATCCGCGTTAAAAGCCGTCCGCATCCGCCGGAGAAGAATTGACATCCAGCCATGCGAGAAACCGCCGGATGCTGCCTGTGGCCAGCGCCACGCAGGAATCGCCTGCTCCGTAGTAAAGGTAAATTGTGTCACCGTCGGCTCCGATCGTCTGTCCGCAGGGGAAGACCACATCCTTTACATCGCCACCTCGCTCATAGGAGGCTTCCGGACCGAACATCCATGAATTGCCGCGTTGCAGGCATATCTCCGGATTGTTCAGATCGAACAGCGCCAGGCCTATCCGGTAGATACTGCCCGAGGCCGTATGCCGGACGCCATGGTAGAGCACCAGCCAGCCTTTCTCGGTTTCAATGGGAGGAGAACAAAGCCCGATCTTGTTGGCGTCCCACCATCCGCCCCGCCGTGCTTCGAGCATCACTTTATGACTGCCCCAATGCCGCAGGTCGGGCGAATAGGAGACCCACATATGCGCGCCCAGCGTTGTCATTGGACGATGAATCAGAGCCCATAAGCCATTCACCTTCCTCGGCAGCAGAGCCGCGTCCTTATCTTCCGGCGGCATGATGACGCCATAGCGCTCAAAGCTCCGGAAGTCCCGCGTCAATGCCAGCGAGACGCCCGGGCCACCGCGCGCGAAAGAGGTATACGCGATTGCGTATTGTTCAAGTTCCGGCACATAGGTGATTCGCGGATCTTCGATGCCCCAGATTTCCTCAGGATATTTGCGGGAATTTGCGATGAGGGTTGGCGCGGTATCGATCCGCCACCCATCCACACCGTTCGCCGAGCGAGCCGCGCACAGGTGTGACAATCCACGCCGGTCTTCGACGCGGCACAACAAAAGGGTATCTCCGTCCGCGAGTCGCACAGCACCCGCGTTGAAGACACTGTTGACGGGATAGGGCCAGTCCTCCCGGCTGAGGATGGGGTTGGCGGAATGGCGAACTAACAGGGGACTTTCATCGTGGGTTGCTAAAGGCTTAGGCGCGCCGGAATATAGCTCGGCCTGCGAAGCCGGAAGGGTGATTGGGTTCAAACAAAGACACTCATTTCCTGATACAGGTTTTCTGTGAATGGCGCTGCCAGATTTTTCATGTCCTGCAGCGCCATGAGGAAGGAAAGCGTGGATTCCGCTCCCTGATTTTCATTCACGCGATCCGGATGAAGGCCGTCCCGGCACCCCCCGGTGGTTGCATCGTAGAGCGGCACCTGCAAATCGTTCTCACCCAGAAACCAGCGGAAGGCGCACCATGCCTCTTCCTGCCAGAAGGTATTGCCGGTGATTTGTTGTGCCTGCAGGCAGGCCGCGATGGTGGCGCAAGCCTCGACCGGTTGCTGATCGAAGCGGGCCTTGTCTTCTCCTTCGGCATAGAATCCGTTCGAGCCGATCGGGACGAAGACATGATTATCGCTCCAGTGTTGTTCGTTCAGCAGCCACCGCAGAGATTCACATCCTGCTTCGATCATTTTTGTGTTTTCACTGCGCCATCCAGCGAGCAGCAGCGCCTGCGGCAAGCGCGCATTACTGTAAGAGAGACTTTTCTCGAACCAATGCCAGCCTGCTGAATGGTTGCTCTCATACGCATGCAGCAGGCGATTTGCCAGCTGATTCCGCATTCCCTGGACCACCCTGTCTCCGGGGAACCAGTCGAGATAGCCCTGCATCCCCAGAATAGAAAACGCCCAGGCGCGGGGACTGGTGAAAGCGAGGGGCGCCGGAGCCGCGGCCTCGAATAGCTGGCCGGCGGCGCCTCGCATGCCCGGATCTTCGGAATGGCCAAGCGTGGTGCCTAATGCCCACAGAGCGCGGCCATGGCTGTCTTCGGACCCAACGACTTCCAGCCAGCGCCGGTCATAGGTGAGGAAGTTTCTGAATCTTCCAGCTTCACCTCGGAACGCGAACAATAGAAAGGCCAGGTAGCGGCGCGCCAGCTTTGCGTGCTCGAACATGCCCAGGGCTGAAGAATTCTGAGGCTGCAGGGCGACGATAAGCGCGCGCGCATTGTCGTCCGTGGTGTAACCCTCCGAGCAGTTCGGCAGCGAGAAAATGGCGTGCTGCAGGATGCCGGTATCGTCGGTCATGTTGAATAAATGAGCCGTGTTCAGAGCCGGCAACTCATACGCCTCTCTGTGCGCAAGGATGTCCGGCAACGAAGGCCGTGGCCGCAGAATGCGTTCCGTCCGCGCGCGTTGGAAGCTCTCCATATAGGCATGAGCGGTCTTTTGCCAGGTTGTGCCGCGGGCATGCAAATAGGCGCGCTTTCTCATCGCGTGCCGATAGCCGTCGTCGTCCAGCAAGCGAATCGCTGCATCCGCAATCGCATCTGGATTGTCGAATGGAACGAGTATCCCGCGCTCCCCGGCAAGCAGTTCCCGCGCGTGCCAGTATGGAGTAGAAATGATCGCCTTGCCCGCGCCGAGGGCTATGGCGAGCGTGCCGGATACCACCTGAGCTTCCTGCCGGTAGGGCGTGATATAAATGTCCGCGGCGCCGACATGCTCGACCAATTCTTCCGCGCTCACGAAGCGATTATTGAAGATGACATGGGAAGCGACGCCTTGCTCCAGGGCCAGCTTCTGCAACTCTTCCCGGTAGCGTTCCCCCTCCCGCCGCCGAATGTGGGGATGGGTTGCTCCGGAAACGATATACACGAGATTGGGATGGTTTTTCAGAATCGCCGGCAACGCGCGGAGGACGTTTTCGATGCCCTTATTCGGCGACAACAATCCAAAGGTCAAAAGTACGGAATTCCCCTGGGTGCCGAACAAATCTTTGAAGTAGTTCGGGTCGATGAAGGGAAGATCGGGAACCCCGTGCGGGATAAGGTCGATCTTTTCTGCCGGGATGCTGTATACCTCGCGCAACAAAGATGTCGCGTGCTCGCTCATAACCACCAGGCGGTCCGAAAGCTGTGCAATCTCTTCCAGGACCATGCGCTGATTCCGGTCCGGCTCCCGCAGGACGGTGTGTAGCGTTGTGACCAGTGGCATTTTCAACCGGCGTAGCAGTGTCAGGATATGACTGCCGGCCGGGCCTCCGAAGATGCCGTATTCGTGTTGCAGACAAACCAAATCGTTGCCGTTGAAATTGAGGAAGTCGGCGGCGCGCTCATAGGAGGCATGATCCTCCTGATCCATCTCAATCCTTACGCGATCGGGATAAACATAGTGAGAGTCGGGATCGTTGACGGGGATAGCGAACAGCCAGTCATCCCCATATTCGGCAGCCAGCGCCGTGCATAGATCAGTAGTGAATGTGGCAATTCCGCATTGCCGCGGGAGATAGTTTCCAATCAAAGCGATGCGGGTGGGCAAAGGCATCGATGGGTTGGTGGGTGCCGTTTGAGACAACACCCTGAAGGCGCCTTGACGATGAACAATCTCGGGGAGAGGCATGATCTCCTGCTTTCCTGTGTGCAGCGGGGGCGGCCGTTGAGCTGCAACTGCTTATCCTGGCTCTGGCTGCCCAGGCAATGCGGTTTACAGCGGGGAGAGTTGCCAAACGCTTATCTCGTCTACTACGCTGAGCGAAGCCGCCTGCTGAATGTGGCGCGTACGAAGTGTTGCTCTGGCAATCCAAAAGCGCGGGTATTGCGCACTCTGAATCGATTCCAGTTCGGCGGCGTTAAATCTGGCTCTGATCTGGGCCAGTGCACGCATGGTAGCGTGCCGCGTGGCTGACTCCCTGGTCAGGCCAAAGCCGCGTCGCGAGCATGCGTCGGCCAGCCACATAAAATGCCACCGCGCACCGCGTACAGCGGCATCCAGCGCCGTGGATGCCATGTTTCCTGCTGACATCCACGCATGGCTGAACTGTTTCTGCTCCAGGCCAAGGCCCTCTGGCAGATTGCATTCCGCACGCAGAAAGATTGTTCCCGGCTTCACAGCTGTGATCTTTTAGGCCTTGGCGCGCCGCTGGGTACTCCGACTCCACCACCAACCTGAGCCTGCCCGGAAAACTCTTTCGCGATGGGGTGAAAAGGAACCACCTCGGGTGTATCGGTCTTGACGCCGGGAGAATTGCTCTCCGGAAGTGGTGCTGTATTCGTGCGCTGCGGCACTGAGGGCAGTGGTTGTGTGGTTCGCGTGGAAAGATGGTCTTTCACATCGGATTTCCTGTTAAAGCTCATATATGCTCCGGTCATCCTGTGGCGTACCTGAAAGGTGCTCGTCTGGAGTGAAGCATGGACAGCTGGAGGCGAGGAAGGAACAAGCAGACTACCTCTTAAGTATACGCTGTAAGTAGCTCGGGTGCGGTGCATCCATAAGTTATAGAGAAATAGAACTGCTGAGTTTACAGGGAGTTATCGAAATATTGCTATTGCATAGATGAGCAAAACGGAACAGACAGGCAATGCCATTATCTGAACTCATCGGTATTCATCGGTGACCGTGCAATTTTTCCCTTTCACGCTCGTATCAGGCTGGATTATGCTTGTGGCGTCAGCTGATGACCCACTGCATGCGGCCTGATCCGGCCCCAATGCGCTGGGTCCGGTCGAGGTTTCCTTCACCGTACCCGGATTCTTCACCGTACCCGGATTCCTGCCGCATGAGGGAAAGGCAATTACCATGGGTGAACCAAAGAGCCTGAAGTTTGATGTCGACACCTTTCTGGCAAGCGCTGGTCTGGGACGACGCGTGGTGCAGCTAAAGAAAGATGAAGTGTTTTTTTCGCAAGGGGATGCTGCCGACTCTGTCTTTTATCTTCAGAAGGGCCGGGCAAAGCTCACGGTGGTATCTTCGAGCGGAAAAGAAGCGACGATCGCGATACTTGCTGTTGGAGATTTTATTGGCGAGGAATCGCTTGCCAGCGTGGGTGGTCTACGCATGGCAACATCCACTGCCCTGACCGCATGTAAATGCCTGAAGATAGAGCGTGGGGAGATGGTCAAGGTCATGCATGAGGAGCATGAGTTGTCCGACCACTTCCTGAAGTTTTTGTTGGCTCGCAGCATGCGCACCCAGGCGGACCTCATCGATCAACTGTTTAACTCCAGCGAGAAACGCCTGGCGCGCATCCTCCTGTTGATGGCAGAGTTTGGCAAGCCGGGCGAACCAGAAATGCTGATCCCACCGATCACGCAGGAAGCTCTGGCAGAAATGATCGGGACCACGCGGTCTCGCGTCAGCTTCTTTATGAACCGTTTCCGCAAAATGGGATTTATTGAATACAACGGACGCATCCTTGTTCATAAGTCACTGCTGAATGTGGTGTTGCACGACTGAGTGTTTGCGGCACTCCCGCCGCCTCTGCACTCCCGCCGCCTCTGCACTCCCGCCGCCGCTGCACTTCCGCCGCCTCGGCGCTCCCGCCGGTCATTACTATGAGCAAAAGTGAACAGCGCTGCAGCTTCTGCCGTGCCATTATCTAACTCTGAAGGCACCCCCATAGCCTTTGGGGAGGTAAGTACGGCCGATGCGAAGTAAGAGATTCTCATCGCGTCGACGCTGATGCGTTTGTACGCCTCAGCATGCCGTGCCTGTTTGCCGAAGGCGGCACAGTACGGCTGTCAGAGGCCGTGTTAGCCGCGTTCGCACGGATTCGAGAGCAGGCGTCGAGCCAGCTCAGAATTGCCTGATTACAAATAAGGGGGACTTTATCCAGTGTTTTCGACCGCTGCTATCGCTATATTGCTATCCACTGAACCGAAACGCCTTGATGCTTCTTTTCTGCGGACAGCCAAGATCCAGGACGGCTGGCGCCTCGTGCGGGGCGGAGAGTTTCATCGGCAGTGTGAGGGTGCTCCCGGGAGCGGCCACCCTCTGGACGACAGCGCCAAACCAATCCAACGCAGCGGTGTAGGGCAAAGTGCGCAGGAAGCCATGACCGGCGGGTTGATGCGCGCCTTTCAGCTCGTTGGGGACCACTTCAATGCAGTGAAGGTTGAAGAAATTTTCATGAAGGAATACCCCTGGTTTTTTCTGGCCAGGATCACGGTTATCCCCTATCAGATTGAACAAGATGCAGTGAAGGTGAAGGCCCGCCAGGCATCCCGGCCGAGTACCCTTTTGCCGACGACCATTGCCGCCCGCGCCGCGAAAGCGCCGCAGGCGATTCAAACTAATTTGTAACCGTGAGCTATAGAGATCAGCTTTTGTCTTTTCCGGCGGGCACAATCACGGTGGATGAGAGCGTGCGGAGCTTTGTCCCTCATGCTCTACGAGCTAAGTCTGCCCGTATGCAGTATGTCTGTCTTAGCTATTAGTGCTTGAGTTAGGAGATTCTTATGAAGATAACACCACTGTTGCTAATCGGCGCCCTGATGGTAACCGTACCCAGCGGGAACATTTGGGCTACATCTGCGCGCCAGGATTCCGTAGCGCGCTTGCGCATGTCTACAGAGGTTCTTCACGCCATCATGAATACTCCGGACAAGGGTATCCCCGAGGAAGTGATGGAAGGGGCAAGATGCATCGTCGTCATTCCGCATCTGGTAAAGGGCGGCTTCATCTTTGGCGGCGAACATGGCAGAGGCATTGCCTCCTGCCGCACGCATGACGGTTGGAGCGCGCCAGCATTTCTCTCGGTCAGCGGTGGCAGTTGGGGATTGCAGATTGGATTGCAAGGGGTAGATGTGATTATGCTGGTCATGAACGATCGCGGCCTGCAGCACTTGCTCTCCAGCAAGTTTGAGCTCAGCGGCGATGCAGCTGCATCAGCCGGCCCGGTAGGGCGCCAGGCAACTGCGGGCACTGACTGGACCGCAACCACGGAGATTCTCACCTACTCTCGCTCGCATGGCCTGTTTGCCGGCATTACGCTGAACGGGGCCGTTGTTGAACCAGACGCCGATTCGACCCGCGCCATCTATGGGAGAGATCCATCCTTCCGTTCGATTCTCTCCGGCAAAGTCCACGCACCTCACTCAGCGCGTAGCTACATGAGGGAAATTCGAGCGCTGGGACGCACGGGCGGCCATTAGAAAGCGGACCACGATCGGCACTAGAGCAATCATCCTGTGGTGGCCGAACATCCTCTGGCGGTTCCGGCCACCTGTAGTCCTCGAAAGGAAAATTTGAAATGCCGCTTATGCAACTTGTAATCACGCTGGTGGTTGTAGGGGTCCTGCTATGGCTGGTTAACCGCTTCATTCCCATGCAGTCGAATATCAAATCGATTCTGAATGGCGTTGTTGTGATTGTAGTGGTTCTCTGGCTTCTGAATATATTCGGCCTCTTTCACTCGCTTTCAAATATTCATGTTGGCGGTTGACCAACATGAATTGTAAAAAATGGTCCAGCAATGCCGGATAAGCATTTTTCGCATCGCTTCGGCTCCGGCAGCAGAGGGCCGATCAACTCCCACTGCGCATCGCTCAGCAACTCGAATCGCTTTTTGCCCCTGCAAGAAGTTCACCAAACCAACAGCGCCACGCGGAAGTCTTTAGCTTGATGCCGAACCTATTTATGAAACACGCTCTAACGGAGATAACCGAGCGCAGGCAGGCGGAAGAGGTACTGCTCAAGGCGGGCGCACTGCAGCGCGCGATCTTTAACAGCGCCAATTTCTCAAGCATCGCCACGGACGCGCATGGGGTCATCCAGATCTTCAATGTCGGGGCCGAGCGGATGTTGGGCTACACGGCAGCCGAGGTAATCAACAAGGTCACCCCGGCCGACATCTCTGACGCTCAGGAAGTGATCGCACGCGCGGAAGCGCTGACACTGGAATTCGGAACTCTGATTACGCCAGGCTTCGAGGCATTGGTGTTCAAGGCCTCGCGCGGAATCGAGGACATCTACGAGTTGACCTACGTGCGCAAGGATGGAACCCGGTTTCCCGCGGTGGTGTCGGTCACAGCACTGCGTGACGCGCAAGAAGCCATTATTGGCTACCTGTTAATTGGGACTGACAACAGTGCACGCAAGCGGGCGGAAGCAGCCCTTTTGCAAAGCGAAATGCTGGCAAGCGCGGGGCGGATGGCGGCAAGTATCGCGCACGAGATTAATAATCCGCTCGAAGCGATAATGAACACACTGTATCTCGCGCGAAATGCCGCGAACGTTTCGGCGGAGGCCCTCGAATATCTGGATATCGCAGACGGCGAGCTGATGCGAATTGCCCATATCACTCGGCAAACGTTGGGATTCTATCGTGAGTTTTCCGCAGCAATCAGCAACTCTACGTACGATTTGATTGGCTCAGTCGTTAATCTCCTAAAGGCGAAGATCAAGGCCAATGGAGCCATTATTGAGCAGCAGTGTGAGGAAACGCTACGGGTGATGGGAATCGCGGGGGAACTGCGGCAGGTGCTGTCGAACCTGCTCGCAAACAGTCTGGACGCAGTTGGCCAGGACTGCCGGATCGTTTTGCGTGCTTCTGCCTCCGTTGATCCGAACAATGGTAGACGACGTATCCGGATCACAGTGGCCGACTGTGGGCACGGCATGGGGGCGGCTACGGCGAAGCAGATCTTCGACCCTTTCTTTACTACTAAGGGCACGATCGGGACCGGCCTTGGGCTCTGGGTCTGTAAGCAGCTTGTGGAAAAAAATGGCGGCTCTATCAGAGTTCGATCTACAACAGGAGGTCAGCAGCGAGGAACGACGTTTTCCGTCTTGCTCCCGCGAGACTCTGGGACGTCAATCGCTGCGGCCTAGGACCGCCCGATAGCCAACCGTCGGCAAGCCGGAAACAACCACTCTTCGGAAAAGACCGGTACTGCTGGGCAAAGACGGAAGTTGGCCGGAGCAAAGCGGGTTGCTTCTGTATCGCTGACCACTCGGGTTGAGCAATATTGAACATCCTTATTTTGGTTCATATGTCAAATTTAGACTTGCTGCAGTGTGGAGTGACGGCTAACTGAGGTGTGGGGTGAAGGATCGAAGGGCTGTCAGCGGACAACTGTGTCCAGATGTTTTCGCCAAGAGCTTCCTCTACAAACTGTGCGGCAGTATCCAACCGTCCATCCTCGTGGGCTCTGATGGCGGAGGCGCCCTAAGGCCCCTCCCTGGTCTGCATTTCGGGTCGCTGCTGATCGAGGCCGCGGATGACCAGCGCACCTATCAGATGATCCCCCACTCCTGGATCGACAGAATCAGGAACCGCGCCGATTTTCTAGAACGTGTTTCATATGTGGTTTTGCGTCATCGGCCATCGGAAACCACATGAATGAAACAACCGGATCCTTGCGATAACGCTGGGCCCCTTGAATGGGAGCGGAAAGGAACATCCTATGAAACACCTACCAATACTTGCCATCGTAGCGGCGGCATTGCTGCTCGGGGTAACTGCTCCTGTTTATGCAGGGCAGGAGCAACATCCCCAGAAGCAGCACCAGAAGCAAGAGCAGCACGCGCAGAAGCAGCAGCACGCGCAGAAGCAGCAGCACGCACAGAAACAGGATCACGCACAGAAGCAGCAGAATCACGCGCAGCAGCAGCGCCACGCACAGAAGCCATCTGCTGAGGTGCAGCGTCATCAAAGCAAACAGGTGCAGAACTCTTCTGCACAAGCGAGGCGGAGCACACGGCAGCGCACCGGAAATAATCAGGTGCGAAATAATCAGGTGCGAAATAGCCAGGTGCGAAGCAAAAATACGCAGGCAGACCGCCAGCATCGGAATGAGGTTCGCGCCAGGTCTCAGCGCAACCAGCAACAGAATGAGGTTCGCGCCAGGTCTCAGCGCAATGTGCAGCAGCCGCGTAACCAGTCACGGAGACGCCACGAGCAGAGTGTATGGCAGCAGCGCCGCGCCAATAACTGGCAGTCAGCCCACCGTGATTGGCGACAGCGCGGCGGCTATCACGGATACCGTGTTCCGAATAACTATTACCAAGGACACTTTGGGCGGCAGCACTCTTTCCTGATCTACGGTCTTCCCTTTATGACGCTTGGCGGCTATCCGCGCTTCCAGTACAACGGCTTCTGGATTACGATGCTTGATCCATGGCCCGCGGTTTGGGGCGATAACTGGTACGACCAAGATGATGTATATATCGTCTATGGTGGTGACGGCTATTATCTGTACAACCGGAGATATCCAGGCATCGGCATCGCGATCAGCATCTCACGGTAGTACTGCATTCGATTTGGTATCGAAAAACGTCATGATGCCAAACACAACATCGGCAAGGCAGCAACAACGGAGTCCGCGTGCGGCCCCGGCCACGACCCGAGCCTGTTCAGAACGATTTTGGACAGGCTCGAATTGTGTCTGCAATTCGCGGATGCCGATAATCCCCGCCGCCTGCACCATGTGATCTTTTTCACCATGGTGGATAGTGGGCGCATGCCGGGATGACAGCCGGACTGTGACACGCATCACGTTCGAGATGTATGGAAATCACAATCATCCGTGACAAGCGTCACAGCGAAAACTCTATCCCACCCCTTATTGTTTACCGAATAGCAGAAAATGAGTTCGTAATATTCCCAAAAGAGGAATGAAAACGATCCGCATGCCGTCGGACTGCACAGGACGGCTGTAGTTGCATATTGAGTGGGTTTTGGAGTCAGCAAAAGACAAATCATGCAATCGACAAGATCCGTGTGGAGTTTGGATCTGGAATTGATTTATGTCCTTGATGAATTTGTCTATGACCACTTTGAATGCCTCTGACCACTTTGAACATTGTGGTCTGCGTACCGGTTACGACCGCTGTCTGCCGCACAACCCGCGTTACGCTGGGCGATCGGGACACAGCAATCCTTACTTTCTAAGCAATCCTTACATACTATTTGTGGCTTGTGGGCACGCAGGCACGCTGCGCGAGGCCATGAATTTTTCATGAAGCGATTGTGGCCGTTCCTCATTCTCACTTGTTTTCTGAGTCTCGGATTCAGCGCGCCGAAGGCGCACGTGACGCCGTTGCAGGCGAACGGACCGGACAAGCTGCCCGCCATCCTGTTTATTGCTGCTCCCACGGCTGTACCCGGCCGCTTGAGATGGAGCTTTCCGCAGGGGAGCCACCTGGTTCGTTATGTGCCGGGAGCGCCTGCCGCTTCTGCCGCCAACCTGACACCGGATTTCTTCGCGGTTGCGGATCCTCAAATTTCCTTCGACGCAACCAGAGTTCTGTTCGCGGGCCGGAAATCCCGCCGGGCCCATTGGGAAATCTGGGAAATGAAGGTGGACGGCTCAGGCCTGCGGCAGATTGCGCACTGCTCCGGAGACTGTTTTCAACCTGCTTATCTTCCCCACAACCAGATTGTGTACACCGAAGTTTCCGGGAAGGGGAACAAGCAGAGTTCAGCCATCTATGTTTCTCAGTCGAGTGGCGTAGATTCTCACCCGATTACTTTCGGGCCGGGGAACTATCGGGTTGAGACGGTGCTGCGGAGTGGACGGCTCCTGGTTTCTGCCAGAGCTGCTCTGGTGGCCGGCGGCAAGGATAACGGCTCGCGCGTGTTCTATACCTTGCGGCCGGACGGTTCCGGGCTGTTTCTGTTTCGATGGGGCAGCCGGCCGGGCTATGTTCGCTCCGGTGCAACGGAGCTTGAGGACGGCACAGTGTTGTTTGTGAAGCGCCACAATTCAGCGGCGCGGGTGACCGGCGGCGAGCTCGCCCTGATACGGCCGGGAGCATTGCACGATTCCGTGATCACGCCGGGGGCCTATGTTTACGGGTCGGCGCACGTTCTGGATGGAAACAAGCTGGTGGTTGCAGGAAAGGATGCGGGATCGTCCGCCGCGACGGGCAAGTTCGCGCTTTATGAGTTCAACCTTGCAGGCAAATCCGTGGGCAGGGAGATCTATCGCAATCCGAAGTTTTCCAGTGTTGAGGCGGTTCCCGTGGAAGCGAGCGCGATTCCGTTGTATTACCCGAGCATGCTTCATCTGGATCGAGACTATGCGCGGGTTATTTGTTTGAACTCGTATTTGTCTTCTGGCGCTCCCAAGGGCCAACTGACGAGGCGCATTGCGAAGGTGCGGGTGATTGCGCTGGGACCTGACGCGCGTACGGAGCACGTTCTGGGGGAAGCCGCAGTCGCCAGCGATGGCTCCTTCTACATCAAGATTCCTGCCGACCACCCTGTCCGATTCGAGTTACTGGGTGAAAGCGGCTCGGTAGTTCGTGCGCAGAAGAGCTGGGTCTGGGCGCGGAAGGGCGAAGACATGGCGTGCCTGGGCTGCCATGAGAACCCGGCGATTGTGCCTCGAGACCACTTCCCTCTTGCACTTAAGAGCTTCGATACACCGATTCCCATAGGGCTGCCTGCAAGTTCGCAGTCACAAAAACATTGAGGTACACATGAGGATTTCCCGACGCAAGTTTGTAGCACTGGCCTCGGCCGCAGGACCACTCTGGGCGGCCCGCGGGCTTTTGGGCCAGGGGCTGCCCATGCGGGCCAGTGCCGCTGTTCCGATCCCACAGTTTCTGGACGTCACCGCAAAGTCCGGCATTCACTACCAGCATTCGTTTGGCGAGAAGGAATTGAGTTCGCTGATGGAAGGCACGGGTTCCGGCTGTGCCTGGCTTGATTACAACAACGACGGTCTTCTTGATCTTTACGTAGCCAACGGCCGGTATATTCCGGGCCTGACGAATCATTCCTCGCCGGACGGGATCGATGCAACGAACCATCTGTATCGCAACAACGGCGATGGGACCTTTACGGACGTGACGCATGAGGCCGGAGTGGCGGGGAAAGGCATGGCGACCGGCGTAACGGTGGGAGACTTTGACAACGACGGTTACCCCGACATCTACGTGACCGGCTACCAATCGTCCATCCTTTACCACAACAACGGTGACGGAACTTTTACCGATGTCACGGCGGATGCGGGGGTTGAAAATCCCTACTTTGGAGTGGGGGCGGCGTTTCTGGATTACGACCGCGACGGGCACCTCGACCTTTTTGTCGGCAACTATATAAGGTTCGTCAACAGCTACCGGCAGTATTACCCCGGCGACCACTACCCGGGCCCGCTGGACTACGATCCGGAATTCAACCGGTTGTTTCATAACAACGGCGATGGGACCTTCACGGATGTGTCCCACGACTCGGGCATTGCCGCGGCGCCGGGCCGGGCCATGGGCGTGACCGTGCTGGATTATGACAACGACGGATGGCCGGACATATACGTGGCCAACGATACGATGGCCAGCTTTCTTTATCACAACAACCACAACGGAACCTTCACGAATGTTGCCGTGGACGCCTACGTTGCCTATGGGCAGAACGGGGAAGCAACAACCGCCATGGGGCCGATTTTCGCCGATTACGACAACGACGGCTGGCAGGATCTATTTGTTTCCGATGCTCGATTCCATCGTCTTTATCACAATTCCGGCAAGGGCTACTTTTCGGATGTGACGAATGAAGCCGGGATAGGGGAAATTTCTGGCCAGTACGTGGGCTGGGGAGATGGATTCGTCGATTTCGATAATGACGGCTGGAGAGATCTCTTTATCGTGAACGGCGGGCTGGCCTGGCTGATTCCGATGGAAAGCGCCTTGCTGCGAAACAACGGCAACCGCACGTTCTCCGACGTTTCCGCCCAGGCCGGGAGTTTTTTTGAACAGCAGCATGTCAGCCGATGCGCGGCTTTCGCCGACTACGACAATGACGGGTATATCGACGCGTTCGTCACCACGCTGGGTTCCAAGGGCATCCTGCTGCACAACACTCCGGCGGAGGGAAAGCGGAACCATTGGCTGACGGTAAAGCTGGTAGGGACCGTGAGCAATCGTGACGGCTACGGGGCCAGCCTGAAAGCGGTTGCGGGCGACCTGCACCAGTACGTTCAGGCGGGTTCAGAGTCGGGCTACCTTTCACAAAGCGATCCGCGGCCGCACTTTGGGCTGGGGCAGCACGCCGTAGTAGATGAACTGACCATTCGCTGGCCCAGTGGAATCGTGCAGAAACTCGAACACATCAAGGCGGACCAGATTCTGATCGTGAAAGAGCCGGCCGCCGCCCATCAGCCAACCGAAAGCGTGAAGAAGGACAAATGAACATGCATCCGGTGAACAGAAAAACCAAAGCAGAGACGAGATGGATTTTCTTTCGGATTTCCGCAATCGCCTCTCTTCTGATTGTCATCGGACTCAGCTGGCCGCAGGCTCCCGTCTCGGCAACCACCTGGAGCGCGCAATGGAACCGCCAGATTCGCTATCTGGACCCGGTCTCTCTGGCCATGTCTCCGGGAGGCAAACGGCTCTATGTGGTTTGCGAAGGGCTCGATCGCGTGCTGGTGGTCAACACGCACAACCGGCAGGTAGTCGGCATGGTCAAGGTTGGCCGCAAGCCTGAGGGCATCGCGCTGTCTCCTGACGGTAAGACGGTGTACGTCACCAATGAGTGGAGCAATTCCGTCTCGGTGATTGACGCCGCGACTCTACAGGTCATCCGGACGCTGAAAGCGGGCTGGAATCCGGTGGGAGTGACCACCGATCGCGCGGGCAAATTCCTCTACACCGCAAACACGCTCGGTGACGACATCTCTGTCATCCATCTTTCGACGGGGAAGGAAATCAAGCGTCTTGCAGCCGGGCATTTCCCCGAGTATGTAGATCTTTCAGAGAACGGCAAACAGATCTACGTTTCGAACCTGCTGGCCAGGCTGACGCCGCCAGATGCTCCGCCTGAATCCGAACTGACCGTAGTAAGCACGGCAAAGCAAATTGTGACGGGCCGGGTCATGGTGCCCGGAGTCCTACAGCTGCGGTATATCGCCCAGGTGCCGGCACGGGAAGGCGGTTATTTGCTGATCCCGTTTCAGCAGCCCCACAATCTGGTTCCACTGGTGCGGCTCCATCAGGGCTGGTATATGGCGCACGGGATGGCGGTGATTCGACCGTCACGAGCGGGCGAACAGAAGACCGCGGTTTCAGAGCTTCTGCTCGACAATATTGATCAGGCGTTTGCGAATGGCTTCGGCGCAGCCACCACACCGGACGGCAAATTAGCGTTGGTCACGGAGTCGGGCGCCAATACGGTTTCCGTTATCAGCATCGCGAAGCTCAATCAACTGCTGCAACAGATCCCATCCTCCGATCCAGAAGCGCTGTCGCACCGGCTGGACACGGCGCGGAAATTTGTTGTCCGGCGTCTGTCTACGGGCCGTGATCCAACCGCGGTGGTTGTTTCGCCGGATAGTCAGTTTGCGTACATCGCAAACCGCACGGACGATACGGTCACGGTTGTGAATCTCAAGCAGTTGAAGGTTGCCTCGACCATCCATCTGGGCGGGCCGAGGCAGATTACGGTTACGCGGCGGGGCCAGCAACTGTTCTTTGACGCAAGGTTCGCCTACCAGGGGCAACTGTCGTGTTCGAGTTGCCATCCGCACGAGGGCTTTGAAGATGGGCTGGTGTGGAGCCTGGAAATGCCGCAGTTGGGCCGCAATGTGCCGGAAAATCGGACGCTGCTCGCGATTCGGGGCACGGGTCCATTCGACTGGAACGGCATTAACCCCAACATTCAGATTCAGGACGGCCCGCGAACTGCCGCTCTGATCTTCCGGTCGCAGGGTTTCAGCAATTCGGAAGTCCAGGATCTGGTGACCTACATAGAGTCGCTCAAGCTGCCGCCGAATCCGCACCTTGCGCCGGACGGCCACCTCACGCATTCACAGGAACTGGGCAAGCAGCTTTTCTTCCGGACCAAAACGGACAGCGGAAAAATCATTCCGATTGCCGAGCGGTGTTATTACTGCCATTCTCCGCTGTCTCACTACACATCGCGAGTGCGGATGGATGTTGGGACATCCACGAAATACGACACGATCCAGCAATGGGATGTGCCTCAGCTTGAGGGCGTCTGGATGAGGGCCCCCTATCTGCACAACGGTGAGGCCATGACGATGGAAGGGATTTGGACAAAATTCAACCCCGACGATAAACACGGACACACTTCTGACATGAACAAGAACCAGTTGAACGAGCTGATCAAATTTTTGAAGACCTTATAGAGCGAAGCAGGAACTGGGCGCTGTTCGTCAGCCCCGGAGGGAAAGATGAGAAAGATATTGCGTATCTGTTTCGTGTTGTTGGCGGGGTTGTTTTTTCTTAGTCCCGCAGGAGTCATGGCCCAGACTCCCACGCTTTATACGAAATGGGTCAACTACACGGCGGCCAACGGCTTTCCGAGTGGAGAAGTGTACTCCGTGGCTGTGAACGGCAACCAGACATGGGCGGGGACCGAACATGGACTGGTTCTGATTGAGGACGGGCGGGTCAAGAAAGTACTCACAACTAAGGACGGCCTGGCAGGGGACGCAGTCATGTCAGTGGCCATCGACAAGCAGACCGGCGACGTGTGGGCAGGAACCTTTGGCGGGCTCAGCCGTTACTCTGCGGGCCAGTTCAAAAACTACACCAATCTCACCAGTGGACTGGCGAACGATCTGGTTTACAGCGTGGCGATTCAGGGTAAGTACATTTGGGTTGCGACCGCCGGAGGTATCAATCTCCTGAATACAAACACCGGCAAGTGGAAGATCTTCAGCCAGCAGAACTCACCGTTCAGTGAGCCCTGGGGCTATGGGATCGCTGTGGGCACAAAGAAGATCTACATGGGCCTTTGGGGTGGCGGCGTTCTGGTCTATGATCCCGCCCGCAATTACTGGAGGCCTTACATGGATCCGGACGACTCCAACGAGATTGTTTTGTACCGGAACCAGGGTCTGATTCACAACATGGTGAGCAGCATTGCCTATGACCGGCAAGCCAGGATGTTCTGGGCTGGCACGTACTTCGGCCTGAGCGGTTATGACGGGCGGAACTGGCACAACTATCTGACTAAGGACAGCGGGCTGGCCTCGAATTTCATCAACGGAGTGCAGGCCGCCGGCAACATCGTCTGGGTGTGTACGCAGAAAGGTCTGAGCGAGTTCGATTACAAGACCAACACCTGGGTCACCTATCGCCCTGCGGATTGGCGCGCTCTTGATACGGCAAAGCCGGACAAAGCGCATCGCGGTGAGATTCTCATCACCTTGCCCGGCGACAAGACGCGCAAGATGGAAACTCCCACATCGCTTCCGCACAACTACATTTTGAACATGGCTTACCAAGGCAAGACGATCTGGGTCGCTACGGCCGAGGGTCTGAGCCACGGTTTTCCCCAAACCACCCCCCCAAACCACCAAGGAGCAACAGGAAAATGAGCCAGCTACAAGCAGACACGGAAGAGATCACGATGGAAGAAACACATAAGCCGGTCTCCAAGAAGGCGATTACCGCGCCCAAAGCTTTGAATGAAGCTTATTGTTACGATCGCCCTTCGTCGTTCTCGCGCGGCTTGCGCCTGGATATCAAGGGAGTGACGATTCTTATCATTTCCGGGACGGCCAGCATCGATGCAAACGGCGTCAGCGTCCACATAGGAGATTTCCGGGCACAGACCCAGCGGGCCTATCAGAACATTACGGATCTGCTGGAATCCGAAGGGGCAACCTGGAAAGACGTGGTTCGGACCAGCTGCTTCCTTCGCGACATTGAGCGCGACTATGCGGCTTTCAATGAAGTCCGTACCGAATTCTTTCACCAGCAGGGACTCGGCGTGCTTCCGGCATCGATAGGAATCCAGGCGATTTTGTGCCGGCCTGAGTTGCTGATCGAAATGGAATCCATGGCCATTTTTGAAACTGATCGGGGATCGGACAAGAAGTAGAAGGCAGGACTGCGGGTATGTGACGCACCGGGGACTTGTAGTATGCGATTCGCCGGTGGAACCGTTCGGGTTCCGGCACTTCTATTTCTTTCGATCATGCCGGGCCGGATAGATAAAGGAAGGCAACCATGAAAATTGCTGGACAAGTTAGCCTCGCTGATCTGCCGCGGGTCTGTCCCTTGTTATGCCGCTCGACTCATCCGGAATACGATGAGGCCAAAACGCGTGTTGTGGAAGTCCGTGGTGTGCGTTTTGGCGATGAGCGTCCGGTAGTGATTGGCGGGCCTTGCGCGGTGGAAACCCGTGAGCAAACCCTCAACGTCGCGCGCGCGGTCCGGCGCGCCGGCGCGGACATGTTGCGTGGAGGCGCCTACAAGCCCCGCACGTCGCCGCACGATTTCCAGGGCACAGCACGGGATGGGCTGCGCATTCTGAGCGAAGCGCGTGACGAAACCGGCTTGCCGGTGGTCACGGAGGCGACCGACCCCCGCCTGGTGGAACAGGTGGCGGAATTTGCCGACATGATTCAGATCGGCTCGCGCAACATGCAGAACTATCCTTTGCTGGCTGAGGCCGGGCGCGTGGGAAAACCCGTCCTGCTGAAGCGGGGCATGGCCGCCAGCCTGGTGGAGTGGCTGGGTGCGGCTGAATACATTGCCCAGCAGGGCAATCTGGACATCGTACTGTGCGAGCGCGGCATCAAGGCCTTCGCCAACGGCGAATACTCGCGTTACGTGCTGGACCTGAACGTGATTCCGGCGGTTCGCGCCTACACCTTCCTGCCGGTGATTGTTGATCCGAGCCACGCTACCGGTGTCGCCTCTATGGTGGAGCCTGCAAGCCGCGCGGCACTGGAGTTCGGCAGCCAGGGGCTGATCCTTGAAGTTGCTGACCCTGCCGCGGCGCGCCCGATGTGCGACGCCGTCCAGGCGATCGACCCGGAAACACTGGCCAACATTATCCGGTTCGCCCATACGCATGCGGGCAGGGCCGCTGAAAAGGCAGCTTACGCATGAACGTTAAAGAAATCCTGCGGCCTTCAGGCTGGGAAACGGTCCTGGCGACGCATACATTGGGCCGCGTGAAGGTCCGGGAAAATCGAGAGAGGCTTGTGACCATGAACGTGAAGATCATCGCAGTATTTTTATTTTTCCTGTTATGCGTTCCTGCCTGGCCACAGTCTGCCCCGCGCAAGAGCGCCAAGGAAGAAGCGCCGGCCCATATACCGTACGCAAACATGCCCCCGGCCGCGGTTCCTTTCGGCCGCTACCGCAAGCCCTACTACGAGTGGTACGTGAGGCCGAATACCCTGGCCTACTATGGTGCGGGGCGCAGCGTACCAGAGCCAAAGCTGAGCACGCTGAAGGCCATCAATATCGGTTTCTTCGGTCCCATTGGCAAGTACGATTCTGATTCCATATATGGGATTCCGATGCTGCATGGCGCCCAGATGGCGATTGACGAAGCCAACGCCCACGGCGGGTACCACGGGAAATCATTTTCGCTGAAGGTGTACGACGACACGCCTATTTGGGGCGCGGCTTGGGAAGACGTCGTAAAGATGTACTACGAGCAGCACGTCTGGGCCATGCTCGGCTCGATCGATGGCGATAATACCCACATTGAGTTGCGAGCTGCCTTGAAAATGCAACTGCCGATTATCGACACCGGAACGACGGACCCCACCTTGACGGAGACCCGCATCCAGTGGTTGATCCACAATTTCCCGGACGACCGCCAGCAGGGGTACGCTCTGGCGGACTACATCTTCAACTATCTGAAGCTGCGGCAAATAGGCATCCTGCGCGTGAACGGCAACTATGGCCGGCGCGGGTACGATGAGTTTTTTAAGGATGCCCGGCGCATGGGTTTCCAGCCCATGGTGGTGGTGAAATATGCTCCGGGCGCCACGAGCTTTACCGAGCAGTTGCATACGCTGAAGAGGCTCGATATTGACGGTCTGGTGATCTGGGGCAACGCGCGCGAGGCGGGTCTGATCCTGAAACAGATGCGGGCGATGGGAATGCAACAGCCGGTTTTTGGAAGCAGCCGGGTGGCTTATCCCCAGGTCATCAAGATTGCCGGCGCTGCGGCCAATGGTCTTGTGGCTATCTCCGCCATTGATCCGGCGAGCAAGAATCCTAGGTGGCTGAAGTTTCGCCACGAGTACATGGCGCGTTACCACGCCGAGCCAGGTCCATACGCTTCTTACGCGTATGACGGCATGACGATGCTGATCGCGTCCATACAGAAAGCGGGGCTCAACCGCGCGCTCATCATGGATGCTCTGCGCCAGTATGAAATGAAGTCCTATCAGGGCGTGAGCGGGACGGCGTTTTTTGACTACACCTTGAACAATATTGCCCCCACTACGTTCGCCAAAGTGGTGAACGGCCATTTTGTCTACTGGCCGGAACACCGGACGGACTGGAAGGAAAAGCCGGGTGGGATTTCTGCGGTGAGTGCGGTAAGGCCCTCGCTGCGCAAACCCAGTCCATCCGCGACGCCGGAGCCTTGAGCTGAAGATGAGAAAGCCCTTTCCAAATGGATTGAGACACGTACTGGGATTGGCGTGTGGGCTGGCGCTGCTTGGCGCCGCCACGCCGCTCCGTGCGCAAGAGAATGCGCCGCCCGCCCCCTACGATTCCATCGGCGCAAACGGCGTCACCTATGACGGACCGGGAAGGGACGCAGCCTTTGACCTGCGGGGTTCCACCATTCACATCGGCATCCTTGCTCCAATCCACGGCCCGCAGAAAGCGGATGGGGAGGCCATCATCGCGGCGGCAAGAATAGCCATTCAAGACGCATCGAGAAAGCCCCTGCCCGGCGGCCGCCATCTTGCACTATCCATCGCCGATGAGAGCGTTCCGCCCTGGGGACTCCTCGGCGACGAAATTATCCACCTCGTCATGCAGGACAAAGTGGCCGCTATTGTGACCGGCGCCGACGGTGTGGCAGCGCATTTGAGCGAGCAGATTGGCAACAAGATCGGCGTTGCCACGTTGACCCTTTCGGGGGACGATACCACCACCGAAATCAACATGCCATGGATTTTCCGGATGGGGCCCAGTGATGCACAGCAGGCCCAGGGGATGGCCCGTAACATTTATCAGGTGCATGGTTACCGGCGTGTGCTGCTGGTCTCCGGGCAAGGCCACGATGGCCAGATCGCCAGCAAGGAATTCCTGAAGGAAGTTCATAAACTTGGAGCCCCGGCTCCTGCTTCTGTGGTGATCAACCCGCTGCAGCTGGATGCCAGCGCGCTGCTGTCGATCATCCAGGCCAAGGCTCCTCAGGCCATCGTCTTTTGGACGCTGCCAGAAAATGGAAAAGAGTTGATCCACGCGATTCGTGCGGAAGGCTGCCATACGCCGATCTATCTTTCCCAGAAGACCGCGCAAGCAGGTTCCGGGCTTGGGCTTCCTCTGCGGAGCGCAGAGAAGTTGAAAGACCCCGCCGGAATGTACTTCTACACAGTCGATTCCCGGCAGGCGGAATCTCCCTTGCGCAAAGATTTTGTGCAGCGCTATCAGTTGGCCACGGGAACATTGCCGAGTCCGGTGGCTGCGGAAGCTTACGATGCGGTTCGTCTGGTGGCCCAGGCGATACGCAAAGCCGGACCCAATCGAGCGCGGGTGCGCGATCGGATTTCAACGGCCCGAAACCTTGCGGGGGTTTCAGGAACCATCACTTTTGACGATCAGGGAAACAACCGCACGGAAACTTACCTTGTTCGCCTTCAAGAAAGAACTCTTCAGCAGGCAAGCCGGGCGCGAAGCACGCCGCCGCACCGGAAGGTCAAGGTTGATACGCAGGAGTAAAGAATGCCAGATTCGATGTCCACTTCCAATACTTATGACGTCATCATTGTCGGCTCTGGTGCCGGCGGCGGGATGGCCGCTTACAACCTGACCAAGGCTGGCGCCAAGTGCCTGATGCTTGAAGCAGGCGGCTGGTACGATGCCGCCAAAGATTCCAAGTGGCTCGAGTGGCAATATAACGCTCCCCACCGCGGCGGTGGAGATTCCACGAGCCCCATGAACTACTTTCTTGCGGCGAATGGAGGCTGGCAGGTTCCCGGCGAGCCTTACCTCAACGCATCCGGTACCGACTGGATGTGGTTCCGGGCCCGCATGCTGGGCGGACGCACCAACTCCTGGGGGCGCATATCGCTGCGGAACGGTCCGTATGACTTCAAGCCCCACGATCGCTACGGAAATGGCTTTAATTGGCCCATTAGTTATGACGACCTGGCGCCTTACTACGACAAGACCGAAGAGCTGATCGGAGTATTTGGTTCAAAGGAGGGGCTCGAAAATCTTCCCGACGGAAAATTTCTGCCCCCGCCGGCTCCGCGCTGTTACGAGCTGCTCCTCCAGCAGGCCAGCCACAAGCTTCATATTCCCTGCATCCCGTCTCGTCTCGCGGTTCTCACCCAGCCGCTTCACGGCCGTCCGGAATGCCACTACGTTTCGCAATGCGGACGTGCCTGCCGGATGGGTTCCAACTTCTCCTCGCCTGTTGTTCTGTTGATGCCGGCGCGCGAGACGGGCAATCTTGAAATTCGGACCGGCGCCATGGCGCGCGAAATTCTGACCGGCCCGGATGGCCGCGCCACCGGCGTATCGTACATCGACAAGAAGACCCGTAAGGAAGTCCAGGTGCGCGGAAAAGCGGTGGTGCTGGCTGCAAGCTCCTGCGAGACGGCCCGCCTGCTGTTGAATTCCCGTAGCAGCCGGTTTCCCGACGGTCTGGCAAACTCCAGTGGAATGGTGGGCAAGTACATCATGGATAGCGTGATGTCCACGGTCAGCGCCTTTTTGCCGAAATTGATGGACCTCCCTCCGCACAACTGCGACGGTGTCGGCGGCATGCATCTCTACATGCCCTGGTGGGGGTATCAGGAATCGATCCGGCGTACGTTGCCCTTCTCCCGCGGCTATCACATTGAGATTTCCGGTGGCCGCCAGGGAATGCCCATGCCCGGCATACTGAGCGGCACTCAGAATCTTGTGGGTGGAGGCTACGGGAAAAGCCTAAAGGAGAACTACCGGAAGCTGTACGGTTCCTTTGTCTCACTGAGCGGCCGCGGAGAAATGATTCCTAACGAAAATAGCTACTGCGAAATAGACAACAACGTGGTGGACCAGTGGGGAATTCCGGTGCTGAAGTTTCACTTCAAGTGGGGACAGGAAGAACTGCTCATGGCTCGGCACATGCAGGAAACCTTCCAGGAAATTATTAAGACCGCCGGCGGCGAAGTGATCCAGTCCCAAGGGGCCGAGCAGCGTTGGGGAATCTCAGAAGGCGGACAGGGCATTCACGAAGTGGGCGGCGTCCGCATGGGAGATAACCCCAGGAATTCGGTCCTCAACTCCCACTGCCAGGCGTGGGACTGCAAGAACCTGTTTGTGGCTGACGGTGCGCCTTTCGCCGGCCTTGCAAACAAAAATCCCACTTTGACCATTCTGGCCCTGGCCTGGCGGACGTCCGATTACATCGCGGATCAGGTAAAGAAGGGGATGGTGTAAAGGGGTACGACATGTGCGGGGAATGGAGATGAGCGGATAGCTGCAAGGCCATTTCCGCCCCGGCGTTGTAGGGTTCGGGGTATTCCTGGGACCATATTTTTGGAGGAATGATGGAAAAGAAGTCAATGGGAAGAGGCGCCCGCTTCGAGCGGCGTGACATTCTGAAGCTGATCACGATGATTCCGGCGGCGGCTTTGGTGCCGATGACACCGTTCGCGTCGAGCGAGGCAATGGCGCAAGATTCCGCCACGCAAAATGGCCCTGCGGGTTACCAGCCCAAAGTGTTCAATCCGCACGAATGGCAGACGATTCGCATTCTTTCTGACCTGATTATTCCAGCCGACGAACGTTCCTGCAGCGCCTCTGAAGCCGGCGTCCCGGAATTCATCGACGACTGGCTGAACATGAAACAAGGAAACCTCCTTGACGAAATTCGGGGCGGGCTGACGTGGCTCGACATGGCGTCGAACCGCTCGTTCCAATATGACTTTGCCGACTGCTCCATCACGCGCCAGAAGCTAATCCTCGATCGCATTGCCTATCCCGCAAAGGCCGCCCCGGAGGACGCCAGCGCGGTCATTTTTTTCGGCAAGCTTAGCGACCTTGTGGTCAGCGGATTTTTCACCAGCCGTCAGGGGATTCAGGATCTGCCGTACATGGGCAACCAGCCGCAACAAAAGTGGAACGGTTGTCCTCCACAGGTGCAGGCCAGATTAGGGCTTGGTACGAATGAGCAACAGCACGTTCAGCAGAAAAGCGAGGCATGAAAACGAGTATGAATGTTAGGGCATGCTGATTAGGCAAAGAACCTGTGGAGTGCCCGGAGCTTCACCCGCGGGCGGCCCGAAAATGGGGCTTAAGTAGTCCCCCAAAAGGTCCCCGGCGATATTAGGGAAATTTCTCTAAGTCATTGATACTATTTGGCGTCCCTGAGCAATCAAATTTTGAACCAGTTCGTTGAGTGCATCGCCGAAGCGGAAGCCTTAAGCGAAGAAATCATTGGTATTTATAGAGCTATCCGCAATGGTTCCACTGAGTCCGAAAGTTCAAGAATTGCTAAAGCGCATAAGGGAGATCACGCGAAAGCTACTTTACGGTCAATAGCTAATACCCCAATCAGGGTTTGAATCCATAGACAAATGCACAGATTAGAGAGTCTCTTTGTGAGCGTATCTGACCTGCCCCCTTTTTCTCAACCATTCATAACTGGAGATTCTCATTTGTGTTGATGGTCGTGGTTTGCGAAGGGAGAGGGGCCATGGCCCCTCTCCCTTCGAGGGTTTTGCGGAACTCATCTGGCGTGCGATAGTCCA
>DATKRT010000065.1:0-8794 GCA_035532055.1 Acidobacteriaceae bacterium | reverse complement strand
CAAAGGATGGCTCGTTGACAGGGATCGGGGCACATACCCGCAGCATGCGCCGCAACAGGCCGGGGACGTGGCCGGCGATGGTTATTGTGTGCGTTTTCCTGGTGGCGCTGCTGACAGCGGTCCAGGTAGCGCATGTCCATCCCATCAACAGCAGCAACACCAATCCTTGCCCGCTGTGCATCTCGATGCACTCGGCGGCGCCGGTTGCCGTAACAACAGCTGCGGTGGTTCTGGTTCGGATCGGAATCTCCACGCCTGTTTTTAAGTCGCGCACCATCTCAAGGCACTGGCATCCGAAGCTCTTCACGCGTCCGCCTCCCGCCGGCTGCTGAGGCGCCTTTCCCGTTTTCCAATTCAGCCTTCGCTAGTCCGTCTTCCTCTTCAGGAGGCGCGGCAATGCATTTACCCGACTAGACGTTCTGGAAACGCAAGGTTGCCTCCCGATGCACAAAGGACGCCGCGGCGGCTTGAGCCGCGGCATGCATTCGGTATTTGCCAGCCATCATCAGGAGAGATTCCCATGCTGTTTCATCGCAGCTCGATGCAGCGCGTTCTTACCTGCCTCACTATGGCCTTCGTAGCTCTCGCAGCGCCTGCACAGAGCGGTAATGCCGCAGCCGTGCGCGGCGCAGTCACCGACCCGACCGGCGCAGTCATCCCAAACGCTACGGTTCACCTGCACAATGCGGCCAGCGGATTCAATCGGACGGTGACTACCGACGCAACCGGGCAGTTCAGCATTCCCAACGTTCCGTTCAATACCTACGTTCTGCACGTGAATGCCGAAGGCTTCGCCCCACTGAGTCAAAACGTGGAGGTTAATGCCGCGGTGGCAACCAGCCTCAATCTCGTTCTCCATATTGCCGGCGCCAGTTCCACAATCACGGTCGAGTCCGCGGGTCCCCTGGTTGAGGATACTTCGACCTTCCATACCGACATAGACCGCGATATGTTCATCAAAGTCCCGCTGGAGAGCCAGTCATCCAGCCTGAGCTCGCTGGTGACCATGACTACTCCCGGGGTGTCGGCTGACTCGAATGGGCTTTTTCATGGTTTGGGCGATCACGCCTCGAACTCGTTTTCGATCGATGGCCAGCCTATTACCGACCAGCAGAGCAAAGTATTTTCCAACCAATTGCCTTCCAATGCTATTCAATCGATCGAGGTGATTGGAGGCGCGCCACCGGCGCAATACGGCGACAAGACCAGCCTGGTGATTGTAGCCACCACGCGCTCGGGACAGGGTGTCACCAAGCCGACGGGCAGCATTTATAGTTCTTACGGGACCTTCGGGTCGGCAACGGGAGGCTACAATCTCTCTTACGGCGGGGCGGACTGGGGCAATTTCTTCGAGACCGACGGCCTGAACACCGGGCGTTTTCTGGATCCGCCGGAGTTTACGGTCTTTCACGCCAAGGGCAACGAGCAGAATATCTTTGACCGCGTGGATTATAGCTTTACGCAGGCTGACTCCATTCATCTGAACCTGAACTACAGCCGCTCCTGGTTTCAGACGCCTAACTCATACGACAACTTGAACGTGCGAAATGTGGTGAGCGGCGGAACCGGCGCGCAGCCTATTTTTGGCAATGTGGGCAACACGGATCAGCGCTCCAAGATTGACACGTTTAATATTGCGCCGACCTACACCAGGATTCTCAGCAACGACGCGGTTCTCAACCTGGGGTTATATGCGCGAAAAGATGACTACGACTACTTTCCCAGCGACAACCCGCTGGCTGACTTGGGTCCCGCCAATCTCCAGACTTCCTCTATCTCGCAGTACCGCACGCTCACCAATATTGGAGTCCACGGGGACTACACCTATGTAAGGGGGCATCAGAATATTCTCTCCGGATTCGAGTATGAGCAGACTTTCCTGCGCGAACACGACAGCCTGGGTCTTGTGGACGCCACCTACCCCTTGAGCGCGCCTTGCATGGACGCGAACGGCAATCCGTTGCCGGGCTACTCCGATCCTTCGCAATGTCCAGGCGGCGCGGCAGGCCAGAATCCAAATTATCTTCCGGCGCTTGCGCCCTATGACTTCACGCGCGGCGGCGGCTATTACACCTTCTTTGGCCACACCGACGTGAAAGAGCTGGCCTTTTACATTGAGGATCAGATCAAAGTCGGCGATTGGAAGTATCGCCTGGGGCTCCGCGAGGATATTTATAACGGGCTGACCAGCGCCAACCAGACTGAGCCACGCCTGGGCGTTGCTTACCACATCAAGCCTTCGGGTACAGTACTGGCGATCTCGTACGCGCGGACGCTGGAGACTCCTTTCAACGAAAACCTGGTGCTGTCGAGCAGCGGATGCTCGGACACGGTGCTGGCGCCGCTGCTTAACTGTACGCCAGGCGTATCGAGCACGATGGCTCCCGGCTATCGCAACGAGTTTCACGCCAGCCTGCAGCAGGCCCTCGGCAAGGATGTTGTCTTTAGCGGCGAATATATCTGGAAGTACACGCACAACGCATTTGACTTCAGTGTTCTGGGCAACACGCCGATTACCTTCCCCATTGACTGGCATAACTCGAAGATTCCGGGCTATGCGCTTCATTTAGAGGTTCCCAATTACCATAACTTCAGCGCCTATACCGTCATGTCGTCGGTCGCTGCCCGCTTCTTTCCGCCGCAAACGGCGGGCGCAGGCGCCACCGTTGGGCAAAGCGGATATCCGTTCCGTATCGACCATGACGAAAAACTCAACCAGACAACGCACGTCCAATACACGCTCTCAAGCGGTAAGGTTCTGAATGGACTTTGGGGTGGTTTCAACTGGCGCTTCGATAGCGGTCAGGTAGCCGGTGCAACGCCTTGCTATGGAACCACCGGCCCAAATACCCCTTGCTTGAATAGTTCAACCACGCTGAACGGTCAGCCGGCGATCGCCATGGTGGACACCAACGCGCCGCCTATCATCAACCCGGTTACAAATGCGAATATGTATTTGCCATTGACCGCGGACGAAGAGTTCCAAGCGGGATTTGCGTGCAATGGTGTGAGGGCGACGCCCACCAACCCATTGCCAGCGGTCTGCCCGGCCTCGGAATTCACTTCGAACCTGATCAGCATTCCCGCGCCCAATACCGGCAACAACGACCGCAACCCTCAGCGTATTGCGCCGCGGAACCTATTCGACGCATCGTTGGGCATGAACAACATCTTTCATCGCGACCGCTACAAGGTGGACCTTGACTTGACGGCCATCAATGTTACGAATGAGTACGCCCTCTATAACTTTCTTTCTACCTTCAGCGGCACGCACTATGTAACTCCGCGCGCGCTGACGGCAAAGATTACGCTAAACTTCTAACTCATCGATGGACGCCGGGGGCGGGGTCATAGAATCTCCCCCGGCCATCCTGCGATTAGGTAAGCTCTAAACAAGTTTGATTTGCGGGCCGGCAGTACCTCAGGGGCTAAAGCCCCCTCGATTTTGCCCGACCTTATGTACGGGCTGAAGCCCCGTACCCTTCAAAACATTGACTTATGCAGAGGTTCTTTAGGGTGTGACTGGATGGCTCTGTTCTCGCGTCCACAACGAGCGGGTCGATTCGCCGGGAGGAAAGCCAATTTGCGGCTATGAATACTTTTGCGCGGCCAGCACGTAAGCTGCATAGACCTCTTCGCCAAAGCACGCGAAGATGACCTTCTGCATGGCATCGCTGGCGATCAGCTCCGCAACCGTTTCCCGCATTGCGATCTCGACAGCGAGATCGACCGGAAACCGGTAGACGCCGCAGCTAATGGCTGGAAATGCGATGCTGCGGAGGCCGTGCTCGCGCGCAATGGCGAAGCAGGAGCGGTAACAACTCGCGAGCAACTCCCGCTCGTCATAGTCCCCGCCGTACCACACCGGGCCGACGGCATGAATTACGTATTTGGCCGGCAGCCGGTACCCCTTGGTCAGCCTGGCTTCTCCGGTGGGGCACCCGCCGAGCGCGCGGCACTCTCTCAAAAGCTCAGGCCCGGCCGCCCGGTGGATAGCTCCGTCGACGCCGCCGCCGCCGAGCAGCGAAGTATTTGCCGCGTTGACGATCGCATCGACGGCCAGGGTTGTAATGTCTGTTTTGAGAATGGCGATTCTGTCGGTCATCGATCCCTCCTCATGCGGAACGCGTTTTTGCGGGCGACGTCCCTGCCATCATTTATCTGGCGGCTACTTTTCGCTGTCCAGCACCTGCATCTGGCGGACGTCGTAGCGCGTTCCGGCCACGGCTTCGGCCGGCAGCGCCGCTTCAATCTCCGCAATTTCCTCCGGGCTGAGCCGCACGGCGAGCGCGCCCAGGCTCTCGGCCAGTTGCGCTCGCGTGCGTGCGCCGATCAGCGGAACGATCGAACTCTTTTTGGCAAGCACCCAGGCCAGCGCCAACTGCACCTGCGTGATGCCCTTGCCGGCGGCAATCTGCTTGAGCCGCGCTACAAGCAGCCGGTTCCGATTCAGATTGCCGCCGGTGAAGCGCGGAAAATGCGCGCGAATGTCGCTTGCCGCAGCCGGCTGCGAGTTCGAGAGCAGGCCGCGCGAAAGTACCCCGTAGGCGGTCACGCCGATGCCCAGCTCATCGAGAGCCGGAAAAATCTTTGCCTCAGGGCCGCGGCTGATGAGCGAGTACTCGATCTGCAGGTCCACGATGGGATGCACGGCGGCCGCGCGCCGGATGGTCTCCGGGCCCACCTCGGAGAGGCCGATGTGGCGCACGTAGCCGGCCTGGACCATCTCCGCGATGGCTCCGACGGTCTCCTCGATGGGTACGTTGGGGTCCAGGCGCGACGGCCGGTAGATGTCGATGTACTCCACTCCCAGCCTCTTGAGCGAATAGGCGAGCGCGGTCTTCACGGCGGCCGGGCGCGAGTCGAAGCCAAGCCAGGCGCCGTCCGGCCCGCGCTGGGCGCCAAATTTGACGGAGACGAAGACCTCTTCGCGGGCCAGGCGCAGCACCCGGCCGAGCAGCATTTCGTTGTGGCCCATGCCGTAGAAGTCGCCTGTATCCAGCAGGTTGATGCCTGCGTCTATGGCTGCGTGGAGAGTGGCGATCGATTCCGCGTCGTCGCTCGGGCCGTACATCCCGCTCATGCCCATGCAGCCGAGGCCGATGGGAAAGACTACGGGGCCGGTGGCGCCCAACCTGCGGGAGGCTTGGGTGGCAGTAGTCATGATTGCTCCCTTCAGCCAGCATCGTAGGCCCGATGCTCCGGCGGGGCAAGACGCAGGTTGAGCGCACTCTTCTCGGGGTATCCGGAAGGTCCGGATGCTGGATTGGTGGAGGGCCAGGAAGTCAATACTGCAACCAGTTGAATAAAAATGAGTTATGCCAGTAATTGCACTGGTTTTCATCAGCCGGGGCAGTTTTTCTGCTTCCTTCCCGTTTGCAACTCTGCCATACTTGATTGTGCCCACCAAGTACGGCCAAACCCAACATTCCAAGCAAGAGGTTGCATCGATGTCGGCAAAGTATGTCTTTGTGACGGGAGGAGTTGTATCCAGTTTAGGCAAGGGTCTCGCCGCGGCTTCCATCGGCTGCCTGCTGGAGAGCCGCGGTCTGCGCGTCAACCTGATGAAGTTTGACCCCTACCTCAACGTTGATCCGGGAACCATGTCGCCTTTCCAGCATGGCGAGGTTTTCGTCACCGACGACGGCGCCGAGACTGACCTGGATCTGGGACATTACGAGCGCTTCACCCACGCTCCGCTCTCCCGCGACAACAATCACACGACGGGGCGCATCTACGAGCAGATTATTTTGAAGGAGAGACGCGGCGACTATCTGGGCAAGACGGTCCAGGTTATTCCCCACGTCACTAACGAGATCAAGAACGCCATGCGCAAGGTCTCGGCCAATGGGGCGGACGTGACCATCGTCGAGATCGGAGGCACGGTCGGCGATATCGAGTCCCTGCCGTTCCTGGAGGCTATCCGCCAGATGCGCCAGGAGTTGGGCCGCGAAAACACCGTTTTTGTCCACCTCACGCTGGTTCCGTGGATAGCCGCCGCGCAGGAACTGAAGACCAAGCCCACCCAGCACTCCGTCAAGGAGCTTCTGTCGATCGGGATTCAGGCTGACATTCTGCTCTGCCGTTCCGACCGCAATCTGGGCCGCGAGATCAAGCAGAAGATTGCCGCCTTCTGCAACGTGGAGGAAAAGGCCGTGGTGGGCGCTACGACGGTGCCTTCCATCTACGAGGTGCCGCTCAACTTTGCGCAGGAGGGCGTGGATGCGCTCATCCTAAAGTATCTCCACAAGGAAGCGCCGGAGGCCGATCTTTCAAAATGGAAGGACCTTGTTAACCGCTGCTATCACCCCAAAGATGAAGTTTCTATCGCGATCGTGGGCAAGTATGTGGAGTACGAGGACAGTTATAAGTCGCTCAAGGAAGCACTAACTCACGGCGCTATCTCGCAAAGCCTCAAACTCAAGATCACCTGGATCGAAGCCGAAGGGCTGGAATCGAAAGATTCGGAAGATAGGAGTTATGAATCCCAGCTAGAAGGATTCGATGGCATCCTGGTTCCCGGCGGCTTTGGCAAGCGGGGCATCGATGGCATGTTGAACGCCATCCGCTACGCGCGGGAGAAGCAGGTGCCTTATTTCGGCATCTGCCTGGGCATGCAGACCGCCTGCATCGAGTTTGCCCGCAATGTGTGCGGATTGAAGGACGCTAACTCGAGCGAGTTCGATCCAGCGACGCCGCATCGCATCATCTACAAGCTGCGCGAACTGTTGGGCGTGGAAGAGATGGGCGGTACTATGCGCCTGGGCGCGTGGACCTGCATCTTGCAGGAGGATTCGCTGGCATCGAAGGCTTACGGCGGAGTAACCGAGATCAGCGAGCGTCACCGTCACCGCTACGAGTTCAACCGCGAGTACGAAGCTTTGCTTATCGGCGGCGGCCTGCGCATCAGCGGCACCACGCCGGACCAGACCTATGTGGAGATTGTCGAAATTCCCGATCATCCTTACTTTTTGGGCTGTCAGTTTCACCCAGAGTTCAAGTCGAAGCCGCTGGAGCCGCATCCCTTGTTCCGGGAGTTTGTGGCGGCTAGTTATAGGAACCGGAAGTCAAAGTCTGTCATGGAAGAAAGAGCGACTGTCGTCAACTCGTAGGGCTGGCGAGGCGCTGACGACCGAGGATCGGGAAAGCGAGCGTTGCGGGCGCGGAGATTGCCGGGAACGCGCTGCCGATGATAGACGAGGACCTCGACGAGGCTTCAGCCGGGAAGCCGACCTCATTTTATCGCCTTTTCTTCGCCACGCATTTGCCTTGACGGAACGGGCGGTTCTGCCCTTTTGAAGGGGAAGGGGTTCGCTATTGACAATGATCTGCGGCGGGCCTATTGTTTTCTCGGTTTTTCAGATCGGAGGACTCGAAATGGTGGCCTACTTTCAGCTTCAGCCCGCGGAATCGGATCTTCAGCATTTGGCGGAGGAATATTGGCAGAAGGCCGGCGAGAAAGATCAGGACCTGGAAAAGGCAGCGTTTGAAGCCGGCGAATCGATTCGTAACGGCGACTATTCGCTGGCCAATCTGGAGGCGATTGTTCGCTGGAAATCCGAGCGAGTTGTTCACTATCTGATTGCCAACAGCACCGAGAAGATCAAGCGCGCACTGGCCGTAGCCGCCTCGCCCGACTCGACGACGGAAGCGGCGGTCAAGGCGCTGCTGGAGCTGCACGGGGTGGATATTCCCGTGGCCTCGGCGATTCTTGCCGCGATCTTCCCGGAGCGTTACACGGTGCTGGATTTTCATTCCCTTGAAGCGCTGGGACACGCGCGGCACGATGTCCATTTCTACGAAGAGTACCTTGATTTCTGCCGGCGGTTGGCTGAAAGCAATATCGTGCAGCCACAAGGCGATCTTCCAGCCCCAACGCCGCTGCGCGCGCTGGACAGGGCTCTGTGGGAGTGGTCGAGGAGCCGTCGGGAGTAGGCTCGCATCGCCGGCAGGGTCCGGGAAGGTAAAATCGCCCACGTGAGCAACTCCTTTGAAATCGGGCCGGTGCAGGTGGGCGGTGGGCGGCTTTTCTTGATCGCCGGCCCCTGCGTGATCGAATCCGAGGCGCATGCGCGCACTATGGCCGACGCCATCCAGCGCATTGCGGCCGATTTGGGAATTCCGTATATCTTCAAGGCCAGCTACGACAAGGCCAATCGCACCAGTGTGAAGAGCTTTCGCGGGCCGGGTCTGAAGGAAGGCGTGCGCATTCTGGGGCGGCTGGCGAAAGACACCGGCCTGCCCGTGCTGACCGACGTCCACGAGCCCGGCCATTGCGAGATCGCCGCCGAGGCGGTGGACGTATTGCAGATTCCGGCCTTTCTTTGCCGCCAGACCGACCTGCTGGTGGCCGCGGGGAAGACCGGCCGCGCCGTCAACATCAAGAAAGGGCAATTCGTGGCTCCGTGGGACATGGCGTACCCGCTGGAAAAGGTGCGCTCGACGGGGAACGAGCGGGTGTTTCTGACGGAGCGCGGGGCGAGCTTCGGCTACAACACGCTGGTGGTGGACTATCGCTCGCTGGCGGTGATGCGGCGGATGGCGCCGGTGGTGTTTGACGGGACGCACTCGGTGCAGCAGCCGTCGGCGGCGGGCGGGGTGAGCGGCGGGCAGCCGGAGTTCATTCCGCTGCTGGTGCGGGCGGCGGTAGCGGTGGGCGTGGACGGGCTGTTTCTAGAGGTTCACGACGACCCGCCCAATGCAAAGTCGGACGCTGCCAACGCGCTGGACCTGAAGCTGCTGAGGCCGCTCTTGGAAAAGCTGCTGGCGATCCACGCGGCGGCAAGCTAAGGGA
>DATKRT010000064.1:0-24937 GCA_035532055.1 Acidobacteriaceae bacterium | reverse complement strand
GGGTGATGCGGAATGGGAACGTTTGCAATGTCGTTTGCTTGCCGCGTTTCAATCCGCACCCGGCATCGCTGCCGGGTGATGCAATGCCAAACGCACGCGAATAGCTACCGGCTTTAGTTTCAATCCGCACCCGGCATCGCTGCCGGGTGATGCACAACCTTGCTAGGACTGATACCAGTGCATTCGTGTTTCAATCCGCACCCGGCATCGCTGCCGGGTGATGCTTCGCTGCGTTGAATGTTGCAGATGATTGCAAATTGTTTCAATCCGCACCCGGCATCGCTGCCGGGTGATGCGTTGATCCTCGTCTAGCAATTGCGCTTGCTATGCAGGTTTCAATCCGCACCCGGCATCGCTGCCGGGTGATGCATTAAAAGCAGCATCCATAGCAGCATGAGTTAAACGTTTCAATCCGCACCCGGCATCGCTGCCGGGTGATGCTCCGCGCTTGCAAATCCTTTCAAATCATGGCTATTCCGCGAGGCAAGCGTGAGCCTGCACTGTGGGTGGCATCGCTGGGGAAATCCACAGCGTGGTGCCGAAGCTATCTCATTGAGAATCATCAGGGTATACATGGCGCGAACCAAGCCGGTTTTGGCGGAAGCTAGAGGTTCGCACAGGCGGCTTAGACCACTAGCGGCCCGTCAAAATCGATTGCCCTGAATTTACCATATTCCTTTACAAATTCACTGGACGGCTCGGTGAGCCGGTATAGACGTAGACAATCTTCGGACTGGTCGATTTCCTCAAGCAGTGTCCGTTCGAGTTCTTCGAATTGCATCCGGTCTACGCGACATTCAAAGACAGACTTCTGAACTCGTTGGCCAACGGCCTCGCAGGCCTTGGCCACGCGGCGCAAGCGCCTGCGTCCCTGGGGTGATTCGGTTGACACGTCGTAACAGACGAGGATAAGCATGGCTAACGTTCCAAGTAGGGCAGGTAGTCTTCGGCTTCACCGCGGATGACGCGCGCCAGAAGCCGGGCTTGGATCTGAGGCAGCAGCCCGATGGCCAGTTTTTGATCGAGTAGCGGGTGGGAGGTGAGCTCCTGTTTACGTTCCTGATAGGCGATGATCAGCGATTTGCGCGCGGCGTCATGCAGTTGGACCGCGCCTCCAGGGCGCTCTTCAAAATCATCGGATTGGAGTTGCTTGCGATTGACCAGCGTCAGGGCCAGGCGATCGGCGAGAATGGAGCGGAACTCTTCCATTAAATCAAGGGCCAGAGCGGCACGGCCGGGACGCACGGTATGGAGATAGCCAAGCTGTGGGTCAAGTCCAACGGATTCGAGCGCGGTGCGGCAGTCATTCATCAACATGCTGTAGAGGAAGGAGAGCAGTGCGTTCATGCGATCCTGTGGAGGGCGTCTGCTGCGGCCATCCGGTGTGAATGCAGCACGCTGATCGTTGCGAATTAGGTAAGGAAACGCTGCAAAATAGCGGCGTGCCGATTCGCCTTCAAGACCGCGTATAACATCGAGCGCGGGAGCAGATTCCAGATGACGCAAATTGATGGCAAGAGCTTCGGCAGTGTCGCGCAGGCCTTCTGCATTGGCTTCCTCATTGGCGTCCCGTGCGCCCCGCAGCAGCACATAGCGGCTGTTCTTCAGCTTCCCCGCAATGCAGGCTTTGGCGTAAGCCAGCGCAAACTCCGGCGAGTTGCCATGCGCAAACTGTGCCTGACGGAGCAGGATATTGCCGCTGATGGGGCCTTCAAGGCGGCATTTGAAGCGGCCGTTACGATCGAGAAGCACAAGCGCCTTGCCCTCCTCGGCTAAGCGGCTCATGACGGCAGGCGAAACCAGCACATCGCCGAAGCAGACAACGCTACCTATGTGGTGCAATGGAACGCGCAGGCGGGTTTCCTGTTCGACCTCAAAGCGAAGAGTGTCGTTGTCAAGATGCAGATAGCCGGGCAGGGTGAGATAGAGCGTATTAAGCAAAGTTTGCATCAGGCATTAATCCTCAACGCTGAACAGTCGCGCACGGAAAGCCTGCCGCCTTGCCTTTCCGGCAAGCATCTGCGGTTGGCAGAGATCGATCAGCGAACATTCGCGGCAGCGGGCATCGTTAACGGCTGGAGGCATCTGTCCAGACTGAAGCATAGTGCGGATCGCAACAGCCGTTTCGGCCACAAGCTGGCGCAGTTGCGGCGTGATCGGAACCTCGCGCCTTCGGTGGCTGCTTGCGTGATAGATAGCGCCAAGCGGAACAGGATGGCCGGTCATCTCTTCCAGGCAGAGTGCCTGTGCAGCCACTTGAATGTCATCGTGCGTCCGCTGGCGACGCGGACCATGCTTGTATTCGACGGGATACGGCGTACCGTCGGAGAGGAATTCGACGATGTCGGCCTTACCGATCAGGCCGAGCCGTTCACAGACCAGGGGCAGCGCCCGCTCGATGCGCACACCCGCTCGCAGTTCGTAGCCTTCGAGATCGACAAGCGTGTGGACAGCGTTGCCACGCGCCGTGTGCAGGTTGTCGGCGAAGCTCTGTTCTTCGTGAATCAGAGCACACTGGCGCGGGCAATAGCTGTAGTGTTGCAGCGCGGATAGCATGACGAAATCGTCCTGTTCCATGCCGTCTCCGAAGATTCGCGGGCCTGGCAAGCAGGCCCACGACGGGGTTACACGCCCAGGATTTGCAGTTCGACACCCTGGGGAAGATTTTCGCGGTTAACGGCTACACCGTAGTCTTCAAAATCACGAGCGACTGAAATGCCGTCATTCAACTCGGACTTTGGCTTGAGCTTTGGATCGATGCGCTTGAACAATGAGTGCGCTGGAGCGTTTCCGAGTTCACTGGCGTGCTTGAAGATGTAGAGGCCGCGTGTGGCCATCTCACCGCGTGCCGCGGAACGGTCATGGTCGAACATGTTGACCAGCGCCTCCCAGAAAAGTTGAAGGTCTTCTTCGGAGAACCCGGTCTGCGCGGCCAGATGCGCGGAAACGAAACCGTGCGCCACATAGAGGCCGTAAGGAACAGTGAATTTGCGCCCCATGGTGCGGTTGTCTCCTCCCTGTTTTTCTGCCTCTGCTTCCGTCGCCACAGCCATACGCGTGATGGAATGTTCGAGCGAGACAACGGGATCAACGGAACGCCCAAATGTTAGCTGCACTGGCCCGCGCACCTGCCCGCAGTTCACCCCTAAAGACATGACAGCACCGAAGGTGCGCACGTCAAAGAAGTTCTGGCACATCCAAGCACGCGCCTCGTCCACTTTGTTGCCGCCCTTGCGCTTCTTGTCATCGCCACTCAATAGCTCGGCAGCACCAATGCCAATGTAGGCAAGTTCGTGCTGTTTGTTGAGAACTGCTTTTTCCTTGACGTAAATCTTATAAGAAGCCATTTCGCCCTTCGCAATGCCTACATAATTACGCACCTTGCGCTTGAGGCAAACGTCGGTGACCAGGCCGCGCCCTGTCTCGGCATCCACGCGCGGCAAATTGCCCGCATCCGGATCGCCGTTGGGGTTGCCATCCTTCACGTCAAACAGCAGCACAAAATCATAGCGGTTTTTCAGCGTGGTCATGCTTGTACTCCTTCTGAGGGTTCGGACTTCTTGGCGTAGAACGCCTGTTTCTGGTGATAGTAGCCGATGGCAAAGCGGCCCTGATCGGCAATAGTCAAATGTGCGGTAAACCCTTCGTCGCCGTTGAGAGCATCGACAATCTCTCCGATCAGCTTTTCGAGATTCACCGCCCGCCCTCGGTTTTCGATCTTGGCCAGGTGATGCTTGCTGAGCTTAAGCAAGTTGGAAAACACGGTAACCGGCGTAGAAGAGGCCGCACCATAGAAACGGTCGCGAATGGTAGCGTTGAGTCCGGGGCTGGCCTCTTCCTGCACCTTTTCAAGCGCAGCAAACAGCCTTCCCAGGCGGTAGCCCACGTTGGTGTTGGCGAGATCAAGTGACACGTGCAGTTCCTCCTCGGGTGCGGAATCGCCAGCGGGATGCGCCCGGCGCGTCTTGCGGTTGATACAGGCCTTGATGAGCGCGGCGCGCGGGTAACTCACCTCTTGCTCTGCGCGAATGCGGCGAATGGCGCTCAGCAGCAGCGTCTCCGGATACGGCAGCCCGGAGAGAATCGCCCGCATGGTATCGCCGCCAAGGCTGGGTGGAATGTTCTCCGCCTTGCCCTGGAGTGCCGTACTGGCCAGCAGGCGGAAGAGGGATGGATACGGCGGTTCATAGGGCGCGTGATCAATGGCAATATCGTCAAAGTGCTCGACGATACGGCACGAGAAGTCCTTGACAGTTCCTGCCAGCCAGAAGCGAATCGAGATGCGTGCAGCATTTGGAGCCAGACCAAGCACAAAAAATTGCGTTGTTTCGTCGTTCACGTTCTGACTGCCCTGTTGGACTGATTCATACAATGCCTTGACGGCACGTGTTCCGCTATCTGGATTGTCCTTCGGCGGTTCGCCAAGCAAGGTGGAAAAGGAGCCTTCCAAGAAGTTCTTCGCGCTTGCCCAAAACACTGTCGATGCATCGCCCACTTGAATACGCTGCGTCGAGTCTTTACCGAGCAGATGATTGAGCGCCTTGGTATACGCATCCATCGAGTGTTTGCTTATCGGCGCGTTTTCACCTTGTTTTTCCTCCTTGCCGTAGGACTCAAACGCACGAAGGTTGAAGGAGACGATATTTGCACCAGAGGTCTGCGCCCCCCACACGCCCTTGATTGCCGTATGCAAACGCACAATCTCGGCATCCTTCCCGCTGATCAGACAGATGCCACGTGATGCGTTCGACGGTTCCGAATCCTCGTCTGCCACGCTGGCCCGTAGCGCGGTCACAACCGCATCGCGTTGGCATACCAGTTCCGTATCGCTGGCAAGCTGAAAGGAGAGATTGGGGTTCGTGGTTCGAATCTCTTCCCATGACGGAGATTGTTCAAGTAACGCAAGCGGCATGCTGGCCAGAAAGGCTCGGACGGATCGCACGCCTTCATCCTCTACAAGCAGCTCAGCTAATCGTGCCAGGAAGGCCGCATGTTGTCTGACGACTCGCTCCGGCTTTCCCTTAGTGTCAATCCCCAACACATATTCCGCCGTATCCCACAGCAGATTTGCAGCAACGCCTGAGGCCTTCTTCACCCCTTGAGGAACGAGAAAAGATCGTGCGCGCTTCTTCTTCCCGTCGCCGCTGCGCGTGTCCTCAATCTGCACCAGCCCTCCGTTCTTATCAATGACAAGGACGAAGGGAATCTCTTTCTTCTCGAAGCCTTCGGGAGCCAGCGCCGTTTCAGGATCGTTGGTTTTGCGCTCGTAGTACCGTGCCAGTTCCTGAAGGATCATCCCCGCACATCCGCGCTATCCCACGACGGAATCTTCACGATGCCATCTTTCATGTGTGCATGAAAGAATCGTGGTTGTGGCGAAGTAGCATCGCTGAAGTCGAGGTCGTAGAGCATCCAACCCAGATCCCGCTCCCCGTGCAGCTCTTCGGGAATCGTGGCCGTTGCTTCGCCAGACTCCACAAGGCGGAAGTCGCAGGAAAATTCGCGGCATCCGAGATATGGCTGGTTGATGCACTGCCCTCTCTCTGCGCGACGCACAAACATCTCTGCGAACTTCTGCGTGTTCTCTTCGGCACCCGCTCTACCAGTCAAAGAAAAACTAGCCGCAATGCGATAGCGCACATCGCGCAGCAGGAGACTCGCGCGTTGTTGCCGGTCCTCTTCCACATAGAGTGCGACAACGTCAGTCCCGCGCTGCATGGCGCTCTTCACGTTGGCTGCGGAGAGCTTACTACCCACCTCATTGCGCCGGATCGTGGTCCAACGAATGGGTGCGAGCACCTCAATCCTTTCCGGCTGCCAACAAATCGCAGGCTTCCACAGAATGGATTCAAAGACAGCCCGCACCGCAGAGGGCGTAATGATGTCGTAACTCACCCGCTCGACCTTCATCTCTGGACGGGTAAAGCAGGCAAAGTCTCCGCGAATCTCCAAGCAAAAGCGGGTATGCATTGCACCCCTAATCTAATTCCTAGCTGTAAGTCCTTCGAACAAACATTAAACTCCGTCCAAGTGCAGCTTTACCAGTAAACCTGAATTGGGTGCCTTCTTTAGCAATACAGCTGCTCTGGGTCGGGATTACCAGTTTTCTCTGCCAGTAGTCCAAGTTCCCCATGATAGGCCGTTTCGTTTTTCAAGACCCATAGCCCTGGCGCGAGTTCTTCAAGTTCTCCAGACTTGCAGAGCATGTTGAAATTACGCATCCTGACCATAACAGTGAACCGCTGTAGCTCACGCAATAGACCGCGATGCAGTTCTCCCGAGCGCAGCCGCGCGATGAGCGGACGGCTATCGCGGCGGGCGTCCTCCGGATTGGCGTACGGAACAATCACCGCAACGCTGCCGTCTTCCTCTATCAACTGGAACTCCTTCGCAGCGGCACGAAACTGAATTCTGCATTGCGCGGCATCTTGCGTCATTAGTTTCTCGATACCATGCTTATCCAGTCCATCCTCGCCCACTTTGCTGTAATAGTGAGTGAAATAGCTCTTAAACAAATCCGGCGTCAGAGGATTCTCTGGGCGCTCATGCAGGACGATTCTGCAAGCATCTTCTCCGAAACGCAGTAGCCCTGGGGGCGCTTGCGTAGGCGGGATAAAGACAATAACCTGCCCCTTGCCTGTCTGCTTGCCCTCCCGGTTGCAGCGTCCCGCAGCTTGCGCAATCGAGTCCAGTCCGGCAAGCGCGCGATAGACCACGGGAAAGTCCACATCGACGCCAGCCTCGATTAATTGCGTGCTGATGACGCGCACAGCCTCCTCGGGCAGCCTCTCTTTGATCTTCTTGATGACATAACTGCGATGTTCGCCACACATGAGCGCGGAGAGGTGGACAGTTCCTGCTGGCATACGACGATGCAACTCCCGACAGTCCGCGCGCGTGTTGACGATAGCCAATACCGAAGGATGGCTCGCAATCCTGTCTGCAATCTCGTCCCAGTTACCGGATGCGTTCCAATTTTGCGGCAGACTTATCGTCACGCGTTCCAGTTGCTTATATAGCTGCTCCGTACCAGAGACGATCTCCGTAGCATCACCGGGACCGCGCAACAATGTTTTACCGAAACTATCCGGGCGCGTGTCCAGCGCCGGTTGCGTCGCAGTGCAGAGCACAAACGTAACGCCGTAGTGCTCCGTCAACAGACGCATCACATCCAGAATGGGCTGCAAGAACTCCGGCGGCAGCAACTGCGCTTCATCCAGAATAATGACGCTGTTCACCAGATTGTGCAGCTTGCGGCAGCGGCTGGTGCGAGCAGCGAAGAGCGACTCGAAGAGTTGCACATTGGTGGTAACGACAAGTGGGGCATCCCAGTTTTCCGAGGCTAAACGGCTTCTCGCAGTCTCCTTTTCCGAATCCAGATTGCTGTGGTGTTCGAGCACGGCGTCCCCGAAGGCATCGCGGAAGACATCGGCCGTCTGCTCGATGATGCTGGTGTATGGAATGGCATAAATGATGCGGCGCTTATCGTAGCGGATGGCATGTTCAAGCGCGAAGGCTAGGCTGGAAAGCGTCTTGCCGCCGCCAGTGGGAACGGTCAGCGTATAGAGGCCTGGCGCTCCAGAGGACTTCTCCCGGCACTGCCGCAGCACATCGGCACGGATTTGATTAACCGGCGTGCGCTCGGCCTGCGCCTTCTGCTCCATAGCCTCATCGAATTGTGTGAGCAGCATAGTGAGTGCGGGATAGTTTCCACGTTGTTCGCTTTTCCCCATATCCATGAAGGCTTCCGTATCAAGAAAATCCGCATCTGTAAGGCAGGAAAAGAGCATACGTATCCACAAGTGCAAGCCAGCGGCTCCTCCGAATTGTTCTGGATTGAGTGTTGGCCGCTGTGCCTTCAGAATTCGGCCGTCCGGGACAGCCTTGGTCGCTTGTTGGAGCAGATCCTCCGCGTGTCCCCGTTGCAGACGGCTTTCGAGCGAGGAGCTACCACTCGCATCGCCGTACCAGTCGGGAAGACCTGCATGATGACCTGCGATCAGATATGCCAGAGGCAGTCCCAAATATCCGAACGCTTCCTTGGCATGAAGAGCACCTGCGCTGGAATGATTGACGCGGCCTGGAGTTGCATCTACAAGATGCGCTTCATAGCCGCTGGCGCAGCGAATGTATTGCTGGAAGGCCTGGCTAAACTTTCCCAGATCGTGCCAGCGGCCGGCGAGACTTCCCCACTCCGCAGCACCAAACTCCGCGGACATCTTCTCAGTCAACTGCGCGACAGCGGACAGATGTTCTTCGAGAGAATGCGTGATCTGCAAGTGGTTCGGGTGCACATGTGCGATTGGTTTCAACAGGTGCTGTGAACTGTACTTTGAATGGAGATCTCTGTTCTCTTGCATCCCGCGAGTCTTCCGTATGTCTCAACATGCAGTAATAATGTACAGTACAATCCGGTTTGATCCAACTGCATTGACACTACCCCGTGTCAAGAGAGGGACGCATGACCCGGCACTACTCCACGAGAGAATTCTTTCGGCAAATGCCAAACGCGTTGCTGGCCCGCTATTTCCATGCGCGTGATCTGTTCCGCGATCTGGATTTTGCGGCCATGAAGGAAACCCAGCCGGAACAATTGTTCACGGCATGGCTGGAATTGCCGGACGCCCAACGCAACAGGATGGATGCGGAGTTTCGGGACACCTTCGAGATAAGCTGCGAAAGTGGCTGTCGCGCCATCCTGGACGAAGCGGAATGGCACTTGGCGGCAGAGCCACAAGCACACACGGAATTTGTCGATAAGCTCGCGGCGCTCGCCAACCACTGCGAACGGGCGATGGTCACTTTCCTTGACCACGCTGAATTTTGGAACGGCGCAACGCTTTTCCATCACGCCGATACTCGGACTTATTGGCGCAAGCGGAAGAATCTACCGCACCAGCCTGCGGCAGTGCATGAGGCCAGTCGGCGGGAGTTGGCTGATCTGATCCGCAATTACTTTCACCATACCGAGGGACGGGGTAACAATTGCAAGGTGGAGGCATTTCGCCGTGGTGATCTGGATTACTTTTTTGCCTATCCCGAAGACTATTCGCAACAAAGCATCGAGTGGGTTGACGGCGAGTTTGACCGCAGACCGCATAATCCAGCCTTTGAGGTGATTTATGTCTACTCACAAAAGGACGGCAGGCTTGACCTGAATTTTCGCGGCTCGCGCAAGGCCATGGAACCGTTGCAAGGGATGTTCGCCACGGCGATTCTGAAGCTGCCGGAATTGCCGCCCGACCCCAAAGACGGGCGCATCTACGATCTAAATCCACTGCGCGAGCGAAACTTTCAGTTTCTGTACGATCCGGCCAGCGGTATCCAGAGCGTTGCGGTCAAGAAGCTGAGGCTGTCCTCCAGAATAAAGAAAGGCGACCGCGTCACGGTGGAAGCCAATGCGTCCGCCAATCCCCTTGCGATTTACGACTTGCTCGACAAGATCGGCAAGTGCCTGCCGCTGTACCTGTACAACGTGACCCAGGCGGAGCTTACGGCGTCCGTGATGATAGACACTGCTAAGCCGCCGAAGTCGGTGACGATCCGCATCACGTATCCCAATTCCTGTTCGCTGAAGTATGACGAGTTGGACTTGAAGCTGCGCGACATGCTGGAAGCCAGCGGGATTGAACCCAAAGAGCCGACTGAGGAATTGGAAGCTATCGAAGCGACGGAGCCTGCCGAGGCATGACACCGCTGGAGGCGCTCTTGGAACTGCTGGGGCGCGTGGGAGCCAATAACGGCGCTGCTGTACTGGTGAACGAAGAGGAACTGGACTATTGGCCGGTAACCGCCTCCCGCGCCATGAAATCACACAAGCTGCTTGTAAAGGCAAGTCCGGCTACCAGTGTGGTATGCCCCGGCTGCGAGCAGGAATGCGTGATGCCGGTACATATCCGGACCCACGAGACACGCGGTCCGGCATCGTTCATCGTGTGTGACAAGCGGGACGATATCAACCGGGTAGCTGTGCCTGCCGAGCGGCTGAGGCAATGGCGATGCAATGCCCATGCTATTGCTGACCTGATTGCTGGGTTGCTGGGCTCGCGCCGTCCTGATTCAGGCGACACCTCTGCTGTGCGCTGGGAAGTTGGGATGTTCAAGGGGCGGAAACACTCCAGCCATATCGTACTGCTGACCGAAGGAAGACTTACTCTTTGCGTGGCCGGTCATTCGATTGCACTGGCCGACGTTCTGACCCTTGGGGATAACTCTTTCAGGCTGGACAAGCAGACATTGATCCGTCTGGTTGATAAGCCCGTCGCCGGTGCGGGCGATGTAGAATCGGCGGCACAACGGCGCGAAAGGCTCAAGAAGCGCGTGCAGGCAGAGAAAGCCAAAGGCAACAAGGCATTTTTGAAGGCCGTCTCAGAAGATGAAGGCATCTCCGTCTCGCGCCTGAAACAGCTATTGCAGGAAAAGCCCACTCCACGTAAAAGATAGCCCGATCAGGGTAATCACGGGCTATCTCGACTTCACACAAAACCCAACAATCATAGAGCTTCAAACGAGCTAGCTTGCAAGACAGCTCCCTATCTGCCTCGTAATGGAGTCAGTTCCATAACGCCCAACGAGGTGCAACCATGACGCATAGAATCCTACGACTTCAAGCCATACTCACCAGTACCGGACTCTCCCGGAGCACAATCTACCTCCGCATAGCGCAAGGAGCATTTACGCGGCCCGTGAGCTTGGGTGGTCGCGCCGTAAGCAATAGTCCCCAACCCACTGTAAACAGTGACTTCAGATAACGAGATGAACTTATGACGAAACACAACCCCGAAAACGAGCGAATCAAGCGGAGGTACTTCGCTTACCTGAAAGAGGCTAAGCGCTATAGCGAGCCCACTGTAGACGTGGCTGCGAAGGCCCTGCATCGCTTCGAGGAGTACAACCGATTCCGGAACTTCAAGTCGTTTCACTTTGAGCAGGCCGTTGCCTTTAAGCGGCACTTGGCTGAGCAGAAATGCGTCCAGTCCGGTGACACGCTGAGCAAGGCGACTCTGTATGCCACCCTGACGCAGCTCAAGCGCTTCTTCCAATGGCTGGCGCGGGAGCCGGGCTACAAATCGCGCATTCAGTACTCCGACGCCGAATACTTCAATCTATCCGACAAGGACACGCGGATCGCGACAGCGCATCGGGAGCCCCAGGTGCCAACGCTGGAACAGATCAAGCACGTCCTTCAGACCATGGCGTCCGAGACCATAATTCAGCGACGCAATCGGGCGTTAATTGCCTTTACGATTCTGACCGGCGCGCGGGACAGCGCCATTGCCTCGATGAAACTAAAACATGTTGATCTGATCGAGAGGTGTATCCGACAGGATGCCCGAGAAGTGAAGACAAAGTTCAGCAAGACTTTCAGTACCTACTTCTTTCCGGTAGGGGCTGAAGTCGTCCAAATCGTAAAGGATTGGGTGTCTTGCCTGAAGGAAGAGCATCTCTGGGGTAACGACGATCCACTGTTCCCGGCGACGCGCATGGAGCAGGACACCAATCGCCAGTTTGTGGTTGCAGGGCTGGCCCGTGAGCACTGGAGCAGTGCTTCGCCTATTCGCACGATCTTCCGCGAAGCCTTCATCCAGGCTCGATTACCGTACTTCAAGCCGCACAGCTTCAGAAATACCCTTGTAAGGATCGGAGAGGAACAGTGCAAGTCGCCAGAGGCGTTCAAAGCATGGAGCCAGAACCTGGGACACGAAAAGGTTCTGACCACGTTCCTCAACTATGGCGCTGTGACATGTGATCGCCAAGGAGCTATTCTGCGTGGGCTAGCAGAGCCACAAAAAGCAACCCACCCAGGCGTTGATGAACTCGCCGGGGAGATTGCTCGAATAATGCTCAATTCTGGTGTGGGCATGCAGGCCAAATAGACCGAGACGGTCAAGCTTTCTTGTCGATAGGGATCACGTCCGCACCGGCCTTCAACTTGTCCAGATAATCGGCCCACTGTTGCATCATCTTCTTGCGCTCAGGCAAGTGCGCGGTGCGGTTGTAGGCGCGCCCATTGGGGTCACGTACCGCATGGGCGAGCTGGTGTTCGATGAAGTCAGGCCGGACGCCGAGCACTTCATCGAGAATCGTCCGCGCCACTGCCCGAAAGCCGTGCCCACACATTTCATCCTTTTCTATGCCCATGCGTCGCATGGCGGCGAGAATTGCGTTGTCGCACATCGGTCTCTTGTTGCTCCGCGCTCCCGGAAACACATACCGCCCACGGCCCGTGAGAGGATGCAGTTCGCGCAGGATGTCCAAGGCTTGTTTGGCCAGGGGGACAATATGCGGGGTGTTGGTCTTCGTCACGGTATAACGCCACTCTGCCGCGTCCAGGTCTACGTCCGCCCATTCAGCTTTGCGCAGTTCGCCTGGTCGTACGAATACCAACGGAGCAAGACGCAGAGCGCAGCGCACCGTGAGCGTGCCCTCGTAGCCATCCATCGCACGCAAAATTTCTGCAACTTGTTTCGGATCTGTCGTTGCCGCAAGGTGCGTACTCGTCACCGGGGGAAGAGCGCCGCGAAGAGCGCCCGTAGGATCAGTGGAAGCGCGTCCGGTAGCGATAGCGTAGCGGAATACCTGTCCACAGTTGCTCAAGGTACGATGTGCGGTTTCGAGTGCGCCCCGGCTTTCGATTCGGCGAACCAATGTCAGCACCTCGGGTGCAGTTATTTCAGCAATTGGGCGTCCGCCGATCCACGGGAAAATGTCGTGCTCGAAGCGCCGAACGATACGGTCGCCGTGGTTTGCGGCCCAGATCGAGGAATACTTCGAAAGCCACTCCCGCGCCACGACCTCAAAACTGTTCGCTGCACTGTCTGCGCGAGCCAACTTCTGCGCCTTGCGGTTCTCGCTTGGGTCGATACCATCGGCCAGTAGCTTGCGCGCTATGTCTCGGCGGTCACGGGCATCCTTCAGGGGCACGTCGGGATAAACGCCAAGGGAGAGCCGTTTCTCTTTGCCTTCAAACCGAAACTTCAAACGCCACCACTTGCCGCCAGTCGGTGATATTTCCAGATATAGTCCGCGCTCATCGAAGAGCCTAATGGGTTTGTTGCTGGGTTTGGCGTTTCGGATCGCAGTGTTGGTCAGGGGCATGATGGGGGCAACTCCTTTTCAGTGGAACCCGCTTGCCCCCAGTTGCCCCCGGATGTCAATAGACGGGGTTGTCCGTCCATGGACTATAAATCAATGAAAAAGCCAGCATTTACGCTGGTCTTCGGATGTGATTGGATTTTATTGGATGTTGATATGGTGGAGGCGGCGGGAGTCGAACCCGCGTCCGAAATCGTTGGCAACAAAGAGAGGCTCCATGCTCAGTCGTGTTCCGCTGGTTTCGCTTTGCGCACTCAGAACCGACAAGATGCGCGCATCGCTAGTCCGTGAATCTCGCCTCTATAACCCGTACCCAGCCATAGAAGCCAGCCTGCTGTGCGACGTCCCTTTGCGGCCCACAGGTAAAGCCGCAGGAGACGGCTGCTTATTTAATTAAGCAGCAAGTGCTAATTGAGGTTCGGCACTTATAGTGTTTGCGATCGATTACGGGTGTCCGCACCCCGGCATGCCTCTTTGCCGCAATCGATCCCGTCGAAACCGTGACGCCCCCATACCGGGATGGACCTCTTACAGCTACTTCCATTCTACCTCTGTATGCGCTCCTCTCGCGGCCTTACTGCTGCAACGCCTCGCCCCCAACCACGCCGCTCAGCTTGTGGCCGGACATGCTCTGGTTAAAGGCATGCACGTCCTGCTTCAGAAACTGGTTATAGGTGGCACTTGCAGCCTTGTACTCCACATCCAGCATCTTTTTCTGCTCCAGCATCGCCACCGTCGGAGCCGTATCCGTCCCCTCCAGCAACCCGTCCAGCATCAACAGATGCTCATGTAGCATGTCCGGAACCCGCAACATCGACTCCGCCGCGCCCGGATTGCTGGTGATCTCTGCCTTCACCGCGTCCATCTGCTTCTTCAGCGTGTCCATCGCTGCGTTGGCTGCCGGGGCGTCCGCGCTTCCCTTCACCGCTTCACGCAGCGCCTTCAGTTGCCCGTCAATCGCGTCCATGCGGTCCAGCGCCACATTCAGCTGCGACATCTCGTGCAGCACCGCCTCGGTTGTCTGGTAGGCCTGCTCCATCTCCGCCTGCGTCCCATGCGAAGCCGGATCGTTCACCACCTCGAACGACTGCGTGGTCGTCTTACCGCCAATCGTCAGCGTCGCCATGTACTTGCCTGGAACCACCAGCGCGCCCGCCTTCGGTCCCTTCTCAAAGTCCGTGCCGTGCTCCCAGCGAACCGGCCCGTTCGCACGCAGGTCCCAGTAAATGCGCTGCAAGCCCTGCTTCACCGGAACCCACGGCTTGGCCTTCTTCTTCGCTTCCGGATTTTGCTCATGCTCGCCTTCGAGCGTCCGCACCACGTGGCCTGCCGCATCCGTGATCACCAGCTTGCCCGGCTCCTTCACGCCCTTCGGCACAAAGTATGTCAGCTCCGCTCCATACGGAGGATTCTTCCCATAGAACGCCGAGTCGCCCATCCACTCCGTCTGCGACCACGGCCAGAAGCGCTCCGCCGTCGGCGGCCGGAACAGGTGCGCGCTCGCTTCTTCCATACCCGGCTTATACCGTTGGAAGGGCGTCAGATCATCCAGTACCCACAGTGACCGCCCGTGCGTTGCCACCACCAGGTCGTTGTCCTTCGCGTTCAGCGCAAGATCATAAACCGACGCATTCGGCAGCCCCAGACCAAATAAATACCAGTGCGCGCCCGCATCCCACGACACATACAGCCCATTCTCCAGTCCCGCGTAATACAGCTGTGGATTCCGCAAATCCTGCAGCACCACATGCGCGTACACATGCGGCAAATTGCCGCTCATTGACGCCCACGTCTTCCCATAGTTCGTCGTGCGATACAGATACGGAGCAAAGTCTCCGCTGAAGTGTAGATCGACTGCAATCACCGCCTCACCCGGATTGCCTGCCGCCACATCAATCGACTCCACGCGCCCCCACTCCGGCAGCCCCGGTATATGCGCCGTCACGTTCGTCCACTTCGCGCCGCCGTCGCGCGTTACCTGCACCTGGCCGTCGTCCGTTCCTACCCAGATCACCCGCGGGTTCGTCACTGACAGCCCGATGCTCAGAATCGCGTCATAAACCTCCGCGCCCGAGTTGTCCTTCATCACCGGCCCGCCCGACGAGGCCTGCTTCGCCTTGTCGTTCCGCGTCAGGTCCGGACTGATCGCCTTCCACGTCTGCCCGCGGTCCTCGCTCCTGAAGAGCACATTGCCGCCCGCATACATCACCTTCGGATTCTCGGGCAACACCGCAAACGCCGCCTCCCACGCAAACCGGTACGGCAGCTTCGCCACGCCGCTGCCGGCAAAATCCCTCGGATACGGCTCAATGTCCCGCGACTGCTGCGAACCGCGATCAAAGATCAGCAGCGAGTCATTCTGCGTGCTGTTGTAAATAATGTTCGGATTGTCCGCCGCAGGCATGGCATACACTCCGTCGCCGCCGTTCAGCGCGAACCAGCTCCGCGCCGGAATTCCGGAAGCATTCTTGCTGCGGCTCGGCCCGCACCACGCGCTGTTGTCCTGCAGGCCGCCGCACACCAGGTAGCGCATCCCCGCGCCCGTCGCCACGTGGTAGTACTGCCCAATCGCGAGGTTGTGCACAAATCTCCAGTGCGCGCCGTTGTCCGTTGACATCGCCACACCGCCATCATTGCCTTCGATCATCCGCCCGCTGCCGTCCGGATCTATCCATATCGCGTGATGGTCCACGTGAATCTTCTTCGCAATCGCGTGGAAGGTCCGCCCGCCGTCCGTGCTCTCCATCATGTTGTTCGACAGAGCAATCACATGGTTCGGATTCTTCGGGTCCACGGCAATGTGCGAAAAGTAGAATGCCCGTACATCGACCTCCTGATTCTTGCTCACCAGCGCCCAATGCTTGCCACTGTCGTCCGAGCGCCACAGCACGCCCTCATTCGAACCCATCACCGCATACACCACATTCGGCTCGCTGGGCGCAATCGCCAGCCCAATCCGCGCCACCGGCTTCTCCGGCAGCCCATGCCCACTCAGTTTGTGCCACGTCACGCCGCCGTCGATCGACTTGTAAATCGCATCTTCCGGCCCGCCGTCGCTGTAGCTCCACGGAGTCCGGCGAAACCGGTACGTCGCCGCAAACACAATCTGCGGATTCTTCGGGTCCATCGCCATATCGCTGATGCCTACGCTCGGCCCCGTATAGAGCACCTTGGTCCACGTCGCGCCGCCGTCCGTCGTGCGATACACCCCGCGGTCCGCGCTGTCCGCCCATGGATTGCCCATCACCGCCACCAGCACCGTGCCCGAATGCTTCGGATCAATCGCAATCCGCGAAATCTGGAGGCTGTTCTTCAGCCCCATCCACTTCCAGTGCGCGCCGCCGTCGGTCGACTTGTACACCCCGTCGCCATAGGAAATGTCGTTGCGCACATTCGACTCGCCCGTGCCCACCCACACAATGCTCGGGTTCTCGGGATCCACCGCCAGCGCCCCAATCGACGCCACCGGCTCATGCTGAAACTCCGCCTTCCACGTAACGCCGCCATCCGCCGTGCGGAACACGCCGCCATCCGCCGCGCCTACGTAATACACATTCGCATTGCCCGGAACCCCGGCCACCGCCGACACGCGCCCGCCCGTTATCGCCGGACCGACCTCGCGGAATGCGATGCTCTTCTGCACCTCCATCGGCAGCTCCGTGCGACCCTGGTCATTCGCCTTTTGCGGCCCGGCAACACCCGCAAACGGCGCCGCCGTCAGAGTTGTCGCTTGAGCCGGAAGGTTGTTGGGAAAAAGGGTGATTAGCAAGCAGGCGGCCGCAACAAGCCAAAGGCGCAGAAAAAATCGCATGGGAGTCAACTCACCAAATATAGGATGGATAGCGCGAACGAAACAGTGTAGCACTGTAACGCTTAACATACGCCGCTCGTCGCGCGACTCTGGCTTACATCGCTGTCCACGGCGGCTCGCCCGCTTCGCCCAGCCGCTCCATCTCCTGCTGGTCCTTGCTCGTGTCCATCGACTTCCAAAAGCCTTCGTGCAGATACGTGTACAGCTCGCCCTGCGCCGCCAGCGCTGGCAGCACGCCCGACTCCAGGTTCGCGCCTTCCCACGCGGCCACGCCCTTCTTCTCAAACACAAAAAATCCCGCGTTGATCCACTGGTCCCGGATCACCGGCTTCTCCGTAAAGCTGCGCACGCGCCCGTCCGCGTCGAACTGCAGCGTCCCATACTGCGACCGCAGCGGAACCGCCGTCACTGTCGCCAGCCCGCCGCGCTCCTGGTGGAACTTCAGCAGCGCCTTCAGATCCACATTGCCCAGCCCGTCGCCATACGTCGCAAAAAATCGCTCGCCCACGTGGTCGGCGCATGCGCGCATCCGGTCGCCCGTATCGGCATCCAGGCCCGTGTCCAGAATCTCAACCTCCCACTCTGGAAAGCGTCCCTCAAAATAATCCAGCAGCATCTCCTTGCGATGCCCCGCCGCCAGCACAAACTTCGTAAAGCCCTGCCGCGCGTAAATGTGCATCAGGTGCACCAATATCGGCCGCCCGTTCACCGGCATCATCGGCTTCGGAAAATACTCCGAAAAGGGATAAATCCGCAACCCCTTCCCCCCGCACAAAATCACCACGCGCATGTCGTCCGCCAACGCCAACAGTCCCCTCCTGACCCGCTCACCTGGATATAGATGATGATCTAATACAGATATAGATTCTACGGGGTTTCTCATGGCAAGCTTCTGGAAACACAAAACCGTCTTCGTTACCGGAGCCACCGGCCTCATGGGCAGTTGGCTCGTCAAAGCCCTGCTCCACGAGGGTGCCGACGTCGTCGCGCTGGTCCGCGACCAGGCCCCGCGTTCCATGCTCCTCCGCGAAGGCCTCATCGATCAAATCGCCGTCGTCAACGGCGACCTTGAGTCGCTCCCCACCATGCGCCGCGCCATCGCCGAGTATCAGCCGCACACCGTCTTCCATCTCGCCGCGCAACCGCTTGTGCAGGTCGCCAAACTCGACCCCGTCGGAACCCTCCGCGCCAACGTCACCGGCACCTGGAACGTCCTCGAAGCCTGCCGCCTCACCGGCAAATCCAACGTCGTCGTCGCCTCGTCCGACAAGGCCTACGGAGCCAACCCCTCGCTTCCCTACCTCGAAACCCATCCCCTCCAGGGCCGCTATCCCTACGACGTATCCAAATCCTGCGCCGACCTCATCACCCAGATGTACGCCGCCACCTACGGCCTCAAAACCGCCATCGCACGCTGCGGTAACCTCTTCGGAGGCGGCGACCTCAATTTCAGCCGCACCATCCCCGGCGTCATCCAGGCCACCTTTGCCGGCCAGCCCTTCGTCATCCGCAGCGACGGCAAATTCATCCGCGACTTCCTATATGTGAAGGACGCGGCCCAGTCCTACCTTACCCTCGGCGAGCGCCTCGCGGAGGACGACTCCATCTCCGGCCAGGCCTTCAACTTCGGCCTCGGACTCCGGCTCACCGTGCTCGACATCGTCGCCATGGTGCTCGCCCTCATGGGCCGCACTGACCTCGAACCCATCATCCAGAACAACGCCAGCGCCGAAATCCGCGAGCAGTATCTGGACGCCTCCAAGGCCCGCACGCTCCTCGAATGGGATCCTAAATACAACATGGAAAATGCCTTAGCGGAAACCATCGCCTGGTACAAGGCCGAACTTTCCCACCGCTGAGCCTCCCCCGGAACCGCCCTACCACCACGCAGCACGCACCGTCTGCCCGGCATAAATCAATTGCTAATGCTGTGCCATATCCGGCCGATACAGGTACCAGTAAGCAATCTGGTCCACGTATCGTCTGCTGTGGAATCCGCATCTTAATAACCAGCTTGATTGTTCGATTCACTGCCTGAAAACACCTAATTCATGAGCTTTTTCGATCGGGAAATCATCCCGCAGTGTTGCGATAAACAACAGCACGCGAGGACCCGGAACAATGAAGCGCAGTGAAAACCAATGTACGGAACTTGGAGTTCATAATGCTTTTCTCCTTTCTGCAAGCCCTGTTCTTCGACTGCCTGCTTGTCGCGTTGGCCCTCACGGCACATGAGCTTGGCCATGCCATCGTGGCCCACTTCTTCGGCGTCCAGGTAAAAGAATTCGGCATCCGCTGGACCGGCCCCTACGTCCGCCGCGCCCGCACCACCGGATGGCGCGAGGTCGTCATCTGCGTCGCCGGCGCCACCGTCAACCTTGCCCTGGCCATCGCCTTTTGGAACCTCAGCCACTGGTTCGCACTGTTTAATTTCACCGTCGGCGTCGTCAACCTGCTGCCCATTACGCACTCGGACGGCACTCACGCCCTGGAGGCGCTCCGCGTGCTCGATCCCCAGACCAGCCCGGTCGCCGAATCAAAAAAAAAAGCAGCCTGAGTCCGGCTGCTCCCTGCAATGAGTAAGGCCCCGCACACATGGGGCCTTTTTACGATGCATTTACCTGCCCCGCCTCTACGCCGACTCCAGAATCACATTCGCGTACTGCGTCGTGTCCCCGGTCCGTATCAGCCCAATCGCATTCGGTACGCGCCGCTTGAACTCCACGTGCGACTCATACACCACTTCCGCACCCTCCATCGCCACTCCAAACATCTCCACCACCGGTTCTGCATTGCGCCGCAAAAATTCCTCCGCCATAAAGAACCGCCCAATCGAGAAGTTCTTCCGTACCGCCTCCAGCACATCCAGCACCCGCGGAATATCGTCCACCAGCGACAGGTCAACCGTCTCAATCTGCGGCCAGAACGGAAAGCCCCGGTCCGCAATCACCAGCAGGTTCGTATGCCGCACCCGGCTCAGCAGTGAGTTCACCTGTGGATTCAGAATTCCTGACTTAAGCATTGCTCACACCCTCCATCCACTCTTCATGCTTGGCCCCGCCCATTGGCGCTCCCGACAACCGCATGTCCGCCAGCGAATACACAATCAGAAACAGATACGCCAGCAGCGGCACGCCGTACGCCAGTGCCAGGCTAATCCGGACGGACAGATAGCCCATCATCAAAGGCAGCACCGCGCCGCCAACAATCGCCATCACAATCAGCGATCCGCCGATCTTGGTGTTCTCTCCCAGCCCGCGGATTCCCTGCGCAAAAATCGTGGGATACATCAGCGACATGAACAGGCTCGTCAGCAGCAATGCGCCCCCGCCAATCCAGCCCGGTGCCAGCACTCCCAGCCCTGCGAGCACCGCGTTCGCTATGCAGTACACCAGCATCAGCCGGTTGGGACGAACATAGCGCATCAGCCAGGCCGAGACAAACCTTCCGATTCCAAACGCCGCCAGCGAAGCCGTCAGCAGGTACCCCGCTGTCTTTTCCGCCTCGTGCGTGTAGGTCATCATGTACGGAATAAGATAGCTCCACGTCCCCACCTGCGCGCCGACATACAAAAATTGCGCCACCACGGCAAACAAAAAGTGCGGATACCGCAACAGCGCTCGAAAGCCTCCTCCCGTTGCTGTCTCTTCTTCGGCCTGCATCTTCGGGAACCGGGTCATCGCAATCAGCACCAGCATGGTCAGCGTCACCATGCTCACCACCACGTAGGGCGCAACCACGCGCAGGGTCTCCGAGTGCAGATACGCACTATAGTGATGCACCGCCTTCTGCGCTGCCACCTGCGCCGGCGTCAGCTCTATTCCCGAGAAAATAAACTTTGTGCCGATCCACACTCCCACAACCGACCCTACCGGATTGAACGCCTGTGAAAAGTTCAGCCTCCGCGCCGCGCTGCGCGGATCGCCCAGTTGCGCAATAAAAGGATTCGACGCCGTCTCCAGAAACGACAGCCCGCTGGCAATCACAAACAGCGCCGCAAGAAAAAATCCGTAGCGGTCAGCCACTGCCGCCGGCCAGAACAGGATCGCTCCCACGCTGTACAGTCCCAGCCCGATCAGGAACCCCGACTTGTATCCGTACCGCCGCATAATGAGCGCGGCCGGCATCGCCAGAAAAAAATAGCCCAGGTAAAACGCAGACTGCACCAGGCCGGCTCCAAGCCGAGTCATCGCAAACGACTTCATGAACTGCCGGATCAGCACGTCGTTCAGGTTGTTCGGAATCGCCCACAGAAAAAACAGTGTGGTCACCAGAACAAACGGAACCATGTAGCCATGCGGCACCAGTGGTACGTTTTTATCTGTCTCGTGTTTTTGGGTCCCAGCATCGCTGGGAGGCATACTCATTGGCATCGGCTTTTACGCGGCGCGGTCCGGCGCGTGCGCAACTCCTCTCATATCCATATCGATCATGATCTTCCGGAAGCGTCCCGGCTCCTCGCTCCACGCCCGCAGCGCCGCTGGAGCCTCCTCCAGCGGCACCGTCAGGCTCACCGCTTGCTCTACCGGAAAACGCTTCTGCTCCAGCATCGCTATCACCTGCGCAAAGTCTTCAGGCAACGCATTGCGCGTTCCACGAATATCAAGTTCCTTCTGCACAAACAGTTTGGTCTCGTAGCTAACCGGTTCCTTCGCATACCCGATATACACGACCCGCCCGGTAAAGGCTACTACTTCGACCGCCGCACGAAACGTCTCCGGCATCCCGATTGCCTCAATCACCACATCCGGCCCCGCGCCGTCCGTCAACTCCGCCAGAGCCTCGGTCATGGCCTTCCGCCGCGAGTGCACCGTCTCCGCCGCTCCCGCCGCGCGCGCTATCACCAGCTTGCCATCGTCAATATCCACCGCAATCGTTCGTGCTCCGCGAAACGCCGCCGCCGCAACCGCTCCCAGACCCACGCCGCCACAGCCAATCACGGCCACCGTGTCCCGCTCCGTCACGCACCCGCGCGCCACCGCATGGAAGCCCACCGTCAGCGGCTCCACCATGCAAAGCTCCTGCAGGTTCAGCTCCGCCGTGTACAGCTTCTCTACCGGAACCGTAATGTACTCCGTCAGCGCGCCATCGCGCTGCACACCCAGCGTCTGGTTGTCCCGGCAGGCGTTGGGCCGCGCATTCCGGCACGCCGCACATCGCCCGCAGCTCGTGTAAGGAGACAGCGTCACATCCATCCCCGGCTTCAACCGCGAATGCTTCTCGCTCAACGCCACAATCGTCGCCGCAATCTCATGTCCCGGAATCCTCGGATAGCTCACCATCGGGTTCCGCCCGCGATACGTATTCAAGTCGCTGCCGCACAGCCCCACCCGGCGCACCTTCAGCAGCGCCTCGCCCGCCCGCAGCTCCGGCTCCGGAACATCATCGATCTCCGCCACGCCCGGCGCGCGCAACACCAGGGCCCTCACTGCGCAGCCTCGCTCAATCCATACACGCGCACTGCATTCCCGCCCAGAATCTTCGCCTGTTCGCTCTCGCTCAACCCGCTCACCATCTCCCGCAGCACCTGCCACCAGCTCCCGTAGCTCACCGCCAGCGTACACACCGGCCAGTCCGACCCCGCCAGCAGACGCTCCGGCCCAAAGCTCTCCAGCGCCACATCAAAATACGGCCGCAGATCCTCCATCGTCCACTGCTTCCAGTCCGCCTCCGTCGTCATGCCGCTCACTTTGCAATACACCTGCGGCCGACGTGCCAGCTCCCGCATCCGCGTCGCCCATGGCTCCAGCGCATGCGCCGCAATCCGCGGCTTGGCCACATGGTCCAGCACAAACACCTGCTTCGGATGCCGGTCGACCAGCGCAATCGCCGCTTCCAGTTGCCGCTCTAAAATCAGAATGTCGTACACCAGCCCCGACCCCTCCACCACCTGCATGCCGCGCTCAAACGCGTCGCTCAGCATGTACGCATCCGGCTGCGCCTGCAAAATTTGCCGCAGCCCCTTCAGCTTCGCATCGCCCGCCAGCGCCTCCAGGTCCCCGGCAAACGCCGCATCCGCAATCGGAGCCCACCCCACTACTCCGGCAATAAAGTCATTCTCGTGCGCCAGCCCGAGCAGCCAGCGCGTCTCCTCCACCGTCTCCCGCGCCTGCACCGCAACGCACGCATCCACGCCCGCCGCCGTCATCTCCGCCCGCAGGTCCGCAGGACCAAAGTCCCGCCGCAGCGCCGCCATCTCCGGCCCAATCCACCCGTACTCCTCCGCCGAGTAGTTCCACAGGTGATGATGCGCATCCACACATCGCATTCCGATTGCTCGCCCTCCACCTCACAAAAATTCAGCGGGACAAATCCCTGTCCCGCATATCCGTTCGAATTGTAGCGAAAACACGAAAAGCCCTGACGCTTCAGAGCTTTTCTGTCCATACACTGCGAATCGACGGCCTCAATCCGTCCGCCAGTCAGTCCGTCCCCAGATGGCGATCAAAGAACCGGATCATTACCCGAAAGGCATCCCGCGACTCCGGCACATCCGCGTTATAGAAAAACCCATGAAACAGCCCCTCCCACACATGCAACTCGGCGTCCACCCCAGCCTTGACCAGTTGCTCATGCGTATACAGCGCGCCGCTCAAGGCAAAATCGCGCGTCCCCGTAAGGATCAGCGTCGGCGGAAACTTCGCCAGTATCTGCGGATAATCCACCGGAGACACCATCGGGGCCTGCATGCTCACATTGCTGAAGTAGCTCAGGTCCGTCCGCTCCATGCTGTGCGGACTGGGCATGCGTGACTCGCCGATCGGCAGCGCAAAGTAGGACGAGTCGCCGCCGAACCCGCCCGCCGAGGCACAGTAAATCCCAATCGCGCCCGGCTCCGGCAAATGGTGCTTGTCAAACCACGCAACTGACATCGCCGTCAGCGCTCCGCCCGCCGAGCATCCGTAAATCCCAATCGCGTCCGGCTTGTAGGTCTTCAGCAGCGCCGCGTATACGCTGGCAACATCCTCGCTCGCCGCCGGAAACTTGTACTTCGGCCCTTCTCGATAATTCACCGTGATGACCTTCACCCGCATCAGCGCCGCAATCGGAATCGACTCCAGTTCCGCGCAACCCGGCCAGCATCCGGAGAATCCCCCTCCATGAAGATTGATCAGCACTCGGCTCCTGTTCCGCGCGGTGACCCCGCTGGCCGGAGTGTACGCATACACGCCCACGCCGCCGATCGCTTCCTCCTTGCGGCTCACCGCAAACAACTCGTGATCGCGCCGCAGGAACGGCTCCATAAAAACCGGCACGCCCTTCACCTGCACCAGCAGCCTTGGCTCCTGCATCTGGATCAGGTGTTGCGCTACATACGCCTTGGCCTGAGGACTCAGGTAGCTCGATACGGGTACCGTCTGGCCAGGAACGTGGACCGTGCCATTCGGCTCCACAACTACCTTAGCTGCCGCTAAGGCCGCATGACTCTTGGCGCGGGCCCATGCCGTTTGGCTCGTCAGCATACCGGCTCCGCAGAACAGGGCAAGACCAACTATCAAAGTGGAGCGCACGTAGTCCGACCGCGTACTGAATCCGTTCGTGGATGGGTCGCAGCTCATCGTGGTGATTGTACCCTTGGCCACGCCGACTAATACAACCGCGAAAGACCTCATGGTAGCCTCAGCTATAAGTTGCCCATCAGCCGATCTGATACAGGAACAACGTCTTGATCATCTACAGCCACCCGCCGGTCTGTGGTTCGGGGAGCGTTGCTCGTCCCGCCCAAGCGGAGCTTGGACGGGGCAAAAAAAACTTGACACTCTGCTGGACGGACTCTACGCTGTTCCAAAGCATTCATGCAGAAGCTTTTGCGGCAGCTCACCGCCTGCAGGCTGCGGATGGGGTCACTCCCTCCGTCAAGGCAGCTATGAATACCTGTCCTTTCCCCGCGGGCAGTGGTTCGGCGCGAAATCATATATCTCAGCTCCCGCTCGATATGTTTTCCGCTGCCGATATATCAGTATGTTGCATCGTTGTGCGGCTGTAGGGCCAAATGCAATGCTCTGCGCCTCTAAGGAGATGGGATGATGT
>DATKRT010000063.1:0-15197 GCA_035532055.1 Acidobacteriaceae bacterium | reverse complement strand
GGTGGAAAATGCCGTCCTGCACCTCAAACGATGGCGCGGAATCGCTACCCGATACGCAAAACGAGCCGATTCCTTCCTCGCCGCCGTGCAGATCAGATGTCTCATGCTGTGGGTCAATATCTCGTGACGACACTACCTAAGACTGCACCCGGACGCAAGCGCGAGGACTTCAGCCAATCCGCTGCGCGAATCGTCAGGGACACAACGGAGCGCAGCTAGTTCTCTTCCTGTTCCGGGAAGGCAAACGCCAAGTTTGTATTTTTGGGGATGAACTTGATCGACCATGTTCAAAAAACGTTTCCCTCCAAAACCTTATGAGATTGCCTACCGTTGCAACATCCTGAGGGAATAAAGAGGTTGCGCCAGCATAGATTTGGAGAACCCCTGTCCTGCGGTCGCGCTCTATTTTCCGCATTACAATTTCTGCCGGATTTATAAGACGCTACGGGTGGCGCCCGCGATGGAAGCAGGGATCGAGGATCATGTCCGGTCTGTGGTAAACGATTTGGTGAGCCATTGGCCGCGGTACAAGAATTCTGTTCCCGAGGCGCTGCCGACCGAAAAGAAATGACCGCGCGCGCCGGGAAAGATGTCCCCGGCGCCCATCGCGCCACAACCAAAGATGCATGGCCGTGGCGGAGTCCGATACCATGGAATTATCGTGCGATCGATCCGCGTCAAGACAGCCTCAGCGAATTACCCCGTGTACGTGGGCTCCGGCCTGGTGGCAGGCTTCGGCAGCCAGCTTCGTAAGATCACCGGCCAGCGCCCCGGACGCATTTTCGTCCTTACCTCGCCCAACATCTGGGCGCTGTGGGGCCGGCAGTTCCTGTCGGGATTCAAGCCGGGCCAGGAACCGGCGGTTCTCTTTATGCCGCCCGGCGAGCGACACAAGCGCCTCTCAAGTGTGGAGCGGCTGGCCACCGAGCTTTCCGGCGGCGGCGCAGACCGCTCGTCCCTGCTGGTCGCGTTTGGCGGCGGCATTATCGGCGACACGGGCGGGTTCCTCGCCGCCATCTACATGCGCGGCATCCCCTACGTTCAGATCCCCACCACGCTGCTCGCCCAGGTTGACTCCTCTGTCGGCGGCAAAACCGGCGTAAACCTGAGCACCGGCAAAAACCTGATCGGCAGCTTTCATCATCCGCTGGCCGTGTTTGCCGACGTCGATGTGCTGAAGACCCTGCCCTCGCGCGAGCTGCGCGCAGGTCTGTTTGAGAGCGTGAAAGCCGGAATCATTCGCGACCCGCGCCTCTTCCGCTACCTCGAGCAGAACCGCGATCCGGTGCTGGCCTGCGATGGGGACGCAATGATGCGGGTCGTCTCCGCATCCGTTCAAATGAAGGCCGGGGTGGTCGGCATCGACGAGCGCGAATCCGGTTTGCGCATGATTCTGAACTTCGGACACACGCTGGGCCACGCCATTGAGGCCGTCACCGGCTACAAAAAACTGCTCCATGGCGAAGCCATTGCCTGGGGCATGCTGGCCACGCTCAACGTGTGCCGGTCGCGCCAACTGCTGCCGGAGAAGGACGCCCGGCGCATGGAGGACCTTGTCCGCGCGTACGGCCCGCTGCCCCGCTTCCGGGCAAAAGCCCCCGCGCTGCTGGACGCTGCGGGACGCGACAAGAAGAACAAGGCCGGTACACGCCGCTTCGTCGTCACCACAGGCATTGGCAAAGCGCATGTGGTCGAGGACGTGACCGGCGAGGAGCTGCTCGCCGCGCTGGAGCCGCTACTGCGCGAGGCCGCAAGATGACTGCCCGTGAAGCAAGCGCCGCCGGAGCACGGCCCGAAGGCGCCTCCGACGAGCAGAGTTCGGCGGCCGCCGTCCGGCAGATGTTCAACAGCATTGCGCCGCGCTACGACCTGCTGAACCATGTGCTCTCCTGCAACATCGACCGCATCTGGTGGAACCGCACGGCACGCCGCTTCCGGCACATCCTTGCGCAGCCGCAGGCGTCAGTCCTCGACATATGCTGCGGCACGGGAGACATGACCCTCGCGCTGCTCCGCCGCCGCCCCAACGAAGCCGCGCCCGTTCTGGCCGCCGACTTCAGCCACGCCATGCTCGCACGCGGGGCGCAGAAGTTCCGCCATCGGAATGCCGTCGCGATTGAGGCGGACGCGCTGCATCTTCCCCTGCCCGGCAACTCTCTCGATCTGATCACGAGCGCCTTCGGGTTTCGCAATCTGGCAAATTACGAGTCCGGCCTGCGCGAATTTCATCGTGCGCTCAAACCCGGCGGCGAACTCGGCATCCTCGACTTCAGTGAGCCCAGCGGCATAGCCGGCAAGCTCTATGCGTTCTACTTCCGGCGCATCCTCCCCGCTATCGGCGCGCGGCTCTCCGGAATGGGCAGCGCCTACAGCTATCTACCCACTTCGGTGCAACGGTTCCCTCCACCGCCGGAGATGCTGCGGCTGATGGAACACGTAGGCTTCACACAGGTTTCGTGGACGCCCTACACCTTTGGAATCGCCGGGCTTTATCGCGGCGTCAAAGCGTAACTCCGTCAGCGCGGAACTGTGGCGGCAGATACGTTGCGAAGTGTACGCTAAGGGTGCCATGAGCCAGGCTGTGCTTCACAATCCGGCCAGAAATGCCGTGAAGGAGAAGAGCCTCGCCGCGGCGCTCTCTGTCACCGCTGCCGGTGTCATGGCCGTGCTCAAGCTCATCGTTGGCCTGCTTACCGGCTCGCTGGGCATGCTCTCCGATGCAGCCCATTCCGGAATCGATCTTGCCGGAGCCATCCTCACCCTGCTCTCGGTGCGCGTCTCGGACAAACCCGCCGATGAGGACCATCCCTACGGCCATGCCAAAGTGGAGAACCTGTCGGCGTTCATTGAGACGTTTCTCATGCTGGCTTCGAGCGTGTGGATCACCGCCGAGGCCATCGTCCGCATCTTTATCGAGCCGGTCACACTGCGCTACAGCTTCTGGCCATTGCTGGTGCTCGCGCTCTCCATGGCCGTTGACTTCTGGCGCTCGCGGCATCTCAAAACCGTGGCCACACGCTACCAGAGCGATGCGCTCGCGGCCGACGCCTTCCACTTCGCGTCCGACATATGGTCCAGCGCCGCCGTCTTCATCGGCCTGTGCACCGCATGGGCCGGCCACATCCTCAACATCCCGTGGCTGCGCTTTGCCGACCCCATCGCGGCAATCGTCGTAGCCATTCTGATCCTGCATTTTGGATGGCGTCTGGCATGGAGGACCGTGGCTGCACTCACTGACTCCGTTTCGCCGGAAATGCGCCGCCGGGTGCTCGGTGAGCTACAGCGAACCAACGGCGTTCTCTCCATCGATCAGGCACGGATGCGGCGCGCGGGCAACAAGTACTTCGCCGACTTCACCCTCTCGCTGCCGCGCCAGCTCACCTTCCAGCGCGTGGAAGACATCGTGTGTGAAGCCACCAACGCCGTGCAGCGCGTGCTGCCGGAAGCCGACGTTGTAATTCACACGGTACCCCGCTCTACGTTTGCTGAAAGCGTTTTCGACCGCATCCGCGCCGTGGCCGCGCGTAACAACGTCACGCTGCACGAAATCAGCGTGCAGTCCGTGGGAGAACATCTACGCGTCGAGCAGCATCTGGAAGTAAACGAAAACCTGTCCCTGAGCCAGGCGCACAGCTTTGTCCGCCGGCTTGAAGATGAAATCCGAATCGAGCTTCCGCACGTCGGCGAAGTCCTGACCCATATTGAGAACGAACCCGCGACCATCGAGACGCCGCAAAGGGTCGATCTGGAGCTGGGGATTGAGGCACACCTGCGACATGCGGCGGCGCAGATTTTTGCCATTGTGGACATTCACGAGGTAGCCATCCGGCGCATCGGCGACAAGCTGCTGGTCTCCTGCCACTGCACGCTGCCGGACGACATGCCGATGCAGCAGGTACATGAAGTCATCACCGCACTCGAAGACAGGTTTAAGCTGGAATATCCTGAGGTGTATCGCATGCTGATTCACCCCGAGCCGGCCACCGACAACCGCCACTGAAGGGAAAACCCATGATCGCAAGCGCGGTGTGGAAACAGGGCATGCTCTTTGAAGGCCGTTCGCACAGCGGCCACGCCATCACCTTTGACGCAACCGCGGAGCACATCGCAGGCCCCAGCCCCATGGAGACTGTACTTGCCGCGCTCTGCGCCTGCACATCGGTGGACGTCATCAGCATCCTCGAAAAGAAACGCGAGCCCGTCACCGGCCTCACCGTATCGGCAGATGCCGAGCAGGCCAGCGAGCCGCCGCGCGTCTTCACGCGCATTCACCTTACCTACCGCATCCAGGGCAAAGTCACGGCTGCGGCTGCCGAACACGCGGTTTCGCTGTCCAAGAATAAGTACTGCTCTGTTTCGCAGATGCTGGAGAAAGCCGTCGAAATCAGCTACTCCATCGAATACGCAGAGTAAAGACGAATACGCTGAATAAAGCAGTCGAAGTGGAACCGGCACACCATGTTGCGCGCCTTTCAATTCGGACTCATCCTGCTGATGCTGGCGGCGCTGGCCATGATCTCGGCCATCGTGACCATGCACTTCGCCATCCACGGGGCGGAAGTCACCGTCCCCAATTTCAAGGGGCTCACCGTGGCGCAGGCGACCAGCAACGCAGCATCGCGGGGGCTCAACCTAAGCGTGGACAACCACTACTACAGCGTGGATGTTCCCGCCGGACACATCGTGGGGCAAATTCCCGCGCCCGGCGCCATCGTCCGGCGCGCCTGGCATGTCCGCCTTATCGAGAGCCTGGGACCCCAGAAGATCGCCGTGCCGAATCTCGAAGGCCTGGACCAGCGGGTTGCTTCCATTCAAATCCGCCGCGCCGACCTGCAGATCGGCACCATCGCCCAAATGCCCTGGGCCTACGCGCCCGAGGGAACGGTGATCGCGCAGAATCCCGCGCCCGGATCGGCCCGTGTTGCGCGGCCTTACGTCAGCATGCTGATCGCCACGCCTCCTGTAGCCACCACTCCCACATTCGTCATGCCTGCTCTCACCGGGCAACTGTACTCAGCCGCAGCGCCTGCCATCACGCAGGCCGGACTCAAACTCGCGCCGGAAAAACCCGTGCCGCCGGTTGCGCCGCCCGCTTCCGCAACAGCCACCGCGCAGCCCGTGCCGCCCGCCATTGCTCCGGGAACCATCCTCATGCAAAGCCCGCAGCCGGGCCAGCCGGTCGACGCCTCAACGCCCATCGAACTTACCGTCGAACAATAAGGACGGCGAAGAATCCATCGCACAGATGCGCGCCGGGCAGTGTGCGCAGGCCGTCCTCCTGCAGCGCGGAAGTCCGCAGCATAGCGCCGCCACGTGCATGCAGCGCACCCTCACGCTCCAGCCGCGGCACTTCGTCCTCCAGCAAAACCTTTGCCCAGTCACTCTTTCGAGCAAGCACTTCCGCAACCACCGCCTCATTCTCTTCCGGCTCAAGCGAGCAGGTGGAGTAGAGCAGCCGGCCGCCGGGTACAAGCCCTTCAAGAGAGCGCGCAAGAATCCTGACCTGCCGCTCATGCTGCCGCACGATCTCCTGCTCGTCTATGCGGAAGCGAATCTCCGGATTGCGCCCGATCGTACCCGTGCCCGAGCAAGGCACATCGCAAAGAATCAGGTCATACACGGCCTTCAGCTCCATCGCCGTCGCGTCCTGCACTTCATACCGGATGCGTTCGCCGGCAAGATTCTTCCGCATCGCATCCAGCCGCCGCTTGCTCACATCGAACGCCGTGACCGCCGCAGCGGGGTTCCGCTCAGCAAGAATTGCCGTCTTGCCGCCCGGCGCCGCGCAAATATCCAGAATGTTTTCGCCGTGTCCGGCCAACTCGGCGACAAGCTGCGACCCCTCGTCCTGAATCCTCACCCAGCCGCTGCGAAAGGCATGGCTACGCACCACATCGCCCTTCACCACGCGTCGCGCTGCGGTAAGGAACTCGCCTTCCGCCAGCTCCACGCCCTCTTCCGCAAGCGAGGACTCCGCGTCCGGATGCACCAGCCGGATGCTGATGGCCGCCGGCTCCTGATCGAACGCGCAAATGGCGCGCGCAGTCTCCGCTCCGTAGAACCGCTCCCACCGCTCCACCATCCAGTGCGGATGCGCAAACTCGTCGGCAAGTGATTGGCCTGCGCTGGCCTTGCGTGGTAGTTGCGCCAGCTTGCGCAGCACCGCATTCACCATGCCTGCCGCAAATGTTTCCCCAGCTCGCTTGGAAAGCTCCACGCTCTCGCCGATGGCTGCATGCGCGGGTATGCGGTCGAGATACCGCAGTTGATACGCACCCAGACGCAACGCCACCTGCACTGCCGGAGCCAGCTTCGCATCGGGGCGCGCCAGCAGGGAATGTATCTGCGCATCCAGCGCAAGCTGCCAGCGCAGTGTCCCCAGCACCAGGGTGGTTGTGAGCGCGCGATCCTGCGCGGAGAGCGCATCCACCTCCCGCCCGCGCAACAGCTCATCGCCGTGCGCGTCTGCCGTGGAAACTTGCAGCAGAATCTCAAACGCCGCCGCGCGCGCCGGAGCCACACGTGGCCCAATTCGAGGCGCGGTCCGTGGCGCGGTCATGCTCCAAGCCTGTCGCCCGTGGCCAGGCGGTGCCCACGCAGGAAATCCCCAGCCGGCATCCGCTTCTTCCCTTCCATCTGCACCTCGACCAGCTCCAGCCATGTGTCCGCACCGCAGCGGACGAACATCCGCCCCTGCTCCACGCCCAGGGTTCCCGGCTCGTCCGGGCCGCCCGCCAGCGAGCCGGCATCGAGCGGCATCAGCCGCTGCGCAACAAACTTCTTTCCGTTCAGCAGCGTCCACGCGCCGGGCCACGGCTGGAAGCCGCGCCACCGGTTGTAAATGGTCATCGCTGGCTGGCTAAAGTCCATGCGCCCATCGTCCCGAGTCAGGATGGGAGCGGGCGTCGCCAGCGCATCGTCCTGCTTTTTCGGAGTGATCGTGCCCGCAGCCAGACCATCCAGCGTCTCAACCATTAACGCCGCGCCCATCTCCGCCAGCAGAGGAAACATATCTTCCGACGTTTGATCGGGAGCAATCGGCAGCGTGCGCTGCAACAGAATGTCGCCCGTATCCAGCCCTTCATCCAGCCGCATCGTGGTCGCGCCTGTCTCCGGCTCGCCATTGGCCACGGCCCACTGGATCGGCGCAGCCCCGCGATACTTGGGCAGCAGCGACGCATGCAGATTCAGGTTGCCGTAGCGCGGCAGGTCCAGCATCCACATGGGAATGATCCGTCCATACGCGACGACCAGAATCACGTCCGGCTCAATCTGCTCCAACAGCGCGCGGAACTCCTCATTCTTTTTGATTTTTCCCGGCTGCACAACAGGCAGGCCCGCGGCAAGCGCCGTCTGTTTGACGGGAGGCGCAATCAGCGTCATGCCGCGTCCGCTGGGGCGGTCCGGCTGCGTGACTACCAGCGCCACCTCATGCCCCGCGCGCAACACCGCCTGCAGGGTCGGAACCGCAAACAACGGCGTACCGCAAAAAATAACTTTCAAATGGCTGGTCCTGCCTGTTGGCTAATGGCTATTACCTAATCCCTGCTCCCTGTCCCATCTCGGAATCCGTCCCCGACCAACGGGAGGGCCACAACAGCGCGTTCTAGAATTGCGCCGAAGGCGCGGCTGCCTTAATGGCAAATTACCACTCGCCCGCGCGCTGCATCTTGCGAATCTTCCGCAGAATCAGGTCGCGCTTCAACGTGCTCACGCGGCGGAAGAACAGAATTCCGTCAAGGTGATCAATTTCATGCTGGAAGGCGCGCGACAGCAGCTCTTCGCCATCCATCTCGAACCACTCACCCTTCAGATTCTGCGCCCGCACCCGCACTTTGGCCGCGCGCGAAACCTTCTCGCGAATCTCCGGCAGGCTCAGGCAGCCCTCTTCCTCGTACTGCTTGCCTTCGCGGTGGATGATCTCAGGGTTAACCAGCACAATCCGGTCTTCGCGTTTTTCCTTAAAGCTGAGATCGATGATCGTCAGCCGTTTCGACAGACCGATTTGCGGCGCCGCAAGCCCAATGCCCTTGGCCGCATACATGGACTCGAACATATCGTCCACGAGCTTGGCGAGTTCATGGTCGAACTCCGTTACCAGCTCGCCCGGCTGCTCCAGCACCGGGTCGGGATATTTCACAATCTCTCTCAGCATCGTTCAAAAAACCATATGGCCTTAGTAGGCTCGAATCTGCTCAAGATAATTATCATAGTTCCGCTTGAGCTCCCGCAACGAGTCTCCGCCGAATTTCTCCAGCAGAAGCCGCGCAAATGCCAGCGCCACCATGGCCTCAGCCGCCACACCCGCCGCCGGAACCACACACACGTCGCTGCGTTCGTACGCCGCCTTGGTGGCTTCACGCGTATCAAAGCGGACCGAAGCCAGCGGACGCCGCAGCGTCGATATCGGCTTCAGGTAGCCGCGCACAATAATGTCTTCTCCATTGGAGATGCCACCCTCGATGCCGCCCGCGTTGTTGCGCTCGCGCGTAAAACGCGTGTGCGAGCCGTCTTCCAGCTTCTCGGCATAGCCAATCGCATCGTGGACTTCCGAGCCCAGCGACTCGGACGCCGTCACCCCGCGCCCGATCTCCGCCGCCTTCACCGCTTGCAGCGAGACCACCGCCTGCGCCAGGAGTCCATCCAGCCGCTCGTCCCAGTTGGCATAGGTCCCAATCCCGGCAGGCGCTCCGTGGATGACCACCTCGAACACGCCGCCAATTGAATCTCCCGTGCGCAGCACGAGATCGACCTCTGCCTTCATGCGCGCCTCGGCTTCCTCATCCACGCAGCCCAGCAGAACCTCGTCCTTGTCTCGAAGGGCGCTAATCTCGCTCCACTCCGCATCGCGCTCCATGGCCGCGCGGCCTACACGAATAACATGGCTGGCAACGTCAATGCCCAGCTCCAGCAGCAACGCCTTGGCCACCGCGCCCGCCGCCACACGCGCGGTCGACTCGCGCGCCGACGCCCGCTCCAGCACATAGCGCGCGTCCGGAAAGTCGTACTTCAGCGCGCCCGCCAGATCGGCATGGCCGGGCCGTGGCGACGCAACCGCCTTGTGCTTGGCCGGATCACCGGTTTCCACCGGCAGCGACTCGGTCCAGTTCTTCCAGTCGCGGTTCTCAATCTGGATCGCGATGGGCGAGCCGATCGTTTTGCCGTGCCGCACACCGGAAAGGAAATGCGCCGTGTCCTGCTCAATGCGCATGCGCCCGCCGCGACCGTAGCCCTGCTGGCGCCGCCACAACTCGCGATTTACGCGCGCATCCTCAATCGGAACACCGGCCGGCATCCCTGAAACCATCGCAATCAGGCTCTCGCCGTGCGACTCTCCTGCGGTAGAAAAACGTAACATGCCTGCTCTTGATCTGTGATAGTGTGCTGCAACTTCAAGCTTCCGCTTTTAGATCCAGCAATTTAATTTTAGATTACGCGCCAGTCAGCCATGCCCATTGCGCGTCAGTAAGCGGAACCACAGAGAGCCGGCCCAGCTTTACCAACGGCGAATCGGCAAAGAGCTTCTCCGCCTTGATCTCCGCCAGCGTGCGTGGCTTCTTCAGCGGCTCCCCCGCAGCAATGCGTACCTGCGGCGTCTTCGGATCCTTGACGACCACCGTCAACACCTTTGCCGTACCCACAGCGGTTTTTTCATCTCCCGTGTGGTAAATCACCAGTTTGTCTCCCGTCTTCATGCCGCGCAGGTACTTCACTGCCGCCGGGTTCTTCACTCCATCCCAAATCGTCTGTTCTTCGCGCTCCAGATCGACAAACGAATACGCGTCCGGCTCCGTCTTCAGCAAATACGCCATCGCTTCCGCCCTCTCTACTTTTCAGCTTTCAGACTCGCTTGCCTTGCTGAGAAACGCTGCGGTGTTCAGCAGCGGCCGTTCCATTGACCGCACCCAGTCGGTCATTTCATCCGCGCCGCGGCCCCCGGCCGCATTGCGCGCGAACTCCGTCCGCATGGTCTGCATCTTGGCGTCCATGTCGTCCAGGTAGTGCAGCAGCACCGCTTCAGGAATCATGGGCAGCTTGGGCGAACCGAACTCGTACTTGCCGTGATGACTCAGAATCAGATGGCTTACCAGCAGCCGCAGCTCCGGCGGAAATCCCTCGATCGCGTCCATCTTGCGCTCCACCATGCCCAGGCCGATCGTGATGTGGCCGAGCAACTGGCCTTGCACGGTGTATTCAAAGCTGGTGCCCCAGCGCAGCTCATGCAGCTTGCCGATATCGTGCAGCACGGCGCCGGTCAGCAGCAGGTCGCGATGCACGCCATAGTGCTTTGCCACCAGGTCGCAAATGCCCAGCAGAGAAACAATGTGCTCCAGCAAACCGCCGATCCACGCATGATGCAAAGTCTTCGCGGCCGGAGCCTCGCGTAGCGCCCCGGCAATCTCCTGATCGTCCAGAAACAACCGCAGCAGCGCCTTGAGATGCGGGTCAGTAAAGCTCTCCACATAGCCGCTCAGCACAACCCAAAGCTCCTCTACATCACACTCTGTCTTCGGAACAAAATCACCCACGTCGAACTCCTCCGGCGTCGCCCTGCGAATCCGGTCCAGTGTGATCTGCAGCTTGTCCTGGTAGCGGTTGACCTGTCCGCGCACTTTCACGATGTCCCCGGCCGCGAACTCCTCCGCGTCCGAGGTCTCCCACATCCGGGCTTCCATCTGCCCGGTGCGGTCAGCAATCGTAAGAGCAAAGTACGGTGAGCCGTCTTTCTTGCGCCGCGTCTGCCAGGTTGTCACAACAAAAAAGGCTGTGACAACCTGGTTCTCATACCGGCCCAAATCCGCGATGGAGGGTTCTTTCATGCCTGGATTTACTGCTTGTCCGAACTCCCGGCAGGCGCAGTTGAGGAATCCGCAGCCTTCTTCTCTTTCTCTTTCTTCTTCAAATCGTCCGTCCAGCGGCGCTTCGGACCTTCCTCGCGAGGATTCTTTTTCTTGATCTTCGCCGTGTCTCCGTTCAGGCCCAGCGGCTGGTCCTGCTGCTTCTGCGTAGCAAGTTCCTGCTTGGTTTCCGGCAGCGGCGCAAACGGATTAAACTTCGGCCCTTTCTTTTTCTTATGATGATGTCTGGCTTCATTCGCAAAACGCAGCTTCTTCGGCTTTGCCTCCGGCTGAGAAGCCACATACTGGTTATCCAGTGTCTGGCCTGTCTGGGCGGAAGACAAATTGTTGTTCGCCGCCACCTGTGTCCCCAGAGCGTCCGGGTTGGTCCCCTCGTTTTGGGTTGCAGCCGGGTTTTGGGCTGTAGCCGGGTTTTGGGTTGCAGCCGGAGGCAGGGTCTCACGCGGCGCCTGTCCAAAACGAATCTTCTCGCGCTTGCCGGGCTTCATTGTGGCCAGTTCTGCGTTGCCCTTTTTCCCCTTTGTCTCGTTTGTCTTGGCGACAGCCTCGACATGGTGCGTCCTGCGGCCACGCTGGCGGAAGCGCAGGCGTTGCTCATGCTTCTTCTTCCGCGTTGGCGGAATATACGCCGTAAAGGTCGGCTTCATCTCATTCGGGCTCGCGCCTGAATCCGTGTAGCCGCTCTTGATCTCGATATAGGCGTTCTCGCGCAGCTTGGTCAGATATGTGCGCAGCGCGGGAGCCATCTTTTTCATGCCTATGTCATTGTCGACCTGCGCCTGCACTTCCTTCAGCGGAGCAATACCACCCGGCGTATGCTCGGTAACTTTCAGAATGATGTATCCCTGCTTGGTGCGAATCGGCTCTGTAAATTGCCCGGCTTTCAGATCGAAGGTCTGATCTTCCAGCACTTTTGCCAACTGGCCCTGCTTGAACACACCCAGGTCGCCACCCGAGGAAGCCGTAACACCGGCTGACATTGACTCAGCTATCTTGGCAAAGTCCCCGCCCGCCTTCAGCTTCGTTTCAACGGCGTCCGCCTTCTTCTTTGCCTCTGCCACCTGCCCGGCATTGTCCGGATTCGCCGTGGGGATAAGAATTTCGCTCAGCCGCACCTGTTCCGGCTGATTGAACTCCTCCTTGTGCGCCTCGTAGTAGGCCCTTTCCTCTTCGGGACTCATGTTGATGTGCGCGCCAACCTCGTTGCGGATCACCTCCTGCGTGATGATGCGATTGCGCAGACTGGCCTTGAAATCCTGCCAGTTGACTCCCTGAGACGCGGCGGCCTTCTGCAGGTCGTCCATGGTCGCCAGGTGGTTCTGCTTGCGCATCCGGTCCAGATCTTTCACCAGGGCCGTCTCGCCGGTAATCCCCAGTTGCTTGCCGCGCGACAGCAGCAACTGCTGATCAATCAAATCGCGCAGTAGCATCCCCTTCTGGTCGAAAAGCTGCTGCTCGGTCCACTGGTGCTGCTGGGCCTGCTGTTCCAGGTCATGCAGCGCGTTATCGTAGTCCGAGGTGCTGATCACCTGATCGTTGACGCGCGCAATAATTTCTTCCACCGGGGTCCCGGGATATACAGCCTGCGTCGTGCTCTTGGTGTTTTGGCTGGTGGCTCTGGTTGACGGAACAAAGATCAGGCCAGCCGCAAGAGCGGCGGAGAAGATGGCAAGACGGGACGGAGAAAATCGAAGATTCATGGGTATATACGTCTCAAATCGCGCCTGCCAGGTTTGGTCCCGGTTTATGTGGTGCTAATCCGCAAATTAACCCAGGCTGCGCTAGCAACATTCTAATCATCCGTACATGTGAATGCCAACGGCGCCCCGAATGCGTCTTGTATACTAAGCTCATTCAAGCTCCCGAAGAGTCCTGTCCCTGCACGCGGGAGCCAAAGGATTTCTTACCGCATGTCATCCCGCACGCGCCGCACCCTTGTTTCTCTCGTCGTCTTCTTTACTCTCTGCGGCCTGGCAGGAATCTTTGTCAGCCGCAAGGTCGGCGCCCAGTCCTCGGCGGACGAGTCCACCTTCCGCGACTGCCTCAAGCAATTCGCCAGCGTCTATCAGGTGGTGGCCCGCAACTACGCCGAACCGCTCACCGGCAGCAAGCCCGGCGACGTCATCTACGACGGCGCAATCCCCGAGATGCTGCGCACACTCGATCCCCACTCGACCTTCTATGACCCAAAGGCCTATGCCCGGATGCAGGAGGACGAAAGCGGCCGTTATTACGGCGTGGGCATGATCATCCAGCCCCAGAACAACAAGATCGTCATCCTCTATCCGTTTGAGGGCTCACCCGCATTTAAAGCCGGCCTGCGCCCCGGCGACGTCATTGTGTCGGTCGACGGAAAATCCACCAAAGGGATGGACTCCAGCGCAGTCGCCAATCTGCTGAAAGGGCCCCGGGGAACCCACGTCAGCCTTTCCGTAACCCGCATCGGAGCCGCGGAGCCGCTCACCTTTGACCTGGTGCGCCAGGAAATTCCGCATCCTTCCATCGACCTTAAATACGAGATCAAGCCGGGAATCCTATACATTCACATCACCCAGTTTCAGCAGACCACCGGTCAGGAATTTGCTGAAGCAATCAAGCAGTACCCCAACATCAAAGGACTCATCCTTGATCTGCGCGGCAACCCCGGCGGCGTGCTGGTGGACGCGGTGGCGGTCTGTGACAAGCTGCTGAACCGCGGCCAGATCATCGTCTCGCAGCGCGGGCGCGCGTACCCCGAGCAGATCTACCGTGCAACCCACGGCAACGGCGGGCACCTGTTCCCCATCGTGGTGCTGGTCAATCACGGAACAGCATCGGCGGCCGAGATTGTTTCCGGCGCACTGCAGGACCATGACCGCGCGCTCATCGTCGGCCAGGTCACCTTCGGCAAGGGACTCGTGCAGACCGTCTATCCGCTTTCCAACGGTACCGGTCTGGCGCTCACCACCTACCACTACTACACGCCCAGCGGACGCCTCATCCAGCGCAATTACAACGGTGTCTCGCTCTACGACTACTTCTACAACCACAACCATCCCGAGAACCTGAAGAATCGCGAAGTCCGGCTCACCGACTCCGGACGGACGGTGTACGGCGGCGGCGGCATTACACCGGACTATACGATCAAACCGCCCAAGTCGAACAAGTTCCAGGACCTTCTCTCCGCGCACAATGTCTTCTTCAACTTCACCCAGCACTACCTTGCCAAGCGCACGGTCACCAAGGACTTTGAAGTGGACAAAGCCGTGCTCGACCAGTTCAGGCAGTTCCTGACCTCGCAAAACATTGCCTATACCGATCAGGACCTGAACGGCGTAATGAGCTGGCTTAAAATGAACATCCGGTCTAGCATCATGACCTCGCAGTTCGGCGAGAGTCTGGGCCTGCGGGTCCGCGCCAACTGGGACCCCATGGTTCAGGATGCGCTGACCTATCTGCCCAAGGCCGAGGCTCTGGAGCAGACAGCACAGAAAATTGACCTCAAAAAGCAGACTACGGCGAAGAATTCTCCTCCAGCCACCGACTAGCAAGTTTCAGGCAGGCGTCATGGACATCCGCACCGCAACACAGGCTGATCTGCCCTTCGTCCTGAAGCTGGTGAACTCCGCCTTTGGGGTGGAACGGTTCTTTAAGAATCAGGACCGCCTGAACGCCGGGGACCTCGATGCGCACTTCAGGAGCGGCAACTTTCTGCTTACCGAAGACGCCGCGCCCTATCCATCGGAGCGCGAGCACATGCTTACGCAGCCCGTTCACTTCATCTGCATGAGCAAGGAGCTCGGCCACCGGCCCTAACCGGACAACACGCTACGCGGCCCGCCCACGCCTCTTCCAGTCGAACCACAACAACAGCAGCGGCAAATCAAACAGGCAGCTGACGGCCTCCGTCGCGGCCTCCGTGCTCAAGCAGGTTGCTCCAGGAAACTCGGAATTGCGGGGATCGAAGCTTCGCTATACGCGGCAGCCTCGCCCGGAAACTTCCGCTACTACTGAGTCTTAAATTCGTTAAAGAAATGATTTTGAGTCTTGTATCAGGGCACGACTTCAGTCGTGCCGACAAGCTCTCAATCTCAATGGGCTTTAGCCCCTGTGTGCTCCTCTTCAAATCGCTTCCATAAATCGAATTGTTGAATGAACTTCAGACTCGGGACACTAGTTGACTTCGAGGATATTCTCCGCCTTGGCCGACTGCGCCTGGGCCAGCGCCACCGGCAACCCGGTGTCCCCGCCCTGCCGAATCTCCCCATCCAGCTCAATCGATCCGAGAAGAGGAAGATTAAACTGCTTGGCCGTCCGCTCCGCTCCGCCCTTGGAGAAGATATCAATCTCCTGATGGCA
>DATKRT010000062.1:0-27607 GCA_035532055.1 Acidobacteriaceae bacterium | reverse complement strand
GGTGGAAAATGCCGTCCTGCACCTCAAACGATGGCGCGGAATCGCTACCCGATACGCAAAACGAGCCGATTCCTTCCTCGCCGCCGTGCAGATCAGATGTCTCATGCTGTGGGTCAATATCTCGTGACGACACTACCTAAGGCCCTCGACGCGAAAGCTTCGAGGGCCTTGCCTTTTGTGCCGCGCTCTGAGGCTGCCATGCAGTTCCAGGATGACGGATGTCATCGCCGGAGGAAAGAGCGGATTACTTGGTTCTGAATGCGTGGTTCTGATAGTTCCATAAGGCGACGCCGCCGAACAGTCCGTCTTCGTTCGAGATGGTGGAGACGCTTTCGGGCAGTGCAAAGTTGAGGTGTTTGGCATTGCCGCCGCCGATATACAGATGGTCCCAGTTGAAGGTGTGCGCGGTCTGCTCAATGGCTCTCGCCAGCAGGTGGTTCCACTTCTTTTTGCCGTGTTTCTTCAGGCCGTGCTTGCCGAGAAACTCTTCGTAGGTCTTGCCTTTGCGCCACGGATGATGGGCGAGCTCAAGTCCCGCACACAGATACCCGTCGGTGAACAGGGCGGAACCTACACCGGTTCCCAGGGTCAGCACCAGCTCAACTCCTTTGCCACGAATGGCCCCGTATCCCTGGACGGCGGCATCGTTCGCCAGGTGGACGGGCAGCTTCCAGCGTTTCTCAAGTGTCGCCTGCAATGGGTAGTTGTCCCAATCCGGATGCAGGTTGACCGCGGTCAGAGTCTTGCCATGCTTGATCACGCCGGGAAAACCCACGGATGCGCGGTCGCACGCGGGCAGCTTCTCGCGGAGAGTTTCAAGTGCTTCGAGCACTTGCGCTGGAGTTGCGGGATCGGGAGTCGGGGTTCGCAGCCGGTCGCTGAGCGGATGTCCGTGCGCATCGAGCGCCATCACCTTCAGGCCCGTGCCCCCAATGTCGACCGCCAGGGTGACGGGGTGTGCAAATCCGGGGTTGCGCTGCGGTTGGACTGCGGTGGTTCGAACTGGTTTGGCGGTGGCTTTTGTATGCTTCATTCTGCTGCCGAGTATTTTTCCGGTTCAAGTACGCCTTCGTCAAATAGCGCGATGCGAGAGCGAACTTCGTTGGGCCGCTCTACTGCCCGGCCATTATGATCGGCAGTGTGGGTGTCGCCGAGCCCTGTGCCGGTTCCACGGTAACGCCAAAGGCCTTGGCCTCAATGCCCGCAGGCAGCGGCGGCAATACAACTGCGGCCGCTCCTGTGGCGTCTGGACGGAAGAGACCCGCCGGGATTGGCGCCTTGCCGTTCGCGGGAATCAGCCAAAGCTCATAGGTTTTGTTATGCGGAACAGGATGCAGATTGCTGGCAATAAATATGAGGGTGCCGGTCTTGCAGACATAGGTGGCATGGCCAACCGGCTGTGCCGGGCGTTTCGTCTCAGTCAGCGTGACCTGCTTGGCCTGGGGAGAGGTCAGGGCGTCCATCAGCTCCTGCGCACGGGCCGCCTGGGCCGAGAGGTGGGCAATTTCGCTGTGGTTCGCGTCGATTTGATGTTGAAGCTGGAGGCTGTGAACACCAAGGTAGACCGCAACCACGAGAGCAGCCACCGCGGTCATCCATCCGAACCAGCCCAGGCCGCCCTTCGGCTTGCGAACACGTACTGGGTAGACGAAGGGCTTCTGGGATTCCGGGGCGGCCGGTTGTGCGGCTTCGCCGGCAGCTTGTGGCGTGTTTGCAATCGTCGCCAGGAAGCGCTGCCGCGCGCCTGCCGGGACTTCCTGCCCGGGAGCACTGAGGCCCACAAGGGCAATGTCCGCCAGCACCTCGTCCAGCGCACTCCGGCAGGAGGCGCATGCCTCAAGGTGCTCCTTCGCCTGCTCCTGTTCTACAGGCGAAAGCCCCTGCATGGAGTACAGGATCAGGTCTTCCTGCGAAATGTGTTGCGCGCTGCTCAAACGGCGAGTCCCTTTCGTATTGCCATCAGCCCTAAACGTATTCTCGCCTTAATTGTCCCCAGTGGCTCGCCTGTTTTTTTCGCAATCTCTGTATGGCTGAGTCCTTCAAAGAAAGACAATTCAAGCGCGGATTTTTGTTCAACCGGAAGCGTATGCATTGCTGTCTGAACCTTCTCCATCAGAAGGGCGCGCTCAGATTCCTGTTCCAGATTGGTGGAGGAAGGCAGGGCAAAAAGCTCAATGGGGTCTGATATCTTGCGGCGGCGGAGTTTATCGACCGCGCGGTTCCGGGTTACGACTACAAGCCACCCTCCCAGTGATCCCCTTCCGGCCACAAAGGCGCCGGGGTTGCGCCACACCTGCAGCAGAACTTCCTGCATCACGTCTTCGGCTTCGCTGGAGTCGTTCAGCACCCGGAGGGCGACGGAATAGACCATTTTCGAATAGCGATCGAAGAATGCTGCCATTGCGTCCTGACTGCCCGCCTGTATTTGATGGAGCAATGCCAGGTCCTCTACAGATGCACCTTCTGCGGTTCTGTTTAAGGAACGCGGCGACTGCACATTTGGATTGGAGGGAGTTTCGTGCATTCTGTAGGATCAAGAACATTCTATTCCGGGTTCTTTGATGTTGCACAATAAGAATTGCCTCTGATTGTTGGCACGTCAAAACACAGCAGGAATATTCCAGTATGGTCCATCGCCATCAAAAAGACGCCGCGGAAAAACCCGGTCCAGCGAGGAGCCGGCAGGCGCGTCTTCGTCTCGACAAGTTGCTGGTTGACCGGGGCCTGGTACCCAGCCGGGAGCGGGCGCAGGCGATGATTTTGGCGGGACGTGTACTGGTGAATGAGCAAAAGGTCGAAAAGCCGGGCCAAGCGGTCGCCGAAGATGCTGCAGTGCGCCTGCTCGGAGAGGACCTTCGCTATGTAGGCCGCGGCGGCCTGAAGCTGGAGGCGGCTTTGGCACACTGGAAGATCGATCTGACCGGACGCTTCTGCCTGGACGTTGGCGCCTCCACCGGGGGCTTTACCGACTGCATGCTGCAGAACGAAGCTGCGCGGGTGCTTGCCATCGATACGGGCTACGGACAGATCGCCGAACGCTTGCGCCGCGACCCGCGGGTGCAGCTGATGGAGCGTACAAATGCCCGCAAACTGCAGCCCGCTGAGTTGCCCGTGGGGATCAGCTTTATGGCGATGGACGTGTCATTTATCTCCTCGACGCTGGTTTTGCCTGCGGTTCGGGCGGCGGTCGGGTCCGCCCAGCCACTGGAGGCGGTGATTCTGGTGAAGCCGCAGTTTGAGGCCGGCCGGGAGAGCGTCGGGAAGGGCGGGATCGTGCGCGATCCGAAGGCACACAGCGCGGCAATTGAGCGGGTTCGCGCCGGTGTTCTAAGCCTGGGAGGGGAGGAAGTCGAGGTCATCGATTCACCCATCCACGGCGCTGAGGGCAACAAGGAATTTTTACTGCATGCTGGAATACCCGCTCTTTCGTTACACTGATACGCATGCGCTCTGTAGCGATCGTCTCCAAGCCGCAGAAAGAGGAGTTATCTACGCTGCTGCCTGAGCTTTTGCTCTGGATGAAGGCGCACGGACTGAACCCGGTCCTCGATCCTGTCAGCGGAAACTACACCCAGGCGGCTCCGGTTGTGGCCCGGCATTTACTGCCGGATGAAAATCCGGAGCTGGTGATTGTGCTGGGAGGGGATGGAACGCTGCTCTCCGCAGCGCGGGTGTTTGCCAAGGCAGAGGTTCCGATTCTGAGCGTCAACCTGGGCTCCCTGGGCTTCCTGACGGAGGTCCGTCTCTCCGACCTGTATTCCACGCTGGAAGGCTGGTGCAATGAGTGTTACACGGTCGATGCGCGCTTCATGTTGCATAGCGAGTTGTGGCGCGATGGCGAGATGTTTGTGGAGCACGAAGCCCTGAATGATGTTGTGGTGGCCAAGGGCGCGATTGCCCGCATGGGCGACTTTCGGGTAATGCTGGACGACCAGGTGGCTGCAGTGTTTCGTGCGGACGGGGTGATTGTTGCCACGCCGACCGGGTCTACGGCATACTCGCTGGCTGCGAACGGCCCGATTTTAGCGCCGGATGTCGATGCGTTGATTGTTACGCCTGTATGCCCGCATCTGCTGACCATTCGGCCCATGGTGGTGCGGGGCGACGCGCGCCTGAGCGTGCGCATCGAGGGTGTTCCGGACCAGACTCTCCTGACCGTGGACGGCCAGGAGGCGATTGCGCTCCAGGTAGGGGATGAACTGCGTTGCAGGCGGTCGGACTACAGCGTAAAGCTGGTGCGGCTGGGGGCCACGGGCTTCTTCGACGTTCTACGTTCCAAGCTGAAGTGGGGCGAGCGGTAGGGCTATTTGTCGGCGATCTCGGCGAGCAGCACTTTGGCCTTAGTGACAAGAATGCGCGCCCCGTCCAGGTCCTCCTGATTTAAAGCCAGTTTGGCTTTGGTCAGAAAGGTGCGGATCTGATTGGCGGTGGTCTGTTCCTGCTTGCTGAGAGGCTGCTTCAGCATATCCAGCCCTTTTTGCGTGGCGTTGATATCATCCTGAATCCGGTTGCGCCGCTCAGTATTTGTGCTTTCGCCGGCCGCGGTGAGCTGGCCGATCGGGGTTATATCGCTGGATGTGCTACTGGCCGCCGTGTCCGCATTTTCACCCGCCGGGGACTGCTCGGCCGGAACCTCGGTATGTTGCGCCCTGCTACGGATGGGGTAGCTCCTTTTCGTTCTGTGTTCGGAGGTGCGGGCCTCCGGGGGGGTGATTTTGGGTAGCTCTGGCGGGGGCATTTGTGGCGGAGACATGCCCGCTTCGCTGAGGTACACAGGCAAAGTAGGACCCTGAGCTGCTTGCGAAGGCGAAGGCGGAGGCGGCAGCAGCACTGTGGCTCTGTGTCTGCATCCGGCAACGAACACGGTGAGCAGAAACAGCACAACTACCTTACCAGTGGACTTCATGCACCGGGTCCCCTCAAAGAATGTACGTTCGTATCGGTTAAGATGCGCTGGCCCGGTTCAGAAAGAGGGATAGCAGGAATCCGTAAAGTAAAGGTCGAACCCTGCCCTAGCTTGGATTCTACGTCAAGCTGGCCGTGGTGCAGTTGCAGGATGCGGTACGTCATGGCCAGCCCGATCCCGCTGCCTTCGCGCTTGGTCGTGAAGTACAGGTCGAAGATGTGGTCACGAATCTCGTTGGGGATACCCTCGCCATGGTCCTCAATTTTCAGCATGGCTGCCCGGGCGTCTTCCACCAGTCGCACTCTAAGTTCTCCTCCGTTGGGCATCGCCTGGGCGCCGTTCAACACAACATTCAGGATTGCCTGTTTGAGCAGGTCGGCATCCACCCGGACGTTGACAGGGTGTTTCGGAAGTTCGCTGAACACCGTCACATTGTGGGTTTCGAGTTCCGCGGATGCCAGCATCAGAACACTGGAGACGATGTCGCGAAAGTCCTGGTCCCGCAGTTGGAGCTCAACCGGGCGGGAGAAGTCGACCAGCGTCTGTACAACCCGGTCGAGCCGGTGTATTTCACTCTGGATTATTTCCAGATGGCGCGCGGCGCCAGCGTCATTCATAACCTTGCTTCGGAGCAGTTCAAGGTGAACCACGATGGCGTTGATGGGGTTCTTGACCTCGTGGCCGACGCCGGCGGTCAGCCTGCCGATGGCGGCCAGACGCCGTGAAACCTCAAGCTCGCTCTCGATTTCGCGCACGGATTCCAGGTCGTGCAAGGTGATCAGCGCACCCAGCGACTGGCTCTGGTCGACGGCATGGTTGTCATGGATAAAGTCGAGCGAAATTTCAACGCGGCGGCCGGTTTCGGTTATCACTTCTTCCTGGACGATGGACATGCCCGCATCAAACGCCAGACGGACCGTGCGGCCCAGCAGCGTGCTGCGATCGAAGATTTCGTGCACGGATGCGCCGAGGATCGCGTCGCGGTCCACATTCAGAAAGCGCTCGACTGACCGCGAGACGAGTACGGCGCGGGCGTCGCGGGTAAAGAGCATCATGCCGTCCTGAAGGTTGGAAAGGATCTGATCCAGGTTCTCTTTGAGGGCCGAGAAGACCTCCTGCACGTCCTTCATGCGGCGTCCGAGACGTTCAATCTTGTGCGACACCTGGACGACAGTATCGGAGGATCGTGGTTTTGGAGGTTCCAGTGCTGCCCCCATTTCCGCTTCTGCCTCTGCCTGTGCGAGGGCATCGAGACGAGCGCTGATCTGTTCGATCGGGGCAAGCGCCAGGTTCGATACGAAGGCGGCCGTACCCAGAGACAGCAACAGCGCCAGGCCGGTATAGCCCAGCGCGCCCAATAGCCAGGGCCGGAGCGCATGCCCGAGGAAGGTGGTGCGAATGCCGATGCGGATGTTCAGAAAGGGATGGTTGTCGCGGTCCAGCTCCTCGGTGACGTTGTATACCCTAGGCGGCCCAAAGACGACCTTGAGCATTTGGATCATCGATTCGTTGCGCAGCGTGGCATAGTCGGGCCGCTTGGGCAACACTTCATCTTCAAGAGATGGGTCTGGCGCTGTCACCAGTGCGCGCCCGTTGTGGTCGACGATGGCGATGTCCTGCACGGTTGGCGAATAGTTGATGACCGAGGCGATCTGTGCATTCAGCGCGTCGTCATTGCGTAGAGACTGCGCCACGGCCGCGCGGACTGCGGCGGGATCGTGAACATTGAAGGTCTGATCGCGAAGGTCGTTCTCGAGCGCCTCCCGCGTCATGAAAAGCAGCTGGTGCGCCACAATGTCAGTGGAGTGGTAGGACTGCTCAATGTGCTGCTGCAGCAACTGGCCGATATACAGCCAGGAGAGCACCGATACCACCAGGAGCACCAGTCCTGTGATGGTGATGGCGAGTTTGGTCTTCAGTCGCATAGGTCACGCCCGTCGTGTAAAAGTGGGGCAGGGAAAAGTCTTGCAGTGCGGCAGGGGTACCAGGTGGTTGCGACGAGGTCACGACTCTTCATTGCTGTCTGAGCCATTTTCTGAAGGAGAGCTTCCGTACTCTTTCAGCTTATTATGCAAAGTCTTAAGGCTGATGCCCAGTGTTTCGGCTGCGCGTGTTTTGTTATTGCGGTGCGATTCCAGGGTTTTAAGAATCAGTTTCCGCTCCGCATCGTCAATCGTAGAGCCAATCTCAATGTGGATTGCGTTCTCCGGAACCGCCGGTTCCGATTGCTTCTCAGCCGTTTTTCCCAATCCTGTCGGCAGATGGTGCACTTCGAGCAGGCCCGCACCGCCCAGCACTACGGCGCGTTCAATCGTGTTACGCAACTCGCGCACATTGCCGGGCCAGTCATTGGCCATCAGCCGCTGCAGCATCTCATTGCTGACACCCGTGATCTGCCTGCCATGCTTTTGATTCATGTCCTGAATCATCGATTCGATAATGGCCGGGATGTCCTCTTTGTGCTCCCGGAGCGGTGGCATGTGGATGTTGAATACATTCAGGCGATAGAAGAGGTCCGCGCGCAGATGGCCGGCGGATACGACAACGTCCGGGTCCTTGTTGGTGGCCGCCAGTACGCGCACGTCCACGGAGGACTCGATTTTGCTGCCCAACCGCCGCAGAGTGCGTTCTTCAAGCACGCGAAGCAGCTTGGCCTGCGTCCCGATAGGCATTTCGCCGATCTCATCCAGCAGCAGGGTACCTTCCTCGGCGAGTTCAAAACATCCTGCCCGGCGCTCCACGGCTCCCGTGAAGGCGCCCTTCTCATGGCCGAAGATTTCGCTCTCAATCAGGGTTTCAGGAATGGCCGCGCAGTTGACTGCCACAAATGGCCTGGATTTACGCGGGCTCAGCGAGTGCAGGGTGCGGGCGACAAGTTCCTTGCCGGTGCCGCTTTCGCCGGTGATCAATACGGAGACATTCGACGGGGCGATGCGCTCGATTAAGGCGAAGATCTCCTGCATTGTCCTGGAGGAACCCACCAGAGAGCCCAAGACTCCGGTATCCCGAAGTTTGCGCCGGGTGACTTCAAGTTCCTGCTCGGTTTCGCGCTGTCGAGCGGCATTGGAGAGAATCTGGCGCAGACGAACCGAGTCAACCGGCTTCTGGATGAAGTCGTAGGCCCCAAGCTTCATGGCGTCCACGGCGGATTGAATGGACCCCTGAGCCGTGAGAACCACAACCGCCTGATTCTGCTTAAGTTCAGTGAGGCGTTCCAGAAGCTCCAGGCCGTCCATCCGGGGCATCTTCAGGTCCGTGACGATGATTCCCGGTTGCCAGGCGAGCGCCTTCTCCAGCCCCTCGACTCCGTCGCGGGCAGTTTCGGTGCGATATCCCCAGCCGGAGACCAGCTCCGCCAGCCCGGTCAGGGCATGTAATTCATCCTCAACGATTAAGACCTTTTCCTGATTTGCCATTCTGTCAGGGGCTACGCTTCCTTTACGCTGTGGCGCCGATCCCAAGCAGGTGGAGTGCTCCGTAGAACTCCTGCTCTGGATCTGCCATGTATATGCTTAGATTTTATGCTGAACTGCGAAATTTCGACGCATAAGCTCAAGCAACTGCTCAGGAGCTTGATCCGGACGCCGCTATCGTTGCGATATGCCGCCACGGCGTACGTTCCATATTGAATTGCAAAGACTTGCCGAACGCAGCCGCGCTTGGCAATTGCCGGAGCCCGGAGGGGTTTATCTCGTGGTCGGTCTATTGCTCCGGCCTTGTCCGTTCGATACACTCAAATGACACTGCCTAGCTATTTCCAGGTTGGCATGAGAAGCCAGGATGGTTTGGGCTGTCTCCGCCCGGAGTAGTGCTTGAAATCAGGAGCGGAACAAGGAGCGCATCACGAATGCAAGGGCGGACAAACCCTCCCCAGGGAGCGCAACCGGAGGTTCCGGCGTCTGGCTCCTCTACACATGCCGAGGTTTTCACGCCTGCGGACTTACGTAAGGTCATTCTCAAGCGCAAATGGCTCATCCTGGCTGCGACGCTGGTAGGGATTGGGATTGCAGTCTTGCTCATCGTACTTACAATCCCAGAGTATGAGTCGTTTGCACGTGTCAATATCAATTTGGGGCGATCCACAAATATTGGCGTCCAAAGCTTTATCCAGCAAAACACAAGCTACTTTGAAGATCCTGATACCGAACTGCAAACGCAGTTGCAAATCATGCGCAGCCAAACAGTTGCGATGGATGTTATCAACACACTGGATCTATATCATAAGAAGCCATTTTCAAAGGTCTTCGCCAAACATCCATACAGCGGGCATTTGACCCCTGTCCAGCGCGCAGTCGTCGTAGGAATATTCCAGGGATCAACCAGAATCAATGTTGTGCCGGGTACCGATCTTGTGGATGTGCATTTCACGAGCCCGGAACCGGCGGTCGCCATGCAGGCTGCGAACGCGATCGTCGATGCCTACATGCAGCGCGATCTTCAGGCGCGATTCAAGGGGACCACGCGCATCTCCGACTGGCTTGCACAGCAGCTAACAGGGCTTAAGAAACAGGTTGATGCGAATCAGCAGGTGTTGGCCCGCTATGTACAGAAGCACAATATCGTGGCGACGGACAGCCAGGGCGGCAGTCTGGTCACAGACAGTCTTTCAACGGTAAACCAACAGCTTGCCCAGGCGCAGGCGGACCGCATTGTGAAAGAGGCCCGCTACAAAATGGCGCTCACCCGCAATCCTGAGCTGTTGGTTTCAGTGGCGCCCGGTACGATCCTTGGCTCGCTGCGCGCGCAGCAGGCGGATCTCATGGTGCAGGAGGCCCAGTTACGCTCGAAGTTTGGCCCGGAGTATCCCAGGGTTATCGAGGTCAACAAGCAGTTGGCCAGCGTACAGGCCGATATTGACACGGAGATCAATAATCTCACCAAGAGATTTGCCGAGGAGTATCACACGGCTATAAAGACAGAAAGTCTCCTGCAGGCCAGACTGGATGTTCTTAAGCAGCAAGCATATCGAGAGAATGCTGCAGGGGCCCAGTTTGACATTCTGAAACATGCAGCAGAATCCGCAGCAGAGCTGTACAACGCACTGCAGCTCAGACTACAGGAAGCTGGTATTACGGCTGGCTTGAGTTCGAATGATGTTGACGTCATCGACCGTGCAACGATTCCCACCGGTCCGATACTCCCGCGAAAGCGTTCAGACCTGATTTTCGGGCTGCTGGGCGGCTTGGGAACAGGCTTTGTTCTCGCGTTTGCCTTGGAGATGTTTGATGACAGGCTTGAATCTTCCGACGAGGTGGAAGGGATCGTACAGTTGCCCACCTTGGCTGTTGTACCGCATTTCTCGGTCCATAAGAATACAGTTCAAAGCAGCGGAAGAGCGCGAACATTACCGGACTTGATTTCATATTTGGATCCGCATTCACTTGGGGCAGAGGCGTTTCGCACATTGCGGTCCTCCATCCTTCTGACCGCCATTGACCGTAAGCCTAAGCTCCTTTTGGTAGTTAGTAGCTTTGCGGAAGAAGGCAAGTCGACGATTGCAAGTAACCTGGCAGTTTCTTTTGCGCAGCGCGAAGAAAAGGTGCTGCTAGTGGATACAGATTTGCGGCGAGGAACAACTCACCTCAAATTTGGCCTCTCAAATAACAACGGATTGTCATCGGTTCTTGCGCGCGGGTCTGGCGAAAATGCATACGAAAAGCCGCTTCCGGAACTGCCTGGGCTCACCGTCTTATCGCGTGGGCCTATTCCGCCGAATCCGGGAGAGATGCTTGCGTCGCATGCCATGGAAGCAGCCATCGAGCGATGGCGAACTGAATTCGACAGAATCATTTTCGACTCGTCTCCTGTACTTGCTGTCTCTGATGCACTTAGTCTGGCTCCTCAGGCGGATGGTGTATTAATACTGGTTCGTGCGGGAATGACTCGTAAAAGGGCACTGTTGAAGACATGTGAGTTATTACGGCGCGTAAATGGAAGAATTCTAGGTACAGTTATTAACGACGCAGATTTGCGGCTTGAAAATTACTATACCTATTCGAAGCGCTATGGTTACGACTACACAAGTAACTATGGAGCAGGCTACGGGGTTTCAGATGATAAGAGCTAAGCTTGCGATCGCTTTTGTAATCCTATGTGGAATGCTGGGGTTTACGCTTTCCGGGTTGACCGTGGCAGTTGCACAGGATGTACAGCAACCTGTGAATGCGCAGAGAATTGCGATAAACCCAGGGGATATTTTAAGTGTGCAAGTCTTTGATACACCCGAACTCTCCATGGATTCGGTGCGTGTGAGTGAAGGTGGTCAGATCAATCTTCCGGTTTTAGGACTTGTAGAGGTCAAGGGGCTAAACCCGATTCAGGCTGCGGTGAGAATTGAGTCTGAGTTGCGGTCGAATGGCCTTATGCAGGAACCTCATGTCACAGTTTCGGTGGTTGAATTTGCATCTCAGGTTGCCACGATACTGGGGCAGATCAAGACGCCAGGGGTGTATCCGGTTTATGGAGGACGTCGCCTGCTGGACGTGATTGCTTTGGCTGGAGGGCTGACTGCCTCTGCCGGAAAGATCGTAACCATCATTCACCGCGATGATCCGCACCATCCGGTGACCGTCCGCCTGGTTCAGAATGCCAGGTCTCTTGATAACCAAAAGAATCCAGTAATTCTGCCGGATGACACAATTGATGTGGGTAAAGCCGGCATTATTTATATCCTGGGATCTGTAAACAAGCCCGGCGGGTTCCTTATTGACAATAACGAGAAGCTTTCCCTCATGCAGGCAATTTCGCTTGCTGGAGGATGGGATAAGACGGCGGCCCTCAGCAAAGTGCGTCTGATACGAAAGATCCCGCAGGGCCACGAACAATTGAAGTTGGATCTAAAGCATGTGCTGGAGGGACGGCAGGCTGACGTCAGTATTAAAAATGGCGATATTCTCTACGTTCCAACGAGCCTCGGCAAGACGCTGGCGTACCGGGGAATGGAGGCGGTGATCGCTTCAGCGCAAAGTGCTGTTGTGTACTCTTCCGTAAATGGCAACTTTTAACCAAGCAGCAGATCTGATTCTTACCGTGAAACAAGATGGGAACTACTCCACAAAACGTCATCCGGACTGGCGCTCCTGTACCAGTGGGAGTGTTTGAGAGTAGCTTCGCGTCTCCAAGGCAGTTGTACTTCACCATTATTCCAGCAATCCTGATTTTGGGCGGGGCTTTGAGTTGGGTGATCAGCGGTGATGCGGGGCTCGTTGTGGGAAGTTTTACCGCGACGATAATTGCCTTGTACACGCTGTGGGACTGGCTATTCCGTAATGCCCCCACCCGCTTATCGACTCTTTTGGGGATGGGACTGCTCCTTGGATATGGGGTTGGCGCGCTCAATACCTGGATTACTTTACCCCGCACCTCTTTTACGTTGGGAGAAATTTTTGGTTTAGGGCAGGGTGCTCTGGCCCGTGGCATAGCTGCAGTTCTTTTTTCCGTAGCTTCGCTTTATTTTTTGGGGGAGATTTTTGAGAAGCCTCTATTTCCTCAGAATTTTCGTCTGCAGATCACGGAAGCAACGCGCTCATTAATCTACTTTGCGGCGATCTGTATGTTGCTTGGCTATGCAACGCATAGCTTGGCAATAGGTGGGGCCGTGGCGTCTGCCGGGCACGTTAGCATTCCCGGCATGTTTTTGTCGTGGCTTTATGCTCCCGTTACAGCATTGGCTGTTGCGGCATTTGTGACCGCAAAGCAGTGGCGGGAAAGGCTGCTGACTGGAGTTGTATCTCTGGAGTTTCTTGTCATGTTTGCTGTGCGCGGCCGGCGCAGTGCGCTTTATACAACGGTAGAAATCCTGTTTGTCCTGGGATTGGCCGGCTACCGGTGGCGCGGTAAGAGCATTCGTAATGTGATTCTGCTAGGGTCTCTTGGGGTGGTCATTGCCGTGTGTGCGCTCGTATTTATGCTGCTGCGAATAGCTCCGGTGATTCAGGCAGGCTATAACTCGGCTAGCATCGCACAGAGGGCCGAAGCAGCGAACAAGCTTGTCAAGCAAGGGAACGCGCTTGCCTTGGCGACCGCAGCAACCCGGCAGAATGCCCAAACACGCACGTTTGTACTGGCTTTCCTCTCCAACGTGCTGGACGCAAGCTTTAACAAGACCCCGGCATTAGGGCGGGATGCTTTGGGCCTGATGCAGTCGACGATCCCGAGCGTGATCGATCCCTACAAGGACCGGTTTTTTTCCGAAGAAGACCTGGTCGATCAGCAATTTGGGTTTGGATACGGGGACCAGGCAAACTCTATTCTGACGGGCGGGGCTACGGATTTTGGATTTGCCGGGATGATTTTGTACCCATTGCTGCTTGTTGTGCTGGCAAGGGTGATTTATGGATTGGCGTCGATACTACTCAAGCCGCTGCCTCTTCTCATCGTGACGTTGGCCCTCGTCCAAATATTCATGCAGACAGAGGTTATTTTGAGCGGCTATTTCGCCGACCTGCGCAATGCGATATTCTTTGGTCTCATCATCCAGTTGTTTTTATTTTTCCCAAGGCTTAGATTCGGCCAACAGCAGATCCATCCCCAGGGTAGATTCAATGTTTAGGAAGACCATTCAGGTTTTTCTGTCTGGCGTTCTTCTAATCACCGGCGGGCACCTGCTTTTGGCGCAAAGCCTTGCTAGCGGGACAAGTCTTTCCTCCGGCAATTCTTCGGCCCCCTCAGAGAGCACCGTTGGCGATTATGTGAATGCTTCATCCACGTCAGATGTTTTTGCTTCGGTATCAGCATCGGTAGGACAGGGCACGAGCTCTGGCCGTATGCAAAGTGGAGTGCCTGGTGGCGGAGGTGCAGCAGGCGGAGTGGGGAGGAGCGCGATCGCACCCCGCGGGATGGTGAATCTACAGGGTGGAAGAATATCCGCCGGAGGCGTGGCGCCGGCAATGGATAAGCATCAGCCTGGCAATTTACCAGGTTCAGATGCAGGCACTACTCGCAGCTATGGAACGCCTGCTGTTGGATATAGCCGCCGGGGTCTTATACGGTCGAATCATTCTGGATTTAGTGAGTACGGAACATCGGCTGGGTTTTCCAATCGTGGAGCAGCAGCCTCTCACACGCAGAGCCGGCACTCTAAGTCGAGTCCCCATATGCCGGCGGCTGCACGTTATTCAAATAATTTTCCGGATAGCACTCGAGGCACGGCACTTATAAACCCGCCGGACAATAGCATGCAAAATCCTCTTGATTGGCACCCCGGTCTGAATTATGAGTTTGCAGACTTTGAGAAAATGAGCTTTTTGCATCCGTCGCTCAGTGTTGCGGGTGGGAAGAAAAGGCTCAAGCGACGGACGAAAGCGCGTCCCCGGGGTTCTAAGCTGCCCGCGTCTTCCGTGCTGTTTCCGAATACTCTGAATGAGCCACTTGAAGAGTCGCCGCTTGTTCAGTCCCTGGGGTCGCAGTAGCAGCTTTGAGGTATCCGGAGTGCGAGCCCGCTCCCTTCGCCAACCACAACCATCAACACAACTGAGAATTTCCAGTTATGAATGGTTGAGAAAAAGGGGGCAGGTCACCGTCCCCCTCTACACCAGCTGGAGAAATGCTCTAGCCCGATGGGGAACGCTCGATGTTGGGCGTTCCCGCATCATGTTTTGCGCAGGGCTTCTGGCGCGGAGATGCTCAGCCGCTTCATACGTGCATTTGGGAATCAGACCCGCTCAATGGCCAGCGATTCAATCACAACCGGCGTATGCGGCTTGTCCTGGCCATTGCGGGGCACGAGCGAGATCTTTTCTGCTACAGCCTGGCCTTCCACGACTTCACCGAAGATGGTATGACGTCCGGTGAGCCAGTCCGTTGCGGCCACGGTGATAAAGAACTGAGAGCCGTTGGTGTTGGGACCGGCGTTGGCCATGGCCAGCTTGCCGGGGGCGTTGAGTTTGTGGGGCGAGCTCTTGGTTTCGTCCTCAAATTTGTAGCCGGGACCTCCCATTCCGCTGCCTGCCGGGTCGCCGCCCTGAATCATGAAGTTCGGAATGACGCGGTGGAAGATGGTTCCGTCGTAGAGCTTGTTGGTGCTCTTCTCCCTGGTCACCGGATGGACCCACTCGCGCTTGCCCTCAGCCAGTTCGACAAAGTTGGCTACCGTGATGGGGGCGTCCTTTTCGAACAGACGGACCACAATTTGTCCTTCGCTCGTGTTGAATACGGCGTACGTTCCGGGTTGACGAGACATAGCTTAGCTCCTTGAGGGTTTATGGATTGGTTTGCGGTGTCGTGGCTGCTGCAGCAGGCGCCGCATTCGATGACAGCGGAGGCGGAAGCGGCTGGCCATTGGGCACGATGGTGACCTTGTTCAGAGCCACCGGCTCCAGCGGCTTGTTGTTGGCGTCGCGTTCGACCTCGCTGATGGTTTGCGCGACGAGCACGCTGTGCTGGTCGCACTGGCCGAAGATGGTGTAGTGCTGGTCAAGGCTGGGATAGGGCGCCACAGTGATGAAGAACTGAGAACCGTCGGTGTTGGGTCCGGAGTTGGCCATGGCCAGTCGCCCGGCCACCTCAAAATTGAGGTTGGGGTCAATCTCGTCGTTGATGAAGTAGCCTGGATCGCCCTCGCCGGTGCCGAGCGGGTCGCCACCCTGGATCATGAAGCCGGGGATTACGCGGTGGAAGATGGTTCCGTTATAGAGCGGCTTGCCGTGCATTGTCTGGTGCGTTGCCGGATTGGTCCAGTCCTTGGCGCCTTCGGCCAGGCCGATGAAGTTGGCAACGGTCATGGGGGCAAATTTCGAGAATAGCTTGCAGGTCATGCGGCCCATGCTGGTGTCAAAAACGGCGGTCGGGCCGCTGGGCTGCAGGTCCACAGGCACTTGGGCGCCGGGCGAGTCGGGCAGGTTCTGGTCCGAGCTTTGGGCGGAGGACTGAGAGCTTGCCGCAGTGGAAGTCTGGTCGGCCGGGGCAGTGGATTGTTGCGCGAATCCAGTGGCGGCGAAAAAGGCGGCAACAGAGAGTACAAGAAAGGCACGGTAAAGGGATTTCATGCAGTCAGGTTCCAAACTCAAGAGTATCAAATTACCTGCTGCCTTCACTTCCGCCGTGCCTTTTGTGTTTCTCTGCTTGAGCTTTTAGCTCTTGTTACGCTTTTAGCTCTTGGCCTTCGCCCCGTTGCTCCAGCCGATGACGGGGGCAATGGTCTGGACGAGGTCTTCGCGCTCTCTGCAGCTTGCCTGCCAGTAATCGCGGTTCATGTGCGCGATGACTTCAAGCGGAATCTGCTTGGGGCAGACGCCGGTGCACTCGCCGATATTGGTGCAACTGCCGAAGGGTTCGGTGTTCATCTGCGCGACCATGCCCAGCGCGCGACGGTCCTGCTCGGGCTTGCCCTGGGGCAGGATGCCGAGATGCGAGATTTTAGCTCCCGTGAACAGCGCGGCCGAAGCATTGGGGCAGGCGGCGACGCAGGCTCCGCAGCCAATGCAGGAGGCGGCATCCATGGCGCGGTCGGCGATCTCCTTGCCGACGGGAATGGTGTTGCCGTCAGGCGCGTTGCCGGTGGAGACGGAGACGTAGCCTCCGGCTTCAATGATGCGGTCGAAGGCGCGGCGATCCACCACCAGGTCCTTGAGCATGGGGAAGGCCGCGGCGCGCCACGGCTCAATGGTGAGCGACTCGCCGTCTTTGAAGTGGCGCATGGTGAGCTGGCAGACCGTGGTTGCAGGCTGCGGACCTTGCGCCACGCCGTTAATCATGAATCCGCAGGAGCCGCAGATGCCTTCGCGGCAGTCGTGCTCAAAGGCCACCGGCTCTTCGTCGCGCTCGATCAGCGACTCATTGAGCACGTCGAGGCACTCGAGCATCGACATCTCTGGATTCACGTCGTCGAGCGGATAGGTGACGAACTTGCCTTTGTCGTTCGGGCCCTTCTGGCGCCAGATCTTCAATGTGAGCTTCATATTTGATCCATCTTTCTGTCGAACTATCTCTTATCGTTCGTTCCGCCGAACTACTTATAGCTTCTCTGGCTGGGGTGGACGTAGTGGAACTCGAGCGGCTCCTTGTTCAGCACCGGTTTGCCGTCCGGTCCTCCGTAGCCCCATGCGGCCGCGTACGAGTAGTGCTCGTCGTCGCGCTGGGCTTCGCCCTCGGCAGTCTGGTATTCCTCGCGGAAGTGGCCGCCGCAGCTCTCGTTGCGCTCGCGCGCGTCGATGCACATTAGCTCGCCCAGCTCGAAGAAGTCGGCCACGCGGCCGGCTTTTTCGAGGCTCTGGTTCAGATCGTCGCCGCTGCCGGGCACGGTCACGTTCTGCCAGAACTCCTCGCGCAGCGCGCGAATCTGCCCGATGGCCTTTTCCAGGCCCTGTGCGGTGCGCGACATGCCACACCCATCCCACATGATCTTGCCCAGTTCGCGATGGAAGGAGTCCACCGTGCGCTTGCCCTTGATGGAGAGCAGCTTGTCGATGCCCTGCTGGACACCTGTGACCGCACTCTTCACTTCGCTGTTCGATTCATCGACCTGGGCGAACTTGTGGGTCGCGATGTAGTTGCCGACCGTGTAGGGAAGGATGAAGTAGCCGTCGGACAGGCCCTGCATCAGGGCGCTGGCGCCGAGGCGGTTGGCTCCGTGGTCGGAGAAGTTGGCCTCGCCCGCAACGAACAGGCCGGGGATGGTGCTCTCAAGGTTGTAGTCCACCCACAGGCCGCCCATGGTGTAGTGGATGGCCGGGTAGATGCGCATGGGAACCTTGTAGGGGTTCTCGTCGGTGATGCGCTGGTACATGTCAAACAGGTTGCCGTAGCGTTCGCGGATGGTGTGCTCGCCGAGGCGGTTGATCGCATTGCTGAAGTCGAGGTAGACGCCGAGTCCGGTTTCGCCGACGCCGCGTCCTTCGTCGCAGACGGCCTTGGCGTTGCGGGAGGCTACGTCGCGCGGAACCAGGTTGCCGAAGCTGGGGTAGCGGCGCTCCAGGTAGTAGTCGCGCTCGTCCTCGGGGATCTGGCTCGGGGGACGCTTGTCGCCCTTCTGCATGGGAACCCAGATGCGTCCGTCGTTGCGCAGCGACTCAGACATGAGCGTGAGCTTGGACTGGTAGTCGCCGGAGACGGGGATGCAGGTGGGGTGAATCTGCGTGAAGCAGGGGTTGGCGAACAGTGCGCCGCGCCTGTGGGCGCGCCAGATGGCTGTCGCATTCGAGCCTTTGGCGTTGGTGGAGAGGTAGTAGACGTTGCTGTATCCGCCTGTGGTGAGCAGCACGGCGTCGCCGAAGTGTACATCGAGCTCGCCGGTGATCAGGTTGCGGGTCACGATGCCGCGCGCCTGTCCGTCGACGACGATAAGGTCGAGCATTTCCGTGCGCGGGAACATGGTGACGTTTCCGGCATGGATTTGCCGCTCGAGCGCCTGATACGCGCCCAGCAGGAGCTGCTGGCCGGTTTGACCGCGTGCGTAGAAGGTACGCGAAACCTGCGCGCCGCCGAAGGAGCGGTTGCTGAGCGCACCGCCGTATTCGCGGGCGAAGGGAACACCCTGCGCGACGCACTGGTCGATAATGTTCACGCTGTTCTGGGCCAGGCGGTAGACGTTGGCCTCGCGGGCGCGGAAGTCGCCGCCCTTCACCGTGTCATAGAAGAGGCGGAAGATGCTGTCGCCGTCGTTCTGGTAGTTTTTGGCGGCGTTGATGCCGCCCTGCGCGGCGATGGAGTGCGCGCGGCGCGGGGAGTCCTGAAAGCAGAAGCAGCTCACGTTGTAGCCGAGCTCGCCGAGCGAGGCGGAGGCAGAGGCTCCGGCGAGCCCCGAGCCTACAACCAGGATGGTGTGCTTGCGCTTGTTCGAAGGATTCACCAGCTTCATGTCGAAGCGGGTTTTGTCCCATGCCTGTTCAATCGGGCCGGAAGGGATGCGTGCGTCGAGTGTCATTACTTTACGAGCCCCGTGAGTACGCTAATGGGAATGGAGATGTATCCCAGAATGATGAGGGTGGCGAGGAGCAGCGCGGCCTTCTTTAGCATCGGCGTGTGCTTGGGGTGGTTGCAGCCGACGGACTGGAACATGCTCCAGATGCCGTGCCGCAGGTGAATGCCGAGCAGAATGAGCGAGAAGATGTACCAGGCCGAAACCCACCAGACCTGGAAGCCCGCGATGACGTTGTGGTAGACATCGCCCCGGATGAACTGCGAGCCGGGATGGATGTAGCCGGCGGTGAACTCCAGCAGGTGGAAGATCACGAAGGCGAGAACGATGGGGCCGCTCCAGTACATGGTGCGCGACGCAAAGGAGGAGTTGATGGCCTGCTTGCGCGAATAGCCGACCGGGCGGGCCCTCTTGTTGCGGAGCGCAAGCTGCACCGTGGCCGTAATGTGCAGGACCACGGCGACGATCATAACGCTGCGCACGAGCCAGAGCAGGGTTCCGTCAAAGTGCAGGAACGCGGCGTAGGCGTTGTATCGCGCCGGGCCTGCGAAGACCAGCAGGTTGCCCAGCAGGTGCCCGATGATGAAGAGGAAGAGGATGCAGCCGGTGACGGCCATTACGACCTTTTTGCCGTTGGTCGATTGCCAGAAACTGGGCGCCCGGTGCGTGTTGACTTCAACAGTGCTCGTGCTCATTGGATGCCCCAGGCCTTATCTAGATGAAGCATGTACGTCCTGACCTTTGTGGTGAGTTGGCCGCTCTGCCTTTTCTGGTGACCTAGTCGTGGGAACCATTGCAGGCGCAGCGTAAACGTGGATGCAGGCGGATTATATCCGGCTGCCGGTGCACGATTCAGTGGTCCGCATCACCAGCCTGAACCGCCTTTGAATCACGGGGAAGTATCACTATTCATTATTGGTTCCGAGCGCGGTGAGCGTCAAGGAAGCGGGATGGATCGAAGGGAGTTTACGGCCTGATTTGCACTTATTTGAATTGCATGGCCGCCAGCAGGGCGCGCAGGGCATGGCCGCGATGGCTGATGCGGTGCTTGGTGGCGAGGTCGATTTCGGCCATGGTCTTGCCGAGCGCGGGCAGGTAGAAGAGCGGGTCGTAGCCGAAGCCTCCGGCGCCACGCGGGGCGGTGAGGATTTCGCCTTCGACGGTTCCTTCTCCGGTCTGGAGGCAGGCTCCGTCGCGGGCGGCGGCGATGACGCAGCGGTAGCGGCCCTGTCGGGCTCCCACAGGGGTGTTGGCAAGCTGCTGGAGCAGGAAGAGGTTGTTGGTCTCGTCGGTGGTGGCGGCGGTGCCTGTGGTGAATCCGGCGTCGGCGGCGTAGCGGGCGGAGCGGACACCGGGATCGTTATTGAGCGCGTCCACTTCGAGGCCGGAGTCGTCGGCGATGACGATCTCGCCCGGAGAGAAGCGGCTGTAGTACGAGGCCTTGAGGCGGGCGTTGCCGGCGAAGGTCGGCTCGTCTTCGGGCGGTGCGGCGAGTTCGCTGAGGCCGGGCAGCGGCTCGATGGTGAGGTGCGGATTGTCAGCAGCCGCCGCGGCAAAGTCGCGCAGCTTGCCAGGGTTGCTGGTGGCCGCGTAGATACGGGACTGGCCGTCCGGCACACGCTCCTCCTGCACACGCTCCTCCTGCACACGCTCCTCCGGCACACGCGGCTCCTGCACACTCGGCTCGGGCGCCATCTTGATCTCCATTTTCGCGGCCCTCCTGTTGGCCGGGGAAACTGGTTTTAGTCATGGAGACATCTTAGAACCGATCTGTCGTCTACCAGGGCTGGTTGCGCCAGATGTGCGGCATGTAGAAGGCATCGAGGAACCAGCCGAGCAGGAACAGGAGCGCCATCGCGCCGAGGCTCCAGTAGAACAGCTTGACGGGCAGGGTTGAGTTGAGCGTCACTTCCGAATCCGGGTCGTGGCGCAGCTCGTCCTCGCGGAAGAGGATGCCGCTGGCGAAGCACAGGCATCCGGCCAGCGCCAGATAGGTGAACGACCCGATCAGGCGGTCCTCCCATCCCGCGCCGGGGACGAAGAACGCATGGCCCAGAAGCGCCATGAGCGAGAGGATGCTGGCGCCGAATGTTACGAACTTGCCGAGATCCCAAAACATCTTTGCCTGGACACGGGCGGCCTATCCGCGAATGCCTTTGAGGGCCGGATAGACCTTGCGGTACGCCTTATACCCTTCAGCATAGCGCGGAACGGCGGCGGGATCGGGCTCGATCTGCTGGGCTACTTCAATGGCCGCGGCGCAGGCGGCGTCGAGGTTGGGCCAGCCGCCCGCGCCGACTCCGGCGAGCAGGGCCGCGCCGAACGCCGCGCCCTCTTCGGCGACGAGCACGTCGCAGGGAAAGCCGTAGATGTTGGCCTGAATCTCGCGCCAGAGCGGGCCGCGCGCGCCGCCTCCGCCGAGGCGCACGCCTTTGACGGGGATGCCCAGCTCGGCGAACAGCGTGAAGGTGTCCTTGAGCGAATAGGCCACGCCTTCCAGCACGGAGCGGACGAGATGGCCGCGCGTGTGCGAGGCGGTGAGGCCGACGAAGGCCGCGCGGGCCTGCGAGTCGAGGTGCGGAGTGCGCTCGCCGAGCAGGTAGGGCGTCCAGAGCAGGCCGTCGCTGCCAGCGGGGACCTGGGCGGCCTCGGCGGTGAGGGCGTCGTAGTCCGCGCCGGGGGCAATGGTGTCGCGCAGCCAGCGCAGGGAGAGGCCCGCGGCCTGCGTCACGCCCATGACGTGCCAGCGTCCGGGGACGGCATGGCAGAAGGTGTGCAGACGCCCCTGCGGATCACGCGTGGGGGCGGCGGTGGCGGCGAAGACGACGCCGGAGGTTCCGATGGTGGCGGAGACGGAGCCGGGCTCAAGAATGCCCATGCCGACGGCTCCCGCGCCCTGATCGCCCGCGCCCGCGGCGACGGGGATTCCGGCGGTCAGGCCGGTGGCGGCCGCGGCTTCCGCAGAGATGTGAGCGCAGATTTCAGGCGACTCGTAGAGCTGCGGCAGCCAGGCCTCGGGGATGCCGGAGGCTTTGGCGACCTCGGACGACCAGCGGCGGTGGGCGACATCGAGCAGCAGGGTGCCGGATGCCTCCTGTACGTCCATGGCATAGGTTCCGGTGAGGCGGTAGCGGACGTAGTCCTTGGGGCAGAGCAGGTGCGCGATGCGGGCGAAGACCTGAGGCTCGTGTTGCCGGACCCAGAGCAGCTTGGTGAGGGTGAAGTTGGGCAGCGCGGGGTTGGCGGTGAGCTCGATGAGGTGCTCGCGGCCGATAGTCCGGTGGAGCCAGTCGCACTCGGCGTCGGTGCGCTGGTCGCACCAGATGAGGGACGGGCGCAGGACGTTGCCGGAGGCGTCGAGCATGACGGCACCGTGCATCTGGCCGGTGAGGCCGACGGCGTCGACGCTGGCGCCGCTGATGCGGAGCACTTCGCGGATGGCCAACTGCGAGGCCCTCCACCAGTCTTCGGGGTCCTGCTCGGCCCAGCCGGGCTGGGGGCTGCGGAAGGGCGCATGCTCGGCCGATGCCGAAGCGATGAGTTTGCCCTGCGCGTTGACGAGCACGGCGCGCGTGCCGCCGGTTCCGATGTCAAGTCCTAGAAACACGGGTGAACCTCTGACTAAAGCGTTGTATTTGCCAAACCAATGTACCACTGCAAAAAGAAAATCCCGAATCCGGGGATTCGGGATTTTCCGGATGGCATGCCGTGAAGCGTGCTACTGCAGTCGCTTCATGACGTCGGCCAGCACCTCTTTGGAGGGGCGGGTGCGATCCTGCGGCAGTGTGGCCAGCGGTTCATCGACCATGTTGAGCATGTCGGTGAAGTTGGGCTTATCGGGGTTGATGTAGAAGACGCCGGTGAGTACTTCGCCGTTGTGATGGGCTTCCATGAGGGCCTTGACCGCGCCGACCGGGTCGGACGCTTCGTAGTCCTCGTGCAGCTTGCGCAGGCGGAGGTGCGAGCCGTCGTGCATGGTGACGTCGTACGTCGATCCGGCGTCATAGTCAACGTCGATCTCCTCGAAGTAGGGCACAAAGCCGATCTCGTTGATGGCCTCGTCGTGCGCCTGCATGTACTTGTAGCTCTTGGTCGAGCCTTCGTGGTCGTTGAAGGTGACGCAGGGCGAGATGACGTCGATCATGACCGTGCCATTGTGCGCGATGGCGGCCTTGAGCATGGCGAGGAGCTGCTTCTTGTCGCCGGAGAACGAGCGGCCTACAAAGGTTGCGCCAAGCTGGACGGCCAGCGCGCAGGTATCGATGGCGGGCAGGTCGTTGACGACTCCGGTCTTGAGCTTGGAGCCGATGTCGGCGGTGGCGGAGAACTGGCCCTTGGTGAGGCCGTAGACGCCGTTGTCCTCAATGATGTAGATGAGGGGCAGGTTGCGTCGCATGAGGTGCACGAACTGGCCCATGCCGATGGAGGCGGTGTCGCCGTCGCCGGAGACGCCGATGGCCTGCATGGTTTTGTTGGCCAGGATGGCGCCGGTGGCGACGGAGGGCATGCGTCCGTGGACGCTGTTGAAGCTGTGCGAGCGGGAGAGGAAGTAGGCGGGGCTCTTGGAGGAGCAGCCGATGCCGGAGAGCTTCATGATGCGCTCAGGCTGGACGCCCATCTCATAGAAGGCGTCGATGATGCGCTCAGAGATGGCGTTGTGGCCGCATCCGGCGCAGAGGGTGGTCTTGCCGCCGCGATAGTCGAGGACGGGCAGGCCGATACGGTTGACCTTGGGAGTGGGAGCGGTTGCCATTTATATCTCCTCCTGCTGCGCGAATGCTTCGGTGACGGAGCGCGCGTCAATGGGCAGGCCGTTAAAGTGGAGGATGCTGCGCAGCTTGGTGGTCTGCTGCGCCGGCAGATCGAGCTTGAGCAGGGTCATCATCTGAGCGTCGCGGTTCTGCTCGACGATGTAGATGCGATCGTGCGAGGCGACGAAGTCGTGGATCTCGGCGTTGAAGGGGAAGGCGCGGATGCGGAGGTAATCCGTCTCAATGCCGTATTGCTTCATCAGCTGGTCGCGGCTTTCGAGGACGGCGTAGTCGGACGTGCCGAAGGCGATAATGCCGACCTTCGACTTGCCGTTCTGCACGATCTGCGGTTTGGGAACCAGGGTGCGTGCGGTCTGAAACTTGCGGTCCAGACGCTCCATCAGGTTCTGGTAGTCCTCGGGCTTCTCAGAGTACTGAGCCTTCTCGTTGTGTCCGCTGCCGCGTGTGAAGTAGGCGGCCTGCGGATGGTCGGTGCCGGGGAGGGTGCGGTAGGGAATCGCGTCGCCGTCCACGTCCTTGTAGCGGGCGAATCCGCCGAGGCGAGTTAGGTCTTCGGCGGTGAGCACCTTGCCGCGATCCAGAGGCTTCTCGGGATAGTCGAAGGGGTCGGACATCCAGTTGTTCATGCCGAGGTCGAGGTCGGAGGCGACGAAGACCGGGGTCTGCAGTCGCTCGGTGAGATCGAAGGCGGCGATGGCCATTTCGAAGCACTCCTTGACGCTCGCGGGGAGCAGGACGACATGTTTGGTGTCGCCATGCGAGAGGTAGGCCAGAGAAAGCAGATCAGCCTGCGAGGTGCGCGTGGGCAGGCCGGTGGAGGGGCCGACGCGCTGAACGTCGAAGATGACGCCGGGCAACTCGGAGAAGTATCCGAGGCCTGCGAACTCGGCCATAAGCGAGATGCCGGGGCCGGAGGTCGCGGTCATGGAGCGCGCGCCGGCCCAGCCAGCGCCGAGCACCATGCCGATGGCGGCCAGCTCGTCCTCAGCCTGTACCACCGCGAAGGTGGCTTTGCCGTCCGGCTCCACGCGGTACTTTTTGAGGTAGCTGATGAGCTGCTCGACGACCGAGGACGACGGCGTGATGGGATACCAGGTCACGACGGTGACACCGGCGAACATGGCTCCGAGGGCGACGGCGGAGTTGCCGTCGATGATGATTTTGCCTTCGGTGGCGTGCATGCGTTCGAGCCGATACGGGTCGTGCTTGGTAAGCGATTCGGCGGCGTAGTTGTAGCCAGCCTCAATGGCGGCCCAGTTCAAGTCGGCAGCTTTGGGCTTCTTAGCGAACTGGCGGCGCACCGACTCTTCCACCACCTTGAGGTCGAGCGCGATGAGCTGTGCGACCACGCCGACATAAATCATGTTCTTGACCAGCTTGCGGAGCTTGGCCTCGGAGCATACGGCGGCAGTGATCTTGTCAAACGGCACGGGATAGCAGGCAACGTCGTCGCGATACTGCTTGAGGTCCGCGGCATCCTCATAGATGGCAACGGAGCCGGGGGGGAGAGCCAGGATGTCGTCCTTGGCGGTCTCGGCGTTCATCGCGACCAGGATGTCAATCTCCTGCTTGCGGGCGACATAGCCGTGCTTGCTGGCGCGGATGGTGTACCAGGTGGGCAGGCCGGCGATGTTGGACGGGAAAAGGTTCTTGCCGCTGACGGGAACGCCCATTGCGAAGATGCTGCGCAGCAGGACACTGTTGGCCGACTGCGAGCCGGAGCCGTTGACGGTGGCTACCTGAATGCTGAAATCGTTGATGACGGGCTTTTTTGCGGCCCCGGATACTTCGTCTTTACTAGCTGCGATTGACGGCCCGGCTTCAACGCCTGCGCTGTCAAGGGCAGCATGTCCTGTCGCCATGTGGCGGGATCCCCTTCGAGTGTTGAGTTATTCGTTCCTACAGCTTCATTATAGCGACGCATGCACGGTATTTACGGTGACGGCAGTTACCGCGCGGATTCGTACATCAGGATTCATGCGCCATGCGTTAGACGGCAGGATTTCGTAGCAGTTAGTTGCCCGATTCAGTTACGCAGGTCGGCCATGGCTCGTGCGACCTCGGCCTGCTCGCCGGCATTGAGCGAAACCAGCGGCAGACGCGGGCGTCCGCCGTAGTATCCATTAAGGTCGCAGGCGTGCTTGATGCCGGGCACGCCGAACTTTGCGAGCACGGCCTCCGAAGCCTCAACCAGCCGCTGCTGCTTGACGGCGGCGAGCGCGGGGTCGTTCTCTTTCCATGCGGTGAAAACCTCCTGGCAGGCCTGCGGAGCGGGCGTGGCCAGCGCGAGGATGCCACCGCTGGCTCCGGCCTGGAGCGAGTCAAACAGTTGATTGGCCGCGCCGGTGAGTACCTGGAATCCGACCTTCTTGGTGCGCATGAGCCTGGCGTGGACGACAGGCGGCGCGGTCATCGCTTCTCCGCTGAGCATGTCGACCGAGACAAAGTTCTCCCTCGGCGCGGACATGGCGAGCATCATGCGCGCGGTGAGCGCGGTGAAGACGGGCGTGACGCTGGTCTCCCTCTGCGGCGCGTTGCGCGTGGCCTCGACCAGCGCGGCGATGCGCTCCACACTGCCGCTGGAGTCCTTGATGCCGATGATGTTGGTGTGCTGCGCCAGCTCGGCGACCACCTCAACCGGCATCTCGTAGTGCGTGTACTTGGGGATGCTGTAGAGGATGATGGGCAGCGGCGAACGGTCGGCCAGCGCGCGGTAGTAGTTCAGCATGTCCGGGCTGCTGTAGGCGAAGTAACTGGGCGTGCGCACCAGCACCGCGTCATAGTGCAGGTCGGCGGCGTACTCGGCGAGCTCGAGCGTGGCGCTGAGGCTTTCGCGCGCGACTCCGGCGATGAGGACCTTCTCGGGCGCGGCGGTCTCGCGTGCATGGTGCAGCACCTGGCGCGATTCCTCGTCGTTGAGCATCACCGCTTCGCCTGTCGAGCCGAGGATGGTGAGGCCCGCGATGGGGGTGCGCGAGTAGCGGTCGACGTTGTGCTCCAGCTTCTTCAGGTAGAGCCGCGCGTCGGGATAAAACGGAGTGGTGATCGGTGGAAATATACCTTCAAGCAGCATGCTTTGATTGTAGCTTTCCGCAGTGCTTGCGGGCGGCTACTTCTCGCCCGGGAACGGCGCCGTTTGCGACTGCAGGACGAAGACTACGCGCGAGCGGAACAGCGCGTAGTCGGGCTTGCCGGAGAAGGTTCCGTAGTCGCGCGAGACTCCGTTGCCCTGGCCGGTGAGCTGGAACTGGCGCTCGCCCGCCGTCGCGCGGGCGGGATACGCCCTGGCCCACGAGGCCTCGTCAAAGTTGTTGCTGGCGGCGTCAAAACTCCACAGCGCCTTGCCCTCGGCGTTGCGCACGATGAAGTGGTAGTAGATGTGGAACTTTCCCACCGGGTGGAAGTATTGGATCGCGTCCACGTGGTACTGCCTGACCGGGAACATGTCGAGCAGGAAGCCGGCGGTCTGCATGGCTTCCGACGCTTGCGGGTTGTCGTGCAGCTTGAGCAGGACGGCGCGCTCCTGGTCGCGCCTGGCGGTGTCTCCGGCCTCGGAGTAGGCGACGACCAGCGTGGTATGGATCTTCCAGTTGGCGGGGTCGAGCGCGTGCGCCTTCTCGGCGTATTGGACGGCGAGGTCTCCCTTATATAGGTTGAGCGCGGAGGTGGCGGCGAGCAGGTTGGCGGCCAGGTTATTGGGATCGGCGCGCAGTATCTGCTGGAAGACGTCGAGCGCCTGCTGCGGCTGGTGGGCACGGAGGTCGGCGAGTCCCTGCCGGACGGAAGGCGCGGCGGACAGCGGAGGCGTGGTCTGGGCGGCTGCGGCAGAAGCGACGAGCGTCGAGATAAGGAGCAGAGCTGGAAGGCGATTCATCAGGGACTAGCGTACAGGGTTGGCTGGTGGAGCGGGTAGGGAAAAAGCTGGGTTCGGCGGTGGGTTCGGCGGTGGCTTGGAGTGTGGGGATGGTGGCGGGGGTGGTGGTGGATGGAGTGCCGGAACTATGGGTGGAAATTCTTGATTTTGCGGGGGTTGTGGGAAGCTCGGAATTCGAAAAATAGGCGGAAATGATTGAT
>DATKRT010000061.1:0-108995 GCA_035532055.1 Acidobacteriaceae bacterium | reverse complement strand
GATGATCCTGTGGAACTCGCTGCTCCAATGAAACATAGCTGAACATCCCGTCCTGAATCCGCTCATCTCCACGCATACCTGTTAGACGAATGCCATCAGATCTCCGTCGCACAAAGGTACCTATTTCAACAAGTTCCTAGTACCGGTAATGCTCGGGCTTGAACGGCCCTTCTTGCGGCACACCCAAATACTCCGCCTGCTTCGGCGAGAGCGTGGTCAGCTTCACTCCAATCTTCTCCAGATGCAGCCGCGCCACTTCCTCGTCCAGCTTCTTCGGCAGCGTGTACACGTCCACCTTGTAGGTGTCCTTGTTCGCCCACAAGTCGATTTGCGCCAGAGTCTGGTTCGCAAAGCTGTTGCTCATCACAAAGCTCGGATGCCCGGTCGCGCAACCCAGATTCACCAGCCGCCCCTCGGCCAGCACAAAGATGCTGTTGCCGTTCTCAAACGTGTACCGGTCCACCTGCGGCTTGATGTTCAGCTTCTTCGCACCCTTGTCCGCATTCAGCCGGTCCATCTGTATCTCGTTGTCGAAATGCCCGATGTTGCACACGATCGCCTGGTCCTTCATCGCGCGCATGTGCTCCAGCGTAATGATGTCCAGGTTCCCCGTGCAGGTCACGTAGATATCGCCCCGGCCCAGCGTGTCTTCAATCGTCGTGACCTCAAAGCCCTCCATCGCAGCCTGCAGCGCATTGATCGGATCGACCTCCGTCACGATCACCCGCGCGCCCATGCCCCGCAGCGAATGCGAACAGCCCTTGCCCACGTCGCCATAGCCGCACACCACCGCAACCTTGCCCGCCACCATCACGTCGGTCGCGCGCTTAATGCCGTCCGCCAGTGATTCGCGGCAGCCATACAGGTTGTCGAACTTCGACTTCGTCACCGAGTCATTCACATTGATCGCCGGAACCAGCAGCTTGCCCTGCTCCATCATCTTGTAGAGCCGGTGCACGCCCGTCGTCGTCTCCTCAGAAACGCCGCGCCATTCCTTCGCGAGCTTGTGCCAGTGCTGCGGGTCCTCCGCGTGCACCTTCTTCAGCAGGTCCTTGATCACCTGCTCCTCGTGGTTCCCTGAAGGTGTATTCACCCAGCCGTCGCCCTCTTCCAGCTCATGGCCCTTGTGGATCAGCAGCGTCACGTCGCCGCCGTCATCCACCACCAGCTGCGGCCCCGCGCCGCTCTTGTGGTTCAGCGCCTGATACGTGCACCACCAGTACTCTTCCAGCGTCTCGCCCTTCCACGCAAATACCGGAACACCCGTCGCAGCAATCGCCGCCGCCGCATGGTCCTGTGTCGAAAAGATATTGCAGCTCGCCCAGCGCACATCCGCGCCCAGGTCCACCAGCGTCTCAATCAGCACCGCTGTCTGAATCGTCATGTGCAGCGAACCCGTCACCCGAACTCCGGCCAGCGGTTTCTCCGCCGCATACTTCCGCCGAATCGACATCAGCCCCGGCATCTCATGCTCGGCAATCGAAATCTCTTTCCTGCCCCAGTCGGCCAGCGACATATCGGCGACTTTATATTCTGCTGCGGTACGTTCCTGCGTTGCGGTTGCCATGAATCAATGACCTCATAGTGTCTGATGGAAAATACAATTGTTATCTTACCAACTTTGGAAAAATGGGAATCCAAAAACCATGCCCATGAAGAACCCACCCCACCCCGGCACTTTTGTGCTGCGTCCGTGCATTGAGCCGCTGAACCTCACCATTACGGACGCAGCAGCCGTGCTCGGAGTCACGCGCACCACCCTCTCTGAACTCGTCAACGGCAAGCGCGGTATCTCCCCGGAAATGGCCGTCCGCCTATCAAAAATCTTCGGCGGACGCGCAGAGAGTTGGCTCATCCAGCAGGCACACTACGACCTCGCCCATGTCCCTGCTGATCGCGTTAAGCTCAAACGGTTAGAGGAAGCCCACATTGCCCCCGCCCACAACCAACAGCTAAACTGAGGGTTACAGCAAGCCGTAAAGAAAGGCATCACAATGCTCGTCGTAATGAAGGCGCAGGCTACTCCGGAAGAGATCCAGGCCGTCTGCGATCGCATTGAACAACTTGGCCTCCGCGCCCATCCCATGCCCGGCGCACAGCGTACCGCCATCGGCATCACCGGCAACAAGGGCACAGTCGAAGCCGCCAGCATCGAAGATCTCCCCGGCGTTTCAGAGGTAATCCCCGTCTCCAAACCCTACAAGCTCGTCAGCCGTGACGTGAAGGAAGACGACACCATCATCACCTTCCCCGGCACCAACGCCACCATAGGCGGACGCGACCTCGCCATGATCGCCGGCCCCTGCTCCATCGAAACTCGCGAGCAGGCCTTCGCCGCCGCCGAGCAGGTCGCCGCCGCAGGCGCGCAGTTCTTCCGCGGAGGCGCCTACAAGCCCCGCACCTCGCCCTACGCCTTCCAGGGACTCGGCGAAGAAGCTCTCCTCATCATGGCCGAGATTCGTGAGCACTTCGGCCTCCGCATCGTGACTGAAGCCATCGACAATGAAGCCCTTGAGCTCGTCGATCAGTACGCCGACGTTATCCAGATTGGCGCGCGCAACATGCAGAACTACTCCCTGCTCCGAGCCGCCGGACGCAAGCGCAAGCCCGTCCTGCTCAAGCGCGGACTCGCCGCCACCCTCGAAGAGTTTCTCATGGCCGCCGAGTACATCATGAGCGAGGGCAACTACCAGGTCATCCTCTGCGAGCGCGGCATCCGCACCTTCGCCGACCATACCCGCAACACGCTCGACCTCAGCATTGTGCCCGCCGTGCAGCGCCTCAGCCACCTGCCCATCATCGTTGACCCCAGCCACGGAAGCGGCAAGCGCAACAAAGTTATCCCGCTCGGCCGCGCCGCCGTCGCAGTCGGAGCCGACGGCCTCATCGTCGAGGTACACCACGCGCCCGACAAGGCACTCTCTGACGGCGCGCAGTCCATCTACCCTGAGCAGTTCGTCGAACTGATGCAGCAATCCACGCAGATCGCCGCCATCCTCGGACGCAATGTTCCTCACAGAATCAAGATCACAGAGCCCGCCGGAGCTGCCACCGTTGCTCGCTGACCCCATCCCATCCAGCACTCACAGGCGGCTGCTGTTGCGCCGCCTTTTGCTTGCCTGCCTTGCGTTCACCGTCGCACTCGCCGGATGCAACAGCTCCCACTTCCCGCACTATCCTTCGAACTATCGCGAGTACGCCTACGTCACCAACAGCGGCTCCAACACTGTCACCGCGCTTGACCTTGTGAATCTACGCCAGGACCGCATCATGGCCGTCGGTTCCAACCCCACCGGCATTGCCGTCAATCCCAAAAAGAACGAGGTCTACGCCGTCAATACCGGCAGCGGAACGGTCTCCGTCATCGACGCCACCCGCAATCGCGTTGTCGCTACTATCACTGTCCATCGCAAACCGTATTTCATCAGCGTCAACGCCTCAGGAACCCTCGCCTACGTCGCCAACTCCGGCTCGAACAATATCTCTGTGCTCGACCTCGACACCCGTCGCGAAATCCGCACCATCCCCGTAGGCCACGGCCCCGGCCTTGCCATCATCTCTCCAGACGGCAACACCATCGTCGTTACCAACCGCATCAGCGGTAGCGTCTCTATCATCGACGCCAAAAGCTACCTCACCCGCGCCGTCTTTTCCGGATGCACACAGGCCACAGACGTTGTTATTTTGCCCAATTCAACCAAGGCCTTCGTCGCCTGCTCCGGCAGCCATCAGGTCATGGCCATCGGCCTCGCACAGCCTCAGAACCCGAACCAAACACTGCACTCGGATCGTTTGTTGACTTTTCTTGACGTTGGAAAATCACCCATTCATCTGGCCCTCAAACCCGATGGCGGCGAAATCTTCGTCAGCAACTTCGACAGCGACTCCATCTCCGAGATCAACACCTACACAAATGAAGTCGGCGGAGCCTACCTGGTCGGCGCGCATCCGGCATTCGGCATCGTGAGCGCCGACAATTCTTTGCTCTGGATCAGTAACTTCAACGCCGACACCATCGGCATCTACTCCATCGACGACGGAACCCTCATCAAGCCAAGCATTCATGTCGGCGCCGGCCCGGATTCGCTCGCCTTCTCCGCCGACGGCTTCTTCCTGCTCGCCGTTGACGCACAATCCGGCGACGTCTCCGTCATCCGTACACAGAGTCACAACGCCAGTGGAGCCGTCCGCATCGGTTCGCTCTTCACCATGCTCCCCGCCGGAAACAATCCCAGCGACATCGCCGTCAAGGCCTTTTGGATCAAGTAACCCGCATAGCCACAATCATTCCGGCTAACGCGCTTTCCAATAGAAGGCCACCACTGCACCGGCTACGGCAATGATTCCAGCCACCGGAAACGATAGGACAAAAATCGGAACCGGCGCCGTATTTCCTGAGCTCCAAAGCAGCCACCCAAGGCCATAAATCAGCACAAGCAGCGAATACGCAACAACAAAAGTTACCAGTCCAACTTTCAACGCTCTGGTCCAACGATTATGCATGTCAGACTCCCGATTCAGATCATCGGGGAAAATTCTTCACCATCTTCGCCAGCATCCCCGTCCACAACTCGGCATCCTCTTCGGATAGATGCATCCTCCGCACCAACCGTCGAACCTTTTCTTCCATCGCTTCCTCTGCGCCCGGCTTGGTGTACCCGCTCCTGCGCAACGCAGTCGTAAGGGATGCCTCCATCCGCACCAGCGCCGCACCGCTCGCCTCCGGTTGCCTGTCCGGCTCTGCCGCCGCATCTTCTTTGCGAATCAGCTCATACAAACACACCGCCACCGCCTGCCCCAGATTCATCGACCCGTGCGCCTCGCGCGTCGGAATCCGCATCAGACAGTGACAGTAACTCAAATCATCGTTGGATAAGCCGTACTTCTCCGAACCGAACAGCAGCGCCACGCGCTCCGTTTTCAGCCGCGCGAGAATCATGCCGCCTCCCGCATCCAGATGGTGCAGTGGATGCTCCCGGTGCCTGCCATCCCCGGCGGTCGTTCCTACCACCAGACTGCAGTCGGCGACTGCCTCCGCCACACTGGCAAACTCTTCCGCGTCCGCAAGCACATGCGGCGCGCCCACAGCCGAGCGCGCATTGCGGAATGCAACGTCGTAGCAATTCACCACCCGCAGCCGTGCAAAGCCAAAGTTGCTCATCGCCCGCGCAGCGGCGCCAATGTTCAGCGGATTCCGCGCCTCCGCCAGGACCACCCGCAGATTGTCAGCCAATTCTTCTTTCAACAGTCTCCCTTTAGGCCGCTGCCACCGGCTGTGCGCAATGCGAGCATCGCTTCGCGCCGATCGGAATGTCGCTCAGGCACTCAGGGCAGGCCTGGGTCTTCGGCGGCGCTGCCTTCGCAGGAAAGAACTTCGCCATCAGCTTGTTCACCGGAAGCACAAAAATAAAGTATACGGCGGCGGCAATCAGTACAAAATTAATCACCTGATTCAGGAAGTTGCCGTACAAAATTTTCCCGCCATTGACCGTAACTGTAAGTGCCGCGAAATTCGGCTTATTGAAGATCGCCGCTATCAGCGGATTAATAATGTCCTTTACCAGGGAACCAACAATACCTGTGAATGCCGCGCCGATCACCACGGCAACGGCCAGATCCATCACGTTGCCGCGCAATATAAAGTCACGGAAACCCTTCAACATCTCGCATGCTCCTCTTATTTTGAATTCGCCGAAACTCCTGGCTGCTACCCGCCCAATCCACAGGGGTAGGAAACGCCCTCATCCTATCGCAATTGCCTGCCCTCCGCCTAAGTCAGATCCGCGCTCTCGCTCAATTGGCTTTCCTGCTCCGCATCGAGTATTCTTCTCCGTTCTGCATACGCCGCCAACACGGCCGAGGTGACAGCGATTGAATAAGGTAGTGGAAACCGCGGACGCAGCCGTAGCCGACATCCCCGACGGAGCCACCATTATGCTCGGCGGCTTCGGACTCTGCGGCATTCCGGAAAACCTCATAGACGCTCTTGTCCGCCACGGCGTCAAAAACCTCCGCACCATCAGCAACAACATGGGCGTCGATGGATTCGGCATGGGCCGCATGCTTGAAACCGGAATGATTGCTTCCCACACCGGCAGTTACGTCGGCGAAAACAAGCTCTTGGAGGAAATGGTACTCAAAGGCCAGCTCGATCTCAGCCTGGTCCCGCAGGGCACACTCGCCGAGTGCATCCGTGCGGGTGGCGCAGGCATCCCGGCCTTCTATACTCCGGCGGGCGTAGGCACCCTGGTCGCCGAAGGCAAGGAGATCCGCGAATTCGACGGCAAGCCTTACCTGCTTGAGCGCTGGCTGCGCGCCGACTTCGCACTCATCAAGGCATGGAAGGGCGACACCCAAGGCAACCTCGTCTACCGCAAGACCGCGCGCAACTTCAATCCCATGATGGCTACCGCCGCCCGGATCACCATCGCCGAAGTCGAGGAACTGGTCGAGCCCGGCCAGCTCAACCCCGACCACATCGTCACACCCGGAATCTACGTCAAGCGCATCCTGCAGGGGAAAAACTACGAAAAACGCATCGAGCGCCGCACCGTCCGCTAATTTCCCGACGTCCACAGGAGAGGAAGGCATGAAAGCAAAGAGCATTTTCCGGCTGTGTGCATTTGTAGTGCTCCTTGTCGCAATTTCTGCACAATCGCAGACAACGCCAGTAACCGGTGGACCGAGGGAATCCAAACATCAGAAAGGCCCCAATGGGCTTGAGGGATGGACTCTCAAGTACACAGTGCCAGATCACACTGAAAGCTATTCCGAGATACTCGTGATATCCCGGAAGGGTCACATCCTGAGAAAGATTAAGGGCCAGCCATTTATTTGGAGATGGATGTTTCAAGACGACGGGCGATCGATTGCCTACGAAACAGGCCCGCTCCACTTCGAGGATGATTGCTACCTGGTCGATCTCACTACAGGTAAACAACTGGCCACCTACGACTGTTACCGCTGGCAACCTCCAAACCCGCCCTCGTGGGTGATTAAACTCGAGAAGCCGTAGGAATAGTGTTGGGCATTTAATGCATTTGCATCTGCTGCACCTCAGCGCACACGCTGCGATACCTCAGCACGTACCGGAAATCGGTAAACAGCACCACCGCCGCCATTACCAGGCACACCACTAAAAACCACCGTGACGACCGCTCTTTGTAAGTCGCCATCTGCCGAAAGCACATCGCCATCAGGAAGGCGCCCAGCGTCGCCAGCACAGTCAGCGGAGCCAGCCGGTTGCAGTCAATCCCTGCTGCTGACCGCGTGAACCACGCAGAAGCAACCAGCGCGCCCAGACACAAAATCCCTGTCACCAGCAATCGAATCGGAAACTTCGGACGAATCAGAGCGCTCTCTCCCTTACGCCACCATCTCTCGGATTGCCGCACCCTGGATCAGCCGTGCCGCCGTCGCACTCTGCACATCCTCAAACGTCAGTCCAGCGGCAATTTCTTCCACCACCAGGCCCTCGCTGGTCACGCGAATCCATGCCATCTCGGTTGCAATTGTATCCACAACCTTCAGTCCTGTAATCGGCAGCGTACAGCGCGGCAGAATCTTCGGAGAACCATCCTTCGTCGTGTGCTCCATGGCCACAATCACCCGCCGCGCGCTGGCCACCAGATCCATCGCGCCGCCCATGCCCTTCACCATCTTGCCCGGAATCATCCAGTTCGCCAGGTTTCCCTCTTCATCCACTTCCATTGCGCCAAGAATGCTCAAATCAATATGCCCGCCGCGAATCATCGCAAACGAATCCACGCTCGAAATAAACACCGTTCCCGGCAGCTCCGTCACCGTTTCCTTGCCTGCGTTGATCAGGTCCGCATCCTCAGTTCCTGCCACCGGATACGGCCCAACACCCAGCATCCCATTCTCCGACTGCAGAACCACTTCCATCCCTGCCGGAACATGGTTCGCAACCAGCGTCGGCATGCCGATGCCCAGGTTTACGTAGAAGCCGTCCTGCAGCTCGCGAGCCACACGGCGCACAATGCGCTTGCGCTTCTGTGCTGCCGTTGTACTGTTCGGTGTTTTCAATGCATCCGGACTCATAGGGGCGACTCAAAATACTAGCAGCAAATTCCCGCCGCGTGGAATCCACCGCGCCAGACTCTCCACAAACTCACGGCGCACGGTTCTCGCATGCCACTTTAAGGAGGTATAGTTTTTGTGACCGTGCTCACACAGATTCCAATGTCCCCTGCGGTATTTAATTTTCGCAGCCGCTCGCTTATTCGAGGAACCGGACTGGTTCTTTGCAGCCTCGGAGCATCGTTCCCGCTCTCCGGCTTCCCCCAGGTTCATCCTGCATGGCCCATGATCTTCGTCGCCTTCGCCGCGCTTTGGGGCGCATTCGATACCCTGCGATGTCTGCGCATGCGCTGGAGCTTCTACCACGGCGGCGTCCTACTGCTGCTCTACATGGACGTCATCGCCCTGACCCTGATTTTTTTTCTCTGGCTCTATCCCTACGCAAACTGGATACAGTAGACAGGACGCGGCGCAGGCTTATTCAACCCGCGCCAACCCGCTACGCCAATACCAGCTCGCTCTTCATCTGCTTCAGCGATTCACCGTACGGAGCACGCAGCACACCACGCTCCGTAATAATCGCTGTCACATACTTCGCCGGAGTCACATCAAACGCCGGGTTCTCAATCCCCACTCCATGCGGAGTGAGCTGCTTCCCACCGTGATGCGTCACTTCCTCAGCTGCGCGCTCCTCAATCGGAATCGCATCGCCCGTCGGCGTATTCAGATCAATCGTCGACCACGGTGCAGCCACATAGAACGGAATCCCGTGCTCCTTCGCCAGCACAGCCACGCCGTAGGTGCCAACCTTGTTGGCCACATCGCCGTTCGCGGCAATCCGGTCCGCGCCTACCACCACAGCTTTGATCTTTCCTTCGCGCATCCGGCTGGCGGCCATGTTGTCGCATATTACCTTCGTGGGAATCCCATCGTGCATCAGCTCCCACGCCGTCAGCCGCGCCCCTTGCAGAAAGGGCCGCGTCTCATCCGCATACACAATCAACTTTCGCCCTTGTGCCACGGCGCTGCGAATCACGCCCAGCGCTGTCCCATATCCACACGTCGCCAATGCACCGGCGTTACAGTGCGTCAGTACACCGCCTTCTTCCGGCATCAGACTCGCACCAAAATCACCCATCGCCTTGCAAGCCGCAATGTCTTCGTAATACATGGACTGCGCCTCGGCGATAAGCCCTGCCTTGATCGAGTCCAGCGTCGCCCCCTCCGCGGATTTGAGCGCGTCAAACTTCCCATTCATTCGCTCAATTGCCCAGAAAAGATTCACTGCCGTTGGCCGGGTCGCCGCCAGTACCTTGCTCATCGTTTTCACTTCACCCGAGAGCTCTTCCACCGTCGTTGCTGGGCTCCTCTGCGCTCCCAACGCCATGCCCATGGCCGCCGCTACACCAATCGCCGGAGCGCCGCGCACGACCATCGTCTTGATCACATCTGCCACATCCCCGTAGGTCTTGGCTAGCACATACGTTTCTTCCAGTGGAAGGCGCGTCTGATCCAGAAAACGCACCCCTTCATCCGTCCATTCAAGTGTGGGAATCATCTCTTTCAGTGTAAATTGTTCACCCGGCTCCACCACGCGGTACAGAACAGACCCAGCGCCGCACCCCGTACCTGAAAGTGCTCCAAATCCATTCAAAATACCGCCATCCGTATCTCGGACAGACGAACCTTTACTCCCCAGCCTTTAAAAAAATATTGCCGCCCCCTGAATGTCGGACTAAGATATTACGCAGTTCGCCGTTAAAGAGTGCTCGCACAATGACTTCCGGTACAGGAAGCAGGGTTCGGTTGTACTGCGCTTTGTATGAACTGCTTTGTTTATTCTCCGCCTGTGTCAGAGGTACGTCCCATGGCATCAAGTAAGAAGGGTTGCCCTGATTGCGGTCAACGGAATCTCGTTCGCGTTGCTCGTATCGGATTTCTAAAAGAACGCATCTATCCGAAGTTCGGCTTCTATCCTTGGGAATGTCCACAGTGCCGTAGAAAGCTGCTCCTTCGCAGACGCGGTATCCGCGAAGAGTTCCTTTCCAATACGCACCCCGGCGAATCCGGGCCCATTTCCCAAGGCCATTTGCACCATACGTAATTCAAACAATTTTCCTGAAGGGTGATGCGGATCGCGCCTCTCCCGTTCTTATTTGCGTATTTTCTACGCAACCGTCGAAGCCATTGGCCGTTCGCCAGCCAGAGTCTTCACCGGCAAATAGATCCGTGCGCATGCCCCTGAATAATCCTCCAGCCCGCAATTCTGCAGCCGGATCATTCCCCCGTGCTTCTGTACGATTCCCATGCTCACCCACAAACCGAGTCCGGTGCCCTGCTCGCCCTTGGTCGTAAAGAACGGCGTAAAAATATGCTGTGAGGCAAAGTCGGTGATTCCCGGCCCGCTGTCGATTACCTCAATCACCGCTCCTTCTCCACGAAATTCCTCCGCCGGGCTCAACTCCAGCCTGACCAGCATGCGCCCATCCTGGCCCGCCGCCTCAATCCCGTTCAACAGCACATTCGTCACCACCTGGCGCAACTCCGCGGGAAAACCTTCAATGATGCACGCCTCTTCAAGCTCGCTGGTGATCTGCACTCGCTGCTGAACAATTCTCCGATCCAGCAACAAAAGCACGCTCTGCATCAACTCCTTCAGGTCCACCTTCACCGGAGACTTCGGCTCACGGTACAGACTCAGCATGGTCCGACTGATCTGCATCGTGCGGTTCAGTTCCTGCTCCGCCATTCCAAGGTATTCCGTCCGCCTCTCCGGATCTACCTCGTCCCGCAGTAAAAAAAGCAGGTTCGAAACCGAATCCAGCGGATTATGAATCTCATGTGCAATGCTTGCCGCCAGCCGGCCTGCAACCGCGAGCTTTTCTCCGGAGATCAGCGCTGCTTCAGATCGCCGCTGCTCGGTCACATCCCGGAAGACCAGCACCACACCCGTCATTTCGCCATCCGAGCCCAACACAGGGGCCGCGCTGTCGTCGATCAGGTACTCCTTCCCCATGCGCGAAATCAGGACCGTATGTTGAGGCAGACTGTGCATTTCCTTTGATCCCAGTACGGCCTGCACTGGATTCTCCGCCGGTTCACGCGTCTCCTCGTGCACAATTCTGAAGACCTCTGTGAGCGGACGCCCCAGCGCATCCTGCATCGGCCAGCCGCTCAGATCACTCGCGATACGGTTAAGAAACTCCACACGTCCGCGAATATCGCACGAAATTACCGCGTCCCCAATCGACTCCAGCGTCGTCCGATAGCGCTGCCGGCTCTCCTGGACCTCTCGCGAACTCTGCTCCACCTCATCTAACGCAGAGGTGTAACTACCCGATACCTTCTTGAGCCTGTGCCGCATGAATAACGCCATCGCCATCGCGATGCACAAGGATGCCGATAAAATCTGCACAAATTGCCGATGCTCAAGATCGGGCAATTGCGCGGTGAGTATCGCGCGCTTTTCTCGTTCGCTCTGCTGTATGGTATTGGCTGTGGCGCGAATGCTATCCATCATCGCTTCGCCACGTGCATACTCGCTGAACGTGCCGGCCCGGTGATAACTCGGCGTTAGGATGCTCTCCGCAAGCGCAAACCACTCATCATATTGTCGGGAGAGGGTCGCTACCCTCTTTATCTGGATCGGATCGCCCTGAAGCTGCCGCCGCAACTCAGCAAAACCCAACGCAATGCCCGCCTTCTCGCGATCATACGGCCGCAGCATAAGCCCGTTATCTGTCAGCTCATATTCGCTTATTGCCGCTTCCTGTTCCAGAATCTGGCGCTGGAGTTCCACAACCCTGTTCGCAACCAGGTCATTTTGTGCAATGGATTTTTGCAGATTGGACGAAACACCCACTTCCTGCAGGAAAAACGCCGCCAGTAGCAGTAGAAGCAGTATCGGAAAGTAGAGCGCCTGAAGCAGAATACGGCGAAACTCGCGCATCTTCACTGCTACTTCTCCTCAGGCACTGGGGTCACGTCCTCCAGAAGCATTTCTCGGACTCTTGCCAGCAGAACCTCTGGCCCATCGCCCTTCAAAATCGTCAAATCCACCACGCCTGCCACTTCCTGCGGCAGATTTACATATGCTGAAAGCAAAAGGATCGGTACACTCTTCCGCATGCGCCGCATTTCTATCGCAACGTCCGCGCCGCTCATCGTCGGCATTGCATAGTCCAGAACAACAGCATCAACGGTTTCATGGGCAAAAAGACCGAGTCCCGTAGGACCATCCATCGCCGTAAGCACACGATACCCAGCCCGCTCCAATACTGCTTTGCGGATCTGGAGACCTAGTGCTTCATCGTCTATGCAAAGAATCAATGCTTTAGGCACTCTTGGATTCCCTGAATCCTTCTCCAACAACGCAGACTAACTCTTTAAATTGTCTGCGAGTATAGCAAACAGGAGGGGCTAGTTTTGACCACTTCGCGTACACCCGTACCTGTAGTGCCAATATTCACAGAACATTTGCATTCCCTTTCCCCAATCCGCGTTAACCTGATGACAAATGAGCCCTTTCAGGTTTTCGCCTGAGTCTCATCCAGAACATGCGAGGAAGGCGATTTGAGCCAGACAATATTCGTCCTTGAAGATGAAGCGGATATTTCACGACTGATTCAGCATCATCTGGAAGCATCGGGCTTCAGCACTCGCACCTTTCAAACCCCGATCAATCTCATCCCCGATGCAGAACGTCAGCCTCCTGTACTCTTCCTGCTAGACATCATGGTTCCCGGCGGAGACGGACTCGATGTGTGCCGACGCCTGCGCTCTCATCCCACACTCAGCACCATCCCCATCATTTTCCTTACCGCTCGCGCCGGTGAAAACGACCGCGTCCTCGGCCTCGAAATGGGCGCCGACGACTACATCACCAAGCCTTTTTCCACCCGTGAGCTCCTCGCCCGCGTCAAAGCCGTCATGCGCCGATTCGAGCGGCCCTCAACCCCGTCCATCATTACTTTTGATGACGTCGTTATTGACGCCAATGCCATGCAACTTAAAGTCCGCGGAGAAATCACCACCACCACCGCAACCGAGTTCCGCTTGCTCGATTATCTTGCGCGCCATCCGGGCCGTGTCTTCAGCCGCGATCATCTTCTCGACGCCGTCTGGGGAGACGCCCGTTTCGTCACCCCGCGCTCCGTCGACGTTTACGTCCGCCGCATCCGTGAGAAAATCGAGCGCGACGCTGAAGATCCGCGCTATCTCAAGACCGTTCGCGGCGCCGGATACCGCTTCGAGATACCCAAGACCACCTGAATCAGGCTCCAGGCTGGCCATTTGTTTCTACCTCCGCCGCCTAAGTTCAAATGAGAGAATGGCAGCATGGGAATAGGTACGGCTAGCATTTCCCCTGACTTGTAAACTTGCTGGCTGGCTAACCTTCGATAAAAAATGACTGGCCGCGTCTTTACCAAACTGTTCTTCGCTTTTCTGCTCGTGATCTCCATCAGCACGGTGGCGCTGAACTTCGCCGTCCGCAGCCTCATGGCTCATTCCCTGCCCGGTCAAATCCACCTCGTCCGTCGCGACCTTCTCCTGGCCTCGCTCTTCTCCATGGCCATTGCCATCGTGCTCTCCGCATGGCTCGCGCAGCGCGCCGCTTCTCGCCTCAACCGCATCGTTACCTTCGCTGGACGCATCGCTGCCGGCGACCTCTCCGCCCGCGTGGAAGAAGGCAACCTCGACGAAATCTCCGACGTCGCCCACGCTCTCGATGCCACCGCGGCCCGTCTCCAGAACACTTTCGCCACACTCGAAGCCCGCCAGCGCGAGCTTGCCGCCCTGCTCGACAGCATGCAGGAGGCTGTCATCGCCGTCGACGCCGGAGGCCGCATCGCATGGTCCAACGCCGTCATGCAGCGCATTGCGCCCGCCGCAGGACGCCAGGGACAGGCCCTCGTCCACGCCCTCCGCGACCCCGAAGTTCTCGCCTGCGTCGAGGCTGCTCTCACCCATAGAGATATCCGCAGCGGCAAAGCCACTTCCGTCGCACCGGGCCGCACCTTTGACATCAACGCCGCTCCCACTCCCGATGGTGGCGCCGTCGCCGTTCTTCACGACGTCACGGAAATCTCCCGTGCCGAACAAATGCGCCGCGACTTCATCGCCAATGTCTCGCATGAGCTGCGCACCCCGCTCACCTCCATCTCCGGATATGTCGAAACCCTGCTCGAAAGCGACTACGAACTACCCGGTCCTACGCGCGAATTCCTCGGGATCATTCTCAAGAACGCCACGCGCATGAACCGCCTCACCGAGGACCTGCTTGCACTCGCACGCGTCGAGTCCGGCGACTATAAAGTACAGTCGCGCCCCATCCCGGCTTCCGCGCTCGTGCGCGGCGCCATCAACGCCCTCGCCGGGATGGTCATGGACCTCGACCTTAAACTCGAATCCAGGAACATCACCGACTCACCGGTCCTCGCCGACGAGGACGTCCTCACGCAGGTCTTTGGCAATCTAATTGAGAATGCCGTGAAGTACGGCAAGGAAGGCAAGCGGATCGTCGTAGGTGCGCACGATGTGGAGGACGGCGTCGAGTTCTACGTGCGGGACTTCGGCCCGGGCATCTCTTCCGAACACCTCGGCCGCATCTTCGAGCGCTTCTACCGCATCGATAAGGCCCGCTCTCGCGAGTCCGGAGGCACTGGCCTGGGCCTCGCCATCGCCAAGCACATCATTCTCGCCCACGGCGGCTCCATCCGCGTGGAAAGTGAACTCGGCTCCGGCGCAACCTTCCTCTTCACGCTGCCTCGCGCACCCGCTGAAGCGCCGGAAGAAACGACAAACTGACCTCGTTTATTTCGCCCTTGGATGCGTCCGGTCATACACCTCTGCCACCTGTCCCACTGTAAGCTGCGTGTACCGCTGCGTCGTTGAGAGCCGCTCATGCCCCAGCAACTCCTGAATCGCCCGCAGGTCCGCGCCCTCTTCCAGCATGTGCGTGCCGAATGCATGCCGCAGCGTATGCGGATGCACCTCCGCCGGCAGCCCCTGAGCCACCGCCACGCGCTTCACAATCCGCCCCACGCTTCGCGTCGTCAGCCGGCCCTCGCCTTTCATCCGCGCATTCACCAGCAGCGCGTCGGTCTGCTTTCCAGCTGCCTCCAGCCGAGCCGCCCGCTCCGGCAGGTACGCCCGCAGCGCCATCGCCGCGGCATCTCCCAGCGGAACATGCCGCTCCTTCCGCCCCTTGCCGCGCACCAGAATCGCCTCGTTCGCCCAGTGAATATCCGCCAGACTCAGCCCCACCAGCTCCGCATTTCGAATCCCGCAGCCATACAACAGCTCAAAGATCACGCAATCGCGCTCCGGCCACGCCGCGCCGCTCTCTCGCGCCGCATCCACCACGCGATTCATCTGCTCAATCGTCGGCACCCTGGGCAAATGCTTCGGCAGCTTGGGAGTCGCCACCAGCGCCGCCGGATTCTGCTCCACATACCCCCGCCGCGCCAGCCACTTGAACCATGACCGGATCGCCGCCAACGCCCGCGCCGCCGAAGCCTTCGTCAGCCCCCGCCCATACAGCTCGCTCAGGTACGCGCGAATCTGCGGATGCTCAATCCTGCCCACGCCAAACCCTGCACCGCGCTCCTTCACCATGTATGCAGCAAAGTTCCGCAGCTCCCGCTCATACGCCCGCAGCGTGTGCTCCGACGCCCCGCGCTCATTCGTCAGCGAACATAGAAACTCCTCCACGCGAACGGTTATCTCAGCCTTGCCACTCATTCGGAATCCTCATGCTTGGCTGTAGTCAGAATTTGCAGCACAGATTCATTCCGCGACCATCGGGAGCGGCCACGCGAAGCCGCCGCCTGGGCGGCGAGTCCTCGAGGATGATGCACCCGGTGCACCGCCTTCAACCGTCCCAGCGCCAGATGCGTATACACCTGCGTCGTCGCAATGTCCGCATGCCCCAGCAGTAACTGCACCGTGCGCAGGTCCGCGCCGTGCTCCACCATGTGCGTCGCGCAACTGTGCCGCAACATGTGCGGACTCGCGTGTCCGTCCGCCGTCTTCACCAGCTTCCACACCCACTGCCGTGTCAGCGCCGCGCCACGCACCGACAGAAACAGATTCCCGCTCCCGCGCCCGCTCCCGCGCTTCTTCACTAGCTGCGGTCTTCCGTTCTTTAAATACTCTTCAATCGCCTCCACCGCCGCGCGCCCCAGCGGAACAATCCGTTCCTTGTCGCCCTTGCCCCGCACCAGCACGCGCCCCGCATCCAGAGACAAATCCTCTTCATGCAGCCCCGTCAGCTCAGACACGCGCAGCCCGCCGGCGTACAGCAGCTCCAGAATCGCCCGGTCCCGCAGTGTCACCGCATCCGCCTTCGCGCCGCCCGTACGCGCAATATTGGCGCGCTCTAGCATTGCATTGACTTCCGTCTCCGCCAGCGACTTCGGCAGCACCTTCCACGTCGCCGGAGACTCCAGGTTCACCGTCGGATCACGCTCAATTCTCTTGTCCAGCAAAAGCCACTTGTAGAACCCGCGCAGGCACGACAACTTCCGCGCCGCCGACCGGCTCTCCACCCCATGCCGCTTCAAATGCTCCAGAAAACCCGCCACATGCGCATGCCGCACCGCAATCAGCGACAAATGCTCGCCCTCAATACATTCGGCAAACTGCAGCAGGTCGCGCTGGTAGGCCTCGCAACTCAGTGGCCGCAAGCCCTTCTCCACGCGCAGATACGCCACATACTCCCGCAGCAGCTCCGTATTGCGCTCCGCGCTCACAGCTTTGATTATCGGCGAACCCCGCGCCGCAGCATCGCCCCAAATCCCCGGGGAACCTGATCGGTCATCTTTCTAAGGCATGCCATTTATCTCCGCCGAGTGCAATTTGCCCTCATATCCAGCAAAATAGAAGGAGTAAGCAGGAGCACTACGTTTGACCATCACGCATACCACCCCCGAACGCTACACCCCTTCCGAATTCGAGCAATCCGTCCTTTCGCATTCCCCCGCCATCGCCGTCTTTGACTGCGACGGCACCCTCTGGGGCGGCGACGCCGGCTACGGCTTCATGGTCTGGTCCATCGATCAGGGCCTCGTCTCGCGCAATTCCTCTGACTGGATCGACGCGCAATACCGCCTCTATCTCACCGGCGATGTCTCCGAAGAAGAGATCTGCGGCGAAATGGTCCAGCTCTACGCCGACCTTCACGAGGACGAGCTCCGCCGCGCCGCTGCTGATTATTTCCTTCAGCACATTGAGCCGCACATCTTCCCCGAACTGCGCACCCTCATCGCCAAGCTTCAGGCCCACGGCACCGACATCTGGGCCGTCAGCTCCACCAACAACTGGGTCATCGACGAAGGCGTGAGCCGCTTCAACATCCCCGCCGACCGCGTGCTATCAGCTCGCGTTCGAGTCAACGAGGGCCGCATCACCAGCGACCTCATCGAAGTTCCCACCGGCCCCGCCAAGGTCACCGCCCTCAACCGTGTCGGCATCACCAACCCCGACGCCGTCTTCGGCAACTCCATCCACGACGAGGCCATGCTCGCCATCGCGAAGCACCCTTACCCGGTCAATCCTTCGCCCGCTTTGCTTGAGAGCGCCGCCCGCCGCAATTGGCCCGTTTTCTACCCCCAATCTGTCCTCGCCGACCCCAAGGCGTAGCGCACCGTGAAGATCATCTCGCTGCAGCCGAGCGTCACCCTTATCCTCGAACGCCTCGGCTGCCTCAACTCCCTCGCTGCCTGCACAAAATACTGTCTCGACGTCGTCCCATCGCTCCGCGACCGCAATCTCCCCGTCGTGCGCGACTCCTGGTCCACACAACCCGAAGACCTGCTTCCAGTCGCCGCCGATCTCATCATCGCGTCCGTCCCCTACCGTCAGGAATCCCTCACCGCCATTCTCAAATCCGGCCACCCTGTCCTGGCGCTCGCACCCCACACCCTCGCCGACATATTCACTGACATCCGCCTCATCGCCAGCACCCTCAATGTCCCGGAAAATGGCGAGTCCGTTATCACCTCCATGCGGACCGCCATCCACTCCGTCCGTACCCGCGCACAATCCCTTCCCCACCGCCCGCTCGTCTACTGCGAAGAGTGGGGCAAGCCCCTCATCCACTCGCAGCCCTGGGTCGCCGAGTTGGTCGAGATCGCCGGAGGCCGCTTCCTCGGCAAGCCCGGCGCAATCACCACGCCGGAAGCCATCGCCGCCGCCCAGCCCGACATCATCCTCGCTGCATGGTGCGGAGCCGGAAGCCGTGTCCCGCTGGAAAAAATTATCGACCAGCGCCAGTGGCAACACCTACCAGCCGCCCGCGACTCCCGCGTCTACTGTATTGCCGACGAGTTGCTCAACACGCCCGCGCCGACCCTCGTCGACGGACTCCACGCCATCGCTTCCGCTATCCATCCCGGCATCTTCAGTCCGTCAATCTCCAACGCCATCCGCCGCATACGCACACAGCTCGCATGAACAGGTCTACACTGGAAGTGCGTGGACACGAATGTTGAGCAGGACAAGGTAAAGTCAGTACGTTATGTGGCTGCCGCGCTCATTTTGCGTGAAGACACCGTCCTCATCTGTCAGCGCCGCCCAGACCAGCCTATGGCCCTCAAGTGGGAGTTTCCCGGCGGCAAAATCGAGCCCGGCGAAACCCCCGAGCAGGCCCTCGCCCGCGAGCTCAACGAGGAATTGGGCATCCACGCCCAGATCGGCCCGTTCGTCGTTCACATTCTCCACACCTACCGCAACGGAGGCGCCGTTGACCTCCAGTTCTTCGCCGTCCACTCCTTCGAAGACGAACTCGTCAACCACATCTTCAACGACATGCGCTGGGTCCACTTCAAAGACCTTCCCGGCTACGACTTCCTGGCAGCCGATCGCGGCCTCATCCGCGACCTTGCCGGCGGCAAGCTGCTCTAATAAGCAGGCACAAGACTCCGCGCAACAAAGAAGCCCCGGCTTGGAAACCGGGGCTTCTTTTTCATCTGGCCATGCGGCCCTCATACCGCCGCAATCGCCTCCAGCAGTTTTTCGCCATCGTTCGTCGGAGGCTGGCAGCTCGCTCCCTGGCATACCACCGCAAACACTCTGCCGCTTCCCAGCTCCGGCAAGTGCGGCAGCGTCTCAGCCAGCATGGGAGGCAGATCTTCCGCAGTCACCTGCTCCGGCCGCAGCACAATCACGCGCTTGTTCACCGCATACCGCGCCGTCGCCATCGCCGCCAGCTTCCGCGCCTCCAGCCCCACGCCAATCACCACCACCTGCACTGGAGGCAACAGCTGCATAGCCAGCGCCTGCCCATACATTCCCGCATACAGCCCAAAATGCTCCACAATGCCCGCAAAATTCGCCAGCGTATCCTCTGCCTTTTCGCGGAAGTCTGCCCGCCCGTTCAGCGCCTCCAGACGCAATAGCGCCGCTGCCGCAGCAGGATTCCCCGCCGGAGTCGGCGTGTCCTGCAACGGCTTCCGCCGCGCCGCCAGCACGCCCAAGGCGCCCTCTACCTGCTCCGTGTCAAAGAACGCATCGTCCGTCTTGTCATAGAATCGCTCCACCATCGCCTCGGCAATCTGCATCGCCGCATCGTAGTAGCGCAGCTCGCCCGTCGCCTCCCAGCCATCCAGCGCCGCAAGCGTCAGGAATGCATAGTCGTCCAGCACGCCCGCCACGCTCCGGCCCGCCGAACCGACTTTCGACCCATCGCTGTAAGCCACCACATGCGACAGCCCCACCGCCGGGTCCCAGGCCTCGGCCAGCAACCGGTCCAGCGTCTTCAGCGCAAAATCCTTTACACTCTTCAGCTCCAACACCCGCGCCGCATCCAGATACGCCGACACCGCCATCGCATTCCACGACGTATAAATCGTCGTGTCAATAAACGGAGTCGGCCGCTGCAGCCTCGCCTTCAGCAGCTTCTCCTTTGCCTGCGTCAGCAATGCCTCAACCTCCGCCACAGGCTTCTTCACCCGTTCTGCGATCTCTTCGGTTGAAACCTTCCGGTGCAGCACATTCTTTGCCGGATTGTGGTGCATATCCCCCAGCTCGCCAATGTCGTAGTACGGCTCCGCCACGACCATCTCGTCCGCCGTCAACACCGCCGCCGCCTCATCCCGCGTCCAGGTAAAGTAATCGCCGTCATCATCCAGCGACAGGTCCGCATCCTGCGAGGCATAAAATCCCCCGCGCTCACGGTCCGTCATCACCGCATCCATCCAGCGCAGAATGTCCTTCGCCACCCGCGCCGCGTCCGCGTCCACAAAGGTCTGGAAGGCGTGCACATAGTTCCCCAGCAAGCCGGCATTGTCGTACAGCATCTTCTCGAAGTGCGGAACCACCCAGCGCTCATCCACCGAATACCGGTGAAACCCGCCTGCAATCTGGTCATACATTCCGCCCTTTGCCATTTTCTCCAGCGTTACCGTCGCGGCCTGCCGCACAGATTCACTTCCCGTTCGCGCCGCCAAATCGATCAGCAGATCAAGCGCCGCCGGATGCGGAAACTTCGGCTGCGAACCAAACCCTCCATGCCGCGGATCAAACTGCTTCACCGCCGACAGCACAATCTTGTCCACAATCTCCAGGCTCAGCGATCCCGCCCGGCCCGAGAATGTCTCGCCCTGCTCAATCGCCGCAAACACGCTGTCTGCCGACTCCGCCGCCTCCTGGCGTCGCGTCTTCCACACATCGGCCATGGTCAGCAGCACGCGGTCAAACCCCGGACGCCCATAGCGGTCGTCGCGCGGAAAATACGTCCCCCCAAAATACGGCTTCCCCTCCGGAGTCAGAAACGCCGTCAGCGGCCAACCACCCTGCCCGCTGATCGCCTGCACCGCCGCCTGATACCGGCTGTCCACATCCGGCCGCTCGTCGCGATCCACCTTGATCGCCACATAGTGCTCATTCACAATCGCCGCCAGCGTCGGATCCTCATAGCTCTCGCGGTCCATCACATGGCACCAGTGGCACCACACCGCCCCAATGTCCAGCAGAACCGGCTTGTCCTCTCGCTGCGCGCGCTCAAACGCCTCCGCGCCCCACTCGTGCCACTGGATTGGTTGATGTCCTGCCGACCGCAAATACGACGACGACGCCTTACTCAATGCATTTTCAGAATGTTCCATTAACTCCGAGTCTAACCAACCTCCTGCCCCCCGCCAAACCGATGCCACCCGCTAGACTTGAGGAGAACTCTGCCTTACGCACTCCACTCCATCGGGAGACGCTCATGTCCTGGCTCATCTGGTCCATCCTCGCCGCCGTATTCGCCGCAGCCACTGCCCTGCTCGCAAAAATCGGCGTCGCCGGCGTCGAACCCAATCTGGCCACCGCCGTGCGCACCACAGTCGTCGTGGTCTTCACCTGGATAATCGCCGTCAGCCTCGGCAGCCACGCCGGCCTGATGCATATCGACAAGCGCAGCTGGCTCTTCCTGGCTCTCTCCGGCATCGCCACCGGCCTCTCATGGATCTGCTATTTCCACGCGCTCTCGGTCGGCCCCGTCTCCAAGGTCGCGCCCATTGACAAGCTCAGCGTCGTCCTCGTCATCCTGCTCGCCTGGCCGATCCTCGGCGAAAAGCTCACTCCCGGAAAGCTCCTCGGCGGCGGCCTCATCGCCGCCGGAGCCATCGTCCTCGCTCTCAGTTGATCGAGGCCTGTGGAGCGCGAATCTCATCCGCCCCTCCGCAACCATCGGGAGCGGCCTCAGCCGTCAGCTCCAGTATGGCGCGAAGCGCGTGTGTCTGGACGGCTAGTCCTACTCCGCCCGCAGCGCATGCATCGGATCCACCGTCGCCGCTTTTTGCGATGGCAGCCAGCACGCCACCCACACAGTTACAAATATCCCTACCGTGATCACCGCATACGTCAGAGGATCGTACGCGCTCACCCCGTACAGCAGTGACGCCATCAGCCGCATCGCCGCGAACGCCGCAATCAACCCGCACGCAATTCCAATCGCCGCCAGCTTCAGACCATCGCGCACAAACAGCCCCACAATTGCCTGCCGCGGCGAGCCCAGCGCCATCCGTATCCCAATTTCCTTGGTCCGCTGGCTCACCGAGTACGAAATCACGCCGTAAATCCCCACCATGCCCAACAGCAGCGCCATTGCGCCGGCCACCGCCAGCATCACCAGCGTGAACGATGTCCGCGCCATTGACTGCGTGTAGTAGTAGCCCACCGTGCGCGGATTCGCCAGCGGTAGGTCGGAGTCAACCGACCACACCGCCTGCCGCACCTCCGGCATAAACGCCTGCGACCCCGCCTGCGGCGCGCGGATCACAAATGCAACTCCGCGCAGTACCCGCAATTTCTGCATCTCAAAGTTCTTCATCATCAGCGGCCAGTACACCGTCGTCGGAGCCTTCTCCGTCACTCCGTCCGCGTGCACGTTGCCCACCACGCCTACAATCTGCCGCCAGTCGTCCTTCGGGCCTTCTCGAATACGCTTGCCCAGCGCATTCTGCGCGCTGCCCCAATACTCCCGCGCGAAATTCTGTGAAACGATCGCGACCGGCAATTCGTCGTAGTTGTCCTCCCACGTAAAGCTCCGCCCCGCCACAATCGGAGTCCCCATCGTCTTGAAAAATCCCGGCGCAACATAATTGAACCGCCGAATCGGCGGAATCTCGCCCTCGCGGTACGTGTGGTCCGCCGCAAATATCAAGTCATTTGAGTCATATCCCGCCATGGGTACTGAGCTCGTCAGGCTCACCGACGTCACTCCCGGCAGCGCCGCCATCTTTTCCATCATGGCCTGTTCCATATGCACCAGCTTATCGGCGTCTTTGTCCGGAATCTGCGTGTCGGGTATCCATATCCGGAACGTCTGCAGCGAGTTCGGATTCGTGAACCCCGCATTCACATGCTCCAGCGCGCGGAATGTCCGGATCATCAGCCCCGAGCAAATCAGCAGCACCAGAGCCAGCGCCACCTGCACAACAACCAGTACGCTCCTGGTTCTATGCCGCTCACGGCTCTGGCTCTGCGCGCGGCCGCCCTCGCGCAGCCCGACGTTCACCTGCCCGCCGGCAAACTTGAATACCGGAATCAGCCCGATCAGCAGCCCTGTCGCCACCGCCAGCGCCAGCGTAAACAGCAGCACCGGCACATTGATCCCGATGTCATGAATGCGCGGCAAATCAGGAGTCCGCGCCAGCAGCACGCGCAGCCCCGCGTACGCCAGCCCGAGTCCCAGCAAACTGCCCATCAAAGTCAGCACCACGCTCTCAAAAAGCAGCTCGCTGGCAATTCGCCTCCACCCCGCACCCAACGCCGACCGAATCGCCAGCTCCTGCCGCCGCCCCTCAACGCGCACCAGCAGCAGATTCGCCACATTCGCGCACGCAATCAGCAGTACCATCACAATCGATCCCATCAGCACCCACAGCACATTGCCCACATCGCCCACAACATCTTGTTTCAGCGGATGCAGGTCCGTCCGGAAGTCCGCCGCCTCAAACAGCTTCGCGCTGAACCCCGGCGGAGGAGGAAAGCTCCGGATGGCAATCGGAATCAGCCTCTGCAGGTCGGCGCTGGCCTCGGCCATCGTCATACCCGGCTTCAGTCGAGCCAGCCCTTCATAGCTGAAGTTCCCCAGCTTCACCTTGCTCCGGTCCCATTGCAGCGGCACAATCATTGCCGCATCCTGCCAGTTCAAAAAGTGGAACCCCTTCGGCAGTACACCGATAATTTCTCGCGGTTTGCCGTCCGCCGTGATCGACTGGCCAATCACTGACTGTGCTCCGCCAAATTTCTTCTGCCAGTACGCGTAGGAAAGCATCACCGTCTGCGACGAGCCCGCAGTGTCATCCTTCTGACTGAACAGCCGCCCCAGCGCCGGCTTTACTCCCAGGATCGACAGCACCTCATATGTCACGTCCAACCCGCGCACATGCTCCGGCTGCCCCGTGCCGGTCACGCTCAATGAATCGCCTGTATACGCGCCAATCGCCTCCAGCGTTTTGTTCTGTTCTTTGCTGATGAAGTATAGAAAAGGCGCCATGTTCAGCTTCTTGATGGCGACTTTTGGCGTGTGATACCAAACTCCGATCAACCGCCCCGGCTGCGGATACGGCAGCGGCTTCAGCAGTACTCCATCCACCACGCTGAAGATCAGTGTCGTCGCGCCGATGCCCACCGCCAGCGTAATCAGCGTCAGCGCCGTAAACAGCGGAGCCCGCCCCAGTCTCCGCAACACCTGCCTCAGCCGATCCAGAAAAATGCGCATCGCCGCGCTCCCGCAATGAATTCATATGCGCGCCATCATCCGCTCCGCGCCTTGAACACCACTACGCCGCCATACACTAAAAAGTTCCCGATGCTCCAGGTGTGGTCATGCAGGGACGGGCGTGAGACTCGCCAACAACTTGCACATCACGTGAATTAATAAGCCTTTAGATTTAGAACCTTCGCGGTGTGTAAACTCCAAGCCGCTTCGAAGCTTCTAGAATCGACGGGGCCTCCTCCCGCAGGGTCACATGCCACTTCGCTTCCTTCTTGAGCGGAACGACTGGTCCCATTCCTGAATTAGCAGCATTTGGTTCCTGATATGCTACCATCCCACGCACAAGCTCGCGGTTGCGCGCCGTAAGATAGTGACAACCAAAAGCATCTGTTATAACGCCATAACACATCGCCATCGCAATAACACCAATGAGCAGCCATCGACGACCACCAATACCTTGATTTCGCCGTAGCAGAAACTCTTCGCTGAACGTAAACCATGTAAATATAAGTAAAAGTGCCGAATATATTCCATAGCGGGATGATGTCGCTTCCCACACACTCATTCCGGAGCGTATTCCAGCGGCCCCTATTGCAGTTATCAATACAAATAAAACACAGTATGCAATAAGAGGATTTTTGCGGAGATAGCCCTTGCGTATTTTATTCACCCAGAAAATACAAAGAACTGCTCCAAGCACCGGGGACAAAATCGCAAGAAACTCTAAGCTGTGAAAATCGGCATGGGATAAGGATATTTGCTTAATGGGCATATTGATCGCATTGCCGAGAAATATAAAAATGAACAACGGATTAATATGCGCCACCCTCTTAAAAAGAGACGGCTCTGCTTGGAATTTTGCGTTGAAATTGTAGCGATAGAAATATGCCGCAATGCATATTAATGAGGTACATGCCCATATTATTAACCTCCCTCTCCTCCTTTGATTAACAAGAATAAGCACGCCAAGCGGAATCATTACAAACCCATTACCGGACGAGCAAATGGAAAGGACCAGGCATATGGCCGCAAACAGATATCCGCGCCCGGTCTCAGTGACAAGCAGATAAATAGTCGTCAACGAAAAGAAGATCACCGGCAGATTCTGCAAGGACGCCATAGACCAATTAAGTGTTTCCACATACTGCATCTGAAACACAAACCATGTGACCGGGACAAAATAGATCAGGCGGCGAATAGTGCTGCCCTCTTGCGGAAAGAACATTTTCCACAGCAAAAGCGCTAGAAAAAGGACAAATAAATCGCCCAGGGCAGAAAGAACCCTAAAGTTGATGGATTTGAAAACTAACACTTGAACTGCGAATATAGCGTTTTCAAATAGCAGCTTATATTCGTTATATTGGAACGAGAACAGAAAAGACAGGATTGACTTAGTGCCATGCAGAACCTTTATCTGATTGGAAAATCTCAAGGTTTCAAGATAGTCATCTGCGAATGGTATGTTAATTAGCCTGCTAAAGAGGATGGAGTAAAATAGAATAGCTGGTAGGGCGACTAGAAAGCCGACCCCCACCGTCGGCCAACGCACATTCAGCCTGGCGCGGCTTCCCTGCTCTGGCATTGACACATCTGCCAATGCCGCCCTACCCCACCAGCCCACGCGCCACCTTCACATACAACTCCACGGCCTCATGCAGCTCCCGTTTCGCCAGCTTCTCATTCGGCGTGTGCGCCACATGGATCGACCCCGGCCCCAGCAGCAGCGGCTCGCCCCATTTCGTCAGCCACGGAATGTCCGTCGTGAACTTCGCCACCATCGTCGGCAGCCCCTCGATCTTCCGCAGCCGCTTGAATGGAATCTCCAATGTGAATTCCACCTCCACCAGCCCTTTCGCCGCCTTCAGAATCGCAGCCTTCGTCTCCTCCGACGGCCCCACCAGCCGAATCAGCACCTGCGCCTCGGCATGATCGGCAATCACATTCGGAGCGTACCCGCCTTCCATCAGCCCCACATTCAGCGTGCTCGGCCCCACATCCTCAACCACCGGCAGATCCATCGCCAGCAGCCGGTTCAGCACCTCCACCAGCTTGTGCGTCGCGCTGTCGCCCAGCTCCGGATACGCCGAGTGTGCCATCTTCCCCTTCGCCATCAGCCGCACACGTAACGCGCCCTTTGACGCCAGCGCCAGACGATTGTCCGTCGGCTCGCCGTTGATCAGATACCGGCTGCCCTTCGCATGCGCATTGGCCACCTTGGCTCCCGCCGAGTCACGCTCCTCGCCCGCCACAAACAGCAGCCCTACGTGCGCACCCTCCGCGCGCAGCCGCTCCGCAGACACAATCTGCGCCGCCATAATCCCTTTGGCATCGCACGCCCCGCGCCCGTAAATAAACGTCTCATCTTCCGTCGACTTGAAATACGGCGGCACCGTATCCATATGCGTCGAAAACACCACATCCGGAGTCTCGCCCGCCTTCCCCGCATACACATTCAGCCGCTCGCTCGTGCTCTTGCTGTCCGCCGGCTGTGATACCGCCATCGTCTCTACCGCAAAGCCGCGCCCGGCAAGGAACTTCTCCAGAAACCGCCCCGCCGGCCCTTCATAATAGGTCGTCGACTCGATATCCACCAGTTGCCGCGTCAGGGCAACCACATCAAGGGGAGGAAGAACAGCAGGGCTTGTGGGATCAGCATTCATAGTCTCCCCAGCATAACCCGTCAGCTTCACAAATCGGAATCAGACGCATGGAGGCACACTTCCGCCGCAACCGCTACTGCGGTCGAAACTGCTCACTCAAACAGAAATGGAATGGAAATTGAACCCGGCGTCTACGCCTTGTTCATCATCGTGCGAACGCGCTCGCCCTTGCTCTTCAGATCATCCACAACATCTTCGGCGCGCAGCAAAAAATCCTGTCCGACCTTCAGATACTTCGGCATGTTGTCCCAGATCTCTTTCACCGTATCCGGATTCTCCAGTACCGCCACCGCCGCACCGGCCAACACCACTGCCAGCGCCGCCTTGCGCCGTCCGCTCATCAGCAAAAACGCCGCCCCGACCAGCGATCCCGCCGCCGCTGCTGTCGTCCACGGAGTCTCCCGTACACCTTCAGGTATTGAAGCTTCAATCTTTGCCGGTAATGTTTTCAATTGCGTCGCCATAATTCAGGGGAAGTCCTTTACCAAATGCGCTTCATCAACTTGCAACCAACATCTCAATACACTCTACTCCCGCAACCACCGGGAGCGGCCATTTCAGTTCGCACCACAATGGCGCGCAAAGACGCGTGTGACTGGACGGCCAGTTTAGTCCAGGTCAAACTCCCGCAGCGGCTTCCCCGTGTCCGGAGTCTCCTTGGCCTTCTTCATCGCCTCGGCAAACTTCTTCTCCAGCACATCGCTGTGGTTCTTCTGCGCCTCCAGCGACTGCCGAAAGATGCTCTCCCTCCGCTCATCCTGCTCGCGCATCGCCTTTGCTGCCGTCTCCATGTCCTCAAACATGCGCTTCCGCGGGGCCGGAGTATGAGCAATCACCGCCCGTGTCGCCACGTCGATCTTCATCGTCGCGCCGCACTCCGGGCAGGCCACCTCAATCGTCGAATTCTGCTTCCCTGCCATCGTCAATCATTCTAATCCCGTCAAAGCCTCGCGAAAACTTAGCCATCCTGATTCCCGGCAACCGCCGTGCCCGCCCTTGCTTTATCCTGTCCTCAGGCTTCTCGCATTTTTTGCGTCTTACAGGTTTCTGCCACATCCAAAACTGAACTTCAGGGTTTCGCCAGCGTCCGCCTTCGGTTCTCCACCCAAACCGGCAGCGGAGTAGCACCGCAAGTCAAACATCTTCTCGGGAGCGCGCATGGCGCAGTCAACCGCCGTCACCCCTGCTAAAAAGCAGGACGACAGCCTGGTTCATTTTGACGAGACGTGGAAGCCGCGGTTCAATCCGTGGGTCATCGCCTTTACCGTCACGCTCGCCACCTTTATGGAGGCGCTCGACTCCTCTATCGCCAACGTCGCCCTCCCGCACATCGCCGGCTCGCTTGGCGCCTCTTACGAGGAAGCCACCTGGATCCTCACCTCTTACCTCGTCTCCAACGCCATCGTTCTCCCTATCAGCGGCTGGATCGCCAACCGCATCGGACGCAAGCGCTTCTACATGATGTGCGTCGCCGGCTTCACCGTCTTTTCATTCCTCTGCGGACTCTCGGCGTCCCTCGGCATGCTCGTCTTCTTCCGCGTCCTGCAGGGTGCCGCAGGTGGCGGCCTCCAGCCCAGCGAGCGCTCCATCCTTGCCGACACCTTCGCTCCGGAAAAGCGCAGCATGGCCTTCGCCCTCTATGGAATGGCCGTCGTCGTCGCCCCGGCCATCGGTCCCACCATCGGTGGATGGATTACCGACAACTACACCTGGCGCTGGATCTTCTTCCTCAACATTCCCGTCGGCCTGCTGTCCCTCTATCTAACCAGCCGCATCATCGACGATCCGCCCTACCTCAAGCGCGTCCGCAAAAAGGTCGGCGGCATCGACGGCTGGGGACTCGGCCTCCTCGCCCTCACCATTGGCGCACTGCAAATCATGCTCGATAAGGGCCAGGAGAAAGACTGGTTCGGCTCCAACCTCATCATTACCTGCGCCCTCCTCGCCGGCGTCGGCCTCATCGTCTTCCTCTGGCGCGAACTCACCACAGAGCACCCCGTCATCGACGTTTCACTCTATCGCAGCCGCAACTTCACTATGACGCAGATTGTCATGCTCGTCATCGGAGCAGCCCTTTACTCCACCACCGTCATGATCCCACAATTCCTGCAGGAGATCATGGGCTACACCGCCACAGAGGCCGGTATGGTCCTCTCCCTGGGCGGCCTCGTGCTCATTTTCCTGCTGCCCATCGTTGGCTACATCGGGCAAAAGGTCGACCCGCGCGCCATGATCTGCTTCGGATTTGCCTGGGTCAGCTTCGGCATCTGGCGCATCTCCAGCCTTAACCTCAACATCAGCTTCTGGGACGCCGCCAGTTGGCGCGTCATCATGGTCATAGGTATGCCCTTCCTCTTCGTGCCCATCAGCGTCATGTCCTATGTAGGGGTCCCGCAGGAAAAAAACAACGAGGTCTCCGGACTCACCGCCCTCGCCCGCAACATCGGCGGCAGCCTCGGAATCTCTTTCATCAGCACCATGCTCGTCCGCCGCGCCCAGGTTCACCAGAACTACCTCGCCGCCCACGTCACCGCACAGTCACCGCTCTATCAGGGGCTACAGAAAGGACTCAAGAGCGCGCTTGAAACCAAGGGCTACTCACCGGCAGACGCCACACACGCCTCCATGGGCCGCCTCTACGACATGATGACCCTGCAGGCCCGCACCCTCGCCTATATTGACACCGTGCACTGGCTCGTCTTCCTCACCGTCTGCCTCATCCCCATCGGCTACCTGATGAAGAAACCCCGCTACCGCTCCAAAGAGGCCGCACCGCTCGAATAGCACCCGCTGGCCGCTTCATCGCTGACCGGACTTTAGCTGACCGCTTCTTAGCTAAACATGCACAACCTTGTGCCCCGGGCACTCCTGCGCAGCCAACTCCACCATCTGCTCCGCCAGCCCCGGCCCCTGCTTCGCCAGAAACGCCGCCGCTCCCACCACCCGCTCCTGCGGATGATCGTTCGGATACAGATTCAGATACAGCGCGTCCACATGCTTCCGCAGACTCGCCTCTTTCTGTAGCTGATGGTTGGCCGCTAACCGCCGCAGCCGGTTCATCTGGTAGTGCATCTTGTTCGCCGCAACCTCTGCCGACTTGCCCAGCTCGGCATCCATGCGCGCCATCCACTCCGTCACTGTCTTCAGCTCTTCATCCAGAGCGTTCCCCGCCGCCGCCAGCTTCTGCTTGCCTTCCACCGGCATGGCCCGCGCGCCCAGCCGCTGCGCCAGCTCATCCGGATGCGCCCGGATCAAATCCTCCAGCGAAACCTCGTGCTGGCCCATCACCTTCGCGACCGCCGGCTCCACCAGCGTCGCGCTCAGGCGCGGAAACACTGCCGTCGTCCGTCCCAGCACCGCCTCATACAGCACCTGCGACTGCGCAAAGTAAGCAATCTCCGCCGGCCCGCCCACATACGCAGCCGTCGGCAGAATCGCATCCTGAAACACCGGCCTAAGCAGCGCATTCGGGCTCAGCCGTTCCGGCTCGCTCTCCAGCACCGCCAGCAACTCAGCCGACGAATACTGCTTCTTCCCCGCCGACCAGCTTCCGTCACCCTTGCGCTTCAGCGCCAGCCGTTGGCCCGTCTCATCCTCGATCAGGAAAAGCAGACTCCCGCCCTTCGCCACCAGAACCTGCGCCGAATATCCGCGCTCCTCCAGCAACTTTGTCCGCTCCAGCAGCAGCGTCTCCAGCTCCGTCGCGCGCTCAATCGCCGTCCGCAGCACATGCGAACCCAGCCTGTGAAACTCCCGCCCGGCCGCATCAATCAGAATCAATCCTTCATCCGCAAACACCTTCGCCAGCAACCGCCCGAACGACTCCGCATACGTCGCCTCCGGCCTGTACGCAGCCTCCAGCGCATCCAGAACATCGCTCGGCCCCAGCAGCTCCGCTGCCTGCTCCAGCAGCGCGCCGACGCCCTCGCCCAGCTTCACTCGGCCCACCGGCTTGCCTGCATCTTCCGGACCGTGCTCCAGCCGAAGCTTGTGCAGCTCATGGCGCGACGGCAGCGTCACATGGTCGGCCTCATCCAGATCATGATCTTCCGTCGCCATCCAGAAAATCGGAACCGCGCCCGCATCCTTCGCTTTGCGAATCGCCGTAGCCGCCTTCAGCAGCGTAAACAGAGGCCCGCCGAACAGCGTCACCTGCTGCCCCGTCACCACCGCCGCTGCGCCTTTACGCAATCTGTCGATATTCGCCAGCGTCGCTTCGCCCGCACCCAGCGCTCGATTCTGCTCTTCCAGCAACTCCGCAATCGCCGCATACCGCCCCGCTTCACCCTGCGGCCTCCCCGCCACCTGCCCATAAGGCGCGGCAGCATAAAACGGAGCCAGCGGCTCACGGCTCGCCGCGTAATCCACAAACAGCTTGCTCAGCCGCGGCAAAATCGAAATTGGATAACACTCCGTCTGCACTGTGCCTCTCACTTCCTCTACTTTACCGCGCGTATTCTTTTCAATCCTGCCCGTCGTCCCAACCTATCCGCGACCTTTGCGCAAGAGATGGGATTCGCGGTCACTCACTTCAATCGCTTTCTCAATTGCTCCCCGCCTCTTCACCGGCAGCCGCGTCACCCCATACCGCCCCAGCGCCCGATAAACGTCCGCCAGAACTGGATGCGCCTCAAGCGCCTGAAGATGCAGATGAATTGTCTCCGCGTCCCCGCGCGCAAACGGCCCGCTGAAGCTCCGCTCCGGCCCACGCGCAAACACATTCTTCACCGTCGCCTCCGCCAGCGCCCGCACCCACTTCGCAGCCGTCTTCTTATCCAGCCCCGCCCGCCGCGCCGTCTCCATCGCCGCCGTCAGCTCCGCCACCAGCAGCGGAGAAGCAAGTATCCCCGCCGCGTGATACAGCGCCTTCGTCTCCGCCTTCAACGCAAACGGAACCCCGCCCAGCCGCCGCACCAGCGCATGCAACTCCCGCCGCACCGCCGCATCCTTTGCCTCCACACCGAACATCACGCCGTCCAGCGGCACCACCCTCCGCGTCGGGAAGCTCATCGCCGGATGCACCGCTGCAATCTTCGCGCCCGCCCTCCGCGCAGGCTCCAGCACCGCAGCCCCCAGTGCCCCGCTCGAATGCACCACCACCTGCCCGCGCAGTCCATCCTCGCCGCGCAGCTTTCGTCCCCGCTCTGCGATCCTCGCCGCAACCTCCGCAATCACCCCATCCGGAACGCAAATCCAGATCACCCGTGCATCCAGCCGCGCCCGCAACCAGCCCTTCCGCCCGACCACCTCCACCGGCCCCGCGCCCGCGCGCTTCAGCGCAGCCACCAGCGAACCACCCCAGTTCCCCGCTCCAATTACCGCAACGCTCGACGTCAATCTCTTCACAACTCGGATGGTAACTTAAGAGCAACGGAGACCTGAATGCCGACAAAGAAGCTGCAGAAGAATCCCCCCGCCGCGCCCGCAAACGTCAAAACCATCCAGGGCAAACTCGCCATCCGCCCCGGCAAGCCCGCACACGTCGTCTCCAGCAGCACCGTTTACAAGGGCCCGCTCTTCCGCGTCGAGCAGGAACACGTCCGCGAGCCCAACTGCGGCACCGTCATTCGCGACATCGTCCGTCACGGAGGCTCCGTCGTCATCCTCGCCATCGACGACGCGAAGAAGAAAGACCCGCTTGTCGTCCTCGAGCGCCAGTACCGCCACGCCGCCTCGCAATTCCTCTACGAAGTCCCCGCAGGCAAAATCGATCCTGACGAAGACCGCCTCCCCGCCGCCAAACGCGAGCTGGCCGAAGAGACCGGCTTCCGCGCCAAAAAATGGACCAAACTCGCCCGCTACTACGCCAGCCCCGGCTTCCTTGCCGAGTGGATGCAGGTCTACCTCGCCGAAGGACTCACCCCCGGCCCCACCGCACCCGACGAAGACGAGCGCCTCGAAATCATGCTCGTCCCCTTTTCCGAACTGCTCCGCCTCATCGACAACGGACAAATCCGCGACGGCAAAACACTAATCGCCGCCATGGCCTACGCCCGCCTCCGCGCAAAATCCGCGCGACCCTGAATGCCGCATATTGGCAGTGTCTGTTGGCGATTAAAATGTCAAACGATATGAGCGATAGGAAAAACCACGAACGAAAGCTACCGCCTATGCTTACTCTGGAGGCTAATGGCGCACCTGCTTTCATTCGGATAATGTCAAAGATTCCTCGTAGCGATTCGAATGAGTTGATAGAGGTCGTGGATCTCAATAGCTGCGAGGTTCGGAGCCTAAAGGCGTACACCGTCCTAGCGAATGAACTCGACAACGCCTACCCAAATAACAAGTATTTGCATAGGGACTTCCGGATTAGAAAATTCGGTCACCCACCCGGAAAGCGCTACTACGAGTTCGAAATTAAAGAGATACGAGTCCCAGAAGAATTCAACTTGAAGTTCACCAAGTGCTATGCAGACTATCTGAAACAACAAACTTCAGAGGAAGAATTAGACACGCCGAACGAAATCAGCAAGGTGCTTGGATTTAAGGACTACGAAGAATACAGGAGATCGTCGCTCTGGAAGACGATAAGGAGACGAGTAAAGAAGCGTGATAACAACCTTTGCGTGCGATGCGAAGGGACCTACGATAAACCTGCTGATCTGGTGGTTCATCACCGGACATATACGTTGGAGGTCATGAGGGGAGAGAACGACGATCAACTCGCATCAGTCTGCGTGGGCTGCCATAACATAATTCACTTTGACGATAACGGCAACAGACGGCCGATGAGAGATTGGGATAAATTGCTACTAGAAAAAGATCTCAGCACCAACTTCCCTCCGCCGGAAATCGACCTCCGCCGCAATTTCCCCAAGAAGCCTCTGAACTGGAATCGCATGAGTGCAAAGCAACGTTATACATGGCATTGCGAGGGTGAGAGACTCAAGTATATCCGGATGTTACAGCTTAATTCAAAGCCAGATTGGAACACGCAACTCCGCAAGTGGCTATCCAGCTTTGGAATGGACAACGACGCCATCGATCAGGCGATCGAAGCCGGCTCTGGAAGAAGGAAATACATAAAGAGTTAGGATAGAAATGCATCCCCTCAGGAGGTCACACTTGTCACACGCCGACGACCACCTATCACGCCGCACCTTCCTCGCCGGAGCCGGAGCACTCGCCGCCACATCTCTCGCCGTATCCGCCACGCCTGCATGGGCCGCGCCCGGCGCATCCACGTCCTCACTTGGCGAATGGATCGAAGACGACTACGGCCTTCCCGCCTATCACTACACCGGCCCCATGCGCTTCCCCAACAGCCCCGTGCGCAACCGCGCCCCCATGATCCCCGACGACCCCTTCTTCCTCACCGGCAACTATCGCCTCACCCTCTTCACCCACGCCAGCGGACTCTACCAGATCCTCACCGGCGAGCGCGCCTGGGGCCGCATGAATCACGGCGATGCCCGCTGGGGCGGAGCCAACTCCGCCACCATCGAAGTCTCCGGCCAGCAGCACGACCTCATCGGACTCGACGCCCCCGCAGCCATCGCCGCAACCAAACGCTTCGGCATTGGCTTTGCCCGTTACGACTACAGCCTCACGCCATCGCTCTCCGTTACGCGTCAGCTCTCCGTCACCCCATCCACCAAAATCCACGAAGGAACATCCGCCTTCCTCACCCACGTAACCCTCCACAACACCGGCTCCGCGCCGCTCCCCATCCGCTACTCTGAACTCACCCGTGCAAGGTACCAGCAGCTCTTCGCCGCATGGGACGTACCCCAGGACGACGCCACCTGGCCCATTGAACCTGCCACACCACCCGCCAACGGACTCGTCACCGCATCCTTCACCGCGCACGGCAAACGCAAGCTCACCTTCCCGCCCCGCGGAGAGATGTCCCGCTACGAGCAGTTCCCGCCCACACTCTTCGTCAAAGCCGTCAGCAGTGGACTCACTGCCATCTCACACACTGACTCCTCCGGCCAACGCAACATCGGCGTAACCGCCTCGCTCACCCTCAAACCAGGCGAATCCCGCACCCTCGCCTTCATCACCGGATACACCCGCAACAAAACCGAAATCCCCACTCTCGTTGCGGCACTCGACGCGCCCGCATCCGCCAAACCGCTCGGCTCCGCCTTCGGCGAAGCATGGCGCCGCATCCTGCCCAACCTCTCAGGCGAACACGATCCCATCCTCCACCGCGAAATGCTCTGGAACGCCGCCGCGCTCGAATCCATGACCACATGGCGCGAGTACTACAACGAAACCGTCGTCCCGCAGGGCACCATGTACGACTACATCTGGGGAAACATGGCCTCCAGCCGCGACCTCGCCCAGCAGGCCTTGCCCTTCGTCCACACCAATCCCGCCATCGCCCGCTCCACTCTGCGCTTCATCATGAAGCGCACCCTCCCCGACGGCCTCATCCAGCTCAACGATGAAGGTTTCGGATGGTGCCCCAGCGGCGCGCAGCAAACCAGCGACCAGCAACTCTACTTCTTCCTGCTCCTCGCCGAATACCTCCGGGTTACCCGCGACGCCTCCATCCTCACGGAGACCATCGGCTACTACCCGCTCGAAAACTCCGGCCACGGCACCGGCCTCGCCCACGTCCGCCAGGCGTTCCTCTTTCTCCGCGACCGCGTCAGTACCGCATCGCACGGCATCATCAGCCGCTGGAACTCCGACTGGAATGACATGTTCGGCTGGTGGCCCAGCGCCATTCCCTACAACACTGAGTTTCAAGTCGGATCAAGCCACATGAACTCCTCCATGGCCATCGTCATCCTCGGCGACCTCGCCTCCGCCATCGACGCGCTCCACCAGCCCGGCGCAGATAAGTCCGACGCCGCCGAGCTCACCGCGGCCATGCGCGAGTACCGAGCCGAACTCCACACCGCCTGGGACCGCGACCTAGACGATCGCGCCTTCCCGCGCCGCGCATGGATGGACCCGAAAACCCCGCTCGGACAGGACGATATGTGGCTGGAGCCGCAGGGCTACACGCTGCTCATTCCCGAATTCAGCACCGAACGCAAGCGCCGCCTCTTCACCCAACTCCAGCAGCGTCTGCTTCCTGGCGAAGCCCTCGGCGCTCGCCAGATCGAAAAGCCTGCCTCCAACCCCGTCTCCACGCCCGGCGCCCGTGAAAACGGAGGCTTCTGGTACGCACTCAACGGCCCGCTCATCCTCGGTGTCGCCACCTTCGACCGCCCCGCCGCCCACGATCTGCTTCGCCGCATGACCTTCTCGAACTACGCCCAGCACTTCCCCAACTACTGGACCGGCCGCTGGTCCGCCTCCGACAGCCTCGACTGCTCGCTGCTCCCCACCAACGGACTCTCCATCGCCATTCCCTGGTGCGCGCACGCCCACGCCTGGCCGCTCTACTGTTATCTCCGCCTGCACGAAGGCGTCCACTCCGCCTGACCATCACGAAGCCCCGGATCTCTGCTCTTTCGGTAACTCACCCATGAACCGAGACGCACGAAGTGATCGTGCGCACACACGATCCAACCCAAAGCTCCTGTGGTACCAGGAGCCTTTGTAATTGATTTGTATCAGCCGCCAATCACAAGCCAAAAAGAGTCACACTGGAGAAGTACACGCGGACGCGAGGCCCCACAGAGCACATCACACCTGCGTCGTTCCAATTCGGAGGCTCCAATGAACGCTCTGCTTGTCTACCCGCAGTTTCCCGACACCTACTGGAGCTTTCGCTACGCTCTGTCATTTCAGGGAAAGCGCGCCGCGCAGCCGCCACTCGGCCTCATGACCGTTGCGGCTCTGCTGCCCCAATCGTGGAACAGGCGCCTCGTCGATACGAATGTAGAGCGGCTGAAGGACTCTGACCTGGCCTGGGCCGACGTTGTGCTGCTCAGCGGCATGCACATTCAGCATCAGAACCTGCTTTCCATTGTCCGCCGCTGTCGCGAGCACGGTGTCCGCACCATCGTCGGAGGACCGATGACAAGCAGCATCCCCGCCGTTGAGCTGGAAGCCGACCACGTCGTCATCGGCGAAGCCGAAGACATCATCGCCGACCTCGCCCGCGATCTCGATGCCGGAACCGCCCGCCCTGTCTATCAGGCCGCCGAGCGTCCCGCGCTGGACCACAGCCCTTTGCCCGACCTCAGCCTCATTCGCATGAATCGCTACAACACTATGACCGTTCAGTATTCTCGCGGGTGCCCGTTCAATTGCGAGTTCTGCGACATTATCGAAATCTACGGACGCCGCCCGCGCATTAAGCCTGTCGCCCGTGTTCTTGCCGAATTCGACCAGCTCTATGACGCCGGCTGGCGCGGCTCTGTCTTCATCGTCGATGACAACTTCATCGGTAACAAGGTCCGCGTCCGCGACCTGCTGAAGGCCATGACCGAGTGGCAACAGGCCAGGCGCTCCCCCTTCCGGTTCATCACTGAAGCATCCCTGAATCTCGCCGACGACCACAACCTGCTCCAGTCCATGAAGGATGCCGGCTTCGCTTCCGTCTTTGTCGGCATTGAGACACCCGACGAGTCCAGCCTGGCCGCCACAAATAAGCTTCAGAACACACGCCGCAACCTGCTCGACAGCATTGCCGCCATTCAGAAATACGGCATCGAGGTGATGGGCGGATTCATCCTCGGCTTTGATACCGACCGCGAGGACATCTTTGACCGCATGGTCGAGTTCATCCAGAAAAGCGCGATTCCCATCGCCATGGTCGGCCTCCTCCAGGCCATGCCCGGCACCCAACTCTTTCGCCGCCTCTCCCACGAGGGCCGAATTCTCAACGCCGGAGGCGGCAACAACACCAGCTCCGACCTCAACTTCCTTCCCCGTATGAACGCGAAACGCCTCGTCGAAGGCTACCGCTCCGTGCTCCAGCAGATCTACAGCCGGGAAGCCTATTACGCACGGGTGCAGGCTTTCCTCGAGCGCTGCCGCCCGCAATCCCAATCCCATCTCAGCCTTCAGAACGTGCGCGCCATGCTCCTCTCCATCCTGCGCCAGGGCGTACTCGACAAAGCCCGGCTCACCTATTGGAAATTTGTCCTCCTGGCAGCTACCCGCTATCGCAAGCACTTCGGAGCTGCAATGACCCTGGCCGTCATGGGATATCACTTCCAGATCATCACCGAACAGAATCTCCGCAGCCAAACCTGATCTGTACCAAGTCTTTCCAGGCCGCAGCGCCGTCAACCCCAAAATGAGCGGCGCCAGCGGCAAGCTGGCGAACGAAGCCCCTGCTTTCTGGAACCAGCACGAATCCTGCTCCTCATTCCCCGGCCTCACCTCAGACGGAGGGAACGCCTTTTCTACGCCGAACTTAACAATTCATTGGACATTTCGCCCGCGCTCGTACTATTTTGTTCCGGAACAAGAATGCACGCTGTTCGCGCCTCCCACATCAGCCACTGCCCAGCGGATGAATGCACGAATCCCCCTCCGCCTGTAATTCCTGCTCAAAATTAAGCTTTGCGCCCAGGAGGCGAATCCTAATGAAATTCCGCACATTATCCATAGCCCCACTCTGCCTGTTGTTTGCAGGCCTGTCGCTCACGCCGGCCCCCGCGGCCCTAGCCCAGCATGAAGCCGGCCATGTCCAGGGCCCCAGCCAGTATCAGTGGCTTGACAACATCGGACTCAAACCCGGTCAGTTAGACGCCTTTGCCAAAGCACAAAGCGAAAGAGTTCAGGCGCTCCGCGCGGCGCACGCTCCCGGATATTATCTGGGGCTGGAAGCCATCACCGGAAGTAATCACGTCATCTTTCTGAGCGGGTTCAACTCTTTTGCCGAGGCGCAAAAAGATCACGAAACCATCTGGAACAACACCGAGCTTGCCGCCAGTCTCAAGGCCACCACCGCAACTCAGGCCCCCACCATCCGGGACATCCATAGCAGCGTCTATACCTACGACAAGGACCTCAGCCTGCGCCCCGACCTTGATATCTCGAAAATGCGCTTTATGCGCATCACTTTGTTCCAAATTCGCAGCGGTCATTTACAGGACTGGGAGCATATCGTAAAACTCTTCGCCAAGGCCTATGAGACTGCCATCCCCGAGGCGCATTGGGCTATGTTCGAGAAGATCTACGGCGAAGGCAGCGACAGCACCTATATCCTCGCCACCCCCATGGAGTCTCTGTCCACCATCGACGTAATGCATGCCGACAGCAAGAAGTTCGATGCCAGCGTCGGCAAAGACCAGCTCCAGATGCTCCGCGAACAGCTCTCCAAAGTCGTCAAGTCGTCCGAAACTGACCTCTTCGTCATGGGCCCCAAAATCAGCTACGTCCCCCAGTCCTGGATCACCTCTTCCCCAGACTTCTGGGGCAAAAAGTAAACACCACCTCACACATCGCCGCAAAACAAGAGGCCCATCCCAACATAGGATGGGCCTCTCATTCTTTGACCATAGCAACAGTCCCCGACCATCGGGAAAGCGCGTCTGCCTGAACGGCTAGTTCGCCATCTGCCCTTCTGTATTCACCATCCACGGAACCTCGAACTTATCAATGAACATCCCGAACCCCGGCGACCAGAACGTCTTCTGGAACTCCATCTGCACCGTTCCGCCGTCCGACAATCCCTTAAAGATACGCTCAGCCTCCGCCGCATCCTTCACTGTTATGCAAACGCTGAATCCGTGCGGTTTCGCTTCCTTGCCTTCCGGATGGTCCGCACCCAGAATTGCACCTCCATCCGGAAGCTGCAGCGTCGCATGCATGATCTTGTCTTTCATCTCCGGCGGCACCTTGTCCCCCATAGGAGACTCGCCCTGCGTCATCATGAACGCAATCTTCCCGCCCAGCACCTTGGCATACATCTCAAACGCCGCCTTGCAATCTCCGCTGAATGCTAAATACGTATTGACCTGCATCGCTTCACTCCTCTCACGTTGATTTTCAGTACATCTTCTCCATAACCTTTAGCCCGCGACCAACGGGAGCGGCCACGAAAGTCGTACTACACCGGCGCCGAAGGCGCGTCCGCCCGCGTGGCTAACACCCCCCGGCGATGGCGCCGATGATCAGCAGCGGCTCTTTCCCTGCGGCGATCACCTCCGGCAGCGGCTTCTCCATCGGCTCGTGTGACCAGTCCTCCTCGCACACAAAGAAGCGCAGAAAAGCCCGCCGCTGCAACGACCCGTGGTCTCGAATCGTTCCCTCCAGCATCGGATACAACGCTTCCAGCGCATCCAGCACCGTCCGGATCGAGACCACCCCCGCAACCTCCACCGTGACCTCGGCGCTCACCCCCGCCAGCGTCCGCAAATGCTGCGGCATCTCCACGCGAACCATACTCACGGTAGCGTCTGCACCTCGACTGACAGTACCGCCGGCAAATCCCGCACAATCGCGTTCCAGCTTTCGCCGCCATCCGGCGACGCATACACCTGTCCGCCCGTCGTGCCAAAGTAGACACCGCACTCATCCATCCGATCCACCGCCATCGCATCCCGAAGCACGTTCACATAGCAGTCCTTCTGCGGAAGCCCCTTCGTCAGCGCCTCCCACTCATTCCCGCCCGTTTTGCTGCGATACACACGCAGCGCCCCATCCATCGGAAAGTGCTCTGAGTCGCTCTTGATCGGCACCACATATAGCGTCTCCGGCTCATGCGCATGAACATCGATCACGAACCCAAAATCCGTCGGCAAATTCCCGCTCACCTCGGTCCAGTTCTCGCCCGCGTCATCGCTGCGCATCACGTCCCAATGCTTCTGCATGAACAGCACGCCCGGCCGCTTCTCATGCATCGCAATGTGGTGAACGCAATGCCCCACCTCCGCATTCGGGTCAGGAATGTACTGTGAGCGCAGCCCCTTGTTGATCGGCTTCCACGTCGCCCCGCCGTCATCTGTCCTGAAGGCCCCCGCCGCCGAAATCGCAATGTAAATCCGTTGCGTATCTTTCGGATCAAGTATCACCGTATGCAGACACATCCCACCCGCGCCCGGCTGCCACTTCGGCCCCGTGCCGTGCCCGCGCAGCCCGCTCAGCTCGGCCCAGTTCTGTCCGCCGTCGGTTGATTTGAACAGCGCCGCATCCTCTGCGCCTGCGTACACCGTCTCAGCCTCCGCCAGGGAAGGCTCCAGGTGCCACACCCGCTTGAACTCCCACGGGTGCGGAGTCCCGTCATACCACTGGTGCGTGCCCGCCTCGCCCTCATAGGCAAACCTGTTTCCCACCGCCTCCCAAGTCTTGCCGCCGTCGTCCGAGCGCTGCATCACCTGGCCAAACCATCCCGAAGTCTGCGACGCATAAATCCGCTCCGGATTCACCGGCGATCCCTTCATGTGGTAAATCTCCCAGCCCGCAAAATGCGGCCCGCTGATCTCCCACGTGTCGCGCTTCCCGTCCGAAGTCAAAATAAACGCGCCCTTCCGCGTCCCCACCAGCAACCTCACCTTGCTCATAGTTTTGCTCCTTTGTCACTGCGTTTTTTAGACTGCTCACTGCCCACGCGACCAACGGGAGCAGCCACTTCCGCAACCTCACCGTGCGCACAAAACGCGCGTGTACCTGGACGGTCAGTCCTTGAAAGGCGGCAAAAACGGCACCGGATCACGCTCCCGCCATCGCCGCTTCACCTCTTCCACCACCGCCCCGCGATTCGCCTCCATGTACTGCATCACCTCGCACGGAGCCGCCGTCTCTTCCCATCGAGCCGCCCACAGCAGCAGCTCCAGCATCACCGGAGCCAGCTCGATTCCCTTCTCCGTCAGCCGGTAATGCACCCGCCTGCCGTCCTCCGGGTCCGGCTCCGTCCTTACGATGCCCGCCGCCTGCAACCGCGTCAGCCGATTCGCAAGAATATTTGTCGCAATCCCCTCACCCGACTCCTCAAATTCCTTAAACGTCTTGTAACCGCGCACCATCATGTCGCGAATCAGCAGCAGCGACCACCGGTCCCCAAACCGCTCCAGCGATACATTCACCGGACACCCCGACCGCGACCCGTTCCGACACTCCGGCTTACCCTTCTTCACCACGTCGCAAACTTTATCAATCTATGCTTGCATAATGCAAGTGAGTTACCCCACATCACTCTCGTAACATCCACTACTACTCTTCTCCCACAGTTTTTGAGAATTTAATCCCCATTTGTAACTATTCATTTGACTCTATCCGTACCCGCTGCAACAATTACTTTTCGCCTTGTGTTCAGTGAAGTTCCACTTTGAAAAGGAGATCATATGTTTAGGAGGACAGGTGTAGTTCTACTAACCCTCGCAGCGTTTCTATTTGTCGGAACCCGCGCCGCCCATGCGCAATATTTCGCAACCCACCATGTTCGGGACGTAGTCCGCAATGGCCAGGCTGCTCCGGTTGGCATTATGTCCCAAAGCAGGACAATGACCCTCAACGTAGTCCTCCCGCTTACAAATGAGTCCGGCCTCAAAGAGTTCCTCCGCGAGTTGTACGATCCTAACAGCCCCACCTATCGCCATTTCCTCACCCCCACGCAGTTCACCTCTCTCTACGGCCCCAGCGTCGCCGACTACAACGCTACCGTCTCCTACCTTAAGGCCAACGGCTTTAAGATCGTTGGAGGCTCTCGCGGCGGCATGAACATCGTTGTCCGCGGCCCAGTTTCCTCCGTCCAATCCGCTTTCCACGTCACCATGCGGACCTACCGTAAGCCGAGCAGTGGCCGCGTCTTCTACTCACCTGACCGCGAACCCACCACCAGCCTCAGCTTTGAGCTCTGGCACGTTTCCGGCTTGGACAACTACTCCATACCTCACCCGCTCTACGTCAACAAAAACGACTACGCCAAGGCCCATGGCATCCCGGCTAACAAGGTCGTCTCGCACGCCACCACCGGTTCCGGCCCTTCGGCCTCCTTCCTGGGTAGCGACATGCGCGCCGCATACTATGGCAGCGGTTCGCTGACCGGCGTCGGCCAGAACCTCGGCCTGCTTGAGTACTACGGCACCGACCTCGCCGATCTGAACACCTACTTCGCCAATGCCGGCCAGACCAACAACGTTCCCATCACTTTGCTCTCCACCGACGGCACCAGCACCTCCTGTGTCGATAATGCTGCGGGCGGCAACTGCGACGACACCGAACAAACACTCGACATGACCCAGGCCATCGGCATGGCGCCCGGCCTTTCCAGCCTCACCATGTACGTCGGCTCGACAGACACCGCCATGATCGCCGCCATGACCACCAACAGCCCGCTCCCCACCACCATCGGCTGTTCCTGGGGATGGACTCCCGCCGATCCTTCCACTCTCGATCCCTACTTCCAGAAGATGGCCGCACAGGGACAGAACTTCTTCGCCGCTTCCGGTGACAGCTCCACCTGGTCCCACCACGTCGAGGCTTGGCCCGCCGACGACGCCTACGTCGTCTCGGTAGGCGGCACCGACCTCGTCACCTCCGGCGCTGCTGGCCCCTGGACTTCTGAGACTGCATGGTCCAGCAGTGGTGGCGGCATTAACCTCGACAGCATCGCCATCCCCTCGTGGCAGGCGCTTCCTGGAGTCATCAACTCCAGCAACGGCGGCTCTACCACGCTGCGCAATGGCCCTGACGTCTCCGCCAATGCCAACTACACCTTCTACGTCTGCGCTGACCAAACCACCTGTACCGCCAACCTCTATGGAGGCACCAGCTTTGCGGCGCCCATGTGGGCTGGATATATCGCACTCGTCAACCAGCAGTTGGTTGCCAACGCGCAGCCCACCATCGGCTTCCTCAACCCCACCATCTATCAGCAAAATGTCGGCTCCGGCTACACCGCCGACTTCCACGACATCACCAGCGGAACCTCCGGCAGCTACTCTGCTGTCACCGGATACGATCTGGTCACTGGCTGGGGCAGCCCCAACGCCGGCTTAATCGCTGCGCTCACCGGCTCAACATCCCAAACGCCATCCTTCACCGTCTCCGCTTCGCCGTCCTCTCTCTCTGTGGTAGCCGGCAACAGCGGCACATCCACCATAACCACTTCGGTCTCCGGCGGATTTAGCAACTCCATTACGCTTTCCGCCTCCGGTGCGCCCTCAGGCGTGACCGTCACCTTCGGCACCAACCCCATCGCCGCACCGGGATCAGGGAGCTCGACCGCCACCTTCGCTGTTGCCTCTACCACCACTCCGGGGACCTACCCCATCACCATCACTGGTACTGGTGGCGGCATCACGCAGACCACTATTGTGTCGCTTACCGTTACCTCCTCCACCCCGGCTGACTTTAGCCTCTCGGCCACGAGCACCGCGCTTATCGTCACGCAGGGCTCGTCCATCTCAACCGCCCTCACGACAACGGCGAACAGCACCTTCAACGCGTCCATCAGCTTCTCAGCCTCCGGCCTGACCAAGGGAGAATCCGTTTCCTTCAGCCCCAGCAGCATTGCGGCTCCTGGCTCCGGAACCACCACCTTCACCGTCAGCGCCAACAAAAAGACACAGACTGGAACCAACTTCATTACCGTTACCGCGTCTGGTGGCGGAGTAACCCATACCATCTCAATTGCAGTCCAGGTTGTGGCTGGTACAGGCGGTGGCGGCGGTGGCCACGGAAAACCCTAGCCTCAACATCTCTCCAACCAAAAGCCCGGACCAATCGGTCCGGGCTTTTCTTCTCTGCTCTCAGATCCTTATTTACTGCCCAAACGGAATCTCAAACGAGACCCCCAGCACATGCGCGCGGGCATTGCTGAACGGCCTCACCGAATTTATGACCCGGGTTGCCATCGTCTCTCTCCAGTTCCCTCTGTACCGCGCGCGATTGTGCAGCAGGTAGTTTCCCGTCAAAAAACCGATCGCCTGCCCTACAAGAATGTCCGAAGGAAAATGTTGGTTCGCCATAATGCGCGAAATCCCAATCGTCTCCGCAAACCCATATGCCGGCGCCATTACATACCAGTGCGGATACTCCCCTGCAACAACCCGCGCCAGCGCCATCGTAGCCGTCGCATGGTCTGACGGAAATGACGAGTCCCACTCCCAGTGCTGTGTCCCGAACGGCCAGAATCCGCCCTGCCCGTTCCCCTGTCGAGGACGCTGCCGGTTCGACGCCATCTTCAGCACCACCGTCACAGTTCCCGAGTCAATCACCGCCTCGGCTCCAAGCCGCCCCGTCTCCTCCAGCTTCGGATCCTTCTTTGCCAGCCCCAGAAAATAAACCCCCGCGCCCTCGGCTCCGGTTGCAAAAAAAGACCCGAAGTTGGCAATTTTGTTTGCCGTTATCGTCCGGTTCGCATCCACGCCGATCTCCGCTTCGGCATCGGTGTCATACGCAAACGCCAATCCCGTCGCGGCCCCCAGCGGAGCCAGCCAGTACCCGTCCTTCGACTTCAACCGCAGAGGGCTGGTAAAGATTCCCTTATCATCCTGACCCAAGTCCTTGATGCACCGCCCCAGGTGCGTAATTCCGCAAATTACCTCCCCGTTCGCCTGCGTTGCATCGGGAGCCGACGGCAGAATGCGACTCGGCTCCCTCCGGGCTATCGTCAGATGCCTTTGAGGAGCTGCAACTAAGTTGGCCTGCGGATAGGCGGCTATTCCGGAAAAAATAAAAAAAAGGAGTCCCGCAGCAGTAGCAGTCAGGCGCATCGTGATCGTAGTAGCCTCTCTAGAAATAACAACCTTACTTCGACACCGGCACAGATGGTACTGGCAACAGATTCGGCCTTGACGTTGTGGTCACCTCAATCCGGGTGTTCTTCACAAATGTCACGTTGTGGCCGCGCTCGATCCAACGCGAAACTATGGACAGCCCAGCCGCATAGAACCCGATTCCAGCCGCCACATTGCGCGAGCTGGCCACCATGCCCACAATCCGGCCCACTAGTCCAAATCCGTTGGATGCCACGCCCGCATTGGCCGCCTGCGGCCCATCCTGATCCATCGACCGGCCTGCCAGATACATCAGTAACAGCGGCACGATGATGCGGTTCTTCGGCTTGGACTCCAACCCGCCCTCAACATCAATTCTCAGGTCCTGCGCTCCGTTCGTGTCCGCGCCGGCCAGCGTTCCCAGCACCCGCTGCGAAATCGCCTTCCCCGGCATCTTCAACTCGCGGAAGTCGAACCGCAGCTTGCCCGACCGCCCGAAAATCTTGGCCGGCTTGGCCTCGGTGATCATCCCCACCAGCATCGCGCCCTGCGGAATGGCAAGCGTGTGGTCAGGATTGAAGACCGGTTTCGCGATCTTCGCCTCAAACGTATTCCCGGCTTTCTCATTCGCCGAACTGATCGTCTGCTCCAGATACGCATCCAGTTGTATCGGCTTCTGACCTACATTGCCTGCCATTGTCTCCGGCTTCTTTCTCACAATGCCCGTCGTCGGCTTGCTCGCTTTGGCCGTGGTCGCCTCCGGTTGGGCCTCCGGACGCTTCAACAACTCAATTGGATGCTTCTTTGCCTCAACCGGCTTGACCAATGGCTTCGGTTTAGCAACCGGAACCGGCCCCGCTAACGTCGCTATAAACGTGACCGGCTTGGCCAGCGTCACCGTCCACATCGTCCCGTCATTGATTCGCTCCGGATGATACGGCAGTTGGTGGTACAAAAACTGCTCCAACCTGTCCCCGCGCCCCGGAGCCGTCACCAGCCTTACCGTATCCCGAGCCTGCGCCTTTAATTGCTCAAACTGTCGTGCAATCAGCGAGTGCGCCGTTACCTTCACCGGAGTCCTCAGGTGCAGAACCGGCGCGCCATTCGCCGCATCATCGCTCACAATCCGCTCTGCCTCGCCATCCGGCAGCACCACTTCATCAAAGTGCACCACCGGAATGTGGAACGGAGTAAAGTCTCCCCACAGGCGTGCATGCCAACGCTGACTCTTGTCTGGCTTCAGCGCAATCACCGAGCCCTTCACCATGCTTCCCTTGGGAATCACCAGGTCATTGTCCGCATACACCGCGTAAAGAAGCTTACAGCTCAGCAGAACACCCTTCCGCATCGGCACATGCTTGCCCAGCACTACGGGCAGCGGTGTTCCCTCCGGCACTTCAACCTTTGCTTGGTGGGTAACGCTCTGGTTACCCCCAGACGCAGGCCCGTTCGCGGCTACCTGAGCCACCAAGCCGCTCGCCGGCAACACACACACCATCGCAAACGCAAAAATACAAGAAGTAGCGCCCTTTCTTTGCTCGAAAAGATTCATATAGAAACTTAGACTCTGAATGCGCCGGATACCGCACCGTTAGCGGACTTGCGATGGAAAGACGGGAAACACTTCGATTCTAGCGGATACGGACACAGGCACAAGATCGCTCCTTGCTTTTATGACGAAAACGTCACACCTCTCGTCTGTTCGCGATTCCCAATCTGGCCTTATCAACCCTTCCCCCCAGACTGGCCTCGCGCCCTTACCAAAAATAAATGGCAAACCAAACCACCCCCTCCTGCGTCTTTTACTACATGCAGGTTGGTGTTGATCTCCCAGCCGAATTCGCATCACAAGGAAGGGCAAGGCTCGTGTCTCAATACAAAGGCAAAGTCAAGTGGTTCAATAACGCAAAAGGCTACGGCTTTATAGGACGCGATGATGGTCCGGACGTTTTCGTCCACTTCAGCGCAATTCAACTCGATGGTTACAAGAGCCTCAAAGAGGGCGACGAAGTAGATTTCGACATCATTCAGGGTCAAAAAGGTCCCCAGGCGGACCAGGTCGTCCGCCATCAGGACGCCGCCTGACCCCTTCCATCCCGCGACTCAGATCGGCGAAAGACAATTCATCGATGGGAGCGCGCCGCATAGCAAGAATCTGCGTGCAAACACAACTGAACCCAGCTCTCCAAAGGAGCTGGGTTTTTTGCTTTCTTAGCCACACCGCCCATCAAGCCTCTTCTCCAAACATCCTGCTAAGCCATTTATTTTGTATGAAGTACATTTTTCATGCCCGTCGGCGTAATCTAAGTTAGCCCCGGGAATCTACGCCCCGAGTCATTGACTATGGACAATCGCACCATCGCCCAGCTTCTATCCGAGACCGCCGATCTGCTCGAGATCGACGCGGCTGACTCCTTCCGCATCCGCTCCTACCGCCGCGCCGCCGATGCCATCGAGTCCAGCACCGTCCAGCTCAGCGAAATCGCCGGCGACCTCAAAAAACTCCTCGAAATCCCTGGCATCGGCAAGGGTATGGCCGCCAACATTCAGGAGATGCAGTCCACCGGCAAGCTCAAAGCCCACGAAGACCTCCTCACCAAATACAGTCCCACCATGCTCGACCTGCTCAAGCTTCCCGGCATGGGTCCCAAAACCGTCGCCCTGCTCTGGGATTCCCTCAGAATCGGCTCCATCGAAGCCCTCGAAGTCGCAATCGCCGATGGCAAGCTCAACGACCTGCCCCGCTTCGGCGTCAAGCAGATTGAGAAGCTCCGCAAGGGCATCGACGACTACAAAAAGAACAGCGGCCGCTTCCTCATCGACGTCGCCGAGATCGCCGCCGAGCAGCTCATCGCCTACCTAAAGAAATTTCCCGGCTTCACCACCATCGAACCCGCCGGCTCGCTCCGCCGCGGGCGAGAAACCTGCGGCGACCTCGACATCCTGGTCACCGGCCCCGCCTGCGCGGAGGGCAAAACCTCAGCCGCCGTCGACTACACCGCCGCCTATCCACCCATCGCCGACCTCATCGCCAAGGGACAGAACAAGGTCAGCTTCCGCCTCCGCAACGCCCTCCAGGTTGACGTGCGCCTTCTGCCCGAATCCTCCTACGGCGCCGCGCTCCAGTACTTTACCGGCTCAAAGATGCACAACGTCGCCATCCGCCAGCGCGCCCTCAAGCGCGGCTACACTTTGAACGAATATGCCCTCGCCCGGCTCGACAACGGCGCCGTCGTCGCCAACGCCACCGAGCAAGACATCTACCGCGCTCTCGGCCTCGAGTGGATACCGCCCGAACTCCGCGAGAACAATGGCGAAATCGAAGCCGCAGAGGTCCACACCCTCCCCCGCCTCATCGAGCAGAGCGACATTCGCGGCGATGTCCACATGCACACCAACGCCACCGACGGACGCAACACCATCCGCGAAATGGCCGACGCCGCCATCGAATGCGGCTACCAGTACATCGCCATCACCGACCACTCCAAAAATCTCGCCATGACCAACGGCCTCGACGACGCCCGCGCCCTCGAACACATCCGGCGCATCCGCGAAGTCGATGCGGAGCTGAAAGGGAAAATCCGCGTCTTCACCGGCATCGAGGTCGACATCCTCGGCGACGGCCAGCTCGACCTATCCGACGAGGTCCTCGCCGAAATGGACATCGTCATCGCCAGCGTCCACACGCTCTTCAGCCAGCCGGAAGAAGAAATGACCGCCCGCGTCATTCGCGCACTTGAGAACCCCTACGTCCGCATCCTCGGCCATCCCACCGGACGCCTCCTGCTCCGCCGCGAACCCTTCCAACTCGACCTGCCCGCCGTCTTGCGCCGCGCCGCCGAGCTGGGCGTAGCCGTCGAGCACAACTCCTACCCCGACCGCCTTGACCTCTGCGACCGCAATCTCCGCCTCGCCAAAGAACTAGGCTGCAAAATCGTCATCAACACCGACTCGCATCACACAACACACATGGAAAAGATGCACTACGGCGTCCGCCAGCTTCGCCGCGCCTGGCTCACCCATCACGATGTGCTCAATACCCTCGGCCCCGACGAATTCCTCGACGCGCTCCGCCCGCGCCCCGGCCAGCAGAAGTCCACTCCGCACAAACCGGACCACCAGGAACAGCCAAACAAAAAATCAGCCCGGCGCAAGCAGAGTTAGAATGCGAACAACCTATGAGTGAAGAGACAAAACCCTACCACCCCTGGTTCACCATCCTCATTGCCATCGTCATCGTTGCCGCCGCCACCGCTGCCTACGTCTACTTCGGACGCATCCCCACTCCCTACTCCGGGCAGGTTCTCAGCCTAAACATCTATCCCATTCATCAGAACCTCGACGCGCCCGCCACAATCGGCGGCATCGGCGGCCATGGCGATGTATTCGACGAAATCCTCGTCCTCGCCGACGTCCGCATCAAGAACGTCGCTAAAATTCCGCTTTATCTCGACGACATGGCAGCGATCACCAGCTTCCCCGGCGCAACCGACCACTCCGCCGGCGCTTCCGACTCTGACTTCAACAAGCTCTTCATCGCCTATCGCGGTTTGGACAAGTACAGGAAGCCGCCGCTGCGTCGCAACATCACCCTCCAGCCCGGCCAGCAGGTCGAAGGCCTCATCATCTTCAGCTATCAGATGGATCAGGCTAAATGGAACACCAACACCGGCATGGATATCCAAGTGTCCTTCATCCATCAGAACCCGCTCATCCTGCATCAGAACCCGCTCATCCTGCGCATAGCGGCAGCAACTAGCCACTAGCAGGCAGGTAGGATGCGCATTTTGGAATGACCACAGGCAAATCCCATAGCGCGGATCCCTTTGGGGCAAATGGCCAGAAGCTAGATGCTAGTAGCTAGCTTCTGGCATCTACCGCACCACGCCCATGTTGTCCGCGGGCCAGTACACAAACGCCGCCTTGCCATAGATAAAGTGCCGCTGAACCGGCCCGAAATCCCGGCTGTCGTCTGAAATCGAACGGTGATCTCCCATTACAAAGTACTCATGCGGCGGAATCACCATCTCCGGCAGAGATCGCGTGTCCCGGTAGCGCAGCGGTACATACGGCTCCTGAATGCACTTGCCATTCACATACACCCGGCCCTCATCAATCCATAGAGTGTCGCCCGGCAGCGCAATCACCCGCTTAATGTAGCTCTTTGAAGGATCGCGCGGGTAATGGAACACCACCACGTCGCCCCTTGCAATGCTCTCAAAGTGATATGCAAATTTGTTGATGAACAGCCGGTCCTGATTGCGCAGCTCAGGCTGCATCGACGTTCCTTCCACCTTCACCGGCTGGTACAGAAAGGTGATGATAAGGAACGAAGCCACCACGGAGACCAGCAGATCGCGCAGCCACAGCCGCGCACCATTGCGCACAGGCTCGGGCGTACCCGGCACCGCGGGGTTCTCCACCACTTGTGTTTCTTCATTTGCTTCGGGAGTCTGCTCACTCATCGTGCGGGCACCACTTTTCCTTATTGTATCGCCGTGCTGAATCTCTCTAAAGAGACGATCAAAATACCGCATCGGTAGCAGCATCACGCAGCGGCATCCGCTACCATAGGCACATCGCGATGTCGTCTCATCCACAACCCGCTTCACCCACCCGCTTCTCCGCCGCGCGCGCCGTCATTGAGCAGGCCATCGCCTCCCGCGCCTTTCCCGGAGCCGCATGGGGCGTCCTCCAAAACGGCGAAATCCTCGCCCTCGACGCCGCCGGGCACCTCACCTACAACAATGACTCGCCCGCCGTCACACCGGCAACCATCTTCGATCTCGCCAGCGTCACCAAGGTCGTCGTCACCACCGCACTCGCCATGTTGCTCTACGACCGCCGAATTCTTTTACTCGACGCACTCCTCGGCGACATCCTCCCCGGCTTCGTCATCGGCATGCGGCCCGGCTCGGAAAAGCGCCACGTCACCCTGCGCACGCTTCTCGCCCACTCCTCCGGACTCCCCGGTTATGCCCCGCTCTTCGAACAGCACCACTCGCCCGAAGGCCTCCTCCGCGCCGCGCTCCACCTCCCGCTCGAAGCCCCCCCCAACACTCGCGCCGAATACTCTGACATCGGATTCATCCTTCTCGGCAAAGCCCTCGAAGTGCTCTCCGGCGACATCCTCCCGCGCCTCTTCGCGCGTGAAATCGCCGCGCCTCTCGGCCTTGAAAGCGCCACCTTCTGCCCGCCGTCTCCCGCGCACCCGCATATTCCGCCCACAGAGGATGACACCACCTTCCGCCATCGCATCCTTCAGGGCGAGGTGCAGGACGAGAACTGCTATACGCTCGGTGGTGCCGCCGGACACGCCGGCCTCTTCGCCCATGCACAGGACATTCTCCGCTTCGCCGCCTGCATCCTGGCCGATGGCCGCACCGCATCCTGCCTGCAGCTCTTCCAGCCGGAAACCGTCCGCCTCTTCGCCACCCGCCAGACTGCGCCCGCCGGAACCACGCGCGCCCTCGGCTGGGATACGCCCAGCGATCCATCCTCATCAGGAAAATTCTTCAGCCCGTCATCCATCGGGCATCTCGGCTACGCCGGAACCTCGCTCTGGATCGACCCCGCGCGCCAGCTCGCCGTCGTCCTGCTCACCAACCGCACCTGGCCCACTAGAAACAGGCCCGACCGCTCCAGCAACGCCATCAAGCAAGTTCGCCCCGCTTTCCACGACGCCATCGCAGCCGGCCTTCAATCAACTGCTATCCCATTCAAACCATCTTCAAATATCTAGCAAGGTAGAGCACAGCCTTCCTCCGCAACCGTCATTTTTCAAAGCACCAACCACGCGCAACTCCGACCCGAATGTCACCAATTTGAAACAAAGAGTTACCAGCTAGCACGATTATCATGGCCAATCGTCACAGAACAGCGTTAAAATGTCGTAGCGCTCGTTTGTCGCGTTGGACTCAATTATGGCCACTATGACGCAAGCAGAAGCCGGCATCAAAAATACAGACTATACGCCGGAAGATCTTCACTCCAATATCCACGATCTCACCACAGAAAGTCCCAACGAAGCCTCCTTGGGCCTCGACACCAAATCCGCTCTCGAGATCGCGCGCATCATCAACCACGAGGACTCAAGAGTCGCCGCAGCCGTAAAGAAGTCTCTGCCTGAAATCGCAGAGGTCATCGACTGGGTGGCCCACAGCATCCGCGACGGTGGGCGTCTCATTTACGTCGGCGCCGGATCCAGCGGGCGCATCGCCTCGCTCGATGCCTGCGAGTGTCCCCCCTACTTCTCCACCTCGCCTCAGACCATTCAGTACATCATGGCCGGCGGGCCCAAGGCCCTGGCCTCGCCCGTTGAGGTCAACGAAGACTCGGAGGAGTTCGGTCAGCGCGATATCGCGCGCCGCCGCCCCAGCCGCAAGGACGTCATCATCGGCCTTTCTGCCAGCGGACGCACCCCCTACGTCGTCTCTGCCATCCGCTACGCCCGCGCCCGCGGTGCACGTACCGCCTGCATCACCTGCAACCCCAACACCCCTCTCGCATCGGTCTCTGACGTCGCCATCGTGGCCGAGGTCGGCCCCGAGGTCATCTCCGGTTCCACACGCATGAAGGCCGCTACCGCCCAGAAGATGATCACCAACATGATCACCACCGGCGCCATGACCCGCATGGGCTACGTGTACGAAAACCTCATGGTCAACGTCCACATGCAGAACTCCAAGCTGGTCGAACGCGGCATCAGCATCCTCATCAGAGCCTGCAACATCACCCGCGAACGAGCCGTTGAGGTTATTAAATCCGCCGGACGCAGCGTCCCTGTCGCCCTCGTCATGCTCAAGGCCGGGGTCGATAAACCGGAAGCCCTCAGCCGTCTGGAGCGTTCCGACAGCAATGTCCGCCTCGCCATTGAAGACACCATGACCGATATTTAATTCGCTTCGGCTGCATTTGAATTATTTGAATTTGATAAAATAGAAATAGAGATAATGAAGTTAGGCCCGGCCGTCATCCGATCGCCGGGCCTTTCTACGTTTTGCGTAGCCGAACACGGCGGCAGTTCTGGCGTTCGCGATAAAGGGCTGCCGGAATCCGCACTCGCCCGCCGGCAAGCTCTCTGAGGACGAACTCGTTCGCTGGCTCGACACCAACACCGAACCCGTATCCAGCTAGGCACATCCCCCTACGCCGTCACTGCGATCCACAGCACCACGGCATATAAACTGGTTATAGCAAGAATCGTTATGGATAAATTTGTCATTCGCGGTGGCAATCCGCTGCTCGGAACCATCCGTGTAAGCGGCGCCAAGAACTCCGCTCTCCCCTGCATGGCTGCGGCCATTCTCACCGAGGGCGATGTCATCCTCGAGAACATCCCGCAGGTTCAGGACATCGAAACCGAGCGTAAGCTGCTCGCCTCCATGGGAGCCGAAGTCGAACTCGGATATGGCCGTGCGCATCATCGCACCACCATCAGTTGCCGCGTCCTTTCCGATCCTGTCGCAAAATACGAAATCGTCAAGACCATGCGCGCCTCTTCGCTCGTGCTCGGCCCGCTCGTCGCCCGCACCGGCCTTGCCCGTGTCGCCATGCCCGGCGGATGCGCCATTGGCGGACGCCCCATCGACCTCCACATCAAAGGGCTCGAAACCATGGGCGCAAAAATCAGCTATGAGCACGGATACATCGAGGCCCGCGCAGAACGCCTCAAGGGCGCCCAGATCTACTTCGACAAAATTACCGTCACCGGAACTGAAGATCTGCTCATGGCCGCCGTCCTCGCCGAAGGAGAAACCGTCATGGAAAACTGCGCCCGCGAGCCTGAAGTTACCGACCTCGCCGCCCTGCTCACCGCCATGGGCGCAAAGATCGAAGGCGCAGGCTCCTCCACCATCCGCATCCAGGGCGTCGAAAGACTTCACGGCGCGCGCCACCGCATCAACCCCGACCGCATTGAAGCCGGAACCTTCCTTATTGCCGGAGCTATCACCGGAGGCGACCTCTGCGTATCCAACTGCAACCCCGCTCACCTGGGTGCTGTCATTGCCAGGCTGGAGCAGGCCGGTGTGCACATTGAGCCCGTCGGCAAGGACGCCCTTCGCGTCCGCAGCGAAGGCCATCTCAAGGCTGTCGACATCTCCACGGAAGAATACCCCGGCTTCCCCACCGACATGCAGGCACAGTACATGGCTCTCGCCACGCAGTCGGACGGCACCTCCACTATCCGGGAAAATATCTTCGAAAATCGCTTCATGCATGTGCAGGAGCTGGTCCGCATGGGCGCCAACATCAAAGTTGACGGTCGCACTGCAACAGTCCACGGCAAGTCGCAGCTCTCGGCTGCGGCGGTCATGTGCTCCGATCTTCGCGCCTCCGCATCGCTCGTGCTCGCCGCTCTCGTGGCCAATGGCGAATCCATCCTCGATCGCGTCTATCACATGGACCGCGGATACGAGCACATCGAGGAAAAACTGCGCGGCGTCGGCGCTCAAATTCGCAGAATGGGCAATGTTTTCAATGACCGCCGCGAAACCGTCACTGACATCTAGACTGTCCAATGGGAGCGGATGCCCTATCCCCTGGGGGCCAAACCTTTCAATGGAACAGGAAGACTTTTGCATCCCTATCCATCAAGGAGTGGTAGATGATTGCTGATGATAAGCTTTTGCGCGAGCTGCTGATCCAGACCCTGCACCGCAGTCAGGCTCACGTGAATCTCATCGACGCGGTAAAGGACTTTCCCCCGGAACAATACGGAACCCGGCCCAAAGGATTCCCCTATAGCGCGTGGCAGTTGCTGGAGCACATCCGCATCGCACTCAATGACCTTCTGATTTTCTCAACCAACCCCAAATATGTCGCGCCCAAATGGCCTGACGACTACTGGCCGGAAGACACGGCCCCAGAGAATCCCTCCGCTTGGGAGGCATCCTTCAGTGCCATCTGCGCCGATCTGGAGGCCTTCCAGACCCTCATCCGCAATACGGAATCCAACCTCTACGCACGCATCCCCTGGGGTGATGGACAAACACTGCTGCGCGAAATACTTCTCGTCATCGATCACAACAGTTATCACATTGGTCAGTTGGTTGTGCTGCGCAAAATACTCGGCAACTGGACTGCCTGACGGCTATCTCCAGCTCACAGCCAGTTGCCAGCGCAGGCTCCGGTGCACAGACTTGTTCAGCACCTGTTCGTATTCTATGAGATCGTTGATAACCGGGATTGTCTCGCTACCCAGCGTTGTTGGAGACTCGCGCAAATGGTCCAGCAACGCGCAGATCGTCACCAGTCCTTCCGAGGGGGAAAACCACTGCGGAGGAGGGAGTGTCTTGGCCCATTCAGGATTGCCTGCGCCCTCTTCCAGCAGCAACGCCATCGAGTTCTCGTCCGCGGAAAAAAACTCCAGCAGCGGCTTTACACCCAGCCGGTTTGCCAGCTTCTCCAGAGCATCTTCATTGCGGGCCAGCGCATGTCCGTTCACAAAGATGTCAAATCCCGGATCTTCACCCTCTACTACGATGTACATGGAGGCGCTCATTGCCACACAGTCTAACCTAATCTCGCTTCGGTTCTGACCCCTCAATCGCGCTTTCCTCGAAGCTTGTAATCTGATGAGTTACCGCACCTGTTGCATCTGCTGATACCCTCCCGACTCCATCAGCTCCGCGGTGCGCCACTTCATACGGCCCGGAAAAAGCAAAGGCTGCGCTCTCGCGCAGCCTTTGATAGCGACTTACTGATTTCAGCGGCTACCACCACCGCTTGGGCCTTTGCCACGACCGCGGCCACGACGACGACGGCTTCCGCCTCCGCCTCCGCCGGGACGACGCTCACCGCCATCGGCATTTGCCGGAGCACCCTCCGCGCGGTTGAAGTTGATCTCTTCGCCGTTTTCGTCAAAGCCGTCATCATCTAAGCCTTCACCGCCTTCAATGGTGATCGTGCTTGCATTCGAGGTCGGCTGGCGCTCAGCCGGCTCCGAACGCGGCTGGCGGCGCGGACGCTCTTCTCCATTACCGGTACCGGATGCGGATGCGGAGATATCAACGTCCTGCGCAGTCGCATCTGGCAGTCCTAGCTTCTGACGCTGCTCCCGCAGTAGAGCCTTGCGGGACAGCTTGATGCGGTTGCCTTCAACACCCAACACCTTCACCAGAACCTGGTCGCCTTCGCGAAGCTCGTCCTTCACTTCTTTCACGCGATGCTCGGCAATCTCGCTCACGTGCAGCAGGCCATCGGTTCCGGGGAAGATCTCGACAAATGCGCCGAACTCCGCCAGACGAACCACTTTCCCCAGGTAGGTCTTGCCTACCTCTGGAACAGCCGTAAGATCGTTGATCATCGCCAGCGCCTTCTCAAGTCCAACGGAGTCGCTCGATGCCACGTTCACACGGCCCGTATCGTCCACATCGATCTTCACCTGCGTCGCTTCTATGATGCCCCGAATCACCTTGCCACCCGGGCCGATCAGGTCGCGGATCTTGTCGACCGGAATCTGCAGTGTGCGAATCTGCGGAGCATACTTCGACTTGGTTTCACGGGTACCGCTCAGCACCTCATCCATCTTGTCCAGCAGGAACAAGCGTCCGCGACGGGCTTGCTCCATCGCCTCGCGCATGATCTGGCCGGTAAGACCGCTGATCTTGATATCCATCTGCAACGACGTGATGCCCTTGCGGGTTCCGGCTACTTTAAAGTCCATGTCGCCGTAATGATCTTCCGCTCCCGCAATGTCGGTCAGAATTGCGTAGTCATCGCCTTCCTTCACCAGGCCCATTGCTATTCCTGCAACGGCTCCTTTGAGTGGAATACCAGCGTCCATCAGCGCCAGGCTCGCTCCGCAAACAGTAGCCATCGAGGAGGACCCGTTGGATTCAAGAATGTCGGAGACAATTCGCGGCACGTAGGGGGACTCGTCTTCGCTGGGCAGTACTGCGCGGATCGCGCGCTCCGCCAGCGCTCCGTGGCCGATCTCACGACGGCCAACTCCGGTCATGCGCCCAACCTCGCCAACCGAGAACGGCGGAAAGTTGTAGTGCAGCATAAAGCGCTTCTTCTGCTCGCCTTCGTAGGTCTCAAGACGCTGTGAATCATCGCCGGTTCCCAGCGTCGCCGTCACCAGCGCTTGCGTTTCGCCACGGGTGAACAGTGCAGAACCGTGCGTGCGCGGCAGCACCCCAACCTCAATCGTGATTGGCCGGATCTGGTCAAAGGCACGGCGATCCGGGCGAATCCGATCCTTAGTCACTTGCTCACGAAAAATCCGTTCGCGCAGGGTCTCGTAGTAGCGGCCCATCTTCTTCTTCGCATCCGCGGCTCCGTCTCCCTCGGGAATCTCCTTGGCCAGCTCATCCTTGATCTGCTTGATCAGCTGATAGCTCTCGGTCTTGGGATGGGCATGGGTATCCAGTGCATCCTTGAGCCGGTCGCCGATCTTGGCCTGCAGAGCTTTGTAATATGCATCGTCGAATTCAGGGGCGGTAACAGCGCGCTTCGTCTTCCCTGCCCGGGAAACCAGGTCGTTGATCGCAGCCACAATCTTTTTGATCTCCGTGTGGCCAAACTCGATCGCGCCAAGAATCAGGCTCTCTTCTACTTCCTGAGCGCCGCTCTCAATCATCACAATGCCGTCCATGGTGCCGACAACGGTGATGCTCATCGCGCTCTCGCGGCGCTCAGCGTAGGTCGGGTTGATGACAAACTCGCCATTCACCTGCCCCACACGCACCGCGCCTACCGGCCCCGCAAAGGGGATGTCGGATAACGCCAAAGCGGCGCTGGCTGCGTTAATGCCGATAACGTCCGGGTCGTTTTCTCGGTCGGCCGACATAACCAGCACGATCACCTGCGTCTCATTCCGGAAACCTGCCGGGAAGAGCGGGCGAATAGGACGGTCGATCTGCCGGCAGGTCAAAATTTCACGCTCGCTCGGACGGCCTTCGCGCTTGATGAATCCGCCGGGTATACGGCCGCCTGCATAGGCGTACTCGCGGTAATCGACCGTTAGCGGGAAGAAGTCGATGCCTTCCCTCGGGTCGGGCGACGCCACTGCTGTGGACAGCACAACCGTTTCTCCCTGGGTCACCAGGGCGGCGCCGGAAGCCTGCTTGGCCATGCGCCCGGTTTCAAAATGCAGCTGCTTGCCTCCGGCAAGCTCAACTGTCACTTCCTGTTTCATAAAATCCTCGTTTCGAAATGTGGATGGGCGATTGCACCTGAACCTTCGCGCGCCGCTTCATTGAGCGCAAATAACACCTTGGAGACAGGCAAAATCGCAGATGGAAGGGCCGCACTGGAGCGGGAAAAATGGCAAAGCGCTGCGGCGGTCACCGCAACCAGCTCCCTGGGCGACAAAAATACTGAGGCGGGAACGCAGCATGACTGCTCGAGCCGTCCACGTTCCCTGCTTGTTTCAAATTCCGTCGCGTGTGCGTATGGGACAATGCTAATTCTTCGGGTCTACTTGCGCAGACCGAGCTTGCCGATGACTTCGCGATACCGATCGGAGTCGTTCGTCTTGAGGTAGTCCAGCAGGCGGCGGCGCTTGCTGACCAGCATCAGAAGACCGCGGCGCGAAGCATGATCCTTCGCGTGGGTCTTGAAATGCTCGGTGAGCTCGCCAATACGCTCGCTGAGGATCGCTATCTGCACTTCTGGGCTTCCGGTATCGGATTCATGAGTGCGGAATTGCGTAATGATGTCCGTTTTCTTCGTAGGTGCCAGCACGACTGGGCATTACTCCTGTTTTATAGTTCGTTACACTTCCTAAGTGTCTGAACTAAGAATAACATGGTGTAATTTAGCTGGGCAATGCAATTAGCCGCTCCAGATGCCCGGATTCCCACTTCCCGTCTACGCCAGTTCCAGTTCAATTCTCTTCGCCGCAGCGTCAATCTTAGCTATCCTGAAACTGAGAATCTGCCCTGCTTTCAACGGTTCACGCCCCGGAACGCCAGCTTTTTCATTGCCCTTCCAACGCGCCTGCAGCATGGAGCTCAGCGCGGACATATCAACCGCACCTCCTGTCCCGGAACTGCCCTTTTTCTCCTCTGGACGCGCTTGAATTCGGCATTGCGCCAGAATTCCCTCGCCCAGCTCAATCCGGGCCTGCTCCCCGCTCTCGTCCAACAGCCGCCCTGTAACCAAGTCGCCCGCTTTGTGCTCCGCAAGAAACTCATCCAGTCCGGTCGGCACCAGCTTCTTAATGCTCAGCCGGATCTGCCGCTTGTCCGCATCGATGGATAGCACCTGGGCTTTCACCGCCTCGCCCAGCCGCAGTGCATCCGAAGGATGATTCAATCGCCTTTCGGCGCTGATCTCGCTGATATGGATCATGCCCTCCACACCCTCGGTAATCTGCATAAAAGCACCAAACTTCGTGAAGCTGACAATAGACCCCTCTACCTGCATCCCGGGCTGTAGAGTACGCGCCGCCTCCGCCCACGGATCACCGAAAGCCTGCTTCAGCCCAAGCGACATGCGCCGTTCCGCCGCGTCGATCCCCAGAATAACGGCCTCCACCGTTTCACCCGGCTTCACCACATCGCTCGCCTTGTGAATCTTTTTGCCCCAGGACATCTCTGAAATGTGAACCAGCCCCTCAACCCCTGACTCCAGCTCAACAAAGACCCCAAAGTCCGCCACCCGCGTCACCACTCCGGTCACGCGCTGACCGACTTTGAACCGATCCGGCACACCCTCCCAGGGGTGCGGCTGCAGCTGCTTCATGCCCAGCGAAATCCGCTGCTTCTCCGCGTCGATCTTCAGGACCTTTACTTCGACGGTCTGCCCCACCGTAAGCACGTCGGACGGATGATTGACGCGAGCCCAGGAAATCTCCGCCACATGCAGCAGGCCATCCACGCCGCCCACATCCACAAACGCTCCATACTCGGCAAGCGAGCGCACGGTTCCGCTTACCACCTCGCCCTCAGCAACCTCGGAATAGCGGCGCTCGCGCGTTGCACGCGCCTCTTCCTCCACCACAATCCGCCGATCGACAACCACATCCTCTGTCGCCGTATCGAGCTTGGTGATGCGGCATACGATTTCCTGATCGACCAGCTTTTCCATCTCGGCGGCGTCTCGCGCACCACTGCGCGATGCGGGCATAAATGCCTGCACTCCTATATCAACCCTCAGGCCGCCCTTCACCACCGCCGTCACCCGGCCGGGTATCGCCGACTTCCCCTCAAATGCCTTCTCCAGCGCCGCCCAGTCCTTAGGCTGTGCCACTTTAAAGCGAGTCAGATCGTAATAACCGTCTTCATTTCTACCCTTGACCGAAACCAGAACGCGGTCCCCAGGCTCCAGAGACTCCCGCGCCGCAATCGGCAACGCGCCCTCAATTTTGAATCCGATATCAACGAACACCCATTCGGGCGTAATCGAAAGCACCGTGCCTTCAATCTGCGTTGCGCCCGCTTCCCGCTTTCGCGCATGCGCACTCTCGTACTCCTTGAGCAACGCACCGAACGATTCGCTGGGCTCGTTTACCTCGACGGGGTCAACTGCTTCTGGCGTGGATTGAACTTCTGAAGATTCAGTGTTTGACATTGGATATAGGCCTATTCTTGCACACACCAAACGGGACATCCACACCGGCGGAATTCAGTTCCCTGCCTGCTCTTCCACCAGCTTGCTCGGTCTGGGCGGCACGATGCCCAATTCTATATAAACCGGCCGCATGCGGTCTTTGATCGTTCTCAGCCGCTTGGCAAACACGACCGCGCCTATCATGCAGCAGGTACCCGTCAGCATTACCGTATGCGGAGCCCCAATCCAATGCGCAAGAACCCCGGCCATCAGGCTGCCAAACGGCGCCATGCCGACAAACGCCACCGTATAGTAACTCATTACGCGGCCTCGTTTGTCTTCTGGAACCAGCGTCTGGATGATCGTATTGCTCGCCGTCAACCCCTGCATCATGCCGAACCCTACGATGACCATCAGCAGCATCGACACCCAGAACCAATGCGAGAATCCGAACATCACCAGCCCGGCGCCGAAGGATGCTGATGCAATCGGAAGCATCTTCAGAAGTCCCCGGACCGACTTGCGGACGACTAGCGACAGCGCCGAAATCAGCGCGCCAATTCCCGCAGCTCCCATCAGGAATCCCAGCGTATGCGGCCCGCCATGCAGCACCTTGGCCGCAAAAATCGGCATCAGGACCACGTAGGGCATTCCCATCAGGCTGACCAGCGCAAAGAGCAACAGGATGGAACGAATCGGGATAGACGTCGAAACATACGCCCAGCCCTCGCGCATCTGCTCAAACATCGTGGCTGCGGAGCGCTTCACCTCCGCAACATCAATCCGCATCATCACCAGTGAGGCGATCACCGCAATATAGCTCACGCCGTCGATCAGGAAGCACCAGCCCTCATTCGTCGCCGCAATCACAATGCCGGCCAGCGCAGGACCCAGCAGTCGCGCCAGATTCACCATGGAGGAATTGATCGCGATGGCATTCGAGAGATCCGTACGGTCCCTCACCATCTGCACCATAAAGGCCTGCCGGCCCGGCATATCAAAGGCATTGATGAAGCCCTGAAACACGCTCAGCGCGAGGATTTCAGAAATCGTGATGCGGTGGGAAAGCGTAAGAGCGGCGAGCGCCAGCGACTGCAGCATGGCCAGCGACTGCGTCCATATTAATACCGTGCGACGGTTCAACCTGTCGACCAGGACGCCTGCAAACGGCGCAACCAAAAACGTCGGAATCTGCCCGGCAAAGCTGACCGTGCCCAGCAAAAGCGCCGACTTTGTCAGCCGGTAAACCAGCCAGGCCGTGGCAATCCGCGTCATCCAGGTGCCGATGAGCGAAATGCTTTGCCCGCCAAAAAACAACCGGAAGTTGCGATGCCGCAGCGCCCGCCAGGCATGCGAGTAGTCTCTTCGCTCAGGCTTCAGCGCAGCCTCAGCTGCACTTTTTTGCTCTGCTTCTGCCATCCTGTCTCGTCAGTTCCAAATTTCGCGCGGACTCGTTTGTGTCAGATATGAAGTAGATGCAAAATCACGGAAAAGGACGCTCCTTTCCGCACCTCGACATGACCCCGCAAAAACCTCAGGCTCAGGAGCCAGGTGCTCTTAAGCCAAAGATTTCTTCAAAAAATCCAGCGACCGCTCACGCGCGAGTTTTGCCGAAGGCGCGTCGTACGCGGAACGCATATCGCAGTTGAATCCGTGACCGGCTTCATAGCGATAGATGGGAATCTCCGGATGGGCCGCAACAATCCTGTCGACCGCTTCCGGCGGAATGTGGCTATCCTGGTTGCCAAAATGCAGCATCACCGGACACTTCGGCTTCTCCTCGGCATGCTGCGCAATTTGTCCGCCGTAATAGCCTACTGCCGCATCCACTCTCAGGCGGCACGCTGCGAGCCAGGCCACCGATCCGCCCAGACAATACCCAATCACGCCCGTCTTTTTTCCGGTGGCTGTACGGGCATGTTCAATTGCGGCGCTGGCATCCTTCAAAACATTGTCCATATTCAGATGCATGGCGATCGACCGTGCCTTTTGCATGTCCTCGCCTTCGTAGCTCAGGTCCACGCCGCGCTCAATTCGATCAAAGATAGCCGGGGCGACAGCGAAGAACCCTGCTTCCGCATAGCTGTCTACCACCGATCGGATATGCCCGTTCACACCGAAAATCTCCTGTACCACCACTAAACCTGCAATAGACTCTCCGCGAGGCTCCGCCACATACGCGCTTAACGCATGTCCATCTTCGGCCTGTAGCGCTCTCCATACACCCATGTTTTTCTCCCTTCACCTGCCATTGCGGAGCAAAGCTCCCGCCAACAGATGGCATCCTGCGGAAATATGAATCAAGCTCCGTAAACCCGCGCACAGCCTAGCTTCCATGTAGGGCGTCTGGCCCTGCATCACTTGGCTTTTGCCGCTAGCGCCTCTTTTTCCAGGCTTCCGGCCCAATGCAAAAACCGCAGCAGATTCAGCTTCTCCCGCCAAACAAACCGCACCATATCAAGTGCTGTAATGCTCTCGGCGCTCATGCCGGAATACGTTTCAATGCGCCACCTGAGATACTCGCTCCGCCAGGGACGCAGCCGGTGGCCCTTCGTCGCATTCCATAAAAAACGTATTGCTGAAATCACAGCGCCTCTCACACCAAGTATAGATGTACCTGCCCGCCCAATCTCTCACACACGCCCAGGTTGAGGGATTCGGGGAAATGCAACCGCTGGTTGGATGAAGCCTTATGAGCGGGGGCTGTAGCAGATTTGCACCATCGTGCAATCGTCTTCGAGTTCGGCTCCGGCTGTAAACGACTTGAGTTCCTCAAAAACCTTATTCAGCTCGGCGCCCTCCGCAATCAACGGCTGCAGTTGAGCGTCGCCAAAGTTCACGCCTGTGGGGTTCTCCGCTTCAGTAATGCCGTCCGTCAGGATGAAGACTTTCTGACCTGACTTCAATTGAATCGTCTCCGAGTTGAAGGTCGCATCGGCAAATAATCCGACTGGCAGGTTGCATCCCTCACAGGAAGTAATGGTTCCGCGGGAGTCATCCACCGGGTCGTACAGCAAGGGCTGAACGTGTCCACAGTTCACATACTCAACTGTGCCGTCAGCCTCCAGTCGAATCAGTAATAAGGTTGCATATTTACGGAGATTCTTCCCGCAGATATACGTGTTGGCCATCAGAGCAACGCCCTGCAACGAAAGTCCCGACAGTATCTGCCCATGAATCAGCCCTTGCAGAGTCGAGCCCAGAACGGCTGCCGACACCCCTTTTCCTGAAATATCCGCAACCACTATATACAGCGCATTGTTGTGGCATAGAACATCGTAGAAATCGCCGCCGATGCCCTTGCACGGAATACTGTGGGCCAGGATTTCGACAAACGGGATGTCAGGAATCCGTACAGACATCAGGCTCTGCTGTATCTCTGACGCAATCTGCAGTTCTTCCTGATAGCGGCGCGCCGCAGCCTCGGCCTGTGCCAAGGTCGCATGCTCTACAAGAAGCGTTGCTTCCGTGGCAATGGTGCGCAGCAGATCATTGTCCATACGGGTAAGCCGGCTCGTCTGCTGACGGCTGTCCAGATAAAGCACCCCCAACACCCGCGACTCATCCCCCGTTGCATCCGTAGAGCGCTTGCGCAAAGGAATGCAAATAATAGCGCGGATGTTCTGGACAACAATGCTGTCCGTAGGTCGGGCGGTATCGGCAGACAACGTATCCGTAAGGATAAAGTCCGAGCCGCTGTTCACGGCCTGCCGGATCGCACTGTGCGAGAGGGTCGAACTGTCAGTCAGATCTTCGCCCTGGTTGCTGCGGCCGGCCGTCAAGGACAGCTTCCCTGCTTCATCTGTCAGGAAGACATAGCCCCGCTCAACGCGCGTCAACTCCAGAGTCGTATCAATCAGTGCCGCCAAAATCTCTTTGACCGCACCAACATTATTCAGTCGCCTGGCAGCTTCCACAAACCAGCTCAACCGTGTCAGATCCCGGTCGGAACTCGACGGCTCCCGCAAATGATCCAGCGTCGCCCGCAGCGAACCGGCATTGCTATCGGCAGACGGATGCTCATCCGCGGTCTTCTCCGCCAGCCGGATCATGGGCCCTTCCAGAAAACCAAATCGGATCTCATCGTCCGGAGTTATCGTCTGCCGCGAAACTCGCACGCCATTGACAAAACACTCTGGACTGACACCCACTAAGACAAGACTCTGGCTTGACGAGTCGAACTGTATCTCGGCATGATGCCGGGATATATAAGGATAGGGCAGGACGAGGTTCATCTGTGGCGAACGCCCAACCGTAAAGGGAGTATGCCCAGATATATGGGTCCCTTTGCCGTCATGCTTGAGAACCAGAGAGAAATCGTGCAAGTCTCGTTCCGCCATGGCTGTATCTTAAACCGGGCGGATTCCAGCAGCCAGTAATTCGTATACAATCTTCACGACGCAGCTGAACATCTCCGCTTCATCGCCCATTCAGCTGGACTTTACGTCAACTTCTGGAGGGGATTATGGCAAGCACTGAAAACAAGATTCAAAAACTTCACGACGCCGGTATTATCGTCGCGCAACATTTCTCGGAAAGCGATAAGCAGATAATCGAACAGATTACGGACGAAGAAATTGATGTTCTGGTTAAACTGCGCCAAAAAATGGGGGAAGCTCCCGAAGGCAAGGAGCATTTGCGGCCCAATATCGCCATTTAAGCCATTTACCAGCTTCCGTTTCTGCCTTAAACTGCGTGACCTGTCCCCCTCCAACGCGGCGGATTATCCGATAAGCCTGTGTGGAAGACGTACTGAAGTGTGGGAGTGACCATGGAATGCCCGACAAATAGTGACATCCTGTGGGGGAAAATCCGCCTCGCAGAAGGCCGGCTATTTGCGGCCACTCACATGTTCTGGAATCATCCGGAACTCCCGCGCCTTTTTCCGGAATTCCTGATGCAAATCTTTTGTGTTATGCGCAGCGGCCTCATCCTAATGCCCGCTGCGCGCAATTGTGCCCTCGCTCTTCCGGATGATCCAGTCGCCTCCCGCCTGGCATCTTACCTGGAAATCCACATAGAGGAAGAAAAAGACCACGACCTCTGGCTACTGGATGACATCTGTACCCTCGGATACCAGAAGCGCGATGTCCTGGAAGCGTCTCCCTGCACCGCCACGGTCAACTTGATCGGGGCTCAATATTTCTGGATGCACCATATTCACCCGGTTGCGGTGATGGGCTACTTAATCCTGATGGAAGGTTACGCTCCGCTTCCCGCCCAGCTTCAGCAAATTCAAGCAAAATCCGGAGCGCCCGCGACCGCATTCCGCTGTCTGAAAAGACACGCCGACGACGATCCGGCTCATCTGGCCGACCTGAACCATACACTCGATACCATGCAGCTTACCCCGGAACAGGCTCGCGCGGTGGGCATGTGCGCCTTTGCTGCAATCGAGAATACCTCAGCCCTGTTTGAAGAACTGGTTGCACGGAATACAGCTTCTGCCACTGCACGGAATGAGGAATTGCGGTATGCCCGCGCTTGATCGATCGAGAATCGCGCATTACGAGGTGCTCGAGCGGGTGGGTGCCGGAGGGATGGGTGTTGTCTGGAAGGCCAAGGACACCCGCCTTATGCGGCTTGTGGCACTCAAATCGCTTGGGCCGGCAACTGACGGCAGCCCCGCATCGCGGGCCAGGCTGATTCAGGAAGCCCGCGCCGCTTCGCAGCTCGATCATCCGAATATTTGCAGCATTTATCAGGTCGAGGAATTGCCCAACGACGAAGTCGTGATCGTGATGGCTTTCTATCAAGGGGAAACCCTGGCGGAACGGCTCCGGCGTGGCCCACTCGATTCCAATGCCGCTGTCGACGTTGCCACGCAATTGCTATCTGGCCTGGAACACGCGCACCAGCGCGGGGTCATCCACCGCGATATCAAGCCGGCAAACCTGATCCTCTGCGAAAACGGCGTGGTCAAAATCGTCGATTTTGGCCTGGCCAAGGAGCTCGGGACAGACAAAGGTCTCACCGCCACGGGCGAAATCCTCGGAACCATCAGCTACTTATCGCCCGAACAAGTCTTGTGCAAAACGCTCGACCACCGCACCGACCTGTGGGCCAGCGGCGTCGTGCTTTACGAAATGCTGTCTGGCGCCCATCCTTTCGCCGCCACCAGCTCGTATGAGGTTCTCGACGCAATCCTCAGGAAGCAACATCGCCGGATACGGGAGCATGGCGCCCACATCCCATACCATCTGGAAGAGGTTGTTGAGAGAGCTCTTGACAAGGAGATTGTTCGCCGCTTTCAGAATGCCCGCGAGTTTTTGGAGGCGCTGCAGGAACCCACCACCTCCCGCCTGTACCGGACCACGCAAAAGATTTCCGTACCTGAAGAGCTGCGCATCGCCCCGGTGCCGTCAGACCACACCATCCTTGTCCTGCCCTTTACAGGGGACAATGAGGATCAGGCAACCCAGGACTTCTGCGACGGATTGACGGACGAGATTATCACCGACCTTTCTGGCGTTCACTCTCTGCGCACAATCTGCAGTACATCCTCCATGCGCCTGAAGAACTCACCCCGAACTCCAGCCGAGATCGCGGCAGAACTTGGCGTCAGAAACGTTCTTCGCGGCACCGTACGCATCCAGCAACCGGCGGATCCCGCAAACTCCCAGAGCGGACGGGCGGTTCGTGTCACTACGCAGCTCATTGATACGCGTACTGACACGCTGATATGGGGGAACAAATATCGGGGAACAACAGAAGACGCATTTGCAATTCAGGAATCCATATCCCGTCAGATCGTGTCCGCTCTGAAGGTCACACTGAGCCCACAAGAGAATCTGCAACTCGAGGCTCGCCCTCTGCCTGACGTCCGGGCAGTGCAGTTCTACGTAAAGGCCAAGCAGGAAATCTTGAATTACTCCCGCGAAGGGTTGGATCGAGCCCTCGAATATCTGGAAATGGGCGAGCGCGTCGTTGGCAAGAATGTGCTGCTGCTTACTACCCGGGGGCAAGTGTATTGGCAGTTTCTGAACGCAGGCATCAGCTCCGACATGGAGAATCTGGACCTCGCAAAAGCATGCGCAACGGAAGCCGCCCGGATTGATCCTGAGTCCGCCCATGTTCTAAGACTTCAGGGCCTCATCAGCCTGCAGGAAGGCAAAACCCAGGAAGCCATTCTGCTTCTGAAGCGCTCCATAGCCGAAGACCCTAATGATTCGGATAGCCTGAGCTGGTACTCCGCCTTGTGCGCTCTCAGCGGCAAAGCGCATGCCGCCATGCCCCTGGCTCGGAGAATCCTTGAAATCGATCCGCTGACGCCGGTTTATCGCTTCTTACCCGGTCTGCTCTCCATGTCCGCAGGAGAGTTTGCCGATGCGATTCCATCGTTTGATGAGGCCATTCGACTGGACCCGAAGAATCCCCTGCTCCTTTGTCTGCGCGGGCAAGCGCTGGCACTCGATGGAAAGACTGAGGCGGCGATTGAGCAGTTCGAGGTCTTGAAACAGAAATGTGGCGAGCATTATTTCTGTAAAATGGGCAGCGTGATGATCGCCGCTTTGCGTGGTGACTCCGCAGCAGCCGAGCAATCGATTGACCCGGAATTTGAAGAAATCACCGCGACTGACGCCCAATGGCCATGGATGCTGGCCGAGTGCTACTCCCTGCTCGGCAAAGTCGAGCGCGCCATCGCATGGCTGGAGGTCGCCGTCAGTAAAGGCTTCCTGAACTATCCCATGCTGGGCCGATGGGATCCGCTGCTGGCCAATCTCCGCGGACATGCGGATTTCATCGCCCTACTGAAACACACGAGAGAACTCTGGGAAAGGTTTGAAGTCTGAGGCAGCGAGAACGAAGCGCTCCCAGAAAATCGGCGCTGTCCCCTCTGTGACAGCCTCAGCACAAAGTAAAAGACATGAACTTCCATGTAATCGAAATCCCGAAAGGCTCCTCTCGCGTAGGGCGGCTTAACCCAGACCAGCACATCCATCTGACGGTTGTATTGGCGCAAAAAGCGCCACTGCCGCCGCCGCACGCTACAGTGCCAACTCCGAATAACGAATATCACACACCGCTGTCTATGTCGCAGCTGATGACCCACGCACAGCTCAGAGAAGCGCACGGCGCAGCCGCTGGATCGGTCGAAATGGTGCGATCCTTCGCTGAACGGCATGGATTATTGGTCGTCGAAGTTGCAGATAAGCGACGCGCAGTCCGGCTTTCTGGCACGGCATCTGTAGTCGAGCGGGCATTTAAGACACAACTTGAAGAGTTCGACCATAAGGGGGCTCGATTCTTCGCGCCTTCCAGGCCCGTTGTGGCTCCGGATGAATGGCAGGGCGTGGTTGAAAGCATTCTCGGTCTGCACAATTCCCGGCACTCCAACCCACGCCGCCGCTCTTCTCTCTGCAGTCTGGAGCCTACTGCAAATATTATCGACCTGGCCCGCGCATACCGATTCCCTGAAAATCTGGACGCCGCCGGCCAGACAATCGGCCTGATCGAGTTTGGCGGCGGATTCTATCCCGAGGACATTCAGGAATTCTGCCGTAGCCTGGACATCCCTGAACCCCGAATATCAGTGGTAAAAGTCGGCGACGGAGAGAACCAGCCGGCAAGCCGTAGGGCAATCCACGAGTTCCTGCAAATACTCAGTGGCACTCTTTCAATAGCCGCAGAAGCTACAGAGAGCGATGCTTTCATCGCGGCTCAGTGCACAGCCGAGGTCACCATGGACCTGGAAATCCTGGCAGCCCTGGCCCCGGCAGCGCACATTGTCGTCTATTTCGCGCCCAGTGATGCGCAGGGTCTGTACCACGCCTTGAGCCATGCGGTGCTCGATGAGGACAACAAACCAGACGTCCTTTCGATCAGTTGGAGCTTTCCTGAACACCTTGTCTCGAAAACGGAAATCGACGTCCTGGAAACGGTCCTGCGCGAAGCGGCGCACCTGGGAATTTCTGTCTGCGCCTCCACTGGCGATGCCGGAGCGATGAACGGCGCAAAGGATGGCCCGCCATCAGTAAATTACCCCGCAAGCAGTCCGCACTGCCTGGCATGTGGAGGCACTAGCGGCAGTATTATGCCAACGGATATCGGCAAAGAGGAGGCATGGAACGCCTCGCACTTCGGGATTCACGGTGCTACCGGCGGTGGCATCAGTTGCCGGTTTCACGTTCCTGCCTGGCAACACGACGCTCAAGTCCCAGTTGGACCTGACGGAGCTCCGGGACGCGGCATCCCCGATGTCGCCGGCCTCGCCGATCCCCGTTATGGATTTGAAATGCGGATGACCGGTCGCACCTTCGCTTCAGCAGGGACCAGCGCGGTTGCGCCTGTTTGGGCCGCGTTGATTGCCCGCATCAATCAGGCTCTCGGCCGGCGATGCGGACATCTGCATCCGCATCTCTACGCCATCGGCCGCGAAAAGCACACAGCATTGCGCCCGGTTCTGAAAGGATACAACGGCTACTACCACGCGGATGAGAGATGGAATGCATGCGCAGGCTACGGAACACCCCGGGGAGATGCCCTGCTCGCCTACTTCCAGTCTTTACCCCACAACCACACGTAATGCACGAAGGGCAACCCACTGGGCTGCCCTTCATTGTCTGTCGATTTCTCCTTGATTACGGATGTTCCGTGCTCAAGGATGGAGGAGCATCTTCCGGCGCTGCGCCCCACGACTGGTTCGGCGATGCTCCGAGCGAGAACTGCAGCGTCCCTCCGCGCGTCATATCGCGGAAGTCGATCCAGTTCTTCGTGTAAGTCCGTCCAGCCAGCTTCACGCTCTGGATGTACGGCTTATCGCCGGGATGCTCTGTTGCCTTGATGATGAAGGCTTTGCCTGAGTATGGCGCGTGCAGATGAATCTCCACCTTGGAGAAAACCGGGCTGACCAGCTCGTACGCAAGACTCGCTGGATCCACGCTATAGAATCCCGCCATGCTCATGACTGCCCACGACGACATCTCGCCTAAGTCATCGTTGCCGGGAATTCCATCCGGCGTATCCGTATAGTTCTCGCTCAACACGCGGCGTACCACGCGCTGCGTTTCCCACGGATTGCCGGAAAAGTTGAACTCAAACGGAGCCTCAAGGTCCGTCTCATTGTAGGGGTTGTAATACTGGCCGTACCATCCCGGCTTCTTGTAGTCGAAGAAATGTGTCAGCCGACGGTTAAACCTTGCCTGACCTACGGTCTTAATCACCCAGGCCATGTCTTGCGGTTCCAGCCACTGATAGTGCCAGGCAGAGCCCTCAATGAAGCCATGCTCTTCCTGCGATGGATCAAAGTTTGCGACCCACTGACCGTCGGCATTGCGGGGACGGAAGAAGTGGTCCTGCGGATCATACAGGTTGCGGTAGTACAGCGCACGGTCATATAGAACCTTGGCGTCCGCGGTCTTACCTAGCTTCTCCGCCAGCCTGTACAGCGAAGCATATGCAATCGCATCTTCCTGCAACTGCGAAACCGAACCGTACTTCACCTTGTCATTCGGAACATAGTGCAGCGTATTGATCCACTTGATCCCTTCCTGTCCGACGTAAATCTTGCCGGCAGGCGGTGCCTGCGTCGCATCTAGATACATACCCTGCCACGCAGCCTTCATGTCGAATCCATGCAGGCCATCCAGCCACGCTGTGGCCATCACCGTGGTCAACGGGCTTCCGGCCATCACATTGGTATAGAGATTGACCTGCGGCCAGCGTCCGATCCATCCACCCTGCTGATACATCAGGACCGCCGACTGGGCCATGTCCTCCATCCGGTGCGGCTCAATCAGTGCAAGCAGCGGCATCTGGCTGCGATAAATATCCCATCCCGAGAAATTACCGTAAATCAAATGGCCATGAGCAACGTGATGGATGTTCCCGTCAAAACCAAGGTATCTCCCGTCGGCATCACTCAGGATGCTCGGCGTCAGCAGACTGTGATAAAGAGCCGAGTAAAAAACGCGCTCGTTAACCGCTGAGCCACCCGACACCTCAATAACATTGAGAGCCTTGTTCCACTTGGCTTGCGCTTCATCCCGAATCTGGGGGAAGCTCTTCCCTGCCGCTTCGACCTTCAGGTTATTTTCAGCGCCTGCCTGGTCTACATAGGAAATCCCGATCTGCACGGTGACGGTCTGCGGTTCCTTCGCCGCCGGCCACGAGGCATAGGCGCCAACCCACTGGTCGTGGTTCTCCTGGGTAACAGAACGCGAACCGGATGCAGGCTGTGCCGGGCTGTTGGGCGATGTCCCATTCCAGGTGCCGAACTTGGAAAACGACCGATTGAAGTTCATAACAAAGTAGGTCTTGTAGGTCTGCTTGTTTCCGCAGAAGGCCCGGTTCACCACATAGCCTTCAATCGTATGGTCGCCAACCACGTGCGCATAGGCTGCCGTGGTGTAGTTGAGCGTATGGCTGATCGGAAGCAGAATATTTGCCTGCTTCCCCGCCGGGAACGTGAATCGCGCCATGCCGGTGCGATCCGTAGCGGTCATCTCCGCGTTGACACCCCAACGCTGCAACTGCACCTGGTAGTACCCCGGCGATGCAGACTCCTGGCTGTGCGAGTACGGGGACTCGAATTCGCTCTCCTCGGGCGAAACCGGACCGGTCGTCGCCGTGAAAAATACCTCGCCGTCACTCGGGCATCCCACACCGCTCATGTGCGCCATGCTGAAGCCCTTGATGCTGGTCTTCCCATAGTGGTATCCAAAACCATGGTCTTCAGTGTCAGGACTCAGCTGCGCCATTCCAAAAGGCGTCACAGCGCCCGGGAAAAGGTTCTCCGGGCCGCCTGGGCCGCTGCCGGTTCCAATAAACAGATCGACGTCGGCCGCGCGCCCCTGGGCGGTCCACGTCGGGCTCGCAAGAGCCAATGCACCACACGAAAGCAGGCCACACACGGCAATCAGCCATGCTGCTCGCACTGCGTATTTGCGAATGGGATGAAAGGAATCTTGACCAGGCAGGGACTTCAGGCGACGGATACTACGCGACGGATTGACCATTGTGATTTGTACGATGCACCTTTGAATGCTTAGGGTTGCGGGCGGCTATAACAGCCAGTTTTTTGCCCGCACAAGAGTACATCATTCTGCACAGAACTCGCCACATTACCTCTGCACAGTACCCGTCAGCAGGCGTGAGGTAAATCACTCAATGGAGTGATTGTTGTCACGAACAGGTCTGTATTTCGCTGGCCGACAAGCCAAACGTACTCCTTCAAATAACTACGGGGTAGTATGGGAGGGCATCGTATCCACCTGATTTCTGGAGTCTGTAATGCTTTTCCGGTATCTTCTCGCCGCGCTCCTGCTGGCGGTGTCTCCACTGCCTTCATTTGCCCAATCCAGCCCCCGCACAATTTGGAATATTGGAAAATTTGACGGCTCGTCTGGTGAATTTGCCTCCGGGCAGCCGCATGCACCCGTGGTCTTTACTGTCGGGAAAGATCATCCACAGGCTGACTGGTATGCCTACGCGCACTCCGCCTTTGCCGGAAAGCCATCCAATCCAAAAACCGCGCCGCGCGCCATTGACTTCTCGATCGCCGGAAGGCCGAGCCGCAACTACCGCCTTACGGTCTCGCTCATTATTGAGCACTCCAGCGTTCCCGCTCTACGCATCGGCATCAACGGACGCATAGGGTTGTTTTATCTGCATCCGAAACTCGATTACGCCATGGGCGATATGATGGCCGCGTTCTATCCTGCGTATTCGCGCGCGGAAGTCGAGTGCGATTTTCCCGGTTCGTGGCTCAAAAACGGGCATAACCAGATCACACTTCAGGCGGTAGCGACCCACAAGGAAGGCGTACCTGATGCCGGAATGAATTACGACGCCATCGGCCTGCAATCAACCGCTTCCGTACCTGCTGCCATCGAGGTACGGGTGCAACCTACCATATTCTTTACAAAAAATGACACAGGTCTGGATGAGCGCGTGGATGTGTTTGTACGCTATCGCCAACACCCGCATTCCGGCAGTGTTGCGCTGAAAATCGCAGGCCATACATTGACCCATCCTCTCCAGGGCGGTCAGGATTTCGGCGAAGAACGCCTCAGCTTTGCTGTCCCGCAGTTTCCCGCTGACACTCCCGCACACTTGACCGTCAAGCTCAACGGGCACAGGACCCGATTGACTGAAGTATTGAACCCGCGGAAGAAGTGGACCCTGTTCATGGTTCCCCATGTGCATCTGGACGTGGGCTATACGGATTACCAGGCCAAGGTCTCGGCCATCCAGAGCCGCATCCTCGACGAAGCCATGGACCTGACCGCGAAGCACCCGGCGTTCCGCTTCAGCACCGACGGCGAATGGAACCTGGAGCAGTTTCTAGCCTCGCGCAGTCCGCAGGAAAAGCAGCGCATCATCACCGCAATCCGGAAAAAGCAGCTTTATATTCCAGCGCAATCCAGCAACCTGCTCACCGGCTTCCCTACTGCCGAAACGCTGATCCGCTCGCTCTATCCAAGCGCCGACTTCAGCCGGAAATACGGAATACCGTATAACTACGCCAACATTACAGACGTTCCTTCATACTCGTGGTCCTATGCGTCGATTCTGGCTGCGGCGCATATTAAGTACTTCCTTGCCGGAAGCAACAACGACCGCGCTCCGGTATTGCTGCTGGGCCACCTCAATGAGAACTCGCCTTTCTGGTGGCAGGGGCCTGATGGCGGCAAGGTGCTCATGTGGTACTCACGGCACTATATGCAGATGCAATTCATTTTCGGATTGCCTCCGCTGACCGCGACAGGCAAAGAAATTCTTCCAGTCTTTTTGGAAATGTACGAGCACCCGAGCTATCACGCCAACGCGGCGATCATCTTCGGCACCCAGGTGGAGAATACTGACCTGTACCCGCAGCAGGCCACGCTTGCCGGCAAGTGGAATGCCCTGTATGCCTATCCGCGCATCGAGTACTCAGGTTTCCATGATGCGTTGGCGAATATTGCCCACAAGTTCGGTTCGGATATCCCGACGGTCCGCGGCGACGGTGGCCCATACTGGGAGGACGGCATCGGCTCCGACGCCCTGTATGCGGCCATGGAGCGCGAGAACGAGAGCCGCGCACCCTCCGCCGAGAAGCTCGCAACCATCAGTACCCTGGTCAACCCTCGGCTGGCGGTCAACCACAAAAAACTGAATTCAATGTGGGCCAACATGGTCCTGATGGATGAGCACACCTGGACCTCATGGAACAGTGTCTCCGACCCCACCAGCAAGGAAGCGATCCAACAGTTGCGCGTCAAGGATTCCCGCGCAATCACAGCTGCAGCCTTACGCGAAAATATCCTCCGCACCAGCATGGCCACCCTGTCGGACTCGATTGCAGCCGGCCGCAACAGCCTGATCGTATTCAACCCGCTCAACTGGGCGCGCGATGGCGAAGTAACCATCAACCTCGATAAGGGCATGGAGATCGCCGATCACAGCACCGGCAAGGCCGTTCCCTATCTTGTTCTCAGCGTCGGCCCCAACTTCCGCAAGGTGGAGTTCACCGCAAAGCACGTTCCCGCCGTGGGATACAAGGTCTACGAACTGCGCACGGCCAACTCGCCTGCGGCCAAACCGCAAACAACAACCACTACAACGCTGGAGAGCCCTTACTACCGCGTTGTGCTGGACCCCTCGACCGGCAGCATTCAAAGCATCTACGACAAGCAGTTGAAGAGAGAGATCGTCGACACGGACAGCAAGTGGCGCTTTGGCCAGTACCTCTACGTCAGTGGAGGAGATAAGGCGCCGAACAGCATTCTGCAGTATCGAGCTATCTCTCCCAAGCCGGTGCTGCACGTTCATCCATCCGAACACGGACGTTTGATCTCCGTTGAGCAAACGCCGTGGGGCTGGCGTGCGCAGTTGGAGTCCTCAGCCGACAACACGCCAACCATTCACACGGAGATTCGCCTCTTCAACAACCAGAAGAAGATCGAGCTGATTGAAAACATCGACAAGAAGCCCGAGTTGAAGAAGGAAGCCGTTTACTTTGCCTTCCCCTTTGCGATGAAGCATCCGCAATTCCAGTACGAAATTCAGAACGGCGTGGTCGATCCGGTAAGGGATATGTATCCCGGGGCCGGGCGCGAGTGGTTTTCTGTGCAGCATTGGGTCTCCGTCCAGCAGGATGGCGTCTCAGCGACAGTCATGCCGCTGGACGCGTCGCTCGTCACTCTGGGCGACATCAACCGGGGAGCATGGCCAACCAAATTCGGCCAGCGGCCCGGAACCATCTTCTCCTATGTCATGAACAACTACTGGCATACGAATTACCGCGCGGAACAGGGCGGACACTTCCGCTTCCGCTACATCATCACAAGCGCGGCACATACCAATGCGCCTGCCCTCAGCCGTACGGGCTGGGAGGAGGCAACACCACTCGAAGAAGACCAGATTACCTCCCAGGATAAAGCGCTCGACCTGCCGCGTCCCTTGGACGGCAACCAGGGAAGCTTCCTCTCCGTCAACGATCCCGACTTGCTCCTCGACACATGGAAGCCTGCCGAAGATGGCCGGGGTACAATTCTGCGCCTGATTGATCTGGGTGGAGCCGCGCGGACCGTCACCATCTCAACGCCGCTGCTCGATATCGATCACGTCTCGCTCACCGATGCTGTGGAACGGGATATCAGGCCAATCACTCCTGATAATCCGCACGCCTTCAAGGTGTCTGTCCTGCCGCATGCAATCGTGACCGTCCGAATCATCGGTAAGCCACTGCTGCATGCACCCACGGAGTAGAAGACAAACCCGGGCCGTAACGCTTCTCCTTTCTGCCTTGCCGGTCTGGCAAGTGCATTCGGCCCGGGAGTTGTCCTTCCATCGAACACTTTCAGCATGTCTTTGGAACACAGGTCAATCTCACCTTTCATATCCTGACGATTCTCACGACTCTAATTGCGGTCTGCACCCTGCACCAAAGTCATACGGGGCTTCCGCATGACTTTGTCGATGCGGCCTGATTTTGCAATATTCGGCTCGCCCGCAACATGATTTGCAGCCATATAAATCACACATTTTTATAGATTTCGTGCCTCCTCACGACCTTTCCATGCCTTCTTTATGAATTCCTCATGAGTGGCATGAGTATCTACATATATCCAGAACGCATGCAGTTCTAGCAGAAGCAACCGAGGACCCAAAAAAATCAGGAAGGGACCCGGAAAGCCTCTATCTAGTCGCTTTGCTGAATGTGTCTGTGCAATCTGCAGTTCACTCTCTTTGGAGGACCGGCACTTTGAAAATCATCACTGCTTCAAAAGCATTGTTCGGAGTATTTCTTTGCTGCACCATCGCAGCTTCAGCCCAACCAAGAGGTACGGCTGGCGATGCTCCCGCCCAACCCCAATCCCAGTCTGCTGCACCCGCACCTCCTCCGGCTCCGCCAGTGTGGAGTGTCGGTTCGCTCGATTTCAGTGGTCTTATTGACGGCTACTACAGCTACAACGGCAACCGCCCCAGCAATGCCGCCAACGGTCAGATCAACGATCTTTACAACTTCAACGACAAGACCGACCAGTTCAGCCTGTCAATGGCTAAGCTCACCATCAATCATGATCCCGGCCCGATCGGGGTGCACGCCGACCTGATCTTTGGCCGCGCCAATGACATCATGCATTCGAGCACCGAAAAAAACACTGACAGCTATCTGGAGCAGGCTTACGTCAGCGCGCTGCCGCCCAAGTTGCATGGCACCGAGCTCGACTTCGGCCAGTTCGTTACCTCCGCCGGCGCAGAAGTCATCGAGGCAAACAACGACTGGAATTATTCGCGTTCGATCCTTTTTGCCTGGGCTATTCCGTTCTACCACTTCGGTCTGCGCACCTCCACGCCGGTTACCAAGTCCTGGACCGCAGGGCTGCAGGTCGTCAATGGCTGGAACAATGTCGTGAACAACAACGGCGGCGTCACCATTGGCCTCACCAGCCTCTACACCAAACCCAAGTACAACTGGGCGCTCAACTACTACGTCGGCCCTGAGAACAGCGATACACAGAAGGGCTATCGCAACCTGATTGACACCACGCTGAACCTTACGCCGACTTCGAAGTTAAGTGCCTACCTGAACTACGACTACGGCCAGAACCGCACGGCAGCTTCAGGCGAAACGCCGGAGGATTCCGCGCACTGGCAGGGCTTTGCCGCGGCCGGCAACTACCAGTTCACCGCCAAAAACTCGTTCGCGCTGCGCGGCGAGTACTTCGACGACAATCAGGGCTTTTCAACCGGCACTGCACAGTCGCTCAAGGAATTCACCGGGACCTATCAGTACAAGTGGGTCGACGGTCTTTTGAGCCGCGTTGAAGTCCGGCACGACTGGTCCAATCAGAACTTCTTCCACAAGGGCGATTCGGAGCAGGTTCAGGGACAGACCACGCTGACGGTAGCTTTCATCGCCTTCTTCGGCCCCAAGCACTAACCGAAGGGGCAATTGGGCTGATCGTTTTACAAATCATCCACGGAGATACCAATGAATGAAAAGGCGCTATTTCTCGAACTGCTGATTTCTGGATTCTTTGCTGTCGCCTGCTTCAAGGCGCGGGCGGAAGGGCCTGGCGAAATTGCACTGCGGCCGCGCGATCTGCTGCGGCTCACCGACCGCGTCGAACGCATGAGCCGTTCGCGCTGGCAGTGGTTCGCGATGGCCGGGATCCTCGTCCTGGTGCGGCTGCAGACCGGCGTGCCGATGGTCGTTGAGTTGACCGCCCTCATGCAGCTGATCGTCTTTCTCGCACTCCCCGTGGCCAAGCAGAGCCGGTCATTCTCAGGCCGGGCGGCGGTCTGTGCTTCGATGCCTGTCAGCAAAGGCCGGATTGGTCGCAGACGGCAGGCTGGACTTCCTGTTTCCCGTACCCCGGCGAGCTGATCGTTCGGGCGCGGGGAGCTTTGCCCCACAGCACTGGGACTGCCCCCTCCTGCTCAGTACCGTGGGACCCACTAATGACTAACTAAAAACTTTTTCCGGAGGAAGTGACATGGCGGCAAACAATTCACAGGGCCGGTCGTTCGGGCTCTTTCTTACAGGACTCACCACGGCATGCGCAGGTATTGCAGTCATGCCGGGCGGTCTGGGCGTTGCGCTCCTGATCGTGGGGCTCGTGATTCTGGTGGCGTCGTTCGCGATGTTCATCAAGATCAAGCCTCTCGAGGGCAAGCCCGCGCTGGGCGCACAACCCGCGGTGATGAAGCTGGTTGGTTCAGCGCTCTCCGCAGGCGGCTGGATCGTGGCCCTTTTCGGCCTCCACCTGACCTCATCGGTCGGAGGACGTATGGCCTTCGCCATCATCGGTCTCGCGATTTCCCTGGTTGGCGTGGTGGTCATTCTGCCCTCCGCCTGCAACAAGAACGCCATCTGGAAGGCCTAACCTCTTTCGACACGGAGCTCAGTCCATGAAAAAATTTCGCAATAAGTACCTGATGTGCGCGGTGATGCTGCTGCTCTCCATGGGGAGTGCCGGCCACGCGCGAGCTCAATCAGCCGCTGCCGACCTGAAGGCTGCTGCTGCCGCGGCGCCAACTACAACGCAGCTCTCGCAGGGTGATCCCGGCGGTACGAACACCGGAACCATCAGCGATGTTCCGGTCTCAAACGCCAAGGCTGGCGTCACCGTTGGCGATGTGGCCAACCAGGTTGGCCAGAACAAAATTGCCATCAACTTCGTCTGGACGCTGGTCGCCGGCTTCCTGGTCATGTTCATGCAGGCCGGATTCGCCATGGTGGAAGCGGGCCTTTGCCGCGTCAAGAACGCCAATCACACCTACATGATGAACTTCACCGTGTATGCGTGCGGCCTGTTTGCGTACTGGCTTATAGGCTTTGCCATACAAATGGGCGGTGCCGCGGGCAACGGCAATCTTGGCGGCCTGGCATCGCTCTCCGGCGAGCACATACTCACACTCTTCGGTACCCACTGGGGTCTCTGGGGAACGAAGGGCATGTTCCTCTCCGGGCATACCTATGATGTCGGCGTGATGGTCATCTTCCTCTTCGAGATGGTCTTTATGGACACGGCGCTGACCATCGTGACCGGTGCGGCTGCCGAGCGTTGGAAGTTCCTCACCTTCTGCGTCTCCTCGGTGCTGATGGGTGCCTTCACCTATCCGCTCTTCGGTAACTGGGCTTGGGGCGGCGGCTGGCTTTCGGCCCTCGGTTCCAACGTCGGCCTCGGCCACGGCTACTGCGACTTTGCCGGTTCCGGCGTGGTGCACGCGGTCGGTGGTCTCACCGCTCTCGCCGTCGCACTCGTCATCGGGCCTCGCATCGGCAAATTCAACCGCGATGGTTCAAGCAACCCGATTCAAGGACACGACATATCCGCAGTGCTGGTCGGTTGCTTCATCCTGGCCTTCGGCTGGTTCGGCTTCAACCCCGGCAGCACGCTGGGCGCATCGGCTGCCGGCAATCTCCGCATCGGCACCATCGCCGTCGACACCATGCTGGCCGGTTGCACAGGAACCTTCGCCTCCATTCTGTGGATGTGGATCACCAAGGGCAAGCCGGATGCAAGTATGGCCGGAAACGGCCTGCTCGCTGGCCTGGTCGCCATCACCGCTCCCAGCGGCTTCGTAAGCACCGTAGGCGCGGCCATCATTGGCTTCGTCGCCGGCGTGCTCGTCTGCTGGAGCGTCGCCTTCGTTGAGAACAAGATGAAGGTCGACGATCCGGTCGGCGCCATCTCCGTGCACGGTACCTGCGGACTCTGGGGCGTACTCTCCGTCGGTCTCTTCGCTGATGGCACGAGCAACTACGGCGGCGCGTGGAACGGGGTGAACGGCTCGGTCACTGGCCTCTTCTACGGTGACGCCAGTCAGTTGGTCGCTCAGCTTATCGGCATCGCGACCCTCATCGGGTTCGTCTTTACCTTCAGCTTCATCCTCAACTGGATTCTCGACATTGTCATGGGACAACGTGTTTCCGCTGAGACTGAAGTGGCAGGTCTGGACCTTCCGGAAATGGGAGCGCTCGGCTATCCCGAGTTCGTCTTCAAGCCAGAACCCAGCTATATGACCATGGCAGAGGCACAAGCCTCCGCGTAGGTCGTAGCCGTAACCAAATTGTTTGTTCTCTCTCCTACACGGCCGGGTGGGATCGCAAAACCCACCCAGCCACTTTTTCAAGCCCCGTTGCAAAAACAAAACGGGTTGCCAAGGAGCCTCGATCATGACAACGCTTTCCACTTTCCCTTCTGCGCCGGAACGCGAACCGACGCTCATCCCGGTCCCTTCTGCGGCCGTTAGTTTCCCGCCTGCCATCCCCGAGCCAGCTCGCGTGCAGCTTATGCGCATGTTTCGCGATCCCAATCTTCTTGAGCGCCCGGAGCGCACAGATCTCATCGCTCAGCTGCAGGAAGCTGTTGCGCTCGAACCGGAAGTTTCCGAGTTGCGCGTGATTCTGGGCATGGCCCTCTGTGTGAACTACGATGGCCAGACCGCCATGGAAGAACTCCGCGAAGCCTGCCGCCTGGCTCCTGACAGCTTTATTGCACAGCTCAAGTTTGGTGAGTTGCTCATGCGTCTGCGCGTCTGCGATCAGGCCGCCGAACACACCCAACTCGCTGCCGAGCTTGCCGTTACGCACCTGCAGTCCGAACTGGCACGCCGTCAAGCCGCCACCATCCGCACTATGCAGCGGGAAGGCATTGAGCGCGGAGGTTATGGCAAGGTATTGAATGTATTCCGTAACGCCCGCGGCTGGTTTGGCCGCAAATCGGAAGAACAGAACGCCGTTGTCCTGAGCACTCAGTAATCGATGCCTGCAATTCTCCAACTCGCGCTGCTCATCGCGATTCTGCTGCCGGCGAGCAAGATTGTTGCCTCGCTCTTCAGCCGCTTCGGCATTCCCGGAATTATCGGCGAGCTGATGGTAGGCATCGTGGCTGGCCCGGGCGCGCTCAATCTTCTTCACTTTAAGCTCTTCAGCGGAGGGCACGCAGACAGCGCTTTTATGCTGCTCGCGCAGATCGGCGGCCTCGTACTCATGTTCATTGCCGGCTTTGAGACCGACATTGACCGCATGAAGGAAGCTGGTGTCACGGCCTTTTTGGTCGCGCTCTCAGGCGTCATCTGGCCGTTTTTCCTGGGCTCGGCCGCTGGCCACATGATGGGGCTTCCCTGGCCGGTGGCGCTCTTCCTGGGCGGCGCGCTTACCGCCACCAGCGTCTCCATCTCGGCACGTACTCTCATGGATGCCGGTCGCATGTCCTCGCCGGAAGCATCCGTGATCCTCGGCGCGGCTGTCATTGACGACGTAATGGGCCTCTTTGTGCTGGCATTCCTCACTGCAACCGCCAGCGGCGCCGACGTTGACTCCTTCGGTATCGCTCCGGAAGCCGCAATCTGGCTCCAGAAACACTTCGCATTTGCCGCGCATCATCCACTTGCAGTGCGCATGCCGCTCATCGCTCTCAGCGTCGGCATCTTCTTCATCATCGGTTATGGCGGAGCCAAGCGCTGGCTCGATCCGCTCATTCGGCAAATGCGCCGCCTCTCCTCGGCGGAAGCTGTCACCAGCTGCGTCCTCGGGCTGGTGCTGTTCTATGCCATCGGTGCCGAGTGGCTCGGCAGCGTCGCCGGCATTACCGGCGCGTATCTGCTCGGCTTCGTCTTTGCCGAGTCCGACTTCAAGGCCGACGTCGAGCGCACCTTCCACGCGCTCGGCCATGGCCTGCTAATCCCGTTATTCTTCATCTCCATCGGCCTCGCCAGCAACTTCCGCGCACTCGACGGCCACTGGCTTCTGCTAGGAGTCATATTTGTAATCGCCGTAATTACAAAATTGTTCGGCTGCGGACTTGCCGCTCTGGCCCGCGGAATGGGCTGGGTGCGTAGCCTGCGCATCGGCTGTGGCATGATGTCGCGCGGCGAGGTTGGCGTAATCGTGGCGGCAATGGCTGTCCGCGCAAAGATCTTCACCGAATCTCAAGTGGCGCTCATGGTCGCTGTCGTGCTCCTCACCACTTTGCTTACCCCGCTCGCTCTGCGTGGCGCATTCCATCTCCGCTGCCCTGAGGACGACGAAAACATCCCCGGAGGCGCTGAGGAGATCAGCGACGAAGAAGCGCCCGCGCAGCCATTTGCCAGCCTCGACTCTACAGACTCCACCCGCTCTGAGCGCACTATAACCCAGGCTACGGCCAAGGCTTGAGGCACTTGCCGCCGCGAACTCGTTAATAGCTCTACGAAGAAGCAAACATCGCAGCAACGTTAAAGAGAAAATACTCTATTATTGCCGCCATGACGACCGTGACGCTTCAAACTCGATTTGCCGGCCTCCTGCTTATGGTTGCGGGATGGGCCGTGCTGCTAATGGCGCCGATCCTTCTGGCCTCGCCGGCACTCCGCGATGTGTTTGTGATCGCAGGCCTGCTTCTCGAGCTTTTCGGTCTGGCAATGGTCGGCATGTACCATCGCGAGGAAGCAAGGGATCGCCGATGACCTACGTTGATGAACCCGTTGCTGTACTCTGCATTGTGCTCATCGCTGCCTTGCCGCTGGCGTTGGCGGGACTCGCCCTGCTCAACACCGGCCTGGGCCGCTCCCGCAGTGCAGCGCAATCGTTGCTGGGCGCGCTCTCCGCAGTGGCTGTTGCCTGCGCAGCCTTCTGCATTCTTGGCTTTGCCTTGGTGGGCTTCCCTGGGCTTCCATCGTATGCGCTTAATCTCGGCTCCCATGTCTGGGATTGGATTGGCGCCGGTTCACTGTTCCTCGGCGGTCTGCACTGGGACGGATCCCTCGCCTGCTTCGCCGCCGGATTTCAAATCTTTGCGGTGGGACTGGTGATCCTGATTCCATGGGGCGCCGGCGCCGACCGCTGGCGTCTGCGCTCGGTCGTAATCGTAAGCGCACTGCTGGGTGGGCTCGTATATCCCGTGTTCGCCCACTGGGTCTGGGGCGGCGGCTGGCTGTCCAGACTCGGTACTAATTTTCAGCTTGGCTCTGGATTCCTCGATCCCGGCGGTGCTGCCACTATGCAGGCATTCGGCGGCCTCACGGCGCTCGCCGTCGTTTGGATCCTGGGGCCGCGCCGCACCAAATTTGCCGATTCCGCGGTCCCACGCGCCATCCCCGGCCATCACATGATCTATGTGCTCTTCGGCTGCGTGCTTCTGCTGCCGGGGTGGATGGCCTTCAATATCCTAGGCGCCATACTGTTCGCCGGTGTCAAGCTGCCTGCGCTGGAGCTTGTCGCCATCAATACATTCATGTGCGCCGTCATGGCTCTGCTGGCTGCGCTGCTGGTCACGCGCCTTCGCTTCAGTAAGCCCGATGTCTCCCTGTGCGCCAATGGATGGGTCGCGGGACTGGTTACCAGCAGCGCCATCGCCGCCTACGCTTTCCCCGTGGAAGCCATGCTTGCCGGCGTACTCATCGGTGGTGCGCTCCCCTTCATTGTCGAGCTACTTGAGGTCTACGGGCGCATTGACGACCCCTCCGGAGCTATCTCAGTGCATGGTGTCGCCGCCCTGTGGGGACTGTTCGCGCTGGCCTTCATCAACTCGTTTCCGTCTGGACAAATGCTGGCGCAGCTCATCGGCATCGGCACGCTGCTGGGCCTCGTGCTGCCGTTCCTGTATCTCGGCTTCTGGCTGCTGAACAAGGTGCTTCCGTTCCGCACTACTCCGGAGGGCGAACGGATCGGCATGGACCTCCATGAGCTTGGCGCCGGAGCCTATCCCGAATTTGTAATTTATGGCGATGACTTTTTACCCCGATAAACCGGCCGTTCGGCGGGAAAGGCTGAGGCGCAACAGCGCAAAAATTTGTGCTGCGCCTTCACGCATTCCTCATCTCCTGGCTGTCTATACTCCTACTATGCTGGTTTCTCTCGCGGCGCAACACGCAAACTACGGTTGCCCGCTGCGCTGTAACGAACCTGTGACGAATGCCTGATGAGTAACCATACGGAAGTCGAAGTCGGCGAAAAATTCGATCAGTATCACATTGACGCACTGGTTGCGGAAACCGGCATGGCGTCCATTTTTCGCGCGACCGATACGCAAACCGGCCGTACGGTAGCCCTTAAAGTCCCGCATGCTACGGTGGAAACCGACCCCGTCCTCTTCGACCGCTTTAAGCGCGAAGAGGAGATCGGAGCCTCGCTCAACCACCCCAACGTGATGCAGATATTCCCGCATCACGACCACTCGCACACCTTCATTGTCATGGAGTGGGTGCCCGGCAAGCTGCTGCGTACCATTCTGAATGAAGAGCACAAGCTGCCTCCTGCCCGCGCCATCCGCATCGCCGTCCAGATACTGCACGCGCTCGAATACATTCACAACCACGGCGTCATCCATCGCGATCTCAAACCGGAAAACATCATGGTCGACGAGCACGATCACATCACGCTCATTGATTTCGGAATCGCTTCCAAGGAGGGCGCCAAGCGACTCACCTACACCGGCTACACCCAGGCCCTGGGCACACCCGACTACATCTCGCCTGAGCAGGTCAAGGGCAAGCGCGGCGATGCCCGCTCCGATCTTTACTCGCTCGGCATCATGCTTTACGAAATGCTCACCGGCCGGACGCCGTTCTCAGGCCCGTCCCCCCTGGCCGTGATGAATGACCGGCTCATCAACCATCCCCTGCCGCCGCGCGAAGCCAATCCCGAGATCACGCCACACCTGCAGGAAGTCCTGTACCGCGCCATTGAGCGTGACCCGCACAATCGTTACCCCAACGCGCACGCCTTTGCCTGGGATCTTGAAAACCTCGACAAGGTTGGAGTTTCTGACCGCGCCGAGTTACGCGACTGGAAAAAGCGCCGCTCTGGAGCATGGCGGAAGGTGCTTTACTTTGTGGTGCTTATCCTCATCCCGCTGGCGCTGTTCGCAGCCATGTTTTTACTCTCGCGTCATCACTAAGACCGCCCGGCGCGATGCGGCCAGCCTGCTGCGTTAACCCGCGCATCTCTTCATGCAATCCTCATGGTTCCACCCATACGTTGTGAATGTGACCCCCCGTCGGGGCACCGCATTGGAGGATATACATTCATGTCGAGCGAGTATCGCAATTTTCTCGCACTCAGCTACGAAGAACTGGAAGAACTGAACCTTAAGGCCAAGGCCGACCGCTTCAGCCGTGTGCCCGAAGACAAGGTTCGTGAAGAACGCCTGAAGTACCTCACCGACGAGAAGCGCATCAAGGCCGTCACCGTCCTGTTTTCCGACCTCGAAGGTCGCCTGCATCTGTTGGACTATGACAAGAAGTTCCTGCTCAAGAGCCACGACAACCTCACCTTCGACGGTTCGTCCATCCGGGGCTTTACCGCGCAAAGGGAAAGCGATCTGCGTCTCAGTATCGACTGGAGCGCCTTCTACTGGGTGCCCGCAGACGTTTTCGGCAGCGGCAAGGTCCTTGTCTTCGGTTCCGTCATGGACAAGAACGGCACGCCTTATGCCGGTGATCTGCGCGGCGTGCTGCAGGGCTTTGCGAACAAACTCTATGAGGAAAAGGGCTACACCCTCAATGCCGCGAACGAAATTGAAGGCTTCCTGTTCAATGGCCCGGATGCCGAACGGATCTTTCACCAGACCGGCAAGTTTGAGTTTGTAAACACTGGTGGCTACTACCACTCGCTGCCCGGTGATCCGCTGCGCAGCTTTATTGACACAGCTGCCGAAGTGCAGCGTGCCATGGGCTTCCAGAACGAGAAGGACCACCCCGAAGTTGCGCCCAGCCAGTTTGAAATCAACTATGGCTACGGAGAGGTGGTTGCTGCTGCCGACCAGATCCAGATATACAAGCTGCTGGCCCGGCAGGTCGCCCACACTATGGGATACACCGCATCGTTCCTGCCCAAGCCGGTTGTCGGCGTCAATGGCAGCGGCATGCACACCAACCTCTCGGTTTCAAAAAACGGCACCAACCTTATGTGGGATCCAGAGGGTGTGGAGATGGTCTCGACCTTTGGCTGGGAGTTTGTCGATCGCGTTCTGTCGCATGCGCTCGATCTGTGCCTCATTCTCAACCCCAGCGTGAACTCCTATCGCCGCCTCGACCCTCACTTCGAAGCGCCAAACCAGATCAAGGCCTCGGCTACCGATCGCGGTTCGATGATCCGCATTCCCATCGGCAACTCGAAGTCCGCGCGGATTGAGGTGCGCTCGGTTGCGCCGGACGCCAATCCGTATCTCACCCTCTACTCCATCTTCAAGACGGGCCTGGAGGGCACCACGCTTGAGTTGGAAGGCCTTCGCCAGGCAGAGCGCTATCTGCCCAGCGAAATCTTCTCCGCTCTGGACGACTTCCGCGCTTCGGAGTGGATCACGAAGATTCTGGGCGAGGACGTGAAGGCCCGCTACGTTGACTTGAAGCAGGCTGCAGCCGACCGCTCACCTCGTCTTCTCGGCACTTTCGTCAAGCCGGCGGAAGTGCAGTACCACCACGAGATTTACAATCAGGCGTTGTGGAATCTCTTTTAAGGTCAACCGAAGCCGCAAATACAAAGCCCCGGAGCATGTTTCCGGGGCTCTTCTTTAAGCGAAAGATCGGGATCGTCCCGATACCGCGATCCGCTATTGTGTCAGTCCCGTACGTGGACCGCGCCCCATTCTCTCGGCAAACCGGTAGCCAACATACGCGTCCGTCAGCAGGTACTTCGGATTCGACGGGTCTTCCTCGATCTTCTTCCGCAGTTGCCGCACAAACGTGCGCAGGTAGTCGATCTCCTGCCGGAAATCCGCTCCCCACACCGTGGTCAACAGCTTGCCGTGCGTAACCGCGCGCCCGGCATGCGTCATCAGGTAATACAGAATGTCGTATTCCTTGGGCGTCAGGTGAACTGGCTGGCCCGATTTGTAGACCAGCCGCCGATCCGGCAGCAGCCGAATCTCCCCCACTTCCAGCGGCGCATTCATCGGACGTTCCGGCGCCTTGGCCCGCCGCACCGCCGCCCGAATACGGGCCACGCACTCGCGCATGCTGAAAGGTTTCGTGATGTAGTCATCCGCGCCCTGCTCCAGCGCCTCGACCTTGTCCTGCTCTTCATCCCGAACCGTGAGGATCAGAATCGGGAGCCGCGGATACGCCGTGCGCAGCCGCTCCAGTGTCTTCATGCCCCCGATACCGGGCATGTTCAGGTCCAGCAGAACCACATCGAACGGCTGCGCCCGCGCCAGGTGCAAGGCGTCCTCGCCACGCGATACTTCCGCCGTCTCAAACCCAAGCTCATGCAGTGTAGTGCGCAACGCGCGCCGAATCGCGGCTTCGTCATCCACCAGCAGAATACGTACTTTGTCGTTGCTCATGAGGCTCTCAACTCCTGAGCCTCCGCTGGCAGGGAGGCATAAAAGGTCGTTCCGTCATCCATATTGCTTGTTACCCATACGTCACCGCCATGCGCCTGCGCCGCGCGCCGTGCTATGGACAGTCCAATACCCGTACCAGGCGCCGATCCGGACGCGCTTGACGAGCGAAAATACCGCTCAAAAACATGTTCCTGTTCTTCGACCGGAATGGCAGGCCCAGAATTGTGAACCGACAGCACAATACCGCCCTTCTGTTCTTCGGCGCCAATCGTCACCGTGCTGCCCGCATCTGCATACTTCGCGGCATTGTCCACAAACTGCGTAAGCATGGCGCGCAGCAGGCTTCGGTCGCCGTAGACAGATAGGTCCTCTGGCGTAACGTCGATTTTTACCTTGATTCCGGCAAGCGGTTCGCCTACGGTCGCCACCGCTTCTTCAACCAGTGCAAGCACGTTCATGCGCTCGGAGTGCAATGTCAGGTCGTGGGCCTCAAGACGCGCCGTTTGCAGCAGGCGGGTGGTCAGCTGATTCAGAACCTCTGACTGCTCCTCAATCAACGCCAGCAGCGAACTCTGCGCTGCGGTAAAGCTGCCCGTCTCGACCAGCCCGGAACTCGCGACCCGAATCGCGGTCAGCGGCGTTTTGTAGGCATGCGCTAGATGGTCCAGTACGGTGGTGCGCAGTTGCTCGGCGCGACGCGCGCTCTCAATGCGCGTTTCGTTGGCCAGTGAGTGATACCGGTCAAAGGTAATCGCCACCAGCCCCGCAATCGCGTCCACCGTGGCTCCGCTGGCATCTCCCCTCAGCAGCAGAGCCCCCACAGGAAGCTCGCCGACGCGCAGCACACGCTCCATCATTCCGGTTTCCTTGTCGTCGCGGCCCCTCTCAAACACGTGGATGTTCCGAATCTGGTTTTCGACATCCGGCCACCAGCTGCCGGCCTGGTAGATCTCCTCCATATCCGCGTCGAAAATCGCCGCCGCCTCAAGAGAAAGAGACGAGCGGATCAGTTCCACAAGTGGTGGCCCCGGCTTGCGGTGCAGATCAAACTGTATGGTGCTGGCGATCAGATGGCGCAGCGCGTCAAGTTCGCGGTCCCCTTCGGGAGAAGGGTTCACCGCTTCCTTCGATGGAAGTACTCTGGCGCTGCACATGGGCCATCCTTTATTGCTTGTTTTTTAATAACGCTGGATTGCCAAGGCGTTCGGATGACCATTCACTCAAGAAATAATATTGCTTCTGCGGCAAGGCCGGAGGAATTGCCCAGCCGCACAGAGACCCGGTCATACCACATCCTTAGCAAAGTTTGCACAAGGATTTCTTAAATTACAAGAATATTTTATACTCGCTGCTCCCAGGCTGCATTTTCCTGTCTATTTCCAAAATCTTTACGGATTCTTTATCGCTTGCCTGCGTTCATAACTATATAGCCATGCGCAGGCCAACACTTTCCCGGCTTCCTCTTCTGCCACAGTGCAATGTACCAGGCAGACACCGCGGATTTCGCAGGTGCACCGCTGCATGCCTTAGCCGATTGCAAATTAAAACCCAGAAAGAATAGAAAGTCTTCCTTTTTATCGAGGTTGCTGCAAGATGCTGGACATCATCTATGGACAGGCCACGGACGCAGGCCGCCGCTCTGAAAATGAAGATGCCATGGGAGTCTACGCGCCACGCTCGCGCGGCGAAATCCAGGCGCGAGGGTGGATCTTTGCCGTGGCGGACGGTGTCGGTGGACTGAGTGCGGGAGAGGTAGCTTCGGCCACCGCGGTACAGGTGCTGGTTGACGGCTTTGCCCGCGCCGAAGAACAGACCTCGCTCGCCAGCCTGCTGCCCCGCCTCATCCAGTACGCCAACTCCGCCGTGCGCGACGAAGGATTGAGCCCCGAGTGGCGCAGCAAGGGCATTGCCACCACCGTGGTTGCCTGCGCGCTGCGCGGCGACCAGGCCTACATCGCCCATGTGGGCGACTCCCGCTGCTATCTCATCCGGGATGGGCACGCGGATTCCCTCACCAAGGACCACACCTGGGTGGACGAGCAGGTACGACAGGGACTCATCTCCGAAGACGAAGCACTCACCTCTGAGTCGCGCCATATTCTTACTCGCACCCTCGGCCCTGAGCGATTCGTCACCGCTGACAGCACTACGGTTACCATCCATCCGAATGACGTTCTGGTGCTTTGCAGCGACGGCCTCTATGCGTCACTCGGCGCGCCAAAGATGGCCCACCTTGCTGCGCGGAATTCCAAGAACCCGCAAAGCATCGCTAACAATCTGGTGCACGAGGCCATTACCATCGACGGATCAGACAACGCAACGGCACTGGTCATCTGCGTCCGCTCTGTCGAATCCATGGCCATGTATCGTGGCCGGACCTACGTGCGCCGTCGCGTGTAGCACGCACCCTGGTACGCGCCTTGCCCATGACACGACACGTCGAGTTCGGCGAGTCCCCTGCTTCCAAAGTGCTCTCCTCCCTAAATGCGAATATTGAGCTGGCCAACAGAAGTCTGAAAAGGGCCCGCGCTCGTTTCATAAATCCGATTTCTTCCTTCACGCATGGCCGGACGAAAAGCGGCCACGGGTGAGCGAGGCGCTGTCACGAATGGGCGACGTGATCTATGCTGGAGAGTTATGCGTATACCAACCTCTTTTGCCGCTACCCTTACACTTTGTGCTGCTCTCGCTGCCTCTGCAATTCCAGCCCTGGCACAGCCGCGTCCCGCGCATGCTACCGTGGCGGAACACATCGCCATTCCACAGTCGGCTCGCATTGAACCGGCTCGGCTTGCATCGATGATCCGCTCCGGCCGCGCGCCCACGATACTGCAGGTAGGCTCGCACACGCTGTATCAAGAGGCTCACATTAAAGGCGCGCCCTACGCCGGACCAGGGAGCACTGCACAGGGCCTTGTCCTGTTGCGAAAAGCCGTCGCGCACATGGACCGGCACAAGCTGTTGGTGATTTACTGCGGCTGCTGCCCATGGCCCAAGTGCCCAAATATCCGGCCCGCGTATGAAGAGCTACGCAAAATGGGCTTCACCGATGTAAAGGCCGTATACCTTCCCAATAACTTTGGAACCGACTGGGTGCAGCATGGCTACCCCACGGTAAAAGGCGACTGAGCGTGAGCGTTGTACCGCCCTTCCGCTCCGTGTCTTCTCATTCTCGCCGCCCATTGTCCGTCGCTATGCTCTGCGGACTCGTGCTGACACTGGCGATGGCCGGCAGCATGCCTGCGCATGCACAGGACAAGCCGCACCGCCTGATTGGAAAGCAGGCGCCGGCCTTTGCGCTTAAGGATTTTCAGCACAAAACCGTACGCCTGGCGCAGTATCGCGGCAAGGTAGTGCTGCTGAACTTCTGGGCTTCGTGGTGCGCCCCCTGTCAGGAAGAGATGCCCGCCTTTGCACGGTGGCAGAGCGAGTTTCACGGCCGGCTGCAGGTGCTGGGTGTGAATATGGACGATGATTTATCGAAGGCCAAAGCCGCAGCCGGAAAGCTGAAAGTGAACTACCCTCTGCTGGTTGGCAGCGCGCACATTGGCGGCATGTATGGCGGAATCTATGGACTTCCTGTGAGCTTCGTCATCGACGCGCGCGGCATTGTCCGCGCCGAGTACCAGGGCGGCAACCACGTAAAGGAGCTTCACGCCGGGATTGCGCATCTGCTGGCGCATGCCCGGCAGTGAGATGTCGGGATGAACTACGGAGCGCCCGCCTTCACTGGGCGCTTTGCACAATTGGGATTTGAAAGACGCTGATACTGATCGGCGCGACTGATAACCTGTGCGGTGAGCCGCTCAGCGTGCTCTTCCTGATTACAACCTGCGGTGTCTGCCCCACCCGGTCTGAAGCCTGCAGGTCGTTCCCGGTCATTTGCCATAGCGTCGGCGCTCCCTCCATTCTTACTCCGGCAACATTCAATTCAAAGCTCCGCTCCGATGCCGTCGCGTTCACAACAGCAATGTTGAGGAACTTATGGTCCGGAGTCAGCGCAGCGAACATGTCGAGCGGATACGTCGAACTGCCCGAGTTTGTCTCCGGTTGATCCCCGCCAATTGGATAGTGCGACGCTGGCTGCGGCGAGTTGCCTGTAAGCGCGACCGGAATGGAGCCAGGAATGAAGTGATCGCCGTACAGCTTATACGCGAGTCCGGTCACATTCATGGTGGCCGCTGTTGGTGTGTAGTCGAGCGTTGAAACGCCCATGGTGTGCGCCGACATCCGTAGGAAGCCCGTGTGCCGCAGCATCTCGTTAAAGATCATGCTGTACGCCAGGGCCTGCTTAAGATCCGGCGCTCGACGAAAGCTCCCCCCAAAATAGGCATACTCATCGATGGAGAGAAATATCTTCTTGCTCACCATATCCGGAAACCGCTTCTGGTACCCGCGCCATTCCTGCGCCTTCAGGTGCACGATGTTGGCTGGATAGCGAGCATACTGGAGCGGTGTCTGATCAACCTTTACATAGCCGTCGTCTGTGGGGGCATTCAGCGGCAGGTGCATGGCTTTCTGAACATCAAAGCGTCTGCCCGGCCGCGCATACCAGTGTTCCGTAATGCCCTGAAAGTTCCCCCAACTGTGCGCGAGCAGGCCGCCGGTCCAGTCGGCTTCAGTACCATACAGGTGCTTGAGGTTGTCGACATACTTCGCGCGCTGCTCCCCCGTAAGGTTCATGGGTTCCAGCATCTCGCCCGACGCAAGCAGCGTGATCGACGGATCCACCTTGCGCATATCCTTCGCAAATTCGTTGTGCTTAAGAACGTAATACTTCAGATCTGTGCGGCCGAGCTGCCAGGAACCGTACGGCTCATTGCCGATGTCCCAGAACTTGATGTGATACGGCGCCGGGTGGCCGTTCCGTGCACGCATTGCGCCGAGGCGCGTGTGCACCGAGCCATTCATGTACTCCACTTCCTCGGCTGCGGAGTGCGCATCGCCAAACCCAGCATTCACGGTGATGTACGGCTCCACGCCAATCAGCCTGCACATGGTCATGAACTCGTCCAGACCCACATCGTTTGACTGCATCGCATTCCAGGCGTAGTCGTAGGTGGGCGGACGCTTGTCGCGATCGCCGATCCCGTTGTACCAGCTCCAGTCGGAGAGGAAATTGCCGCCAGGCAGTCTCCAGAAACCGGAGTGGAGCTGACGCAGCAGCGCAATCGTGTCCGGACGGAACCCGTCGATGTTGTCCACGGGCATCATCGAGACAGTGCCGACGTGGAAGTTGCCAGTGCCTGTGCCCTTAATCTCGAATGTCGCCTTGCTAGTATCGGCCTTCGATGTAAAGCGAAAAGAAAACTTTCTGTACGTATAGGCGAGCCCCGTATAGGAAACAGTCTCCCGGTCGTTTGCGCCCTCGCCCCAGATCAGCGCGACCGTCACCTTGCTCCCGGGAGTGCCGCGCAGCCAGATATGGCCTACATAATGCCCGCCTTTGACCAGAGCAAGTCCCGCTTGCCGAATGCCATGCGGAGTAGACGCGTCCAGTGCGATGCGCGGACTGTGGTCGCCGACGAAGGGACGGCCCTTGTCCATCACCACCACGTCGTCTGGACCGACAGGACGCCACTTGCGCAGCCGTATGCCGGGAAATCCACCGCCCGGCCGCCGTCCCTTCGCTTCAGGTTTCGCGGATACGACCGGAAAGTAGAACTTGCGGTCATCAAGCATCTCGGACCAAAGGCTTCGGTAAACCAGTGGGCCGATGTGCTCAATGAACATGCCGAACTCGTACTTTGAGGTTGGCTCGCTGGTCTTGTGTGCGTCAATGTTGACCACGATAGGCTGCGGCGCGGCAGGCTGCGTGCTCTGACCTGCGGCCGCCGCGCACGGAAGCCACAAAGCTGCGGTGGTAAGAAGTGCAATCCGTAATTTTTTCAGGGCCACGGGCCATCTCCTCGGGTTGACCTGCGAAAATTCTGCTGCAAAGCAATAGAAAAGAATTTTCCAGCAACGCAGCATATCGCGTGGAAGTATCGATGTAAAGCGATTTATATTGGACACCACCGCTCAAAGATGGAAGTTCCATGGAGCGGTATCAGAGTGTATAAGGTTTGAGACCAGACAGTAGCCGAAATCCTGTCGCGGCCAGGTTGTACACAAACAGGCCGCGACAGGATGGATTTAATTTCAACCGCCCTCAGCGCTGCCTCGCTAACAACCAAGCCGGACTGAAGTACGCATTTAATCGGAGACCATGCCATGCCCACCTGTTCGATCCTCCTACGGCCGAAAGCCCTCCTGATTGCCATGTTGCTTGCCACCTTTCCAGCGTCCCATGCCCAGGCTCAGATGAAGGTGACGAAGAACGGCTATCTGCATACAAGGGGCTTCAGCGTAGTCCTGTATCAGGACACATATCATCCGGTCTTCGTGGATCAAAAAGATGCCGCCATGCAAATGATCCTCCACGGCCATCGCATTGCCACCAACGGAGACATCCGTCTGGTGCCCACGCCGGAGCAGTGGGATCTGGTGGCAAAACTCAAAAGCCGGCAGGCAGACGCGGAGCATAACCGCCTCTCCGCGCAGTTGTCCTTTCCGTCCTACCATTTGGACTACAACCTGGTGGTGACCGCGGAACCCGGCGGTGTGCGCGTGAGCGTCAACCTCGACAAGCCGCTGCCCAAAGAACTGGAAGGCCGTGCCGGTTTCAATCTGGAGTTCCTGCCGTCCATCTATATCGGGAAAAGCTATGCCGTCGACGGCACCCAGTTCGGCGTGATTCCGGTGAGTCCGCAGGACCGCATGCACAAGGTCCTGCCGCCGCCTAATGCTCCGAAGAAGCTGCCCTATCAGGAGGCATGGGACAAGGCGAAGGGCTACACACAGCCGTATCCGCTGGTCACGGGGAAAAGCATCACGCTAGCCGTAGGAGACCCGCTCTACCGCGTCAGCGTCATATCCGATACCACGCCCCTTTCTCTCTTTGACGGACGCGACCGTTCGCAAAACGGCTGGTTTGTGCTCCGCACTCTTATTCCCTCTGGCAAAACTCAGGGAGCGGTTGTATGGCACATCCACCCGAACCTGATTCCGAACTGGACTCGGCCACCCATGGTGTCGCATAGCCAGGTGGGCTACGCTTCCGATTTTCCCAAGGTTGCGATCATCGAGCTGGATCCGAACTTCGACGCGCCGAAGACTGCCAGGGTGCTCCGCCTCAACGAGGACGGCACCTACGCGCAGGTCTTCGAGGGCCCAATCTCCACTCCCACACCATGGCTGCGCTATCGCTATGCAAAGTTTGATTTCTCTTCCGTACGCGCTCCCGGCCTGTATGAGATCGAGTATGCAGGGCACCGCACGCATATGTTCCCCATCGCGAAGAACGTCTACAGCCACACCTGGCAGTCCACTCTCGACGGCTTCCTTGCTGTTGAGATGGACCACGTCTCCGTACGCGACGCTTACCGGCTGTGGCATGGCGTATCGCACCTCGATGATGCGCGCCAAGCGCCGCCGAACACGCCGCATTTTGACGGGTACCACATGGGCCCGAAGACTGATTCGCCCTACCAACCGGGCCAGCATATTCCCGGACTGAACGTAGGCGGCTGGTTCGACGCCGGCGACTACGACAACATCGCCCCCAGCCAATACCTGGTGATTGAGAACCTGTCCCTGTCCTATCGGGAGTTCGGCCTGAAGTATGACGAGCTCAAGGTCGACGAAACCGCCCGCACGGTGGAGATGCACCGGCCAGATGGCGTTCCCGACGCCGTGCAGCAGGTGAAGCACGGTGTGCTGCAGGTGTTGGCCCAGATCCACGCCATCGGCCACCCCATCATGGGCATTATTTCCCCCACGCTGCGCCAGTACACACATCTGGGCGATGCGGCCTCCCAGACCGACGGCCGCATCTACTCCGCAAAACTCGGTCCCAACCAGGTCCAGGGCAATTACTCCGGCAAGTCGGATGACCGATGGGCCTTCACCACCAAGCTACCGTTCCTGCAATACGGCGCAGCGGCAGCGCTCGCCGATGCGTCGATGACGCTGAGGGGATGGGATGGCCCTTTGGCCAAAAAATGTCTGGATACGGCAGTCATGCTATGGAAGCAGGAGCACCTGCATCCGACTCCCATGACAAGCCGCCCCTTCGGCCCTCCGGGAATGACCCAGATGAGCGAATGGAGAGCCGCTCTGGAGTTGATGCTCGCCACCCATGGCGGCCAGCCATACAAGCAGCGGTTCCTGGATCTGTACCCCACCGCGCACCGGTATTTCGGATTTGTCGGCTGGAGAGCCGTCTTCGCGCTGCCCTACATGAACGCCGATTTCCGCAAACAGTTTGAGGCGTCGGTGCGCTCCTACAAGGCAGAGGTGGATACAAATATGGCGAAGACACCCTTCGGCGTTCCACCCAGCCTGGGCGGTTGGGGCAACTCGGCCCAGGTCGCTGATTTTGGCTCGCGAATGTACTTCCTGCACAAAGCCTTCCCGCAAATCGTTGGCCCGGAGTACACACTGCGTGCCGCCAATTACCTGCTGGGCACGCACCCGGCGTCGAGTACGTCGTACATCTCTTCGATCGGTGCCGTTTCCAAGCTGAAGGGTTATGGAAACAACCGCGCCGACGGAGCCTTCATCCCCGGCGGCATGATCCCCGGCTATGTCATCATCAAGCCGGATTTTCCGGAGTGTATCGACAACTTCGGCTTCCTCTGGTTTGAGGATGAGTACACCATCAGCGCAGCCAGCGAGTGGATTTTGGAAGCAAACGCGGCCAACGCAGTCGTAGACTAAGACGATTCGAGAGCGGGCAGGGGTGCCGGCGCTGCATCCTGTCCGTTCAGGTTTTTCTGAGCGACCCATTGGGAGTAAGGCAATGCGATATCCATTTCGATCAAACTTCGTTCCATGTCACGGCTTTCGGCAAATTCACAAAACAGCGTATGCGGTCATGCGTACAGCGGCCGCGCTCCTGGTATTTCTTGGTCTCATCAGCCTGGCCATCCACGGCGCATCGGCGCAAACCAATCAGTTTGTCCTGAACCGCGAGCACCGGACCATCGCGCTGGAGCCATACGGCGCCAATATTGTTCGAATCACCCTGAGCGTGAAAAATGCTTCAGCACTCGCCGCCCCCGGATATGGATTCATCGGCACACCGGCGATGACTGGCTGGATCCACGAACGGGACTCGCGCGGCTACGACGTCTTCCGCTCCGGGCGAATGGTCGTCCGCATCGCCCCGCAGAATCTGCCGCCCCCGCACCATATGCCGCTCGACGCGATCAATCAGGCGTTGCGCGAGCATTACTTCGGCGGCGGGCCGCAACGCAATGGCCCCTATAACGACACCATCTCGGTAACAACGGCATCCGGCAAACCCCTGCTCACCATGTGGCGCTGGTCCATGATTCCCAACCGGCCGCAAACGTCCTCCGTTGGCGCAAAAACCGGACAAACCGCAGACCCCGGCTATCGCGTTTCCGCAACCTTCAACTCCCCAACTGACGAGCACTACTACGGACTGGGCCAGCACCAGCGGGGCTTCCTCGATCTCCGCGACCATCGCGTCCGCTGCTGGCACAATTACGGAGCCATCGGCGGAGAAACCGTCTGCGTCCCCTTCATGGTCTCCAGCCGCGACTACGGCCTCATCTGGGACAACCCCTCGAAAACTACCATCGATCTTGGATTTAACCAGCAGAACGTGTGGTCCTCCGAGGTGGGCGACCGCGTCTCCTTCTTTGTTATTGCGGGCCACAACACCGACCAGCTTTACGAGGGCTACCGCAAGCTCACCGGCATCACGCACATGTTGCCGAAAGCCGCCTATGGCTACATCCAGAGCAAGGCAATCTATCCCACACAGGCCCAGCTCCTCGCCGTTGCCAGGGGATACCGCGACCGCAACCTGCCGCTCGATGTGCTCGTTGTCGACTTCCTGAACATGACGCGCCAGGGTGAGTTGGATCTCGATCCGGCGCGCTGGCCCAATCCGGCGGCAATGAACAAGCAACTCCATGCCATGGGCATCCACACGCTCCTCAGCGTGTGGCCGCACTTCTCCCCCGGCACACGCTACTACAACATGCTGCTCAAAAAAGGCTGGCTCGTTCACAAACCCGATGGCACACCGGACCCCGGTGGCTTCAAAAGCGTAATCGGCCCCAACATCGACACCACCAACCCCGCTGCCGCCAAATGGTTCTGGGACGCAATTCGGGACCGCTACATCAAGCCGTATGGCTTCGACTACCTCTGGCTCGACGAAACAGAACCCGACATCAATCCGGCCAACGATGTCTTCTACATCGGTTCTGGCAAACGCTATTTCAACGTCTATCCCCTGTTTCACACGGCTTCTGTCTATGAAGGCTTCCGGCGTGACTTCGGATCCAGTCGGCGTGTCATGATTCTCGCCCGTGCCGCCTATCTCGGAGCACAACGCAATGGCACGGTCTTCTGGTCCAGCGACATTACCGCCACCTGGGACATGCTCAAGCGCTCCATCCCTGCGGGCCTGGACTTCACCGCCTCCGGCATGCCCTATTGGGACACCGACATCGCCGGCTTCTTCTCGCCAAACATCTACCCCGAATACCACCCGGCACACACGCCCTTGGTCAGCCCCGCCGGTGCGCGCGGTAATGTCGACGGCTACTCCGACTACCCTGAGCTCTTCGTCCGCTGGTTCGAGTGGGGAACCTTCCAGCCCGTCATGCGCGCCCACGGCGAGCGCGAACACAACGAAGTCTGGACTTACGGCAAACAGGCTGAGCCTATCCTTGAGAAATACCTCCGCATGCGCTATCAGCTCATGCCCTATATCTATTCGCTCGGATATCACAGCTATCAAACAGGCGCGCCGTTCATGCGTGCGCTCTTTATGGACTTCCCCAACGATCCCAACGTCGCCGACATACGCGACGAATACATGTTCGGCCCCGCATTCCTGGTCGCTCCCGTGACGCAGCAGGGAGCCACCAGCCGCAAGGTCTATCTGCCCGCAGGATGTGACTGGTATAACTACTGGACCAACCAGCACCTCAAGGGCGGCCAGACCATCACCGCCTCCGCACCCATCGATACGCTTCCGCTCTTCGTGCGGGCTGGTTCCATTGTGCCTTTGGGAGCGCCGATCCCAAGCACACAGCAGCATCAGGCCATCGCCTCCGTGCGCGTCTACCCCGGAGCGGACGCGAGCTTCACGCTCTTCTCCGACGACGGACACACCTATGCGTATGAGAAGGGCGTCGACTCCATCACACATCTTCATTGGGATCAGGCGACGCATCGGCTCACCCACACCGGCGCTGCCGCATGGAGCAAACCGGATGCCTCCATTGTAGATGTCATTCATCCTTCGAACGGGAAATAGCCCGCACTCGTCATTTGCAGTTAATGTAAAAGACCGAAAACGTATTTTCAGGAGATTCGTACCATGAGCTGCCAGCATCCTTTTTCCCGCAGAAGCTTCCTTGGCTCTGCCGCCGCGCTTGGCGGGCTGTTTTTGCTGCCGCATGAGTTGCAGGCGCTGCAGGACGCCGTGATGGACATCCCCGTCAGCGCCAACCACTCCGGTTACGAAAAGGTGCAGTGGCGCTACCAGGACTTCCCCATGACCGAGGTGCGCATGCACGACGGCCTGCTCAAGAATGCCTTGGAGATCAATCGCAAATATCTCTACCTGCTACCCAACGATCGTCTGGCCCACAACTTCCGCGTCACCGCCGGCCTGCCTTCCCACGCCCAGCCGCTCGGCGGATGGGAAGCACCCGACTGCGAGTTGCGAGGCCACTTCGCCGGAGGCCACTACCTATCGGCCTGCGCGCTCATGTACGCCTCCACCAGCGATGAGGACCTGAAGACCAAGGCCGACGAGCTGGTCGCCGATCTTGCCAAATGCCAGCAGCCCGACGGCTATCTCAGCGCCTTCCCTGTCTCGTTTTTCGACCGCCTGCGCCACTACAAGAAGGTCTGGGCGCCGTTTTACACCTACCACAAAATCATGGCCGGCCATCTCGACATGTATGTCCACGCCGGCAACGAGCAGGCGCTCCGCACCTGCGAGCGCATGGCCGACTGGGCCATCCACTACACCAAACCGATCCCCGACGACCAATGGCAGCGCATGCTGCTTGTCGAGCAGGGCGGCATGAACGAAGTCTCCTTCAATCTCTACGCGGTCACTGGCAAAAAGAAATATCGCGACCTCGGATTCCGTTTCGAGCACCACCTTATCTTCGACTTCCTCGCCGACCGCGAAGACAAGCTGGCCGGCAACCACGCCAATACCAACATCCCCAAGGTCATTGGCGCGGCGCGCGGATACGAAGTAGCGGACAACAAGCGCTACCACACCATCGCCGACTTCTTCTGGCAGGCCATTACCACTAATCATGACTTCGCCACCGGAGGCACCAGCGACGGCGAATTCTGGCACAAAGTCGGCACGCTCGCCCAGCACCTCGGCCCCGACGCCGAAGAGTGCTGCTGCAGCTACAACATGATGAAGCTCTCCCGCCACCTTTACGGATGGAGCGGCGACCCGCGCATCTTCGACTACTACGAGCGCCTCATGTACAATGTCCGCATCGGCACACAGGGCCCCGATGGCATGCTCATGTATTACGTCTCGCTCAAGCCCGGCTACTTTAAAACCTTCGGCACGCCCTTCGACTCATTCTGGTGCTGCACCGGCACCGGCATTGAGGAGTACTCCAAGGTCAACGACTCCATCTACTTCCACGACCGCCACAACCTCTACGTCAATCTCTTCGCGGGCTCTCAGGTTCACTGGCCACAGAAGCGCGTCACTCTGCTACAGGCGACCAACTTCCCTCTCGAAGAAGGCTCCACCCTCACAGTGCAGGCGGACAAGCCCACCACCTTCGGCCTCAAAATCCGCATCCCCTACTGGGCGACGCAGGGTGTCACATTCCGCATCAACGGCAAGCATCATCATGTGGAAGCCAAACCCCAAACCTACGCTACGCTGCACCGCACCTGGCGCAACGGCGATAAAGTTGAGGTCAGCCTCCCCATGTCCCTGCATAGCAGTCCCCTGCCCGACGCGCCAGCCGTGCAGGCAGTCATGTACGGCCCCATGGTGCTCGCCGGAGACATGGGAGACCAGGGTCTCGACCACGCGCGCGTCTACGGCCCCAACGGCCCCAGGGATGATCACCGCAACTACCCCATGCCCGAACTGATCGCAGCTTCCGGCGAAGGCAGCGATGCCGTACGCCGCGTCTCCAACAAGGAACTACGCTTTGAAACGGTGGATCAGTCCACCAAAATGCAGCTCAAGCCGCTCTATCAGATCATGCGCGAACGCTATTCGGCCTACTGGAAGGTCACTCGCGAGACCGTGTAACGACGGGGCCCGAACCAACAACCGCTACCGTGACAGTTCGACAGAACATTGCATCCGCCATGCATCTCAAGATACTGCCTGCGGGCAGTCTGCTTGTTGCGGCCGGCCTTCTGGTACAGTCCGGATGAGCATTTACAATCACGCTATGCACAACGTGGTGGTGTACTCGCGCGAGGGATGTCATCTTTGTGACATCGTGAAAGAGACGCTTATGCAAATGCAGGGCGAGGCCGACTTCCAGTGGCGCGAAGTGGACATCGACGCCGACGCCGAACTGCAACAGAAGTACAACGACGAGGTGCCCGTAGTTTTCATCGATGGGCGCAAGGCATTCAAGTACCGCATGGATGCGCGTCAATTTTTGCGGGCCCTGGCGGGCAGAGAGTAGAACAAAGTCCCGCTGAAATAACCCCATCCCGCAATGGGCCACAGGATGATCGGACTACGGTACGTGCTGGTCTTCGATCGCAGCGTTCAACCCACTGAATTCGCACTCTCAATCTGTCGATAGGATTTGCCACTGAGCCACAAACCATAGAACTTCTTATGGCTTATGGCGGGGACGACGGGATTATCCCCTCAACCCCAGCGCTATAAGGTACGCATTCTGAGGGCAAGGTCAAATCGCTTCTTCTTCATCCCAAATCCCCCTCCGGTTTAGGCCGGAGACTGACACCTTAACTGGTACAAGAATGAAGAGGCCAATCACCAGTTGTGCTTTGCAAGAGCCAGGTTTTCTCCGGTTCATTTGTCGGAGCAAGCTTGTTTTGTTAGGCTGTCGGTAGCATGCAGCGAATACGCTCCATCCGAATGACTCCCGCCGCGAAGATTTCGTGGAAGCAGCGTATCATCGGATGTTTTCTGCTCTTCCTCGCAGCATTTTTCGTGATTGATCCGCTTTGGGAATGCCACGATCACCTCGATAATCTAAGACATTTGGGCCCGCATGGTGCGCTGGTGATTCTGCTTCTTGTAGCCTGCACTGGCACTTCGCTGCTCAAGTCCCTGAACTGGCTTGCACTCCATCTACTGTCTGCCATCGTGGAAAGACTGCGACCTATCGCTGTCGCCCGACCTGCATCAAGCCACTCCTTCTGCGTGTCTTTTACCGCACTGCCTCCTCCGCTCCGCATTTAATTCCGGGAATCACTGCGCCTGATCGCGCTCCACGACCGCAGCACGCCAATGATTTGTCGTGTTCGGATGACGGAGCAACCTCTTCTCTTTTATGCAGACAGGTTCCGAATCATGATTACGTTTTACCCCGTGCGTATTCGCATCGAGCGAGGACCGGCTCGCTACGCTCTTCTTCGATGCTCCTTCCTGGGAGCCATAGCCGTACTGGCTGCAATTTCTGCCGCCGGTCAAACCTCCGGCACAGTCACAGTTCAACTTCGAGCAATGACACCGCACGTCAATGCCTATGCCCAGGTGGAACCCATCAGCACTCTGCCGGTGAGCGCTGCCGAGGCCGGTGTACTCTCCGGATTGAAGGTTGTACCCGGCATGCATGTCTACGCCGGCGAAGTATTAGCTCAACTCCAGGGCCCCAGCATCCGGGCACTACTGCTGCAGAACGAAGCGAATCTTCGCAGCGCACGCACACAACTCAGTGCGGCGCAGAAATCACTCGCCATTCAGCGTGAGCAATTGCGCGCACATCTGAGCACACGAGAAGCAGAGCACCAGACAGAGAGCGCCTTGGCGCAGGCTCAAACCACGGTTGACAACGCTGAATCAGGACTCACTGCTATTCGCCAGATGGCAGCTATTATTGCGCCATCCGATGCGACTGTAATCGCCCTGAACACCTCCAACGGCGAACTCGTCAACGCCGGACAGCCGATTGTCACGCTTCAGCCCGCGCACTCTCTCTGGCTTCGTGCATCTTTCTATGGGCGCGACTACCGCAGCATTCACATCGGGATGATTGGGCAGTTTTCTCCCTCGAACGGCAGCGCATCGATTCCGGTTTGCGTTCGCGCCATCTTCGGTGTTGCAGACGCCGGTGGCGGCGAGTCCGTTGCCATAACTCCGCTGCACGGCACAGCACAATGGCTCAATGGAGAGTCAGGAACCGTAACGTTGAACTCGCCGCAGCGCAGGATGGTCTCAGTCCCCACACGTGCCCTCATTCTGAATCAAGGCAAATGGTGGGTAATGGTGCATACCGCCAGGGGTGACCATCCACAGCAAGTGGTGCCGGGGCCTGCTCAGGGCTGGAATACCTTCATTGAGCGAGGCCTCGCGTCCGGCTCCCAGGTCATTGTCAACAACGCCTACCTGCTCTTTCACGCAAGCATTGACGAACACTACCAGATTCCGGACTAACACCATGACTGAGACAAATACTTTTCGGCGTCTACTCATGCAGCCCTTGTTCTGGGCGCTCATCTATGGCGCGCTCATCGCCTATGGAGCCTATGCCTACTGGAAAATTCCAGTGGAAGTGCTGCCGCGATTCAACTTTCCCGAGATCAGCGTCATCACGCATGAGCCAGGCGCAACCGCCACTGAGATGGAAGCTGGGATCACACGCCCCATCGAAGGCGAGGTCATGGCGCTTCCCAACCTAGTGAGTGTGCGCTCCAGCATGGGCAATGGCACCGTGGAAACCGATGTCCGTTTCCGGGAAGGTACCGATCCCGAGCAGGATCTGATGGCTGTCAATGGGGCCATTGATCGCGCACGCAGGCAACTTCCCTCTTCCGCACAGCCTTTCACCCAGATCATGGGCAACGGCATCAATGAAGTGGCGGACTATAGCCTGCGCATACCTGCCGGGGACTCACCGGCTGAGGTCGAACGCGACCTGCGAGCCACCGTCGTGCCCGAACTGCGTGCTTTGCCGGGCATTTACCAGGTAGAAGTGTACGGCTCGGGCGAAGAATCGCTATGGGTGCAGCCCGATCTTGCGGCCATGCACCGCTATGGTGTTCCTGCCACCGCCATCGTGAATGCCCTGCGACAGCAGGTCCTACTCAAACCCGACGGATATCTGACGCAAGGCCATCAGGACGTCTTCATCGAAGTCCGCAGTTTGCCTGAACATATTCGCGACCTCGAACGGATTCCAGTTGACAGTGCGAGTGGCCCCATTCCGCTGGACGATCTGGCCCGGATTATCCGCGCGCCCATCCCGACGCTCAACGCAGCCCTGCTCGATGGCCAGCCCAGTATTGCACTGATTGTTTTCAAGCAGCCTAATGCCTCGACCGTGCCGGTAGATCGAAGCGTGCAGAAGGCCCTGCAAGCAAGCCTGAAGCAACTCCCGCCGGGCGTGCAATGGGTCAACATCTATAGCCAGGGCCATCTGGTTCACAGCGTAGGCGCTGATCTGGGGCGGAATCTGCTGATCGGCGGCATTCTCGCCATCGCTGTTTTGCTTTGGGTTCTGGGAGCCGGACGCGGCATCTGGATACTCGCCCTCAGCATTCCGCTCTCACTTCTGCTGGGCATCGCCGGTCTGTATGCCACAGGCCAAAGTCTCAATCTGATGACTCTGGGCGCGCTCACCATCGCTGTCGGCTTGCTCTGTGACGATGGCATTATCGTGCTTGAGAGTATTTATCACCGCTGGGAAAAAGGCGATGAACACCGGGCGGGCGTCGAGCGCGGACTCAGAGACATCGTGGGGCCGGATGTTACAGGTACACTGACCACGGTTTCCGTTTTTATTCCGCTGCTCTTTGTCGGAGGACTCGCCGGACTCTTCTTCATTCCCTTTGCTCTGGCCATGACACTATCGCTTCTGGCTTCGCTACTCATCTCTGTCACACTCATCCCGCTGAGCCTTAGATTCCTCAAAGCCAGAGCACGAACGGCTCCGACCAGTGCCGGCAAAGCGCTGGAGTATCTGCGCAGGCAGAACGAAAGGCTCTTCCGGCTTGTCGCACGTCATCCTTGGGCGAGCCTGACCGCCTGCGTCGTGCTGCTGGTTGCGAGCCTGGCGGGACTGGTTCTGGTGCCAGTCAACTTTCTCCCGCTGCCCAATGAAGGCGTTCTGCTTGAGAGCTTTACCCTGCCACCCGGCTCCTCCATGCTGGACACCGAAGAGGCCGTGATGAGCATGACCAGGCGCATGCAGGCTGATCCGGTTGTTCAGTATGTCTTCGCCCGTATCGGTTCCCCTTCCAGCGGCATTTATACCGAGCCTGCTTATGCCGGAGAAATTCAAATCACGCTCAAACCCAATGTAAATGTAGACAGTCTGGATGCCATTGCCGCCAGGCTGATGAAGGAAAGCCAGACCAGTGGCGTTCAACTCTCCATCGACACACCAACCATCGAGCGCGTAGGCGAAAGCCTATCTGGTCTGCCGCAGCCGTTCGTCATTAATGTTTACGGAGCCAGCATCAAAAAGATGCGCAGCCTCGCCGCGCAAATTGTGCAACGGCTGCGTCCCATCCCCGCACTCACAGGCATCTTCAACAACGACGGCTATCGCATCACCGAAGTACAGATCACACCCCGAGCTTCCGCGCTTGCCGCGCAGCACATGACTCCAGCGCTGCTCTACGCACAGCTTGCCCCGCTGCTCAATGGAAAAATCGTAGCTCAGGTACCGCAGGGCAATGTTTCACTGGCGCTTTATGTGCGTCTTGCCGATGCGAATCAGCAATCCGTCTCGTCACTCGCACAACTACCCATTCGCACTACTGGCTGGACACCGCTCGGCGAACTGGCCGACATTCGCATGGTTACTACCCCCAACGAGATCCGGCACATCGACGGAGCGCGCGCGCTGGAAATTCTGGCCACCCCTGCAGGACCACTTGGCAGTACCATTGCTGCTGCCCGCAAGGCGCTGGCTGGTCTTCCTCTGCCGCCTGGCTATCGCATCGGCTTCGGCGGCCTCTATCCACAGCTGGAAAGCGCGGCGCTAGGCCTCGGCGGCGCGGCCATTGCTGCTTTTCTGCTGATGGTCGCAATCATGGTCCTGCAATTTGACGGGCTTCTCGTCCCGGGCCTGCTCCTCCTTCTGATCCCTCTGGCCTTTACCGGCGGCGCTGCCGCGTTGCTTTTGAGCGGAGTAGGACTCAATGCTATCGGCCTCGTGGCGTTTCTCACTCTGGTGGGAATTGGCCTCAATCACGGTATCGTATTGCTCTACCGCACTCGCCGTAATGAGGCCGACGGCATGGCGCCTGACGCCGCAGTAAACGAAGCCGTGCATGTCCGTTTCCGTCCCATTGCTCTCACAACACTCACCGCAATCCTGGGTATGCTGCCTACCGCGCTCGGCTGGGGCCAGGGGGCTGCACCCGAACAGGGTCTGGCCGCGGTGGTACTCGGGGGCATTCTCTGGAGCGCGCTGCTCAGCACCAACCTGCTGCCAGCGCTCTATCTGCGCATGCGCCAAAGGCAAATTGCAAAGGAGGGCCGGGCATGATGCAACAGTTACGCTCTTACTGGCTTCACACCGCCGCATGCTTTCTCATTCTCGTGCTTGCTGGCTGTGCGACTTATCATCCACTTCCGCTGCCCGCTGCGCCCGATCTCACCAATGCTCCGGAACTCACTGTACCTGCGCGCGATTTTATGCTGCCAGGCCTTAAGCCTCACATCGTCTCTTCTCGTGGACTCGACGAAACCACCATCGTCATGCTGGCCGTATTCAATGACCCCGACCTCAAAGCTGCTCGCCTGCAGTCTGGTGTTGCCTCCGCACAGGTCTTACAGGCGGGTCTTCTGCCCAACCCGCAGTTCAGCGCCGGATACGCAAGTTCGGCCCGCAATTACGGTGGCGTGTTGAGCCTCAGTCAGGACATTCAGTCTCTGATTACGCGTGGCACCGCGCGCGCAGCCGCCTCTGCCACGCAAAAACAGGTCAACTTGAACATCCTATGGCAGGAGTGGCAGGTTGCCGGGCAAGCAAGCCAGCTCTTTATTCAATGCCGCAGTGACCAGCAGCTCCTTGGTGTGCTTCAGGCGAACGAACGCCTGCTCGCTCGCCACTATCAAACGGACCTGAAAGCCATGCAACGTGGCGACGAGACCGCGACCACCGTCTCTGCCGACCTCACGCTGTTATCGAATGTGCAGTCCAGTGTTCGTCAGCTTCAATCGTCGATCAATCTCACGCGTCACCAACTGAATCAACTACTGGGACTTCAGCCCGGCGTCTGGCTGCATCTGATCGGCCCGGCGCAAATGCACACGACCACACCAGCGCAGTTTCACGCAGCAGTGGCCGCTTTGCCTCACCGCCGTGCCGATCTGCTGGCGCTCCAGGCTGGATACCATAGTCAGGAAGAGAACCTGCGCCGGACCATCCTTATGCAATTTCCTGCGTTGAGCGCAGGCGTCGATCTCGGACGCGATCCCGTCGAAGGAGTCAACTCCTTTGGCCCACAGGTGAATCTCACCCTGCCCATCTTCAACCACAATCAGGGACAGGTGGCCATCCAGCGAGCCACCCGCACGGTCTTGCGACAAACTTACCAGGCGCGCCTTGACTCAGCCGTGAATCAGGCCGATCAGGTCTGGCGAGCAAACCACATCCTTGCAGCGCAACTCAGCGATATTGATGCAGAGCTTCCCATCCTGAGGCAACAGGCCGCTGCCGCCAAACAGAGCCTCCAACAGAACAATCTCGATGCAGGCGCCTACGTCACCATGCAATCCAACTATCTATCCAGACAGGCCGAAGCAATTCGCCTCCGCGCCTCACTCGACAGCGCAAGCTCCGCCATGCGAATCCTGCTTGGCCTTCCGTTTGGAGCACAGTGAGCGTGCGACGGCTTAATAAAGAGGTGGTTTCGGCGTGGGCACAAATAGGAATCAAAGCACGAACAGGTACAGAATCGCGACAGTAGCGCAATTCGCTTATTGTGCCCTTATTGTGTCCTGATTGGCTTGTCACTGTGGGTTGCCATAGCTTCTAAGCGCTTTTGAATCTACGGCGGGGACGACGGGGCTCGAACCCGCGACCTCTGCCGTGACAGTCTACCCCTTCCGGTCTTTCAACAACTTACAACACCGCGAGGGCTACCCGCGGCAGGATCATCGACCCTGAGGGGCTTAACTTCCGGTGCTCACGGGGCTTGCTACCACGACCCTATCGCGCCCTTCCTCCTTGGCGCGGTAAAGAGCTTTATCGGCCGCACGCACCAGCTCATCCCCTGTCGCGCCGTGGTCAGGAAAGGCAGAAACGCCGATGGAGATTCTGACGCTGCCGAGAACCTGGCCAGCGTACTGCACCGTCAATTGAGGAAGTTTTTTACGCAAGAGTTCCGCCCGTTTGCAGCCGTTTGCGGCGGTTGCACCCACTAAAATAAGGACAAACTCCTCTCCACCAAAACGGCAGGCGACATCCTCCCCACGCGTGCTCTGGCCCAGAAAATCGCCGAATCCACGCAGAAGCGCATCCCCCGTCTGATGGCCAAAGGTATCGTTGAATTGCTTGAAGTGGTCAATGTCCAACACGAGCAGCGCCACACTCTCGTTGTGGCGGGCCGCACGCTGCAACTCCCGTTCCAATGTTTCTTCCATGTAGCGGCGGTTGAAAAGTCCTGT
>DATKRT010000060.1:0-326962 GCA_035532055.1 Acidobacteriaceae bacterium | reverse complement strand
ACAGGACTTTTCAACCGCCGCTACATGGAAGAAACATTGGAACGGGAGTTGCAGCGTGCGGCCCGCCACAACGAGAGTGTGGCGCTGCTCGTGTTGGACATTGACCACTTCAAGCAATTCAACGATACCTTTGGCCATCAGGCGGGAGATGCGCTTCTGCGTGGATTCGGCGATTTCCTAAGTCAGCGGAGCCGCGGGGAGGATGTCGCTTGCCGTTTTGGTGGAGAGGAGTTTGTCCTTATTTTAGTGGGTGCAACCGCCGCAAGCGGCCGCAAACGGGCGGAACTCTTGCGTGAAAAACTTCCTCAATTGACGGTGCAGTACGCTGGCCAGGTTCTCGGAAGGGTCAGAATCTCCATCGGCGTTTCTGCCTTTCCCGACCACGGCACGACAGGGGAGGAGCTGGTGCGTGCGGCCGATAAAGCTCTTTACCGCGCCAAGGAGGAAGGGCGCGATAGAGTCGTTGTGGCAAGCCCTGTGAGCCCCGGAAGCTGAACGGCGGATGGCCGAGGATCGAATCTTCGCGGATCCAAGTCAGGAGTTGGCAATAGCCGTCTCCTGCGCTAGACGTTCCTAATCACGCGGTTGATGTAGGGCTGGGGTGTCCGGGACCGCCGGATTTCAGAGTACCCCGACGCGGTATAGGACGACCCCATGCGATGGGACAGTAGCATGGATGGCGCCAGCTGATTTCTTCGTCTTGCCTGTCCAAAGGTCTTTCAGGGAATAGCCGCGTCCATTCTGTGGAAGGCCCACGGCGGATGCTTGTACGGAGACTTTCTCCGCCTTATTGCCGGTGTTGAACAAACCGACGATCGCGTCTCCATTCGGTTCGATCTTGGCGAATACCTGCTGGCTGCCGGTATTGACAATCCTTTTAGCAGCGATCGCGTCCTGATCAACGGCGAGGACCGCGGTGTTTTTAAGGTATTTCATATCCAGGTGGTCAAGGTGAGTAAGATCGACGCCGAGGATGAAGGGTGATGCTCCAAGAGCCCACAGGCTCATCTGCGTCTGACGTTCGATCGGAGTAAGCCCGTCGCCGCTGCCGTTACCTACCTCGATGGAGTCATAGTCGTTGAATCCGCCGGGGCCAGCGTAAGGCTGCCACTCGGCAACAAAGTTGAAGCGCTTCGCAACATCTGCCCAACTGGTAAGCGGATAGCTGCTGCCGCCCTTCTCGCAGCGATAGCATTCCACGTCGGGTGCGAATTCCCATTGATTCGCGTACTTCATCAATGTTGGGGCGATGACGCGTGTATAGCTCCCCTGTGTGACATCGAGAAGCATTGGCCGCCCGCTCTGCCGTATTGCCTGCGACCATGCCTTAATGTCAGCGACGTTGCTGTTTTGCATGCCGTCGATCTTGATGTAATCGACGCCCCACGCCGCGAGCATATTTACCCATGAATTGATAAACGCCTGCGCTCCGGGCTTGTTGTAGTTAATGCCGACCATGCCATGGCAGTTGTAGTTGCTTTCCTTTACAGACGTTTCCGCAATCTGGGCAGCCGTGTATGAGGTGCCTTGAATCGGCGTGTTCTTGCTTACCGCCTGCTTGGAAATACCCGGCGTAACGTAGATTCCGAACTTCATCCCGAGGCTGTGGATGTAGTCCGCGACTACCTTTATGCCATTGGTGTCTCCCTGGGGCGGGAATCGGGAGGGGTCTGTGACCCAGCGGCCATACGGCCCGACGTTGGGGCCCTGACTGCCCGGGCACTGGTACCAAAAGTCGTCAAGGTTTATGTATTCGTAACCGATATTCTGCAAGCCGGAATTCTGCAGTGCCCGCGCCTGAGCTTCGAGCTTGGCTGCCGTGGGTTTCTCGCGGAGGAAGCTCCAGCTACTCCAGCCGAGCACGGGTTTGCGCCCGACACCGTTATCCTCTGCCCTGCTGCTTTGCAGGCCAACCGCCAGAGCTCCGCCTACCAACAATAAGGCAACCAGCGCAGCCGTGAATGCATGTGTCGATTTCTTCATAGAATCATTCCTTTTATTTACCAATTCACTCTACATGCCCATACAACAGTAACAATAAAATACCATGAGACAGCCCCGCGGGGTCGTTCATTCGATTTTGCTTAACGGAGTCTTCCAGGCCGCGTGTGATGACTCTACACGGATCCTCCGACCTCGGCGAAGCTGAACGGCGCATTGAATTCCGGAGAACGGAATATAACGAGAGCCGTGCTCACCGGTCCCCCGGAAAGAGGACACCTGGGGAGTTTGAGGCGGTTCGCGGCCAGCGGCGCCGGGATGCGCATTACCCCTATCGCCGTACGGCCAGAATTTTTGTTGACATCGCTTGAACCGTAAGGTAAAAGAACCTTATATTATTGCAACCGGTAGCAATATGCTATTTATCGAAACGTTTGCGCTGTTATGTGGCGTGCACCGGGAATCTTTAACAAGGAATCCAAGTAGAATTCCGTCGGCTGGACCAAATCTGGCTCCCGTCGTCCAGAGGCAGTAGGGGTTGTTTCATCTGGCTAAGGAGGCCAACTTAATGATCAAGAAAGTACGCGTTGCTGCAAGAGCCTTCGGACTGTGTATAGTGCTGGGGCTTTTTGTCGTTGCGGGGCTGTGCCATGCGCAGGACACGAACGCATCGCTCAGCGGAACCGTGACGGACACAACCGGCGCTGTGATTCCGGGTGCAACTTTAACGTTGACGAACGAGGCGACAGGGTTCAGCCAGACGCTGAAGACCGATTCCGCCGGCGGCTACAACCTCACCGATATTACGCCGGGCAGGTACGACCTCACTGCGAACGCAGCGGGGTTCAAATCTGTAATCAATAAGGGAATCCAGCTCGCCATCAGCCAGGCAGGACGCGTCAACATCCAGCTCCCTTTGGGCAAAGCGCAGGAGACGGTGACGGTTACAGCCGGGATTTCCGCCCTTAACTTCACCAACGCAACAATGGGTGGCGGAATTGCGCCGGAGACGCTACAGGATTTTCCGTTGATCATATCGGGTGCGCCGCGTTCGTCGGCGACCGTAGCACTGATGCTGCCGGGCGTGACGACGGGCGCCAGCGGCAATGCATATAACGCCCAAACCAACGGCGGCCTGGTGAGCGGAGACGAGGCTCTTGTGGACGGGGCCACCGCGATGGAAGGCTTCATGAACCAGAGCGGCATGGTGAGCCTGGAGACCGACTTTGGTATGTCGCCTGATATTACGAGCGAGGTGACGGTTCTGACGGCCAACTATCCGGCGCAGTATGGCAACACCACCTCGGGACAGATCATTATTGAGACGCGGTCCGGCGGCAATCAATTCCATGGATCAGCGTACGACTACCTGAGCAATCGAGCGTTGAATGCGTTTCAGTTCGGCGCACCTGCCGGAGTGGCTAAGCCGGAAGACACGCAGAACGACTATGGCGCGAGAATCGGCGGTCCGATCGCTCTTCCCGGGGTACATGGCCCGGACTCGTTTCTGAAGGGCTACTTCTTTTTCAGCTGGGAGGCATTTAAGGAGGCCGGGGGCGTAAACTCGGCAACCCTGACGATTCCTTCGCTGAATGACCGCGTAGGAAACTTTAGCGGCGTGGGCAGTCAGTTGTACTATCCGAACGATCCGTCGAAGTACGGCGCAGACGCCGGCCAACCGATCAATTACAACGGCACGATGAACCTGATCAATCCGAAGTATGAGGACCCGGTTGCCGCAGCCTGGATGGCCCAGTTGCCAACGCCGACGAGCAGCGGCGAAACGAATAACTACTTCATCCCCAAGTCCGGGCAGGGATCGCTGACGAACAGCGAGAATGTATACTTCGGCCGCGTTGATTTCAGCGTAGGCAACATGGACCATCTGTATTACAGCACCTGGTGGCAGTACACCGGGGTGAATGCAGAGAGCGACCTACCGGTCTCCATCTCGACGGCCGAGCCGGCGAATCCAGAGAATGCGAACATCGAGCGACTGAACTGGGAGCACGACTTTTCAGGCACGATGAACAACCACGCGACGCTTGGATACCTCAACCGCAATGAAGGCTACTATTCGCTGAACGGTAAAGCGAACCTGCCGAAGGTGTCGGGCGTGGCGGACAGCACTTTTCTGCCAACGTTTACCTTCGACGGCGGCTATAGCCAGTTGGGCGACAACGCCGGCCCCACCGCGGCGGCGACGCTCACCACTCGCGGAACCTGGGCGTTCAATGACATTTTCACCAAGGTGGCCGGGACCCACACGATCACGGCGGGGTTCCAGTGGCACCTCGCGGGCACCACAATTCACGGGGGCGCGAACGGAGCTGATCCGGGTGGACTCTTCAACTTCAGCGCGGACACGACCGGCAACCAAAACTGTCCTTCTGGCTCGCCGTGTCCCGGCAATGCCGCAGCCAGCTTTTATCTGGGCGCGGTCAGCAGTGGGAATGTCACCTATTTCAATATTCCCACCGTATATCCGAGGCAAGACGGATGGGCTGCCTTCGCGGGTGATAGCTGGCGCTTCAGCCCCAAGCTGACGCTGAACTACAGCCTGCGTTGGGACTACATCACACCATTTCGCGAGAAGTACAATCACCTTTCCTTCTTCGATCCGAACGGGTTGAACCCGGGTGCGGTGACCAGCGGGGGACAAGAGTTGCACGGAAGTCTGGCTTTTGCCGGCACGGGTTACGGTGCGGCTAGCTACGGTGCTCCGTATCCCGAAGTTCCGTTCAAGGACGCGCTCTCGCCGCGGTTGGGCTTTGCCTACGCGATCACGCCGACGACGGTGGTTCGCGCCGGGTACGGCATCTACTTCGGCCAAGCCTTCTATCCAGGCTGGAACGGCGGCATGTCCCAGGACGGCTTCAACAAAAACTACACCTTTAGCCAGTCACCGAGTGGCGGCTTCCAGGTTCCTGCGCTGTATCTGGAAACCGGCATCAACCCGGCCAACGTGGGCCCCACAGAGGACATCTCAGCGAGCTTCGACAACGGACAGACCCCTTCGCTGTACCGGCCGCTGGATGGCAATCGTAGACCTTACTCTTCTCAGTGGAACCTCACGATCGGCCATCAGTTCCCGAAGGACTTTGCGGTTACTGTGTCGTATGTAGGCACGAAGGGTACTCATCTTCCCTCGGCACTCAGTCCGCTCAATGTGCTCAATCCGAATAATCAGGCAATTTCTTCGCTCGGCTCTGACCTGAGCGTGAGCTATACCGATCCTAACGGGCCGGCAACGTTTGCCAGAGATGGTGTGGCGGTGCCGTATGTTGGATGGGCCAATCAGATGACGGGATGCGCGCCGACGATTGGACAGGCGCTCCTGCCGTATCCACAATACTGCGGTAATCTTCAGGGTTTGAACGAGGGCCACGCCAATTCGATCTACAACTCGTTTCAGGCCAAGGTAGAGCGGCGCATGCACAATGGGCTGTATTTGCTCAGCTCCTTAACGGTGTCGAAGCTCTACACGAATGGCGCTTATTCAACACAATCGGCGGCCGGCGGTACTGGCAGCAACAACGGCAACTTCTCACCTTATGACTCATCGCGTGAGTGGGCACTGTCTCCGGGCAATGTCCCGATCGCGTTGCAGATCTCAGCGGTTTACAATCTTCCCTTCGGACTCAATCAGAGGTTCCTCAGCTCGGGAGGGTTTGAGAATAAACTGGTCAGCGGATGGCAGGTGAGTCCTCTGTTCCGTTATGAGTACGGGACACCCATGTCATTCAGTTCGTCCTCGTGTCCGACCGCCAATCTTGCTCCAGAGTTCAACGAGTCTTGCGTTCCGGGTATTCTCCCCGGGCAGAGACCCTTGATGCATGGGCGTAACGGCTTCAGCCCTGCAAAAGACAACAACCAGTACCTGAACCCGCAAGCGTTTGAGACTAACTTTTCCACCTTTGGCTACACTGGCTATGGAAAGTCGGTTTCGACGGTCTATGGACCGGCCTACCGGGACGTGGATGTTGCCTTTGCCAAGAACACGAAGATTTCCGAGCGCTTGACATTCAAGTTCACGGCAAACTTCTTTAACCTTTTCAACAACCACTACTTTGTTTCGCAGGGGCAAGGCCCGGGCAACGCGTTTAATACTGACGTGGCCGCTCCCGGCAACTCCTTCGGGCAGTGGAACGGCACCGTCAGCAACCCTCGTAACATTCAGGTGGCAGGACGCATCGAGTTCTGACCCCTGTTGTGCAGTACCCTCCCACTGGAACCGTTCGCGCCAGGGTGCAAGCCCGGGCGCGGCGGTTCCAGATTTGTTTTGGCGGCACGGAGTTGTGTGTGGACTGGCGCCGTCAGCAGGTCAAGGGTGAGCGGGTAGGGGCGCGTGGAGGGCGTGAGCTTGAGGGTGGGAGTGAAGCCGAAGATAGGTTTTCACTTCTCGCTTTGAAGCGGCCATATCGCCGAGTTTCCGGTAGATGCGGGCCAGCGCGTAATGCGGCTCAGCATAGCCTGGGTCGAGGCGGGCTGCGGTCTGAAACTGGTTGATCGCATCTTTCGTCTGCCCGCTTTCTTCAAGGATGTTGCCCAACTGGAAGTGGGCGAGCGCGAGATTTGGATTCAGGCGAATGGCTTCGCGCAGATGAGCCTCAGCCTCGCTCCGCTGATTGAGAACGCGCTCAGTGACGGCAAGGTTCAGGTAAGGCCAGGCGTCGGGGTGTCCGGATTTCAGATTCAGATCAATCGCCTTTTGATAGTTCACACTGGCGAGTTGGTTCCGGTTCTGGCGGGAATAACAAAGGCCGAGATTGTTATAGGCCGGAGCCATGTCCGGGGCAAGTTGGATAGCCTTTTGAAATTGAAGAATCGCACTATCGTAGCGATCGGCATCATAGTCCAGCCGACCGAGCCAGTAGGGGTAGAGCGCGTTCTTGCCGTGCTCGCTGGCAAGCGCTTCGAGCACCTGGCGCGCCCAAGGCGAGTGGCCGATGCGGATGTAGGCCATGGCCAGCGAGAAGGCCAGCGCAGGAGGCAGCGGCGTGATCGCCTTCGCCTTGTTCCAGGCGATGGCCGCGCCCCAGGCATCGTGATCAAGAAAATAGACTCCACCGAGGAATTGGAGCCGGAGTGCAGCCTGAGGCGAATGAGGGTCGTGGCGGATTTCTGTCAGCAGCGATCTTTCCGCCGCGACGTAGTCGTGCGCCTCAAGAGCCTGCTTCAACTGGGATGCAGTGGCGAGCGAGAGCCCCAGCGCATCAACCTGCGAAAAAGTCTGTACCGACTGGGCGGTATGGGTGGCGGCGCGCGCGCTCAGCGCGGAGGGCTCCAGTATGGGTAGGGCGGGGATGAATAGCGCGAGCACACACTGGGTAAAAATCGAGCGGCACTGTGGGGAAATGTTCATCGGTCATGCGGGTATTGAGACCAGTATAATTGAGTCGAATGCAGGGGAGGTCCGTCGACGGGTGTCGAGGCTGGAACGAGCGCGCGGGTCACGCCGATTCCTACGTCTGGGTGTTCAGATGCAACTTCTGCCTGCGGCGGTCTTCGCATGTTTGCTGCTGGCTCCACAGCTTTGCGCGCAGCCAGCTTCAGCTTCGTATCGCCAGACGGCAGTGCAGATTCAGCAGCAAATTGAACAAAATCACCTGGACAATGCACGGACGCTGATCAACGCGGCGCTCAAACGCTTCCCTGCCGACGGTGGCCTTGAAAATCTGTTGGGGATTGTCGATGCCGAACAGGGCAAGACGGACCTTGCCCGGCAGGCATTTTCCGCAGCTATTGAACACGATCCGAAGCTCGTCGGCGCCTATTTGAACCTGGGGCGCATTGAGATGCAAGAGGCAGGCAGCCATGCTGCGGCGCGGGCGAATGCGCTGCGACTCTACCAGAAGGTGCTGCGCATGGATCCGGCGAATGTAGAGGCCAGCTATCAGGCAGCAACGCTGCTGATGTGGGACGGGAAGTATGCGGCGTCGCTCGCACATCTTGCCGGATTCAATACGGCGATGAGCGGGCAGATTCGTGTGGAAGCGCTGCGGTGTGCGGATGAGGCGGGCCTTGGACATAGGGCCGCTACGAATCGCGCTGCCGCCGCGATGGTAGCGAACCCTGAGCTTAGCGAGCGCGATGCGGTGTTTGTTCTGCCCACATTGCGCACGGCCCGGCGCGCGGACCTGATCGACACCTTATTTACAGCGGCGAACTCGCGGACTCCGCTGTCGGCCTATGGGCTGCGCGTGCTTGGCCTGGCGAAGGAAGCGGAGGGGAAACCAGCTGCGGCAACCGCGGTGCTTGAACGCGCATATGCGCTGGATGATACGCAGGTCGCGCCGCTGGTGGACCTGACGCGCATTGCGCTCGCAGGCAAGCAGTACAAGCAGGCCCTGGGCTATCTGGCGCATGCTCGCGCGCTTAAGCCTGGTGACGCGGCGTTCGCCTATGAGTACGGACGGATTTGCCTGAAGTTGAACCTATTGGGTGAGGCGCGCCGGGCGATGGGCGAGGCCGTCAAGCTGGATCCTGACTCGCCCGACTACAACTTTGCGCTGGGCGTCGTGTCCTCTTACGCGCAGGACGCTTCGGCGGGTTTGCCGTATCTGAAAAAATATCATCAAATGCGTCCCGGCGATCCGGACGGCGTCCTGGCTCTGGGGACAGCGTATTTTCGCGATGATGATTACGTCAACGCGGCGCTGTGGCTGCAGCAGGCCGTGAAGACGGCGAGCACTGCCGCCTCGGCGCATTTTTATCTTGGGCGCATTTTTCGCCAGCAAGGGCAGTACGACAAGGCGCTGGCACAGTTAAAGGATGCCGAGGCGCTGCAACCCGGTCAAGCCTCTGTTTTTGCCGAACTGGGACAGACGTATGTGCAGATGCGCAAGTACCCTGAGGCGCAAAAACAACTTCAGCATGCGCTCACACTGGACACGAACAACTACGTTGCAAACTTCGCGCTCATGCAACTCTATGCGCAGACACGCGACCCGAGACTCGGCGCGCAGCAGAAGTGGTTCGGCGAGATCAAGAAAAAGAATCAGGAACAGTACCGTGAGGAGATGCGGGTGATTGAAGCCCGTCCTCAAGTGAAACTGAAAGACAACTAGAAATTGCCGGAATTCTACGGGAGGGAATGAGGTTTGAGCACCGTATCAAGAAGAAGCCTGCTCGCCATTATGGGATCCTGTGCTTCCGGTATGCTGCTGCCGCGGGTGTTTGGGGCTGCTGCGCCAAAATTGTCACAGCCATTATTTGTGCCGGTGCCTGCCTCCCGCACCGGCATTACGTGGCGGCACACCAGCGGTCGATCGCCGAATTACTATCTGCCGGAGACCACCGGCGCAGGGTGCGCATTTCTTGACTATGACAATGACGGCTGGATGGACATCTACCTTGTCAACAGCGGCGCATGCGATTTCTACACGCCGAAGACTCCGCTGCGCAACGCGCTCTACCGGAACAACCGCGACGGCACGTTCACTGACGTTACGGACAAGGCCGGAGTAGCGGGCGGCGGCTACGGGATGGGGGTTGCAGTCGGCGACTACGATGGAGACGGCTTGCCGGATATGTTTGTGACCGGCTACAACCGTTCTTTTTTGTATCGCAATAATGGGGATGGCACCTTCACGGACGTGACGAAGAAAGCGGGCCTTAATCTCGACGGTTGGTCAACCAGCGCGGTCTGGTTTGACTACGACAACGACGGCCGTCTGGATCTCTACGTCTGCCAGTTCGTCAAATACAACCGCGAGGCGAACAAATTCTGCGGCGACGCGGTGACCAGCGAGCGCCACTACTGCATCCCGAGCATCTATCCGTCTTCGCGCAGCTGGCTGTTTCACAACAACGGCGACGGAACATTTACCGATGTTTCGGAGGCGAGCGGCATTGCCGGGTCGCTCGGCAAGGGATGGGGCGTAGTCGCTACAGACATCAACAACGACGGGTGGATGGACCTGTTCGTTGCAAATGACACAGTCGAGAATTTTCTCTTCGTCAATGACCACGGCAAGTTTACCGAGCAAGGGCTGGTGGCAGGCGTGGCTTACAGCCAGGACGGGCAGACGCGCTCCGGCATGGGTGTGGATTCGGCAGACTTCGACCAGGACGGTTGGATGGATCTGTTTGTAACGAACATCGACCACCAGATGTATTCGCTTTATCACAATCACCATGACGGGACGTTTGACGATATGGCGACGCGGACGGTACTCGGAGAATCAACTCGCGAGATGAGCGGCTGGGGCTTGCGTTTCTTCGATTATGACAACGACGGCAATCTGGATATTATTATCGCCAATGGGCACCCGGACGATCAGATTGCGCTCATCTCGCCTACTGTGACTTACCGCGAGCCGCTGCTCTTATTCAGCTACGATGGTAAAACGCTCAAAGACATAAGCGCCTCGGCCGGACAAGTGTTTCAGAAAGACTTTGCCGCACGCGGTCTTGCGCTGGGCGACTTTGACAATGATGGCGCGGTAGACGTGCTGATCGCTGTCAACAACGGCGCGCCACTGCTTTTGCGCAATGAGGCTGCGCGCGGCCATTACTGGCTGGGCGTCCATCTGATCGGCAAAACGTGCAATCGAGACGCAATCGGTGCGCGTGTGAAGTGGGTGGCGGGTTCGCTGGAGCGGCACAGGATGAAGACTGGCGGCGGCAGTTTTCTATCCAGCTCCGATCCGCGCATGGTGCTGGGGCTTGGGGCAAATCCCAAGCTCGACCGTCTGGAGGTTCACTGGCCACTGCCGAGCAAGCGGGTGGATGTGTTTACAAAGTTGCCGGTCAACCGCTACATCACCATTGAGGAAGGCCGAGGCATCGTTGCTACGTAAGCGAACGACAATGGGTCTGTACTACGTCCCTATCCTTGCTGCGATGTATCTGCCGCGAGGATAGGGACGACGGTTACTGCCGCTACAGAGGATTTGGCCTCGTTCGCGGCGATCTGGATGACAGCTTCTGCCTATTTCGCGCTTACGCGCAGCAAAAGAATGCCATGAGACGGTACGTCTGCCGAATATGCCCCGTGCCGGAACTTCACATCCTTATGCGCCCACAGGTCACGGGCGTGCCGGACTTTTTTGCCCAAGTGCAGTTGGCTTGCCTGAATCGTAGCACGAGCCGTGGCTGGACCGAAATTTACGACTCCCACAGCGACACTGCCGCCAGCCAGCGGTTTGACCCAGGTTTCAAGCTGGCCATTGCGTACCGGCGTTGCCTGCTTGCCCAGCGGATCCTGATCGACCGCGATAACTTCCTTATTCAGCAGGATTGCCTTGGTTGCAGCGGACATGTCCCGAAGGTCATTGCCCGCCAGTAACGGCGCCGCAGACAGCGCCCAGAGGCTCATGTGGGTGCGATATTCCGCGTCCGTCATGTGTCCGTTGCCTATTTCCAGCATGTCCGGATCATTCCAGTGGCCGGGCCCGGCATAGGGAGCGGTCGGGACCTGTTTTTCGATGTTAGTGGTCATGCTGGCCCAACTGTCTCGAATGTCACCGGTGGTGCGCCACAGGTTGCCGCCCACATCCTTGCCCCAGGTTTGGACGTGTCCCATGCCGTATTCGCATAGGCTGAACACGATCGGGCGGCCAGTGGCTTCGAGCGCCGCGCCCATCTTCTGATACACGGGCTGCAGTTGGCTATTCTTATAGATGCTGCCCGCGCTGCACCAGTCATATTTGAGGTAATCCACTCCCCAGGATGCAAAGGTTTTTGCATCCTGCACCTCATGCCCATAGCTGGCTGGATATCCTGCGCAGGTCCGCGGCCCGGGGGAAGAATAGATTCCCAGCTTCAAACCGCGTGCGTGCAGATAGTCCGCAAGGCCTTTCATGTCTGGAAATTTATGATTGGGGCGCAGGTTCCCTTGCGCGTCGCGCGTGCCTTCCCAAGTGTCGTCGATGTTCACATAGACGTAGCCCGCATCGCGCATGCCGCTCGACACCATCGCATCGGCGATTTCCTTCACGAGCTTCTCGTTGACCCGCCCCGCGAACAGGTTCCAGCTATTCCATCCCATCGGCGGCGTTTTGGCCAGGCCGTTATAGGGAACATTATGCAGCGGTGGAGGAACGATATAAGGGATCGTGGGCAGCTTGTCCGCGGCTGTGGCAGGCCGGGCCGTGAACGCGCGATGTCCCCAAACCATGCCGTGTAGCTGGCCGTTCGTAGCTTCTCCTGTAAGGAAGGGATGGCGGGGGTTGAAGGGCGCAAACAGGGTGAAGTGGTCTCCGGATACGGTTCCCGTTACATCGAAGGCGCCCCCGGGCGATTCGATCTTGCCTGTCAACTTCGAGCCGTCCTGTTTGAGATTTAGAAGATAGAACTGTTGTTCGCCATTGTCCAGCGTCTTACCGGGCGCAAACCATCGTCCGGCAATGCTTTGCCCGAAGGCTGGACACAGGACAGCGAAGGAAACCATGAGCACGAGCAAGTAGCGCAAGGTCTTATGGGCGGTATAACTGCGGTTCTGGTTGCTTTTTATCTGCACTTTCTACACTCCTTTTGAAACGAAAAATCTGTGTCTGATCCGAATAGAGTAGTCGTGAAGTTCTCTTCTCTCTTCCGGCATTGCGCCTGCGAAGAAGCGGCGCATAGAGCCGGTCTTTACGAGTCGAACCGGCCGTTCGGGTATAGCGTCAACGTGCCGTCTTCATTCAATTTCTGGTGGCAGGCCCAACGCACGGGATAGCGCATCCTTTTTACCTCCACCTCCGCCTTGAGTTTGAGTCCCTGCCATTTGGTTCCTTTCGGGAGCACAAACTGCGCCTGACGGATCTTGCCGGGAAGCGGATATCCCGGATCCAGGCAGCCGCTATGCAATGCGGTTCCATCGGGGCTTTCCACCGTGACCCGGAGCACTCCCGGAACTCCTGCAATGCCATCGTTCGCGAAGCCGATGATCAAACCGGCGCGGCTCCCATCGTCGTAACTCCAGATCATCGATGGCCGCACGCGGTATCCGATTCTCCGGTTAATCCTGTCGAACGAGGCGGGAAATGCCTGGTAATACTGCTCCAGGTTTTCTGCGCTGATCGCGTGGAAATTCCAGAGAGACCAGTAATTCGCGCCGATGTCCATGACATGCGCGATGATGTCGTCAACCGGCGAGATCCCTTCGTGCAACGGGAGCGACTGCGGCGGCTTGCCCGGCACTCCCTGCTCCAGTGCCACGGCGATCCAGGGCGGCCGATTGCTCAACGCCTCAATCTGCACGTTTTCAATATAGATCGTATCGCTGCGAATCCAATTATTGCTGCGGACCGTCCGGTCAAGCATCTCCGAATTGCCCACGTGGCTGGTATCCGGCTGGGTATTGGTGACCAGCGGGGTCTTCGTAAAGTGCTCCAGTTGGACCTGAAGCATGTCAGCCCAGGTCCGCTCGGCAGTTTCAAAATCAGGAAAAGGGTTGTTGATGAATGGCCAGGTATGCCCTTCTCCCCAGAAGCCGTACATAAAGGTGTCGATACATTCGATCGACGGGTCACCATTGAACTCCGCCGCCAGCAGGCCGACGAGTTCCCGGAACGCCTGCTGGAAGAATGGATTGTCATAGCGCGGCTGAAAATGGGCCCGCGGATTTTTAAGATAGCTTACGTTTGGCGGATGACCCTGCTTCCAGTCGCCCACGAGTTTTACCATTGGGACCTTCTGCAGAACAAAATCCGGCAACGCGGGAGCGTGGAAATAATCGGGCGCGGACATCTGGATACGGAAAGCGACCCGCTTATTGTTCTTCTTCGCCAGTTCCAGTGTGAGCCGCAAATAATCGGGAAAGTCGAGACGCCCGGGACGGGATTGGATCTCTCGCCACGTAGGACGGACATACACCAGCTGCCCGAGGGAAAATTGGACAAGCTCTTCGATCGCCTTCGGAATATCGGCGGATTGAATCTCATCGGTGCCCATGTCCGCGGTGATATAGGTGACCAGTCCTTTGCCGTAATTCGGCACGACTTCGTCCGACGGAGTCGTCGTCATTACGACCTGATCTGTGGGAATAACTGCGACGGGAGGGTCTTGCGGAAAGGGCCCCTGATACAACCTGTCGATGACCTTGGGCCCGGAACCGAAATCGTATTTCCCCCAATTGTGAGGGGCAACGATTCCCTGAGCTTCCGCTGTCCCTACGCTTGCCGCGATTGCGGCTACGCCTCCGGCTTTTAAGAAACTTCTTCGATCCATGGAAAAGTTTTCCTGTCTGGAGAGCATGCAATCCGGCTCGCTGAATCCGGCCCCATTTCGCTTCGCAGCATCGCCGATCGCTCAAATTCCCATGACAACAATAACAATGTTCCGAAACAATTTACAATAAGTCATAACACAATCGATATACTTACTATTGTTTTACAGAGTTGCTGGTTTCGGACAGAGAATGAGCGCCTCTTGCAGCGCGGGAATGCCTGGCTGCACGGCATCTCAGTGACTTGCGCAGCCGGCCAGGCGTTAGTGGTCGAGCTGGCGCTATCCATCCGCCGTCCGGTGAAGGAAAGCCAAGAGGCATGATGCCGGGAGCCTTTGGGCGCCATAGAAATGAAAGGAAAGATGAAATTGATGGTATTTGTAAGTACGTGTTAGGATTCCGCTAATTATGCCTTTGCGAATAAGCAGGACTTCCTCGCTATGAAAGATCCAACGAGAACCTCGGCTCAAATAGCGCCGATTGTTGAAGATCAAGCAGGTGATTCAATGATGGCGGAAGAGCGCCGGCAGAAAATTTTATCGCTCTTGCAGACGGATGGCCGCGTCCTCGTCAGCAATCTGTCGAAAGTATTCAAGGTCTCCCAGATCACCATCCGGAAGGACCTGGATTCCTTACATAGCCGGGGTCTGGTGCAGCGCAGCCATGGCGGAGCGTTGCCGCCTTCGTCGAGTGCGCTCTTTGATCCTTCGCTGCAAGAGAAGCAGCAGTTGCATGCCGAGGAAAAGCAGCGGATCGCCGAAGCGGCCGTCAAGATGGTGCAGGAAGGCTCCTGCGTAATGCTCGACTCCGGGACGACCACCGCCGCCATCGCACAAGCGCTCAAGAAGTTTTCCGCGCTGACGGTGATCACCAACGCGATCAACATCGCAGCCGAACTCACATCCACCAACATAGAGGTGATCCTTACTGGAGGAACGCTTCGTAAGAATTCCTTCTCTCTTGTGGGCCCGGTGGCCGAAGACGTTCTGGCGGAGATGCATGCCGATATTCTTTTTCTGGGGGTCGATGGTTTCGATCCGGAGATTGGCTTGACGACCCCGAACCTTCTCGAATCGCGTGTGAATCGGGTCATGGTCAGCTCGGCAAGCAAGGTCGTCGCAGTCTGCGACTCGACCAAGTTCTATCGCCGCAGCTTGTCGCGAATCGCGCCTATTTCCGCGCTGCACCACGTGATTACCGATCATGGCCTGCCGCAAGCGACCGCCGACGCGCTTAGGAAGCTGAATATCGGGGTCACGCTGGTTTAAGGGCACGCCTGCTCAGTTAGGCAATGACCATATCTGATTGCGCTGATTGTGCCCGCAGGTTTCTACGCTCAATCCGTGCGGCGTCCCAGTGGGGCCGCTGGCGGTGAGACATCCGCCTTTGGCGCCAACCAGATTGCCGACCAAAGTGTACTTCCAGTGTTGCGCGCGGGTGTCGGCACATGCCTCCATTGCCGGATGGCTGCCAGCAGCGGCGAGGCAGCGCCCAGCGGATTGCAAGGCACCGTGAGATGTAATGGTCCAGGTTTCGGCTGAGGCGCCCGCACAGGCCTCGACGCGCCCTGAAGCGGCCAGGCAGATGTTGTAGCCCTCGAGGCGTTCATGGTGTTTCCCGGGAGCGATCATCGCGATGGCCCCGGTGCGCGTGGGGTTGCCGCAGGAAGGTGTCGGGCGGATACGCCAGATCGCAGTGTCATGGGAAGCAATGCTTGCCTGCAGCGTGGATACCGTGGATGGACCTGTCTTCGCCCAAAGACTCTGCGCGTTCAGACGGCAGTCCGCGCTGGCTGCGAACCCCAGGTCAGCCGGGCGCACATCGGCCTGGACACTCGCCGCGCTCCGGTTCAGCACCGCGACCGCGTAAGCGCCGCCACTGAGCGGCTTGAACAGGACGTCCATTTTGGGGCTGCGCCGTATCAGGGTGGCCATGCGGCCGAGCGCGTCCTGATCGATCGCGAGGATGGCCCGGTTGCTGAGAATTGTAATCGCCTGCGGACTGAGCTTGTCGAGATTGGAGCTCAGGTTCAGCGGCGCGGACATCATGGCCCACAGGGCCATCTGGCTGCGGGCTTCGGCCAGCGTCATGCCAGAGTCGCCGCCAATAATGAAGTCGGGATCATTCCAATTGCCGGGCTTCTGGAACCGGCCCAGGGGAAGGTTATAGGCATAGTTCCAAAGCACGCTTTGGAAGCGCGAGGCATCGGGCTTCTTCGTATCGAAGACTGCGACGTCTGTACCTTCGCGCCAGAGCTGGCCGTCGCTGCGGACCCAGCTCAGTACGTCATACCAGTCCGGAGTTCCCTGGAAATACGCCGGGGCCGACTCCGAGAAAATGATGGGCCGGCCCACCTTCTTCAAAGCCGCGCTCTCCGCCGCGTAAGCCTTGCGGTATACGGCGGCGTTGCTGCTGCCTTTCGGCACATATAGGTTGCAGCCGTCCAGCTTCAGGTAATCGACGCCCCAGGATGCGAACAGCCTGGCATCCTGAAGGAAGTGGTCCTTGCCGCCGCCATTCGGCACGCCGCTGCCGGCGAATCCGCCGCAAGTGGAATAGCCGGAGTCCTCGTAAATGCCAAACTTGAGGCCCAGGGCGTGGACCGCATCGGCGACCGGCTTGATGCCGTGAGGAAAGCGGTGCGGGTCAGCCTGCAGGTTGCCGTTGGCATCACGATCTTTCTGCATCCAGCAATCGTCGATGGTCACGGTGTTGTAACCGTGCGCGGCGAGGCCGGTCTTCACCAGGGCCCGGGCGTTCTCGAGGATGGTCTGCGCGGTAAAGCCGCACTGGTAGTGCGCCCAGTCGTTCCAGCCCATTGGCGGGGTGGCCGCCAGCGGCTTTGGCCCGTTCGCCGGTGCGGCGAAGGAGCAGACCGCCACGCCACAGGCGAAGAGGACGAAGAGGGTCTTGAGGACGAGGCGCCGAAAACGGTATGGACAGGAAGCGCGAGTAAGCATGTCGATCCACCGGGAGAAAATGTTCTTGGTAAAACCTTAACTTACGCGGCTGATCCTGACTACGGTCAACTGCGGTTCATGCGATTGCTCCGTTGCCGGAATAGATCTTCACATGGGAGACGACGCGACTGATGACGCCGCTTGGGCTCGGCGAATCCGGTGTGAGGCCATTCCTGATGGAGAAAAACAGTCCCAGGAGCTGCCCCACGATCACATCCACCGGCGGGCGGCATGCGTCCGGAAAATCCTTAGGCGCTTCAAGCGAAAGAACGTTTGGAGTAAGCGCAGTCAAACGCCTGTCGAGAGCCGGAGCCACAATCACCATGCGTGCGCCAAGCTGCTTGTTGCGCAGCTCCTCAAGCAGGTCAATTTCGTATTGCGCCAGCGGCTCGTCTCCGGAGAGATAGGCGACCACCAGAGTGGCCGCGTTTAAGGAAGACAGCGGGCCATGACGCAGCCCGAGCGCCGACTGTGCAATGGTGTGGACGCGGCCGGCAGTCAGCTCCAGCACCTTGAGCGCGGACTCGTCCGCTACGGCCTGAAGCGCGCCGGTACCCAGGAAACAGACTTGATCCGTCGGCGTACCGGAGAGCGACGCGGCAAGCTCCGCAGCGGCCGGGAGCAGGCGCTCCGCCATTGCGGCCATGGATTCGACCAGCGGCGCGTATGCCTGGGGCGTGCGTATATAAGCCAGGAACTGCCCGGCGACCACCAGATTTGAAAAAGAACTGGTCATGGCCAGACCACGATCATTCACCGCGTCGTCGAGAACGATTGAGTCCAGACCGGGACTCCCGGCGAATTGCCGGATCATGGCTCCGGCGCGGTTGCATGTGATGACCAGATGCCGGATGCGCGCCGGGTACCGCTCAAGCGCGTGCTGGATGAGCGCGACGCCTTCAGAGCTATCTCCGGAACGGGAAAACGAGATCAGAAGATACTTTCTGCCGGGAAGGAGGTAGTCCTCCAGATTGGTCAGCAGTTCAGTGCTGGCAACGGCGGCCACCTCGCATTGCCATTGGCGGCGGAGTACTGCCTCCAGCGCCCTGCCTATGTAGTCTGAGGTGCCGGCCCCGGTCAGCAGAACGCTGAGACGATCTGCCGGCCCGCATTCATCGAGAACGCTGAGGATCTGATCGCGCTGTTGCGTGAGAAGCTCAACTGTGGCGCGCCATGTGGCCGGTTGCTGCTGAATTTCGCTGGGAGTATAGACCAGCCCCCGGGATTGCTTTTCCGTTTCCGGAAGTACAAGCAATTTCGATAGTGGATCGTGCAACGATTTGCTCCTTTATGACCAGGTGCAACGGATTCTAAAACCTGATCCGAGGCCGATACAGTGTTCTTCTCCAATGGTTGCGGCCATAGGAGCCATGCAGTAACGTTGGAAGCTGGATGGCGGTTCCACGTGACATCACGTTGGTAGTTGCGGCAACGCCGCAAAAGTGGCATTTGTTTCTATTTATTACTTAATATTACGTTTAGTTCGTTATAGACGCGTTTGTCAAGACAATAATAGTCGGCTTCCACCAGGATTGGGTTCCTGCAGACCTTCGCCGGTCCGGTGACCGAGGCACAGAATACGCCAGCTCGTCTCTGCGCCCGGAACCCACTCGAAATGATTGCATTCCGGGCACAGCAACTTTGCATATGCTCTCTAATGATAGGAAGTACCCCGGTGAATGTCCGCGGGCACAAACTTCGTGGAGATGGAGCCTTTCACCGCAAGCTGAAATTGAGTTTTCCCGACGAGCCCCTCCAGCCCTGTCCCCCGAAGGGTCACACGATAGTTGCCTGGGTGAGTGTAGGCGTGGTTGACTTGCCGCCCCTGCACTTGTATCCCGTCGCCAAAGTCCCATTGGTAGGTGACGGCCGGCGTCTCAGGATCGGCCGTGTTCGCGCTGAACACCACCGTTTCCCCGGTCTCTGCCGAGGCGGGGTGCTGTGCCCGAACCAGCGGAGCCTGTGCCTGAATCGCAGTGTCAATGATCTTGAGGACGCGGACGGAGTGGGGAGGCTGCGTCACGACGATTGGATCTGAGTTCGCCAGGCTCGTCTTGTCTAAAACATCGGAAACAGAGTACGGCCCTTTTCCGTGCAGGCCCAGGCTGGCCAGTGTGACGCTATGTGTGCGCGGATTTTCTGTCCAGTTGAAGATGGTCAGAATGCTCTGCCGCCGGCTTTCCTTGAGCAGAAAAATACTCGGCTGGCGGTCTTCCGGCAAATACGACATCAGATCGAGCGGTGTAGAGGAGCGGCCCAGTCGCACCATGTCGATGAGGTCCTGATTTTCGACCAGAGCGAGGCGTTCCGGCTCAGTGCCGAGGGTCGGCAGATCGTCTCCAATCTCAAACATGCCGCCTGACACTGCGGCAAGCGCGATGGAGACTTTGGCGTCATCCAGCGTGAGCGGGTGCCTGCTGTTGTGCCAGGACTGATCACGCAACGTTTCTTTCGAAACCGTGAACGCGTCGGGATCGGCCACAAAGAAGTTGCGGTTCATGTAGTAGCGCGCCGCAATCCCTGAGGCCGCATCTCTGCTGGCGGAGAATGTATGGCCGGTGTCTTGCGAGATGCGCCCATAATCGACATAACCGACAGGGTTCAGCATCACGCTGCCGTCTTTGTCGAGCAGCACATTGTTGCCTACAGCCTGCCGGATAATGCCCAGTCCGATCCGTTGCGCCTGCATCGCCGTGGTGTGCGGAACATAGTAATAACCCTCGATCGCGCTATCGTCCATAAAGTCCATCTTGATATAGCGGAGTCCCCAGACATGGACCAGGGTGGAGTAGGTCTGCCGAAGATACTGCTGTGCGCCCGGATTGGTGCAATCCAGTACGTAGAGCTGGTCTTTCTTGCCCGTCACCCACCCGGCGTGGATAGGTTTGCCCTGAGCGTTGTGAACCAGCCAGTCGGGGTGGTGCTGATAGACCCATGAGCGGTCGGAAACTTCAAACGGCGCGGTCCAGATTCCGGGAGTGAGGCCCAGCCCGGTTATTTTTCTTTCCACGGACTCAACACCGTTCGGAAACAACGTTGCGTTCGGCGTGGTGTACTCACCGCGAGCATACTGATAGCCCTCGTCGATGTGGAAGAAGTCATAGCCCAACTTCTTCAGGTGCTGCGCTTCCCACTGCGCGTTGGTCAGTGCCGTGCCCGAGCTCAGGCCGAAATAATAGGCGGTCCAGCTCCACCATCCCATGGGCGGTGGCGCCGAAACGCGGGCATGATGCAGTTTCCGGATGATGTGCCCGTAGGTCTCCAACTGCCGGTGGTAATCCTTGGTGACGCTCAGCAGCAGCCTTTCCGAAGACAACTGCGCGCCCGCCGCCACGGGCAACTTCAAAGCCACGCGATCAACCTGCGGCGAATCCTGGAGGGAATTTTCTTCCTCCTCCTCCGTCGTTCCGGTGGAGTCAACTTCATATGCGGCAATTTGCTTATCGCCCGCATCGTTGGCAACATGGATCCGCAGGATGGTGAGAAAACGATTGGAGGTCAACACTCCCGCGAAAAAACTCTCGCCGCTCTTCCGGTTGTAGACGAGCTGACTGCCCACGGCGCGATACAGATTGAGGGAACCATCGTCGAATGCGCCGAAGTCACGGATGGTCATGTGCGGGCGGTCCTCGCTGAAGCTGTCGGAAAGAATCCGGTCGGCTGCGACCGGGCCGCCCAAATTGAGGATGGGAGTTCCCTGCGCCGCAAGAGGCCGAATCGCTTGGACATTGATCGATTTCGCGGTGGTGTTGTCAACGGACGCCTGGATGTCCGCAAACGGCTGATCGGGATAATAGCGGAGACGATAGACCAGGTTTGGCTCGCCGCTCAAGCCGGAAAACGTGACGGTCCATTCCTCCGCGGATCCCAGGTCATCCACTACGCGGGAATGCTTCTCGGTATGGTGCGGATAATCTTTGGATTGCAGCCAGTGGCCGTCAATCTCGGCGGCCACGCCCGCTCTCAGCGCAAAACCCGCAGTGCCCGGCGCGGCCAGCGTGTAGCTACCGTCGGCTCGATCTATTTTTACGTTGAGCTCCGAAGTTCTGTTTTGCGCCCTCAGGCTGGCGCATGGCCAACAGGCCAGCAGCAAAATACCCAGCCCACAGCCGACAATGCCGCGATAAGTTTTACGCATCAAAATGCTCTCCATGCCAGTTCCCTCCTCAAATCCATGCATTGTCCGCCGCATCCACAATGCGGAATACGTTCAGATTCATTCATAAAGCAAACCTAATGTTCCCAGAGAATCCACTATACAGTAATGAAACGAAATTTCTGTCATCAAAACGGAGACAGGCGCCTAGAACGCTGCGCGGCATCCGCAGTCACCGTGAAGGCACTTTCAGGGAGCCCATTCGGGGGCACCTGTTTGACCTCGTGGCTTCTGGCATTGCTTCTCTGAACGTGCAACATGTTCCTATCTCAGCTCTGGAAGTTGGCAGGGGATACAAAGACATCGCCGGAGCCCTGGACGGACCCGTCCGCCCGCTATTGCGCGTCATTGCACGCCATACGTAATGAATGATAATAATACGTAATCCTCAACAGGGGAACTCTCCTCCCGCTTCGGTTGGCAGATTCCGCGCTCGAAGGAATTCCGATGACTGCCAAGTTCGATGTGACAATTGCAGGAGAGATCAACCTCGATCTCATCCTGTACGGCCTTCCGCAGAACATGCCGCTGGACCGTGAGCTTCTGGCGACAGACTTCGAGGCTACGCTGGGCAGCTCGTCCGCGATTCTCGCGCACAATCTTTCCACCCTGGGATTACGCGTGGGATTTATTACTCGCGTTGGCGGAGATGAGTTTGGAAAGATTGCTCTGGATCGGCTCAGGGAGTCTGGCGTCGATCTGACCCGCGTCGTGCGCTCTACAGGGAGCACACGAACCGGAATCACGATCCTGCTCAATCACGGTGCGTCGCGACGAATTCTCACTTATCCTGGCGTTATGTTTGAGATGCCGGCCTCCGATCTTGATGTGGACTATCTATCCGCCTCGCGGCACTTCCATCTCTCTTCGCTGTTCCTGCACAAGTCGCTGCACGCGGAGTTGCCCGCGATCTTCAAGGAACTGAAGCGGCGCGGCCTGACCATCTCCCTGGATACGAACGACGATCCCGACGATCGCTGGGACGGAGTGCTGGAGCAGTTGTTGCCGTTTGTAGATATTCTGCTGCCCAATGAGGACGAACTGCGGCGCATCGCCCGGCGGGAAACTGTGGAGGAAGCACTCGATACGCTTTCCACCCGCGTGCCCTTGATTGCGGTGAAATGCGGAAGCAAAGGCTCTCTGGTACAAATGGGGAAAGAACGGCTGCGGGTCCCACCGGTTCCGGTAACTCCGGTGGATACAATCGGGGCGGGCGACAGCTTCAATGCCGGCTTTCTGGCGGCCTGGCTTAGCGGAGACGATATGCGGATGTGCGCCCAGGCGGGCAATGCGACAGGAGCGCTTTCGACGCAGAAGTCCGGCGGAACGGAAGCTTTCCGCGACGCCGACTACCGCCAATCCTTCTTGCGAGACAACGGATTTCCCGTGCTGAAGCCTGCAGGGCCACGATGATCCAGGAAAGACAGCTCCTGCACAACCAACTGGCTGTAAGAGAGGATGCACGCAAGCATGAGCGCAAGCGCCAACACTGAGCAATCGGCTCCGGGGCTTCGGCGCACGCTGAAGCTGCGCCACCTGATTCTCTACGGCATCATTATTATTCAGCCCACCGCGCCCATGAGCATATACGGTGTCGTCAGCAACGCCGCGCGCGGGCACGTGGTCACAACCATCCTGATAGCCATGGTCGCAATGATGTTCACGGCTTTGAGCTATGGGCGCATGGCGCGCGTTTACCCGAGCGCCGGATCGGCCTACACCTATGTCGGCAGGGAAATTCATCCTCTTGCCGGATATGTGGTGGGGTGGTCCATGCTGATGGATTACATGCTGAATCCGATCATTTGCGCGATCTGGTGCAGCGCTGCCGCGCAGAATGTACTGCCTCAGATTCCCTATGCCGCCTGGGCTGTGGCTTTTGTGCTGGTGTTTACGGGTTTGAATCTGCGCGGAGTCCAGACATCGGGACGAGTGAATGCTTTGCTCGCGCTCGGCATGAGCATTGTGGTGGTCATCTTCCTGGCGTTCGCGATCCGTTACATCGCGCTGGTCGCCCGGCCCGTCGGTGGACAATGGCTGCTGCCGTTTTATAATCCCGCTACCTTCGCTCCCGGCCGGCTGTTCCACGGCGCGTCGATTGCGGTGCTCACCTATATCGGCTTCGATGGCATCTCTACCATGTCAGAGGAGGTGGAGAACCCGCGCCGCAACATCCTGCTTGCCACGGTGCTTACCTGCTTCCTGATCGGAATCCTGTCGGCCGTCGAAGTGTATGCTGCCCAGCTTGCATGGCCGGCGCGCACGCCCTTTGCAGCCTCAATCGTCGATACCGCCTACGTTCATGTGGCGCTCCGCGTTGGCGGCAAATTTCTGTTCCAGTTGCTGAATGCGACGCTGCTGGTCGCCAACATGGGATCAGGCATGGCAGCGCAGTTCGGGGCTTCGCGTCTCCTGTACGGCATGGGCCGTGAGAATGCGTTGCCGAAGGCATTTTTTGGCAAGGTAAACGCGAAGACCGGCGTCCCCCGGAATAATGTTCTGCTGCTTGGAGCGATAACCCTGGTGGGCGCCTTTCTGCTCAGCTTTCAAAAGGGCGCGGAGTTGCTCAACTTCGGCGCGTTTATCGCCTTCATCGGCGTAAACCTCGCGGCGTTGATCCACTACAAATTCCGTTCGACAGAGAAAGTCCGCTTCCCGGTACTGGCGCCCTTGTGCGGGGTGCTGGTATGCACTTTTATCTGGCTCAATCTGGATATTGACGCCAAACTGTTGGGTACCGCGTGGATCGTAGTGGGGCTGCTTCTCTACCTCATCATGCGGCGAAAAGGCGCTGTTTCCTTGCCGGCGGCATGAGGGTTGCAGATTAAAGGCCAATCGCACCGGACCGGATTGGCCGCAGTCTTTGCGCTCATCGGGAACTCGACTTACGTTCTTGATCGCGGATGTATATTCAGGCGGCAAATCCGTGTGGATCCGCTACTGTCTTGTCCTGGTCAGGATTGAGTTTCCACGCCTTCACGTCCCACGCCAGCCCAAGCAAGCGGAGTGCGGAGATTCCGTACCAGTTGAGATCGAGTTCGTACCAGGTCAAGCCATGCCGGGCGGCTTGCGGATGGGCATGATGGTTATTGTGCCAGCCCTCGCCGAATGTCAGCACCGCCACCCAGAAACTGTTTTTTGAGGTATCGCCGGTGGAAAACCGCCGCTTTCCCCACATATGGGTAGCGGAGTTCACCAGCCAGGTGGAATGCAGGCCAATGACGGTGCGGAAAAAGATGCCCCAAAGCAAGAATTGCCATCCACCGGCGAGGAAAAGAACCGCACCCAACACCGTAATAGGCACCCAGTGCCACCGGCTGATCCATACGTGGAATTTGTCTTTGCGAAGGTCTGGAACGTAAGGCAGAAGATCTGCCGCATCGTTGTGCATAGTCTGGCCCGTAAGGAGCCAACCCATGTGGGCCCAGAGACCGCCGTCACGCGGAGAATGCGGATCGCCCTCCTTGTCCGTGTTCTGGTGATGCATGCGATGGGTGGCAACCCAGAAGATCGGACCACCTTCTAAAGCCAGCGTGCCGCAGATGGTCAGAACATATTCCACCCACTTCGGTGTCTTGTAGCCTCGATGCGTAAGCAGCCGGTGATACCCCATGCCGATGCCAACACCTCCGGCGACCCACCACAGCACCATCGCGAGAAAGAATGCCGGCCAACTGAAGAAGAACAATGCGGCCAACGCGCCGAGGTGAAATACCACCATGAAGAAGGTAGTGACCCACACGATGGGCTGCGTAAATGTCTTGTCATGTCCAAAGATCTTTGTTGCCCGCATAGTCTTACCCTTTACTGAATTGGATGGCGAGGGTATCCGGAGAGCCTGAAAAAGCTTGGTAATACTTGTGTAATCGCGAATGAGGAGGACGCCAGTCTCGCCTCTCGCAGCTCACCCCATGAGCACAATTGACCAGTGCGGAATCCGATGGGGCCGGTAGGCTTGATCTGTTACTGAATGCCTCGTTGCACAGGGAGAGCCCTACTGTGCGGACAAAAGTCCACGTGCTTTCGATTCCCGATAGTTATTCAGGAGTATGGCCGGCACTCAAATGACCACCAACGGCTCCAAGCCGGTTCCGGTGGGCGAATCGTAGCAAATCACGGTTACACAAGAGGCGGCATGACGCGGCAAAAAGTTCGAGGCCTGGGAATCGGATTGAGAATGCAGGGAACAAATGAGTGAGAGCACGCACACGCATCACGAGGAGGGGCCGCACATCAGTGTTCGCCGACCTTACTGGAAGCGCGCGCATCGTGATTGGCGTTTCTGGATAGCCGTTTTCTTTATCGGCGCGGCTTTGTTTATTTATGTGACGAGTGTTGACCTGTCGCTGGTTCCTAACAGTCACCCGCATTCCGTGCTAACGGTCAGTAGATGAGTCAACAAATGATTCTTTACCCCCTGCGATTCGAGCCGATCTATCAGTACCGGCTATGGGGCGGACGACGTTTGTCCTCACTGCTCGCCGCACCGCTTCCAAACGACGTCCCAATCGGCGAAGCATGGATCCTCAGCGACCGCGAGGACCATTCGAGCCAGGTCGCCAATGGGCCGCTCAAAGGGCAGACCATCGGGCAACTGATGATACGGTCCCGAGAACAGATAATGGGGAAACTGGCAAACTGCTTCCTCCGCTTTCCGCTATTGCTGAAGTTCCTCGACGCGCATGAGATGCTTTCCGTCCAGGTGCATCCAGGGTATAAGCGCGCAGGTGTGCCGCCTGCTGGCGAAACATCAAAGACCGAAGCGTGGGTTGTGCTCGAATCGGGGACAGAAAGCCGCATCTATGCTGGGTTGAAGCCTCGCACAACCGCGGACACGCTTCGCCAGGCCATTCTGAACGGAACGCTGGCGGACCATCTCGTATCGATCACGCCAAAGCCTGGCGATGGCGTCTTCATCCCAGCCGGGACCGTTCATTCTCTGGGTGGCGACGTTGTGGTGTTCGAGGTCCAGCAGAACAGTGACACGACGTTTCGCCTGTATGACTGGGGTCATGTGGACGCGAAGACCGGCCAGCCGCGGGGACTCGAAGTCGATCAGGCGCTTGCCTGCGTCGATTTCGTAGATGGCGCAAGCGGGCTGGTGTCTCCCGTAGTGGAGGCGGAGACGCCGGTGAAACGCGAGAGGCTCTTTGATTGCGATGCATTCCAGTTGTGGCGTCTGCAGAGTCAATCGCCGTTCCCGGCTGGCGCAACAGATGTGCCACGCGTGCTGGTATGCGCAGAGGGTGCAGGACAGATCGAATATGACAACGACCTCTACCCCGTTGGAAAAGGCGAGGTGTGGCTCCTGCCGGCAGTGGTCGGCGCATGCACGTTTCGCCCCAGCGGCGCAGTTATTTTGTTTGAGATTGCGATACCGGCAAAGTTCGCAAGCAGTAAAGACGACCCGGTTCACTGGAGCGAATCTTCCGATTGAGACAGCACGGTTTCCAGAATGGATATGAATGAAAAAACTGATTGTTTTCGATCTCGACGGAACACTCGCCAAAAGTAAATCGTCTCTTGATGCCGAAATGTCGGCACTGCTGCATGATCTTCTCGGCGTCGCGAAGGTGGCTGTTATCTCCGGCGGCGACTGGCTGCAGTTCGAAGAACAACTGCTCTCCCATCTTCCCCATGACGAGGAGTTGGACAATCTGTCCATCCTTCCAACCTGCGGGACGAAATTCTACCGGCACTCGGGTGGCTGGAAAAAGCTTTATTCGGAGGATTTCACCGCGGACGAAAAGAAGAAAATCATCGACTCTCTGGATAAAGCCTTCCAGGTAGCGGGCTTCAAGGCCGAAAAGGTCTGGGGAGAAGTGATTGAAGACCGCGGAAGCCAGATTACGCTGTCCGCATTGGGTCAGCAGGCTCCGCTGGCGGAAAAGATAAAGTGGGACCCGGATTTCGCGAAGCGGAAGAAGATAAAAGCGATCCTTGACCCATTGATTCCCGGTTTCTCCGTGCGGCTTGGCGGCGCGACGTCCATCGATGTAACCAAGCCCGGCATCGACAAGGCCTACGGGATTCGCAAGCTGCGAGACATCCTGGGCATTTCACTGAAGGAGATGATCTACATTGGCGATGCTCTGTTTCCGGGAGGCAACGACTACCCGGCGGAACAAGTCGGGGTCATCTCGATTCCGGTTCGCGACTCCGAAGATACGAAGCACGTGGTCGAAGCAATCATCGCTTGCTTAGGCGGCGATCAGCAGGGTGATTTTAAGGCTGGTTTAGATGAGCGGGTTTAAGCTAAAGCGCCTGGGCATGATTATGGAACCGGAGCCGGGAAACCCGCAGGAGGTTGACGGCGTTCTGAACCCGGCTGCCGCTCGCGGTCCAGATGGCCAGCTCTACCTTTTTCCACGGCTGGTCGCGAAAGGAAATTACTCGCGCATTGGCATAGCGCGGGTGCGGTTTGATTCAGACGGAGACCCGGCAGGCGTTGAGAGGCTGGGCATTGCGCTTGAGCCTGAAGCCGATTATGAGCGAAGGCCCGATGGCGGTGGCGGCTGCGAGGATGCTCGCGTCACCTTTGTGGAACCGCTGCAGAGCTACATCATGACCTACACAGCGCATTCGCCGGTGGGCCCGCGCATCGCAATGGCCCAGTCGAAGGATCTCTTTCACTGGCAGCGTCTGGGGCTCGCGACCTTTGCACCGTATCACGGCATTCAACTGGACGGCATCGATGATAAAGATGCCAGCCTTTTTCCCGTCGCCATCCCCAATCCATCCGGACACCCGGAACTCGCAATCGTTCATCGCCCGCTTTTTCCCGGCACGCGCCCGGAGGAAACTGCCTGTCATCCCGCGTCGCGCAAGCCGGACCTCGATCGGGAAAGTATCTGGATTTCCTACTGCACTATGGACCTGGAGGGCGCCGGACCTGATCGGCTCGGCAAGTTTACCTCGCATCATCGGCTGGCGACTCCGGTTTCGCCCTGGGAGCGGCTGAAGATCGGTGGAGGCACTCCGCCCATCCTGACCCGGCATGGCTGGTTGATTGTGTATCACGGAGTCCGCGACCTGGCGGAGCCTAACAGCGAAGCGCACCAGCTATGCTACTCGGCCGGTGTAATGGTGCTCTCAAAGCAGCATCCGCAGGTTATCCACTATCGCTCGGCGGAGCCGGTGTTGAGGCCGGAGCTGCCGCAGGAGCGCAGCGGCACCATTGCCAACGTCGTGTTCCCTACAGGTATTGATCGTCGTGACGATCTGGGCTCACGGGATATCTTCGATGTCTATTATGGAATGGCGGACAACCGGATTGGCGTGGCGCGCCTGGACGTACCGGACCTTCTGCCACCGGGTAGAATGGCCGACCCGCCGGAAGCAAAGGTGTGACCCTGAATCTACTCTGGCAATGCTCGCCGGGGCTTTTGAGGGGTGTTTAAGACGGAATTCGCCTTCCTGCCGGCGGCGGATTCTTCCACATCGAGTCCGGCAGCCGAAATCTGTCCACCCTTCACTGCGGCAAGAAGTGCGTTCTCGTCGATCAACGTCCCGCGAGCGATGTTGACCAGGATGGCGCCGCGCTCCATCGCCTGCAACACAGACGCGTTGATGCGATTGTGATTCTCCTTACTGCCCCGAACACAGATGCCGGCGCGCAACAGTGGCTTGCATTCCTGAAACAATGAATACGCGCTGCGGGCCGCAAGCCGGGAATCACTTGAGGTTGTGCGCCACCGGCATTAACCGAGTACTAACCGAGCGAGTCTCCAGCATGGGCAAGCTGCTGACCGGACCCGCATTTGTAATCTGGTAGTTCTTGTACTGGATCGTCAATTTGGCGTGCCCCCCAAACCGGATCGCGCTGATGCTCTGGTTGAATGCAGGAAGCCAGAAATCGTTTACTCTCTTGTACACCTCTTCGATTTTGCTATTCCTGATCCAGAAGGAAGGATTCTTTGCGGGTTTTACTTCCAGCCTGGTTACAGCGAAGTCTTTTCCATCCACCCAGATTCGGCCGCGGTAAAGGAACTTGTTCTTCGTCCTGGGCTTAACCATGAGCACGTACATCGAACCGGAGGGCGTGCTTTCGTATCCGACCAGAGTGAAACGATAATTGTCTCTATTCAGAGCGGAGCGACTTTGGCTCTTAGCAGCCTGCGATTCCTTTTCAGCCTGCATGAGTTTCTTGAATACCTTGTCAAGGATCAGCTTAGACCCAGTCGACGAGACAATTGTGAATTGCCTTGTTCCTGGTGATTGGTACCTCACATCCACGACCATCTCCGCGCTGAAAGCTCCTGGAAAACCGTGGTATTCCACCCGGTAAATTCGGCTTCCGTGGTAAGCATGCAGCGCCCTGGCCCGCTCGATATTCATCGCGACCAGATTATCTACGATTTGCTCTGTGCTGAGCGGAGCATTCGCAATCGAGGTCGATGTACCGGTTTGTTGCGCACGTCCACTCTGTCTTAGTCCTATCGAGAGCAGAAGCAGCAACAACAAAACGGGACGGAACGGGACCTGCGTCCTTTTTAAGGAGAAGACTCGGATATCGGTTTTGCGGAGCTTCATGGCGCCACCCTCGTAGTGCGAACCCACACAGTGAGTCGCACCACCAGCCTCCCCGGCACGGAAGGATTCAATTCATAAGATGCTCCGCTAGCTGGAGTGAACAGCCCAGGATGAAATGTCCACCTTTTTCTATATCCCCGCCGTCGCGTGATCTTGTGTCGCGTAGTCGTAATGCAACATGACAATCGACCGTGGATTGACTAGGTACTTAGAACCAGCGACAGGCACACCCGCCGCCTCTTCCAGTATGTCGTTCGGGGATGGCAGCGAAGTGTCTATCAGGCGAAGCCAGCCTGCATTCTGGTTGCCAATAACGGGAGGGAGCGCAAACTCCAACGGCTTCCAATAGGCATTGATCGCAATGTAGCGCACATGGCTGCTGACGAAACTATGCAGAGTGAAAGCGACGCTGTGGGAGTCGTTGCTCCAGTCGGGCTTGCCAAGCTCAACGCCGTGCCATTCGATGCGAGCCTTGGCGAGATATTCTTCGAGAGTTAGCCGGCCACCTTCGATTCCATGATCGAAATCGAGACGGAATTGAATCATATGCCGCACAAACCGTAATAAATCCGCATTGGCGGCGCAAAGATTCCAGTCCAGCCAACTGGTTTCATTGTCCTGGCAGTAGGCGTTGTTGTTTCCTTTCTGCGTGCGCCGAACTTCGTCTCCCATCAACAGCATCGGGGTCCCAACCGAGAGCAGAGTGAGCGCGAAGAGGTTCTTGATCTGTTGTGTTCGCAGTCGCTCGATGTCCGCGTCGGTCGTAAACCCCTCGACGCCACAGTTCCAACTGAAATTGGCATTCGTGCCATCGTTATTCAGTTCATGGTTCGCCTGGTTGTGTTTGAGGTTGTAGGAGACAAGATCGTTGAGAGTAAACCCATCGTGACAGGTGACGAAATTGATGCTCTGCCCAGCCGGCCGATGGCCGTCTTTATACAAATCGAGACTCCCGGAGATGCGCTCCCGAAGCTTCACAGCCGTGCTCCGATCACCCTTGCTGAAGCTGCGAACGTCATCACGAAATTGCCCATTCCATTCTTTCCACTTGTCCTGTCCGAAGCTGCCCACCTGATACAAGCCGCCTGCATCCCACGCTTCGGCGATAAGCTTGGTCCCGGCAAGAACAGGATCGGAATCGATCTCCCAAAGGATGGGAGGATTCGCCATCGGCTCGCCTGACTCGCTTCGCGAGAAGACGGACGCAAGATCAAAACGAAAGCCGTCGACGTGCATCTCAGAGACCCAATACTTTAGGCTGTCGAGAATGAGGCGTTTTACGATGGAGTGGTTTGCCTTGAGGGTGTTGCCGGCGCCGGTATAGTTCGCGTAGGTAGCCTTGTCCCGGTTCAGAATGTAGTAAAAGCTGTTCTCCAGGCCGCGAAAACAGAGCGTGGGCCCTCGTTCATTGGTCTCGGCAGTGTGGTTGTACACCACATCGAGAATGACCTCGATGCCGGCACGGTGCAGCTCTTTCACCATGGTTCGAAACTCATCCAGACAGACCAGCGGGTCGTTGCCGGTGCTGTACGCCTGGTGCGGGGCAAAAAACGAAACCGGGCTGTATCCCCAGTAATTGCTGAGTCCCGGGAGAGCATCCTGGGCGTCGAACTGGAAGACAGGCATCAATTCGACGGCGGTAACACCCAACTCCTGAAGATAAGGAATCTTTTCGATCACGCCAAGATAGGTGCCCCGTTTGGCAGCAGCAACGCCTGAATCTGGGTGACGCGTAAATCCCGCCACGTGCATCTCGTAGATGACTGTCCTGCGGAATGGCCGCTTGAGCGGTGCATCCTTTTCCCAATCAAACGTACTGAGATCTGCCACCACACTTTTCATCGAGGTGGCTGCGTTATCCCCGGGCTTGCAGGCGTCGGCTCGATTGTAGTGCTGACCGACAGAAACACTCTTGCCATAAGGGTCGATCAGGACTTTGTGACGGTCAAAACGATGTCCGGCCGGTGGATCATTCGGACCATCGGCCCGATACCCATAGAGTTGTCCCGTCTTTATTCCGGGGACGAAGATGTGCCAGTAATGAGACGTGCGATGGAGAGCCGGGTCGAGAGCAATGACGCGGGCTGGATTAGGATCGTCGGCATGGTCGAAGAAAACGATCTCCATTCCCGTGGCGTTGGTGGAAAAGACACTGAAGTTTGTTCCCTCGAGAGTTGTGGTCGGGCCGAGCGGATAGGGATGGCTGACATAGGTCCGCTGAGCGGCAGGGTCGTGAGACTCAGCGGGCTTCTGATGTGGGCCCATTCTTTTCCACCTAATTGCAGCCATGCATCATGGCCAGGTATAGAAACGAAATGACAATGGAACCGGCAATGCCGATGGCAAAGAGGGGGTTTCTGCCGGTCAGGCCCGATCCGGTGGCTCCCGATTCGGACTGCCTGTTTTCCTGCGGATTCAGTGGGTTGTAAAAGATGGGAAAGGTTTTACCCTGTTCCATGGCAACGGGTGAGGTGAACTCACCGCTGAAGGTTTTGGCGTGGGCGTAGTAGGTGAAGGAGATTAAAAATCGATTGGAGTCAAGAGCGATGCCGAGCGTGAGGGTGTTCATACTGGCGAACTCGTAGTGGCAGGCAGTCACTTCGGCTTGAGTTTCCAGCCAGGGGACTGTGGAGTCAAACGGCTCCTCGGCCTTCGTGGTCATAGGGTTAAAAGTCTTCGGCATCCTGTCCTCTTTCGCACTCGGGATTCGTCAAGCACCTGCACCCAACTCCAGTTCCTGATCTCCGGCATATCTTCGAGGTCGAATGGCATTGTTGTTGTTGTCGTGGTCCATATAACTCCGTGCTCTGTGGTGAAAATGCTGATTATTCGTCTCTATTTCCTCATCGCCGTGAGCAAGCGTGGCTGCGGCATTCAGATGTTACTTCGACAGATGTTCGCGGATCGTTTGCAATTCCGCGCGCCGCTTCGCGGTGGTTCTGGGATACGCCATCTTGAGGCCTTTGAGCGCGTCAAGAACGATTCGCGAAACGATCAGGCGTGCGTTCTCCTTATCGTCGGCAGGCACAATGTACCAGGGCGCATGATGGGTGCTGGTCGCGTGCAGGCAATCCTCATATGCCTTCACATAGTCCTTCCAATACTTTCTCTCGTGAATGTCGGCGAGGCTGAATTTCCAGTTCTTGTCCGGCTCATCGATGCGCGCGAGGAAACGCTTTCGCTGCTCTTCTTCGGAAAGATGGAGAAACATTTTGACGATCTTTGTTCCGTTGCGATGTAGATGCTTCTCCATGTCCACGATGGAGCGACAGCGGTCTTCCCAGATGGTTTTCTCGTCGCGCAACTCTTCGGGAAGCCCCTGGTTGCGGAGAATCTCGGGATGCACGCGAACCACCAGCACTTCTTCGTAATAAGACCGATTGAAGATGCCGATCCGCCCGCGTTCGGGAAGCCGGCAGGTCGAGCGCCAGAGAAAATCATGTTCCAGTTCCTCGGCGCTCGGCTGTTTGAAGCTGAAGACCTCGCAGCCTTCCGGATTGACCCCGGACATGACGTGCCGGATGGCTCCGTCCTTACCCGCGCCATCCATGCCCTGAAAGATCAGCAGCAGCGCATAGCGGTGGGACGCATAGTGAAGGCGTTGCAGCGAGCTCAACTCCGCAACGTGTTCTTCCAGGAGGTCTTTGTAGCCCTCTTTTGTCTCGCAAAAAGGCTTCACACTTGTCGCCCACTCCTTGAGTTTGACCTTCTTACCGGACGACACGCGGAAACTTCCTGAATTGATTCTTTTCTTCGACTTTTCGCTCATGCCTGCCTCGTGATTCGTATCTGCTTATTTAGGAGAGTCATGTTTCTGAGTCTCATGCTTTGCCTTTTCCCAGTCCTCAACTGCTTGAACGTCCTCACGCCCTAGCTCCTCGTAGAGTTCATGGACTCGCTTCACGAGTCTTGGCGTTACATCGGGCTCCGTCTGGTCTTTGGTGTCTGGCTTTGGCTCATCGGCTTTCGCTTCTTGCTTGGGTGCATCAGCCTTTGCCTCAGGTTTCACCTGGTCAGTCTTATCGTCAGACTTCGGTGCGTCAGTCTTGTCGTCAGACTTTGGTTCATTGGCTTTGTCTTCCTGCTTGGGTGCATCGGCCTTAGGCTCAGGTTTCGACTGAACGGTTGGCGCGGCCTCGTCGGCCTTGGCATGATCCAGGAACCGATAGCCAAGTAGTTTCACGCGGTCGGTCAGGAGGGCCCAAACAAGAGCGTAGACCCAAACAAGCCCGGCCAGCTTCCAGCCGAGAGGCGTCATAAACAGCCCATAGACCGCGATCAGAGTCGCTAATGTCTGGGTTCCGAGCACTGCTATCCACAGAATCTTTGCCGGGCGTATGGACCAGAACGGGCCGCGGGTGCGGGTCAGGAAGATGGTCAGATGGCCGGCAACAGAAAGCATGAGATACATCAGCGTCTGCAGTTGCGGGTGGCTTAGGTGAAAGACACGATCACCAAGGTAAAAGAGGCCGAACGCGGCGATCGGGCCGACCAGACCCAGTACCGTCGCGATCCCAAGGACCAGGCGCATGTTCCAGGCCTCGGGCTGTTCCTTGTAATGAACATTGTCATAGGCAATCGACAGGATGGCGCCGTCGTTGAGCACCGCGATCAACACAATCATGACCGCGGTGACCGGATAGAAGTTGAATACCAGGATCGCCAGCACCATGAACAAAAGCACGCGCAATGTTTCGGCGATGCGATAGATTGCATAGCTGTTCATCCGCTGGACAATCCTGCGCGCCTCCTTGATTGCATCGATGATTACCGACAGGCCAGGCGCCAGCAGAACGATGGACGCAGCCGCGCGGGCCGCGTCCGTCGCGCCGGAAACAGCGATGCCGCAGTTCGCTTGTTTCAACGCGGGAGCATCGTTCACGCCGTCGCCGGTCATACCGACGAAGTGATTGCGCTTCTGCAGAACCTGGATAATGTGAAACTTGTCTTCCGGAAATACCTGAGCGTAGCCGTCCGCTTTTTCGATGGCCTCAGAGGCTTGCGAACTGTCCTGTTGTTTCTTGTCTTGCAACGTACTCGCATCGAGGATGTTGGTGCCCATCCCGAGTTGTTTGGCCATTTCCCGGGCGATGGCCAGTTGGTCGCCAGTGACCATCTTGACCTTCACGCCCATTTTTACTGCGTTCGCAATGGTCGCCTTGGCTTGTTCGCGCGGCGGATCGGACATTGGCAACACGCCTGCAAACTGCCATTTCCCTTCCTCATCGGCGTGGGCTACGCCGAGCGACCGGAAGCCGCGTCCGGCAAAATCCTTCACTGCTTTTTCGACTGCTGGCTTTATCTCATCCTTGTTCGTCGACATCTCCAGGATGACCTGTGGCGCTCCCTTGGCCACAAAGAACTGCTTTCCGTCCCCGCCCTTGACGGTGGCTTCAGTGCGCTTGTGTACCGGGTCGAACGGCTGGAAGTGGAGCACCTGACAACTCTTGAGCGCCTTATCGTCCTTCACGCCGCCAATCACTGCGAGGTCGATGGTGTCCTTGTCTTCGGCGCGAGAAGCCAGCGCAGCCCACAGGATCACCTGATCGCCGGGGATATTGGCCACCGTGAATGGATCGCCTAGCGTCAGCTTGTTCTGGGTTAGAGTTCCGGTCTTGTCTGAACACAGGATGTCTACGCCGGCCAATTCCTCGATCGCCGCTAAGCGCGTCACTACCACCTGTTTCTTCGCCAGCAGACGCGCGCCGACGGCCATGGTCACAGACAGCACCGTGGGCATGGCCACCGGGATCGCGGCCACCAGAAGCACCAGGGCGAACTCCAACGTATCGAGGACTGGATCGTGACGGAAGAGCGCGACAGTAACAATCACCGCCACCAGCGCCGCCGCCAGAACGATCAGGTAATTGCCGATCTTCAGCACCGATTTCTGAAAATGGCTAACGGTATGGGCCTCCGCCACCAACTGCACCGTCTTGCCAAAGTAGGTGTTCGCTCCGGTGGCGTACACCATGGCGTCGATCTCGCCCTTTCGGAGAATTGAACCGGAGAACACTGCCTCGCCGGCCTTGCGCGTCGCGGGCAAGGATTCACCCGTCAGCGCGGACTCGTCCACTTGCACCGGATCGCCCGTCAACAAGCGCGCATCCGCCGGCACAATGTCGCCCAGTCGCAGACGAATCACATCGCCGGGCACCAACTCACTGGCCTTTGGATTGGCCCACTTCCCATCGCGCTTTGCCTTGGCCTTCGTTGCCAGCGTCGCCTTGAGTGCGGCGATGGCGTTGCCTGCCTGGCGTTCCTCCCAAAATGCCACCACGGCGTTGGAAAAGAGCAAAAAGAAAATGATGAAGAAATCCAGCCAGTGCTTGACCACTCCCGACAGAATGACTGCGCCTTCAATCATCCACGGGATGGGGCCCCAGAAGTAGCTGAGGAACTTCAGGAATACGTTGGTCTTCTTTTCCGGGATCTCATTCGGGCCGTATTGCGTCAATCGCTTCCCGGCTTCGTCCTGGCTGAGTCCATCTGGAGTTGACCCCAGCTTCTTCTCGAGCTCCGGCATGGGAAGAGACTTCAGATCGTCCTTCGACTCAGACTTTGCGCCGGGCTTCAAATCGGCTTTGGCCTGAGCTTTCGCGTCGGACTTGGACTTGTCCTCGGGGGCAGGCTTCTGCTGGGCGGTCTCTGCATTCTGGCTCACGGTGATTTGTCTCCTGCTCTTCGTGCCGGGGCGTGCCGGGCTGGAATGGAGAAAGTCGCTACCCCATCACCTGCTTCCAGATTTGATGCAGATCCAAAAGGGTTAGGCCAGCATGATGAAGCCTTCGCATCCTGGCGAGGCTGCCAACGGCACTCATGGAAACAGTATCTTGCAGCGGAAATGTGGAGACTGTGCAACTTTGCTCACGAAAGGTTGATCGAGCCATTGGTTTTGGGGAACCGCGATGGCTGCACGACTCGAACGTATTTCGACAACCGCGCGATTCGTTTCCATATAGATAGACACACCCTCATCGCAGTTGAGTATCCGATCCGGTCTTCAGGGATATATCGAACATGAGCAAAACGGAACAGGTTGTTGCCTGCCCCGGTGCGATGCTGTCGTTAGGCGCACGTACGGATGTGCCCCGGAGCGGCACACGGACCTGAGCGCCGTCTTTATCGACAACACGCCGATGTTCGTTCAGATTGCGGAGGGCCTGGGCATTCCGGACATTCTTTGTGTCGATTACAAATCCACCTGTCCACCTGCGCCAGGCTGACTTCTTTCGGACTGCAGACGCAGCAAAAGCTCCAGCCATAGCACCCGTGCAACCGTGCTTGCTCACGCTTATGGAGACAAAGGGAGAATCAAACGATGCCGACCAACATGCTCACCACCGAGGACCTGCTCCACGAGACGCCCGAAGAATTAGCCAGAGAAGAGTCCCTCAAGGACACGCACACGCTCGATCCGGAGTTGCTTCGCAAAATGAATGCCTACTGGCGCGCGGCCAACTATGTGTCGGTGGGCCAGATATACCTGTATGAAAATCCGCTGCTGAAGGAGCCGCTGAAGCTGGAGCACGTGAAGCCGCTGGTGGTCTCCCACTGGGGCACGACGCCCGGACAGAACTTCATCTATGTGCACCTGAACCGCGTCATCAAGAAGTACGACCTGAATATGTTCTACATCGCAGGCCCCGGACACGGTGGCCCGGCGATTGTGGGCAATGTCTACCTCGAAGGCACCTGGAGCGAAGTTTATCCGAATGTTACCCAGGACGAAGCCGGGCTGAAACAGCTCTTCAAGCAGTTCTCCTTTCCCGGAGGCATCTCCAGCCATGTTGCGCCGACGACGCCTGGATCGATTCACGAAGGCGGCGAGCTGGGCTACTCGTTGAGCCATGCATTTGGCGCGGCGTTCGACAATCCCGATCTGATCGTCGCCTGCATCATCGGCGACGGCGAGGCAGAAACGGCGTCCCTGGCAACCTCGTGGCAGTCCAACAAGTTCCTCGATCCAAAGACCGACGGAGCGGTGCTGCCGATCCTGCACCTGAACGGCTATAAGATCAGCAATCCAACCATCCTCTCCCGCATCGAGCATGAGGAGCTGGATCAATTCCTGAGGGGCTGCGGCTGGACGCCTTACTTTGTGGAGGGAGTTGAGCCGGATAAGATGCACGAGCTCATGGCCGCCACCCTCGACAAGGCCATCGAAGACATCCATCGATTCCAAAGCGATGCCCGCGGCAAGAACGATACGACGCGGCCGCGCTGGCCCGTGATCGTCCTCAAATCGCCCAAAGGCTGGACGGGGCCGAAGGTCGTTGACGGTCTGCAGGTCGAGGGGACATTTCGATCCCATCAGGTGCCGCTGCTGGTCGATCCCGAGCATCCCGATCACGTGAAGCTGCTCGAGGACTGGATGAAGAGCTATAAACCCGAGGAACTTTTCGATGACAATGGGCGGCTCATTGCGGAGCTGGCCGAGCTGGCCCCACAGGGCACCCGCCGGATGGGCGCCAATCCACACGCGAACGGCGGCATTCTTCTTCACGATCTGCGCATGCCGGACTTCCACGACCACGCGGTCAAGGTGACTTCACCAGGCGCGGTGCAGATTGAAGATACGCTCGTGCTGGGTTCATTTCTGCGCGATGTCGCCAAGCTGAATCAGGACAAGCATAACTTCCGCGTCTTCGGTCCGGATGAAACAGTCTCGAACCTTTTGCAAGCGGTCTTCGAGGTCACCAATCGGCAGTGGGATGCGCGTGAATACGGCAACGACGAGTTCCTGGCGCCGGCTGGCCGCGTGCTTGACTCCATGCTGAGCGAGAACCAGTGCGAGGGCTGGCTGGAAGGGTATCTGCTGACCGGACGGCACGGGCTGTTCAATAGCTACGAGGCCTTTATTCGCATCGTCGACTCGATGTTCAGCCAGCATGCGAAGTGGCTCAAGGTATGCCGGGAACTTCCATGGCGGCGCGATATTTCATCGCTCAACTATCTGCTCGCCTCTCACGTCTGGCAGCAGGACCACAACGGCTTCACGCATCAGGACCCCGGATTTCTCGACCATGTGATCAACAAGAAGGCCGATATTGTGCGCTGTTATCTTCCCGCCGACGCCAACTGTCTTTTATCCGTCGTCGATCACTGCCTGCGCAGCCGGAACTACGTCAACGTGGTGGTCGCAGGTAAGCACGCGCTTCCCCAATGGTTGACGATGGATGAGGCGGTCGTGCATTGCACGGAAGGAGTCGGCATCTGGCAATGGGCCAGCAATGACCAGAAGAGCGAGCCGGACGTGGTGATGGCCTGCTGCGGCGACACGCCTACCCTGGAGATTCTTGCCGCCGTCTCCATCCTTCGCAAACATCTGCCGGATCTGAAGATCCGTGTGGTCAATGTCGTCGATCTGATGAAGCTGCAGCCCAGCACCGAACACCCGCACGGGCTGACCGAGAAGGATTACGACTCTCTTTTCACGAAGGACAAACACATCATCTTCGGATTTCACGGGTATCCATGGCTGATCCATCGGCTGACATACCGTCGGGCCAACCATAAGCTGCATGTGCGGGGCTACAAGGAAGAGGGCACGATCACGACGCCTTTTGACATGAGGGTGCAGAACGACCTGGACCGCTTCCACCTGGTGCAGGACGTGGTGGACCGGGTGCCGGATCTGGGCTCCAGAGGCGCGTACCTGAAGCAGCAGATGCAGAACAAGCTCATCGAACACAAACACTACATCGACGCGCACGGGCAGGACATGCCGGAGATCCGGAACTGGAAATGGAGCGCTACCAGGTAAATACGCAAGCTCTTGAAGCTACCGCCAAAAGGATGGTCGCCGACGGCAAGGGGCTGCTGGCGATCGATGAAAGTACGGGAAGCTGTAACAAAACGATTTGCGAAGTGGGGGATTTTGCACTGCGGCTGCATTTGCTGCAAAGGAGTGGGGTGAATGACAGATAAAGCGAAATCGGATGTGAAGCCTTTTGTTTATGTCGCGGTAGGGATAGCGGCCCTTGGGGGACTGCTCTTCGGCTATGACACGGGCGTTATTTCCGGGGCCATTCTGTTCATTAAGAACCAATTTTCTCTTTCGGCCACCATGGAGGAGATCGTCGTCAGCGCTGTCCTGGTAGGCGCTGCCTTCGGCGCAGCTGCTGGAGGCGTTCTGACCAGCCGCTTCGGACGCCGCAAATTGATCATTCTGGCTGGCATGATCTTTACACTCAGCGCAATTGGTACGGCGCTGGCCCCAACCATTCCCTGGTTGATTACGGGCATGGTCGTCAGCGGACTCGCCATCGGCATCGCTTCCTTTATTTCTCCGATGTATATTGCCGAACTGGTGCCGGCCAATGTCCGTGGCGCATTGGTTGCAGTCAACATGCTTGCCATTACCTCCGGCATCGTTATTGCTTACCTGGTGGACTATGCGTTTTCTTCCATTCATGGATGGCGCTACATGTTCGGCCTGGCAGCCATACCAGCGGTTGGCCTTGCCATTGGGATGTGGCGATTACCCGATAGCCCACGCTGGTTGATCAGTAAGTCGAAGGTGGAGGATGCGAAGCGAGTACTGGAGCGGGTCCGTACCGTATCGGATGTAGGTCCGGAGATAAAGGACATCCAGGGAAGCATGAGCCAGGAAGGGACAGGCGGCCTCGCCGGACTATTCCAGCCATCGCTCAGGATGGCACTCATTGTGGGCTTGGGGCTGGCCATATTTCAGCAGATAACAGGCATTAACACAGTCATCTATTACGCTCCGACGATCTTCAAGTTCGCGGGTATCAAGGCCGCTGGGCCAGCGATCCTGGCCGGAGCGGGTTTGGCCATGCTGATGTGGTGCTTTCATATACTGTCCATCTTCCTGCTGGACCGCGTTGGCCGAAGGCCTTTGTTGCTCATTGGAGTCGCAGGTCAGATTCTTGGCCTAGCGATCCTGGGCGCTGCATTTCAATTCCACGAGTTGGCGAGTTGGAAGAGCTATATAGCCATTGGCAGCCTGGCGATCTATGTCTCATCGTTCGCCGTGGGACTCGGACCGATCTTCTGGTTGATAATCTCCGAGATCTATCCCTTGAAGGTCCGTGGCGCGGCCATGAGCACCGTAACTGTTACGAACTGGGTGCTGAATCTGGTGGTATCAGTGACATTCCTGAGCCTGGTCGCGGTCCTGGGGCGTGGGGGAACGTTCTGGTTATACGGCGCAATCGCGGTTGCAGCCCTGGTCTTCTTTTATCGGATGGTGCCGGAGACCAAGGGTAAAACCCTCGAACAGATTGAAGCGTACATGCGATCGGGGAAGCATCCGCGAGGGTTGTGAAATCCGGGTAGGGTCAATTTCTTGTGTAGCCTATGCAGGGCTGCGGAGCTGCGAAGGAAGGGGCATGGATCGTACAGGGAAAATCTCAGGCTGTGAGTTGCAGGAGGATGCTGGATGGCAGCCGCTCCGAAAGTAGCTGGGCTGGGTTGGCGGGAGATGATTCACGCTATCTGGCTGGGGGCAGTTGATGCCAATGTTGTGAACCGTGCCGCGGAGCTGGCCTTCTGGTTTTTGCTGGGATTTTTCCCCATGCTCTTGTCCGTAACCAGCATGGTTTCGATGCTTAGCCTGGCTCCCGGTTCGCAAGGCACCCTGATGAAGTACGTGGGCGAAGTTCTACCTTCCTCAGCTTCCCATCTCGTACGACAGGTGTTGGCCCAGACCACCGGCAGCGGCAGAGTCTGGTTTTCCCTGATCTTCGCACTGTGGTCGTCCTCGTCGGCGACCTCCGGGCTTATCGATACGCTCAATGCTATTTACGAGGTGAAAGAGAGCCGGCCCTGGTGGAAGTCCCGCCTGCTTGCGGTGGCCCTGGCGATCGCTATGGGCGTACTGCTGACTGCCGCATTGATCATTGTGATGTATGGTCCCTTAATCCTCCACAAGATCGCGCCCGGTTCGGCGCCTCTTTACGTCTGGAAGATTGCCCAGTGGCCGTCCGCCGTAGTGCTGCTGATTTTGGCGCTTCTTTGCCTCTACCGTTTCGCCCCGAACATTCAGGGGCAGAAATGGAAATGGCTGCTCCCCGGGAGCATCGTCGCGGCAATCATCTGGATGGCCGTTTCCCTCCTGTTCAAGCTGTACATTCGCCACTTCAGCGATTTCGGGCTGCTCTACGGATCGCTCGGCACGCTGATCATCCTGATGTTCTGGTTCTACATGAGCGGCATCGCGATTCTGGTTGGCGGAGAAATCAATGCCACCCTGGAAGACGCTGCCGCCCACCGCAAAGTCCCTGGAGCAAAAAGACGCGGCCAGCGAGCGCTGGCTCAGAGGCATGTCTAAACACGCTGCACAACACGAATCTCAGCCGCGTTCAAAACCATGTCGTGCATGCTGACTTCACGCGTCAACTTGTCGATGGCAACCTCCGCGTCCTTTATTTAAGCAGCTTCCGTAGAAATGCCTTAAGGCGAGACGACCGAGTGTTGCCTATATGCCATCGCATACAGCGCGAAGATGGCCGGCGAAGGTGAGCAAAACGAAACAGATTGCTGCTGGCACAGGTGCGATGCTGTCATCACGCGCAAGTGTGACTGCGCTTCTGCACGGAGTACGGGCGCCCGCCCGATCGAATGAGCAGGTTCCCCGCACAAAGTCTTTTCTAAGTAGAAGAATGCGTTCAAAGCGAAGGAGTTCTTATGACTGCTACGACGAAATGCGCCCGTCCCGCTTGTAACTGTGTTCCAGCCGACGGGAAGAAATACTGTAGTGAGACCTGCGCCGATGCGAAAAGCGTGACGGAACTAACCTGCCAATGCCAGCATTCCGCATGCAAGAGCCAGGCATTGAAGGTGTAGTCGATTCGTCGGCTCATCCGCGTCTGGACTATGTTCCCGCATAACAAGAAGAGGCACAGTGCAACCATGACAGCTTCCGAGGCACTTTCGATGCCCATTGCCGCACCCGCGTTCGATGAGTCGTGTCTTAACGCAACCGAGAAGACATCACGATGCGTGTAGGCATTGCGGCTGACCACGGAGCCTTTGCCCTCAAAGTACAACTGGAAGAGTCGCTGCGCTCCTCGGGGTACGAAGTTATCGATTTCGGCGCTCACCAACTGAATCCGGCGGATGATTACCCCGACTTCATCATCCCTCTTGCCCGGGCCGTCGCCGCTGGCGAGGTCGAGCGCGGGATCGCGCTCTGTGGCAGCGGCATTGGCGCTTCGATAGCTGCGAACAAGGTTTCCGGTGTACGCGCCGGACTCATTCATGATGCGTTCTCCGCCCGTCAAGGCGTCGAAGACGACGACATGAATGTCTTTTGCCTGGGTGGAAAAGTTATCGGAACCGCGCTCGCATGGGAACTGGTCGAGACCTTTCTGGCCGCTCACTTCAGCAACGCATCCCGCCACCGTCGCCGCGTGGAGAAAGTGCAAGCGCTCGAACACCAGAACTAATCGCAGGGAGCCGTATGGAACGGTCGCACGATTGGATGGAGCGGGATGCGGCTGGCAAGTCAGGCATATAGAGTGCGACGATTCGTCGGACTATATTCGACGGTTTGAGTTTCGCAGTATTACTTAACAACACCGGGGAGGTGTCTATGTACCACTACTACTTGTTTGGAATGCATGCATATTGGTGGATTTTCTGGGTCATCCTATGGGTGTTGTTCTTCTCCTTCATGATGCCGGTGAGGCGAAGCAACTGGACTAGCTACCGGGACATGCAGACGCCTTTGCAGCTCCTGCAAAAGAGGTATGCCGCCGGCGAGATCACATCCGAGGAATACGAGGAACGCAGGGCGAAACTTTTCCGCGATACCAAGATGAAATAAGTCTGATTTATGCCGATGCTTTTCGTCTCGGCGGCATTGGGGCGTGCAGCCCCGGCAAGCCAGGAGCTGTGCCCATGCCGATTTCATCTATGACGTTTTCTCCGCGACGTTTTCTCCGCGCGTGGGGCACCGAAGGTGATGACGTGAATGTCTCGCGCCTGGGCAGACTAGGACATCGGTTTGGCGCTCGTCCGGGAACTGGTCGAAACGCTCCTGACCGCTCGCTGCAACTATGCTGCCCACCGGCGGCATCGTACAGAGAAGATACAAGCGCTTGAAAATCATACGCAATCGAAAGGAGATCTATGGAACTGGGCATGATCGGACTGGGCAGGATGGGGACCAACATGGTGTTGCGGCTTCAGAAAGCCGGCCACCATTGCGTGGTGTACGACACCGATAAGGAAACCGTGCAGGCGCTTGCAAAAGAAGGCGCGGCCGGGACGGCCTCGCTCGAAGAGTTTGCGAATAAGTTGAAAAAACCACGCGCCATCTGGATGATGGTGCCCGCAGCCGCGGTCGATCCGACGCTGAAGAACCTTATCCCGCTCCTCGCACAAGGTGACATACTCATCGACGGCGGGAACTCCTATTACCACGATGACATCCGGCGCGCTGCGGATTTGAAACCGAAAGGCATCCACTATGTGGACGCCGGAACCAGCGGAGGGGTCTGGGGATCGGAGCGGGGCTACTGCCTGATGATCGGCGGCGATGAAGCCGTCGTCCAGAGCCTGAAGCCTATCTTCGCCGCGCTGGCCCCAGGGATCGAAGAAGCTCCACGCACGCCCGGCCGTGAGAAGGTTGGTGGCACAGCCGAGCACGGCTATCTGCACTGCGGCCCGAGTGGCGCGGGTCACTTCGTCAAGATGGTCCACAATGGCATCGAGTACGGCATGATGGCCTCCTACGCGGAAGGCCTGAATATCCTGCGCCATGCCGACGTCGGCAAGCAGAAGAGCGCTGTCAATGCGGAGACCACGCCGCTGCGCGATCCCGAGCATTACGCCTACGACCTGAACCTGGCCGACATCACTGAGGTCTGGCGTCGCGGCAGCGTCATCTCTTCGTGGCTATTGGACCTGGCCGCGACCTCGCTGCTCAATAGCCCCGATCTCGCAAAGTTTGCCGGCCGGGTTTCGGACTCAGGGGAAGGACGCTGGACGATCAAGGCTGCGATCGACGAGTCTGTTCCAGCTCCGGTCCTCAGCGCCGCGCTCTACGAACGCTTCAGCTCGCGCGGTGAGGATGACTTCGCAGAAAAGCTGTTGTCCGCACTTCGCTACGGATTCGGCGGCCACAAGGAAAAGGGCAACACCAAAAAGGAAGCTGCCTGATGGCCGCTTCCCAATCGGACGCGCTGGTGCTCTTCGGTGTGACCGGGGATCTTGCCCACAAGATGACCTTCCCGGCCCTCTATGCCATGGTGAAACACGGCACGCTCAAGGTGCCTGTCATCGGCGTGGCCTTTCCAAAGTGGAGTCAGGAGCGTCTGCACAAACGCATAACGGACAGCATAGAACGATCGGGCGGGATCGACGATAAACAGGCCCTCCGCGCTCTTCTATCCTTATTTCGATATGTGAGCGGCGATTACAAAGACCCGGCCACGTTCGCAGCAATCAAAAAAGAGCTGGGCAGCGCCCGGCGTCCCGCACACTACCTCGCGATTCCGCCCTCACTCTTCGAGACCGTGATCAAGGGGCTCGGCAATGCCGGGCTGGCCGAGAATGCGCGCGTCATCGTCGAGAAACCATTCGGGCGCGACCTGGCCTCCGCACGGGAACTCAACCGCGTTGCGCATTCGATATTCCCGGAAGACGCAATCTTCCGCATCGACCACTTCCTCGGGAAGGAGGCGATCATGAATATCCTCTACTTCCGCTTCGCCAACTCCTTCCTGGAACCAATCTGGAACCGCAACTACGTGGCCAGCGTCCAGATAACCCTGTCCGAAAGCTTCGGGGTGAAAGGCCGAGGGGCATTCTACGAGACCGCTGGCTGTCTGCGCGACGTGATCCAGAATCATCTCTTCCAGATCGTTGCGCTGCTGGCCATGGAGCCGCCGGCCACCAGAGACTTTGGCGCTGTGCATACAGAGAAAGCCAAGATATTTCAGGCCATGCGTCCTCTCAAGCCCAGCGACATAGTCCGAGGTCAGTACGATGGCTATCGCGAGGAGAAAGACGTGGCGAAAAACTCCGACATCGAGACCTTCTGCGCCCTGCGGCTTTTCGTCGACTCATGGCGCTGGCAGGGAGTGCCCTGGTATCTGCGTTCCGGTAAATATCTGCCTGAAACCGCGACCGAGGTTCTGGTGGAACTGAAGCCGTCGCCGCAGAGCCTCTTCGCCGATGCAGAGCCGACCACCGGCCGCGCCAACTATCTGCGCTTCCGGCTCTCCCCCGACTCGGCCATCGCCCTCGCCGCTCGCGTCAAGATTGCGGGAAAAGACTTCACCGGGGAACAGCGGGAACTCTACCTGTCTGAAGAACGGCCGGGGCAGGAATCGCCTTACGAGCGGCTGTTGGGGGCGGCTATGAGCGGCGACGGAGCGCTCTTCACCCGTGAGGACGCGGTGGAGGCTGCCTGGGCCGTCGTTAACCCAGTCCTGAAAAAACACCCTCGCGCTCATCCTTACAAGCGCCGTACCTGGGGACCCAAAGAGGCCGACGCGATTCTCGCCTCGGGTGGCAGTTGGCACAACCCGGCCCCGCAAAAGCATTAGGAGATAAATGATGAAAGCGACCAAAAAACTCTATGCCTTGGGCCAAAGTCTTTGGCTCGACAACATTACCCGTGGCCTGCTGGTCAGCGGAACACTCCACCGCTATATTCAGGACTTTTCGATCACAGGGCTCACCTCGAACCCCACGATCTTCGATCACGCCATCAAAAACAGTCGCGACTACGACGACCCTATCCGCCATAAGGTGAAGGAAGGCAAGTCGGGCGAGGCGCTGTTCTTCGAGCTGGCGATCGAGGACCTCAGGAAGGCTGCCGATCTCTTTCGTCCGATCCACGACCAGACCAATGGCGTGGACGGCTGGGTATCGCTCGAGGTCTCGCCTCTGCTGGCTCACGACACGTCCGGCACTCTTGCAGCGGCCAAAGCGCTCCATGCGCGCGCAGACCGTCCTAACCTCTTCATCAAGATTCCGGGAACCAGGGAGGGACTGCCTGCCATCGAGGAGGCGATCTTCGCGGGAGTGCCGGTCAACGTAACACTTCTGTTTTCCTCCGCGCAGTATGTCGCGGCGGCCGAGGCTTACCTGCGCGGCATCGAGCGGCGTATCGTTTCCGGACTGAATCCCGACGTCGGCTCCGTTGCTTCACTGTTTGTCAGTCGCTGGGACGTTGCCGTAGCGGACAAGGCTCCCGCGGAGCTGCGGAACCAGCTTGGCATCGCCATCGCCGGACAGGTCTATGAAAGTTATCGCTCGGTACTCGACTCACCGCGCTGGCAGCGCATCTTCAACGCCGGCGCACGCGCCCAGCGCCTGCTCTTTGCCAGCACCGGAACCAAGGACCCCAAGGCCTCCGATACGCTGTATATTCAAGCGCTCGCCGCGCCCTTTACCGTGAACACCATGCCCGAGACCACGTTGAAAGCCCTCGCCGACCACGGGACGATTGGTGAAACCTTGCCAACTCATGCCGGTGGTCTGGAAAGATTCGCCAAGGCAGGCATTGACACGGACGCCCTGGGCTCGCAACTCCAGGACGAAGGGGCTGCGTCCTTCGTCAAATCCTGGAAAGACCTGATGGAGTGCATTGCATCGAAGAGCGAGACCCTTAAAGCCGCTTGAGCCTAAAAACGGAGGGAGCAACGAGGGATGACAATCTGGCGAACAACGTCTTGAAAGATCAAAGGTGGGACACCTTGGCAATTGAAGTACCGCAGTCAACGCTCCCTCATGGAATGATGCCGCAGAGTCCTATTTAGCGTCTGACGGCGACGGCATGGATCGAATGTAAGCAATAAGCGCTTTTCTGGTGCTTGCGTTCATGTTGGTCGGAGGCATGTTGCCGTTTTTCATCTGCGTGCTGTGATGCTGTAGCAGATTATCCAGTACCGAGGCGGGAAGCTTCGACGCCATTCCAGCCAACCCCGGAGCAGCAACCGTTCCATTCAGACCATCAACACCATGGCATGTCTCGCAGCGATTGCGCTGAAAGACGGCTTTTCCGCGCAGGGCCTCGGCGCTGAGTGGCGCCTTCTTCGCCGATTTGGGAGCCTCTGCCGTGGTAGCTACGCTGCCCCCCAGTGACTTCGCGGACCGGCCTGATGCAGACTTCTTACTTTGCCCGGCAGTTGCAGGCGCCTTGGCCGGCATAGACCCCAGTTGCGAAAGGTAGGTCACGAGTTGCTTCATTTGTGCATCGTTCACGGTAACCGGAGGCATGCCTCCGGCGCGCATTGCTTTCTTGGGATGATGCAGCAAATTTGTAAGTTGAGCAGGCGGATACTTCTTGGTGATGTTGATCAGTGAGGGAGCAAAATGAGTGCCTTGAGCGTTATTTCCATGACAGGCGGAGCATCCGTCGGCGACAAAGATAACGCGTCCAGCTAAAGCATGCTCTTTGACGGCAGGAGCCTTCTGCTTTGCCGACGCAGGGCTGGCCGGAGTAGCGGCACTTTTCGCGGTCCCGGACTTCGCCGCAGGCTTCTTTGCGATGGCGGCCTCAACCTTCGCATGCCCGGCGGTGGTGGCTCGCGACGACTTACTTTGCGGGTGCGCATTTTTACCTGGAGCTAACGACCGCAGATACGCAACCACTGCGCTTACTTCGTTGGCCGGCGCTACCAGCGGCGGCATGCCGCCGGCTTTCATGGTGGCATCCGGGGCCTGAATCAGTTTCTCCAGTTGCGCATCCGAGCGCTTTGCAATCAGGCTCTTCAGAGGCGGTATATTGCCTGCCCCCGCGCCTGCCTCTCCATGACACCTGGCACAGCTTTGGGCTTGAAAGATCTTTTCACCAGCGGCGGCTGCCGCAGACGTTGCGGTTGCTCCTTTAGCGGGGCCCGTTGAATTTGTTGTGCTTTCAGCCGCGGGCGTTGCTGGCGCGGGTGTTGACGTAGTCGGCGCAGCGGCAGATGTCCCTGCGGGCGCGCCGCCGCCGCCTTTTCCAAGACTGCCCAGATAACTGAAGAGTGCCGCCATATCCGGTGTAGAGAGGTCGAAGGACGGCATATGGCCGGCGAGCATCTTTGCGTTGGGGTGATGAAGGAGAGCAGTGATCTTGGGCAAAGGATACTTGGCTGTAATGCCGACCAGACTTGGAGCATTGGCCGTTCCGGTGCCGGTTGCCCCGTGACACCCGGAGCATCCCTGGGCAGTAAAAATGCCTTTCCCCTTGGCGACCAGAGGACTGACGGGCCCCGAGGGTACGGCCGCCCCGCTGGCGGATTCCATGCGGGGAATGAATGGGGCTTTGGTGTATTGCTCAGCCTGCTTTTTCTGAAATGCAAGTTGAACCGCGACGTTATGGTCGTGCAAATCGTCCAGGTGGCTTTTGAAGCCGAGGAAGATCATTCCGACTAAAACGATGGCGACTGCAAGAAGTGGAATCGGTCTGCGCCAGGGTCTCCGTTCCAGCTTTCGATCTAAGAACGGCATGAGGAAAAACGCGAGAGCAAGGGCTGCGGGAACAAAGATGACCGCAAAGACCTCCATCCGACTTGGCCAGAATTTCAGCCACTCGAACATGGGGAGGTAATACCACTCGGGCCGCGGAACAAACTTTGTGTTCGCAGGATCGGCAAGGGGACCGAGTTGTACAGGATGGAAGTAGGCGAGAAAACCGAGACCCACCATGATCAGCATTGCAAACGCCATGTCCATGATGACCTGGCGAGGATAGAAGCTCTCCGGGGGAAGCTTGGGATGGATCGGATCTTCATTGATCGGTCCGGCTGCCCCGGCTTTGCGAAACAGGGCAATGTGCACGCCGATGAACACGAAGATCATGGCCGGAATCAGAAATACATGGGCGAAATAAAAGCGCGACAGCGTGAGCGTTCCCAGCGTGTCGCCACCGCGCAGCATGCTGGTCAGCCATTGTCCGATAAAGGGAACTTCGCCAACGATGTTGGTTCCAACCGCCGTGGCGAAATAGGCGCTCTGGTCCCATGGCAGCAGATAGCCGGTGAAGCCCATGCCCAGAACCAGGAACGACAGAATCGCGCCCGAAATCCAGAGGAGCTCTCGCCGGCCTTTGAAGGATCCATAGATGAAAGTTTGCAAGAAGTGCAGCAGCAGCACGATGATCATCGCGCTTGAGCCGTAGTAGTGCAGGCTGCGAAGAAATTGTCCGGCCGCAACCTGTTTCGTAATATACGCAACGCTGGTATGCGCCGACTCAGCGGACGGAACATAATAGAGCGCGAGGCAAAGCCCGGTAATTACCTGGGAAATGAAAATAAAGAGCAGGCCGGAACCAAATACATAGGCTAATCGCGCCCCACCCGGAACGGGCTCATCGAGTGATGCATGCATCACGCTGTTGATGCCGGTACGCTCGTTAAACCATTTATAAAAACGGCGGGGAAGAGTTTTTGGCGGCGTGCTGTCCTTCACTGGATCTGGCATAGGGCCACCTAGCTCAACACTTCACGGTTGGGAACGTTTTCGCGGAAATACTCGAACTTCACCATGAGCTTTCCGTCCTCGGTCTTGTTCGGCAGCGGGTCCATGCCACGTGGCGAAGGACCGGAGACATGCTTCCCGTCCTGGTCAAACACGCTTCCGTGGCAGGGGCAGTAGAAATCGTGCTGACCCTCGCGCCATGCAACTGTGCATCCCATGTGGGGGCAAATCGAGGAGAGTACTTCCAGCTTGCCCTGCGCGCTCTTCGTCACATACACGGTTTGGGAAGAATCTACTTCGCGCCATCCATCCACTTGCTTGAGGTCGAGGGGCGTCAGTATCGGCTTCGACAGGTTGGAAAACGAAGCCATTTTCCCGATGGACGACCAGATGTTCTTGCCCGATTTTGCATAGAGCGGATAGAGGACATAGCGGAGTACAGGAACGGAGAGGATTGCACCCATCCCCGCAGATCCTATCAAGAGAAGTGCGCCAAAAAATGATCGTCTACTTACAACGATGCTCTTTTTAGGGTCGACTTCGAGAAGCGTGCCTGGTTGTTCCATGCGTTCTCCTAGAACGTGAGCCAAAGCGCCATGTACACCGTGTTGTTGTCAGATGCATTGCGATTTGCGCCATCGTAGTCTGTGCCGGCGCCGTTGAACTTGGTGTAGCCCGTGTAATTCAGGTTGATATCAATGTTCTGCACCGGCCAATATGCGAACTGCATGGCATATCCGCTGGTGTCAGGGCTTCCGTTGAAGCTGCCGGTCACGGGCGCTGAAGCATAGAGCACCGGATCGGTGGTTCCCGTGGTCTTGAAGAGGGCGCCCGTTGCGGTGTATTTGTTGGTCCAGTGGTATGTGCTATCGATCCTGAGCGTATTAAGAGTGTGGTGGACAGTATCTGCTCCGCCCGCCGCATAGGTGGCATTCAAATTTGAACTTTCATGGATCCAGGTTCCGTGAACGTCGAGCAGGTTCGCCCCGAAAGGACGCTCGTACTGAAAATCAAACGATGGGTCGATGTATCGGTCAACGGAGCCAGTGACTGTGCCCGGATGCGAGTTGACCGCCAACCCATAGGTGCCAACCATGAGGTAATTCGCCCCCCATGACTGCTGCCAGGCAGCACGCCAATATGGAGCGGCGCCGCTGATATTGTATTGAAACCCGGCGCCATTGACGGGTACAGTGCCTCCCTCGTGCTCGCTACGGTAGGCGGTTATCTCGGTATACAGATGTTTGTTCCACATGCTGTAGACGCCTACGCCCGCTACATCCTGACCGAGGGCGCCATCGATAAGCGCACTGGCGATCGGCCCCACGCCGGCTTCCGACGAAATCCAGGGAAATCCCCACGCCGGCGTGCTATTCCAGAGGTCTTGCACGGTGGGGTTATTGTTCAATGTGATCCCGTAATCGAGTTCCTTGCCGCCAAGCGTCGTCTGGTTCGCGTAGCGAAAATCGCTGTTGTCCATGGCAAAGGTGTCGCTGGAGTGGCTGTATGTGACTTGAGCGAGTGCGCCGAAATGCGAGGCGAAGCCTCCCGCGAGGAAGAGGCTAAGTTGCTGCGGAAATCCGGCTGCACTGTTTTGCGTGGCTGGTGCGACATTCTGGAATGCGGTATTAGAAAGAAGAACCATGAACGACACAGGTATGTTCTTTGAAAGACGAAGGCTTGCAGTATTCCCAACCTTTTCGCTTGCTGTGAGGGCGGGAGCCAGGACGTAGCCTCTCAGCTTGAAGTCGCGTCCGAAAGCGGTCAACTCCGGTGGGTTGCTATGACAGACATTGCAGGAGAGACCAGTTTGACGGGCGAAGCTGGGTACCGCATGGGCATACTGGCAGAGGTACAAGACCGCCAGACCCGTCGCAATTCTCACAATCAGTTTCATGTCTCACCTTTGTTACGTGGCTTGATTCGGCGCGACGATGCTCGTTCAGAGGCATCAGCTGTCGTGCCAGTAAAGCAGAACTATGCGCGGGAATATGTATAAAATAGCACACTTACGACCTAGCGCGAACCGTTCAACCAGCAAATCCAGGCCAATCGAATCAAGGATGGTGATTTCGACCGCACTGAAGATTCTCAAAGAAGAGGAAGGGCCATCGAGCAGCTACCGGCGAAACTCACACTGCTCGCCCGACGGTATGTGAGTACATTGGGACGTCTTGCCGCGCTCGAATAATTGAAGAAGTTTTATGCCTGATTAGGGCCTCTCCCGGCTGACTCCCAATAGGGGGTCCAGAGGGCCCTTTCCCGTACTTCCGGGTCGCCATATACGCCGTAACGCCCGGACACCTGAGCCCCCGGCCACTTATAACCCAAAGGTCGCAGGTTCAAATCCTGCCCCCGCAACCAAATCAGCCTGCGGGCCGATTCCGCAACCCAAAAATCACAGCATCCGCAAGAACGCTGGGGCCTGGCATTCCTGCAAGGTCCTTTGCCTGGTCCTGCCCGGCACCCCCACGTCCGGTAGAAACGTGGGGATGCTCGCGCTGCATCTATCTCAGCGCTGCATGGTTCAGGATTGCATTGAATACCAGCGCATAGTCGCCGATCGTTTCGCCGCGATAAATGGGGTTGATGCCGAACAGCAGCACGTTGCCCGTGCCCACATGCGCATCCACCACCACCGCGCGCTCGGCTATCGGCTCCGGATGGTCCAGCAGACCCGACAACAGAAGCTGCCTGGCTCCTGCAAAGCGCACCAACACATCCGGCCGCAGCGCCTTCGGAATCAGGTAGGGATTATTCCGCGCCTGGTCCACGTTCAGCGGAATCGCTTGCCACGGCTTCACGTCCGGCAGCGCCGGCGGCGTTACCGGCGGACGTGCCTCCGGCATATCGGTATCGTCCGGACCACCGCGCCCCGTGACCCGCTTCGCGGTCTTAGCCGTCGGAAGCCGCCGCCCGCCAGCTATCACATCGCTTACGTTGAAGGCCATCCCGGACGCGCTGTACACCGCAAACTGCTTGTCGTATCCATACGTGACCGGATTCTTGCCCGGCTCGACCACCACCGCGCCCAGAATGCTGCCCGCCACCTTCACATTGCGCTTTGGAGCAATCGAAACACCCGGAGCCAGCCCGATATCGATGGCGAATTTCGCCGTATCTTCCGACGTGATCAGCAGCCCGCCGTCCTTCACAAACTGCCGCAAGTGCTCCACGCCGTCATAGCCCAAACCAGGCCGCATGTCCGGAGTCGAATCGATCCGCCCCAGGTTCGGCGTCAGGGCCGTTTTCTCCCACGGCAGCGGATTGCCCCACATCGGCAATCCGGAAATGATCAGCTTCGTCGATATGCGCGAGCTGACCGGCGCAAATACGATTACGTCGTACTTCGACCGTATATCCGTTTCCTGGCTCACCGTCTGCGTGCTGATGTAGCTGTACGGAACCCCGAGAAAATCGAAGGCTTCGCGCCACCAGCCTTCGGTCTGCGTCGAAAGCCAGGTGTGCATGAACGCGATGCGGGGCAAGGAAACGATGGCGTGCATGTGTGCCGAAGGCATCGCTTGCAGCGTCACCGCGCGCAAGTCCAGCTTGCGCAGCGCCGCCGTCATCTTGTTCGCATCCGCCTTCTCGATCAGCAGCGAACCCGCCGCAAGATGCTCTCCGCCCGCGTCCACGGCTTCGTCCAGCACATGCAGCCTGGCGCCGGGAACCGCATAGGCCAGGGCCAACAGGCCGATCTGCCCCGTATTGTTCACAGCGTAAACCGGCCCCGATCCGGAGGCCGGCGACTGGCTCGCGTCCGTCAGGTTCTTCACCCGCTCCATTGGCGCTGAAAGAATTTTAGTATCCGTCACCCGAGTGACGTCTGCATTGAAGATCTCGCTGAAGCTCCAACCCGTGTCGTCATACGGATGCCGCTGCGGATCGTTCGGCGCCCAGTACTGGCGGTCCAGCAGGGCATCCGCCACCCGCGAGAACGGCTGGTCCATGCGGATTACATAGGAGCCCACCGGGAAGGTCTCTGGCGTTTTTTTGCCGGCGCTGCTTTTTGCATTGCCGGATTTGCTGCCGTCTTTCTCCGCCTGCTTCCCCGCGTCCTCGTCCTTCGCTGCGGCCCGTTCGCTCACGCTCACCATCACCGTTGCTGGAGCGGTCAGACGCGAAATCTCCACGTGCTGCAGTTGCATCACGTGCAGCAGTTGCATCTGCCGGTTGCGGTACGCCGGTTTGGCGGCAAACACATATGCCGCCGGGCCGGCATTTTCCGGCTTATCAACCGACCGCTTCGACTTCAGGTAGTAGTCGGTCAAAAAATGCTGGCCGTGCTGCGCAAAGTAGGAGAGCGTTGTCAGCAGTGCCGTCTCTTCGTAGTTGTTGTTGTCGCGCTGCGACCACATCACGCTCGGCAGCGGCGGATTCTGCTTGTACCACGTCCGTGCATACTCGTCCGGGTCAAGGATTCTGCGCTCCGTGTCCGCTCCTCCGTTGCCGAACGTCTCATACAGCCGGCTGATGCCGTTGTGCATCGCCGCCAGAAACATCAGGTAGCCAGGGCTCCACGTATCGAAATCGCCGTGCGTGAACACGCCCGGCATTCCGAAATTCTCCATAGCGGCCACATTGTTCCAGCCGATGTCCGCCCACTCGTCGGCCAGGATCGGGTCGATCCATGAGTTGTACGGCCCGTCGCCCACCGTGTTGTCGTAGAGGAACGGCACCGACTCGTGCAGATCATGCAGCACCAGTGCGTGAAAGCGCAGATACGTGTCCAGCACATTGCGCGTCAGGTCCAGCGTCATGCCCATCGCGTCGCGGTTGTTGTCGTGCGCAACGTAGTGCCCCCAGTAGAGCAGGTGCGGCCAGTTCTCGCCCTTGTGCGCCAAATGCCATTTGTACAGGTCAACCATGCGGTCGCGCCCGTCCACCTCGACCACCGGTGTAATCAGCACCACCATGTGGCTCCGGATGTACCGGATGTAGGGTGAGTTATCGACCGCGAGCCGATAGGCAAGCTCCATCAGCGCCGTTGGCGCACCTGTCTCCACTGAGTGGATTGTGCCCGTGATGTAGTACACCGGAAACGATTGCGAAACGAGCTGCGCGGCCTTGGCGCTCGTCATGCCCGGCGTGCGCGGGTCGCCCAATTGCGCCAGCCTGGCGTTGTTCGCGTCGAGCTGATCCAGCAGCGATTTGTCCGCGATCGCTGCCACAATCCTCTCGCGGCCTTCTTCCGAGTGGCCGATGGTGTACACCCGCACCCGCGGCGTGCTGGCCTGCAGCAAGCGGAAGTATTTGTAGACCGTCTCGGCGTAGGGCAGAATGCGCGGCGCGCCGGCAACATCTCCCAGAACCGCCTTCGGAGTGGGCACCGTCTTCGAGGCCGGCAGGTAGTCCGTGAGGGGCGAATTAAAGTACGGCTCTGTCGTGTACTTGTTGATTGCGGCTGTGTAACTGGTGTCCACCGGCTGCTGCTGGTCGCGCGCGAACTGCGCATCAAGCGCCGCAGGAATCTGCGCCCTCACTGCATGAAAGCTCGAAACAAGTAGTGCGGAAAACACTGAGAAAAGAAGAATGCGTCGCATCATAAGAAGGTCTCCACAAATCAAAAAACATAGTCCCTATTTTGTCTGTTGGCTCTCGCCGCGCTAACTTGCCTTCGCAGAAGCCTTCGCAGACTTGGTCTTTGGTGCAAGGCCCAGATACTTGTCATACCAGTTGAACCACCGCACGTAGCGATCGCGGATAAAGCTTGGCCGCGTGAAGCCGTGGAACTGCCCCGGATACACAATCAATTTCGCCGGCGTGCCCACATCGCGCAATGCCTGATACATCTGCTCTCCGCCCACAAGCGGTACATTGAAGTCTCGCGTGCCGCCCATAAACAGCGTCGGTGTCTTCACTCGCTCCACATGGAAAAAAGGATACGACAGCTTCATCCACAGGGCCGGATTCTTCCACGGCTCGCCCAACTCGTTATCGTACTGCAGAACATATTCATCCATGCCGTACATGCCGAACAGCTCACCCGTTCCCGCTCCGCTCGACGCCGCCTTGAAGCGCGTTGTGCTTGCGATCATGTAATCCGTCAGGATCCCACCATAGCTCCAGCCGCCCACCACCATCTTGTCTGGATTGATCTTTCCCGTCGCCACCGCCGCATCCACTGCGGCCAGCAGGTCGATGATCTCCTTGTCTCCCCAGTCCGCCCGGATCGTGCGGCTGTAGTTCAGTCCCCGGCCGCTTGATCCGCGGTAATTCACATTCAGCACAGCAAAGCCGTGGGCCGCGAAAAGCTGTCGTGTCACGTCAAACCGGTGTGCGTCCTGCGCCGTAGGACCGCCGTGGATAAACAGCAGCATCGGCACCTTCGTTCCCGCCTTGTAGCCGACCGGCATCGTCAGCAGACCGTGCACATCGTTGCCGTCCTTCGTCTTTGCCTCGATGTTCTCCGCCGGTACCAGTTTGAGGGCCGCCAGCAGCGCGTCGTTCTGGTGCGTCAGCTTGCGCAGGCGCCCGTCCTCCAGCGCATACAGCTCAGGAATCGTGCCGTCTGTCGTCCACTCCACAACGGTGTGTCCAGCGTGCGCAGCGACCATGTTCACGACGCCTTCTCCCGACGTCATGCGCTCCGCAGCCCCACCGTTCAGAGGCACGCGCAACACATACTCGTTCCGGTCATCGCTCACCGTCGCGAGCAGCGCCTTGCCATCGCCGGTAAACACCGGTGCGCCCACAGGGCGGTCAAGCTTCGCCGTCAGCAGCTTCGGCGCACCTCCGTCGGCTGCAATCACCGCAAGCTGGTACTGGTTATAGATCGAGTAGCCCGGAATCTCCGCCTGCCGGAACGCGATCAATCTGCTGTCCGGACTCCACGCCAGAGGTCCGGTGTCCGGCCCGCGAAAGGTTGTCAGCTTGCGCGGAGTGCTCCCGGGTTTCGCGTCAACCACAAACACATCCGGGTCGTCGAAGCGGTCCGGATCGGGCTTGTCCTGCCGACTCACATACGCAATCAGCCTGCCGTCCGGCGACCACTCTGCTTCGCGTTCATCATGCCTGCTGTCGTTCGTCAGCTTGGTGAGTTTCTTCGTGGCAATGTCGAACAGGTAGAGCTGCGCGTGCTGGTCCGTCAGATACCCGACCACGTCTTCCTTGAAGTGGAAGCGGTCAATCACAATCGGCTTGGGAGGCGCGGGCTTGCCGTTCTTTTCCTTGCCCTGGTCCGGATTGTCTTTCGCGCGCAGGGTGAGCAGCAATTGTTTCGAGTCCGGTGACCAGCGATAGTCGAGCAAGTTCTCCTTCACCTTCGTAAGCTGGCGCGCTTCGCCTCCGAGCCGGTTCAGCACCCACACCTGCGTGCCCTTCGCTTCGCCCTTGCGTCCTGAAGCAAACGCCAGCCACCGCCCGTCCGGGCTCCACTGTGGATTGCTCACCGAGTTTGGGCCATACGTGAGCTGCACATTATGCGTACCGTCCGCGCTCACCATCCAAAGCGTGTTGACGCGCTTGTCCGCTTTCACGTCCACACTCCGCACCGTGTAGGCGATCCACTTGCCTTTTGGTGAAATCACCGGCTTGCCCACATACTTCAGCTTGGCCAGATCATCCAGTGTTATCGGGTGCTTTGTTGTCTTTTGGGCACCTGCGAAAGCAGAAAGTGCCGGCAGAAGCACGAAGAGAGAGAGAACAAACCGCAATAGCATGGCGGGAATTGTAACACCCTCTGTTTCTTGCCCTGCCGCCGGGCGCCCACATGTCATACCGATCTGGCATGGCCTGGGCGCCCCATCCAACACACGGCCATTCCGCTTTGGGGCAGGAAGCGAATGCTGCCTTCACCCTCCTGGCAACGCCGCAAACATGAAGTTCAAACCAGGAATCAACTCGCGGCTGAGGTCTTCCTGAGCAGGGACATCCCGGCTGAGTTTCCACGCACAAATCACTCTTGAGCAGCGATTTAGAGGTATCCAGAGGCAGTCTGCGCGGGCGGCGCCTATATTAAATCGTTCGAATCCCGCATTTCTGACAGATTTTTCTTGCAATCGCGTACAAAGTGCCGGACAATGGGCGTCCAACCAAAAAAAGTTCCCTGTCGAACCGGTTTCCCGCGTCGGACTCATAAGCTTTTGAAATATATGTCTACATGCACGCAAGGACACGTTCTCCTTGCGGCACTACGTTATTTTTTTTGGAGGAACTTGTGATGCGACATTGCTGCAAAATAGCAGTTCTGTGTTTGATGGTAGCTTTTACAGCCTCAGCCTTTGCCCAAATTGCGACCACTACCCTGCGTGGTGTTGTCAAAGACCCGAGTGGCGCGGTCGTTCCCGGCGCCAAGATAACCCTTTCCAGCGCGGCAACCGGCCAGACATACACCGCAACATCCGGATCGGCGGGTGAATACAGCTTTCTCCAGATTCTTCCCGCGAGATACGACATAACCGTAACTGCTGCCGGCTTCGGCACGCAGACCAAGACTGCCGAGTTGCTCGTAAACCAACCGGCGACCATCGATTTCTCTCTCTCGATCAAAGCCACGAGCCAGGTTGTCAACGTCTCCGCTGAGGCGCAGACCCTGAATACCACGGATGCGTCCGTCGGCACCGCTGTTAACAACGCCGTCATCGAATCGCTACCCAGCGAAACGCGCAACGTTCCCGACCTGCTCTCGCTCCAACCCGGCGTGCTCTATCTTCCCCCCACGATCCAGGACAGCCGGAGTGGCGCTGTCAATGGCGGCCGCTCTGACCAGGGCAACATCACCATGGACGGCATCGACGATAACGACCAGGTGAACGGGTACGCCTTTACCGGTGTTCTGCGCGAGACCCAGGACTCTATCCAGGAATTCCGCGTCACCACGGCCAACGCCAATGCGGATGCCGGGCGCTCTTCCGGCGCGCAGGTCAGCATGGTCACCAAATCCGGCACCAACAAGTTCCACGGTGCGACCTACTGGTACTATCGACCCACAAACACCGTCTCCAACGACTGGTTCAACAAGCAGGCAGAAGAGTTGAGCAACAGGCCAAACATCCCCGGCAAGTTTCTCCGCAATATCTTCGGTGTTGACCTCGGCGGTCCCATCGTCAAGGACAAACTCTTCTTCTTCGGCAACTATGAAGGCCAGCGTATCGCGGAAAATGCTCAGGTCAATCAGACCGTTCCTACAGCCGCCTACCAGAGCGGCATACTCACTTACGTCAGCGGCGGCCTGGCGCATACGCTCTCGCCGCAGCAGGTTTCGACTCTCGACGCACCCTGCTCGTCCAACGGAGTCTGCCCGTGGGGACCAGGACCCGACCCCAACGCCCTTGGTTATTTCCAATCCATGCCTGCCGCGAACGGCTTCACCCTGGGCGACGGCTACAACACCGGATCCTATTCCTTCTCTTCGCCGCACCCGCAGGCCCTGAATACCACCATTGGCCGCATCGATTGGACACTTTCCCAAAACCAGCATATTTTCGTACGCGGCAACCTCCAGAAAGACACAACCGATGGCGCGGAGCAGTTCCCTGGCCAGGGTCCATCGAGTGTGCTGGTGGATAACACCAAGGGCATCATCGCTGGCGATACCTGGACCATCAGCCCCACCATGGTCAATGACCTCCGCTACGGCTATATCCGCCAGGGCTTCAGCAACCGCGGCGTCGGCTCGGGGGACTATACAGATTTTCGCTTCATGTCTACGGCCACTGCGGAAACCCGCACCAGTATCACCAGCGTTCCCGTGAATAACATCGTGGACAACTTCAGCTGGAGTCACGGTAAGCACACCATCGAACTCGGTGGAAACTGGCGTCTGGTTCACCAAAACCACTCCTCGAACACCAACTCATTCAACAGCGCCAGTTCCAATCCCTACTGGCTGACAGGTAAACCGCCTTCGCCGGCTCTGGTCGGCCAGCCCGCTGTCGATCAGGGCTTTGCAAATTCCTATGGCATTGCCTATGCCAACCTCATCGGCGACGTCCCTTCGGTGACGGATGTCTATAACTACAGGATCACCAGCCCCACGGCGGCTTCGCTGCTCGGAGACGGCAATTTCATCACACGCCACTTCACGTCAAACGAATTTGAGTACTTCATTCAGGACACCTGGCGCGCCACGCCGAATCTGACCATCACCTTCGGCATCCGCCACACCCTTCTGCAAACCCCGTGGGAGACAAGCGGTCAGCAGGTCGCACCCACCATCGACACCCATACCTGGTATCAGAAACGCGAGTCCATGGCCCTTCAGGGTCAGGTCTATGAGCCGGACCTCACCTTCGCTCCGAATGGCCCCTACTACGGCAAGCCTGGTTACTGGGCGAAGTCAAAGAACAACATCGCGCCGCGTTTCGCTATCGCCTATTCACCTAACTCCAAGACCTCCATCCGCGCCGGGGCTGGCATATACTACGACCACTATGGCGAGTCCCTGGTCAATATCTTCGACCAGGAAGGCTCCTACGGCGTCAGCAGCGCCGTCACCAACCCCGCCGGCGTAATGGGATACGAGAATGCTCCTCGCTTCACCGACCGCCACACGCTTCCCTTCAATAATGGGGTGGCCCCGCAGAACGCATCCTTCCCCTATCTGGCTCCGCAGTACAACTTCGCCATTACATGGGGCCTCGATAGCAAAATGAAGACGCCCTACACTGAGGCGGTCGACTTCTCCATACAGCGCCAGTTGCCCGGCGGCTTGACCCTGGAGACCGACTACATCGGACGCTGGGGCCGTCACCTCCTGCAAAGCCTCGACCTGGCCGAGCCGGTCGACTACGTCGATCCCAGCGGCGGCGGCGACTACTATTCAAACGGAACCAAGCTCTCCAAAATGGTGGACCAGAACGGCGGCGATCCCAACGCGACCGTCGCTCCCATCAAATACTTCGAGGATGTCTTCCCCTTCATGGCCAACTATGACTATCAGGGAGAAAGCGCCACGCAGGCCATCTACACGAACGAATGGGCGCCGTACCGCGCGCAATACGGCGCAACTTCGGCACTCGCCGACCTTGACTTCTTCTGTGTGTACCTCACCAACACGCAATGCAATAACTACCAGTCAAAGTTCTGGCAGGACCAGTTCTCCTCACTCTATGCCCTGTCAACCATCGGCATGAGCTACTACAACGCGGCCCAGGTCACTCTGCGCCACCCCATGACCCACGGCCTGCAGTTCGACGTGAGCTATACCTTCTCCAAATCCATTGACATGGGTTCGGACGCTGAGCGTAACACCGAATTCACCGGAACCGGCTCATTCAGCGACATCCTCAACACCTGGAAACCCTACCTCAACCGCGGCCCATCGGACTTCGACGTCCGCAGCCTGATCACCGGCGATTGGATCTACAAACTCCCCTTTGGGCGCGGAGGCAGCTACCTCGGCGGCGTCAACCGCTTCGCCAACATATTTATCGGCGGATGGCAGTCCTCCGGTATCGTCCGTACCAGTAGCGGTCTTCCGTTCTCCTTCTTTGAGCCCGGCTGGACCACCGACTGGCAGATCGAAAGCTACGGCGTCGTCACCGGCAAGGTCAAAATGCGCCGTCACTTTGATTCGCACGGCGAGCCGCAGTTCTTCGACAATCCGGATGCCATCAATAACGGCATTGCTACCGGCGGACCTGTCCGCCTTCCCTATCCCGGCGAAGCGGGTCAGCGCAATAACTTCCGCGGCGATGGCTACTTCGACATCGACTCGGGCCTGACGAAAGTCTGGCAACTCGGCAACTATGGCGCGGTCAAGTTTGCCTGGGAGGTCTACAACGTCACCAACACCGTCCGTTTCGATCCGGCCAGCATCGGGTCCGGCCTGACCGGCGGAAACCTTGGTGTGGCAAGCGCACTGCTCACTACACCACGCCGCATGCAGTTCTCCATGCGCTACAGCTTCTAAGGCATTTCTCCAGTTTCTGTGGAGTTTCCAGCAGCGTACAGGGTGGCTTTTTCTTAAGGAAAAAGCCACTCCAAGGCGTTCTGTCTCCTCTACACCAACTGGAGGAATGCTATAGCGAGGCTGTCAAATCCTGGCCTTCCTGGTGGAGTTCGCAACACGCGCTCTGCCGGGAAGGCCTATTTTTTCTCTGAAAACACCGCTTTCAATCCAACCATTTCGAGCACCTGCCCGGCCCTGCAACTTGAGCCAGCGGCGCCGCTGAGCGCCGGGTTCCCCATTTGTGGAGGCGGCCTGAGCTTGAGTTCTACCCTTCTGGATCACCGCAATGGATATGGAGTTCCCCGGGGGGGCCACTTCAGCGTCTGGAACGTTTGCCCTGAGGCGGCGCAGTGGAACCACGCACGACCAGCCGCGGATAGATCTTATGAAGCAGGTCAGGACGCGGGGTCACATCCTTCCGGCAAAGATGCATGAGCTGCGCAAATGCATTGGAGGCAATCTCACGCCGGGAGAGGTGGATGGTTGTCAGCTCAGGATGCATCATGGCGGCGATGGGAATGTCATCGAAGCCGATGATCGACAAGTCCTCCGGAACCCGCAGACCGGCCGCCTGCGCCGCCTGCAGCACACCGACAGCCATCAGGTCATTTGTAGCCACCAGTGCCGTGGGCCTGGGTTTGATACGCAGGAGTTCTGCCACGGCCTTGCGGCCGCCCTCGACGCGCAAGTCCCCAATCAGGAGGCATTCCTTGCGAAACTTCAGTTCGGATTTTTCAATCGCGGACCGGAATGCCTCCTGCCTACGCCGGACTGAGCTGAAGGTTGACGATCCTGAAAGAAACGCAATATCGCGATGCCCCAGCTTCTCCAGATGGACCACGGCCTCGCGATACCCACGGGTGTAATCGACCAGGACACTGGCATATTTCGCCGCAAGGGCCGACTGATTGAGGAGCACGACCGGAACCCTGCCGCGCGTCGCCAACTCCAGAGCGGGCTTACTTACCTCCGAAGTCATGACGGCAATCCCGTCCACATTGCGTTCCACAAGCCGCTGTATGCAGGAGATCATGCGCTGATCGTCGTAGTTGGTATGCGTGAAAATGACATTGATGCCCTTCGCCGTGGCCAGTTCTTCAAAGTGATCGATCAGTTCAGGGAAAAAGGGATTTTTAATGTCGGACACGACGAGTCCGAAGAGCTCACTGCGTCCAATTCGCAGGTTTCGAGCACTATTATTTGGAATGTAATTCAGTGACTCAATAACGCGCCGTACGCGCTTCGCTGTATCTTCGCGAACCTTACCGGAGTTATTAAGTACGCGCGATACAGTTGCGGTCGATACCTTGGCACGCCTGGCAACTTCCTGAATGTCCATAGAGCAGTAGGAACTACGCTTATCAGTATACTTGCGGGACTGGCCTAGGGATGCCTCTGGAAACGCGGCATGGTCACGCTCTACTGCGGCAGCACCACCGTGACGGTCACAGTTTTTGGCATGGGCCTGCCCTGCAGGATCTGGGCTTGAAGAGCAGCGGAGAGCAAGCGGGGAAGCTGTAATGCATTATATTTTTCTGCACAACTATTCACGGTCCGCATTTAACCTGCGCGGAAGCCCATGAAGAATCGTTTTAGCCATCGCTCATTTCTCAAGAAGGTTGGCTATACCGCGCTGACAGCGTCTGCCCTGCCCCGCAACTGGCATGCCGACGGACAAACCACAGAAGCAAAGCCATCGTTTCGCAGTCACTGGCCTGAGGATGTATGCCGTCCGTGGCCCGGTCCCGAATACTGGAGCAATCCGCTGCAGGACTGGCGGGGGCGCGACGGACGGGTGGAGTGTTTTTCGCCGGGCGGCGACCGTAACGTTTTTCTGCTGACGCGCGAATCTGCTGCGAGGAGCGGCAGTCTGGAATTGAGCGTGCGTCTGGGAAAGCTTGGCGATGCCGCGCCATACGAGGGCTGGCCAATCGTCCTGGACCAGATGGACAACGGCCTGTGGGGAGCGCAATGGGAGCTCGAGCGCATCGATACGCCGGAGTTTCGCAATCCCGTAGTGCAGGTACAGGACGAGTCCAATGGCGAAGTCGTCTATACCCTGCGCACCAACGGAACATCTTTCACGCCGCGTGTTCGCCAGCCCGGCAGCTATACCGTGCTGGCTTACGATCCTGACGGCTACTACAGGAAGGTGCAACAGGGCGTCCAGGCCCGGAAGGTGGAGCTTGGGTAATCTGGCCTGGCAGGCCAAGGTGGATTCTCTACCATGCGAACCCTGAGGCCTTCGGGAGATCCGACCGGAGCGCAACAGAAATAAGCTGGATGGGCTGTTCCGCCGCAGTCGAGGCTTCGCTACATCGCGTTCGGCCAGGAGCGCCAATCGAGATGACTTGCGCCGTCAGGGCAGCCCATGCCCGACGCGACGGATGAGACTGCTCCGTCACGGGTAGTGATTCGCCGCGCATAGCAACTGCCCAACGAATCGCTGAAGCGGTAGAGCTGATGGCTGTGCTGATCGCGCGAGTTGGAGATAACTGTTCCAGTGGCATTGAAGTCAATCGTGTCGTAGCTGGCGAGCGCATCGTCCAGCTTCGACCAGAAAACAGGATGGTCGTTGCGGGTTTGGTTGAGGCGCTTAACGTAACCCTGATGCACACTGATAACCGCAGTGAAGCTGCCGCCGGGCTTTACGTGCTTGGTCACATCCACGAGTAGAGGGTAATGCAGGTGGCGCACGTGTGTAGAGGCTTTGCCACCGCGCGTGATGCTGACGGTGTCTGTCACACGGGTATTCAGATCGATGACCTGGTCGTACGTCGCCGGGCTCATATGCAGGAATCGCTGCCGGTTCGAGAACGTGGACTGCTGCTGCACGCGGGTGCTTACCAGACCGTGCGAGGTATTGAGCGTGCCCGCGATGACGTAGTCGCCGTGCTGAATGGTATTCACGTGGCCGCTCATGTTGCCGTGGGCCAGCGTCTTCCACTGCCGCACGACGTGAGGCGCCAGCCGCGCGCGGTCGGTGGCGAGTGTGTTTTGCGTGAGGTGGCCGGTAAGCACGTTGCGTCCGTGATCGAGATAGACCAGCAGATTGGCGGCCATGCTGAAAAAATGATGCGCGCCGATGACGCGCACTGCCACGGTGTGCGGGTGGCCGTTGTCCAGCAGCGCCGCAAATGGCGTCAGGTCGACGCGATAGGGCACGAAGTTGAGCGTCTGCACATCGGGCGTGGGGCGCCACAGCTCCGGATCGACGCCGCCGCTGTACGTCCACGGATAGACGGGCGCGCGTCCCGCGGGCTGGCCGTCGATGCTCACCTCGACTTCGCGAAAATTGCCGTTGCCGCACTGCTCCAGCGGATCGCCACTGGCGGGCGGGCCCAGCGAAAACCACCGCGTGGGCTCGAGATCGGCTTGGTCGATGCACATGTACCACTGCTCGTCGGTCGCCTGGCTCTGCGCAATGATGTCAAGGTAGGCGCGCTCCACGTTGCGGGGCAACTGCAGGGTTCGCGCGAGCGCATCGTGCGAATTCTGCACTGATACCGGGACGCCGTGGGGATCGTTGTCCAAACCATAGACATGATCGGCGGGCGTTGGGGCTTTGGCTCCCTTCACCGCCGGGTAGAACACCACTCGCGCGCTGCCGCTGATCACACCCGTATAAATATGGTTGACCCAGTTGTTCAGAATCACCTGTCCATTGCCGGCGTGGCGGAACAGGCTGGCATATCCGGTGAGGTCGCGTTCCAAGTGCCAATGCGGCTCCACGGTTGCGGACGGTTCCTGGGTTGTGCCGAAGTAGAGGTTGACGCCGTCGAGCCAGATGCTTGCCGTGCGGTCGTACTGGCGCCCTGCCGTGACAGCGAAATCCGCCTCCAGCACCACCTTCGACCACGGCCCGGGACACTGCGCGGGCGGTGTGTAGCTCCAGAGATTGGGTTGCGCGGTCCTGGCAGTGGGATTGCCGTGCGGCTCAAACAGCGTGTGCTCGAACAAGGTGACCACGCAGGGCTGGACCGGCGGTTTGGGCACCAACGCGTCCGCCAATGCGACTCCGCGATCACCCTTTTTCAACGCTGGAATGTGGCTGCTCTGCGCCGATGCCCAAGCCGACGCTGTGAGTGTGCTCAACAGCATGGCAACACCGATTCGCACTACGCTACGCATGAACAAAAACCTCCTGTGCTTTGAGCGGAGAAAGCCCAGTGTAACGCAGCGATACGTCCCCCGGTCCCTGAGGAGATTCAACGCCACAATGCCGAGAGGCCGCGAAGAATCCTGCCATAGGTTCCGGAGAATGCTGCCTCGACAGACATTCGGGTAGCGAGCAGTTGGACTCCGGTGGAATAGGTCGGGTAGGGGTGGATGGTTGCGGCAAGGTCGCTTAGCCTGAGCTTGTGGCGCATGGCCAGGACGATCTCCGTCATCGCCTCACCGGCACGTTCGCCCATGATGGTTGCGCCGAGGATGTGTCCGCTGCTGCGGGCAATGATTTTGATGAATCCGACGCGGTCATCCTCGTTCACGGCGCGATCGATCTTCCCGATGTCGAAGGTTCTGACCTGCAGTTTACTGGCGCTGTATTTCTCGCGCGCCGCCTGTTCGGTCAGGCCGATCTGCGCGATCTCCGGCGAGGTAAACGTGATGCGGGGCATGGCCGAAGTCGTTCCCATGTTGTTGCCCGGCAGCAAAGCGTTGCGGACAGCCTGGAATCCCTGCCATCCGGCAAGGTGCGAATACTGAGGCCCGCCGATGACGTCACCGGCCGCGTAGATATGGCGCGCCGTAGTGCGCAGGTGCCGGTCTACCTGAATTCCCTGCCCTGAATATGCAATACCGGCGGCTTCGAGATTGAGGCCGTTCACGACCGGAGTGCGGCCCGTTGCAACGAGCAGAAGATTTCCGGTGGCCGCGCCCTTGGCGGTGTGCACGGTGATTTGTCCGGCGCTGTTGCTGACGGATTCGGCACGCGCAGGCAGCAGGTCTATGCCCTCCTGACGAAACACCTCGCAGATAAGCTCGGAAACTTCAGGCTCTTCGCGCGGCAGCAGACGATCCGCAATGACCGTGACCGATGCTCCGAGCCTGCGATAGGCCTGGGCGATCTCGCAGCCAATGGGTCCTCCGCCAAGAACGAGCAGACGCTCCGGCAACTGGTCGTTGTCAAAGATTTGCAGATAGGTGGAGAAGGGTGCGTCGTGCAGGCCAGGCAGGTCCGGGACCTGCGGCGTGGCTCCGGTGCACACGAGCACCTTGCGCGCGCGGATCGTTTCGTCGCCCGCTTTGATGGTGTGCGGATCGAGGAAGCGCGCGCCGCCCAGGTAGACGTGCAGGCCCTTGTTGCGGAGTGATTCCGGCGCGGTGGGCGCATAGATATGGTCGATGGTGGAACGCAGATAGTCGCGGACCCGGGCCATGTCCGTAACCGGGACCGATACATCGATTCCGTAGCGGACGGCGATGCGGGCGTGGTGGGCAACCGTGGCGGCATGAATCAGAGACTTGCTGGGCACGCAGCCCGTCCATGTACAGTCGCCTCCGATCCGGTCTTTCTCAAGGAGCGCGGTCTTTGCTCCCAGATTGAGCGCGAAGTCCGCAGCAATCAAGCCGGCAGCCCCGGCTCCGATGATGGCCAGATCATATTCAAGTAGATTCATAGCTTGTCTCCTCCGGCTGATCCGCCGGTGTTCCTACAAAGTGAAGAAGAGCCAACCCACAGACGCCCATGGCAGCCGTGCCGAGCAGTAGTCCGTCCATCTGCAGCCAGTTTCCCAATTCTCCCGCAAGCAGCGAGCCGCCGATGGCGCCCAGGCTGAGCAGCACCGAGTAGATACCCATGGCTGCGCCCTTGCCCGCGCCTGCTCCCAGCGATTGCGCCAGCCACGCCAGGGCAGCCGGGGTAAAGCCGCTCTCGACCATGACAAGCAAGGCCGTGAAGGCGGTCAGCGTCCAGCGCGCGACGGGTGACAGATGCGCGGAATGATTGACCGCATAAAGCCCGAGGCAAACCGGCAGCATGGCGATAAGAGAAATCCGCATGGCCGTGCGGACATGCATGTGCGGCAGCACAAAGCTCCAGACAGTGACTCCAGCACCAAAAACCGCGGCGTAGCCGAGCAGCAGCCAGCCGACATGCGAGGGGTCCGCAAAGAAGATACCGTCGAGGTACTGCTTGCTTCCGGGTTTGTGTGTGAGCAGAAACGGCAGTGTCGGCCCCAACCAGAGGCCGACTATGGCATTCACGCATAGCCAGACCGGAGCCAGGGTCCGGACCGAGGAGTCTTTGAAGGCCCGCAGCAGGCCATGCAATGCGTCCTTCTGTCCGTGGCTGCGGCTGCCTTTGGCTCCGACGAAAAGAAGCATGGCGCACGCCACATACAAAACCGCGACCAGGCTGAATGCGCGCGCGTGCAACTGCTGCCAGAAGCCGCTGCCCACCAGGCCGCCGAGCGCGAGTCCGGCCAGAAGAGAAAGCTCGAAGAAGCTCATGGCGCGAGCGCGCAAGCCCGCGTCGTGCATTGTCGCATCTGCCAGGTACGCGAGCAACGGCGGCGTGACCGCGGCCACGGCAATCCCCTCAAGCACGCGGCTGAGAAAGAAGACCGGAATATGCGGGCTGAGCGAAAAGAGCTGCACGGCGAATGCGCCCAGCAAGGCTCCAGCCACCATGAGCCAGCGCGGCGAGACGGCATCAGAGGCCACTCCCAGTGGAATGGAGAAGAGGAGTTCGCCGGCGAACGAGGTCGCGCCCAGAGCACCCAGAAGGCGGGCGTCGATGGGAAGACCATGCAGGCTCAGGCTCGCCAGATAGACACCAATGAGCACGCCGCTCGCGCTGCTCGCCGTTCGCAGAATGGCGTGCGCGCCGATGGTGATCGCCAATCTGTTCGGCCGGCGGAGCATTTGCTGGTTCTTGTCCCTCATCGACTAGGATGGTTGAGCCCGGGAAAGGTTACAAAACCCGGCGTGTAACCTTATCGTATGCCGGGTGTCCTACGGATATGGACCCGCGCGCTTCCGGATACGTCTCCGAAGCCCGCACCTCATACGATCAAGATCGAGAAGGACAGGCGCCTTGAAAACTCCAACCACAGAAGAGAACAACGACCTTGCAGTCCGGAACGGCACAGTGAATTCGCGAATGAAGAAAGATGCCGATTACGTCTTCTATGAGTTGACGCGCAGCATTTGCCCGCAATGCAGGCGCGTGATCGACGCGAAAGTCGTGCTGCGCGACAACAAGGTGTACATAACCAAGCGCTGCCCGGATTGTGGGCCGTTTGAAGCGCTGGTGTACAGCGACGCAGAAGCCTACGTCCAGCTGAGCCGGTACAACAAGCCGGGGACGATTCCGCTGGCCTTCGGCACCGAGGTAAAAAAAGGTTGCCCCTATGACTGCGGCCTTTGCCCCGACCATCAGCAGCATGCGTGCCTGGGCATTATTGAGGTGAACAGCGCATGCAATATGAGCTGCCCCCTCTGCTTTGCCGATGCGCGGCCCGGCTTCAGCCTGACGCTGGAAGAGGTCGAAGCCATACTCGACGACTTTGTGCGCACGGAGGGGCATCCGGAGGTGATTCAGTTCTCCGGCGGGGAGCCGACCATCCATCCTCAGATTCTCGACTTTGTGCGCGCGGCAAAGACACGCGGCATTCCCTTTGTAATGATCAACACCAACGGAAAGCGCATTGCGCATGACGACCGCTTTGTGGAGCAGCTTGCGGAGGTTCGCCCGTCGCTGTATTTCCAGTTCGACGGGTTCGATCGCGAGACCTACCGCGCGATTCGCGGCGAGCCGGACATTCTGGAGGAGAAGCTGCTTGCGCTCGACCGGCTTGCCGAGGCCGGGTTGAACGTTACGCTGGTTCCGGCAATTGAACGCGGTGTGAATGAGCATGAGATCGGGCGCATCATCGACCTTGCGATTCGTCACCCCGCGATACGCGGCATTAATTTTCAGCCGGCTTTCCATGCCGGCCGCCACACGCAGCACGATCCCATGCAGCGCATGACCATTCCGGACGTGGTGCGGCTGATTGAGCAGCAGACTGCCGGAAAATTCGTGGCGAGCGACTTTATTCCGGTGCCCTGCTGCTTCCCGACATGCAACTCCGTGACCTATGCCTTCCTTGACGGCGAAAAGGTGACGCCGCTGGCGCGCATTGTGAATGTGTATGACTACCTGGACTACATCACCAACCGTGTGATGCCGGACTTCAGCCTGGAAGTGAAGAAGGCCCTGGAAGGGTTGTGGTCTTCGTCGTCAGTGTCGGGATCGCAGAAGTCAGTGGACCAACTGGCGCTTTCCTGCCAGGCGTGCGGGCTGCCGGAAGGCCTGACGATCGGCGACATCGCCGACAACATGCTGATGATCATGCTGCAGGACTTCATGGACCCATGGACCTTCAGCCAGAAAAATCTGATGAAGTGCTGCAAGGAATTTTTGCTTCCCGGCGGCAAACAGATTCCGTTCTGCGCCTACAACACGGTCGGCTATCGCGAACAGGCACGCGCGCAACTGGAAGCGATGGAACCGGAACGACGGCGCGCGCGGGCCACAGGGGAACGCTTTGAACCGCGCCCGGTCACCTTCTCATTTCACGAGGGTGCGCGCCAGGGAGAACTCGTTGAACTCGGCTGAACATTCCGGACTACCCGCGGAACAGGAGCTGAAGCAGTGCTGCGCCCAGCTCTATTCGTCCGATGCGGTGCGCTTCCTGCTGGGAGACTCGTTCCATCCGGGTGGGCTGGAGCTTACCGGGCAGGTCGGACGGCTGCTCGAACTCGGCCCGTCGAGCCATGTACTCGACGTTGCCTCCGGCCAGGGAACCAGCGCCATTTTTCTGGCGTCGAACTTCGGCTGCAGCGTAACCGGCGTGGACCTGAGCAGCACAAACATTGAACGCGCGGAGCAGGATGCCGCCGCTCAAGGCCTTGCCGATCGCGTCCACTTTGTTCTGGCCGATTCGGAACAGATGCCTTTTCCAAACGGCAGCTTTGACGCGGTGATCTGCGAATGCGCCTTCTGCACGTTCCCTGACAAGCCGCGCGCCGCCGCCGAGTTTGCCCGCGTGCTGCGCAGCGGAGGCCGCGTCGGCCTGAGCGACCTTACCCGCGGACCCGAATTACCAGAAGAGCTGCGCGGACTGCTGGCCTGGGTGGCCTGCATTGCCGATGCGCTGCCTGTCGACGAATATGCCGGACACCTGCGCTCCGCCGGGTTGGTGGTCCGCACGGTAGAGCCACACGACGATGCCCTGCGGCAGATGGTGCGCCAGATCCAGGGCAGGATTCTTGCCGCGGAGATTGCCTCCGGGCTGAAGAAGCTGGATCTCTCGGGCTTTGATCTGGCTGAAGCGCGGAAGGTGGCGATAGCCGCGCACGACGCGATCAAGCGCGGACAGTTGGGCTACTCCGTCGTAGTTGCGGAAAAGCCCTAAGGGCAAACCATAGCGCGGCTTCGCTGACAGTACGCTGGTTGCAGGAAGTGTTTTTTACTACGGCTTCCAGATGCGGAACCTGCCGCTGACGTGCAGGAAATTCAGAAGGTAAAGCATGCCGTCGTAGTAGCGTCCATGGCCGGAGGGGATGGGCGCGTCCCAAAGCGCCTGGACGAACTCTGCGGCTCGCTTGCGGTTGGTCGCGGCCAGGCTGGCTGCGGCATTCGTAGCGACAAGCCCCGTGGCGTGGGTATCCTTGATCTCCTTGCCGTCGAGCGTGTACTGGTCGCCATATTTGTTGATGCCCTGCGAGGCGAAAAATGCCTGGATGCGGTTGCTCAGGACCCGCTCCTGCGGCGCCTTGTGCCACCAGTTCCAGTCAAAGGACCAATTACTGGCAACGCGGAAGGCGTCGTATCCAAAGATGGAGGACTGCGGGAAACGCGTGTGCTTGGGCGTGCCGTCGAAGTTGGCGTAGTCGGGGGCCAGACCGGTTTGCGGATTTGCGGCCTTGACGAAAAACGCGCGGCTGGTTTCCGCGGCGCGCGCCCAGAAGGCGCGGTCCCGGGGCGGACCCCAGCGCGCCCACAACTCGTAGAAGCCGGGCAGGTGGTACGAGGGATCGGTGAAGTTGAAGAAGGGAGCGACGCTGGGAACAAAGCGGATCATGTGGGCTGCTTCGTTCACTTCTGGACCAATGGCGCGCGGGCCGTAGCGGGTTTCTCCCGACATGATGGGATGGTGGCGCATGGTTGAGAGAAGCTGGTCGGCCTGCTGCTTGTAGTTGTAGATGCCCTTTCCGTTGCCCCAGCGGTTGGCGGCGAAGTAGAGCGACATAACGAAATACTCTTCCCCGTCGGGCGCGGGCGTCTCCGCATTCGGCGTTCCGTCGCGTTTGCACGACCAGGAGAAGTATCCATACGACGGATGGTGCGGATCGCTGATGTACATGTAGGTCTTCGCCCAGTTCCACAGCGCATCAAACTCGCGCTTCTTATTGAGCTGGACGGAGATCATCATGCCGTAGGACATGCCCTCGGTGCGGACATCGTGATTGGCCCAGTCGGTGAGATACGCGAGCGGGCCGTTGGCATTTTTGCCGGCTGGAAAGTAGACCGCCTGCGTCTTGGGGTCGCCGTGAAAGAGCTGCTGGAAGGCCTGGTTGATTTTTTGCGTGACGGCCTTCTCCGAATGGCCCTGCTGGCGGAAGAGATCGGGGTAATGCCCGGTGGCGTAGGCGCCGGAGCCATCTGTCATCCGCAGCGCAGCGGCCTTTGGCTTGTGGGCCGCCTGACCGGAGAGCATGGGGGGCAACGCGAGAGCCGCTACCAGTACAAGCCAGAGGTTTCGGCCGGAAGAAAATCGACAGAGGAAGGAAGTTAACATGGCAATCAGGAAAATCGGAGAAAAAAGATTGGAAGGTAAGCGGTGTTCGTCTCACCTTCCATTTGGAGGCGTTCAGCTGTTATTCAGGCTCATTACAAGGATGCGTTGACAGGACGATCCCATCCTCGCACCCAAGACAAAAAAGTCCGGGTTCGATCGTTCCATGTGACGGCTTTGCGATTGGAGCCCACGTTGCGGGCAGCATAAGTTTTCACAGGGTTCGCAAAGACGGCGGACTGTAAGTACCTCTCTGCGCCCCGGATGAAAGCGCTTGCAGTGCTCATCGTGTGAATACGCCGCAGGCGCGAAACAATTATGCTCATCAACCCTACTCACATAGCCTCTCTGAGGCGATCGCATAGAAAAGCGATTTACTCCAAGGTGAAGCGAAGGGGTCATTTCTATGCGAGGCGAAATATATCTATACGGAAACAGGATTGTCAAGCCCGGAAATTTTCTCTCTGCTCGTAGCGCACGGAAGTGGCCGGGCTGCCCGGCGGATGAGCCGACCTGCCACAGGCAGGGCTGGGAAGAGTTTGTGGCTGCGATCAGCGGATGGATGCGACAGATTATTCTCCAAACCACCCTGCGTGGAATACACCGGCAGCGTATGCGTTGCGGCTATCCGCTGCTCTACGCGAACAAACAACGGAATTATTTGACATACTGTTGGGTGAGGAGATTGTGACCATGCAAATTGCAGAAAATGTTACAGAACTGATTGGCAAAACTCCGCTTGTGAAGCTGAACTGCGTGACCAAGGGTTGTCACGGCACGGTGCTGGTTAAGCTGGAGAGCGCCAACCCGATGAGTTCGGTGAAAGACCGCATTGGTCTTGCCATGGTTGAGGCGGCAGAGCGCGACGGCAAAATCACTCCGGGAAAGACCGTACTGGTAGAGCCCACGAGCGGCAACACTGGAATAGGACTGGCGCTGGCCGCGGCTGTAAAAGGCTATGATCTGATCCTGACCATGCCGGAGACGATGTCCCTGGAGCGCCGCGTGCTGCTGCTGGCCTTCGGCGCCAAGCTGGTGCTGACCCCAGGACCGGGAGGCATGAATGGAGCAATCAGCAAAGCAAAGGAGATTCTGCAGAAGACGCCGAACGGCTACATGCTGCAGCAGTTCGACAATCCGGCAAACCCGGCGATCCACTACGCGACAACCGGCCCGGAGATCTGGGCAGACACCGAGGGCCGCGCCGACATTCTGATTTCCGGCGTGGGCACGGGCGGTACCCTGACAGGCATCAGCAAATACATGAAGGAACGCAAACCGGAGTTTCGTGCCGTTGCGGTGGAGCCGACGGACAGCCCGATTCTGAGTGGCGGCAAGCCCGGACCGCACAAGATTCAGGGAATCGGTGCAGGGTTTGTTCCCGGCGTGCTCGACACCAAGCTGATTGATGAGGTCGTCAAGGTTTCAAATGATGACGCGATTGAGATGGCGCGGCGGCTTCCTCGCGAAGAAGGGCTGTTCGTAGGCATTTCGTCCGGTGCTGCAGTGTGGGCGGCGCTGGAGGTGGCACGCAGACCGGAGAGCGCAGGCAAGCTGATTGTGGCGATTCTGCCCAGCTTCGGCGAGCGCTATCTCTCGACCGTGCTGTTTGACACGCTGCGTCAGGAAGCGCTGGCGCTTTCGGCCGAAGCGGTGGAAGCGTAAGACCCGCAATGGAACGACTGGCCGAAGACATACGCTCGGTCAAAGAGCGGGACCCCGCGGCCCGGTCTCTGATGGATGTGCTGCTGTGCTATCCCGGACTGCACGCGGTGTGGGGGCACAGGATGACGCATGCGCTGTGGCGTGCGGGACTGCGATTGCCCGCGCGCGTGCTGGCGCAGTGCGTGCGCTTCGCCACGGGCATCGAAATTCACCCGGCTGCACAGCTGGGGCGGCGGCTTTTTATCGATCACGGATTCGGCGTGGTGATTGGCGAGACTGCCGTGGTGGGCGATGACGTAACGCTGTATCAGGGCGTGACGCTGGGCGGTACCGGCAAGGAGCGCGGCAAGCGGCATCCCACGCTGTGCGACCGCGTGTTTGTGGGCAACAACGCAAACATTCTGGGCGACATCACGATCGGGGAGAACTCGCGCGTGGGCGCGGGGTCGGTGGTGCTGCAGGATGTTCCGCCGAACTCGACCGTCGTGGGCGTGCCCGCGCACATCATCTACCGCGAAGGCAGGCGTGTGCTGATTACCGATCCCCGTGAAGTGAAAGACCCTCTTTCCGACGCCGTGATCGCGCTTTCCGCGCGCGTGGAAGAGCTGGAGGCGCGCCTGCATGAACTACGCGGCGAGCAGGCACGCAAGGCCGGGCAGCATCCACTGACGGCGGAAGTAGAAGAGCGCACGCATTACCGGCAGGAACTGCACAAGCTGCGCGACTACGTGAACATGGGCGAAGGGATCTAGGGCCGCAGCGCAGACCACTTCTCCAGGGGAAGGTTGACGCACCGGAGATCCCTGTCAGCCTTCGTGCCGCAGCTACGGCTGACTACATCGCACACGCATGGACGGCTGCAATCAGCTTGTCCGGCTGCCCCTTATGCACAAAGGTTGTGATAAGCGGAACCATTTCATTTTTTTTGATTTGACCGTGAGGTTGAGCGACGCCGGAATCAAAGCTGGAATGCAACGCACGGAAAACATGCAAACAGCATGCCATTCTTCTGTTATTTTGGCTTATGCGGGTTGTGGACAACGTGATCCGCAGCGCAGCCACGGGGCCATTCGCGCTGCGTGGCGACTCCATGTATGCCGCCTCAACGGCGCACAACTGAATGATTTTTCAATGGCTTGTGGCCTTATTCCCGGCCGGGGCAACAGCGGGCGTCCTTGAGGAATCTGTAAAGTGGTAACTGATGGAAGAGAATTGAAGCTCTATCGCGGATTCCACCATGACCTTGAACAGCACGACTGACCCTTCGCCTGCACAAACTTACACGGTTTCCGTCCCCTGCTGCGTAGTCATTCCCTGCTACAACGAGGCGGACCGCCTGCCGACGGCTGAATATGAGCACTATTTACGCTTAGTCCGGAACAAGGAGATTCGCCTTCTGTTTGTGAACGACGGGAGTCGCGACCGGACACTTGACGTACTCACCTCCTTGCGGGATCGCTACATGGATCAGGTGGATGTGCTCGATCTGCAGCCCAACCGAGGCAAGGCGGAAGCCGTGCGGCAGGGAATGCTGAAGGTCATTGCGTCGGACCGCGCGGCGGTGACGGGATTCTGGGACGCGGACCTGGCAACGCCGCTGGCGCAAATCCAGGACATGCTGACTCTGCTTGCTTCGAACCCCAGGCTGGACCTTGTCTTCGGCTCGCGAGTCAAGCTGCTTGGAAGGGATATACAGCGAAAGGCCGTGCGGCACTATCTGGGGCGATGCTTTGCGACCGTCGTCTCGCAACTACTGCACCTGCCCATCTACGACAGCCAGTGCGGCGCCAAGCTTTTTCGCGTTACACCGGACTTCAGCAAGGTGCTGGCGCAGCCGTTTCAATCACGCTGGATCTTCGATGTGGAGATCCTCACCCGCTTTCTGGAAATCCACTCCGGCGATGCGGAGCAAATGAAGGAACGGACCTACGAGTATCCGCTGCCCAAGTGGACCGATGTGGCGGGATCAAAGGTGCACCCCTTGGACTTTTTGCGCTCATTCAGCGAGATGGCGGAGATTTACCGCCAGTACCAGAACAATCTGCGCCGGCTTTCCTCGCCGGCAGCCCGCTCCGCCGCAAACCATGGCGAAGCAGCCGGTTCTTCTGCCGAGGGAGCCTAGGCACGCACTACTAGGCTAGGCACGCACTACTGTGGATCCGGTTTCTGCTGCAATTTGTGCATCTGCTCCAGCCGCTGTAAATTCCGCTGAACCCGGATGGGCGTGTCCTGGTCGTTATTGTTCTCTCGATACGCAGGCGGCACATGCACAACCGCTCCGGGACCCGGCAGTTCCTCGTCGGCGGCGGTGCTTTTGTTCTGAGCAGCCGATGGCTCTGGAGCAGGATTCCCCGCGGAAGGATTCCCCGCGGAAGGCGGCGAACTCGCGCTCTTCAGCATCAGAATCAATTTGCGCGGCGCGCCATCCGCGGTGCGGCCGAGCATCAGAAAGTTGTATCCGGTGCCGGCGAGAAGGCTGGTGAGAACTTCGCTTGGCTTGCCGGGACCGTAGACGCCGTAAATCCGGGCACTCGTGGAAAGACCGTTCAACGTCATGCCGCTCATGGAGGCGATGCGGCCCAGAATCTGATTGAGGTCGGAGTTGTCCGCCGTCACGGTGAGCAATCCGCGCGACAACACCACAATAGCAGGCAGTTCCACGGACTCAGGAGCGGCGCGCCGGTGAGCAGGCCTCGTCCGCTTTGTGGAGACTTGCGGATGGGTCTGGGCCGCCGGGGACGCCAATCGAGACGCATACGAAGGCAAAGCGAATGCGGCCGGAAAGGCGAGGAACAGCCCCAGGGCGCGAAAGCGGGAGATACACCGGGATTGTGACGGAGACTTAAGGAAACCTGAAAGAGACGGCTGCATGGAATGCGCTCGATGGGGGCCGGAGCGAACTTGGCCTACACCTACTAGACTACGCACTCTTGAATTTCGCTTGCAAATTCGCCGCTGCGGCGCTTCACGAGGCGGATTGCCAGCCGGCAGCCAACTTCCAGGCGATTTCGCAATAGATATAGTCTGGAGCACCCGGCACGAAGTCCTTAATTTGCATCTGTATATATGTTCCCGGCTCGGCATCCCGACGGACCGCCAACGGGGGAATTCGGAGTCAGATCGATCGATGCAGAACAGAGTAATGCTCAAGCACATCGTATGGCCTGCGCTGCTGTTGGCACTCACGGCAACCGCGCAGACAGCAGCCAGCGGCAATTCGTGCGCAACCCAGGCACAGATGTCCGCCCTACAGCGCAGCACTTTGATGAACCAGGCCTGGACCCTTGTCGGCGAGGTGCAAACCGGCAATATACAAGGCCTGCGGGACAACACCCTGGCCTCCGTTGCGGCGAACTTCAGCGGCATTGCGAATTCGGCGACTACGCTGGAACCGAAGATTAAAGAAGCAGGCATCACCGTTGACGCCCTCTATACCTTTGAAAACGGCACCGCGCAGAAGAACGGCGGAGCGCAGTTTTTCTGCAGCCCGACCGGCTCAGCCTTGACGGTGGTCCTGAACTTTTCTGATTTGCCCTCCGGCCAGTACGCGCTGGCGATCCTGCATGCAACCGGCGTTCCGGACCCGCAGCAAATCGCGCTGATACTCGCAAAGAACCCGACGGGACAGTGGAAGCTTGCAGGGTTCTTCAGCAAGCCCCTGCTCCTGAACGGCCACGATGGGGTGTGGTATTGGCGGCAGGCACGCCATTATGCGAAGCAGAAGATGGATTGGACGGCATGGCTTTACTACCAGATCGCCGAATACCTGGTAGAGCCCGCGAACTTCCTATCCAGTCCGAACCGGGAAAAACTGCTACACGAAGAACACCAGGCAAAACCGCAGGACCTGCCCGGGCCTCTGCCCCAAATGGTGCACCGGAATGGACAGACATTCGAGCTGATGCGGGTGGATACTTCAAATCGCCTTGGGCCGCTTGATTTTGTCGTCTACTACACGCCCGACAACACACAAGCTGCGATGTTGCGCAATCCGACGGAGGCACGCAAGCAGGTGGTGAATCTGATGACGGCCATGCTCGAACAGCATCCTGGCTTGCGCGAGGCGTTCCATGGCGTTTGGGTTTTTGCCGCCACCGGAAATGTCACCCATTTCTCGCTTGAGCTGCCGATGGACCAGATTCCCGGCGGAACCGCGGCGTCGGCAAAGGCTCCTGCCGCTCAGTAAATGTGATCCCGCACACACGAATGCTTTCGGTTCCCGGCGACACTGCCGCAGCGGATCAACGGCGGTGTTGATTCTTCCGATAACCCGTCGTGATTTGCTGTTGACCGATTGGAAAACCTGTCTTAATATCCGATTCAACACCCCGCATTGCACGTGAGCATGTACCCTCTCGGTGCCCCCTGGAAAGGCCCTTTTTTAGGACTTTAGGGGTGGATCTTCTCCATGGTGATACGGTCTCCCACCAGGAGTTGATGATTTAATTTTGACCCCCATCAAGGGCCTGCAAGTTTCCTGGCCAACTATCTTTTTTGCCCTTTGGCATTATCCCCCGGTCGCGTACTACGAGCAATGGAGTACGCCGACTATGAAGTATGCAGCCTCTGCACTTCTTGCATTTGGAATCAGCATGCTGATTCTTGGATGCGGAGCCACGTCCATAGCGCCAAGTGGATCCGCTACAACTATTTCCGCTCCTGGAAGCGCCGGCACAGGTCAGGGTGGCGGCTCAGGGGCCAGCCAGACGGGTACCGTAATATCGAAAATTCAGACGCCGATCGGCAACTGGCGCAGTTGGGGACAGGCGCCGCCAAGCTATACGGACTGTGCAGCGCCCTGCTCGCAGTCAACCTGGTCCCAGACCTACGGCATCCAAAGCCCCGCCAAGAGCGGAAACGCGACGGAGTTTTCTCTGAATCCGAATATCCCCTACGCCGACGTTTTGTTCGGCGCAGGCCTGATCGGCCAGAACTCGCCACAGATGCCGGATTCAAGCCACACACTTCTTCCCACGCTGCATAACTTTACGTACGATGCTGATTTTTACGTGGAAAACTCCGCGATCACCCAAGCCCTGGAATTTGACGTGGAAATGCATATGAACAGTGTTGGAATGACCTGGGGCACCATGTGCAATCATCTGCAGGACGGCAAGTGGGATATCTGGGACAACGTAAATAAACACTGGGTATCAGCAGGAGTTCCCTGCGAATATAAGAATGGCTGGAACCATATCACGATCCAGCTGCAGCGGGGGTCCGGCAACACCCTGCTGTATCAGTCGATTGCGCTGAACGGAACGGTTTATACGCTGAACAAAACGTATCCGCCCGGAACGGCTCCATCCAACTGGTACGGTCTGGATCTGAACTACCAGATGGACAGCAACTCGGCTGGCGCTCCGCTCACAACCTATGTGGACAACCTGACGCTGACCTACTGGTAGAACGGCGGCGGAGCCATGGATTCCTGCATCGCTTGGCTGCCGCCTCACGACCATTCCGGTGCTGGAAGGCTGCACGCTGCAGAGCCGTCATAGGCTGGCTGCAAAATTTCAACCACTTGCGAAACCCTGCAGAACGTTGAAAGGAAAGCAGCCAATCCGCTCCGGATGCCGTGGCGTAAATTATCGGGGAAAAAAATTCTGCAATCGTGCGGAAATGGTTGCCTACGGCGGTGAATCGTGTATGATTGCGACAAGATTTTTCTTTCCAATTTTCTGCCTCGCTTAAGTTCAGACGCTCGAAGATGATCCTTACGCATGAGCACTTCCGTACGAGTAAGTACGTCCGGTAAGGTCATACTTCATACCCTCCACCTGCACTTGAGCACGATTCCGGATTTCACCATGAGGGAGTCTCCCCCGGCGTGATTTTCGTAATCCGCACGACATGATTAGAGGTTGTCGAGGTTAGCCGGCGCACGTAGTCCCCCCGCCCAACCAACCCACAGAAAACTGGCATGTACTCTGCTCAGGAATGAGTCCTGCAGAGGCGCGCTGTACATCAACCTCAGCCTTTGCAACACACTTTAAGGAAGTTTCATGAAGGCGATCTACTGCGTTATTTTTGCGGTTATGTTTGCCGCCGTGCCGGCATTTGCAACAGTAACCGTGACGAGTCCTTCCAACGGTCAGACCGTTGGTTCCAACGTTCAATTCACAGCATCGGCCACGACCAGCACCTGCTCCAAAGGAGTTGCGTCAATAGGCATATACATCAACAACAACCTGAAATATGTGGCGAACGGAACATCGCTCAATACCACACTCTCCTTGCCGAATGGTTCGTACTACGCCGTGGTGCAGGAGTGGGACTACTGTGGTGGCGTGTCCAAAGCCTCATTGTCGATCACAGTGAGTACGCAGACGGGCGTATCCGTGACTTCGCCTGCGAACAACACCACAGTGAGCAATCCTGTTTCCTTTGTCGCTTCGGCCACAACGGGCTGTTCCAAAGGCGTAGCGGCGATGGGAATTTATGACAACAGCCAGCTGGTGTACAAGGTCAAGGGCTCACAACTGAATACACAACTCACGCTTGGCGGTGGTTCCCAGTACGTCGTGGTGCTGGAGTGGGACTACTGCGGAGGAGCCACAGGAACGCCACTTCAACTAAGTGTCAGCAGTACCAGCAATACCAGCAATACCAGCAATACCAGCGGCAACACCCTGAAGGCTCTGCAGGCAAGTGGCGGATGGAATCAGTGGGGCGAACTGCCTCCCACGTATTCCGTATGCAATGCTCCCTGCCCAGGTGTCACCTGGTCGATGCATCAGCACGAAAGCTCCGTTTCGCTCAGTGGAAATGGCACGCAGTTCAACCTTGGCGGAACAACTCCCTACTCGGATGTTCTGTGGTCCAACCCGATCATAGGCCAGAACTCAACCCAGAACCTTCCAGACAGCAACCACACATTACTGCCCACGCTGCATAACTTTATCTACGACGCTGATGTATACGTCACAAATTTTTCCGTGACCCAATCACTGGAGTTTGATGTGAACATGTACATGAACGGAATCGGGATGGAGTGGGGTACACAATGCGACCATCTGAACACCGGAGCCTGGGATATATGGAACAATGTCAACGCCAAATGGGTAGCGACAGGAATTCCATGTAGCCTGATCAATAAAGGCTGGAACCATGTCACACTCCAGGTGCAAAGGCAGTCGAACAACGACCTTCTCTATCAATCCATCGCGGTGAACGGAAAGACCTACACGCTCAACATCACAGTCGCTCCATTCTCAGTACCTTCAGGCTGGTGGGGGGCCACGGTGAACTACCAGATGGATGGGAATCACCAGCAGGCATCGAACACCACCTACGTAGACAACTTCAACCTTACCTATTACTGACACGGCCGTACCACGCTCGTATTGGCCGCGATCCAAGCCACAAAGGAACGGGAACTCTTCCCGTTCCTTTGTGCTTATAGGAGGACATCCTTCCCGGCGGCAGCCGGTTGCGCATGGCCAAGCTGCACGGTTCTGCCTGCGAATTGCGCAGCAATACACTTCGCCACCGTGGTCCTGACCTGTTCCGCCGTCAGGGGCGGAATCACGGTGACACCCGGCGCAATCCGCGCAAAAGCAAGGTATGCGTCGCGGTTGACGCGGAGAAATTCGAGTGAATATTCCGGCTTGCGAGCAAGGGCCGCGATCGGATCCGCATCAAGAAACAAGGCGACATGCGGGCTCGGAACAAGCTTGAGGATTGATTGCACATAGAACCGCACAAACCGGCTTTTCATATTTAAGTTGACCAGCTGGTCATAGATGCAACGGTCAAAAATGACGACGTCCGCCTCCGAGTTCAGCGCTTTCCTGGTGGCAAGACGCATAGAGATGGCATCAACCAAATAGACTGCGAGGCGGACAAACGTCATGAAGCCCGTCTGGACATCTTTGTCGCGTCGACGGATGGGAGCCTGGGGCGTACCAACACCCACGTCACCGCCAAATAACTTATACCCTGCGAATTCGCGGAGCCCCTTGAAACTGGCAATATCGTTCCAAAAGGTCCGCAACTCTATGCTTCTGCCACCTTTAACCAATTCTGTGCAAAGCTCTGCAATTTGTGTACTCTTTCCGGAACCGTCAATCCCGGAAAAACTGACCAACATCGTTTGTTTCACTGCTTTTACATTCTGCATAACACCGCCGTAATAGAGCGAAGAGCTTATCCTAATTCGCTCGGCTTGGGCTTCCCATGGACGCCGCGACTACCGTCCCGATCGCCACGCCCGCGCCTACCAACAGAGCAATGCGAATGGCGAAGGAACGTACTCTCCTCTGCTTGGCAGGAGCAATTGCGGCTCCTGCCGGCCTTGAAGCGGAGACACCTTCCGACTTGAGGTTAGGAGCAGCTGCAGTGCCGACTGGCTGAGATTTGCGGGTCTGCTGGCTCGTAGATGCCGTGGCCTCCTGGCTTTGACTCCCGGAATAGGTAAACGAAGGAGTTGGAGCATCTGGATAGGAGACGGCCGCGCGCTCACCGCCGGTCACCGCCGTATGGCCGGACTTAGCCTGGCCGGATGCGGCGGATTTCGCCGGCGGGGATGGAGCGGACGACGGAGTCGTTGCAGCCATTCCGCAGGGAGCGGTCAGCAACAACACCAAACAGACTGCAAGCTGCCTCCTCAACCATCCTGGAGTGATATTCATGCTCAACCTCCGAACTCGTTCCTTTGAGCTGCTTCCCAACGTACTGGATCCTTCAACACAACATGCTCTGAATGCTCTGAGCCGTGCTCGTATTCATCCATATCCAGGCCACGCTCCCACGGGGCCGCGTGCACCGAAACGTGATCGTAGCTGCGGACCGCTTCGGCGGTGGTTGCATAGGTTTCAAAAAGACGCCGGGCGCCAGCTAGTTGCAGCGCAACTTTCATCTCCGGGCGCAAGGCGGCAAGCCTCACATCGCCGTTGCGCTTGAGTGCTTCTTCAAGACAGCTGAACAAAAGATGCAGCACCTCCCTGCTCATTTGATGCAAACGGGAACAATCCAGCACCAGGTGGGGACGCTCCGCATCCATCTGGTGCTCCAACTCTCGCAGAAAATATTTTTCTTCCAATAAAGTTATTGTTTCTGGGACTTCGTGTACAACTACCGGGTGCATATTAATGATCATTGGATTCACCACTTGTCGTTCGAACCGATTTTTCGCCTTTGATGTTTATCTCTCGTTTTTGTCTTGCAAGCCAAGGCAGCATACGCACACCTTCATTTGTTTATGGTTGTAGAGAAACTAATGTTATTGCCTAACTAATCCATCGTGAGATTCGCAGAGTCGTGCCAGGTCTACAGCCGGATTTTTGGCGACATGCCGGAGCAAATTCCGGCTGTATCGGGTTAAGGTAAGGGGGGTTGTTCTGTACCAGCAGCACTTCGTCATGCTGGAGGAAAAGCCGCACAGGAAGCGCAGACGCTCTGTCTTGCCTTCAAGCACAGCGGCAATCAGACGGTGGTTCCCGTCTAAAACCGTCATTGGTTCCGCAGCATTCAGGCCGATGAGAATGACCGCGCCGGGAATCGCGCCTCCCTGCGACAGCAGCCCCTGGATTTCTCCGATCTTCACCTTGAACCAGTCATCTGGGGAGTTTGACGAGCTCAGGATGCGCTCCACAATATGCGGGACAGCAAAGCATCCGCCCGCAAGTCTGCGCCAGTGTGCACGCGGAAATACCCGAATGCGGTCGAGATCCTCCGCGGTGAGTTTCGCCTCGTACCACTCTGTCTCAGGCGGTATCTCATTCCATAAAGCACGATGGCGAAGGTTAAGCAGAGCCCGTCTCTTCTGCTTTTCGCCCTGGCTGTCATAGTTCGGTGAGAACACAATGGAATGACACGCGCCGCGATAGTTGCGGTAAATGTCGCTGGTAAAGTCACTCTTCAGAAACTCCGCAATGACCTCATCCTCAGAGACACGCTGAACTAGTCGAACCGCGCGCTGCGGCGCAGTTTCCGCCGGCTCCGCATTCCTGAGAGCGTCCACCAGAAAGGGAATACCGACCACCAGGAGCAGCACACTCATGAGCACCAGTTGCACAAGAATGACCTGGCGAAGGGACGAGTGGAAACGTATGATGCCAAGAATCAACAGCCCGCTGAAGGCCAGCTGTACCCAGCTCGTGTTCGCAATCTTGTATGACATTTCATACGCGATAATCACCACGCTCAGCGAGTAGATGACGGTGGCTGCAGCATAGAGCGACAGAAGGTACGGGAAGCCATGATGCCCGGGAATCGTGAACGCTGCGCCGAAGAAAACCGTCCATACGCGGGCAGGAGTGAAACGAAGCACGAGGGCAATCGTCGTTCCAATGCCCAGCACCAGGAGAAAAGGAGTCGCGATGAGCGACATGCTCTTTCTCTCTTCCACCCGCGTGCCCGCCACCACCGGGAACATGCTGTTGACAACAGCGAAGGAGAAGGCAAAAATGACGCGGCCAACCATGGCCACCGCCGCATAGAAGCCGGCTTCGGCGGGCGAGAAGTAGTGCTTGACCAGAACAATGTCGCAATTGTTGATGAGCACCTGTCCGGCAAAGAACACCAGCGCCTGGCTGACCTCGCGCAACGCGTAGCGGAAGCGGAGAGGATTCGGAGCCGGCGCCGCGATCTCCGGAGCAATCGCGACCCACGCTACCACCATCGCGCCCGCATTCGCCGCAATCACACCGGTGACGCCGAAGCCGAGCAGAACCATCAGCACGGAACCGACAAGCCGGACCAAGGCCTCAAGCACCAGATTGGTCGCAAGGCGACGGAATCCATATGCGCCTTGCATGTATCCACGCCGGCAGCCGAGCGGAATGTAAAAGGCAGCGCCGACTGCCAGCAGGGCAATCAGCGTTGGCGTGGAAAGGATGAGGTAATGCGCGACATCTTGCTGAAACATCAGCAACAGAAACGACACGGCCGCGCCGCAAACCCACGCTGCACGATGCAAGCCACGATAGGCCGCGCCCTTGGCCTCCAATGTGGTCTGCTGCGCAACAACCTTGGCTGAGATGATCTGGAAGGAAAGTGTGACTGCCGAGATGAGCGTTAACAGCGTATAGACGACGGCTGCTTGTCCATAGCCCTTCGGGCCAAGAAAGTGGGCAACCACGATGTTATACGCAAGGTTAACGCCCGTTACCAGGGTTGACCCCGACAACAGCACAATGCTTCCGGAAAGGATGCGTGCTCTAGGGGTCTTCGATTTTTCTGCCGGGCTGATAGACACGTCGCCTGAGTCTCCAGATTTCAGAGATGAGGGTCGTCATCTCTGCCGCGGCAGAGATCGGGGGGGAAAAACCTTCAAAAGGTAAAACAGCAATCAATAGCTACAAAAGCAAACAGTCCAGCTTTGCTGCATTACAACTGGTAACTCTTCCGATGCTGCTTTGCCATCCAAGGGCTGCTTGGGTTCGAGCTATAATCCGACCAACCTCTTATGGAAGTTTCTGCTTCTAACAACTCTCTATGACCCATCGCTCAGCATTCGCCACACTCACCTTTCTGTTCTTCCTTCATGGATGCTTTGGGGTGCATAAATCCATCAACTTAACGTACAAGGCGATCGGGAACACGCCGGAAACCCTGGCGCTCTACGAAGGCTGGTTTGGAGAGCCCAGCCATATCGCCGTCGGCTATTCCTCGCACGATCCCGCCGTGCTGACCCAGCAAATGCAGGAAGCCAGGCGCATGGGTATCTCGGCATTTGTAGTGGATTGGTATGCGGATCACGACCCATTTATCGATAAAACATATGCGCTCATGCAGAAGCTGGCCGGGAAAAATGATTTCCGCATTGCCATGATGTACGACCAGGCCGACTCAGAGGTCGGCGCGACCGATCAGGTGATTGCCGATCTCACGCGGTTCCACAATGTTTATCTATCACCGGATTCTCCGGGGGCCAAGGCATACCTGACCTACCAGGGGCGGCCCGTCATCTTTATCTTTCCCCATGGCAAGAGCACCGACTGGAACAAGGTCCGGGCGGTGGTGAACAAGTGGAATCCGGCTCCGCTGCTGATCAACGAAAACCTGCCCGGCCGCTACTCCAGTGCCTTTGATGGCTACTACGCCTGGATCAATCCCGGCCCCAGGGGCTGGTCAAACAACGGCTCCAACTGGGGTAAGGAGTATCTGGCCGACTTCTACCAGACCATGGCTACGAAGTATCCCGACAAGATGATCGTAGGCGGCGCCTGGCCGGGGTTCGACGACGGCAAGGCGTCGTGGGGGCTGAACCGGCGTATTGCCGCGCGCTGCGGCCAAACCTATCGCGACACCTTCAGCATCTGGAAAAAGCACTTCCCCGCCGGTCAAGTCATCCCCTTTGTACTGATCGAAACCTGGAATGACTATGAAGAGGGATCGGCTATTGAGGAAGGGCTCCCGTCCTGTGGTTCTGACCACGACACAAACGGCGAGTGACAATGCCGCGCCAGCGCACTCAGCCTCGTCAGTTTTGATGGGCTAAGTCCAGGACCGCAATCCCTGCTAGGTCTGCGGACCGGCCTGGAAGATCCGGACCTGCCAGCGTGCGGCGGCCGGCGTAAGCACCACCAGGTAGCGCGCCTTGATACGGCGCGAAGCCAGTTCCTGCCCTTTATGATCCAACACCTGCTCTTCGTAGGAGATATCGTCGATGAGCTGAATGGATCGCCCGTCGGGAGAATAAAAGACGATCTGAAGATGGTGCGACTGGTCGCGGTAGCGCGTATGAATTCCCAGGGATGACTGCTGTTTGACGGTCTGCGTCAACTTTGTCCGCGCGGTTCCCACAAAATCCAGATCCAAAGCCTGCGGCTGGTTCTGATCCAGCGCCACCCGCAGGCTCTGCCATGATTGCAGATAGTCGCGCACAACCGCCTTTTCCGTGAGCGACTCCACGGGGCGGGACCCGTGCACTTGCGGAGGATCCACCTGTACGGAATGCGGAAGCGCCCACAGCGAAACCGGCAGGACCGCAAGAACGAGCGTGACCAGAGCGGACTTGATCATGGCCTGCCTCGCCAGCGGATCTGGTTGCCGGCAACCGCTCCGCTCGCCACCGAGATGAGCGCGCCGCTCCAGGCCGGCATCTCCACGCGCGCAATTCCGCGCTTAATAGGAATATCGGCGGTTGACTGCCTCCCGTCGAGGGTTTCGGTAAAAGTGACAACCGTGCCGTCCGGCACAGGGTTTCCGCTGCAATCCCGTATCGGATCCGTCTGAAGAAGCAGCCTGCCTCCACTTGGTTGCGCATGTACCGTCAGGTTGCAGGGATCACCGGGCACTTCATCGATGATGCGCTTGTCGGAGACGCTCCCGGCAACCGCGGTAAATGTGGCCTCGCCCTGCTGTGACGAGGAACTCATGCGCGTCCAAGCCACGCCATCGCGGGAGGTGACGGACTGTTGCTGCGCGCCGCCGGAGCCATGCGATAGACGGAAAGAGACCGTTACCGGCACAAGAATGAGGTTGTGATACGCGTCATAAATATAGGCGGTACCGTTTATGCCGTTGTGCGTGGATACCGGAAGGCGTGAGGGCTCGGCCAAAAAGCTGAATGAGCCTGGCTGGCCCGCCGGCACTACGTTGAACTGGAAGGTACGGCTGGATGTTCCCTGCCTGAGAATGGCCAGATAACTGCCCGCGTTGTAGAGCTCTCCAGCCGGGAACGCAACCTTTTCTCCCAGGCGCACGGCATGTCGGATGGCCTGCCCGGGGCCAACGATATAGAGGTCTGCCTGGCCGCTGCCCGTCGTTGCAATGGAAAACGCCGCACCGGCAACCACCGTGTGGGGCACCTGCATGTCCGTCTGCTGTGCCACGGCGCCTACAGGCAGCGCAAGCACATACAGCAAGAGCCATAGGGGCAGCCGGGCCTTTGCAGACATTACTGGGTGCTCCTCGGGCTGTAAGTTGCGACGATGGTGCGCTCCCGGTTGATTTGCCTGGCAAGATCCGCAGGAACCGGAATGCGAAAATCAACCGGAGTCTTTGGCGGCAGCGCGCGCGAAATATATTCCCCGGCAACCCAGACCAGCTTGCCGTTCTTGTCATAGAACGTGCTGAGTACGTGGGAGAAATTTACGACGCGTCCGCTCTGGTTGGCAATCTGCCCGGTGAGCGCCGCATCCGGCCCGGGGCTATACTTTTCGTTTTCCACCTCGATCACCGGATCGGCCGAAGCGGCGATCAGAGATGCCCGCGGATCTATGCTTATGCGGCTCACCTGGGACAGGTCCACGTTCGGAAAGCGAATGAGAAAGGGCGTAACCTGCTTGGGCAATAGCCGGTGCGACATCATGTCAAAGCTGCCGGCGCTCGCGATCACCGATCCGTTCTTGGCAAGCAGCGTGGCGCGCACGGATGCCCAGGCGGGCACCACATCATCATTCATCAGCTCGCCCAGCACCACTACCCCTTCCGCGCGATTCACAGGGCGCATATCCACAATGCGCACATTCGGCCCGGCCACGCCCTGAGCGCCCCAATTTTCTTCCGGCCCCGGATAGATGATGTCCCAGCGAAGGTAATTCACGGGGATGACCTGGGGGGGCACGGAGGGTTGCTTCACCAAAGGCCAGTCGACAGACCAGCGGTCACCGGCCTTGACCACGTGAACCATGCGAAGGTCCTCGAATGACCCGACCAGCGTCGACCAGTGCATCCTCATCTGCATCTCGGCGCTGTCTGCCGACTCATGCAGGGGTTTTACGTCGACACTGGACAGCGTTGCAAATGTGCGCAGGCTGAGATGGTGCCCCTTAAGGTCCTGAACGAAGGCCGTCTCAGAGAATTCAGCCTTGTTGGCGAGACTGTTGTAGGCGTTGCCCCACTGCCGCAGCCGGATATATTCGCCAAGGTTGTTCACGGCCTTGATGGGCGTGGACGGCGACTGCAGAATATTTCCTCCACCGGCGTAGTACACCGCAGTTGGCACAGGCCAGACCGTGCCGACCACCAGAAGGATGGCGGTTGCAACAAAGATTGAGACAGCAAGAATCGTCCCTTTATTCATGACGCCATCCCCGAAGCCATGGCTTCCTGCTCATCCCCGTCGTCTCCGTCACCGGAGCGCCTTCGCTCCTCTGGTATGAACACCACCAGGATTGCGAGAAGTCCGCTGCCGAACGGCAGTGCCCCCCACATCACGCCCTGCCAGCGGGGCGGCTTATGCGCGGTATTGACCGGGGTCGCGGGCGGAACGCCGTCCTTGCTCCAAACGGTGATAGCGTTTTCGTCCAGTTGGTCAACCTGTCGCCAGCCGGCAAAGTCCAGCAGCGGATCGTAGTACGGATCTGCGACAAGCACCCACTTCAGTCCATATCGATTGGCATGGCGCAGCATGGCCCGCAGCGAATTCAATCCGCCTTCACCAAAATATTTGGCATCGGTGAGAGCGCCGCCGCCATATCGGGTAAGTTCGGGCAACATGCGGGCGGAGTTCGATCCACCGTCCACGCTGCTCGCGTCGGTCAGCAGCGCCAACTGCGACAGCTTGTTTCCGAAGCCGAGAGTCACATAGCGATACCGGTCGTGTCCATCGCGATTGAGCCAGTTGGCAACGGTCTTTACGCTGAAGTGCAGATTGTTTGCCGGGCGATAGTGCGACCATGAGACCGCAAACGCGCAGGTGAAGGCCGCCAGCAAAGCAATGGGCACCGCGGCACGCATACGGAAACGCTGGATCAGGTCGGCGATGAGCGCGCCAAGGATGGGCAAAGCAAGCAGAGTAGCCCAATAACTGAACCGCTCAAAGGTCAGAACATCAAATGCGCGCCCCAGGAGCCAGTAGCCCACCGGCGTTGTTCCGCCCAGCCCGATAAGAAAAACCAGCCAGAAGGAAAGCATGAGCGGACGAAGCCGCGCGACCTTTGATCCGCGGAGGATGATGAAGGGAAGCGCAAGGATCATTGCGCCCCAGGGAACCAGGAAGTAATTGACGGCCCAATGCGGACTCAGAATATAGCTGGCGCGGCTGGGATGCGGAATGGGCGTCTGCGTGACCGGGTAATGGATAAGCCCGATCCAGAACGGCAGCAGAACAACCGCAACCGCGGCGTTAATCACCACCACCGCCACCAGGGTTCGGACTAAAACCGATGCGGCGGTGTTCCGCACCTCCTTCGCCCGATCCATCAAGGCAAGCACCACCAGGGGAAGCGCAAAGAACAAGGAGCCGAATATGAACGTCGCGTGATGCACCGCCGCAGCGGCGGCGAACAGCACCACAGCCTTAAGAAATGACTTCCACCTGCCGGAGCGAAGCCAGTAGTACAGATACGGCAAAGCATTCAGATAGACGGGAGCCGCCGCGGTCGTGGCCAACTGGCCCGCGGAATAAACCAGAAAGCTTTCTGCGCCGATAAACACGCTCGCCAGCGCCGCGTACGATGCTGCCCGTGGACTAACCCATAGCAGAGAAAAACGATAGACACCAACCGCGAGCAGAAGAATGGCCGCCAGTTGCACGGCCATGTAGCCCAGGTTCAGCCCCAGAGGGATGGACATGACGGCAACCCACTGCTGCGCCAGCGGCGGATATGTGGTCTGCGAAAAACCGGCGAACCATTTTGCGTTCCATGGATTGAACCAATGATGGAGATAATGCGACGCAAAAAAAATGTGGAAATTCGTATCGTATGACTTAAGAGGCAATTCCATCAGCATCAACGGAAGATGGATGATGACCGCCACCAGTAGGATGACGCTCATCGGGATTGGACGCTGCGAGGCTGATACGGACTCTGTCGTTTGCAAGTGCCCTCTTTGCATAGCTTAGACTCGCTTAGATTCCGACACATACTCGCCGGTTGTCTTCCCGGCAGATAGTACTGGAACGCACTGTCTCAGGTGCAGACACGGCATTCGAGGCGCTACCCAGAGAGATATTCTCCGCTCGGCCAACATAACGTGCCCGCCTGGAATCAAATGACTTACGTCGACGCAGTATGACAGTTTAAGTACGACCGTCCGTTGGTGACCCGCTTGATTCCCCGATCTACGATTGTGAAATTACTAGCCGCGATTCTGCTCACAATCACGAGCCCCCCCGTACATTCACAGACCTACCAGGTAGGAACGGGCGGCTCAGTGAAGACCCGCACCCAAAACGGACAGGCAGCGTCTCCCGGCAACCAGCTCGGCTGGGGGTCCAGCATTGAGAGCGCGCGGCTGGCCAAGGCTGCGCAGCTGGCGCTGCAGCGTGGCAACCGTGCGCAGGCCCTGAACTATGCCCAGCGCGCCGCACAATCGGCGCCGGATAATCCGCAGCTTTGGTTTTTTCTGGGATACGTAGCGAAGCTCAATGGCAAATACGCACAATCCGTTCAGGCCTACCAGAACGGGCTGAATCTAAGTCCGGCATCGCTGAGCGGACTTTCAGGCCTGGCACAGACCTACAGCCTGATGGGCAACACGGCCGAAGCCCTGCGTCTGCTGACCAGAGTTGTCTCCATAAACCCCAGGCAGATAGACGATATGTTGATTCTGGGAAACATCGAGTTGCAGCAGGGCAACAACAGCGATGCAATCAAATGGCTCGGCAAGGCCGAGGCCCTGCATCCGGATGCGCACACTGAACTGCTTCTGGTTTTGGCCTACGAGCGCACAAAACAGATGGACCTGGCCAATCACTATTTGCAAATGGCCAAGAACCGCGCCCCCAACAACCCTGACATTCAGAGGACGCTGGCGGGCTACTACCGGGAAACCGGCGACTACAGCGATGCGATCAAGGAGCTCAAGGCCATACATGCTCCGGCGGCTGATGTGGTTGCCGAGCTGGCCTACACATATCAACTGAACGGACAGCAGAAGGAAGCCGCGGCGCTCTACACCCGCGTGGCCAATGCCAAACCGCAGGACCTGAATTCACAACTCTCCGCCGCGCAGTCCCTGGTGGCGATTAACGCGCCGGACAAGGCACAGCTTTTTCTGGATCGCGCCGCCCGGCTGGACCCAAACTTCTATCGGCTGCATGCGATCCAGGGGCAGATCGCGCAGATGCAGGGCAACACACACCAGGCGGCGCAGGAGTACGCCGCAGCGGTTGCGAATATGCCGCCCGTACCTGTTGATGGCCCTTTGTATCCGATCCAGCTGCGCATGACGCTGGAAGGGCTGTACCGGAGTCTGAACCGCGAGGCGGATGCTAAGAAGCAGTTGGAGGCCGCGCAATCGGAAATCCGCGCGGTCAATGAGCACGGCGTGAATCGCGCTTCGTTCCTGCGCCTGCGCGCTTTGATCAAGATGAACGCCGGGGACAATGAAAGCGCGCTGAACGACGTGAAGGGAGCGCTGAAGCTGCAGCCTGGTGATCTGAACAGCCTGCAGATCAAGGGCGATCTGCTGTCCCGCCTGGGTAATGCCGGCGACGCCATCCCCGCCTATCGGGAGATCCTCTCCAAAGACCCGCACAACCGGTATGCGCTGACCTCGCTCGGCTATGCGTTGCGCGCAGCGGGAGACGAACGCGCAGCGGAAAAGGACTTTGCGCTGCTCGCGCGGTATTACCCGTCGCTCTATGTTCCCCATCTGGCGCTTGGCGACCTTTACGCCGCCCGCGGGGAATACCACAAAGCGCAGCTCGAATACAGCAAGGGTTACAAGCTCAATCCGGACAATGCCCTGATCGTCGCCGGCGGCATGAACTCGGCCATTGAGGGGCACGACCTTACACTGGCAGGCGAATGGCTGCAGCGAGTGACGCCGGGCATGGAGTCGGCCCCCAAGGTGCTGCGGGAACAGGAGCGCTATTTCAGCTTCAAAGGCAAGTATCAGGAGTCCGCGGATTTTGGGCGGAAGGCCATCCTGGCTTTGCCGCATGATCGCGATGTTGTGGTTTATCTGGGCTACGACCTGTTGCGCCTGGATAAGTATGACGCGCTGCTGGCCCTGATGAACAAGTACATGGACGTGCTTCCCAGGGAGCCGGATATTCCGCTGCTGGCCGGTTATGTCTACAAGTACAGGGGCGAACGGGAAGATGCGGTACGCGCATTTACAACAGCCATCCAGCGCAATCCCACCGTAACCACGGCCTATGTGAATCGCGGCTTTGTGCTCAACGATCTCAGCAAGCCGAAGCTCGCAGCAGCCGACTTCCTACAGGCGCTCAAACTGGAACCCAAAAACGGGCAGGCCCATTTGGGTCTCGCCTTCGCCGACCTCGCCCTGGATCAATCCGAGGACGCGGTAAAGGAATCCTTCCTGGCGCAGGCCTCGCTCGGCGACTCGGAAGCGGTTCATACAATCCGGGCCACGGCATACGGACGGGAAAGATTCCTGCAAGGGGCAATCAAGGAATACCGCGCTGCCCTGCGATTCTCTCCTGACAACGGCTCTCTGCATATGGGGCTGGCACAGGCGCTGTTCGCGAATAAGCAATACAACCAGGCCATCTCGCAGCTGCAATTGACCGACAAGTATCTGCCGCATAATCCGGAAGTTCATGCCACCATGGCACTCGCTTATGCGAATCTGCAGGACCGTCCGCAGGCCATGCGGGAAATCCAACTGGCGGAGAACTACGCCGAGCACCCGCCGGCCGGTTCGGACTCCGGCATGAAGCCGGGCAGTATCTATGTCTCAACCGGCGAGGCCCTGGCCAAGCTGGGCGACATGAATGCCGCGATGGAGCGCTTCAGCAAGGCCCTGGTTGCCCGCGGCAGCAACCGGGTGCATGTACGGCTGGCCATCGCCCGGCTGATGGCGCGGCAAGGGCAGACCTCGGAAGCCGAGCGGCAGCTTGCCCTGGCACAGATGGAAGCCGCCGCCGGAGACACCGAACCGGTTACCGGCCCCCAGTTTGTGGAAGCGGCGAGCATCCTGCAAAGCATGCATGAGTACGATCTGTCGCAGACTTTCCTGCAGCATGCCGAGGCAGCCGGGGCTTCCAATACCAATATTCAGATCGCCAGGGCCAATAACTTCCTTGCCCTTGGAGAAACCGCGCGGGCCGCGGCGGCGCTCGACAAAGTGAGCCGCACGGGCAACGACCGGAACAGCTACCCCTACCTTCTTGCAGAAGGTAGCCTCTACGAGCAGCAGCACCGCAATGCCGAAGCGCTCTCCGCCTTTGCCTCGGCAGCCAATGCGGCAGGAGAAGACCAGACCGCGGAGCAGGCGCTGATCCAGACTAGCGGCAATGAAGGAATCCGCGTCACGTCCAACCTGAGCCTGCTGTCAAACGTGATCGTGCAGCCGATCTTCGAGAACAGCACGGTCTACGTGCTCGACGCCAAGCTCGACAGCTCGACCGGGCCCGTGTCCAGCACGGACTTTGCCAACCTGCCTCCGCCGCGCTCTTCGATGGAAACCGACTGGACCACCGCCTATCACCTGCACTTGGGATCGCTGCCCAAGCCGGGCGGGTTCTTCCAGCTGCGCAATGCGCGCGGCACCACCTCGGTCCCGGCAACAAATTCCGTGGTAAATCGCAATACTTTCGACAGCATCTTCAACTTCGGCTTTAGCCCCATGATCCACCTGGGGACCACCGTGCTGACTTTTAACAGCGGCATTCAGGAGACGATCCGGAGAGACGCGCTGTCTCCGGTACAGATGAACCAGAACCTGTTCCGGGTTTTCACCTATGTGACTACCAGCACCTTATTCAACGCACTTTCCGCGCAGGGCTACTTCATCCATGAGAGCGGATCCTTCACGAGGAACCCGGTTCATGAGAGCGCGCTCATAGGAGCCATCAATTTTCGTGTGGGATCGCCATGGAGCCGGACTGCCCTAATTACCGGTTGGGCATCCAACGATCAGCTATTTACATCAACTGCGTATGGAAATAGCGAGAATTACCTTACCTCCTCCTACATCGGGTTAACGCAGCGGTTGGGTAAGCACGTGAATGTGGAAGGCATCGCGGAAGACTTGCGATCGTGGCGGGTGGTTCCCTTCTCTCCGCTGCATTCGGCAATATCTCAAGCCCTACGTCCAGCCGGAAAAATCGACTTTTCTCCCAACCACAATTGGGGGTTTGAAGTAAAAGCCGCATACGAGAGCACGCGTGGATTCCACGCCTACGACATGATACAGAGCGGATTTTCGATGTCGTACACCCGGCCGTTTGGGCGTACGTTTAACGACAAAACAGGAGAGGTCCACCTCAAGTATCCAATCCGATTTTCAGCCGGCCTACAGGAGGAGACATTCCCCAACTTCGCCGTAGGACAAAACACGGAAGTAAGACCCTATGTAAGCATTCATATTTTTTGAGGCGATAACTAAAATGAAGATCTGCCTAGTTGCGGCGTTCCCCCCCAGTAGGCGCCAGTTAAGTGAATACTCTTATCACATCGCACGCGAGCTGCGGCGGTATCCCGACGTGGAGCTGACCATTCTTGCGGACGAACTGACTGACTACAAATTTTCCACCGACGGCTGCGGTGTTGCCGTCGACGCACAACAGCTGGAGGAACTGCCCGGCTTTGATGTAATCCGCTGCTGGAAATTCGGCAGCCTCGGCACGCCGGTCCGGCTGCTGAGAACCATTCGCGAGTTGAAACCGGATGTGGTGTGGTTCAATCTCGTATTTTCAAGCTTTGGAACGCCTCAGTCGCCGGTTTCCGCTTTTGCCGGCCTATCCATTCCAAGCCTTACACGGGCCTCAGGCTTTTTCACCCATATCACGCTGCACCACATTATTGAGCACATCAACTTTGGCGACTCCGGCGTGCGCAAGGAACGGCTGTTCCGCATGGGCACGGACCTGGCAACGCGTGTGATGTTAAAGGCTGACTCCGTCTCCGTCCTGCTCTCTTCCTACCGCCGTACGCTGATGCAGAAGTATTCCGCAAGGAACATCATGCTCGGTACCCATGGCACGTTCACCGCCATCCCTACTCCGCCGGACTTTTCCCGGCACAACGACGATGCGCCTCAGATTCTGGCGTTTGGACACTGGGGAACCTATAAGCGCCTGGAGACCCTGCTGCAGGCATTTCCTGCATTGCTGAAGGAAATTCCGAATGCGCGCCTGGTGGTCGCAGGGGGAAATCATCCAACCCGTCCAGGCTACTGGGAATCGGTACGGGATGCGCAACCGGCCGGGTTGCCGGTGGAGTTCCGCGGTTATGTCCCTCAGGAAAAAGTGGCGGCGCTGTTCCGCGAAAGCTCTGTGCTGATCATGCCCTATCACTCGTCCACCGGTTCGAGCGGGCCGGCGCATCAGGCGTGCGAACACGGGATTCCAATCGTATGCTCAGACATTCCCGACTTTCACTGCATGGCACAGGACGACGATATGGCCATCAGTTTTTACAAAACAGACGATTCGGCGCACCTCGCTAAGAGTCTGGCCACTTTGCTCAAGTCGCCGGAGTTACGACGCAAGATGGCGGAGCATAATTACGCGGCCGGGGTTCGCATGTCGATGGCCAACGTAGCGCGCAGTTATCTCCGCTGGTTTGAGCTTCATCAATGCAAAAGCCTTCTCGAAAATGGAACCACCCTTTCCGAAAAGGCTTCCCGGACGCAATCGCGTTGGGGTCAGACACTCGGGGACCGCATTCTTGAACTCATGCCGAACAACGCGAGCGTCGCAAATGCCAATCTGTCAGCGGTAAAAAAGACGGTGTCGAGTGTGCCACTTCCAGTCTCGCGGCACAGCTTATCCGCCCAGCCCAGGGCGGTGAACGAACCCGTCGAAGAAGAAGGACTTGCAGATGTTGGATAGGTAAGGCCACAGCTCGTTTGATGAACGAAGGAAATTGCTTGGCCGGGAAACCTATGTTTTAGCCGTATCGACTTGACGAGTTGTCTGTCCTTGATCCTCGGAGGTAGGAGAGATGATGATGATATTGAAGGCATCTTCGCCTCGGGTGAGAAAACCCACAGCGTACATGCTGGTCGTGATGCTGTGTATGTATGTCACACTCTTGCTGGCTGGCTGCGGATCGGCCACCAACGCTGCTACGTCTCAAGCTGGAGCAGCGGTCACGATCAGTGCCAGTCCGGCTTCCATCCCCTTAGGTAGCTCTTCCACCCTGACGGTGACCGCCACCAACGCTACGGGCGTGACGGTAAGCGGGTCCGACGGCAGCAGCTACACCCTGGCTGCGAGTGGCGGCACGCAGACAGTAAGCCCGACCACAACGACCATCTACACCGCGACCGCCACCGGATCAGGCGGAACCGCAACCGCCAGCGCCACGGTGGACGTGACCGCGGCAACCGCGCCGACGGTCCAGATCACCGCCAACCCCACCACCATTACGTCGGGGAATTCTTCGACTCTAACCGTGACCGCCACCAATGCTACGAGCGTTACGGTAAGCGGATCGGACAGCAGCAGCTATACCCTGTCCTCCACCGGCGGCACGCAGACCGTAAGCCCGACCGCGACAACCACCTATACCGCAACCGCGAATGGAAACGGTGGAACGGCAAGCTCCAGTGTGACCGTAACCATGGATACATCGCTGGGCATCGACTCGATTAATCATGTCGTCTTCATGTTGCAGGAGAACCACACCTTCGACAACTACTTCGGCATGCTGAATCCGTACCGCAAGGCGAATGGCTGGAACATCGGCAGTGACGGCAAGGAATACGACGTCGACGGCATCGACGATAAGCTGAGCACCATCAGCAACGAGGATGATGAAGGACAGGCCTTTCCGCTCTTCAAATTCACCAGTACCTGCATCGACGACGAAACATCCTCCTGGCTGGAGAGCTATGGCGACGTAAACCGGTGGGACTTCAGTTTGACACGTTCGATTAACATGGACGGATTTGTACACACCGCTGAGAACTTTGCCAAAAACTGCTCAGCTTCCGGTACCTGCTCGGGCACCTTTACGGATATGACCGGCCAACGTGCCATGGGGTACTACGACCAGACATTCCTGAACTACTACTACTACATGGCGTCGCAGTTTGCGCTCTCCGATCGATGGTTTTCACCTGTCTCCAGCAAAAGCATCCCGAATCGTATTGCGACATTTACCGGCGGCACAACGCAAGGGCTTGTGTTCGATCCAGGCACTGACGACCATCTCCCACAGCTCAACATCCCCACCATCTTCCAGAAGCTCGACCAGGCGAATGTGTCGTGGAAGATCTACTACACCGTCACGGATGGCGCGTGCCTGAACAATGATGTCTGCGGCGCCAGCGCCGGCGCACAGTACCCCGCGACGATTTTCACGTACTTCTCGTACTCACAAAAATACCTGTATGAGAATCCAACGGGCGCGGCCTGTGCGCCGCCTACGCAGCCATCCTCTGTAGTTGGAGATTCAACCAACTCCTTCTGTATCGACACAAATCACATCGCTCCGCTCTCGCAGTACTTCACCGATCTGACAAACGGCACGCTGCCAAGCTTTGCATTCATTGCGGCCGGCTACGGGGTGAACGATGAACACCCGGGGTCGGGTCAGTCGATCCTGAAGGGCCAGGCTGAGGTGGCCAAAATTATCAATGCGTTCATGGCAAGTCCTGAATGGAAGGACTCTGTCTTCTTCCTCTCCTATGACGAGGGTGGTGGGCCATACGATCATGTACCGCCCGTGCCCGGCCATTCGAACGACTTTACGGACGCGATGGTGGGCAGCACTCCGGTAGCCGATATTCCCGGCATCTCAACGATTGCCGTAAACCCGGACAGCTACAATCCGTGTCTGCCTGTCAACGGAACGCCCACCCTCCATTGCGACCTGAACTCGTCAGACCCCGGCGCTCAACCAACCGACGCTGCCGCGCAGCAGGGCTTTGCGGCGCAACTCGGGTTCCGACTGCCGAATATGGTAATTTCGCCCTTCGTAAAGAAACATTATGTTTCGCATATACCGATGGACCATACGGCGATCATCAAGTTCGTCGAAGACAGATTCATCGGTCCTACAGCGCATCTGACGGCGCGCGATGCGGCCCAGCCAAACCTGCTGGACTTCTTCGATTTCTCCAGCCCCACGTGGGAAATACCGCCGACGCCTCCCACGCCCGTATCGAATGCATCCCTTGGATATAACCCATGCACGCCGACAACCTTCGCACCGTGATGCAAGGGTCCGGCCATGCGCCGGGCCTTTACCGACTAAACCTGGATTGCTGACCGGTTTACACCGCAGAAGTGCGGCGGCTCTTATGGCGAACGCGGACCTGGCTATTCGGTTGTAATTGCTTCAGCCACGTATTTAGTGCCGTTGAATACAGCCGTCACACGGACAGTATGACCGGTGCGCAGTTCGCTGCTGGCGGGAAATTTTGCGGGATAAAACGTCACCTGATAGTTGCGGTTGTCCGCTCCGTTCAGGATGACCATGGTTCCCCGGTGCATATCCAGAGAGACCAGCTTGCCGCCGAACACAAACCTGTGCCCCGGGCTGGCAAGAATGAGGATGTGGGTTGCAACCCCCTGCCCAGCGCTGCCCGGCTTGAACTTCACCTCCACCAAATCTCCCGCAGCAAGAGCCACCGTGGAGTGGGCTGAGGTGGACGCCGCCTCCTGACCAACCAGATCCTGGGGCGTATCCGTGGGAACAAGCAGTGTGATGGGTTCACTCGCAAGCGAGGCATTGATGCTCAGCTTGCCGGTCGCGGGGTTGTAGCTTACCACCTGTCCCCGGGTGACGCCGCCAGGTACATGTGTAAGCGCATGAACGCTGACAGCATAGATTTTGGTTCCATCCAGAGTTGTCTCGACCGATGCGTGCGCTGTTGGCCGAAGATCGAGGACGGAACCCCGTACCCCGTTCTGATAGAAGCGGGTGCGCGCATCATAGCGGATTTCGATGGGGTGCCCTCCAGCCGGAACAAGGTTAAACTTGTCCCGCACCGGATCGACGTTGCGAATTACCCCACCCATGACAGTGCTCCTGCCGGGAGGCAAGGGCGGAAGATCCCCGGGGGTACGGTACTCAGTCTGATTCTGTGCAGGCTTATGGGTTTGGGAGTACGGCTGGGCCGCAGCCGCGCTGCCAAAGATGAGTGCCGCAAGGAAATAATTCGACGTGGACCACTTACAAGTGAACATGCTTCAGTATGCGGTTGGATGATCGGAAAACCCCTCGGGTGGCCTCGATGGAATTCTGCGCTAAATGGAAGGAAGAAAGCGGTTCCCGGCAACTCACTCATACGCAACGCATCCAACAACGTTATGCCGGATAAGTGCCATTCTAGAGACCCCCTGAAGAAGAGGGTTCGGATCGGGTTCCATGCGAGTTGGTCGCAGACTGGAGCCCTGGCCATGGTGGGAGCTTTCCTTCTGCTGTGCCCTTCGGCCAATGCTGCCTCAAAGCTGCGGATCACCATTCCCCGGCGCAGCGAGATGACTCCCGTGCAGCACTTCAACCGCGAAGGAGTCCGCGCCATCCAGAAGCATGACTACCAGAAAGCAGAGGCCCTTTTCTACAAGGCCTACTTATACGATCCGGCCGATCCCTTCACGCTCAACAACCTGGGATATATCTCTGAGCTGGAAGGCCACCTGGATCGCGCGGTGAAGTTTTACAAGCTGGCGGAAGAGCAGAGCTGCAATGCCGTGATTGACATGAGCAGTTCCAAACAGTTGGTGGGAAAACCAATGGTCTATGCGCTGGGGAGACTCCATAACACTCCCATGCTCATAAACCGCATGAATATTGAAGCCATCGACCTGCTGGCACATCAGCGCGCCTTCGATGCGGTCACGGTCCTCAAGCGGGCGCTGCCCATTGCGCCGCAGAACCCGTTCACGCTGAACAATCTGGGGGTCGCGGAAGAGTCTGTGGGCAATTACAGCGACGCCCTCAAGTATTACCAGGAGGCTGCGGCTTCCCGTTCGACCGAGCCGGTCACGGTAACGCTGAACCGCGCATGGCGGGGAAAGCGGGTGAGCGAAGCGGCGGCCGCAAACGCCAACCGCCTGCGGCATCGCATGCGTAATGTAAGCCCGGCTACAGAACAGGCCAATCTGCTGACGCTCCGGGGCGTTGCGGCAGCCAACCAGAACAACTGGAAAGCCGCGCAGCAGGACTTCCTTGCCGCCTACAAGCTGGCCCCTGAAAATGCCTTTACGCTAAACAACCGCGCGTACCTTGCAGAAAAACAGGGAGACCTGGAAACGGCGCAGTTTTTCTACTGGAAAGCGAAACAGGCCAACGGCGCACATGTACGCATCGGCCTGGCCACGAGTGCGGACGCCGAAGGACAGTCCCTTGAGGGCGTGGCAGAGGCCAGCAATCAAATGGTAGGTAACGAGCTGCATGTGTTCAGCCGTAAACAAAAAGGATTGCCGGGACCGATTACCTTGACCCCGCGAAACAACGGCACTGCCACGCCGAAATCTCCGAACCATCCACTCCCCCCGCTTACACCGGAAGAGTTACTGCAACACCCATCTCCTGAATAAAACCTGGGCTTTTTAATTATGACTCGTACAACAACTTCATCCTCATCCTCGGCGAACCAACCAGTCACCCTGCTGTCTGAGCTTTTGCTGTCTCCACGCACCGATGGCGCATTGCATCCATCCGCGGAGGCGCACCTTGGAACCTTGAGCAGGAAAGAATTTGACGAAATGGTTGCGCTGGCGGAATCGAATCACGTCGTCATGCGCGCATTCCAGGTCCTGCTGGATCGTCTGATTGCCCGCGAAGACCCTGAGCGCACGGACTGGACGGCTGCGGTCCTGGATAAGGAGAAACAGCGCATTGCCAGGGCCGTCGAGCATTTGCACATCCTATGCCGGACGTTCGAGGAAGAAGGACTGGACTTAACGGTGATCAAGTCGCTCGATCACTGGCCCGACCTGGGCAGCGATCTCGACCTCTATACGAACACGCAGCCACAGGCTCTCAGCGAAATGCTGCTCCGGCGTTTCAAAGCGCAACTGCACTCGCGAAGCTGGGGCGACCGGCTGGCCTGCAAGTGGAACTTTTCGATTCCCGGTTTGCCGGAGCTGCTGGAATTCCACGTGCGTCGGCTGGGCCAGACCGGCGAACTTGTCTCCTTCGCCAGGCAATTGCCGGGCCGCGCGCGCGTTGTAAATATTGCAGATCAGGATTTCAGGGTTCCATGCCCGGTCGACCGGGTGCTGATCTCCACCCTGCAGCGCATGTATCGCCACTTCTATTTCCGGCTCTCCGACCTCATCAATTCCGCCAATCTGGTTACGTCGGGAGCGCTTGACTTTGACCAGTTGCGCCTGACCGCCGAAAGGGCGGGCATCTGGAAAGGGACGGCGGCTTATCTCGTGATTGTTTCCGACTACGTGCAGCAATATAGCGGGACCGCCCTGCCTCTTCCCGAGGCCGTAGTGCGGGAAGCAGCCTTCTGCGGAGGGCACGCCTACTTCAAACGAGGATTTCTACGCGTTCCGATCATGCCGCAATCAATCCGGCTGTATCGCGCGCAGATGGGTGAACTGCTGCGCCAGCGGGAGTTCCATAACAGCGCGCGGCTTGGGCTGTTGCCGTGGCTTGCGACAGCCGCAGCCATGGGGCAGAAGCTGACTGGAAGCGACAAAGGCATCTGGTAGCCGGCGAAAAGCAATCTCAACTGACAGGCGCCAAGGCCGCACGACGGCTTTGCAGCTCAATTCATTCTGATGGAAACGGAGGGGCCGGACGTACTGCTATCCGGCAAAGCTCTATGGGCCTTGCACAATTGAAGATCGATCAACTCGAGTCAGAAGAGGAACGGCAGTCCGTAGAGGAAGAAATCAGGCTGCGCCTGTGCGCCACGGCGCCGGTGCTCTACCAGAACACGCAGAGCGGGTTCCTGCTTGCCAGCCTTCTCAAGAATCTGCGTGACGCGCTCTTTCCGGAAAAGCTGCCGCCTCTCTTTCTGACGTCGCACCCCGTGGCGGTCTCTGACCCACTGGCCGTGAAGCGTAGCCCCGCATCCAGCATCCTCTCGCTTCTTCTTCATGCCGGACTGATCTTCCTCGCTGTGTGGCTTGTATTGCACGCTCCGGCGCATATCGTTGTTCCGCATCAGGCAAAAGTCACGCCCATCACGATTCTTCCGTACATTCCCCTGACTCCACCCGCGCCGAAAGTCATGGCCGGAGGAGGAGGCGGTGGCGCGCATCAGATCGTCGAGGCCAATAAAGGACGGCTGCCGCGCATCGAACAGCGGCAGGTTACTCCACCACAGCTTCTGCGCATCGATCATCCCAAGCTTGCGGCCCAGCCTGCTGTAGTCGCGCCCAGGCAGATCACCATCCCGGACAGCAGTCTGCCCAACATGGGCGCGCCCCAGTCCCCACAGGTGGCTGTGGTGTCGCAGGGAGCGGGCAGCAACTCCGGGTTTGGAGGCGGCGGTGGCGGCGGCATAGGCTTTGGACAGGGCGCCGGCGTAGGCCTTGGCAGTGGCGGCGGCTACGGCGGCGGCGTAATGAGCGTGGGCGCGGGGGTCACGGCACCCGTGCTGGTCCATTCCGTTCAGCCGGAGTTCACAAACCAGGCACGGCAGGCACGGCACCAGGGCATTGTCACCCTGCAGTTGATTGTCGATTCCCACGGCAATACGGAAAACATACAGGTAGTGCGCCGTCTTGGGATGGGGCTGGATGAGAAGGCAATCGAAGCGGTGCGCCAGTACAAGTTCAAACCGGCCATCTATCAGGGCCATCCGGTTCCGGTCCGGCTCACAATCGACGTTACCTTCCATCTGTATTGATACGAGACGCTTCCACGCCAGGAACGGACACACGAACGGACACAGGAACAGAGCCAGGCCCTCCCGGTGGGTTCGTCCTGGATTAAGCCCCACCGCTCCGGCGGTCCAATACTCAATCCGCCTACTTCGTCTTTTGGGCTGCCTGAACCGCGTGCATCTGGTGCACCTGCCGCGGGTAATATCCATTGCGGGTTCTCACGGTCAGCTTGTGATGATGCTGGCTCTGCGCTTCAACCCGCACGCTGCGATAACCGCCCAGATCCGGCGACTTGGTGGAGTGGTAGCCGATCATGTATTGATCGCGGATGTCCCGCGCCACTTCTTTTGCAATGGTGTCCATGTCCTGGCTCGAGCGGGGGAAGAATGCCATCCCTCCCGTATCGTTCGAGAGCGTTTCCAGCGTCTGCCTGGCCCGCTCGGCCTGCTGCGGGCTCTCCGATTCGAAAAGCATGCCAATCGAATAGATCACCGGCCCGCCAAGACGCTGCACCCGCTGCACTGTCTGCTGCAACGTAAGCCTGGAAGCATCATCATCCCCGTCCGTAATGATCAGCAGCACCTGCTTCGGCCATTTGGCATGTGCGGATAGCTCGTCCGCGGACGCCACCACTGCGTCATACAGGGCAGTCTCCCCGGTGGCGTCGTAGTGCTCCAGCCCCCGTTCCAGCTCGCTGATGTTCGACGTGAAGCCCTGGTCCAGGTACGCCTTATTGTTGAAATTGACAATAAAAGCGCGGTCTTGGGGATTCGATTCCCGTACCAGTTCGATGGCCGCACGGTTGGCCGTCTCGCGCTTGTCCCGCATGGAGCCGGAATTGTCCACCAGAATCCCAACCGAAACAGGTACATCTCCGTATTGAAAAGACACAATCTTTTGCGGCACGCCGTCTTCCCATGCACGGAAGTCGCTCTGCTTGAGCCCGCTAGCCAGACGGCCATTTTTGTCGACCACGGTGCAGTCCAGAACAACCTCGTTCACGTTCTCGTGCAGCACATATCCGCTTGTGCCCGACTTGCCGATGACTTTGCCGTGGTTGGCCGCGCCAACAGGAAGATTGTCCGCAGCATCCGGAGACGGCACCGGGTCCCGGTCCACCTCCAGATTGGGCTGCAACTCGCGCCTGGTATAGTTCACGCTCTGCCCGTTGGACACGGGAGAACTCTGCTCCGCCGCTGCGGACTGCGCATATGACGGCAAGGCATCCAGACGAAAGAAAAACAGGATCAGGACACATAGCAGGAGCCGTCGGGAGAGTTGGGGTAATCCTACAAAAGCTTTGATAGACATAGGTTCCAGCGAGCGTGTGTTATATCCAACACGTTACGACAATTCAGATGCAAATGAGCCAGGAAAAGGAACTTACAAAGCTGGAATGTTCTGCAGGATGTATGGGTTGCCTGCGGACATATTTTGCCTCGCGTGCAGGAACGCTGCCTGGAAGCTGTCTCATAACCCCGAGAATGTCGAAATGGCGCGTATGAGGCCCGCCGTTAAACGGGCCTCAGGTCACTCATCGGAGTCAATCCGCTATTTATGACTCAGGAGTCTAGTAATGCCTGTACGCCTTGTTGAGCCTGGGCCGGGGCATGGTGTGGATAAAGGCCGCAATATCATACGCTTGCTGAGGAGTCAGCGTGCTGGGATTGTACTTGGGCATATTGTGCGCGACAAATGCAGCCAGCTTGCCGGGATCGTTCATGCCGGCTCCGTCATTGTAGGAGTTCCGGCCCCACATTGCGGGAATTACCGGAGGCAGACCGACTCCGCGCCTGCGGTGACATACCGCGCACTGCGTGTCGTAAACAGCTTTGCCGCGGACTGGATCGCCCTTAAGTGCAGGCAGCTTGATGAGGCCGCGCTCCTGATAAGGCTGGCGGCCCACCTGATTGCGCGAAAGCCAGTTGATATAGGCCACGAGCGCATGCATCTGCGGGGAATCTTTCGGCAACGGTTTGCCTGACTCGCTGCGCACAAAACACTCCTGAATGCGCTCCTGGAGCGAGATGACACGGCCGGCGCGCTTGCTGTACATGGGGAAGAGCCCGGCAACGTCAATCATGGGCACGGCGTAGGCGGCTGTACCGCTCTGGAGGTGACAGTCGCCACAGGCCAGTTGGTTTCCTACCCACTTTGGAGCGTATTTATGCGTTTGATCGAAGATGAGCCTGCCCCGATGGATGAGCCGGGCTTGTGCCCGCTGCTGGGGCGTGAGATGCGATAGATCGATATTGCTGGGGCAGCCTGCGAGAAGTGCACACGCGAGCGCTGCCGCCAGGGAAAGTACTCCCATTGACCATGATTTCGATGTAGCTGCGCGCATAATGTGTGTTCTCCTACTTTGCAGGCGCGGGGATGGAGCGAAACCCATACTGGTGATAAATGGCCTGAGCCCGTGGGCTGCGCAGAAACGCCAACCACTCCGAGGCGGCTCGCGGATGCGGCGCATGGACGACTCGACCCGCCGCGTAGATGGCCGTGGCGTTGTCCGCCGCAGAAATGGCGACCCCTGCAATGGGATTGCCGATGCTCTCCTGGAACCGCACCTCCGAGGCCCAGGTGACTCCGGCATCCACCTCTCCGCTCATAATCCGCATCGGCGTTTGGCGATGATGTATCTCGGTCAGGATTGTGGCTCCGCTCGCGACCTTCGCTTTGTAGACGGTCTGGTAGAGCGGCTCGCCTCCGGCCTTGCGCAGCGAGGCGGCAATCTGCCTGGCCACTCCCTCCCATTGCGGATTCGGCATGGACAAGCGAACGTCCGGCCACGCGAGGTTTGCCAGCGAATGGATGTGTTTTGGATTCCCCGCGTGGACCATGATCTCAAGGTTATTGGTAGCGTACTCGACCACACCCTTCAGCTTTCCGCTCTGCTGTAGTTGCCGCACGTTGCGGAGTCCGGCCTCGTACACGTCGGGCTGCGCCTGCACGGTCAGGTTGCCAAGGGTGAGCGCGTTGCCCGCGGCCATCTGGCGGCGCAGGATTCCCGGCGGCAGCGTCTCATAGTAGATATGGCCCTTTAGCTCGGGGTGCTTCGCTTCAAAGGCACTCACCAGTTGCGGCAGCACGAAAAACTGATTGCCTCCAATGAAAAGAACCAGGCGGGCGTTGCACGGATTGCCATGCAGGTCGGGAACATTATCAACGTCGGGAACATAAAAAACATAGCCCTTCTGCGCGGCGGGAGCGTTCTTGCCCCGGCTCCACGGTGGCACAGCGTGCGCAGGAGGAACGGCCTGCGCGCAGGCCAGGGCCGTGCACGCAAGCGCGATCACCGGAATGGTACGAATGCACTTCATTTCCTTCTCCAGCAGCTAGATCATCAGGAATGCGTAGTGCCCTTCGGTCTGCAACAGAGTGATAGCGGAGACCATGGACGCAACCACCAGCACGCCGGGCAGCGTGTGCGCGAGCATGTCCTTTACAACCTCCTCCCGCGACTGCGACAGCTTTTGCTTGTGAATCAGCATGCGGGCCTGCTCCTCGGTCGCGGTGTGGCAGCTCAGGAGCTGCACGCCGCGCGCCTGCAGCGTCTGGATCGCGTGGTCCTGATACATGGACTTCTCATCATCCGGGCTATTGGCGGACTTATCGTAGTTGCTGGGATAAAAGATGTTGCGCTCGGCCGGCTTGCCCGTCTTGGGATCCGTGACCTTCAGGATCTCGCCGATGTGATACTTGCTCCAGATGTAGTCATCGTAATTGAGTAAGTTGGCGCCGCCGTGCAGCCCCGCAACTATCTTGATCCGGCTTTCCGGCACCTTGAAGCCGTAGACAAGGCCGTTGAGGTTGTTCTTGATACTGTACAGAAAACCGCCGCCGCCAATTGAATCGACGTTGTAAACCACCTTGACCCGGGCGGGAGTCTTTACGAGCTTGTCGAATTCGGCAAGCTTCCACTCGGAAGCCTTCCAGACGAGCTGGCCTTCTGCGGTGCTGCCGGCAGCGCCTAATACACCGAGTGCTGTAATCCCGGCAGCTGCGCTGGTAACAAAGGATCGACGACTTACCTTTTCCATCTGGTTTCTCCTGTGATGCCTGTATGTGAAGTGCGTGATGGTTCTCCTGGATCGGATGCCGAAGCTTTCCAGGAACTGAAACCTGGAGCGTTCTGCCTGCTCTCGAATGGCCGTGCAGCGGCAAAGTACCGATACCTCAGCCGGGCTGCCGGCGGATCGAGAAAAGGACCACAACCAATAAAATCACGAGCGCAGCAAGAAATACTCCCGCCACCAACCGCCGCTCTCCGAGGAGGAAATGTGGTTGCAGACGATGCGTCTGGCGGTGTTCCGGCTTTAAGGCTCATATTCATACAGTTATGGCTACGCCTGTCTAAAAGGATTGCGCAATGGGGATGGGCAGTCCAAGCATAATTTCTTATGCCTTATAAGCGAGCGTAATTGAGGCTCGGCGAATAAAATGACCGCCTGCGCAAAAAACTCACACAGGCGGCCGCCGGTTGGACCCACTTCCTTACCGCGTCATAGCATAGTGCACCTGCTCCTCGATGGCAGAAATATGGACGGGCTTTTGATGCGCGCGGGCCAGTTCCGCATTTACGCGGCTGAGCCCGTTGCGCTTGAACTGCTCCCAATTCGCAATTCCCTGCTGCGCCACGTTGCTCATCTGCTTAAAGATGACGATGGCCTGCGAAGGAGCCGTGCGGTCGCCGCTCTCCACTATGGAGAACGCGGTACCCAGCCCGGAGTTTGCCTGCGCAAGGCCCGGCTGTCCGCCTTCACCTCCGCTGATGGCCTGCAGATGCTTGAGCGCTTCCTGCACCGCGGCGTTCAACGCGGGCGGATTCGTCCTGGCTTTGGCTTCGAGCCCCTTCATCTCGCTCTCCACGCTCTGCAGCTCGGCCATGGCTTTACGAGTGGCAATCGTCTGCTTGTAGATGTCCGTCGCCAGCGCGTACTGCTGATCGAGCACCTGCTGCGTCGCGGGGGAGCGTGGATCCATGGTCACGCGCACCGGCTGCTGCGTGGTTACGCCATCCACAATCAGCCGCACTGTGTAGTTCCCCGGCGGAACGCGCGGACCCGCAGGAGCACCTCCCGTATCCTCGGGATCAGCCAGGGCGCTGCCGGAGCTGCTGGTGTGCAAGTCCCAGATAAAGCGATGCTCGCCCGCGGTCGTCTCAAGCACCTGCGGCTTGGGAAACCAGCGCTCGGCAATCGGCAGCAGCGGGCGGATGACATTTGTCTTGTCCGCACTCGAGTAGTGCCGGATAACCTGGCCCTGCGCATCGAGAATTTCGAGCTTTACGTTGTGCGCATCGCCGTGCAGATAGTAGTCAAGAATGGCGCCGTCGGGCGGATTGTTCGCCTGCGGCTCCTCCGGCGGCAGCGGCGTGCCGAGGAAGCTGTCATTGTCCACGCGCACCGCAGCGGGCGGAGCGTAGAGGTAGGCTTGCCGGGCCTCGGCCCTGGCGGCCTGTCGCAGCGGAGCAATGTCGTCCAGCACCCAGAACGAGCGCCCATGCGTGGCAACGATCAGGTCGCTGCCGTGGATGTCCATGTCGCGCACGGACGTGACGGGCAGATTGAGCTGCAAGGGCTGCCAGTTGACGCCGCCGTTGAAGGACACGAAGATGCCGAATTCGGTGCCCGCATAAAGCAGGTTCTTCTGCGCCGGGTCTTCGCGCACGGCGCGCAGAAAGTCATGCGGCGGAATGCCGTTGACTGCAAGCTTCCAGGTCTTGCCGTAGTCGTGCGTGATGTAGAGATAGGGCTTCTGGTCGTCGAGCCGGTGACGATCAACCGCGGCATAGGCCGTGGCCGAATCAAAGTGTGAGGCCTCAATCAGCGATATCTTGCTCCAGGGCGAAAGCCCCGGAGGCGTCACATTGCGCCAGCTCTTGCCTCCGTCGGTGGTCAGGTGGATGAGCCCGGTATCGGAACCGGCCCAGATTTCGTTGGCGTCAAGCGGCGAGGGCGCAATGGTATAAACCACGCCGTACCCGCGCTGTTGGGCATTCGCAACCGTCGTAGGACCCTTGTCCGGCGTTCCAGGAACGGCTCCCGTGAGGTCAGGGCTGATGCGACGCCAGTGCAGGCCACCGTCCACCGTCTTCATCACGTACTGCGTGCCCAGGTAGAGCGAGATCTTGTCAGCCGGCGAGAAGACCAGCGGGGGCGTCCACGGATCGCGGTAGCGGCGCTTGTTGATTGCGAGGTCAAACCCGCCGAGCGGCCACGGCGCAATGTTCTGGCTGAAGGACGTGCGGCGATCGAAGCGCTGAACGGCGCCGTAGGTGTCGGTGATATAGATGATGTCTTCGTCCTTCGGGTCAATGGCAATGTAGCCGCCCTCGCTGCCGCCGGGCAAAAACCAGTCGCGCATGTCGAGATGCTGGTGATCCGAGCGGCTGTACACCGCGATCGATCCGCTGTCCTGCTGCGCGCCGTAAATGGCATACGGAAAGCGATGGTCGGTGGTGACGTGGTAGAGCTGGGCCGTCGGCTGGTTATACCAGGTGGTCCAGGTCTTGCCGTGGTCCAGGCTGAGGGTTGCCCCCTGATCCACTCCGAGCATCAGGTGACTGGAGTTCTTCGGGTCGATCCAGATCTGGTGGTAGTCGTCGCCGCCCGGCGCTCCGCGCACTACCTGAATCGTCTTGCCGCCGTCTTCTGTCCTGTAAAGGGCGACGTTCGGGATGTAAAGAACGTCAGGATTATTCGGGTCGACGGCCAGCGCCATAAAGTACCAGGCGCGGCTGGTGAGACGCGGATCGCGGTTGACCAGCTTCCAGGTGTCGCCGTCGTCGTCGCTGCGGTACAGGCCGGAGTGGCCAGGGCAGTCGATGGTGACATAAACGCGGCGCCCATCCGCGCCGACAGCAATGCCGGTGCGTCCCCAGGCTTCCGTCGGCAAGCCATGCCCTGCAATCGCAGTCCAATGAGCGCCGCCGTCGGTGGAGCGGTACAGCCCGTTGCCGGGCCCCTCGATCGGCGCGTAGGTGATCCATGGTGGGCGATGCGCGTTCCATGTGGTCGCGAACAGAATCCGCGGCTTCCGGATCGCCATGGCGAGGTCGGCAATGCCCACGTCCGGCCCCTTATCGAGCACCCGCTGCCAGTGCGCGCCGCCGTCGGTCGACTTGTAGACACCGCGCTCGTCACTCGGACCATAGGCATGGCCCAGCGCACCCACGTAAACAAGGTTCGCGTTGTTGGGATCAACAAGAATGCGGCTAATCTGGCGCGTGTTCGTCAGACCAGTATGCTTCCAAGTCTTGCCGGCGTCGTTGCTGCGATACACGCCGTCGCCCGAGGCAAGGTCAGATCGGATATCGGATTCGCCGGTCCCGACGTAGATCACGCTCGGATCCGAGGGCGCCACGGCCACCGCGCCGATGGAGGCTACGGGCTCATGGTCAAAAATTGGCTTCCAGACCGTGCCGGCGTCGGTGGTCTTCCATACACCTCCGTCGACTCCGCCAAAGTAGAAAGTGCGTTCGCTGCCCGGCACTCCGCTCACGGCAACCACACGGCCGGCACGGAACGGGCCGACTAACCGCCACTTCAGCCCGTTAAAGAGCTGTGGCGAGAGCGACTGTGCCATGATTGCCGGCGCAGACACAACGACTGCGAGAAGAGTCACATAAAGACGCAGACGGCCGAAGGGCGCGAAGGCTGAGCTTTTCATGAATGCATTGATTGTGAGCGCAAACCCGCAAAACGTGCAAGATCATGCGGGCGAAAGGAAGCAGCAGAGCCGGAAGAGCGTTACATTAGGGAAAACGCGTCTTGCCTGTACGCTCAATAAAAGTTTGCGCAGAGGCTGAATGGCGATCGCCACAACAACCGCAGACGCCGCGCAAACATACGCCGCTCGAATGCGGCGGAAAAGGAACCTCGGAATGATGGGAAAACACTGTCGATTTCACCTGCTGCTCGCCTCGCTTGTGTTTGCCGGCACGCTCTTACCTGCCCCCGCCACCTATGCCGCGCAAATCACCATGCCCGACCTGCACTGGCGCATGATCGGGCCCTTTCGCGGGGGACGTACGCGAGCGGCAGCGGGAGTTCCCGATCAACCGAACGTGTTCTATGTCGGGCAGGTGGACGGCGGCGTGTGGAAGTCGACGGATTTCGGCCGCACCTGGAGCCCGATCTTCGACCATGAGGACACGCAGTCGATTGGCGCCATCGCAGTTGCGCCCTCCAACGACAACATAATTTATGTAGCCAGCGGCGAGGGCTTGCACCGGCCCGATCTGTCTGTCGGAGACGGCATCTATCGTTCCGAGAATGCCGGCAAGACATGGATCCACCTGGGTCTGCGCGACGGCCAGCAGATTGCCACGCTCGCCGTCGATCCGACGAATCCAAATCGGCTGTTTGCCGCGGTGCTCGGCCATCCCTACGGGCCGAACCCGGAGCGTGGCATCTTCCGTTCGGAGGACGGCGGCAAGACGTGGGCCAAGGTTTTATATAAGGACGAGAGCACGGGTGGATCGGACGTTGTGATCGATCCAAAGAATCCGCAGATTGTGTATGCGTCCATGTGGGGCGAGCGCATGGGCCCCTGGGAAGACGGCAACGAGTACGACACGACCAACGGCGGCCTGTTCAAGTCCACCGACGGAGGCACGACCTGGAAGCAGCTGAAGGACGGCCTGCCCGAAAACCTGGTGCAGATCAACGTCGCGGTTGCGCCCAGCGATCCGCAACGGCTGTACGCCACTGTCGCAACCACGGTGGAGGGCGCGTACGCGTCGGGCAAAGGTCTGGGCGTCTACCGCTCAGATGACGGCGGAATGAGCTGGCGGAAGATCACGGATGATCCGCGACCCGCGATGAAGATCGGCGGAGGCGACCTGTCCGTACCGGTTGTAGACCCGGAGAATCCAGATATTGTTTACGTCACCAGCATTGTGACCTGCCGCTCCGTTGATGGCGGCAAGACGTGGATCAGCCTGAAGGGAGCGCCCGGCGGAGACGACTACCAAAACCTGTGGATCAACCCGCTGCATCCTCATATTCTGCTGCTGGTGAGCGATCAGGGGGCGGCCGTAAGCGTGAATAACGGCAATACCTGGAGCTCGTGGTACAACCAGCCGACGGCACAGCTCTACCACGTCGCGGCCACAAACACATTCCCGTACGAAGTGTGCGGGGGCCAGCAGGAGAGCGGCTCGGTATGCATCTCCAGCCGCGGCAACGACGGCGAAATCACCTTCCGCGACTGGCATCCGGCCGGCATCATCGAGTACGGCTACGCGGCTCCGGACCCGCTGCATCCGAACATCGTGTACGGGGCAGGGCGCACCGAGGTTTCGCGGTATGACATGGTGACCGGCCAGGTGCAGGACGTGACGCCGCTGCCGCTGGACAAAAAAGGCTTTCGCGCCGACCGTACCGAACCGGTTCTGTTCTCGCCCGTCGATCCGCACACCATGTATTACGCGGCGAACCGCCTCTTCAAAACCACAAACTACGGGCATACATGGCAAATTATCAGCCCTGACCTGAGCCGCGAGAAGACCGGCCAGCCACCCTCCGTGCCAAAGCTCACTCCCAAACAGCAGGACAAACGGCGCGGCGTTATCTACTCCGTGGCCGCGTCCTACCAGACAACGCAGACCATCTGGGCCGGAACCGATGACGGCCTGGTGTGGATTACGCGGGACGGCGGCGCGCACTGGACCAACATCACGCCGCCGGGCGTTCCGGCATGGAGCAAGATTGCGCAGATCGACGCCTCGCGCTTCGACGACAACACCGCATATGTCGCAGTGAACGGCATGCGCATCGACAACATGCGCCCGCACGCGTATGCAACCCACGACGGCGGCAAGACGTGGAAGGACATCAGTGCCGGGCTGCCCAGGGATGCTCCGGTGAACGCGGTGCGCGAGGACCCGGTGCAGCCGGGCCTGCTGTACGCAGCAACCGCGCGCGCCGTGTGGACCTCGCTCGACGATGGCGCGCACTGGCTGCCGCTTGAGTACAACCTGCCGCACACCTCCATGCGCGACCTGATTGTGAAGGACAACGACCTGGTGGTGGCGACCCACGGACGCTCGTTCTGGATCCTCGACGACATAACCCCGCTGCGCACCATGGCCGCGGACGTGCACAGCAAGCTGCCCATGCTGTTCGCTCCGGCCCCGGCGTGGCGCATTCGCCGCGACACCAACCCCGATACGCCGTTGCCTCCGGAAGAGCCTGCCGGAGCGAACCCGCCAAACGGCGCGATCCTTGACTACAACCTGCCCCACGGAGCGAGTGGACTGGTAACCCTCGAAATCCTGAACAGCAACGGTAAAGTGCTGCGCCACTACACCAGCAACGATCCGGTAACGCCAACACCACAGGACTTGCGCACAAATATGATTCCGCCCTACTGGCCAAAAATTAACGGCCCACTGCCCACCAGTGCGGGAATGCATCGCTGGGTGTGGGACCTGCACGAGACAGCACCTGCGGCAACCAACTACAGCTACCCCATCGCGGCCGTGCCTCACCGCACGCCCCTCACACCGCAGGGTCCGCTGGTGCTGCCCGGGACATACACTGTCCGGCTCACGGTGGACGGCCACAGCGAATCCCGGCCGCTAATCGTCAGAATGGACCCGCGCGTGAAGGCATCCAGGGCTGATCTGCAGGCGCTGTACAACTCGGACGAGGCGATGGCGGCATCGCTCAATGCGTTATCAAAGGCCGACCTGGCCGCGCACTCGGTAAGCGAACAGCTCGCCGATCCGCTGAACAAGCCCATTGAGAAAGAACTGGCGCCGTACAACGCCGCGATACAGTCCCTGATCAATGGAAGCGATGAGGACAGTGCGAAAAAGCCGGGGCTGGACGATGTGACGGCGGACGCTGCCAGGCTCTATGACTCGCTGCAACAGGCCGACGCCGCGCCAACCGTTGCGCTGATCGAGGCAACCGCCAGGGTGGAAAGCCAGGGCGACGAGCTGCTGCCCGAATGGGAGAACTTCAAGCAGAAAGAGTTGCCCGCGTTGAACAAAGTGCTGAACAACGCGCATCGGCCTTCGATCAACCTCAACCGACCTCCGGAAAACATGCCGGAACAGGGCGACGAAGACTAACCTGCGCTGCCAACAGCAAAGCCTGCGCCGATGGATAGGTGCAGGCTTTGCTGTTTTGGATTGTGGATACGCAGACTGCCAAACAACAACGTCTGTGCTTTAGTGCGCGCGCAGCGCAAAAAGCTTCAGATTGATGGCGTCGGCCATTGCCTGATAACCCGCGTCGTTCGGATGCAGGTGATCGCCCGAGTCGTACCGGGAAGCAAAATGCCTGGGGTTTGCCGGGTCGCGCGTTGTCTTGTCAAAGTCCGCGACCGCGTCGAACACACCGCTGGTGCGAATCCAGTCGTTGACCGCTTCCCTGACCTGCTCGCCTTTCGTTGAGTAGTAACCCGCTCCCTGATACGGCGTGAGCGTGGCGCCGATAACCATGATGCCGTGCTCGTGCGCGCGCTCGGCCATCTGCTTCAGCCCCAGCTCAAGCTGCGCGGCGGTCACCGCATCGTCCGGATCGCGAAGACCATGCAGCCGGCCAATGTCATTGATGCTTTCAAGAATGATGAGATAGCGCACATCGTTCTGCGTCAGCACATCGCCGTCAAAGCGCTTCATGGCGCTGGGGCCATAACCATCATTCAGTACACGATTTCCGCCGATACCTTCGTTCAGCACACTCACATGCTCCAGCCCCGGCGTATGACTAAGCCTCACCGCAAGATCATCCGGCCAGCGGTGGTTCTCGTTCGGCGTGGACTGCCAGCCGTCCGTGATGGAGTCGCCCAGCGCAACGATGGCGCGCGAGCCCTTCACCGCCTGCACATCCACGCCGTCAAAGAAGTACCAGGAAGGCAGCACCCTGGGCTGCGACAACGTTGCCGTACTCGCCGAATCGCCGTGCACCATGTAGTTGTCCTGATTGGCGTTATCATGAAACGTCTCGCTCCGCATATTCTGCGAAGGAAGATAGAAACTGACCGCGACGTCGGAGAGCGCAGGAACATCAAGATGGACCGGGTCAGAGTACATGAAAGCCCCGGCCGGAATGCGAACGGTATCCGCTCCGTCAAAGGTCAGCGCGCGGTCGGTTTCCGTTTGAATAGACGACCCGCTAGCCCGCAAGGCAATGTGCGCATCGCGGATGGTCAGTGGGTCCTTGCCATGCTCATTTGTGAAGCGGACGCGCACAACAGCGCCGCCGACGGAAACGTGCGCGATCTCGCGCAGTGTAACGTCGCTGAACGGAATGCGGCTCGATCCATTCCCAACCGCCATCGGAGAAGCCGCCCAACTGCCGGCCCATTGCGGATGAGGCGTCTGTGCATGCGCCATCAGGCCAGCCGGAAGCAGTAGCGCGGAAGCAACAAAAAGTGCGAGATAACGAGATTTGAGTACCTGTGCCGACAAGACATTCTCCTCTGGGAGTAAAGATTTGCAAAAGGATAGGGCGCATTCCAGGGATCGCAATGCTCCGGGCGAAATTGTACTGAAAGCATGACAAGACTCGCCACTGCTGCCAATCCACTGGCAAGCCTGCGCTACTGCGCGTTGCAGTACTTGAGCGTGTAGGCAGTTGACGGCGCAAACGGATGTTGGATAAGCCCGAGGTCCTTCAGCTGGTCGTACATCTGTGCCCAGCGCGCATCCGTCATGGCTCCAAGTTGCGCGGGGTTGCCACCGTCGACGAAGTGTCCGCTCTTCAGGGCCTCCCAGGTGAACTTCATCTCGGCGGACTGCTGTGCTGGGTTCAGTTTCATCAGCTGCGCATTCACAAGCGATGGGTCCTGCATGTAGTCGCGCCATCCGCGAATGGAAGCGCGCGCAAACTTCTCCACAACGTCCGGGTGCTCTCGCAGGTAACTGCTCGACGTAAAGAAAACGCGGTAGGGTGAGTAGCCCGTGGCGCTGATAAGCAGAGTCCTCTCCTTCTTGCCCGCCTGCTGCACATAGAACGGTTCCGACGTGACGAAGACCTGCTGGATGTAATTCGGGTCTGCCAGAAAATTCGCCACGCTATAGGTCGCCGGAATCTCGTGCAGGTCTTTGTAGTGGTAGCGCTTGCGCAGATATTCAAACCAGGTTGAGCCGGGCTTGACCGCAATCGTCTTGCCCTCCAGATCGGCAAAGCTGTGCACCGGCGAGTCCGCATGCACCATGATGGCCTGCGGGTCAGACTGCATGGTTGCACCGATGGCCACCAGATTTTCGCCTTGCGAATCGGCTTCCAGAATGCGGTCGGACGAGCTCATGCCAAACTGCGCGGCCCCCGTCGCCACCTGCTGCTCCGCGTTGTTATACGGGCCGCCGGGCAGGATGGTCACGTCGAGGCCTGCCTGTCGGTAGTAGCCCTTGAGCAGCGCTTCGTAGAAGCCGCCGTGCTCCGGCTGCGGGTACCAATCGGTCTGGAACGTAATATGAATCAGCCCGTCCTTCGCTGACGGACGATGGCAACCGGCAGGAAGAACGGCGAGTACTAGACAAAGAAGCCCACAGCGGCGCAGCAATTCTTTCCCCATGCCCGAGATTAGCATGGAACTCCGCCGCGAAAACCGGCCTTCTACTCCACCGCGAGTTGTTGCCCGAGTCGAGCCGCATACGCCAGCAGCGCCCGGTCGCAACAATGCGCGGCAAGCATCTGTACGCCACAGCCGTGCGAGGGAAACACTACCGCAGGCAGCCCGGCAAGGCTTGCAGGCGTGGTATGGCGCAGAATGCGCGCGCGGGACGCGCTGTGATCGGCCCCGGCAACGAGACGGCTGACAGGCGTTGCCGGCGCGAGCAAAAAATCAATCGGGGAGAACGCAGCCTGCATCCGCGCAACGTACTCGGCCAGGCGCTGGCGCAGCTTCCGCAATTCCTCGTCCTCAATCGAGGCTCCCCATGCAAGCCGCTCGGCAATGGCCGGTTCGAATTTGCCGTAGAAGCCGGCGTGGATCTGCGCAGCCTCATGCGCCTGGATGGGCGCGTAGATGTCCCATGCCTCGAACCAGAAATTCGCGCGCACAGGCTGAATCGCCGCTCCAGAACGGGCGATCCGTTCCTGCCATTCCTCCAGCGAACGGCGCACGACATCATCACAATCCTCAATCACATCACCAGCAAGCACGCCAACCCGCGGCGGCCGCGACAGAGCAGGCACATCCGGAAGATCAAGCAGCGCATGGGCCAGCAGCGGCGCATCACGCAGGTCACGGAAGAGCCAGCCGACGGTATCAAAGCTGGGGGCCAGATGCATCGCTCCGCTCCAGTCGCCAAGGCCCTGCGAGCAGCGGTAGCCCGCGAGCCCGCAAAGCGCCGCGGGCACACGAATCGATCCGCCCGTGTCCGTGCCGATGGCTGCGTAGGCTGAGCCTTCCTGAATCGACGCAGCCGCTCCGCTCGACGAACCGCCCGTCAGGCGCGCCGCATCGGCAGGCTGCAGGCAATCGCCGTAGTCGCGATTCTCTCCCGTAATGCCGTAAGCCAATTGATGCAAATGGGTTTTCCCGGTGATCACCGCGCCCTTGGCGCGCAGGCGAGCGGCAAGGGCTGAGTCGCGCGATTCAACTTCTTTATACGCCGCATAAAATTTTGAACCCCCACTTGTTTTAAAACCCGCCAGGTTGCAACAATCCTTCAATGACACCGGCAAACCGAACAGCTCCGGGACCGCACTGGCCTTGGCTTTGTGCTCCATCTGCCGATACGCTTCGCTGATCGACCACTCGGTGTCCATCGCAATGTATGTATTCCTGCTGGCATTTCCGTTCGCTTTGGTAAGCGTGTCGGCAGCAAGCGCAACGGGATCGCACTGGCCGTTTGCCAGAGCATGAAGAATGGACTGAACGGGGCCTGGAGACTCTTCCATGCCGCCATTCTATCTACCACTTTCTTTTATGCGCTTACAGCGTCAAGGAGGCAGGCGAAGTGGCCGCAACACAAAAGACCCAATCCACGCATCGCCAGCACCGCCACGATGAAGCAGTCATGGCCGATCTGGTGCGCTACACCGCGTTGAGCTTTGCCACGCCATTCCCCGTGCCCTTTGGAGCCGCCATCCTCGACTCCAGGACCGGCGCGCTGCTCTATCGTGGCCGCAACGCCGTAAAACGCGAGAACGACCCCAGCGCACACGCCGAAACACGCGCCGTCCGCAAGGCCTGTCAGAAACTCGGCCGCCCGTCGCTCAAGGGATACACCCTCTACACCACCTGCGAACCATGCCCCATGTGTATGTCCAACGCCCTGTGGGCTGGCGTGGACCGTGTCGTCTACGGCGCGACAATTGCGGATGCTGCCGTGCACTGCCGGCAGATCCACATTCCGGCGCGTGAGGTTTCCGGCCGCAGCGACATGACGTGCGGCATGGACGGCGAAGTGGCGCGCGAGCTCTGCAAGGGGCTCTTTGAGCATCCGCGCATGCGGAAAGCATTCAAAACCTGGGGGACGCGCAGACCATGACCAGATCCCAAATCGAAGACATCAAATCCATGGTTGGCGACGACCAGGTAATAACCACCCCGTCCACGGTGGAGCGGCTGTCGAAGGACTTCTACTGGTACTCGCCCGTGCTCAAACCTGCGCTGGAGAACCGGCGCGGCGAAGTTGTGGCCCAACCGCTCAATACCAACGAGGTGGCCGCGATCCTTCGCTACTGCTACGCGCACGAGATTCCCGTCACTGCGCGCGGAGCAGGCACCGGCAACTACGGCCAGGCGATTCCGCTGCAGGGTGGCGTGGTGCTCGACCTTACACGCATGGACAAGCTGGAGCAGATCACCAGTGATGGCGTGGCCCTGTGCGAGCCGGGCCTGCGGCTGGGCGCGCTCGAAGGCAAGGCCCGCGAACAGGGCTGGGAGCTGCGCTGCTATCCGAGCACGGTGGTCAAGTCTTCGGTCGGAGGATTTCTCGGCGGCGGCTCGGGCGGGATTGGCTCCGTCGCGCACGGCGGGCTGCGCGATTTTGACACCGTGCGCGCGCTGCAAGTGGTAACCATGGAGCCGGAACCGCGGATTCAGTTGCACGAAGGTCAGGCTGTGCACGACATTCTGCACGCCTGGGGCACAAACGGAATCATCACCAAAATCTGGCTGGCGCTTGCTCCCAAAGTTGAATGGGCGCAGGCGGCAATTGCATTCGAAACATTCGAAGCTGCCTTTGACTTCAGTGAGCGCGTTGCCGTGGACGACGACTGGACCAAGCGGCTGGCCACCACCTTTGAAGCGCCCATCGCGGATTACTTTTCTCCCGTGCGCGCGCTATGCCCGCTGGGCAAGCACATGGTCTTCATGCTGGTCGCGCTGGATCAATTGCAAGCCCTGAAGCAAACAGCCATTCAGGCTGGCGGCACAGCGACCTATGCCGAGCCGTATCGTGGACTCAAGTTCGCGCCACTGCTCTCCGACTACGCCTGGAACCACACCACGCTATGGGCCATCAAGCACGACGCGGCCTATACCTACCTGCAATGCGGCTTCGATCCGGATCGGGTGCGCGAACAGATGGCGCTGCTGCGCAACCGCTTCGGCCAGGAAATTCTGTTTCACCTGGAGTTCATCAAGAACAGCGAGGGCCGCGTCATTCCAGCGGCGATTCCACTGGTACGCTTCGTCAGCGCCGAACGGCTGAACGAGATGATTGCCTGCTGCCGCGCCAACGGAGTGTTCGTCGCCAACCCACACGTGAACAATCTTGAAGACGGTGGCCGTTTCCGCGAAGACCATGTGCAACTGCAGGCCAAGTACCGCTACGACCCCAAAGGGCTGCTGAACCCGGGCAAAATGCTGAGCTTTACGCCCAAAGAAACTGCGACAGAGGAAACAGTGCGATGAAGACATGGATTCCCGACAACCGGACGTTCAGCTACCTGAACTGGAAACAGGTGGAAGCGCTGCCGAAGGACAAGACCCTGCTGGTGCTGCCCACAGCAGCCATCGAGCAGCACGGGCATCACTTGCCGCTGGCGACCGATACGCTTATCAACAATCTGCTGCTCGGCAAGGCGCTCGAAAAACTGAACAGTGAGGCACACGTGTACGTGCTCGAACCGGTCTGCTACGGCAAGAGCAACGAGCATCTCGGTTTCCCCGGAACGCTTTCTGTTTCATCCAGCACGTTCATGGCGGTGGTACGCGACGTGGGCGCAAGCATCGCCGCTGCGGGCTTTCGCAAGCTCGCGCTGTACAACACGCACGGCGGCAACTCGTCTCTCGTCGATGTGCTGGCGCGCGACCTGCGCGCCGAATTCGGCCTGCGCACCTTTGCGCTCTACGGCTCAGGCGGAGCCACCTACGAAGGCGTCAACCCGCAGGAGCGCGCCTACGGATTCCATGCGGGCGAGGTCGAGACGGCCTTTCTGCTGAGTGCAACCCCGGAGTTGGTGAACACCTCGGCATACACGGCAAACTACATTGCCGACGTCGCGAATCCAAAGCCGTTGTTGCCCGAGAACGCCGCCGCCACCTTCGCCTGGCTCACGCGCGACATTGCTGCAAGCGGCGTCATGGGCGATCCCCGTCCCGCCACTGCCGAAAACGGAGCGCGCTGGGTGGAGGCCGCCGCCACGCGGATCGCCGCCATGCTGGTAGCCATGCTGGCCTATGAAGATACGGTCTGAACGCATGGCCCGGATCGACTGCGGCAACGGAATCGTTCTTGAGCGAGGCGTCGTCTGCAAGCTCGCCGACGGCACGCGCCTGCTCTCGGACCACTACTACCCTGAGACCGGCGGACCATTCCCCACGCTGCTGATGCGCCAGCCCTACGGGCGCGACATCGCGTCCACCGTGGTCTACGCACATCCGGTGTGGTTCGCCCGGCACGGCTATTACGTCGTCATTCAGGATGTGCGCGGGCGCGGCGGATCAGAGGGGAAATTCTATCCGTTCCGCCACGAACGTAAAGATGGAGCCGAGACCATTCGCTGGTTGCTGCGCCATCCGCAATGCAACGGCCGCATCGGCATGTATGGCTTCTCGTATCAAGGCTTGACGCAATTGCTGGCGGCAGCCGAAAAGCCGGAAGGCCTGGTGTGCATTGCACCGGGCATGACGGCCAGCGATCTTTACCACGGATGGTTCTATCGCAACGGCGCGCTCAAGCTCGCTTCGAGCCTCGGCTGGGGAATCCAGATGTTGCGCGAGGATGCGCGCCGTCATGGCCTGAGAGAAGCAAGCGATGCGCTGGAGCAGGCATGGACCCGCATACAGGAGCAGTCGCTATACGCACCCTATGGAGAACATCCGACGTTGCGCGCCGAAGCGCTACCCAGCTACGTCAAAGACTGGTTTGCGCATGCCGAACCGGACAACTACTGGCAGTCACTCGATATAAGCGCGGCCATCGGAAGAATTCTGGTGCCTGCGCTGCATATCTCCGGGTGGTTCGATACCTACCTGAACGGAAGCGTGGACGGATTCCTCGCCTTGCGCCGCGGCGCCGCAACCGAGTTCGCGCGCAACCACCAATACCTGCTTGCCGGACCGTGGATCCACATTCCCTGGGGCGACACTATCGGCGAAGAAAACTTCGGCCCGGAAGCGCGAATCGACACCGACCAGATCCTGCTGCGCTGGTTTAATCACTGGCTGAAGGACACGGGTGAATTCGAGCACGAGCCGCGCATTCGGCACTTCGCGCTCGGTGAGAATTATTGGCACAACGCAGACGAATGGCCCACCGCACCCAACCACACCCTCTATATGCGGAGCCGGGGCAAGGCTAATTCGCGCAAGGGAGACGGGGCTTTGAGCCGTGCTCTGCCAACCGAAGACGAGCCGCACGACGTGTTTGTCTACGACCCGGAAGTGCCGGTCTTCGCCCCCGGCGGAAAACTCTCCTTGAGCAGCTCGCGCAATCAGGCCGAAATGGAGATGGGCAACAACGTGCTCGTTTATACGGGCGAGCCGCTCCGCGAACGGCTGCATGTCTTTGGGCATCCTTCCGTCACGCTGTACGCCGCTACTTCCGCCACGCACGCTGACCTGACCGCGAAGCTGGTGCGCGTGCTTCCGGATGGCCGCGCGATGTTCTTCAGCATGGGCATTGCGCGGTCGTCGTGGTTGTTCCGCGAAACAAAATACACGGCAGACACAACCCACTGCTGGCGCTTCAATCTCGATCCGGTCTCGTGCGTGCTCGCTCCTGGCGAGCGGCTGCGTCTGGAAATCGCCGGCAGCGCGTTCCCGCTCTTCGACCGCAACCCCTCAACCCCATTGCCCGCCGCACAGGCAGGCCCGTGGAACTGGTCGCGCTCGACACATCAAATCCTCCACACACCAGCGCACGCCTCTGCTCTCCATCTTCCGGTTCTGGAGTGCGCGTGACGGCGACACTCCACAGCATCGTTCCGGAAATTGCATGCACCCGCGCCAGTAAGCAATATCGCCAGGGTATAGAGGTGCTGCGCGACATCAATTTCATGCTCTATAAGGGCGAAATCCTCAGCATTCTCGGCCCGTCAGGCTGCGGTAAATCAACACTCCTCAAGATGATTGCCGGACTCACCTCTGTCAGCTCGGGAGAAATTATGGTCAACGGCATGACCCCCGCAAACGCGCGCGAACTGGTCTCCTTCATCTTCCAGGATGCGACCCTGCTGCCATGGCGAACGGTAAGACGCAATATCGATCTGGGCCTGGAGATGGAGGGAGCCACGAGCGAACGGCGTGATTCAAAAACAGAGGAGATGCTGAAGCTCGTCGGCCTAACCGAGGTCGCCAGTGCCTATCCGCGCGAGCTTTCCGGAGGAATGAAGATGCGTGTCTCCATCGCGCGCGCCCTGGCCACACGGCCCCGCATTCTGCTTATGGACGAGCCGTTCGCGGCGCTCGACGAGATAACCCGCGACCGCATGAACGATGAGTTACTGCGCATGCAAAAGCAGCACCAGTGGACGATTGCGTTCGTCACGCACTCGGTTGCGGAAGCCGTGTTTCTCTCCTCACGCATATTGGTGCTCGCGCCCAATCCGGGACGCGTCCTGAAAATGGTGAACGTTGAGCTGGATCGCGAAAACCTGACCGATGTGCGGTCAAGCGATGCATTTGAGCGGGAGATCTCGCGTGTGTCCCGTATCCTTCGCGGAGCGCACCTGGCATGAGGCGCCATCTCCATACCGCGCTTAACGCGCTCGGTGTATTCGCCCTACTGGTCGCGCTGTGGCAGGCCATCATCTGGTCGTTTGGTGTCCCCAGCTTCATGCTTCCGTCTCCCGCGCAGGTGGCCATAACGCTGGTCACGCGCTTTGCGCCGCTCACCCAGTCGCTGCTCATCACGGCGGAGGAGGCCGGCGGCGGCCTGCTGCTGAGCATCCTCATCGGCGTCGCCGTGTCGCTCGTATTCGCACAGTCTCCCTGGCTGCGCAGGATGCTCTACCCTTACACCATCCTGCTGCAAACGGTGCCCATCATTGCCGTCGCCCCGCTCATTCTTATGTGGGCCGGCTCCGGCGAGTGGCCCGTGACGCTCATCGCCTTCATCATCTGCCTTGCGCCCATTATCGCGAACACTACCCAGGGCATGATCAGCGTGGAAGAGAACCTGCAGCATTTGTTTCTGATGCACAAGGCAACTCCGGCACAAACACTCTTCAAGCTGCGCTTGCCCCATGCCATGCCTAGCCTCTTCGTTGGCATCCGCATCGCAGCAGGAATCTCAGTGATTGGCGCCATCACCGGCGAGCTCTTCGCCGGCTCCAGCCGCGTGGGTCAGGGCGGGCTGGGCTACTCGATTCTCTACGCCAACGCGCAATTGCAAACTGCTTATCTGTTTGCTCTGGTCATCGCCGCCAGCGTGCTCGGCTTCGCCTTCTTCTTTTTGGCAATGTTTTTGGAGTGGTACTTCCTGCACAACTGGCACCAGTCAGCGCGGGCGCCGGAAACAATTTGAAACACGGCACATTCACGGAGGAAACAAAATATGCTTCGTATGGAAACAGAAACAGGCTGGTGGCTCATCACCCATCCGGACCACGCGCGACTGGCCGAGAGCTTTGCCGAGGCCTGGGGCAATGCGCAGTTCGCCTCTCCTGAGCCGCGCACGCATGTGCTGCGCGGGATCCGCTGCCATGACGACGGCTGGGCGCTTCGCGACGCAAATCCGCAGATCACCCGCCAGGGCAAGCCATCGGCCTTCTCCACGGAGTTGGTCGGCAAATATTCCGCCTTTGAAGAAATCGACCTTGCGGACTACCTTGCGGTACGCGATCGCGCCCTGCGCCTGACTGCGGACAAGGACGCCTATGCCGGGCTGCTGATCTCCATGCACACCTGCAATCTGCTGACCGAGCGCGCCGATCGCGCCACCATTAACCCCGCACAACTTCCACTGCTCGATGATTTCCTTGCTGCGCAAACCGGGTACCAGAACGAATTGAAGGCCACAATCCAGCAGAATGCGGACTTGTCCGGTGAAGAGAAATCGGAGACCCGCATCCGCGACCACTTCCGGCTTTTGCAGGCCACCGATAACCTTTCCCTTCTGAGTTGCGTGGCCTACAGCGAGCCCGCCACTTTGCTGCATCCGCTGCCACTGCGCAACAGAGAATACTCCCGCATCGCAGTGGAGCCCCTGGAAGATCGGCACTTCTGTCTTACACCGTATCCGTTCGCGGAACCGCAGTTGGTGTTCCAGTTCCCCGCCCGTCACGTCAAAGGACACACGTTTGCAACCGCAGCCGAGCTACAGTCGAAATTCGCAGAGGCTCCTGTGGAAATGCTTGCGGTCACGCTGAGCGCGTAGCCGCAGCGGGCAAAAGAGACACGTGCGCGGAGACGATCCGCCAGCCTTCGGGCATGCGCACCCACATCTGGCTCTGGCGGCCACGCGTGGTCACACCGTTGACCTCGCGCGAAAACTCCAGCGTGACCGAGCCGAAGTCCTTGCCAAACGCCACAATATCCAGCCGCTCAATGGTGCGCGCCAGGTTTACCGGCGGGCGTCCTTTGCGGAACGCCTTGATCTCCTCTATTCCGTGCAGGTTTTCGGTCACGCCAAAGCGGGCCACCTCAGTCGCATCCCAAAACATGGCGATAAGCGTGTTCACATCATTTGTAACCAACGCAGTTTCATATTTCGGATAGAGCCCGGCAAGCTCCGCAACGACTTCCGGATTATTCACCTGCATCAGGAATAAAGCCGCCTTTCCGGGAGAATGTGTTTGTCGAGCGACGCGCTTACCGTGATCATCGGTTCGTTCACAACCTGGCTCAACCGCAGGTTCATGGCAACACTGCACAGCAGGTAGGCATGCACGTCGCTGAATCCCCAGTGCTCCGCCAGCAGGTCAACCATACGAGATGTGGCGCGGCGCGCAGCCGTCAGCGCGTCCGGATCAGACTCGGCCACAATCCATGCAGCGGGCTGCGCAGCCAGCAATGGACGCGACGCAGCTTCCACCATCGGCCCGGGCAGGCTGCGCCCTTTATGGAGATGGAAGCGCAGCGTCACATCCAGCGGGCACTCAATGCCGTTGATGCAAACCTCGCCATCGCCCTGCGCGGCGTGCCCGTCGCCACAGGAGAAGAGCGCGCCCGCATTCATCACCGGCAGGTAAAGTGTCGAGCCCGCATACAACTCGCGCACGTCAAGATTTCCGCCGAAAGCGCCCGGCGCGCGCGTGCGGAACTCCCCGTCTTCAGCCGGAGCCACGCCCATCACGCCGCAAAACGGACGCAGCGGCACCACAGCGGGCGCAAGCGAACCGCTCTCATCGCCATCCAGCTTCCAATGGAAAAGATACGGCTCAGTGAATCGCTCCTTGAGGAAGCCGAGGCCTTCAATCACGCTCGTCCAGCCCCAGCCTTTGTGGCGAATCTCAAGAATCTGCACTTCCAGCACATCACCCGGTTCGGCTCCCGCAATGGCAACCGGCCCGGTAAGCGCGTGAATGCGCCCGCGGTCGATGGCAAGATATTCCGCCACGGACATACCGGGAACTACCTGTCCCCCGCTCGCGTCAACACACGCAAAATGCACAATGTCGCCCGGCGCAACCACCAGCCGCGGCGCAAGCGCCCGGTTCCAGCGAGAGTGCGTCGGCTCAGCAGCGAGCGAGTGTTCGCGCATTGTCATCCGATTGCCACCACCATCTGCATCTCAACCAGAGCATTCAGCGGCAGCCCGGACACTCCAATCGCAGCCCGCACATGACGGCCAGCGTCGCCAAACAACTCAACCAGCAGGTCGGATGCTCCGTTGATCACCTTTGGGCTATCGGCAAATCCGGCCACGCTGTTCACATAGCCATTCACGCTCACAATCTGCTGCACGCGGTCTAGCGTGCCGAGCGTCTGCTTGAGAACGGCAAGCTGCGCCAGGGCGCATTGGCGCGCGGCGCGATATCCATCTTCCACGCTCCGGTCACGACCCACGGTTCCGGCGATGACTCCCTGCGCATCGGTCGAGATCACGCCGGCCAAAAAAACCAGATCGCCGGCAATTTTCGCGGAAAGGTAGTTTCCGCCGGGCGCTGGCAGCAACGGTAGCACACAACCAAGCTCATACAGTCGAGTTTCTACGCTCATTGGCCGTACTGTAGCATGCTCCGCGAGGAAAGTTATAAATTGCAGTCAGCAGTGTGACCGGACTGAGTTAGGATATGCTGCATGATTCGCCCATCCGCAAGAATGGCGCTGTTATTAATAACTTTTATCTGCAGCATTTCCGCGCAGACAGTTGCGCATCCTGCCCGTAGAACATCCGGCCCGCCGCCCTTGAAATTGTCCGGCGCTCTTCAAGCAACGCACCACAACCACATCGAAACAATAAGCTACGCGCAACTGCTGCGGCTGCCGCAAGAGCAGTTCACCGTCTCGAACGATTCCAACTTCCCGCACCCTGTCCGCCTCAGCGGAGTCGACCTCGACGTGCTTGTACGTAGGTACGCCGCACGCGGCCAAAAGATTATGGTTGCCGCGCTCTGCAACGACGGCTACGAGGCGCACTACACGGCGGAGTATCGTGCCGAGCACCATCCCTTTCTGGTGCTCAAGATCAACGGACACGCTCCAGCCGAGATGCCCCGCACCCGCGACGGCGGCAGCTACGGGCCGTACCTGATTTCGCATAAACGGTTCGTTCCCGCCTTCCACATCCTTTCGCATCAGGACGAGCAGCAGATCCCGAACGGAGTGATTGAGCTTCGCTTCCTGCCGGAGAACCATGTTCTGCGGGCGCTCCAGGCGCCCGGCAGCAGTGCCGGGGACAAGACCATGCACAACGCATCCATCCTCGTGATGCAGAACTGCCTGCGCTGCCACAACCAGGGACATATTGGAGGCACCAAAGCGCACGTTCCCTTTCAGATGATCGCCGTCCTGGCCCGGTACAGCCCTCGCTTTTTCACCGCATTTGTACGCAACCCAACGTCGAAAATTCCCAACGCAGTGATGCCGGCCAATCCCCAATACGACGCACAGACCATGCAGGCCCTCACCGCCTATTTCCGGACCTTTCTCCCTCCAGGTAAACCATGATCTTGCGCACATCCAAAGTTCTTCTGGTCGCAGCCATCGCGTTTTTCTACACGCTGGTGGTCTTTAACAACTGCACCGACTACGGATCGAACTATCAGTTTGTCCACCATGTTCTGCTGATGAACTCAACCTTCCCCGGCAACCACGGCATGTGGCGCGCCATCCATTCCTTATGGATACAGAAGGCTTTCTACGACTCCATCATTCTGTGGGAGGCCGTCACCATGGTGCTGTGCTGGCTGGGCTGCGTCAGAATGCTGCGCAAACTGCGCGCGCCCGCAGACGCATTTCATCTGGCAAAGCGAACGGCCATCGCCGGCATGACGCTCAGCCTGCTGATGTGGCTGGTTGCGTTTCTCACCATCGGGGCCGAGTGGTTCCTAATGTGGCAATCCCATATGTGGAACGGGCAGGACGCGGCCTTCCGGATGTTTGCCGTGGCCGGTATCGTTTTTATTCTGGTGGCAATGCCGGAGCGGGAAGTACAACCCTAGGCTCGGCCCAGGTCCGGAGCGCAGACAGAATGCCGCTGCAGGTTACGGAATATCCTGCGCTTCACTCTTGAGTTCCGGGTCCCTGCGCCCGAACTCGTTGGCGTGTACAAAGTCCTCCATATCGCGCCGGACGCGCAGGTACGTTTCCCGCGACGGCTGGACCGGATAGCCCAGCGCACAGGCGAAGGCCACTTTCATGTTGGATGGCGTACGTAAAACCTTCTTGACCTCACGCTCGACCGGGCTGTCGCTGAACACGGTCAGCACGCGGAAACCGATGCCCAGAGCCTCCGCCATGAGCCACATATTTTCCATGACGCAGCCCAGGCTCATGTGGCCCGGCAGGTCCCGCTCTGAGCCGGGCGCGCGCTTGCTGCCGTCATACAGCACCACCAGAAGCAAAGGGTTCTCCTGCACCGCGCGCTCAAGAAACGTAAGCTGAAAGCGGGCATCCGAGTCCTCGTCCCAGGCCTGCGGGTCAGTCCATGCCGCAGGAAACAGACTGGCCAGCATGCCACGCTTGCGGATGCGCAGCTCTTCCTCAGTGGAAACAAGTTCCGCATAATTCTCGCGCAGAAAATTTTCTGACATGTAGGCGGGGATTTTGCCGATGGCTTCCAGTTGCTGCGTGTCGTCCACAACAACAATCTCAAAGTTTTGCATGTTGGTCGGCGTGGGAGCCCAGCGTGCGGCCTCCAGAATCATCTTCAGGTCGGCCTTCGCAACCGGACGCTTCGCATCAAACGCGCCCCGTTCGGAATATCTGTCGCGAATCAGCTTCAAGGTCTGCTGCATCTCCACTCCCTCCTGCTCAATATGCTATGCATCACTGATTTGTTTCCAACTCCGGCAAGCTCGCGGACCAGGCGATACGATAAACATCTCACCTTGGCCACAAGAAGGTACACCCTCTCTCAGCTTGTCGAACCATACATCAGGCGCCGCGCATGGCGCGCAATCTGGACCTCTTCTTCGCTGGTCATTACCAAAATCCTGGATGCGGCTCCGTCCCGCCCGGGATCAACCCCCAGAAATTCGATCCCTTTACAGATCAGGTTGCGGACGAACTCGCTGTGCTCCCCGATCCCTCCGGTAAAGATCAGCAGATCGAGTCCGCCAAGCTCCGCAGCATAGGCGCCGATGAACTTGCGCACCGCCCCGGCGAAAATGTGGATCGCCAGCGCCGCCCGCTTATCGCCGTTTTCCATGGCGGCCTGCAACTGCCGCATATCATTTTCTCCGCCGGAAAGCGCACCCAGCCCGCCCTGGTGATTCACCATGGTTTCGAGCGCATTCGCATCCATGCCCTCGGTCCGCATCAGGAACAGCAGCACACCGGGGTCCAGGTCCCCCACACGCGTCGACATGGGGATGCCCCCGGTCGGCGTCAGTCCCATGCTGGTATCCACGGAGCGGCCGTCGCTCAGCGCTACAAGACTCGCGCCGCTGCCCAGATGTGCGCAGACCGCCCGCGCGGGAAGCTTGCCTTGCATACGATGGATGATCGATTCATAAGACAGGCCGTGGAAGCCATACCGCTGCACGCCCTTCTTGTACAGCTCTTCGGGCAGCGCGTAGTGGATCGAGGTCTCCGGCATAGTCGCGTGGAAGGCCGTGTCGAAGCAGGCAAACTGTCCGGCGTCCGGGAGCAACTCCCTGCTCTTCTCGATCAAATTAATCGAAGCGGGAATATGCAACGGCGCAAAGTGCACCGCAGATTTCAGCGTCGCCAGCACATCGTCCGTAATCCGCTGATGTTGCCTCAGGCGTGGGCCACCGTGAACCACCCGATGCCCGACCGCGGCAATCGAGTCAACGCCCTGCTCCTTCAACTGTTCCAGAACCGACTCGAACGCCCCCGCCTGCGAATTGGACGAATAGCCGTCGCTGTACACCGTCCGGCCCTCAGCGTCGACAATCTTCAGCTTGCCGTCCGGCCTGCCGATGCCGCTTGCCTCGCCGCGATAAAGCACCGCCTCATCGCCGTTTCTTTTTTCATAAAGACCGAACTTGAGCGAGGACGATCCGCTGTTGACAGCCAAAACCAGATTTTCGGCATTCACAAACTTCATTGCGGCCACTTCCAGGTACGTGCCTCCGGTTTGTCAATGCCGTAGCGATGCGCATAGGCCAGGTGTTCGATGATTTCCTCCTTCAACCATTCTTTTACGTGGGCGCCCTTTACCTGCAGGCGCGGCACGCGATCGATCACGTCGATGGCCAGATTAAATCGGTCCACCTGGTTCACAATCGCCAGTTCAAGCGGTGTGTTGATGTTGCCCTTTTCCTTGTAGCCGCGCACGTGCAGGTTGCCGTGGTTCGTGCGCCGGTACGCGAGCTTATGAATCAGCGATGCGTAGGCGTGAAAGTTAAAGATGATGGGCTTGTCTTTGGTAAACAGTGAATCGAAGTCGCGGTCAGAAAGCCCGTGCGGATGTTCCGTCTCCGGCTGCAGCCGGTACAGATCCACCACATTGACAAAGCGAATTTTCAAATCCGGAAACTGGTTGCGCAGAATGGAAACCGCCGCAAGACACTCCTGCGTGGCCACATCGCCGGCGCTCGCCATCACAACGTCAGGCTCTTCGCCGCCGTCCGTACTGGCCCAGTCCCAGATGCCGATGCCCTTGGTGCAGTGCTTGATCGCGGCGTCCATGTCCAGGTACTGCAGGTGCGATTGTTTGTCGGCCACAATCACGTTCACGTAGTCTGTGCTGCGCAGACAGTGATCGGCCACGCTCAGCAGACAGTTCGCGTCAGGAGGAAGATAGATGCGAACGACCTCCGCGCTTTTGTTGGTCACCACATCCAGAAAGCCGGGGTCCTGATGCGTAAAACCGTTGTGGTCCTGCCGCCACACCAGCGAGGTAATAAGCAGGTTGAGCGACGAAATCGGCGCGCGCCAGGCTAGCTCGCGCTTGCTGGCTTCGAGCCACTTGGCATGCTGGTTGAACATGGAGTCGATGACGTGCACAAAGGCTTCGTAGCTTGAGAAGAAGCCGTGCCGCCCGGTGAGCAGATAGCCTTCCAGCCACCCCTCCAGAGTGTGCTCGCTCAACATCTCCATTACGCGGCCGTCCACCGCGAGTTCGCCTCCATCGGCGTCTTCCGGCTTGTATTCCGCAAGCCAGGTCTTCTTGCTCGCCTCGTAAATCTTCTGCAGCTTGTTCGACGCCGTCTCGTCCGGGCCAAAGACACGGAAGTTCGTCATGTTGCGGCGCATCACATCGCGCAAAAACTGCGCCAGAATGTCGGTAGGCAACGCCTCCGCAGCGCCTGGTTCCTTAACCTCCACGGCGTAGTCGCAGAACTCCGGCAGGTCGAGCGCCTTGCGCAGCAGACCACCGTTGGCGTGTGGATTTGCGCTCATCCGGCGCTTGCCCTCGGGAACCAGCGCCTTCAAATCCGCACACGGCGCGCCGTTTTCATCGAATAACTCTTCCGGCTTGTAGCTGCGCAGCCACTCTTCCAGGAGCTTGAGGTGCGCCGCATTGTCCGGCACATCATGGATCGGTACCTGATGCGCGCGCCAGTAGCCTTCGACTTTGTGCCCATCGACTTCCTTCGGCCCGGTCCATCCTTTTGGCGTCCGCAGAACAATCATCGGCCAGCGCGTATAACCGACTTTGCCGCCGGAGCGGGCCTTTTGCTGAATACCGCGAATGTCTCCGATGCATTGCTCGAGCGTCTTTGCCATCTTGAGGTGCATGGTGTCCGGATCATCACCCTCCACGAAGTAAGGCATGTAGCCGTATCCGCGGAACAGCGCGTCCAGATCTTCTTTGGGTATGCGCGCGAGAATCGTCGGATTCGCGATCTTGTACCCGTTGAGATGAAGGATGGGCAGCACCGCGCCATCGTGTACAGGATTGAGAAATTTGTTGGAGTGCCACGAGGTTGCAAGCGGCCCGGTCTCGGCTTCGCCGTCTCCCACCACCACAGCCACAATCAGGTCAGGATTATCAAACGCCGCTCCAAAACCATGCGAAAGGCTGTATCCGAGTTCCCCGCCCTCGTGGATCGATCCCGGCGTCTCCGGCGTGCAGTGGCTTCCGATGCCGCCGGGAAAGGAAAACTGGCGCATGAACTTCTGCATTCCGGCTGCATCCTGGCTTTTGTCGGGATACACCTCGGAATAGGTTCCTTCAAGATAAGCATTCGACAGCGTCGCGGGCGCGCCATGGCCGGGACCGGAGATGTAAATCATATTCAAGTCGTGCTTCCGGATCATCCGGTTCAAATGCACCCAGACAAAGCTCTGTCCTGGGTCCGATCCCCAATGCCCAAGCAGGCGATGCTTGATGTGCTCCGGCCGCAGTGGCTCCCGCAGCAAGGGATTGTCGTACAGATAAATCATTCCCGCGGAAAGGTAATTGCACGCCCGCCACCACATGTTCATCAGTTCAATCTCGCGGGCGGAAAGCAGCTGCCCCAGGGCTCCGGAAGTGGCATCAGCGGCAGGCTGCATCAAAGCAGAAGTTTTCATTCGCGACCTCGTCAGGCAATTCTCTATCTGCAGGTGGGATGCAGGGCGACTCACGATCGTTATCGTCTTTGTAACAGAAAGGATTAGACGCCCGGTATGTGGAGTATTACGGTCCGATGAACTGCGCGCCGGCCGCGCGTTGCGTCTGCCGGAGTTACGAAACAGTCGGATGATGCTCGATGAGCGGCGGCCTTGTGTGCTCCGCTTTGCGATGGGAATTCCAGGCAAAGAACAACAGCTTGATGCCAACGAAGAATAGATACGCACCCAGCAGCGCAACGGCCGTCTGGTCGTTCAAGTACGGGACCCAGGCCGCCAGCGCGCCGGAAAACAGAACCGAGACAGTCCCGAACGCCGCCATCGCGCGACGCTCCATCCTATGGTCCTGCCCGGTAAATGCAAAGGTAAACGACCATGCACCGAAAACAAGCGCATGCAGCGCGGCAAACCCCACCAGCCATTGCATGTAGACCGCGGGGTAGTATCCGATAAATAATCCCGCCAGCGCAAAGGCCATGCCGGCAAGCAGATAAAACGTGAGGCGGTGCGCGCTCCGCATCCCGGTGCTGAATGCGGCAAACCAGTCTGTGATTGCCGCCAGTACCAGCGCCACGGCCGCCAGCATGATCACCGCCACTACCGCCAGCGCTTCAAACAATGGATTGGTCATGGTTGCGCTCAGGTAGAGAAAAGACAACCCGAGTACCAGCGCAATGCCTCCGTGTATGGCCAGAACACCGGTTCGTACATTTCTGGAAATCACCATGCAATCCCCGCCTTTCCACTAACCTGCAAAGGCATCCAGCTGGCCGGGATTGAGAATGACAATCGAGGATCCTTCTCGCGCGATCAGCTTGCCGCGCTCATATCGATTCAGCAGGCGCGTCACGGTTTCGCGCGATGTGCCCGCCATGGATGCCATCTCTTCGTGCGTTAGCGACATTTTAAACCGAAGCTCGGGGCATCCATTCCCCAACTCCTCAGACCAGTCCAGCAGCAGGCGGGCTAGGCGGCCTGACGCGGATCCGGAAAGCGCGAGCCGCCGCGCATCCTGAAAAATGTAACGGTAGTCCTTCGCCAGAACCTCCGACGTGTGCCGGCCTACTTCCGGATACTTATACTGGAACTCGACGAAATCCGGCTGCGTGATGCGCCTGAGGATGGTAGGCATCAGTGTTTCCGCTGAGATCTCGTAGTCCGCGCGATCCATCACCGCGCTCAGGCCCAGCAGGTTGCCCGGGCGGGCCAGGCGCACAATCATTACCCGCCCTTCTCGCGAGGTTGTGTACAGCTTCAACTGGCCATCACACACCAGGTAGACCGCATCCGCGCTCTGCCCTTCCTTGAAAACCATCGCCCTTCCAGGCAGAGCAAGCTGCAAACTGATCGCATCCAGATGTTGCAGCGCATCCCCGCTCAGATTGCAGAAGATGCGTTCATGCCGGCGCGTGCACTCGGTACATTTGTCTGCTGCTCTTCGTAATGCTGACGACATAAGTCTGCCTCTCTAGGAAACATGTACCCCATTGCTGTGCACTCCACGGCTTGCCGCATCCTGCGGATAGGAATCGCCGGAGGAACGAAAATGCATCGCCTCGAGCGCTTCAATCTGTGCCCCGTACGGCTCGTGATGGTAGGTCAGTACGGGGCACGACGCCGCCGTCAAAACCTTGTAGGCCATGCTCTCGTTGAACGACCGCGTGCTGTAGCCGCTTGAACCAAGCAATATCAGGTCGGCCCCGGCTTGCTCCGCGGCTCTTAGAATCTCTTCCGCCAGTTCCCCGCAATTTACGCGCACATGAACCGCAGGCATAAGATCCGCCGCGGGAATCATGCCTCTCAACCGTCCGGCGGCCCACTCGATCACGCGTCCGGGATTCATCCCCTCCATCAGATCAGGATCGATCACATGCAGCAGGGTGAGATCAGCGCGGCACGACTGCGCGACATTCAGCGGCAAATGAATACTGTTATGATCGATCCCCATCAGCGAGACGGGATGCAGTATCCGGCGCGGGGCCGTATGCTCTTCCGCACTGCGCGCCTGCGGGCCGATCACCATCACCGGAATCTGGATCGAAGTCAGCAGCCGATTGGCTATGGAACCCATCACCAGACGCCCCAGCTTGCTGCGGCCATGTGTGCCGACAATCAAGCGCGTGGCTTCCGTCTGGTTGATCTCGCGAGCAAGCGCTTCTGTCACGCTGCCCTGCCGCACCCGGGTCTCACAGGTAATTCCGTGCGCCTCAACCTGCCGCTCCACGCCCAGCAAAACCAAACGCGCATCACGAATCAACTTCGCGGGATCGCTTTTCAGGTACGCCGTACCGTAGCCTGCCCCGGCGTCCGGCATGGCGGCTCTCGCCGACGGAAGCACATGCACAAAGGTCAGCATTGCGCCGCACACTCTGGCCTGGGCAATGGAGTGCGGAACAAGATAGTCAAGATCGGTAAGGTCCGTCGCAACTAATATCCGGTCCGGCGCCGCCAGCATGCACTTCCGAAATTCACCATCCACCCGCTTCTGCATCCCACGCTCCTTGTGCTTGATAGGCCTAGTTTCTCGAATCGCTCGCCAAGGTTCTGTGTCGGCCAGCACATCCACGTGTGACATTCGTCACATACTGCCGCATGCCACACACCATGCGCACCCACCTCAGTGCCCATAGCCTTCCGCATCCGCCGGAACCTTCCCGCGGAACATCGTATAGCTCACCGCAAAGTAGCCCGCCGCCAGCAGCATTCCAAAGAACCACCAGATCAGCCCCACGTGGATCGCGTAGGAGCCGGACAGGGCCTTCGCAATCGTAATGTCGCTGGCCGCGCTGATTGAGGAAGGCAGCAATGCGGGATAAAGACCCACGGCCGCGCCGACCAGCATCATCACCAGATACAGACTCGAGGAAGCAAACGCCGCAATAGCATTTTCCCGGGCTGCAAACCACTTGATCCCCACCAGCGACAGAACCACCAGCAGGGGAATCGCAAAGGCAATCGGGTCGGCCTTGTAGTTATCCAGAGTGGACGGACGCACATCGATGGTTGCAATCAGGCTCACCACCGTAATCACGCACAGCGCAATCCATCCGATCTGGCTGCACTTGAGCGCGCGCTCTTCCAGGTCTCCCTGCGCCTTCACGGCAAGATACAGTGCACCATGTACGGCAAGCGCGGTCAGCGCGACCACGCCCCCGATCACGGTGTACCAGTCAAGAATGCCGGGGTGTGCGCCCACACGCCAGTTGGTCCACAGCGGCAGGAAGAAGTAGTTGTCGGCGCCGACCGGTACGCCGCGGATGACGTTGGCCAGCGCGGCCCCGTAGAAAATGGCCAGCAGGGCGCTTGAGAAAAAGAACATGCCGTCAAAGAAGGCCTTCCACACCGTGCTGTCGATGTGCGCGCGCAGCTCAATGCTCAGGCCGCGCCCGATCAGCAGCCACAGCACGATCATCAGCGGCAGGTAGAAGCCGCTGAACGACGAGGCATAGAGCAGCGGGAAGGCAAAGAACAGCGTGCCTCCGCCGGCCAGCAGCCATACCTCGTTTCCGTCCCACACCGGCCCGATCGACCGCATCATCACCCGGCGGTCCTCCTCGCTTCGCCCCAGAAAGGGATAGAGAAAGCCGATGCCGATATCAAAGCCGTCGAGCACCACGTAGATCGCGAGCATGACCGCGACAATCCAAAACCAGATCGCTCCCATTTCTCTTCTCCTCCAGAATCCCGATTACGCGGTAAAGCCTTCGGGGGCGGACGAAGGCCGAACCGAATCGGGACCGCGCTCAATAAAGCGGTAGATCAGCACAATCCAAAGGATCGACAGCACGCTGTATATGCCCATAAAACCGAGCAGCGTAAACAGGGCGTTGCCTGCCGAAACATGCACCGAGTAGCCGTTCGCCGTGCGCAGCAGCCCATACACCAGCCACGGCTGCCGTCCGATCTCCGCCGTCATCCATCCCGCCGTGTTGGCGATATACGGCAGCGGGAAGCTCAGCATGAGCGGCCACAAAATCCATCGGCTTCGGAACAACACTCCCTTCCAGAGCATGGCTGCGGCCACCACCATCAGCAGCACGAAGTACGTCCCCAGTCCGGCCATGATGTGGTAGGCGTAAAAGAGCAAGGGCAGCGCGGAAGGCCACTGATCGCGCGGAATCTGGTCCAGTCCCTTCACCTCCGCCCGGGTGGTTCCATAAATCAAAAAGCTCAACACCTTGTTGACGACCAGAGGATTGTCGATGCGCTGCTGCTCGATGTCGGGCTGCCCGATCAGCACCATCGGAGCGCCTTTCTCCGAGTGGAACAGCCCCTCCATGCCCGCAATCGCGGCCGGCTGGTTCTTGGCCGTGTAGCGGCCCTGCAGGTCGCCGGTCGGAAACACCTGCACCATGCAGGAGATCAGCCCGGCAATCACGCCGGCCTTTACAAATATTTTGCCGAACTCCACATCGCGCTTTTCCAACAGATAGAACGCGCCCACCGCCGCCATCACGAATGACGCCGTGACCACCGCGCCGCACATGGTGTGCGCGTACTGCAGCCATGCCCAGGGGTTCAGCAGAAGCTCCCAGAAGCTGGTCAGCATAAAACGCCCGTCTGGAAGCAGGCGATACGCCACCGGATGCTGCATCCACGCGTCGGTCACGATGATGAAGAAGCCGGAGATCCAGGAGCCGACAAACACCATGAAGGCCGCGCCCCAGTGCGCCCACTTCGACAGCCGCTTCTCGCCGAACAGGAACAGGCCGAGGAATGTCGATTCCAGGAAGAACGAGAACACGCCCTCCATGGCCAGTGGCTGCCCGATAATGCCGCCGGTACGCCGCGAAAACTCTGCCCAGTTAGTCCCAAACTGGAATTCCATCGGGATGCCCGTCACAACTCCGAGCAAAAAATTAACCGCAAAAATTTTCGCCCAGAAGCGCGCCGCTTGATGGTAGCGTTCGTCTCCCTTTTTCAGCGCTATGGTCTTGAGGATTACAATCAGGAGCGCAAGCCCCATGGTGAGCTGCGGAAACAGATAGTGATAAGTGACGGTAAAGGCAAATTGAAGTCTATGCAGCAAAAGAGCCGTCATAATTTCGTCATCTTATGTGAACTTTGCGAACTCCATATATGATCTGGATCACTAGATTGGCCTCCGCCTGGCCCTGGCGTTGAATCAAATAGGGATAAAATTCAGCCTTTGCCTGGTAATAAGCACAATTCGCTTACAGAAACCGGCACGCCGTGGAAATCCGGGAGGCTCGACAGTCTGACCGGACCGCCGCAGTTGCTCTTTGGCCGGATGTACGAGGATGCCGAAATCGAGGCCGGCGTTTTCCCACGCGGCAGCCGTGTCTTCGCCATCGCCTCCGCCGGTTGCACCGCCCTTCGTCTCTCCGCAGATTACGAGGTCACCGCGGTTGACCTGAACCCCGTGCAGCTTGCCTATGCCCGGCGACGCGCGGAGGGCGCACCGCGCGAGACCGGCTCCGCCGAGCGCAGGATGCGTCTCGGCCGCAACGCCTTTCCTCTGATCGGCTGGACCCGTCAGCGCTTTGACACATTCTTCGCCATGCGCGACACCCGGGAGCAGCTCGCCTACTGGAAGAGCACGCTCGACACGCAACGCTTCCGCCAGGCTTTTGACACCGTGACCTCGCAGGCTTTGCTGCGCCTCATCTATGCGCCCAGGTTCCTGGATTGGATGCCGGCCCGCATTGGCCCCGTCCTGCGGGCGCGCATGGAGCGTTGCTGGTCGCTCCATCCCAATGCGATGAATCCCTATGCCCGCTCGCTGTTTCTGGATGTCGCAGAATCACCCTCGGATACCGTATCCCGGTCGGCGGGTCCAGACTCCATCCGGTTCGTATGCGCCGACGCAGCCGCCTATCTTGAAAGCTGCAAGCCGGGAAGCTTTAACGCCTTCACGCTCTCGAACATCTTCGACGGAACCTCGGCCGCCTATCAGGCGCGCATGATCCAGGCCATGAACCGTGCCGCCGCAAAAGACGCAGTCGCCGTCATCCGCAGCTTTGCGGAGCCGGACCTTGACCTGCCCTCGAACCATGCGGCGCAGGACAGGTCCCTGTTGTGGGGCATCGTTCAGGTGGCAGAGGTCAGCTCGCTCTAAGACGTCGCAGAGCCTGGGGGGACTCAAAGTCCCGCCGCCACCCACATCAGAATCACGAAGACAAAATTCTTCACCAGCATGCCCGCCGGGTCGTGAATGCTGCGCCGCGCCCAGATCAGGCCGGCGGTATTCATCGCGACGAGTGCCGCCGTCTGCACCAGCGCCGCCCACCATAACTGCCACCCGCTAAGGGTCCACACGCCAAAGGCGCACTCCACCACCCCCAGCCCCACCAGGAACATCCGTGCCAACCCAGGCCCGACAAATGGAACCAGAGCGGCGGTGTCCTTCTGGTCAGGACGGCGGCCCAGCATCTTGCACCACAGTCCCTCATAAATCCAGACGGCCGCAATGGCGATCCGAATCAGAATCGGCGGAGGCATGGCCCGGCTCCTTCCTGCGCGGCGCAAGCGCCGGAATGCACCCACTCATGCTAACGCATAAATTTGCAGGCCTGGTGATCGGCATCACGGCAATTGAAGCCGCCAGCTTCTACTCTATATATGGATCATAGTGCGCGGTTCGCATCCCGTTCCTACGTCATCCGGGAAGGCGCATCCGGAAGAATAAGGAGTGACCATGACTGCTTCTCCTTTACCGCAAGCAACATTCGAGCTGACCGAGCCGCATCTCGAGTCAACTCCGATCCGCATCAAAGACATCCTGATTGCTACTGACTTTTCCGAGCAGGCTACCGCAGCCGCCAAGGTTGCCGCTGGGCTTGCCAGGACCCTCGACGCGAAGCTGCATGTGCTGCATGCCGTCCCTCTGCAAATCTATACGGCTGACAGCACGCCGATGCTGCAGCATGTGGATGTTGAAATCGGGCAGAGGAGCCTGCACACGTATGCCGCCGGAATTCCGCACCTGAAATCTCTCAAGCATGAGGAGATCGTCCTCAGCGCAACTCCCACCGATGCAATCTCCATGATGGTGGAGGAGAAAAAGATCGGCCTCGTAGTGGTTGGTTCGCACGGCCGATCCGGCCTTAAAAAGGTCGTGCTCGGTTCGGTCGCGGAATCTGCCGTCCGCCATCTGCATTGTCCGGTACTTGTGGTCGGCCCGCAGTGCGATCAGACCCGCGGCTCACTCAAATCCATCCTCTTTGCCGCCGATATGCTTTACTCATCCCTGCGCCCGGCACAGTATGCGGCGGCCATCGCGCGGCAAACCGGAGCCTCGCTGACCATCGCGCATGTCTTCCCGGCATCGGATGCGCGGAGCGCCGCTTCAGAGTATCGCGAGCGGGTCACGCACACCTTACGCCAGCTTGCGCCACAGGACCTGTATCAGGAGAGGCGTATTCATATCGAAACGGCCGTGGGGGCGCCCGGCGAGGAACTGCTGGCCATCGCGGCACGGGCCAGGTCAGGACTCATCGTCATGGGCGTGCATGAGCACGGTATGATGGCCGATCACGCACCGTGGGCAACCATAGCCCAAGTGGTGCGCACGGCGCACTGCCCGGTACTCGCGGTCCAGGCGCATATAGTTTGACGCTCTATCAGGGAGCATCCATTGCGGCCGGCATTCGCCGGCCGTTTTTTTATCCGGCGAGCTGCTCAAGTTGTGCCGGTTGCATCACCGTCACGGTGGAATCGTGCCTGGAGATAATACCTTCGCGTTCGAACTGATTCAGCATGCGGGTAACGGTCTCGCGCGAAGTTCCCGCAAGGCTGGCAAGCTCGGCATGCGTAAGCACAAGCGGAAACACATGCGATGAGCTCTCCGTCCCTGCGGAGTGCAGGAACTCGATGAGCACATGCGCAATGCGCGCCGTGGCCGAAGGAGAAAGCGCCAGCCGCCGCGCCCCCAGAAAGACCTCATGATGCTCTTTGGCGAGCGCCAGCGCAGTGGCATAGCCCGCGTTCACCGAATTACGGATGAAGTCGAGGAAAAACTGCCGCGCGACATACTTGAACGTGCTTTGCACCAGGGTTTGCGCTGAGACCTCATATGGAATGTCATTCAGCATGGCGCTCAGACCCAGAAGGTCTCCCCGCTGCGCAATCTTCAGAATCATTCGGTGGTGATCGGCCGATGCGGTCGTCAGTTTCACCTGCCCTGAACACACCAGATAGATTCCAGATGCCGGGTCGCCTTCTGAGAAGATCACGGCGCCGGCCTGATGCGTGATCTCCTGCGCAATGGTCTGGAATTGGCTTTGCTCGGGATCCGTCAAAGCTAGAAAATTCGGCTTGGCAAATACCCCCAGCGGCTGGAATGTTTCTCCGATCTGATGACTTGCTACAGACATGGTGCTCACATGACAACCTTCCGATGGATTTATGAGGCTTTAACAGGAATCGAGCGACTGGCCCCATGCAGTTCATCGCCGACGCGTAACCCAGGTGTCCGCCGGACCGTCAGCACAGGACAACCGGCCTGCACAATAATGTCGTAGGCCGTGTTGTCCTCGCCGATGGCCCAGAAGGACTGGCCCGGATTCACGCCGAGAACAATCAGATCTGCATTCATCTCATTCGCTGCATCCAGAATCTTCCCAACTACTGTTCCCTTCTCAACCTGCACCGAGGAGACAATCCACAGCGGCGCCTCTTCCGGAATCAGCCGGTTCAGCTCGGCACGTGTCCAGTCCGCCAGGACCTCCTCGTCCTTCCTGGACTGTGCATCGCGCGGCAGAATGTGCAGCAGCTTGATCTCCGCCTGGTAGTACTGGGCCATTTCAATCGCCAGCCGGGCGCTGCGCTCGTATCCCGGGGCCAGCGACACCGGATGCAGAATGCGCCGCGGCTTGCCCACCGGAGCCGCATACGATGCCTGCGGTCCGATGGTGTAGATCGGCGCCTCAACCTTGTGCAGAATGGAATCGGCAACCGAGCCGAGCAACAGCTTCTTCACGCTGCGGCGGCCATGCGTCCCTACAATCACGCGAGCCGCGCCGACCTCCCGCGCCAAGGCAGGAACAACCTCCGCCGGAGAACCGTGCCGGACCACAACTTCGCACGGTATTCCCGCATTCGACATCAGGCTCGCGATATTCCCCAGTCGCCTTCGCGCTTCCTGCGCGCTCTCCTCAGCCTCTGCGGGCAGCAGCGCCGTCGTGTTCAGAGCAGAGCCTTCCGCAGCAGGAACAACGGTCGCAAGCACCAGCGTTGCACTTGCAGCCCGGGCCTGCGCCACAGCGTGCGGCAGCAGATAGTCCACGTCGTCCTCAAGGTCGGTCGCCACCAGAATGACATTGGGAACGGCTAAGTCACGGTATGGGGAATGACTGACACTTGGGTCGCTCATAAGTAAGCTCCAGGCGAAAGTTTCGCGCATTGGGGCATCAACTTTCCGTGCCCGCCGTCACATTAGCAGGTGACTCTCATCACATCCGGGGCCGCATCTCGAGACTAGCGTGAAGGCATAACCAACGGGTTTAAGCCACCGGAATGGAGGTTGCCATGACAAAAGCAACGGTTGGATTATTTGAAAACCGGAGCCTCGCAAATCAAGCCGTCAGCGAGTTCAAGGCTGCGGAAATACCACCTGCGGAGATTCGTGTACTCACCAACCCAATGGATCTTCCCGTCAAAGGCTCACTCGGCACGCCACACACCGACTTCATGGCCTCTCTGTGCCGAGACCTGCGCGAAATGGGCGCAACCAGCGAAAAAGCGAATGCCTATGTGAAGGGCGTGGAGAACGGCGGCGCACTGGTCATGGCCACCGGCACGGCCGAGCAGGTCAACGCCGCCGCCGCCATCATGAACCGGAACCATGCCATCGATGTGGAAGAGCTGGCCGGCCTGGAGCCGGCGCTGCCCGCCACCCATCTCGGCTCGGGCGCCGTACGTCATGAAACAATCCTGGCTGGACGGATTCGCCAGTCCGGTGGGGGCGCCAGAATCTTCGTCTGGTAACCGTACTAGGCAAACCAAGCGGTCAACGCCTGAAAGGCGCCTCACAGAAAGGCCCCCTTCAGGATTTATCTTTTGGCCTTATCTCTACAGTTCATGCTGGTCAAACCGCACCCGGCGGCTTCTTCGGCAGTATGGGCCGGCTCTGGGCTGTCACCTCCGCCGAGGTTCGCTTCCTGTTCAGCTTTCCCCCGGCATCGGGGAGGACCCGGCCTCGTTTCCACCTCTCTGCATCGCCCGCAGAATATATAAATGGAGCCTTTTTGCAACCATCTTCTCCGGCGGACGCCACAGCCACCGCGGATGCAGGAACGCCCGGTACTGCGTCGTCAAAATCACGTCGCTGCCGCCGGGGACACGATCAATCTCGTACGATCCGGCCTGCGCGATCACGCAGCTTTCAATACCCAGCCGCTGCTCCAGGACATCGAATACCATGCGATAGGGCGGCTCAAGAGCAAGGATGCGCTTCCGCAGTTCCCCGCCGTCATACACGCAGCGAACCAGCTCCCCCACCCGGCGCTTTTCCCCCTCGGTCCGCACAGGACACGGCATGACGAGCCGCAACAGCAGCGGTCGCCGCCCTGTCACCTCTTCGTAAAGTGCGATCCGCTGCCACACCACGGCCGGATCCGCCGCAACATGGACCTGCGTCGAGACAAACTCGTTCCGCGGCACCCCGCCGAAGAGCCAGCTCAGAAACGCGAGAAACGCGCGCCGGGTCTGATCAGTCTTTCTTCCCTTAAAGGTCTGATCCTTCTCGCTCATCTCACCCGGCTGCTCCTTTCCCCAGGATTCTAATCCACAGGATTCAAAAGGTCGGTTTGCCCGCATAGCAACACACAACCTGCCCCGCTAAGTGTGCGTCGAAGAAATATAGACCTGCTGGGACGCAGATTACACCCCTCTCTTTACTCCAGGTAACAGCCGATAACTCCAATACCTTATGCGCACGCGCAAGCCTGAGAAACAATGCGTTCAAGACCCGTGCGTACCATCACAGCGAGAATTATGACGAAATTGTTATCTTCGCTAGCGAGTCGAACGGATGTTAGGAACACCGGAAGCTTCCGGTGGGCAAGAGAAAGTTTTCCACAATGCTTCCGTAGGAGGCCCAAATGAAGCGATTGCTCTTAGCTGTTGCTCTAATCACTCTAGTTTCAGCATTTTACACATCTATAAACGTCAACGCTGCTGGCGAGCCCGGTCAATCGCATAGCGCGCTTCAACAAAAAAATACCCCCGCCCAATCGGCCAACTACGTCGGGTCGGAGACCTGCCTGACCTGCCATGCCGACATCGGCAAGAATTTCCCACAGAATCCGCACTCCCGGCTCGCCCTGATGCATGACGGCAAGGGCGTGACCTGCGAAAGCTGCCACGGCTCTGGGCAGGCGCACGTGAAAAGCGGCGGAGATCCGACCAAGATTCTCTACCGGTTCACCCAGATGTCTCCCAATCAGATCGACGCGCGATGCCTGACCTGCCACGCAGGCGCGCACCCCAACTTTGAGCGTTCCCCGCATGCCAAAGCCGGCGTCTCCTGCCTCAGCTGCCACAGCGTTCACGAGGCCAAGGTGGAGAACAAGCTGCTCAAGCAGCCTCAGCCGCAACTTTGCGAGAGCTGCCATGCAGACGTCAAGGGCCAATTTGATATGCCGTTCCATCACCCGGTGAACGAAGGCGTGGTGAAATGCTCTGACTGCCATGACGTGCACGGCACCTTCTCAGCGAACAATCTGAGGACCACTGCGGACCAGAACGCAATCTGCACCAAGTGCCATACAGATGTGCGTGGGCCGTTCGTGTTTGAACACCCTGCGGTCAAAGCTGTCGGTTGCCTCGGATGCCACAGCCCGCATGGCTCGCAGAATGCCCGGATGCTGAACGTGCCATCGGTCAACATGCTCTGCAATCAGTGCCACAGCCCGGTTGCCCAAGGCACGTTCCACAGCATGGGCGAAGGATCCTCTGCGCAGCAGCCTTGTACCAGCTGCCACACCATGATCCACGGATCGAACCTCCATCCGGCATTCATCAGGTAACGTCGCTGGGCCGCGCCCTTCAGCCACATCGAACGACGCGGTCCCGCATAGAGTTTAACCATTTGATGTGGCGAGTGAGGCATTATTATGACGAAAACGCGTTGGTTCTTCCGGCTGCAGCAAGAACGGCCCTCCATCAGAGCGGCGTGGCGCATTGCCGGCGGAGTTGGACTCACTGTTTTATTGATGGCTACGGGCATGGCTTCCGCGCAGACGACCACGCCGGTCGACCAGCCAACAGCGCCGAAAGGCTATTCCCTGCATGAGACCATCGATCTCGGCGGTCACGCGGCGAGCATCGCAGGAAGCGGCGCCATGTACAACACCGTCGTCAACATGCATTCCGGACCCCGCGTGCTTGGTGAGACATTCCTATTACGAGCGCTGCCGGACGCTAAGCATACGCTGGTTGACTCGCTCACCGCCTACAGCAACGGGTTCGGCGGCGACCCGTCCAACTTCGCCACATTGAACTTCTACAAGGGCAAGTATTACGAATTTTCCGGAACCTTCCGCCGCTTCCGCCAGTACTTTGACTATGACCTGCTCGCCAACCCAAATATCCCCTCCGGGCTGTCGATGCCGATTGGTCCTTCGGACTCGCCAACCGGCAGTCTGGCATGGCCACAGGTCAGGCAGTCTCCCTTCATGTACAACACGGTGCGCCGCATTACGGACACCAACCTGACGCTCCTCCCGCTCTCCAAGGTGACCTACCGCCTGGAGTACACGCAGAACGTTCAGGAGGGCCCCAGCCTCAGCCCCGGCGGATTCCTCGGCAACTCCGACGCATTGCTCCGGGAGTACCAGCGAAACAGTACCGACGATTTTGTGGGAGGCATCGACTGGAAGCCGGTCCCGAAGACCAAGCTTACGTTTGAAGAGATTGTCGACCACTATAAGGGCGACTCCTACTTCACCCTGGCGCCCAGCAGCTTCCTGGCGCAGGAGGCCGACGGAACACCCGTCGCGCTCGGCGGCTGGGACAGCATGACCCCATACGGAATCAACGCCTGCAATACCAACAGCATGGGCAGCGGTTACACCAGCTCCTCGAGTTACACCATCTTCTCGCCGGCGCAAACTCCGGGAGGCAAACCCGTCATCAACCCGGCCTGCGCTGTGCTCACCAGCTACCTGCGCTCACAGCCCACCCGCATCCTCTACCCGACCGAGATCTTCCGGTTCCAGAGCTCAAGCATCAAAAACATCATGATGAACGGAGATGTCCGCTATACCAACGCGAACATGAACCTCCCCAATTACTACGAGAACTACCAGGGCCTGAACGGCACTATCCGCTCCCTCACTTATACCGGCAACGCAAGCGCCAAACGGAAGGTCATCGCGATTGACTACGGCATCGCCTGGGACGCGTCGAACGCCTGGCAGCTGTCCGATCAGATCACCTTCTCCAATTCGCAGCAGCCCGGCACCGCCTTCGCGACCGCGGGGATCGCAGCCAATACCCCGGCAACCGCCGGGAGCGAAACCATTACCTATTCCGGCCCCCTGACGCCGGGAACATCCAACCCGATTCATGGCGCCCTGGGCGGCGCCACCGCTCCAAACTTCTTTGGCCAGAAGTTTGTGACCAACAACGCCACCGCCACGTGGAACGGCTTGTCCCGCGCCACGCTTTCGCTCACCTATCGCTACCGCACCCACATCATCGCCCTGGGCATTCCTCACAGCGATCCGCTGCCCGTGGGTTCACAAGATGGCGGAACGGTAACGATTCATCAGAACGGCGGCGTCTTCAACGCTTCCGTGCGTCCCACGGCGCAATGGAACCTGGACGGCAGCGTCGAGGTGCTCTACGCCGACAACACCTATACGCCCGTAGAGCCGCGGCAGGAACAGCACTACAGAGTGCATGCCCTGTATAGGCCGAAACCGTGGGTAACGGTCTCCGGCGTCTTCAACGACCGGGAGCGCCATAACAACACCAACAACAACCAGGCCGCAGTGGCGGCAGGCGATGCGGTCTATGCCGGCCCAATCGACCACGTCGACCACAGCCGCGCCGTCGCCTTCGGCGCCGTGCTGACGCCCAACCAGCACTACAGCCTGGATCTTAACTACACCTACAGCGACGTCTATACAGCGACGAACATCTGCTACAATGCCGCAGCCAGCAACACCCTGCCCGGCGCAGCCACGCCCAGCGGGACAGCTTGCCCCGGCGCAAGTGTTCGAGGGGCCAAGTACTACGAATTTGGGCCAGCCAGGGACTTCATGGACGCCCCGACCCAGTACGGTTCCGTCGTCCTGTTCTATGCGCCCGTCAATTCCGTCCAGACCGGCTTCGGCTACACCATCACTTCCGTGGCCGGAAGCCGTTTCTTCAACGACGCCCGCGACGTAAACGGCTCGCTCGTCTCCACGTATCAGTCCCCGTATGCAAATGTTGCGTGGACCGTTCACAAGGCCTGGACATGGAAAGCGCAGTACAACTTCTATGGATACGGCGAGGGAGGCCCATCCGGCCCGTCCTACTGCAGCACTTCCAATCCGACCCCCACATCGCCGGCGCCGGTGGCGCCATGCAACTCTGCCTCGTTTGCTGGCCTGCAGACCGGTTGGAGCATATCGCCAGCAGGAGAAACCGCTCCCCGGAACTTCCATGCCGATGTTGTAACCCTCGGCATGCACTACGAGTTTTAACCGAAGTACAATAAACCCGGATGTTTTGCATAGGAGATAGTTCAGTGAAAAAAGCACTCTACCTGGCCATGATCGGATCGATGGCCGCTCTCTTTACGCTCACTCCCGCTTCCGCTCAAACCACCGGCGCGAAGATATACAAGGCGAAATGCGAGATGTGTCATGGCGCCGACGGCAGTGGAAGCACACCCGCAGGCAAAATGATGAAGGCCATCCCGTTCAAGTCTCCTGAATTGGTGAAGAAGACCGACGCGGAACTGATCCATGCCACCGAAAACGGCAAAGGCCACATGCCTGCTTACAAAAGCAAGCTCACCGACGCTCAGATTAAGGATGTGATCGGCTACATCCGCACTTTGCAAAAAAAGAAGTAACACTCTGAGCAACAGGAGTTGAGGATGGCAGACCTCGAGCAACTCAAGAAAAGCTGGCTGAGGCCATTCTTTTTCTATGGCAATAACCCAACCAGCTTGATTGGTGGGGCGCTCACTACAGCGTCCGCTATGATCCTGATCGGCTTCTGGGTCATTGGCGTCCTCGGACACGGCGGCTCAAAAAACCCGTACGTGGGCATTATCGTTGACCTCATTCTGCCGGCGATCTTTGTCCTCGGCCTCATCCTCATTCCCATCGGCATTTACTTCAGGCATAGGCACCTCGTAGCCGTCGGCGAGGTGCCCGCCGCCTACCCTGAGATCGACCTGAACTCCCCGACCTTTCGCCACGGCATTAACGTCGTGGTGGTGGCCACCTTCATAAATTTCGTCATCGTGGGCACAGCAAGTTATCGCGGCGTGGCCTATATGGATACCCCTAGCTTCTGCGGTCAGGCCTGCCATGTTATGGCCCCCGAGTGGACCGCCTATCATGAATCGGCGCACTCTGGCGTTGCCTGTACGGAGTGCCACATCGCCTCTGGCTTTCCGGGCTACGTCCACGCCAAGGTCAACGGAACCCAGCAGCTCCTGATGGTCCTGTTCCATGACTATCCGCGTCCCATCATGGCCGGCGGCAAGATTCCACCGGCCAGCGCCACCTGCTTCAAGTGCCACAACCCCAACACCTATACCGGCGACAAACTGGTTGTGAAAACCACCTTCGGCGACGACGAAAAGAACACCATGGCGCGCACCGTCGTGGTCATGCACGTCGGTGGACGCGACCAGTTCGGACACCTCAGCGGCATTCATGGCGCACACCTCGGTCACATTGAGTACATCTCGACCGATTCCCGGAATCAGACCATCCCCTGGGTCCGCAAGATCAACGCCAACGGCTCCATCGCCGAATTCGACTCCTCCGGCGCGAAGGGTCCGCCAAAGGGAAAGTGGCACACAATGGATTGCATCGATTGCCACAACCGCCCGGCTCACTCCTTCTATACCCCCGAGCAAGCAGTCGACCGGGACATGGTCGCTGGCAGCCCCAGCCCCTCGCTGCCCTTCGTACACAAGGAAGGCCTGGCTCTCATCAAGGCCACCTACTCCTCGCAGACAGAAGCCGCCTCGAAAATCACCTCCGGACTCGATTCGTTCTACCGCACGCAGTATCCGCAGGTATGGAATGGGCAGCGAGCGCAGGTCAATCAGGCCGCCAAGACGCTCGTCGCCATCTACGACCAGAACGTCTTCCCCTTCATGAAAATCACCTGGGGCACGCACCACAACAACCTGCTCATGACCGGCGGCTGCTTCCGCTGCCACGACGGCAGCCACAGCACCAAGGCCGGCAAGACGCTTACCAATGACTGCACCGTATGCCACAACCTCGTCGCCTTCGATGAATCAAACCCGAAGCAGTTGGCGGCGCTCGGCATGCAATAGCCAGGAACCACAACCGCAGGCTCAACCCTGAGAGGAGCACAACATGAAAAAAAATAAGCAGATGGTGCGAGTCATAGCGGCCGCACTCGTTGTACTCGGGGTTATCGCCTACCTTGCCGTCACCGGCGTTGAGTCCAACAAGAGCTACTACGTCACCATCCGGGAGATGCAGGCCATGGGCAACAAGGCCTATTCGCGCCACCTGCGCGTCTCCGGCAACGTGGCGCCCGGCTCCATCAAGCGCGACGGAACCAACGTACACTTCGTCCTTACCGAACAGGGCCGCAACCTCAAGGTGAACTACACCGGCGAAGATCCCGCGCCGGACACCTTCAAGGACAATGCGATGGCTCTGGCCATTGGCACGCTCGGCCATGACGGCGTCTTCCACGCCACCGGGCTGCAGGCCAAGTGCGCCTCAAAGTATGCCCCTGTGGCCCCCGCCACCGATAAAGCCGAGCTTCGCAAACCCGCCGGGATGCAGCCGCTGAAGTAGGCTTCCAAAGCCGCAATGTGATCCCCATCACAGCGACCACCCTGCCAATTTGCCACACTTCAAGTATGGATGCCACACATTCCAACCCCGCGCTGGACGCGAGTTTCCGATCTACCCCCTCTGGCCCTTCTCCTTTATTTGAACCTCTGATTGAAGACTGCCGGAAGCACCAGCCGCTTCCGGTCGCCGTGTGCTGGCCGTGCAGCGGAGTCTCGCTGGCGGGCTCCACAGAAGCAGCCGAGGCAGGACTGATTCTTCCCATATTGGTAGGTCCCGAGCCGGAGATCCGCAAAGTTGCAGCCGAAACCGGCCTGGACCTCGACGCCTATACCATCGTCAACGTCGAGTCAGAGGAGGAAGCCGCGGCAGAGAGCGCCCGCCTGTGCCACACCGGCCAGGCACTGGCGCTGATGAAGGGCAGCATCCATACCGACCTGCTGATGCGGTTCGTAATCCAGAAGGAAAGCGGACTGCGCACCACCCGCAGAGTCAGCCACGTCTTCATCATGGAGGCGCCGCTCTACGACCGCACGCTCCTGATTACCGACGCGGCCGTCAATATCTGCCCTACCCTGGAAGAAAAGGTCGATATTGTACAGAACGCAATCGACCTCGCTCACCTGCTCGGGACTCCGGAACCGAAGGTAGCCATTCTGTCCGCCGTGGAAACGGTCAACCCCAAAATTGTCTCCACGCTGGACGCTTCCGCGCTCTGCAAGATGGCCGACCGCGGCCAGATCACCGGCGCCATTCTCGACGGGCCGCTCGCGTTCGACACGGCGGTCAGCGAGGAGGCTGCGCGGGTCAAGCACCTCAAGTCGCCCGTCGCCGGCAAGGCCGACATCGTGATCGTGCCCGACCTCGAGTCCGGCAACATGCTGGCCAAGCAGTTGGAATATCTCGGTGGCGCGCGCCTGGCCGGAATCGTGCTCGGCGCCAAGGTTCCGATCATCCTGACCAGCCGCGCCGACTCTGCGGAATCGCGCGTGGCATCCTGCGCCGTCGCCTGCCTGATGGCCCGGCACGCGAAAAGCAGCTAAAGCAAAACCAGAAAGAAATGGTGTAAGGCGGAGCGGCGAATCCACGCTCGACGCGGCCATCAGGGAGCGGCGTCCCTGCACTCCATTCAAAAAGCAAACACCTTACGCTAACTCTGGTTTTGCAGCTATAGCATCGCTCCGGTCCGGCGTGCGCCTCTGCATCAGCGCGGATGGTTCGCGTCCGCCGGAGTGATAATCGTCTCCGGCCTCACCGCATACTCATTCAGCAGCACCGCAACCAGCACCGCGGTTGGCACTGAGACCAGGGCGCCCACCACGCCGGCCAGTGCCGAGCCAAGCAGCAGTGCAATCAGCACCGCCAGCCCCGCCAGGTCCACGCTGGTCTGCATAATGCGCGGCGTCAGGAACGAGTTCTCAATCTGCGCATAGATGCCATAGAAAATCAACACCCCAACCACCCGCCCCCACGAATCAATCGCCGCAACCAGCAACACCAGCGAGACGGAAATCAACGCCCCGACGACCGGAATCACATTGAACAGCCCCATCAGCACACCCAGCGCGTAAGCGTAGCGGATGCGCAGCGAGGCGAAAACAATAATGCTGGTCACGCCCAGAATCAGCATCAACAGGCCCTGACCCAGCAGCCACTTGCCCATCCGCACCTCGGCCCGCGCCAGGGTAGTGTTTAAACGCTGCCGTATCTCCACCGGAAACATCGAGAGCAGCCAGAAGTATGCCTTGTCACCGTCCAGCATGAAGTACGCGGTCAGTACCACGCTGGCCAGAATGTCGAACACCGTCCTCGCCCAGTCGCGAATCGAAAACAGCACATACGTCGCGGCGTTTGAAGCAAAATCCTGCAGCTTGGCGTTCAGCGCGTCCACGTTGAGGTGTTGGAATACCGGCAGATGGTGCATGCGGTCCAGCAGAAGCGGCACGCGCGTAGGCATCTCAAGCAGAAAATCACGCAGATCATGGATCACCGGCGGCATCGCCAAATCAAGGAACGCGCCCGCGGCTGCACCTATCGAAACAAACAGAATCAAAATCGCCGCGCCGCGTCCCGGCTTCCATTTGCCGATCTGCAGCTTCATGATGAAGCCCAGCACCGGCATCAGCACCACGGCAAACAGCGCGCTCACATAAATCAGAACCAGCTCGCGCCGCAAATGCCAGGCCAGGTACAGCGCAATCGCCACGCCAAACGCAAACAGAATGTCACTGTGGTGGCGCCGGCGCCAGCCCCTCGCCGGCTGCTGCTCGTTTTGGAAACCCGCATCGCTCATCAAATTTCCATCCCTCGTGTCGCCTGCTCCTCGGCGCGGCGCCTGGCAACGGCGTCCATGATCCTCGCCACAACTTCTTCCCGGCTTAATCCCGCTGTCGAAATAGTCAGATGCGCCTGCCGGTAGTAAGGTAACCGCGTGTTGAAGCGGCGCAGCAGTCCTTCGCGATTCGCCAGCACAGGACGTTCCGCTGCCCCTGGATGCTCCTGACAGCGCGTCACCAGCACCTCCAGCGGCGCGTCCAGAAATACCAGGCAGGCATGCTCGTGCCTTGTAAGCAGCCTGCGGGTCGCCTCTGTCTCCAGTGCGCCGCCGCCCAGCGCCAGAACCAGGTTCGCGCGATTTGCGTGCTCCCCGACCACCTCTGCCTCAAGTGCGCGGAAGGCCGGCTCGCCTTGCTCGGCGAAAATCTCCGCAATCGACTTCCCCGCCCGGGCCTCAATCGCCGTATCCGAGTCCAGAAACTCCCACCCCAGCGCCCGCGCCAGCCTGGTTCCAATGGTCGATTTGCCCGCGCCCATAAAACCGGTCAGCACGATCGTCCGAATTGTGCGCGGCATCGGCATCCAATGCTTGCATTATAAGGATTGCGCAGCGGCAAGGCCGCTGCTCGCCCGATCAAGGCTGCACTCCCGGCCTTGCAACCCTCTTCTCACTCAGGCACACTCATCGATTGAAGCAACATCCAGGCAAAACGTAGAACCATCTTCATCGATACCTCAGTCTTCGAGTCCGCAGGGAGTTGCGCGCATGGACACTTCATACAATTGTCAGTTCCATTTGAATGGAACCCTCGTTGACGCCGTCGCGGGCGAACCCCTGATCGATGCCATCCATCGCAGCGCAGAGCTGCCGCAGGTCTGCTACCACCCCCGGCTTGGCCCTATCCGGACGTGTGACACATGCATGGTCGAGATCGACGGCAAACTTGCGCGTGCCTGCGCAGAGAAGGTCGTCGCGGACATCAGCGTCCTCACCGCGTCCGAATCCGCCCGCGCCGCGCAGCATGAAGCCTTCGACCGCATCCTGGCCAACCACCTGCTCTACTGCACCGTCTGCGACAACAACAACGGTGACTGCACCGTGCACAACACCACGGCGCTGCTGGATATCGAACGCCAAAAGTACCCCTTCAAGGAAAAGCCCTACCCCAGGGACGAGTCCAACCCCTTCTACCGCTACGACCCAAACCAGTGCATCCTGTGCGGACGCTGCGTGGAGGCCTGCCAGAACGTACAGGTGAACGAAACACTCTCCATCCGCTGGGAAGACGAACATCCGCGCGTGCTATGGGATGGCGGCGCCGAGATCGCCGGATCGAGCTGCGTCTCCTGCGGTCACTGCGTCACCGTTTGCCCCTGCAATGCGCTCATGGAAAAATCCATGATCGGTCAGGCAGGCTACTTTACGGCCCTGCCCGGCAAAGCGCTCAGCGACATGATCGAGGTGGTCAAATCCGTCGAACCCGAGATCGGTTACGGCCCCATCCTGCGGCTCTCCGGCACGGAATCCGCCATGCGCGAAGCCCGCATCCAGCGCACCAAAACCGTCTGCACCTACTGCGGCGTCGGCTGCAGCTACGACATCTGGACCAAAGATCGTCACATCCTCAAGGTCGAGCCCGACGAAGGCCCCGCCAACAACATCTCCACCTGCGTCAAAGGAAAATTCGGCTGGGACTTCGTGAACAGTCCCGACCGGCTCACAAAGCCGCTCATCCGTGAGGGCGACACATTCCGCGAAGCCGCATGGGACGAAGCTCTTGACCTCATCGCCCGCCGTCTCACGGAAATCAAGGCACAGCACGGCCCCGACGCCCTCGGCTTTATCTCCTCTTCGAAATGCACCAACGAAGAGAGCTATCTGATGCAGAAACTGGCGCGCGCCGTCGTCGGCACCAACAACATCGACAACTGCTCGCGCTATTGCCAGGCTCCGGCCACTACCGGCCTGTGGCGCACCGTCGGCTATGGCGGAGACTCCGGCTCCATCAGCGACATCGCGCAGTCCAAGCTCGTCATGATTGTCGGCAGCAACACCGCCGAAGCGCATCCGGTGCTCGCCACGCGCGTCAAACGCGCCCACAAGCTCCACGGGCAGCGGCTCATCGTTGCCGACCTCCGCAAACACGAAATGGCCCAGCGCGCAGACATCTTCTTCAGCCCTGCGCCGGGCACGGACATGGTCTGGCTCTCTGCCATCAGCCGCTACCTGCTCGACAACGGCCTCGCCAAAACAGACTTCCTCGCGCAATGGGTCAACGGGCTGGACGAATACCGCAAGAGCCTCGAACCCTTCACCATGGACTACGCCGCCAAGGTCTGCGCCCTGCCTGAAGAGACCCTCACCCGCGTCGCAACAGAGTTCGCCGCCGCCGAGTCTGCCTGCATCCTGTGGGCCATGGGCGTTACGCAGCACTGCGGCGGATCCGACACCTCGACCGCCATCTCCAATCTGCTGCTCCTCTCCGACAATTACATGCGCACCGGTACCGGAGCCTATCCCCTGCGCGGCCACAACAACGTGCAGGGCGCCAGCGACTTCGGTTCCATGCCCGGCTACTTCCCGGGCTACGACAAGGTGAACGACGACCAGGTCCGCGCGCGCTACGAGCAGGCCTGGGGCGTTCCTCTGCCCACAAATCCCGGCCTCGACAACCACCAGATGGTCGAAAAAATTCATGAGGGCAAGCTCAAAGCCATGTACCTCATCGGCGAAGACATGTACAGCGCCGACGCGAACTCGAACCATGTCGGCGATGCTTTCTCAAAGCTCGACTTCTTCGTCGTGCAGGACTGCTTCTTCTCGCTCACCTGCCGCTTCGCCGACGTGGTATTGCCCGCCAGCCCCGCGCTCGAGAAGGAAGGCACCTTCACCAGCACCGAGCGCCGCATCCAGCGCCTGTATCAGGCCATGGAGCCGCTCGGCGAAAGCAAACCCGACTGGCAGATCATTCAGCAGGTCGCGCGTCACCTCGGTGCGGACTGGCGCTATACGCACCCCGCAGACGTGATGCATGAAGCAGCATTGCTCGCTCCCATGTTCGCCGGAGTCACCTACGACCGGCTGGCCGGATACAGCTCGCTGCAGTGGCCCGTCGCTCCCGATGGCTCCGATACGCCGCTGCTCTACACCGGGCGCTTCCACTTCCCCGACGGAAAAGCGCGCCTATACCCACTCCAATGGATTGAGCCGTGCGAGCGCCAGACCGCCGAGTACGACCTGCACCTGAACAACGGGCGTCTGCTCGAACACTTCCACGAAGGCAACATGACGCGCCGCGTACCCGGCATTCAGGAAGAAACGCCGGAGAACTTCCTTGAGGTCTCGCCCGTGCTGGCCGCCCAGCGCAATCTCGAAACCGGCCAATGGGTCGAAGTCACGTCGCGCAACGGCGAGTTCCGCACTCAGGTTCTGGTCACGGATCGCGTGCAGGGCAACCAGCTGTACATTCCGCTCAACTCGACCGGAGCACCAGTCAACCTGCTCACCAGCAGCAACGTGGATCGCGACACGAACACGCCCGCATACAAGGAAACGTCCGTCAGACTCAAGGCCCTCCATTCGAAAAGCCCCGGCCCGCTGCCGCCCATCAACTTTCGCAACGGGCACCCCACCCCGCAGCACGGCGTGGAAGTGGAACGCAAATGGACGCGGCCGGACTACACGCCTCCCGGCACAGGGCTGGTGCAGATCCAAACCAACGGCCACAGAAAGGTCAGCCATGGCAAAGCCAATTGAGTTCATCCCCGCGCAACACGACGCACGCGAGGATCTGAAGCAGCGCATCGACAACGCTCCGGTGGAGCACGCAGCCGCCGTGCTCTCAGCCTACGAACTGTTGGAAGAGCTGCACCGCAGCGGCACGCTCGATGTTCTGCGCGGATTCGTTGGCGCCGGGGGAGAAATCGTCACGCAGGCATCCAGCCTGGCCGCACAGCCGCAATCGATCCGTGCGCTGCGCAACCTGCTTGTCCTTGGAAAATTGCTGGGCAGCATCGACCCTGACCTGCTGCACCGTCTCGCTCAGGCCTTGCCCGCGGCTGCGGAAACACCTCACCGGGAGCCGCCGTCTCTCTTTGATCTGCTTCGCCGGTTCAATTCACCCGGCAGCCGTCGTGCGCTCGCCGCCGCCGCCGAGGTCCTCGAAGGCATGGGGCGCGGTCTGGATACAGGGAAATAGCCGCGCGGTTCTTTACCCGGCTGCCTTTGTAGGCCCGGTCGATTCGCGCACAATCAGCTCCGGCTGCATCACCGTCTCAGCAACCGTTTCTGCTTCAGAGTTCGCAATCATATCCAGCAGCATCTGCGCGCCTGTGCCTCCCATCTCGCGCAGTGGCTGGCGCACCGTGGTCAGGCTGGGGTGTTGGTAGGCCGCGCTCAGAATATCGTCGAAGCCGATAACCGAAATATCTTCGGGCACGCGCAAACCAGCATCGTAAATCGCGCGGATTGCACCGATCGCGGCAATGTCGTTAAAGCAGAAGATGGCTGTGAAGTCACGCGTCTTTTCAAGCAGCGTCTTCATGGGCAAATAACCAAACTCCGGCGACGTATTGTCCGAGCCCAGTTGCAGGCACATCTCGGGCCGCACCGCAATCTTCAACCGGCGCGCGGCCTCCAGAATTCCCGCCCAGCGGTACTCTGTATCCGGAATAATCTCCGGCCCGCGCATAAAGGCGATCTTGCGATGCCCCAGTTGATGCAGGTGCGCCAGCGCCAGCTCCGCGGCCTTGCTGTGGTCCAGCACAATATCGCTTACGCCATCCATTTTGTTGTGCGCGGAGATGGAGACAACCGGCAACGGCGTTTGTACAGTGGACGGAGTATTCAGTAACAGAAAACCATCCACGGCACGCTCCATCAACAGCCGCGGATACTGCTGCATCAACTCCGGATCCCAATAGTGGTTCGCCGTGAAATAGAAATAATGCGAGCGCAGCAGCGCCTCTTCCACACCTCTCATAACCAGCGTGAAGTAGCCTTCGCTCAGGTCCGGTGCAATCACTCCAACTGACATGCTGCGACTGCGCCGCAGCGAGCGCGCAAAATAGTTCGGCCGGTAGTGGAACTTGCGCGCCGCCGCAAACACCCGCTCGCGCGTGCGCTCCGGTATCGACTTCGCAGCCGGAGAATCATTCAGAACAAGAGAAATCGTCGTCTGTGAAAGACCTAAAAGTTGCGAAAGCTTCTTCAGGTTTATGGGACCGCTCTCAGGCGGCGTGGTCTTGTTCATACCGTTGTTGTAACACGTTCCTTGCTGGTTTCAGATTCAGAAATCCGGCGCGTATGCCAGGAGTAAATCGCTCTTCTAGCCCGCGCCTATAGAATCCCAACCTCACGATACTCGCCGAACACCGTCTTGAGCGCGCCCGCAATCTCGCCCACCGTCGTGTAGGCGCGTACACAGTCCAGTATCAGCGGCATCGTATTGTCCGCCGAAATGCCGCCGTCCGTTGAGCGCGGCTCCCGTTCCGCCGCCCGGCAAAGTGCTGCCAGCGAGCGCTCCACTGCCTCGTTCGACCGCGCCACGCGCAGGCTGCGCAGCTTGGCCGTCTGCGCCTGCCGAATCGACTCGCCAATATACAAAATCTCCTGAGGTTCTTCCTTGATTGCGTACTCGTTCACCCCAACAATCATCTTCTCTCCAGCTTCAACCGCGCGCTGATACGAGTAGCTCGCCTCGGCAATCTCTTTTTGCGGATACCCTTGCTCAATCGCCCGCACCATCCCGCCCATGGCATCCAGCTTGTCGAAGTACGCCTGCGCGCCGCGCTCCATGTCCAGCGTCATGCGCTCCACAAAGTACGCTCCGCCCAATGGATCCACCACATTCGCCACACCCGACTCATACGCCAGAATCTGCTGCGTGCGCAGCGCAATCCGCGCAGCATCTTCCGTGGGCAAAGCCAGCGCCTCATCAAACGCGTCCGTGTGCAACGACTGCGTGCCGCCCAGAACGGCCGCCAGCGCCTGCAACGACACGCGCGCAATGTTGTTCTTGGGCTGCTGTGCCGTCAGCGACACACCCGCCGTCTGCGTGTGGAACCGCATCCAGGCCGAGCGAAGATTCTGCGCGCCGAACCGCTCCGTCATCAGCCCATACCACAGCGTGCGCGCCGCGCGAAACTTCGCGATCTCCTCAAAAAAATCATTGTGCGAATTGAAAAAGAAGCTCAGTCTGGGCGCAAAATCGTCCACCTTCAGCCCGCGGCGCAGTGCCCACTCCACATACTCCACGCCGTCGTATAGCGTAAACGCCAACTCCTGCAGCGCCGTCGAGCCTGCCTCCCGAATGTGGTATCCCGAAATCGAAATCGGATTGAAGCGCGGCGTCGTGCGCGCGCCAAACTCAAACGTATCCACCACCAGCCGCATCGACGGCGCCGGCGGATACAGGTACTCCTTCTGCGCAATGTATTCCTTCAGAATGTCGTTCTGCAGCGTGCCGGAGACCCGCGTCCAGTCCGCGCCCTGCTTCTCCGCCGCCACCAGATACATCGCCCACAGAATGCTCGCGGGCGAGTTGATGGTCATCGAGGTGGTCGTCTTCTCCAGGTCGATCCCCGAGAATAGAATCTCCATGTCCTCGAGCGAGTCAATCGCGACGCCGCACTTGCCCACCTCGCCTTCGCTCTCCGGATCATCCGAATCGCGCCCCATCAGCGTGGGCAGGTCAAAGGCAACGGACAGACCGCTGCCGCCGTTCTCCAGCAAATACTTGTAGCGAAGGTTCGTCTCCTCCGGGCTGGCAAAGCCGGAGAATTGGCGCATCGTCCACAGCTTGCCGCAATATCCCGTGGGGTGAATGCCGCGCGTATACGGCGGCTCTCCCGGCAGACCCAAGTCATCCCCACTCCAGTCCTCGGGAAGGTCAGCCGGTGTATACAGCCGCTCAATCGGCAGCCCGGAGATGGTCGTAAACCGCGCCTTGCCCTGCTCATCCAGATTTACGGCGGACGCTTTGCCGATGGGGCGTTCGGGAGCCTTGGCCAGCGCGGGATCAAGCGTCTCCCGGCTCCAGCGTTGTTCTTCTGCTGATGGGTGCCGTTTCGGGATGGAGTCGCCGCTGCTCATTAAACTTCTCAGCTTAGTGGCGTGGATGGCCGGGGAGCAAGTTCAGCCCCACCTCATGCGTCAGGCCAGCGTGACGGAGTCCGTGCCCAGTTGCTGGTTAATCAGCCGCGCCACCAGCGGCTTCAGCGTAAGCCCGTCTTTGGAAAACACAAAAGCTGATCCTTCTTCAGACCAGTCCAGCTTGAAGCTGGTAGACAGCGCGGAAATCCAGATCTGCCGCACCGGAGCATTGGGAGTAACAACAAACTTCGCCGGAGGCTCCTCAAACACGATGTTGAGCGCGCCGCTCTGCTCCTCCACCTCAAAATCGCCGCCCTCTTCTGCAACAATCAGGCTCTTCTTCAGCGATTCAATGGCCTGGTCGGCATGGCGGCGGAAGGTAATTTCATCGATCATGCTCTTAGTCTAAACGAGCGGTGACCGGTCAGAACGGAATGTCGTCATCGGTGATCTCGGTGGACTGCACCAGATCATCCGAAGGCGCCGAGCTGCGCTGATCGTAGGAAGCGCTGCTGCTGCGGTTGGAGCCGCCGCTTTCACCCTCGCCGCGGCCGGAAAGCAGGGATATCTCGCTGACGACTACCTCCGTGCGGTATTTCTTCTGGCCGGAGGTTTTGTCGTCCCAGGATTGCGTGCGAAGGCTCCCCTCGGCATAGAGCTTCGAACCCTTTTTGACGTAATCGCGAATGATTTCAGCCAGTCGGCCGAAAGCGACGAGATTATGCCACTCGGTGCGGTCGGTCCAAGTGCCGGACTGATCTTTGAAACGCTCGGTGGTAGCCAGGCCGAAGGTGGCGACCATGGTGCCGCTGGGAGTCGTGCGAATCTCAGGGTCTTTGCCCACGTTACCGAGAAGAATGACTTTATTGACGCTTTTTGCCATGGCTGTCTTGCTCCGTTGTGTGTTCTGTGAAGGATAACAAAGACTCCGGGTCCGGTGATACCGGCTGCAGCGGAAGCCCGGTTACGCTCGGCTGCGAGGCGGCAATGCGCCGGTTGCGCAGCCACTTCAGGCCTCCCAGCAGGAAGGCCATCGAACCGAAGGGCAGGCAGCCCAGGGCTATCAGCAGAAAGATCCACCCCATGTTGGTGTGCGGCCCCTGCCGGCCAATCCCTCCAAAAACAGTCCCCGTAAGGAAGGCCGCAAGCACACCGGTGGCCAGCGTCCAAATCCCCGTCAGCAGCAACTGCCGGGTTCCGTCATCTGGCTGCGACCAACCCATTTCCACTCCTACTTTGCTCCCGCTTGCAGCATGGCAAACACCACCACTCCGGTCACGGAGACGTACAGCCAGATCGGCAGCGTATAGCGCGCAATCTTTTTGTGCTGCGGAAAACGCCCGGTAAGCGAAAAGAAGAACGTAAGCAGCACCATGGGCAGCGCCACAGTGCACAACACAATGTGGCTGATAAGGATGGTGAAGTAGACCGTGCGCATCGCGCCGTGCCCATGGTACAGAGTGTCTCCGTGCAGCGCATGGTTGATCACGTAGCTGACCAGGAAAATCGTCGAAAAGGCGAACGCCGTAATCATCGACCGGCGATGCGCCTTGATGTTGTGCTGCTTGATAAAGTAGAACCCCACCACCAGGCAGATCGCCGCCATCCCATTGGTCAGCGCGTCCAGCGAGGGCAGAAAGAGCAGCCGGTCGGCGTAGGCTTCCGGAGCCGTATGCACATAAATCAGCCAGAACAGAAACAGGGTCGCCGCCAGGCTGAGCGCAAGAATGCCGGCAATCACGCCCTTGTTAGTTTGCGGTGCTGTGCGCGTAACAGACATTTCCCTACCCTACCTTGGCATTCAGCATAAGAGCGGTGAGCAGAAGCGGCAGATAGATCACGCTCACTTTCAGCAAATCCCGCGCGTACATCTTGGACTCAAGCGTGGAACGAGCCCGCGTAATGCGCCCGAAGCGGATCGTGTATCCCAAATACACCAGACCCAGAATCACCGCCGTCACGCCGTAATACATTCCCGCAATGTGCAGATACACCGGCAGCAGGCTAACCGGAATCATCAGCACCGCATAGGTCAGCGCCTCCAGCACGGTGGACCAGCCATCCGGCTGGATCACCGGCAGCATCCGGATTCCCGCCCGCGCGTAATCCTCGCGATACAGCCACGAGATGGCCATAAAATGTGGAAACTGCCAGACAAACAGAATCCCGAACAGCGCCACCGCCGGCCACTCAATGCGTCCGCGCGCGGCGGTCCAGCCCAGCAGCGGCCCCATCGCGCCCGGAAAAGCCCCAATAAAGGTCGCCAGGCTCGTATACCGCTTCAGCGGAGTATAGATCGCGATATACGTGAACGCCGTTGCCAGCGTCAGTATTCCCGTCATCAGGTTGGTGGTGTGCGTCAGCCAGATCGAGCCCGCCGCAATAAAACCCAGCCCCAGCAGAATGCCATGTGCCAGGCTGATGCGCCCCGTCGCCATCGGACGGTTGGCCGTGCGGATCATCTTCGCGTCCAGCTTGCGTTCCAGGCACTCGTTCAGCGCGGCCGCCCCGGCGGATACCATTCCGATCCCAACCAGCGCCTCCACCAGACCCGGCTGTACGCTGCTGATTCCCGACTGCATCGACCCCAGATAGAAACCCGCCCACGCCGTCAGCATCACCATCGCCGTCACCCTTACCTTGAACAGCTCCCGGTAGTCGGCAATGCGCGAGGCAGTCTCGCCGGCGCGCGGCGCGTGCAGATGGGCGTGCTCGTGGGTCTCGGAGGTTCTGGCCGGAGTTGTCTCAGCGGTGGACAGAACTGTGCTGGTCGATGCGGTAGTCATATTTCAGATGGACATTTAATGATATCGTGCCCGGTGATTGCCTCTAGGCCTTCGGCTTCCTGTAGAGCACCGGATTCAGCGTGGGATCGTTATACATTTTGAACTGGCGGTAAAGTTTAAAGCGCCTTTGACCGTGAATCACCTGCTCCCATAGCCGGTCCAGGCATTGCGCCAGGTCATTGCGCTGATCTTCAAGCACTTGCAGCCGTTCACGGTTCCTGCGGACATGCCCCGGCGAGGCATCCTTCCGCTCCGCCTCTTCGCGACTGTGAAAAATCTTAAGGGACAGAATCGAGAGCCGGTCCACAATCAGACCCGGTGTCTCAGAGTGCAACGGAGCCACCGGCGCCGGCATCCCATGCGTGCTCAGCGTCGCGAGCAGAATGGCATCAAGCCGTTCTATCAGGTCGTTGCGGGCCTGGTTCACCTGGTCAATCTGCCGCTTAACGGACGCAATCTCCCGGTCCAGAGAGTAGGGCGACCGCGCCTCATCCTCCAGATGCCACAACTCAAAGTTCGCCAGGTGCTGGTTCTTTATAATCTGCTCGATTTCCTCCGTCTCGGCGAGCGTACTCAGCTTTGACGGTGCCAGCGTATGCCACTCGCGCGTAGCCGCGTCATGCATGGATGTTATCTCGTAAGCATCGATCAAGGAGGGGAGCGAAGTACCGTCGTCTTGAATCATGGAGAGCCCTGTATTCATGGTAGCCATAGATCCGCCCGGAGGCGGGATGCTCCACCCGCGCGGTATCCTTAATAAGGGCGGAGATGGCACATCGGCCTCCGCAATGATACAGCGGTTTTCCAATAGGTGCATAGGCGCACGCAATGCTCTCAAGTGGCTTCCCTTCACGAAAAAGCCACCCTGCACACTGCCGAAAACTCTACAGTAGTTATGGGAGAACCGCCATAGCCCGAATTGAAAGGAAGATCGATTGTCTTCGACGCCGCAGTTTCCGCACCGCCGTTATGACCCATTGCGTCGGCAATGGGTGCTGGTCTCGCCGCATCGCACCCAGCGCCCCTGGCAGGGTGAGGTCAACCCCTCGTCCGGCTTCTCCAGCCTGCAATATGACCCGTCGTGCTACCTGTGCCCGGGCAATCAGCGCGCCGGGGACCATCGCACGCCCGTGTATGAAAACGTGTACATCTTCGACAACGACTACGCCGCCCTGCTGCCCGACTCCCCTGCCCCCGAGCTGGCCGGCTCTCCCCTGCTTCTCGCCGGGCAGGAGCGCGGACGCTGCAAGGTCATCTGCTTCCACCCCGACCACAGCCTTACCCTGCCCCGCATGACGCTGCCCGACATCCGCCGCGTGGTCGATGCCTGGACCGGGGAGTACCAGACACTCAGCGCCGAGCCCAATCTGCGCTACGTGCAGATATTTGAGAATCGCGGCGCCATGATGGGCGCCAGCAACCCCCACCCCCACTGCCAGATTTGGGCCACCGAGCACATCCCCGACGAGCCCGCCCAGGAGACCGCCTCGCTCCTCGCCTACCAGGCCGAGCACGGCCGCTGCCTGCTCTGCGACTACCTCGCCGTGGAGGCAAAGGAAGGTACGCGCATCGTCTGCCAGAATGACGACTTCCTCGTTGTCGTTCCCTGGTGGGCGGTCTGGCCGTTTGAGACCTTGGTGCTTTCGCGCCGCCACATGGGTTCGCTCGCCGAGTTCAGCGACCGCGAAAAAACCTCGCTCGCCGACATCCTCAAGCAGACCACCACCCGCTACGACAACCTCTTCGAAACCAGCTTCCCTTACACCATGGGCTTGCACCAGACACCCACTGACGGCGAACCGCACGGCGAGGCGCACTTCCACGCGCACTTCTACCCGCCGCTGCTGCGCTCCGCCACAGTACGCAAATTCATGGTGGGGTTTGAATTGCTCGGTATGCCGCAGCGCGACATCACCGCCGAGGGCGCAGCCGAGCGCCTTCGCGCACTCCCGGCCCAGCACTTCTACAAGGGCGAGGGCTGAGGCCGCGGCTCATGCCGCAAACCTCAGTCGTACCGCTCGTACACAATCTGCCGCCGCTGCCAGCCCCTATCCAAAAGCTGCTTGCGGTTGCTCGAAACCATATTGTTCAGCCCGCAAATGTAGGCATGGATGCGGAATCCCGCCTCTGCTGCGGGCTCGCTTTCTGCCAGACGCTCCTTCAGCAGCGCCGCAACATGCTCCTGCACATAGCCGTGCAGCCCGGTCCAGTCCTCGCGAGGACGGCTCAACGTCGCCAAATAATGGAAGTTCGGATACCGCACCGCGACCGCCTCGAAGTACTCGTGATAGTACAGCTCTGTCTCGTGCCGGGTCCCATACACCAGCCGGATGTCGTGCCCGCCGCTGCGGTCCTCGCCTGTCTCCGGAAACAGGTGCTGCACAAAGCCGCGCATGGGCGCTATGCCCGTACCCGTCGCGATCAGGATGCTGTCCGTCAGCGGCGAGCGCAGCGTAAACATCCCGTACGGGCCGTGAAACTGAATCTCCCCGCCCGGCTCCAGATCGCACAGCTTGTTGGAGAAAAACCCGCCGTCCACGCGATTCAGGCACAGGTCGAAGCGGTTCCCCTCCGGCGCGGACGCCACGGAATACGCCCGCATCTGGCCCTTGCCCTTCGGATCCTCGGCGATCAGCGAGACAAACTGCCCCGGAGCAAAATCGAACCGATCGATCCCCGGAATGGAAAACTCCAGGTGGTAGCTCTGCGCCAATTCCGACAACAGGACTTTCTTCTCAAGACGCGCGATATACAAGGGCTCTGCCAACGCTGCAACTTCCTCCTTACCTAAAATGCCCCGCCTGCCGGCTCAGGCCTGCGCTCTTCCGCAGCAGTGCTTGAACTTCCTGCCGCTCCCGCAGGGACAAGGATCATTCCGCCCTGCCTTCTGGATCGCGGCATTCCTATCCATCTCTGCCACCCATCGCATCACGTTCGCCGGAGCACGTTCGGCGCTCAGCTCCGCAGCCATGAACTTCATGTAAGGGTCAACGTGACGGAAAAACATCTTGTACGCCGCGCACAGATAGTTCAGCCCTTCCTCTCCGCCCGGAGTCTTCGCAAAGCGGTGCTTCGGGCACTCGCCATTGCACGCAAATCGAACCTCGCACTCCCGGCAATAGCGCGGCAAAGTCGTCTCTTTCGCTTCGCCAAACTGACGCTGCTGGTCTGACTCCACCAGCGACTCCAGCGGATGATCCATGATGTTGCCCAGCCGGTTCTGCGGATACACATAGTGGTCGCAGGAGTACAGATCTCCGGAATGCTCAATGGCCAACGCCGCGCCGCATTGCTTGCGAAAGACGCACAGGCTCGCCTCCATCCCGCACCACATCTGCAGACTCTCGTCGAAAAGTTGCACAAAGCAGGCGCCCACATCCCGGCGCACCCACTCATCGAAGATCGAGCACAAAAAACGCCCATACTGACGCGGTTCAACAGACCACGGAGCCACCCGGGCATCCTCATCAAAATTGGGCGATACCAGCTTCAGCCCATCGTGCGTCACTCCCGCGGCCATCCGCTCCACAATCGGGATGAACTGCATATATCCGCTGCCGTTCTCCTTCAGAAAGCGATAGACATCCAGCGGATGCGTGGAATTCGCGCGGTGCACCGTCGTCAGCGTGTTGTACTCCACCCCGTGCCGCTGGAGGCACGCAATCCCGCGCATCACCCGGTCGAAGGTCGGCTGTCCCCCTTTGTCCACGCGGTAGGCGTCATGCAGTTCCCGCGGACCGTCGATCGACACGCCAATCAGAAAACCATGCTCTTTCAGGAACTCCGCCCATTGGTCATTCAGCAGCACGCCATTCGTCTGCAGCGCATTCTCCACCTGTTTGCCGTTGGCGTACTTTGACTGCAGCGCCACAACTTTCTGGAAGTAGTCCACGCCGAGCAGCGTCGGCTCTCCGCCCTGCCACGCAAACCGGATGACTGGGCTTTCGTGCGCTGCAATGTACTGCTCGATATACCGCTCCAACACCTCATCCCGCATGGCCCACTTGGACGTCTGCGGATAAAGCGCCTCTTTCTCCAGATAAAAGCAGTATTTGCAGTCCAGATTGCAGATCGGCCCGATCGGCTTGGCTAGTACATGGAAGTCGATGGCGCCCATGCTGTGAGGTTACTCCACTCCTCCGAGCACGCGGTAGCGTGCGTGCTCTACTCCACCGTCACCGACTTCGCCAGGTTGCGCGGCTGGTCCACATCGCAGCCGCGGCGCACCCCAATGTGGTACGCCAGCAGTTGCAGCGGAATCACCTCCAGCACCGGCAGCAGCAGCTCAGGCGCCGCAGGCACATAAACCACGTGCTCCACCAGTTGGCCGATCTGCTCGTCGCCTTCCATCGCCACCGCAATCACCCTACCCGAGCGCGCCGTGACCTCCTGGATATTTGAGAGCGTCTTCTCGTAACGCAACTTCGAGTCGTGATTTCCCTCGTCCTTTGTCGCCAGCACCACCACCGGCAGCGTTTCGTCAATCAGCGCATTCGGCCCATGCTTCATCTCGCCCGCCGGATAGCCCTCCGCGTGAATGTACGAAATCTCCTTCAGCTTCAGCGCGCCTTCCAGCGCAATCGGGTAGTGAATGCCCCGCCCCAGGAAAAGAAAATCCCGCGCCGTCGAGTATTCCTTTGCCAGCGGCTCGCACGCGGCGTCGGCGCTCTTCAACAGATCAAGCATCTTGGCCGGAAGCAGGCTCAATTCCTCCAGCAGACGCCGGCTCTCGCTCTCGCTGATCGTCCCCCGCACCTGCGCCAGATGCACGGCAAACAGAAACAGAGCCACCAGCTGCGCGCTGAACGCCTTCGTCGATGCCACGCCAATCTCCGGCCCGGCATGCGTATAGATCACGCCGTGCGCCTCGCGCGCAATCATCGCCCCCACCACGTTGCAAATGGCAATGGTCTTCGAGCCTTTCGCGATCATCTCGCGCTGCGCCGCCAGCGTGTCCGCCGTCTCCCCCGACTGTGTAATCAAAATCCCGATGGCCGTCGGATCGGCAATCGGATCGCGGTAGCGGTACTCGCTCGCGTAGTCCACTTCCACCGGAACCCGCGCCAGCCGCTCAATCATGAACTTGCCCGCCGTCGCCGCATGCCAGCTCGTGCCGCACGCCGCTATGTTGATCTTGCCCGCGCGCTGGAACTCCTCGTCCGAGATCTTCATCTCGTTCAGGAACACCTTGCCGCTGTCCAGCGAAATGCGCCCCAGCGTCGTATCGCGGATCGCGCGCGGCTGCTCAAAAATCTCCTTGAGCATAAAGTGCTTGTAGCCGCCCTTTTCCGCCTGAATTGGGTCCCACGTTATGCGCTGCACCGGACGCTCAATGGGGTTGCCCTGCAGGTCCGTCAGCGTAACGCCGGCGCGCGTAAGCACCGCAACATCGCCGTCTTCCAGAAAATATAAATTGCGCGTGTGGTGCAGAATCCCCGGCACGTCCGACGCCACATAGTACTCGCCTTCGCCCAGACCAACCACCACCGGAGGGCCGTTGCGCGCCACCACTATCTTGTCCGGATCCTTGGCATACAGCACGCAGATCGCATACGCCCCCGTCAGACGCAAAGCCGCGCTCCGTACCGCATCTTCAAGTTTGATTTTCGCCCCGGACTTCTCCGCCTCGGCAAATTCCTGCTCGATCAGGTGCGCAATCACCTCGGTGTCCGTCTCGGTGACAAACTTGTGCCCTTCGGCCGAGAGCTCCTGCTTCAACGCAAGATAGTTCTCCACAATGCCGTTGTGCACCACCACTATGCTGCCCGTGCAGTCGCGGTGCGGATGCGCATTCTCCTCCGTCGGCCGTCCGTGCGTGGCCCAGCGCGTGTGGCCAATGCCGTACGTGCCATCCAGCGGACGCTCGCGGAGCACTTCTTCCAGATTTTTCAGCTTGCCAGGAGCCCGCCGCAGCTCAAACCTGTCGCCATGCCCGCCCACGGCAATGCCCGCCGAGTCGTACCCGCGATATTCCAGCCGGCGCAGCCCCTCAATAATCAGGGGAACAACCTTCTTACCGCCGCCTACGTAGCCGACAATTCCGCACATATTGTTCCTCTGATGCAATTACGGCGATGCAATACAGGCTGCCCGAAAAAAGAAAGCCCGGCGCGCTGCGCTAATCGCCCTCTTCCAGATGAAAACGGAATTCCTCAATCACCGGATTGGTGAGAACCTCGCGAGCAATCCGCTCAATCTCGGCATGGGCAGAAGCCGCATCGAGCGCGTCGGCCAGTCGAATTACAAAATATTTTCCCTGCCGCACGTCCTCAATACCCTGGTACTGCATCTTCCTAAGAGCGCCGTGGATGGCCTGGCCCTGCGGGTCCAGAACCGTTTGCTTGAGCGTGACATAGACATGAGCCTTCATTTTGCCTGATTATAAACGGTGCGGCCTCACCGGAAGCACCGGAGTCATCGGCTCCCAACTCGCAAGCCACAGGACAAGCATGACCAATTATCTGACCCTTCCAATCGGCGATACCACTCCCGAAGCAGTAAATGCCGTAATCGAAATCCCCGCCGAGTCCATTAATAAATACGAGTACGACAAAAAACTGAATGTCTTTCGGCTCGACCGCAACCTCTACTCACCCGTGCACTATCCCGGCGACTACGGCTTTATACCCTCCACGCTCAGCGATGACGGCGATCCGCTCGATGTGCTGGTCCTCGTCGACGCCCCCAGCTTCTCAGGCTGCGTGATGACCGTGCGCCCCATCGGTATCCTCGAAATGCTCGACCAGGGCATCCTCGACGAAAAAATTCTCGCCGTGGGCAAAAACAACCCCCGCTATTCCGATGTCTGGAACTACTCCGAAATTTACCCGCACATGCTCAAGGAAATAACCCACTTCTTCTCCATTTATAAGGACCTTGAGGGAAAACGCGTGGAAGTCATCGGATGGCACGACGCAGCCCATGCCCGCGAACGCGTAATGGCCGCAGCCAAAAATTTCAATACGCCTAAATAGCACCGGGCACGCCCCCGCGTGCCTTAAAGTTAAAGCATTTCTCCAGTTGGTGTAGAGGAGAAGGAATGCCTTGAAGTGGCTTTTTCCTTCAGAAAAAGCCGCCCTGTACGCTGCTGGAAACTCCACAGAAACTGGAGAAATGCCTTAATAACGGCCGCTACGCCTCTTCAACGGCGCTGCGTGTCCGCGCCGCGCGCGAAATCCAGTAAAACACCGGCCCCAGCGCCGCAATGATGAACCCGAACAAGAGCGCCGGCATGTGCGCTATGCGCTCCTGCCGCGACACATACGCCGCATACACAATCAGCCCCGTCGGAATCACACCCAGCGCAATCGCCGTCGCCAAACTTCCCGCGCGGAACGGCCGCTTCAGCTCCGGCTCGCGGAACCGCAGCACCACCAGCGCCAAAAACTCCAGAATCAGGCTCGCGCCGTACAGCATCAGGTCAATTGAGATCAGCCGCTCAAAGCTGAAGCGCAGCGCCAGCGCCCACGCCAGCGCGCACAGCAGCACCGCCACCCACGGCACTCCATAGCGATTGCGCAACCCCACCACACGCGGCAACATCCCGTCTTCCGCCAGCACCATCGGCAGCCGCGCGTACGACATCATCAGCGCATTGAATATGCCCAATCCGGTCAGTGTGCCACCCAGCATCACGGCAAACCCCAGCCATGGCCCCGCCAGCGTGCTCGCCGCGTCCGCCCATGAGCCGGTGCTGAATCGCACCACATCCAGCCCCGCGTATGCAATCGCTGCCAGCGGCAGAACATACGTCAGCGCCACCACCGCCGTGCTCCACAGCATCGCCCGCGGATAATTCCGCTGCGGGTCCTCGACCTCCTGCGCAACGGTCGAAGCGTTGTCCCACCCCATGTAGTTCCACAGGCCCACCAGAATCGCCGTCGAAAGCCCCTCGCTGCCCGCCGCACCCGACCGCCACGCCGTGTTGTTGTGCAAGTGCATCCCGTGCCACACCGCCGCAACCATCAGCACCACAAACGGTGACAGCAAAACCACAAACAGCACCATCGATCCGTCGCCCACCGCCGGAGCACCGCGCAGGTTCCACAAGCAGCACACCGCAATCAAAGCCAGCTCCCACGCCGTGCCGCGCCACCCCACCGTCCAGGCCGGAAACACCCGGTTCAGATACAGCACAAACAGCGTAGGGTAGATCGCCATATCGAAGATGCTGGCCGACAGCGACAGCCACGCCTCCTGGTATCCCCAGAAAGGTCCCATCGCGCGCCGCACCCACACATAAAAACCGCCCTCGTCCGGCAGCGCGCTCGCCAGCTCGCCGATCATCAGCGCCGTGGGAAAGCTCCACAGCAGCGGCAGCACAATCAGGATCGCCAGCGCTTTCAGGTATCCCGCGCCGCCCAGAATGTCCTCAATCCCATAGGGCCCACCCGCGACCATAAAGTAGGTCGCCGCTACCAGCGGAATCAGACGCAGCCCGCGCCTGGCCCGGCGGGGCTTCTGTTGGCTCAAAGTGGCAGGCATCTCCAGAGTTTGAGCCTATCGCAAAACCATGCAACTTCGCGGGCCAATTTCTACGCGCAAAAAAGTGGCCCCGCCCATCCCCTGGGCGAGGCCTGTAGCTATTCGCTTCAAAATCAAATGCTTACTGCTGACCGCCGATCATGACGCCTTGCGCGCAATCTGCCTCTCTGGCGGCGCATAGTTCGGATACACACGGCGCACCTCGCCGAAAACCTCCACCCGCAAGTCGGCATTGTCTCGGCCGCTGCCGGACTCGCGCCGCTCCGTAGGAGCTCCGTAACGGATAACCCCGTGATTCCGTAGCATCTCTGACTCCGCCTCCGCCGCCCGCGCTCCCGCCTTCACCGTCACCACCGCGCCGCCGCGCTGTAGCTCCTGCGCCATGCGCTGCGCTTGCTCAAGCGGAATCCCCATCCCGGCAAACGACTGCTCAAACGCCGAGCTCGAATAGGCATAGTCGGCAATATCTCCAAGGTGTCCCCCGCCGGTTTCAGGCTTGCGGCTCTCCACCGGCCTGCCCGTGCCGCTCTCGCGTCCAAACACCGTCTCCAGCCTGGCGCGCCAGATCCTCTCATCCTGGTTGGGTGTGCTTACCGGCAGCGCCGCATTTGGCATACTTCTTCCGCTCTTCATGGCCCGCACTTCGGCGTCCGTGGGCAATTCGTGCGGAATTTCAGTCGGCAAATCCTGGGGAATCTCAGATCCGCTAATCGGCCCCGGCCGGTGCGCTCCCGATATGCCCGTGCCTCCGCCGGTCGAAAGCCCTGACGGCGTCACCCCTTCCGTTCCCGATGCCACTCCCGCAAAGGAATGATCTGACGCCGACGTCCGGCGCATCGGCTCATCTTCTTCGGCTCGAGCCGCGCTTTCCCGCAACCGGCTGTGAAACGCGGCCCCAATCTCCCGCGCATCAAAACCCTTGCCTATCAGCGCGTCAACCGCGCAACGCGCATCTTCACCTCTTGCAAAATAGCCGGCCACCGTGCCGCCGTCCGTAAAATTCACGCCGCTTCCCTCGCTCACGTCTGCCACAGAATCACCCCTCAAAACTGGATTCAAGCAGCAGGTAGATACACTGCCGCTGCTAACTACGATGCAGATGCAGGGCAGAAACGATGCAGATGCAGGGCAGAACTTAACGGGAGCTTCAGAAAAAGATGTGCCCCTGAGATGGTTGCCTTAAGCCTTCGAGGTCACTTCCTATATACTCAAAACTGGACAAGCCGGAGAGATGGCCGAGTGGCTGAAGGCGGCGGTTTGCTAAACCGTTGTAGGGTCAAAAGCTCTACCGGGGGTTCGAATCCCCCTCTCTCCGCCAGCGAGTCTCCCTATTCCACAATCAATGGCATAAAGAGCACTTCAGGGCCAGTTTTCGGGCCTTTTCTCCCTAAAAGCTCCACCGGAGAATTTCTCTCTCCCGCCAAATTTGCTCAAACTCTCCAACTTTCTCTGATTGGCATTTCCGCAGTGGAACTTTTGCCCTCCTTGGCTGCATGCCGTCCTTTCATTCCTATCAAAACCGCCCCGCAACGAGATCTGTAGGCTGATACGTGTAGCTACGGGCGGGGCAGCCATGATAGGGTCCTATCGTTTTTCGTTACTAATTTACTCGGAAGTCCCAACCTGAAACTGGAAACGCGCATCGGCCTGTTGGCGTGAACGAAGGATTTTGCACAGGCCGATCGGCGATCGCTGGTGGCCTCGTCTCCCAGTCCAGCCGTGGCTGCAGGCAACATGCTCGGCTTGTGAGGTGGTCTGCTCACCAATCGGAATCGACCCTCCACGCTGAGCGTGGCGGCAAGGGAGCGGCTAATTACGTGGATATGACCCGATTCCGCTGAACCTCCGCCAAGGGGGCGCGGACCGCTTGAAGAATGGCGCGCAGAATGGCGGTCGGGGTGGGCGGGCATCCGGCAACGGTAGCGTTCACAGGAAGGATGTTGGCCACAGCGCCGCGGCTGGCATAGCTGGAACCGAAGATGCCGCCGCAGGCCCCGCAATCTCCCACAGCGATCACCAGTTTTGGCCCTGGAATAGCGTCGTAGGTGCGCCGCAATGCCTCTTCCATATTTACCGAGACGGGGCCGGTGACCAGTAACAGGTCGGCATGGCGCGGGCTAGCGACAAAATGGATGCCTGCGCCTTCCAGGTTGTAATACGGATTGTGCAGCGCCTGGATTTCCAGTTCGCAGCCATTGCACGAACCGGCATCGACGTGGCGGATGCAGAGGGCGCGCCCGACAACCGCCAGCAGGTCCGACTGCAGTCCATCCAAGTCCGGCGAGGGAGTCTCGAATGCCGGCTCCAGCACTGGCAACGGCTCAGTCAGCAATCCCGTCTTCCACATGCGCGATAGTGTGTTCCACATACGTTTCCTTACCCGTCTTGTCCGCTATAGGACAGGTTGAAGGACTTGTTGATGAGCGGAAAGTCCGCCGCAATGTCGCCGATGACCGCGTATTCAATCAGTGGCCAGTTCTGCCACGAAGGGTCATGTGCATGGCAGCGCCGGATGCAGCCATCGGGGCCGGTTTCGAGAGCAATCAGCACCGGGCCGCGCCAGGATTCTATGACTCCCAGCCCGAGTTGATACGGTGCCGCATTGGGAACAGGCGCATGAAACGGTCCGGCGGGAAGATCCTGCAACAAGGCGCGGCAGAGACGCAGAGATTCGTAAACTTCATCGAAGCGTATCTGCACCCGCGCAGCGACATCTCCGGTGGATTGCACGAAGCATTTCGCCGCAACACGGTCATACGGCGGCCAGGGGTGGTCCACACGCAAATCGCAGGCCATGCCGGAGGCGCGTGCGACCAGACCTAGCGCGCCCAACTTTTCGGCGAGAGATGGTTGCAGCTGTCCCGTCCCGCGAAAACGGTCCTGCAATCCTGCGTGCTCGTCATAGATAGAGCGCAGCTTGGTGACGGACCGCTCCAGATCGGAGTACAGATCGAGCAGCAGCGGAGGCGCTTCGGCAGGAAGATCCGCGGCCACGCCGCCGGGAACGATGGAATCGAGCAGATACCTCGCCCCAAAAGCAACCGAGTTGGAGCGCAGCAGGTCCTCTTTGAGGCGCGAGAAATGGGTCAGTCCAAAAGCAAAGCCGGCGTCGTTGCCCAGCGCGCCAAGATCGCCGAGATGATTGGCCAGGCGCTCGTGCTCCAGCGCCAGGGCTCGCTGCCGCGTGGCGCGGGCGGGACAGATGGTTCCGGTAATCGATTCCAGGGCCGCGCAATAGGCCCAGGAGAAAGCGACGGCGGTATCGCCGGAAATCCGCGCCGCCAAACGATGGCCGGAGGATTGCGGCATCGCCTCAAAGAGCTTGGCGACGCCCTTGTGGGTGTAGCCGAGCCGCGCTTCCAGCCGCAGCATCTTTTCGCCCACGACCGAAAAACGGAAATGCCCCGGCTCGATGGTGCCGGCGTGAACCGGGCCGACGGCTATCTCATGCACGCCGCCTCCCTCCACGGTCACGAAGGGATAAGGCGCGGAGAAATTGGAATATTGCCGGCTTCCGTCCGCATCGCGGCGCAGAGGATAGAACGTCTCCGGCCAGCCGCCATGACGCAGCCAGCCGCGCGTGTCTGCTTCATTGCCGGGGTCTTCCTCCGCGACGATGCCGAGCAGATCGTAGACGGCGCGCTGCATTCGCTGGGCGGCGGGAAAGATGGCCGCGAGACTGGGATACGCGGGGAAGGCCGTCGCTTCCGTCACTTCCAGCGCGTGCTCAACCACAAGCACGCCTTCCGGCGCCAGATAGGCCGCGTACATGCGGAAGCGCCCGTCGCGATCGCGATCATCCGTTCCCCATAATGTCAGCAAGCGCGCGCCGGATTCGTGGAGCGTCGCAGCAAGTGGCAGCCATTGCCGGCGGTCCGCGCAGACCCGGCTGGCGGGCAGGTTGGCGGGCAGCGGAAAACGCTGGTGTTTCAGGAAGTCACGCACTTTCATGGGTCATCCTATCAACCTCGCAGCGGCACGAAACCACTCCGCCAGAACCGGCGGAATATACAGGCCCAGGGCCAGCACCATCGCCAGATGAACAAAAGCCGGGACCATGGCCGGGGAATGGGGCAACCGGGGCGCGCCGTCCTTGCCGAAGACCGGCGCACGGCTTTCGCCAAAGACCATCGACTGCACGCGGCTGAAGATGGCGGCAAAGGCCACTCCGAGCGCGACCAAAAGCAAAGGCGCGGTCCAGGGATGCTCACGCATGGCCGTGGTAAGCATGAGAAACTCGCTGGTGAAAACTCCGAATGGCGGCATTCCCAGAATGGCCAGCGAGCCCAGCATGAGCGCCCAGCCAATGGCCGGACTGGTGTCGGCCAGACCGCGAATGTCTTCTATCTGTTGCGTGCCCGCGGTCTGGGAGGCATGTCCGGCGCTAAAAAAGATGGAGGACTTGGTGAGCGAGTGAACGACCATGTGCAACATCGCGGCAAAGTTCGCGATGGGGCCGCCGATGCCAAAGGCGAAGGCGATCAGGCCCATGTGTTCAATGGAGGAGTAGGCAAAGAGTCGTTTGATATCGCGCTGCCGCCAGAGAAAAAATGCCCCCAGCAGTACGGAGAACAGTCCAAAACCCATCAACATGTGACTGGGAAGCGCAGGCCCGATGGAGCCGACCACCAGCACTTTACAGCGAATCACGGCGTACAGGCCGACATTCAACAGCAGACCGGAGAGCACCGCGGAAACCGGGGCCGGACTTTCGCCGTGAGCATCGGGAAGCCAGTTGTGCAGCGGCGCCAGTCCCGCCTTGGTCCCATATCCAACGAGAAAAAATACGAAGGCCAGCCCCATCACTCTGGGCTCAAGTTGGGATTTCACAGCATTCAGATGCGTCCATAAAAGCGCGCTCATACCCTCGTGGCCCAGCGTCCGTTCCGCGGCAAAGTACAGCAGGATGGTACCGAAAAGCGCCTGGGCTATGCCGACGCCGCACAGGATGAAATACTTCCAGGCGGCCTCCAGGCTGGCGCGGGTGCGGTACAACGAAACCAGCAGGACAGTGGAGAGCGTGGCGGCCTCCATGGCTACCCAGAGCAGGCCCATGTTGTTGGTCAACAACGCCAGCAGCATAGACGCCATAAACATCTGGTACATGCTGTGATACAGGCGCATGCGGCGCGGCCCGACGCGGCCATGCAGTTGCTCGACGCGCATATAGGATTGTGAAAATATTGCGGTCGTAAAACCCACAAAGGCAGTGAGCGCGACTAGAAAAACATTGAAGGAGTCGACGAAAAACTGCTCGTGGCCAGCCAGAAATGGACCGTGGCGCGCCACACGGATGGCAAGCAATGTTGCGGCGGCCAGCGTGGCGAGGCTGACGCAGATATTGAGTTGCGCAACAAAGCGGCGGGCTCCGAAGATGGCTAACAGCAATGCGCCGATGAGCGGTATCGAGAGGACCAGGATAATTTCCAACTTAGTCCTCCTTCAGGCTTTCCAGGTGATGCAGATCGAGGCTGTCGAACTGCTCCCGGATCTGAAAGAAAAATATCCCCAAAATGAAAACCGCCACCAGGAGATCGAGTGCGATCCCAAGCTCAATGGCCATGGGCATTCCATTGGTAGCGCTGGTGGCGGCAAAAAAAAGGCCATTCTCCATGGCCAGAAATCCAATCACCTGGGTCACGGCCTTGCGGCGCGTAATCATCATGAGGAAGGAAAGCAGAATGACGGCGAGCGCGATGCCGAGCGTGTTGCGAGTGATGGTATTGGCCATCATGCTGATGGGTTGCGCCAGGCCGAACGCGAAGATCACCAGCCCCAGGCCGACCAGCATGGTGGTGGGAATGTTGACCAGCGGTTCGTTATCCCACTGCGCGCCCAGGTTGCGGATCAGCCGGTACAGCACCCACGGCAGCACAATGACTTTGAGCAACAGGGTCAGCGCCGCGGAGTAGTAGAGTTCCTTCTGTCCGGAGCTGTACGCGACCAGGAAGGTGGAGGCGAACAGAACCAAACCCTGCCAGGCGTATAGCGTAATCAGCCGCTGCGTGCGACGCCGCGAGAGCATGGCGAAGGAGATCAGCAGCAGGATGCTGGCCAGCAGGTTGAGCGACGGGACAATCCAATGATTCGAATGCGGCATAGTCAGGATCCCAGCAAAAGGTGGACGAGCAGGCCCAGCACGGCAATCAGAAATGCCGTTGCCAAATACTCCGGCGCGCGAAAGATGCGCAGCTTGGCCGACAAGGACTCAATCAAGGCCAGGGCCGCACCAAAGACGATAAGTTTTCCGATCAATGCGGCGGCGGCCAGCAGCAACGCCCATCCGCCATCGGCCCCGTGGGTGGCGATCCCCCACGGCAGGAAGAGAGCAAACCCAATGCATGCGTAGTTGAAAAGTTTCAGGCTGGAGGCCCACTCGATCAGGGCGAGATGGCGCGCCGAGTATTCCAGCACCATCGCCTCGTGGATCATGGTGAGTTCCAGATGCGTGGCGGGATTGTCGATGGGAACACGGGCATTTTCCGCCAGTAACACCATGACAAACGCGACTCCCGCGAAGGTAAGACTGGGATTAATGGAATGCGGCCCCGCGGAATATGCCTCCACCACACTGGGCAGCGCAGTGCTGCCGGAGAGCAGGAAGGCATTGAACAGGATCATCAGTAGTGCCGGTTCCGCCAGGAATCCCACCATCATTTCGCGGCGCGCACCCATGGTGCCAAAGGCGGTGCCGATGTCCATGGCGGCCAGCGACTGGAAAACGCGCGCAGTAGCGAAAATCCCAATCAGCGCAATGGCGTCGGCCACGCGCGCAAAGGGCAGGTCGGTGGCAATGGAGGGGATAATGGCCGCCGCCAGCACCATGCTCCCAAACAGAATGTAGGGCGTGATACGAAACAGCGGCGTGGCATTGGCGGCCAGCGCAACATCTTTTTGGAAGAGCTTGCGCAGCATTCGATAGGGTTGCACCAGCGGCGGCGCGGTGCGACTTTGCAGCCAGGCCCGGCATTGCGCAATCCATCCCACAAACAGCGGCGCCAGTGCAATGGCCAGCAGCACTTCGCCAAATTGACGCACCATGGTAGTGGCGCTCATAAGACACCCACGAGCAGGGCAAGCAGCGTGAGAAAGCTGTACAGCAGATAAACGGCCAGCCGCCCTCCCTGCAGAACGCCAATCGCATCCGACAGGCGCTGTACTGCGCGCACAATCGGCAGATACACCATCCGCCACAAACGATCCTCAACATGGATGCGATAGTGCGGAGCCGCATCGGCGGGAGACGGCAACTCGCGCTCCATGTCGAATGCGAAAGCAAAAATATGCCGGAGCGGCTGTCCAAAGCCTTCGGCGGTGTCCTGCATCCGCGAAGTCTGCCAGGGATAACCGCAGTCCCATGGAACCGTGCGGCGGGTGCGCCCGTGAGCCAGAACACGCACCAGCACAAACGTGATGCCCACTACGCAGACGATTCCAGCCAGCAGGAGTATGCCGCTATATGAAGCCTGCCGCGGAGCGATGGGAGCAATCCACAAAAGATGGGAGCTGAGATTCACGGTCTGACCCAGCAACAGGCCGGTCACCGCACCCGCCGCCCGCAAGGCAATCTGCGGCAGCACGCCAATCGCAATGCATCCCAATGCCAGCCACGCCAGACCAATCCGCTCCAGCCAGTTGGCATCATGGGCGTCTTCCAGCGCCGGTTCACGCGGTTGGCCAAGAAAAACAATCCCGTAAAACTTCACCATCACATAGGCCGCCAGCGCCACCGTAAGCGCCAGGACAGCCGCACCCAGCGGCACCAGCATATTGATGAAGGCGTGAGGAATCTGCGGGGTGAACAGAAACGCCTGCAAAAGAAGCCACTCGGAAACAAAGCCATTGAGCGGCGGCAAACCTGCAATGGCCAGCGTGCCTACCAGGGCCAGTGTCGCCACCCAGGGCATAGTGTGGGCCAAGCCGCCGAGCGCGCCCAGGCTTCTGCGTTTCGTTGCATGCAGAACATTCCCGGTGGCGAGAAAAAGCAGGCTTTTAAACAGCGAGTGGTTCAGCGAGTGGAGCAACACGGCGCTGAGCGCAAGAGCCGCAAACAGCGGAAGATGACAGGAGGCAAACAGGATGGCCAATCCAATCCCGGTAAAGATGAGGCCGATGTTTTCAATTGAGGAGTAGGCCAGCAGCCGCTTCATGTCCGTTTTCACACCGGCAAAGATGGCGCCGTACAGAGCGGAGAATAGGCCAAGAACCAGCACCAGAACTCCCCATTGCCAGAACTGCACGTGCAGCAGATCAAAGGTGATCCGCAACATGCCGTACACCGCGGTCTTCAGCATCAGGCCGCTCATCATGGCCGAGACCGGCGAGGGCGCGGCGGGGTGCGCTTCCGGCAGCCATCCATGCAGCGGAACCAGTCCAGCCTTGGCCCCAAAACCTAGCAGCGCCAGCAGAAATGCCACGGTCGCCCAGAAGGGCGTATGCGTCGTGGCGCGCATGGCTTCAAATGTGAGCTGCCAGTTTCCGCCCTGCAATACGCCAAAACTGAACAGCAGGCAGATGGCCCCGAGGTGTGCCATCAGAAGATACAGAAACCCGGCCCGACGGATTTCTGAACGCCGATGTTGCGAGACCACCAGGAAATACGAGCTGAGCGCCATCAACTCCCAGGCCACCATGAAAAAGTAGGCGTCATCGGCCAGGACAACCAGGGCCATGCTGGCAAGAAAAATGTGATAGTGCAGACCCAGCACTCCGGGCGAGGTGCCTTCCCCGGAGCGGAAATATCCGGCGGCAAACATCGAAATGCCCGCCCCGGCGACACCCATCAACAGCAGGAAGAAGCCAGACAACGCGTCCAGGCGCACATGAAATGGCAGGCCCGGCAGCCCCAGCGGGAGCACCGCTGCTTGCGGCGCATGACCTGCCAGCAGGGCCACCCCGCCCAACAACGCGACGCCTAGGGCGATCAAGGCGCCGGCGGGGAAAAGTCCGCGCGCGACAAAGCGCAAACTATGCGGTCGCAACAGTCCGATCACACCCAGAACCAGCCAGCCGAGCACCAGTATCAGCATCCAGGACAAATCATGCCTCTGGAGCGATAGAAGTCCGTTCGAGATCCAGGCGGCGTGGCTCACGGCTGGCCCTGCTGGGTCAACGGCGGCACAGTATCGTAACTACATTCATATATATTCACGTTTAAGACGGAACCAGCCTTAGCGCGGGTTACCCCGATTTACAACTGGCGGAGCATGTTGCGGACCCCTACCAGTTGCCGGTTAAAAATCTTCTTGGCAGTATCCAGCAGATAGAAAATCTCTGCATCGCTGATCGAGTAGAAAACATTCAGCCCTTCTTTCCGCGTGATGACCAAATTGCGGCCGCGCAGAATAGCTAGCTGCTGCGATAGAGAACTTTGTTCCACATCCAGCCGGGAGCCAAGCACGTTCACCCCGACTTCCCCGCCGCGCAATTCGTCCAGGATGCGGATGCGCAAAGGGTGGGCGAGCGCCTTAAAAAATTCCGCCTTGAACTGGGCCACTTCCGACATGGCTATATGTTAATAAAACAATATAGAAATGTATAGTGCCTCTGCCAGTTTTTGGCCAGGGAAACTTGGCCAGGGAAACGTTAGGAGTGAGAACGATTGCGCCACTGGATCAGATGGACACATAAACGTCGGAACGTTAGGCAAATTATTCTTTTGCCACCAAATAGTTATTGACTTATTCGAACATTGCCGCGTACGATGCCGCTCAACCCGTCGGGAGTCTCAAATTTATGGAGGTGTCTGTGTTCAAGAAGAGTTCTGTTCTTTCCTGTTTCGGCCTTCGTTCCTTTTTTCCCCTTGCTCTTATCACCTTGGTTGCAGCACTTGCCGTGTCCGGTTGCGGGAGCAGTTCCGCACCGACGAGCGTCGCGGTGACCGCATCGGCGACCACAGTTGACGGCACAGACACCTCAAGCCTGACCGCAGTCGTGGCTCACGACAAGAATTCTGCCGGCGTTACCTGGGCAGTTACGGGCGGCGGAACTCTCTCCGGGACGACGGCCAGCGCAGCGACCTACACAGCGCCGGCCGCGACCAGCTCAACCCAGACGGTGACCATTACTGCCACCTCCGTGGCCGACAAGACAAAAAACGGAACCGCGACCATTACTGTTCCGGCGGACCCCGCGGTTACGACGGCCTCGCTGGCCCCGGCCCCGGTGGGTACCGCGTACTCGGTAACTCTGGCGGGATCGGGCGGAATTGCGCCTTACTCATGGGCCCTGACTGGGGGCACCATGCCGGCGTGCCTGACTCTGAGTTCAGCAGGAGTAATCTCCGGCACTCCGGTAGCATCGTGCGTAGGAACGGCCAGCAATCTTGTGTTCACGCTCACAGATTCCGGCACTCCGAACAAGCTGACGGGAGCCTCGCAACAACTGAGCCTGGTCGTCAATCCGGCTCCGGCTATCACGTTCACATCGGCCTCGCTGACCGGCGCGACGTATAAGGTGGCCTACAGCGCATCCGTGGCCGCTACTGGTGGAGCGGGCACGCTGACCTACACCCTGGCGAGTGGCACGTTGCCCACGGGATTGAGCCTTTCGACAGCCGGAGTCATCTCGGGAACGCCCACGGAGACCGGCACGTTCCCGATCACGGTGAAGGCGGCTGATGCCTTTGACGACTCGAATACGCAGGTCTATTCGCTTAAGGTTACCTATCCTCCGTTGACTGTTACGGCGCAGACCCTTCCGGTGGGATACGTTGGATCCACCTACACGCAGTCAACCCTCGCGGCGACGGGCGGTTCCGGCACGGGCTACACCTGGGTGGCGACTTCAGCACTGCCAACGGGATTAAGCCTTTCCACGGCAGGTGTCATTTCCGGCAAGCCATCGGGATCGACCGGCACCATAAGCTTTACCGTGAAGGTTACGGATTCGGCCACGAATACAGGCAATGGGACGTTTTCCATCATCATTGATGCCGGAGTCAGCATCACGACCGGGACAACTCTACCGACAGGGTATGTTGGGTCGAATTACTCGCAGCAACTGACGGCGACGGGCGGCACGGCCTCCGGGTACACGTGGTCGGTGGCGGGCGGCTCGACTCTTCCCGGTGGCTTGGCACTCTCCTCCGGCGGCCTGTTGAGTGGGAAACCGACGACAACGGGCACACCAAGCTTTAGCGTGACGGTGACAGACTCGGCCTCGAACACCACGACTGTCGCGTTTACCATGACCATTGATGCTGGAGTGACCATTACCACCACAAGTCTGCCATCGGGCTACCAGGGAACGGCTTATCCCGGCGCAAACTTGGCAGCCACGGGCGGCACCGGTTCGGGGTACACCTGGACCTGGGCAGCGGCAGGCGGCTCGACGCTTCCTCCGGGATTGAGTCTGTCTTCGGGCGGAGCCATCTCTGGGACGCCAACTGGATCGGGCACGTTTAACATCGTCTTCACAGTGAGTGACTCGGCCAGCAATACGGCGTCGGCGACAATCTCGCTAACGGTCGAGGCGAAGCTGGCGGTGAGCACGACTACTTTGCCCTCGGGCACGGTGGGGGCTGCCTATTCGCAGCCTTTGGCGGCCACTGGCGGCTCAGGCGGGTATACCTGGACTGTGGATCCAACGGGCGCCAACAACCTTACGGCAATTGGGCTCAGCTTCTCCCCCAGCGGTGTGATTTCGGGGAATTCGCCTAAGGCCGGATCTGCCAGCTTCACGGCGACAGTAACCGACTCCGCGCTGCATACCGCATCGGCGAACCTGTCCGTCAGTGTGTTCGCTTCGCTGACAGTGACAACCAGCACCCTTCCTTCAACCAATGTGGGTGTGGCCTATTCGCAGCAACTGACGGCTGCGGGCGGCACGGGGACGAACTACACCTGGTCCGTGACCGCAGGCGCCGCAAGCCTTACCGCGGTGAACCTGAGCGTCTCCAGTGCGGGCCTGATTTCCGGCACGCCTGCGAGCCTGGGAACTGCCACGTTTACCGTTCAGGTAACTGACTCCGCCAGTAACAAGGCAACGGCAAACCTGACGATTTCGGTGTACAGCGCGTTGTCGCTGCCCAATCCGGATCCCTCGTCCCTGCCCTCAACCGCCACCACAAATGTGGCCTACACCGGATCGATCGATGCGTCGGGCGGCAGCGGCAACTATTCCTGGCTGGCGACAGGTTTGAGCGACAACCTGACTGCATCGCCCTCCGGCGGAACCCTGAACATCAACGGAACACCAACCTCGGCCAGCACGGTGACGTTCAGCGTGAAGCTGACGGATACGACGACTGGCAATTCCACCACCACCACCGGGTACACGATCACGGTCAGCAATCCACTGCCGTTGACTCTGCCATCTCCCAACCCCATTTCCCTGGGCTCGGCGACGGTGAATGTGAGCTACTCGGGATATATCAATTCTTCGGGCGGCGTGAGCCCGTATACGTGGAAGATCAACGGCACGACGGTCCTCTCGAACGGGACGCCACTCGCGCTGTCGAACGGCTTGAGCGCCAGCAACACCGGCGGCGACACATTGACCATCAGCGGAACACCAACCACGACGACCAGTGTGCCCCTGACCAATGTGACGGTGACCGACAGCGCAAGCACCACTGCCGGCCCCACAAGCTACTCCATCGCCGTCAACAGCGCCGGCTCGCAAGTGAGCGGGCAAATCTTCCCAAACAACGGCTGCGGCGGCAGTTCGACGATGCCTCCGATCACCGTGAGCATCAACACCAACCCGGTCCAGACCACGACCACTGATGGCAACGGGAACTACTCGTTCGCGACCGTGCCCAACGGGACGTACACCATCACTCCGTCGATCACGGGGCCGAGTTCCGTGTTCTACCCCGCTACCCTGACCGGTGTCGCGGTAAGCAACAATGCCGTCAGCGGCGAAAACTTCAGCGCCGCGCTGGGCTATACGGTTTCCGGCACGGCAAGTTACAGCGGTTCCATGACCGGGCAGGTCTACGTGAATCTGAACAACATCAACTGCGGCGGAAACGGCGGGCTGGGCACCAGCATTCCCTTCAGCGCCTTGTCTTCCGGGGGGGCGTTCACCATTCACGGCGTCCCGCCGGGAACCTACACGCTGCTGGCATCGATCGACAATCTGGGCAACGGCGTGTCCAACGGCACCAACCCCACGGGGAGCGCCACGGTGACGGTGGCGACCGCAAATTCAACCGGCACTGCGGTCACGCTGACCGATCCCACGGTGGCCGCCCCGACCTCGGCTCCCTCTATCAAGGCCGTCGAGCCCGCGAACCTTGGTGTGGCGATCAGCTACAAGCCCATCACCAACAGCAACGGCGTGGAGATGGTTACCTCCTATAACGTGGAATGGAGCACCAACTCGACCTTCCCCTCCGGCAGCACATCAGAAATCTCCATGGCTGCGAATGGGGACAAGGCCAACGTCTGGATCTTGAATAACAGCACTGCCGGCATCTCTGGAAGTTTCAGCAACGGCACGGCGTACTACTTCCGCGCCCAGGGAGTGGTAGCTGCTGGGGTTGGTCCCTGGAAAGTCTTCGGCAGTCCGACGGCGGTCACCATAGGCCAGCCTTCGGGCTCGGGCTTCTACACCGTGTCCGGCACGGCAGTGATTCCCTCCAACATCACTCCAACTGGACCGCTGTATGTGGGTCTCTACGATCAGAGCAGCAATACCGCATACTCGGCGCGCATTGCCAACCCAACGAATACCTCGGGGGGCAACGCGTTCACGGTCGATGTTCCGGCAGGCGCCAACTACTTCCTCTTTGGAATACTGGATCAGAATAACAATGGCGAGATCGATGCAGGGGACGTCAGCAATACGAACAACAACAACAACAGCAGCTCTGTAACCATTACCGGGAATACCACCGGCGAGAATGAAACGCTGCCTGACGTGAACGCCATGGCAGCGGCACAAACGCAGTACAACTCGAGCATTTACTGGAACGGCAGTTCTTCCCAGACCTCGACGAATTACAACATCAACTTCGACGTGCGCGAGGCAAACAAGCTGCCCGTCTCGGTTAAGCTGGTTTCGGCCTCCAACCCCAATGTGCTTGTGCCGATGGACATCGGCAACCTGTGCCAGGGTTGCGGCAACCCACAATTCCAGCTCAATGCAAATATTGCCAGCGATGTGCCAGTGGTGAACGACACGTACACCTTCGACCTGACTTACAGCGATGGAAGTACGGGGGTGCTGACGGGCACGGTAACCTCTGTATTGGGCGCCAGCGCGCTGGCCACCAGCCTTGCGCCACAGCAAACCAGCAGCACCAGCACCACGCCGACGTTTACCTGGACCTACCCATCCAACCCCAGCAGTTACACCTACCAGTTCACCCTGTATGGCCCGAACGGAAACATCTGGAGCATACCGGGCAACAACTCCAATGCCAACGGCTTCACCAACACACAAATTCCTGGGTCGCTCACATGGGCTGTCGATCCGACAGACAGCACAAACGTACCCACGGTTTCCAACCTGACGGGGGGTACCCAGTACACCTGGTACATTCAGTCCCAGGACAGCAACGGCAACTCCGCACAGGCCTCGGTGTGGTACCAGCCATAAACCCAGGCACTTGCGGCAGTCACAAGGGCGGTCAACCATCCGGTTGGCCGCCCTTGTTCTTTTACGATGAGAGTATGCGCAGGATGCGAATGCATCATCGCCCCCGGGACCGAGGTCCATTGCAGGGAATCGATGAGGCCGCGGGCAGCGTTGCGGTTCGAGAATAAAAAGCGAATGAGAACCGCTGTGCGCGGCATCTTACATCTGCCTGTGCTCTCCGGGCTACGCGCCAGTCGTGTTCACGCGCCAGTCGTGTTACTGCCGCGTCCCCGCACCGCCTGTTTCCGCAACGGGAGTCAGCGTTGCCGGCTCAATATTCCAGCCGCTCAGCTTCACCACGACATTGCCCGGCGCGCTCTGCGGAAGCATGGCCGTCAAGGTCCTCGACTCACCGGGAGTAAGTTCAATCCAGTCGTCTGACCACATGACCGGCGCAACTAAATCCCCCGATGGCGTCCGGACCACGAAGCGTAGCTGAAAGGCCAGCTTATTCGAGGTGTTCTCCAGATGCAGATGGATCTCCCGTCCGCGCGACGTGGTGGCAATCTCCGCGTGCGCCGTCACGGTGGCAGGCGGCAGATGGGCAAGCGCAGTCAGGTCCGGATAACGCTCCGCCGGCGTGTGGGTGTAGGTGGTCGCCTCCCAGTTATACGAGGTCAGCGTGTAAGGCACCCAGTAGAAATTCCGGCTGACGACATGTCCGGCCGAATCCGTCAGCTTCAGATCGATCAGGAACAGCCGCTCCATGCCGGAGTAAAGACTCGCAGGCAGCGTGAACACGGTCTGAGAACTGTCCGCGGTCGCATTCACCTCCGCCTTCGCGCTGTACAACTCATTCCACCCAATGCCGTGCACGTCGATGCTGGCGTGCAGTCCGGTAACGGAGTGGTAGGTGCTGTTGACGACAAGAATGGACTGGTTCTTGAATGAGTATTGAATGTGAAGGGGCTCACATGCCTTCTTCACCGCGTAATACCCCGCATCCGGATCCAGATAGTAGTCGTAGAGGTGCCAGATCATCGACGGCCACGCGTTGTTCAGCATCCACTGGATCACGCCGGTGGAAACATACTTGTTTCCGCTGTAGGACTCGAACATGGCACGCTCCGAGTCATACTCCATGGTCGCCGCCAGTTGATCGTACTGGGCCAGCGAGGTGGGCTTGGTGTAGATGGCCTCCATCGCGCTGTTCATAACATTCAAATTCTTGAAGCCGCCGCCGCCGTAGTGCAGGCTCCAATCGGCAGAGGCGGGCCAGGCCTCGGGATCAGGCAGAAACTTCTTCCGGCTTGCCAGCGACGGGATCGCCGGCCCAGGGCTGGTCTCAGTGTTGAAGCCGTAGTCGCCGCCATGGTGCGCGTCAATATACCAGTAGCTCGGCTCCACGTAGTCGTACGGCCCGGTCATCTTCACACCGCTATCGCCGGTCACCGTGGTTGGAGTCGCCGAAGCTGACGACAGCACCGGATTGGGCCAGTGCGTCTGCGCCTCCACGGCGAGATATGCTCTCTCCACATTTGCCGGGGGCGGATTGTCGCTGCCGTTCAGCCACACGAGCATGCTGGGGTGATGGCGCAGCCGCAGTATTTGCGAGTGCAGCGAAGCCGTGGCGATGGTGAGGTCCTGCGGCGTCCAGGTCTTCCACCGCTCCCAGTGATCGCAGCAGCACCACCCGGCCATGACAAGAATTCCGTTCTTATCGGCCAGGTTGAAGAAGTCGTCGGTCTCCATCTTGCCTTCCAGCCGGATGGTGTTCAGGTTTAAATCGCGCACCAGCGCAAACTGCTCGCGCAGCCGCTTGGGGTTGGTGCGCAGCATCATGTCCTGCGACCAGCCTCCGCCGCGAATCAGAATCGGCTTTCCGTTAATGCGAAACAGCTTCGCCCCGTGCGCCGTCATCTCCGAAGTGATCTGTCGAATGCCGAAGTCGATCGTCTGCTCATCCGAAACCTGACCGTTCGCGCGAAAGCTCATGGTCAGCTTCTCCAGATGCGGCTCGCCCATCTGGCGCGGCCACCATAGCTTTGGATTGTGAATGTTCAGTTGCGGAAACTTATCCGGCGTAAACACCACGGTGCGCTCTTCGTGCGGAGCCAACTGCACTGACTGTTCGAAGCTTGCGCCGGCGGCGGTGCCGGATAGCGTTCCCTGGACCGCATGGCCCGTTGCATTCTGCACTTCGGCGTAGACCGTCAGTTCTGCAATGCTCAGGCTTCCGTCGGTGAACTCGGTGGTCGCCATCGGAGACCGCACGGCGACCGGGCCAGTGGTGGCTAGATCAACCTTGCCCCACAGCCCCATATCTCTGTCCGGCGGATCAGGATTCCAGTCCACCCAGTTGATTCCCAGGTCCTTGTCCGTTGGAGCAAACGTCTCGACTGCGACCACATTCTGCTTGCCCGGCTTGACCTCGCCCGTCACGTCCAGATTGTATGTGCGGTACGCACCGGCGATCTGCGACGAATCGGCGACCTTGTGCCCGTTCACCCAGATGTCCGCGCGATAGTTGATTCCGCCGAAGTGCAGCCAGTAATGGCCACCCTTGGCGACCACGGGCGCGGTGAACTTATCGCGATACCACCAGCCGCAGTGGTACGGGCTGTCAGCAGGCATGGGCAAATTTTCAAAGTTCTTTCCAATCGGGTAGTCGGTTCCCGGAATCTTGCGCAGATTATCGCCAAAATAGGGGTCGGGAAAAACACCCGCTGCCACCTGCGCAGCCAGCACCGTGCTTGGCACCTTCACGTTGATCCAGCCCTCTGTCGAAAATTCAGAGGCGGAAACAGCATCGCCGCTCGCGCTGATCTTGCAGGCGGACTGCAGCCGCCAGCCCGCATGCAGAGGGGTCACAGTTCCCGCATGCAGCAGTGGGGCCAGTATCACGGACGCTAGAAGACTGGAAAAGAGATATCGGTTCATCGGATCGGAATTCCTCCATTTTTCGCGCCGCAATACTTAGCGCCGCTGCTGCATGTCTGCACTGTAACTCGCTTAAACGGTTATTTCAATCGTTTGAATTGAATACTTCAGCGCGGGAACCTTTGTCAAACACCGAGACCCGCATCCTGCTTCTTCGCATTACTTTCCTCCGCCCGGCGCAGCCGAGGATGTACGTACCACCAGCTCCGGCTGCACCATCCGCAGCCCGGCCTCCTGCGCTCCCTCTCCCTGGCCCTGCTTCAGCGCGTGCAGCATCAGTTCCGTCGCCAGCAAACCCATCTCGTGGAGCGGCTGCCGGATCGTCGTAATCCCCGGAGTCGCGACGTCCGCCGGGAGAATGTCGTCGAAGCCGACCACCGAACAATCTTCCGGAACGCTCAGGCCCGCTTCGACGAGCCCCCTCACCACGCCAAGCGCAGTGAGGTCGTCAAAGGCCAGCACCGCGGTGAACTTTCTACCCGTAGCCAGTATCTCAGCGACGAACTTCCGCCCACCCTCAAAGCCGGACTTCGGGTTGGACAGATTCGGCAGCTGAGAGACCAGCCGCGAATCGAACCGTATCCCCGCCTCGGTTGCGGCCTGCCGTATCCCGGCCCAGCGAGGCGCGCTGTCAAACAACTCTTCCGGGCCGCGGATCACCGCAATATTCCGATGCCCCAGCGAAGCGAGATGGCGCATCATCAGCGCACCGCCGGCGCGGTTGTCCACCAGCACTGACGTGATGCGCCGCTCGGTCAGGTCGCGCCCTACTATCACGATGGGGACGTGGTTCTTCTCGATGTCGGCCAGCAGATCCGTCTCCTCGAAAACCCAGCTCGCGACCACGATCACGCCCTCCGCGCGACGCTCCAGAATCATCCGGAGATATTTGTCGAACAGCTTGCGCTGCGTCTGCGCGTTCACCAGTAGCGAAAAATACTGGGCGGGCTGCAGTCCCTCGTCAATTCCACTGACCACCGGAATGCAAAATGGGTCGGACATGTCGTAGGCAATCACGCCGATGGTTTGCGTGCGACGGCTGCGCAGAGAGCGCGCATAGGCGTCCGGGTGATAGCCGAGCCGCCTTGCAGTGGTTTGAATCCGCTTGCGCGTCTTTTCAGCAACGTGCCGCGAAAGTGGTGCTCCGCTGAGCACGATCGATACCGTGGAGACAGAAAGCTGGCACGCGCGGGCAATGTGCGACAGCGTTACATGACCCGACTCTTGCTGGCCCAAGTTATCCTCCTGACTTAGCTCGTTCAACATACTATCCGAATCCGCGCCGGGCATCGAACTCGCGTCGGCGCTCTGAAAGAAGGACGCGGACACCGCGTGCATAGTGTTTTCCGGCGATTTTTCTCTTGACACGCAACGGAATTGTTCCTACATTCATAATCTATTCAAACGTTTGAAATCAAGTTCCCAAAGAGGTGGTCATGAAATTCAAGATGCAATCAATCGTCAATTGTCGTGTTTTCATGTACTTCCTTCTGCTGTTCCTCTCCGCTGGCGGCATGGCTGCTTTCGGCCAGGCCGGCAGAGGCGCAATCAGCGGTACAGTCACTGACCAGACCGGCGCCATCATTCCCGGAGCCAAGGTCACGCTGCTCAACACTTCCACGGGAGTCGCAACCCACACCACCTCGAACGCCTCCGGCAACTATGCGTTCATATCGCTCAACCCCGGCGCGTACCGCATCACCGCCAGCCAGAAGGGTTTTGTCACTGTTGTCCAGAACGACGTAACTGTGACCGTTGACCAAACGACCACCGTCAAAATGGCCCTCACTGTCGGCAGCACCACCGAGGTGGTTACGGTCAAAGGGGGCACCAGCCTTACTGAGTCGACCAACTCCACGGTCGGCCAGCTTATCTCCGCCGCAACCATTGACCGCGTCCCGCTGCTCACCCGCGATGTCTATGACCTGGTGCAGTTAAGCCCCGGCGTTACTCCCGCCAACGGCGCGCCCAACTCCTCCAATTCGCAGCAGATATCCAGCATCACCAGCGGCCGGCCGGGCATCGATGTTTCCTCCTACACGATCAACGGCGCCATTGTTGGTTCCGTCTATTACATGGTGGACGGCAGCCCGATTGGAGTTGCCGAGAACAATGCCGGCACCATTCTCCCCGCCATGGTCATTCCTGAAGACGCCGTCGAAGAGACCCGCATTGAAACGCAGAACACCCCGGCGTCTTACCAAAGCGGCGGAGCGGGCGTCATCAGCCTGGCCACCAAGTCCGGCGGAGATCATTTCCACGGCAATCTCTTTGGCGTCTTCCGTCCCAACACACTTGCCTCGAATGAATACTTCAACAAGCAGAACGAGCTTGGCAGCGGCCTGCCCAACACGCCGCCGTCCTTCCATCGCTACCAGGAGGGCGGAGCCATCGGCGGCCCGATCCTGCACAGCAAGCTCTTCTTCTTTGCGGATTATGAGGCTACGCAGCAGGCGCTGTTCGACGGATCGAATATCTTTACCGTTCCCACGACTGCCGAGCGCACCGGCAACTTCTCCGCCGACAGCTTCACGATCTACAACCCCCTGGCGCCTGACAACCCTGACGGCACCCGCCAGCCCTTTCCCAACAACATCATTCCCAATCCCAACCCCATCGCGGTCCAGTTCCTCTCCGAGATGCCCAAGTGCAACGTTCCCAACCCATCCACCTGCGACGCGAACCCAAACGGAGCAGTCAACAACTTCTACGCACCGGGTGTTGACCCCTCATCGGCGCAGAAGTTCGACCTCCGCTTCGACTTTGATAAGAGCGAAAAACAGCACATCTTCGGACGGTTCTCCTTCGCGCGCCTTTCCAGCTCTCTGGTGAACGCCTTCAACAACATGTGGGACCCGTTCTACGCGCAGAACATCACCAATGCCCGTAACCTGCTGCTGGCGGATGACTACACCTTCAACTCCAACACCGTCCTCCAGTTGCGCTACTCCTTCACGCGCCATTACGAGAACCAGACGGGCGACCCGCGGCAGACCGGATTCGATATCACCAGCCTCGGGTTCCCTGCATCGCTCGCCGCGCAGGAGAATTACAAGACACTGCCTTACGTCATGTTCAACGACATAGGAGGCGGCGTGGGCGGCACCGCGAACTGGGACACCTTTGTCTACGCCAGCGAGAACAACGACGTCAGCGCCAGCGTGACCAGGGTCCAGGGCAAGCATCAGATCAGCGCAGGCTTCGAATATATGAAGCGCTTCCTGAATGTCGGCCAGCCACCCGCGCCTTCCGGCGGCTACTACTTCGACGTCAGCGCCACCGATCAGTCCGTGGCGAATGGAGGCGGCGGCAGCGACTTTGCCTCCTTCCTCACCGGCATGGGTACTCCACCGGGAAGCGAGAGCTACAACTTCACCAAGGACCTGTTTGTCGCGGAATCAAATCCCTACTATGGCGCCTTCGTTGAGGACGTCTATCATCCGCTAAACAACCTCACCATCACCGCCGGCCTGCGCTGGGACGTTTTAGGTGGACGCAACGAGCGTCACAACCGCCTCGAATACTTCAATCCAACGGCCTCCGGCGCGGCGGACGGCGTGTCGTACACAGGGGCTGAAGTCTATGTCAACAGCGGCAACCGTTCGCCGTTTGCCACAAACCTCGGCGACGTCGGCCCGCGCCTGGGAATCACCTGGCAGCCGGCAACCCACCTGGTGGTGCGCGGAGGAGGAGGCATCTATTACGGCCCCAGCCCGGAGATGGCCGCGAATGGCTCGCTCAACAGCGACGGATTCTCCTCGGTCACCAACTGGAACGCCACCTGCTATAACAACGACGGCAACACCACATACAACGGCACATCTGGCTGCGCAGGGGCGGCGCCAGGCAGCCCCGCCCCCAGCACCACCGGCATTTACTCGCTCAGCAATCCCTTCCCGAACGGAGTGGTGCCCGTCTTCAGTGCTCCACCACCGGGCCTCGCGAACAACCTCGGCCAAACATTGAACACGGTTCTGCATAATCCGCGCACGCCTACAACTTACAACTACAACTTCGGCGTTGATTACCAGTTTCCACATGAGGTCATACTCAGCCTTGCCTATGTAGGCAGCCGCGGGCTCTTTCTCCCCATGGGGCAGGTGGACATGAACACGCTCAGCCTCGAAACCATTGGGCGGTACGGTGCGGCGCTGTGCGTTGACCCCTCCAACCCGGCATGCCAGACGGTGAATAACACCTGGGCGCCGATCCAGCCGGCCACGAATTCCAATTACGGATCCCCGACTGTACCGCTATGGGTATCGCTGCAGGAGTTCCCGCAGTTCGGCAACGGCGGCTATGGCTCCGGCAACGGCGTTCTGCTCAACGGCGATCCCGTTGGCGACTCGGAGTACAACTCCTTGCAGGCCAAGATGCAAAAACGTCTCACGCACCACTTCACCACGCTCGCCAGCTTCACCTGGGCCAAGCTCATCACGGACGACGGCAATCCACCGCTGGGCTTTGTAGGCTCTCACGGCGGCGCACCGCAGGATATTAAGGACCTGCGCTACGAGCACTCGGTCAGCCCTCAGGACGTCAAGTATCAATTCACCGGCGAGGTTTCGTACGACTTGCCCGTGGGTCCGGGCAGGCTCGTGCAGCTCAACCGGGTGGGCGATGCCTTCCTGGGCGGCTGGACCGCGAACGGCATCCTCTACCTCAGCAGCGGCATTCCCATCGCCTCTCCTGTCGTGGGAGCGCCCGTCTCCTACTTCAATCAGCGCCCCGACCTTACATGCGATCCCAGCAAGGGTGCTCCGCATTCGGCGACGACCTGGTTCAACCCAACCTGCTTCGCCATGCCCTCCAGCCCGTTCGTCGCCGGCACTGCGCCCGCGTATCTCGATCACGTGCGCACCATGGGAGCCCGGAACCTGGACATCTCACTCTATAAGTCGTTCCAGATGGGCGAGGCGCGCAACTTGCGTTTCGATATTTCCTCCTACAACGTAACCAATCGGGCGCAGCTCGGGATGCCGAATGTTCCGTCCATCAACGACGTGCAAACCCAGCCGTCTGTGGCGGCAACGTTCGGACAGGTCACCAACACGGTCAACACCCCGCGTCAGTTCCAGTTCGGCGCGAGGTTCAGCTTCTAAGGAACCAGCAACCAGGTGACTGGAGTTGGTTCTGTTGATTTTGGCCTTTTCATTTTGCTCTCTGTGAGGCCGTTTTTAGGCCTCACAGAGACACTACTCACCTTGCAGTGCCAGACGGTTCCGGCGTTGGTATAAGTCCACCAAGTCGAACGAATTCCCTGTATTTCTGCGTCTTCTCAGCGAAAAACGTGCCCCGCGGGAAAAACCGTACCCCGCCCGTTTGCTGCTTTTTCAGAACAGGCAAAAGGACCCCATTCACGGCAGTTTTGTCGATGCCTGTGTACAGGGGACAATCCTACGATCCCCGCAACACCTTGACCTCCCATTCTTTGCCTGAATGCACTTCACGTTCACGTGCGCGCATTGTGACCTTGGGCGCGTCGGATTGTGTTCAGTGTCACAGTAAAGCCCCTCCTCCCAAGTGCAAACTCTCTATGTGGGCAATCACGCCTGGTTTCGCATAGAGAGGAAATAGAGATGTCAGACACCGGAAAGCCGGTAATTATGGACGGAAATGAGGCCGCTGCATCAGTTGCCTACCGGTTCGCGGAAGTCATTGCGATTTATCCCATTACGCCTTCTTCTCCAATGGCGGAGCAGGCCGATCAATGGCGTGAGGAAGGCCGCAAAAATCTGTGGGGCGCAGTCCCCGTAATCGCCGAGATGCAGAGTGAGGGCGGAGCGGCCGGAGCCATGCACGGCGCGCTGCAGGCCGGTGCCTTTGCCACCACCTTCACGGCGTCGCAGGGCCTGCTTCTCATGATCCCCAACATGTATAAGATCGCCGGCGAGCTTACGCCTTCGGTCATGCATGTCACCGCGCGCTCCCTTGCCACGCATGCGCTCTCTATTTTTGGCGATCACTCTGACGTCATGGCCTGCCGGGCCACCGGCTATGCCATGTTGGCCTCAAACAGCGTGCAGGAAGCCGCCGACCAGGCGGCCATTGCGCATGTTGCCACGCTCGAATCCCGCATTCCTTTCGTTCATTTCTTTGATGGCTTCCGCACTTCGCACGAGATCAACAAGATTTCTCCAGTTTCTGACGAAGTACTGGCCGCACTGGTCGACGATGCAGCCGTACAGGCGCAGCGCGGACGCTCTCTGTCGCCCGATAATCCGGTGCTGCGCGGTACCGCCCAAAACCCCGATGTCTTCTTCCAGGCACGCGAAGCCGCAAATCCGTTCTATCTGGCCTGCCCCGCGATTGTGCAGGATGCCATGGACCGCTTTGCCCGCCTGACGGGACGGCAGTACCACCTTTTCGATTACTACGGCGCACCCGATGCGGACCGCGTAATTGTGCTGATGGGCTCGGCAGCCGGGGCCGCCGAAGAAGCCATCGACGCCCTGAATGCGCAGGGCGAAAAGGTCGGCATGGTCAAGGTCCGCCTCTATCGTCCCTTCGCACCGGAAGCCTTTCTGGCCGCGCTGCCGAATACCGCCCGCAAGATCTCCGTGCTTGACCGCACCAAAGAGCCCGGCGCTACAGGCGAACCGCTCTATCAGGACGTCCTCACTGTTATAGCCGAAGCCTTTGCCTCCGAGCGACTGCAATTGCCCGGCTTTCCCATCGTCGTAGGCGGGCGCTACGGCCTGTCCTCCAAGGAATTCACTCCGGCCATGGTCAAAGGCATCTTTGACGAACTGGCAAAACCCTACCCCAAAAATCACTTCACCATCGGCATCGACGACGATGTCACGCACACCAGCCTGGAGTGGTCGCCCAGCTTCTCCACCGAGAGCGCGCGCACGGTTCGCGCCCTGTTCTATGGACTCGGCTCAGACGGCACCGTCGGCGCAAACAAGAACTCCATCAAGATCATCGGCGCTGAAACCAGCAATTACGCACAGGGCTACTTCGTGTACGACTCCAAAAAGTCCGGTTCGCTTACCACCTCGCACTTGCGCTTCGGACCGGAACCGATCCGCTCAACCTACCTGATCACGCGCGCCAACTTTATCGCCTGCCACCAGTTTGAATTCCTTGAGAAAACCGACATCCTCGCCGCCGCCGAACCCGGAGCCATCTTCCTGCTCAACAGCCCGTGGGGTCCGGATCAGGTCTGGCAGCATCTGCCGCGCACCATCCAGCAAACCATCCGCGACAAGCACCTCCGCTTCTTCCTCATCGATGGCTACACGGTCGCTCGCGATGCGGGCATGGGCAACCGGATCAACACCGTGATGCAGACCTGCTTCTTTGCCATCAGCGGCGTGCTGCCCCGCGAAGAAGCCATCGAGCACATCAAGAAAGCCATTCGCAAGACCTACAGCAAGCGCGGCGAGTCCGTGGTCGAAAAAAACTTCGCGGCCGTCGATGCCACCCTGGCCCATCTGCACGAAGTGAAGATGCCGGAAACCATTACGGCCACCTTTGATATTCTCCCCACCATCTCCAACGCGGCGCCCGCCTTTGTACACCATGTGCTCGGAGCCATCGCCGGAGGCCATGGCGACCTGCTGCCCGTCAGCGCGCTACCCCCCGGCGGCACCTTCCCCACCGCTACCGCGAAATGGGAAAAACGCAATATCTCGCAGTTCATTCCCGTATGGGATGAGGAACTTTGCATCCAGTGCGGCAAGTGCGTCATGGTCTGCCCGCATGCCGTGATTCGCGCCAAAGTCTACGACAGCGCGCTGCTGGACAATGCACCGCCCACCTTTAAGTACACCAGCCCCCGGTGGCGCGGCATGGACAACCAGCTTTATACCCTGCAGGTTGCGCCCGAAGACTGCACCGGCTGCACGCTGTGCGTCGAGGTCTGCCCCGCCAAGAGCAAAACCGATCCTGCGCACAAGGCGCTCAACATGGAGCCTCAACGGCCCCTGCGCGCTCCCGAACGCGACAACTGGGACTTCTTCCAGGAACTTCCCGCCGTCCGGCGCGATCGCATTTCGCACACGCAGGTCAAGGACATTCAGCTGCTGGAGCCGCTCTTTGAATTCTCCGGCGCATGTGCCGGCTGCGGGGAGACCCCCTACATCAAGCTGCTCACGCAGTTGTTCGGGAACCGCATGCTGATGGCGAATGCCACGGGCTGCTCGTCGATTTACGGCGGCAACCTGCCCACCACACCGTATTGCCAGGATGAAGATGGACGCGGGCCGGCCTGGGCCAACTCGCTCTTTGAAGATAATGCCGAGTTCGGCCTTGGCATGCGGCTGGCTATCGACCAGCAAATGAACTATGCCGAGACCCTGCTCACCAGGCTCGCGCCTGAGCTCAACGATGACCTCGTCCAGGCAACCCTCACCGCCGACCAGTCCGGCGAAGACGGCATTGCCGCGCAGCGGGATCGCGTAGCGCAGATCAAGCAGAAGCTTGCCGCCATTGGCTCAGCGGACGCGGGCCATCTCGCCGCCGTTGCCGACGCTCTGGTTCGCAAGAGCGTTTGGATCGTCGGCGGCGACGGCTGGGCATACGACATCGGCTTCGGAGGACTCGACCACGTGCTCGGCTCCGGCCAGAACGTCAAGGTGCTCGTGCTCGACACCGAGGTCTACTCCAATACCGGCGGGCAGATGTCCAAGTCCACCCCCCGCGCCGCTGTCGCGAAGTTCGCCGCAGGCGGAAAAACCACCAGCAAAAAAGACCTGGCCATGGAAACCGTTGCCTACGGCTCGGTCTATGTGGCGCGCGTCGCCCTCGGCGCCAACGACACCCACACGGTCAAGGCATTCCAGGAAGCCGAAGCCTGGAATGGCCCGGCCATCATCATTGCCTACAGCCCATGCATTGCGCATGGATACGATTTGAGCCAGGGACTCAGCCATCAGAAAGCCGCCGTCGAGTCCGGCTACTGGCCTCTGATGCGCTACAACCCGGCACTCCGCGAGCAGGGCAAAAATCCGTTCCAGCTCGACTCGCGTGCGCCGTCCATTCCGCTCAAGGACTTCGTCTATCACGAAACGCGCTACACCATGCTGCTGCGTGCCAACCCTGAGCTGGCTGAAAAGCTGCTGCAGGAGGCCACCGACGATGTCGAACGCACCTGGCGAGTCTATTCGGGCCGCGCCGCCATGCCCGGACGCGCCAGCACTCCGAACATCTCGCCCCGGCCTGAGGCGGCAATTCCGGAGCCGAAAACTCTGGAACAAAAAACCGAACCCGCCGGAGTAACAACCAGCAGCCAGTAGCGTGACGCTGGCTCTGGTTGCTCCTCAGTCATCCCATACCAGGAGCGGGATCATAACCCGGCTCCTGGTCTATGCAGCCGCACGCATCCGGCGCTCCACACAAAAAGTTTATCTACCTCCCGGCGGAGAAAGCCACAGTCACAGTGCCCAAAGCCCCTGCAACCGCGCATAACGTCGCACATCTTTTTGCTTCCAGACTCCACTCGTCACCCAGCCCAACCATTAAGATGACCTCAGTATGGCCACTGAATTCGCTCCCGCCACCTACACCGGCTCCTCACGTCAGGACATGGGCCAAAAAGCCGCATCCGACGTGGCCGCCGAACTGCGCCTCCGCCTGCAATCGCAGCCCTCCGCGCGCATGATCTTCGCCGCCGCTCCCAGCCAGTCGGAAGTGCTCGCCTCGCTCGTCGCGCAGCCCCGCATTGACTGGTCCCGCGTCACCGCTTTCCACATGGACGAGTACATCGGCCTGCCCCCCGGCGCGCCGCAACGCTTCGGCCTCTGGCTCCGCCGCGCCATCTTTGACCAGCTTCCCTTCGCCGCCGTCCACCTGCTCGATCCCGGCAGCGATCCTGAAGCGGCCGCAGACGAATACGCCCGCAAGCTCGCCGCAGCCCCCATCGACATCGTCTGCCTCGGCATCGGCGTCAACGGGCACCTCGCCTTCAACGACCCGCCCGCCGACCTGCACGACCCCGCCTCCGTCAAAGTCGTCCACCTTGATGCCATTTGCCGTCAGCAGCAGGTCGATGACGGCTGCTTCCCCACTTTCAACTCCGTTCCCGCACGCGCGCTCACCCTCACCATTCCGCGCCTGCTCGCCGCAGACCGCCTCTTCTGCTGCGTTCCCGGAGCCATGAAGCGCGAAGCCGTGCGCCGCGCCTTGTACGACCCCATCGGCCCCGGCTGTCCCGCAACCGCGCTCCGCCTGCATCCACACTGCCGCCTGTACCTCGACCCTGAATCCGCTCCTGAGTAAGCCCCTCGCAACATGGTTTTTACTTACAACGTAAATAGTGCATAATCAGGACTTCTAAAATGAGCTTCAGGGACCTCAGCCACGATGAGCGAAACGGTAAAATTCCGGGAACAGTTTTCCTCTTCACCGGAGATTACCGCGCGCTTCCCCGACCTCCATCCTCCGTTTGACGCGACCGCAGCCGTCGTCGAAGCCAACCGCTGTCTCTACTGCTTCGACGCTCCCTGCACCGGCGCATGCCCCACCCACATCGACGTACCAAAGTTCATCAAGAAGATCGCCACCGGCAATCTCGAGGGCTCCGCACACACTATCCTCGACGCCAACATCCTCGGCGCGAGCTGTGCCCGCGCCTGCCCCGTCGACGTGCTCTGCGAAGGCGCATGCGTCCTGCATCGCTACAACAAGCAGCCCATCGCCATCGCGCGCCTGCAGCGCTTCGCCATGGATTCCCTCTACAACTCCGGCGCGCCCCTGCCCTTTTCGCCCGGCGCGGACACCGGAAAGTCCGTCGCGCTCATCGGCGCCGGTCCCGCGTCGCTGGCCTGCGCCGCCGAGTTGCGCCGCCGCGGCATTCGCGCCCTCATCTATGACGCCCGCCCGCTCCCTGGCGGACTGAACACCTACGGCATCGCCGAGTACAAGCTTCCCATCGAGGAGAGCCTCCGCGAAATCGACTTGCTCGCACAGCTCGGCGTCGAGTTCCACTTCGACGTCACCGTCGAGGCCGCAATGCTCGCCCAACTTGAAGCCGCGCACCATGCCGTCTTCCTAGGCGTCGGCCTCGGAGCCATCCATCAAATCGGCGTCGATGGCGAAGAGCTCTCCGGCGTCACCAACGCGCTCGACTTCATCGCCGGATACAAGAGCGGCGCAATCACCTCCGTGCCCGAACGCGTCGCCGTCATCGGTGCAGGCAATACCGCCATTGACGCGGCCAATGCCGCTATCCGCCTCGGCGCGCGTGAGGTCTATATGATCTACCGCCGCGGCCCGGAGCAGATGTCCGCCTTCGCATTCGAGTATGAACACGCGAAGCAGGAAGGCGTAAAGTTCATGTGGCGCGTAAAGCTCCTGAGCGTAGAAGGCTACGGACGGGTAGAAGCTCTCCAGCTCTGCGAACTCGAAGCCACCAGTGACGGCTCGCTTGTGCCCAAACCTGACGACTGCGTCTTCACCCTGCCCATCGATATGGTCGTGCTTGCCATCGGCCAGGCGGTGCAGACGGACTTCCTTCGAAACCGCATTCTGCTCGAGCACAGACGCGTCGCCATCAACCGGCAGACTGGCCAGACATCCAATCCCAAATTCTTCGCCGGCGGCGACTGCGTAAACGGCGGCCGCGAGGTCGTGGACGCCGTGGCCGACGGCAAGCGCGCCGGCATCGGCATCGCCGCATGGCTGGAGGAACAACATGCCCACGCTTGATACGACCTTCGCCGGCCTCCGCTGCATTAACCCTTTTTGGCTGGCCTCCGCACCGCCCACCAACTGCGGCGAACAGATCATGCGCGCCTTCGACGCGGGCTGGGGCGGCGCCGTATGGAAGACCATCGGCGAACCCGTCACCAATGTCAGCTCCCGTTACTCCTCCATCGACTGGAACGGCCAGCGCATGATGGGCTTCAACAACATCGAGCTCATCAGCGACCGCCCCGTCGACGTCAACCTGCGCGAGCTGGCCGAGGTCAAACGCCGCTACCCCAAACACATAGTCATCGCGTCGCTCATGGTTGAGTCGACACGCGAGGCCTGGCACGAAATCGTGGCCCGCGCCGAAGACGCCGGAGCCGACGGCCTGGAGCTGAACTTCGGCTGCCCGCACGGCATGAGCGAGCGCGGCATGGGCTCCGCCGTCGGCCAGGTCCCCGAGTACTGCGGGCAAATCACCGGCTGGGTCAAGGAAAAGGCCCGCACGCCCGTCATCGTCAAGCTCACGCCTAATGTCACTGACATTCGCATGCCCGCGCGCGCCGCAAAGCAGGCCGGAGCCGACGCGCTCTCTGCCATCAACACCATCAACTCCATCACCGGCATCGACCTCGACACGTTGGAGCCGCGTCCCAACGTCGATGGCAAAAGCTCCCACGGAGGCTACTGCGGCCCCGCCGTCAAGCCCATCGCGCTCAACATGGTGCAGCAGGTCATGGCCGATCCCGCCGCCGCGCTGCCCATGTCCGCCATCGGCGGCATCGCTACCTGGCAGGACGCAGCAGAGTTCATCCTACTCGGCGCCGGTACCGTGCAGGTGTGCACCGCCGCCATGCACTACGGCTACCGCATTGTGGAGGACATGGCCGACGGCCTGATCGCATGGATGCGCCGCAAAGGCTACGAATCTCTCGACGACTTCCGCGGCCTCTCGCTGCCCAAAGTCACCGACTGGAAAAATCTCAACCTCAACTACAAAATCGTCGCCCGCATTCACGCGGAAAAATGCATCGGCTGCGAGCTTTGCTACACCGCCTGCTGGGACGGCGCGCACCAGTGCATCCACCTCGACCGCGCACTTCCCTCGCCAGACACCACCCGCACGCCCGCCATGGTTGCCGCCGAAAGCAGCGCCCGCATCACCACCACGCCCATCGCCAAGCTTGACCTGGCTGGGCCGGACGAAACCGGCCCCTACAATACGCCGCTCGCGCGCATCCCTCGCGTGGATGAAGACGAGTGTGTCGGCTGCAACCTCTGCTCTCTGGTCTGCCCCGTTCCCGACTGCATCACCATGGAGCGCGTCGACACCGGCCTACCACCGGAAACCTGGGATCAGCGGGCCCACGAGGAGGCCCGCCGTTGACACCGGCCGCCGCACCCGGCCTCGGCGTCGCGCTCATCGGGCGCTTTGTCCCCGCTGTCGCATTTCTTTATGATTATGCGTGGTTCGCCGGGCTCTTTTTCTCCGGCGGCATTTATTACCTGATGATGTTGCGCCACCGCAAGCAGCCGACCACGGTGACTGACTGAATTGAGAGGAAAACAATGACAACTCCACTGACCTCCGAAGAGGTCGTCCAGATCACCCGGGACACCAACTACGGCACCTGGCGCTTCCAGAAGGGCTGGAACCCCATGCACATCGTCGATGCCGAAGGCTGCTACATCACCGACGGCAAAGGCAAAAAATACCTCGACTTCTCCTCGCAGCTCATGTGCATGAACCTCGGCCACAAAAACCCCGCCGTCGTCGCGTCCATTGCCAAGCAGGCCCAGGAACTCGCCTACGCCATGCCCGGCTATGCCACCACCGCACGCGCCGAGCTCTCACAGTTGCTGCTGGAAGTCCTGCCCAGGGGCCTGAACAAGTTCTTCTTCACCACCTCCGGAACCGACGCCAACGAAGCCGCCTTCAAAATCGCGCGCATGTACACCGGCAAAACCAAAATCATCGCGCGCTACCGCTCCTATCACGGCTCAACCGCAGGCTCCATCGCCGCCACCGGCGACCCGCGCCGCTGGGCCATGGAGCCACGCGGCAAAGGCCCCGGCATTCTCTTCGGCCCCGAGGTCCACTGCTACAAGTGCCCCATCAAGCACACCTATCCCTCCTGCGGAATCGCCTGCGCCGACTACCTCGAACACATGATCCGGAATGAGTCCGACGTCGCCGCCGTCCTGGTCGAGCCCATCGTCGGCACCAACGGCGTCATCGTTCCGCCCGACGAATACATGCCGCGCCTCCGCCGCATCTGCGACGAAAACGGCGTGCTGCTCATCGCCGACGAAGTCATGAGCGGCTGGGGACGCGCCGGCGAGTGGTTCGCCATGGACCTCTGGAAGGTCGCGCCCGACATCCTCACCACTGCCAAGGGCATCACCTCCGCCTACGTCCCGCTCGGCCTCTGCGCAACATCAGAGAAAATCGGTGACTTCTTCAAGGACCACTACTTCGCGCACGGCCACACCTACGAAGCCCACCCCATGACGCTGCTCCCCGGCGTCGCCACCATCCGAGAAATGCAGCGCCTCGGCCTGGTCAAGCGCGCGCGCGAGTTCGAGCCTTACGTCCAAAAGAAGCTCGAAGCCCTCAAGGAAAAACATCCCAGCGTGGGCGACGTCCGCGGACGCGGGCTCTTCTGGGGCGTCGATCTGGTCAAGAACCGCAACACCAAAGAGCCCTTCAACACCTACACTGACAAAGTCTCCGGCACGCCGCTCGTTGTCGATCAGATCGCCGGCAAAACCCTTGCCGACGGAGTCATCCTCCAGGCATGGGTCAGCCACTTCATCCTCGCGCCGCCGCTCATCGTTACCCACCAGGAAATCGACCGCGGCATCGAGGTGCTCGACAAGCACCTGCACATCGCCGACGAACTCTGCGTCGCCGACTGATCTTTACACACAAAAAGCCCGCTCCTCATCGAGCGGGCTTTTTTCTTACTTTGTTTTCTTTAACCAAGCGTAGGCATCGTCGTATCCACACCCGCGCGAATCCCCGTAGGCCAGCGCGCCGTAATCGTCTTCAGCCGAGTGTAGAAGCGCACTCCTTCAGGCCCGTACACCGCACAATCGCCGAACAGCGACCGCTTCCACCCGCCAAAGCTGTGGAACGCCATCGGCACCGGAATCGGCACATTGATGCCCACCATGCCCGCCTGCACCCTCCGCGCAAAGTCCCGCGCCGTATCGCCGTCGCGCGTAAAGATTGAAGTCCCATTGCCGTACTCATGCTCGTTGACGATCTGCAACGCCCCTTCAAAGCTGTTCGCGCGCACAATCGCCAGCACCGGCCCAAAAATCTCTTCCTTGCAAATGCGCATCTCCGGCTTCACGTGGTCGAAAAGGCACGCACCCAGAAAGAACCCGTCGCCCTTGGGCAGCGCGCCGTCGCGCCCGTCCACCACCAGTTCCGCGCCCTCCTTGCCGCCCAGCTCCACATAGCTCGTCACCCGCTCCAGATGCTGCTTCGTCACCAGCGGTCCCATATCCACACCGCTGTTCGCGCCGTCGCCCACCTGCAGCTTCGCAATGCGGGTCTTCAGCCTTTCAATCAGCGCGTCTGCCGTCTGCTGGCCCACCGCCACGCCCACGCTGATCGCCATGCAGCGCTCGCCCGCCGACCCATACGCCGCGCCCACCAGCGCATCCGCCGCTTGGTCCAGGTCCGCATCCGGCATTACGATCAAATGGTTCTTCGCGCCGCCCAGCGCCTGCACCCGCTTGCCGTGCTTCGCCCCTTCGCGATACACATATTCCGCAATCGCTGTCGATCCCACAAAGCTCACCGCCTGGATCGTCCGATGCGCCAGAATCGCATCCACCGCCGCCTTGTCTCCGTGCACTACGTTGAACACGCCGTCCGGCAGCCCCGCCTCTTTCAGCATCTCCGCCATCAGCATCGCCGAGCTGGGATCGCGCTCGCTCGGCTTCAGCACAAATGTGTTGCCGCAGGCCAGCGCAATGGGAAACATCCACATCGGCACCATCGCCGGAAAATTAAACGGAGTAATCCCCGCCACCACGCCCAGCGGCTGCCGCATTGACCAACTGTCGATGCCCGCGCCCACCTGCTCCGTGTACTCGCCCTTCAGCAGTTGCGGAATCCCAGCAGCAAACTCCACCACCTCCAGCCCGCGCATCGCCTCACCCTGCGCGTCACTGAAAACCTTGCCGTGCTCGCGATTAATCGCCGCCGCCACCTCATCCATGCGTCTCTCAAAAATCTCCCGAAAACGGAACATCACCCGCGCCCTCCGCAGCGGAGGCAGCGCCGACCACTCCGGAAACGCCGCCGCCGCGGCAGCCACCGCCCGGTCAACCTCGGCATCGTTCGCCAGCGGAACCAGCGCCTGCACCCGTCCCGACGCAGGATGATACACATCGGCGAATCTTCCTGAAGCACCCTCCACGGGCACCCCTTCAATCCAGTGCGTCAGCTTCGGCAAATTGGTTTTGGACAAGGTAGAACTTGCGGCTTGGGGAGAAGTAGCGGCGGTAGGCATGCGATAGTCCCTCCTTCGCGAATGTCGCTTATGGTATCAAGACGCCGCGCAGCATGTAAGGCCTGCGCATCCTTGCAGATCAACCGGCCAGATCCGCCAGCGTACGTGCCAACACGCGCACTCCGGCGTCAATCGCCTCCGGCGCAGCATACTCATCTGGACGATGGCTCACCCCGCCCCGGCACGGAATAAAAATCATTGCCACCTGGCAAATCCGCGCCATAAACAACGAGTCGTGATACGCGCGGCTCACCATCCGCGTATGGCTCACGCTCTCCGTGCCGCACGCCCGCTCAATCGCATCCAGAATCTCCACCGCGCACGCCGCAGGCGGGTCTGCATTCACCATCTCGATCTCCGCCCCCACGTTGCGACGCGCCGAAATTTCATCGATAGCACTCCGAATCACCCCGATCACACGGTCGCGCCGCGCGCCGTCAATGTCGCGAATATCCACTTCAATCCGCACGCGACTCGGAATGCTGTTCACCGCGCCCGGATGCACCTCGCACGTACCCGTCGTCGCCACCGTATCCACCGCGCCCGTCGCCAGCGCGGCCCGCTCCACTGCAAGCACCGCCTCCGCCGCGGCGCACAACGCATCGCGCCGCCCCGGCATCAGCTTGCCTCCGGCGTGTCCGCCCTCGCCATCAAAGGTGATGCGCAAACTTGCCGGAGCCGCAATATGCGTCACCGCGCCAATCGCAATTCCCTCGCGCTCCAGGTTCGGCCCCTGCTCAATGTGCAGCTCTACAAACCCCGCGTACCGCCCCTGCTTCACGCGCACGCCCGCCAGCTCTCCACTGAAGCCCGCACGCTGCCGCAACTCGCCCAGCGTCTGCTCCTGCTTGTCGCGCAATGCATCGGCTGCCGCCGCATCCATCGTGCCCGCCATCAACCGGCTGCCCAGACATCCAATCCCAAAGCACGTCGGCTCCTCCGCCGTGAACTGGATAATCTCAATCGACCGCTCCGGCCGGTAGCCGCTCTGCTGCAGTGCGCGCACCGCCTCCAGTCCGCCCAGCACGCCCACCACACCGTCAAACTTCCCCGCGTTCGGAATCGCATCCATGTGCGAGCCGGTCGCAATCGCCGCCGCTGCCGCATCGCGCCCCGGCCACCGCGCAAACACGTTGCCTACCGCATCCTCGCGTATCTCCAGCCCCGCCTCGCGGAACCGCGCCTTCAGCCACGCCCGCGCCTCGCCGTCGCGCTCGCTGAACACCACGCGCGTCACCGCCGGAGCTTCCGCATCAGAGATGCCCGCCAGCGCCTCAATCTCACCAGAGAGTCGCGCCATATTGACTTGCATCGCTCGTCCTTCAGCCAAGGGGATGCCGGTTCCAGTCTTTATAGATAAGGTATTTCGCCGGAGCCTTCCCCAGCGCTCCAAACCACTGCGGGCAGTATGGAGCCATCCAGATAAAATCCCCCGCCGTCACCGGATACCAGCTTTCATCGAGCTTGTAGATGCCGCCGCCCTCCAGCATCAGCAGCCCATGCTCCATCACGTGAATCTCCACCATGCTCAGCGCCGCGCCCGGCTGGTAGGTCATCGTGTTCACCGCAAAATCAAATGAGAATGTACCCGGCAGCAGCCCGCGCACCAGCAAATCCTCGTCGCCCATCAGCGGCTGCCCTGCAATCTCCGGCTCATGGCCCGTCAAAAGCGCGGGAGCCTTCACGCCCGCAACCCCCGCGTAGCGCTTCTCAATCACCGCCGCGCGAGCGCCGCTTTCTGACCGGCACACATGCTTCGCGCCTTCTGGAATATATATGTAACCGTCTTTGCACAAATTCCGCGTCTCGCCGCCAAACTCAACCGCAACCTCGCCTTCCAGCACATAGACAAACCGCTGTCCCGCCGCCGCACCCAGCACTCCGCCCGGCTCAAACTCCGCCGTATACTGCGTGAACCCCGCGCCCAGCGCTGGCGAAACGTGAACCACCACCGCCGTCTTCTCGCTCCCCGGCAGTTGCGTTCGGATAAATGTGTCCGGCGTATGCAGCAGATGGCTCTGCCTGCGGACGCTGCGTGTCTCGCCCAGATTATGCACTTGCCCTTCTCTCCGCGCTCCACGCGCGCTCAAACTCTTCCAGAAAATTCAGCCCCGCCAGATACGCCGCCGCCACATCCTCCGCCAGCACCGCCTCATCCGGATGATGACTCAATCCGCCCGGACAACGAAGAAAAATCATACCCGACGCCACATGCGGAGCCAACACCATCGCGTCATGCCCCGCTCCGCTCACCAGCCGCCGCACTGGATACCCCGCCTGCTCCACCGCCAGTTCCGCCATTACCGTCATCCCCGCACCCATCGGAACCGCCGTCTGCGTGTGCATCTCGCTCCAGTCACAGCGCACACCGCGCCGTACCGCAATCTCTTCCGCCGCGCTCACAATCTCGCCCAGCGCCCGTACCCGGCAGGCGTCCTCCGCGTGCCGCACATCCAGCGAGCACCGCGTCCGCGCAGCGATCACGTTCACCGCATTTGGCTCCGCGCTTATCTGCCCCACCGTCGCCACCAGCCCGGCAGTCGTGCGCCCAATCGCCTCCACGCGCCCAATCCATTCCGCAGCTGCGGCCAGTGCGTCCTGCCGCTGCGTCATCATAGTCGTCCCCGCATGCCCCGCACGCCCCACAAACGTCATTGCACCGCCGCTCTGCCCGGCAATCGCCGTCACCACGCCCAGCGCCAACCCTTCGGTCTCCAGCATAGGTCCCTGCTCAATGTGCAACTCGATATACCCGCGCGTCCCCTTGGGAAGCCCCGTCGCAACCGCATCCGGCCGTGTCTTCGCAAACGTATCCAGAGCCTCCTGCACCGTCACGCCCGCGCCATCCCGCCGCGCCAGCATTTCCGCACTCAACTCTCCAACCATCGCCTTGCTGCCGATAAACGGCGTCCCGAAGCGCACACCCTCTTCCTCTGAGAACCCCACAACATCCATCCCAACTCCGCACTCGCGCCGCGCCTCCGCAATCGCAAGCCCCAGCACCACGCCCAGCACCCCGTCGTATGCCCCGGCATTCGGAACCGTATCCAGATGCGACCCGATCAGCAGCCTCGGCGCATCTTCAGCCGCCTTCGTAGACGCCACAAAATTTCCCGCCCGGTCCACTCGCACCGTCAGGCCCGCCTGCTCCGCCCACGCACGCAGCAACGCATGCGCCTCATCCATCGCCGGCGAAAGAAACGTCCTGCAAATCGCGCCCGGAGTCTCCGTGCATCGCGCCAGCGCCGCGCACCGCGCCACAATCAACGCCGCTTGTGCCTCTGCCTTTGGGCCGTCGCTCAATCCGCTCTCCGCACCGTCGCCTCAATGGCTCCGTGTGGCTCATCGATCGGCACAAAAATATGGTTCGGATTGTCCTGCCCGAACGCCGACAGGTCCACCAGGTTGCAGTGCTTGTTCGGCATGGAAAGAAAAATCCGGTCCACCTCCGCCGCAGCCGCCAGCGCCGCTTTGCCCATGTCATACAGCGTCTGCTGCACTGACTTGCTGTCATGCGCCGCAAACGTCGCCAGCAGCGCCTCGCGAATCCGCACCCGCACCGCATCGAAATCCGCCGACTCCTCAACGTAATTCCAACTCGTCGTCATCGCCGTGCCCAGCAGCCGGTCTTCCGTCTCCTTTAGCGTCGTCAGCCGGTCGCGCTTAAAACCGGAGAAGCCGGACTTCTCCGTCTTCAGAATCGTCACCCCGTCCATGCCGCCCGCAACCTGTGCCGCCTTGCCGCGCTTCTGCGTCACCGTCGCCGTCGCAACCTCCGGCCCGGTCTGGAGAAACGCCGCCCGCTGCTTCCCCGCCGCCGTCTCAATCGGCTCCCAGCCCACGCTGCGTATCCGCGCTCCCGCACCGTCGATCTGCGTCTGTGTCGCCAGAAAGTGCGCCACCAGCTCCTTCGCAAACCCCTCGATCGTCGTCGCCTTCGAGTCGCGCGCCAGCGAATACACCGTGTTCTTCATCGTGTCCGTCGGCAAAATCACGCTGTTGTCGCCTTCAAGAAAGCAGCGTGCAAAGTCGCCCGTCAGCCACACCTCCACGGTCCACTCATCCACGCGATGCTGTCCCGCGCCGCGCCCCACCTTCATCACCCGCACACGGGCCTTGCCGTATTGATTCTCACTTAGTTCAATCATTCGTTCAGCTTCCCCTGTAAGTTGAATACGCATGCGGAGTCACCAGCAGCGGGATGTGGTAGTGCGCCGCGATGTCGCGCACTTCAAACACAATCTCCACCACCGGATGCAGCGCCTGCACCCCGTTCTTTGCAAAATACTTGCCGCTATGGAACCGCAGCCGGTACACGCCGGTTTCCAGCGCAGCCTCCGCAGGAAGAAGGTCCCGCGCGCGCCCGTCGCCGTTTGTAACGCTCGCTCCCAGCGTGACCCAATGCTCATCCTTCCTTTGCTCGAGTTCCACCTTTACTCCGAGAGCCGGCACGCCGTTCCCAAGGTCAAGCACATGCGTCGTAATCTTACTCATCCTCTCAACCACCTCTTCAGGCGTAACGCCGTAATCTGCCGCTGCTGCTCCGCAGCCTCGGGTAGTTCTGCTGCATCGTCGTTCCTTAGCCTGCTTTCCAGAATCTCCAGCATCTCGCGCGCCGTCTTCCCCGTCGCACACACTATATAGGTACGGCCAAAGCGCTCTTCATAGCGACGATTTCCCTCCGCCAGCGCAGCCAGCACCGCGGCATCCTCTCTCGCCACCGCGCTCTGCTCCGCCGCCGACCACGCCGCCGACTGGCTCGTCGCCTTCACCGGAGCCTTGCGCTCGCCAATCCTCGGATGCGTCGCAAACGCCTCCATCCAGTCCCCTGCATCCAGCTCCTGCCAAATCACACCGGCGCGACGCATCAGCGCGTCCTCCTCCGCCACCGGACGCGCATCCGCCATCCGCTCCGCCCACCGTCGCGATCCGCAACACGGAAGCACCGCCGCCGCTGCCTCGTCCTTCTCCATCACGTTCCAGGCCTCCAGCACCGGGTTCATCGCGACACTCCCGCCAGCGTCCGCAGACAATCCTCCAGCACATTGCCCGCCACCTGCCGCCGATACTCCATCGTCGAACGAATATCGTCAATCGGCGCAATCATCGTGTCCAGCAGTTGCCGGCACTCCGCGATCAGCGCCGCATCCACCTTGCGCCCCGCTACTCGATCCTCAATCGTCACCAGCCGCAGCGGCACCGGAGCCACGCTTCCCATGCCCATTCGAATCTCTTCCACCACGTCGCCCTGCACCTGCGCCTGCGCTGCAATGCACACCTTCGAAATGGCCTGCGCATTCCGCGCGCCCACCTTCCGCACATACTCGCGCCAACCCGCAAACCTGCGCGGCAGCCGCAGCCCTAGGATCAGCTCGTCCGCCGCAAGCGCCGTCTGCTTGTAGCCCAAATGAAAATCCTTATACGGAATCCGTCGCGTACCCCGCGCAGACACCATCGCAACCTCCGCCTCATACGCCAGCAGAGCAGGAGGCGAGTCCGCAGCCGGAGACGCATTCGCCAGGTTCCCCGCCAGCGTCGCGCGGTTCTGGTTCGCAATGCCGCCGATCCACGCCGCCGCCTTCGCCAGCATCGGAAACTCCGCCGCAATCACATCCTGCGCGCGAATCTCCGCAAAGGTGCATCCTCCGCCAATCACCACGGCATCCGGCAGCACTTCAATCCGGCGCAGCTCCGGCAGATTCCACAGGTTGATCAGGTTGCGCTGCGGCAGCCGCCCCGCACTGTATTGCACCATCACCTCGGTGCCTCCGGCCACAGGCAGCCATCGACCCGGCTCGCTCGCCATCAGCTTAAGCACCGAACCCAGATCGCCCGGCGAAACCATCTCGTACTGTTCCGGAACCGCCCTCATCGCGCCGCTTCGCTTTCCTGCGCCTGCGCGGCCGCTTCCACCGCTTCAAATATACGCATGTACCCGGTGCAGCGGCACAGGTTCCCGCCCAGCCCTTCGCGAATCTCCTCACGGCTCGGCTTCGCGTTGTGCATCAGCAAAGACTTCGCCGCCACAATCATGCCCGGCGTGCACATGCCGCACTGTGAGCCGCCGCAGCGCAAAAACGCCTCCTGCACCGGATCCAGTTCCGCGTCGCTGCCCAGGCCCTCAATCGTCACCACCTGCGCATTGGCCGCCTGCGCCACCGGAACCAGACAGCTGTTCACCAGGCTTCCGTCCATCAGCACGCTGCACGCGCCGCACTCGCCTTCGCCGCAGCCTTCCTTCGTACCCGTCAGTCCCAGCGTCTCGCGCAACACATCCAGCAACCGCTCCATGGGATGCGCCTCCACCGTGCGCTCCACTCCATTCACCGCCATCCGGATGCGCTGCACGCTCATGCCGAAACCACCTCCACTGCACTGGGCTTCCCCTGCGCCAGCTTCGCCATCACGTCTTCCGGCAGCAGCGGCACCGCGCAAAAGTCCGCGCCCGTCGCATGGCTCACCGCATTCACAATCGCCGGAGCAGGCCCATCCATCGGCAGCTCGCCAATCCCCTTCGCCCCAAACGCGCCGTACTGGTACGGAACCTCCTCGAAGTACACACGAATCGGCGGAATGTCCTGCGAGGTCGCAACAATATAGTTCGTCATCTGGTTGTTGCTCATCCGGCCCTTGTCCCACACCACCTTCTCGTACAGCGCATAGCCAATGCCCTGCGCAACTCCGCCTTCAATCTGCCCCGTTGCCAGCACCGGATTGATCACCCGGCCCACCTCCTGTACGGCAACAAAATCATCCACCGCCACGCGATAATCCACCGTGTCCACCGTGACCTCGGCCACGTACACCGCCCACGCATACGCGCCATAGGCCTCGCCGCGATACAGATCATCGTCCCAGTGCACATTTGGCGGAGCCTCGTATCGCCCCTCGGTGCGCAGCTCTCCATGCTGCGCAACATAAGCCGCAGCCGCCCGCTGAAACACCTCCGTCGTATACCGCTCGCCGATCAGCCCAGCCTCTGCCAGCACGCGCCGCATCTCCTTCGCGGCAGACTCCACCAGCCTGCCCACCACCATCGCCGTTCGCGACGCCACCGTAGGCCCGCTGTTCGGCACAAGGCTCGTGTCCGCCGGCCCCATCTGCACTGCGCCGTAATCCACGCCCAGCGTCTCCGCCGCTATCTGGCACAGAATCGTGTTCGTTCCCTGCCCAAACTCCGTGCTTGAAACCAGCACGCGCAGCGTGCCGTCCCACGTCGCATCCATCGCCGCAACCGAACCCATCCGCTGCTCGCCCGATCCGGTAAAGCCAGCTCCATGCAGAAACGCCGCCATGCCGATCCCCTTCTTTACCGCGCGTCCCTCGTTCTCGCGCGCAAAGCGCAGCCGCTTCTCCTCGTATCCTGAAAGCTCCATCGCCCGCTCCAGCAAATGCGCAAGGTCCACACCCTCCGGAATCCCCTGTCCCGTGCTCGTCGTCAGCCCCGGCCTTAGAAAATTCCGCCGCCGCAACTCTTCCGGCGTAAGACCCACAGCCGCGGCCACGCGATCCATATGCCGCTCCATCGCAAACAAACTTTGCGGAGCGCCGAATCCGCGAAACGCCCCATGCGGCGGCGAGTTCGTCGCCATCGCCCGAGCGCGCACCCGCAGGCTCGGCCAGAAGTAGCATCCGCCGGCATGAATCGTAGCCCGCGACAACACCGTTGACGACAGTGTCGAATAAGCCCCGCCGTCCAGCGTCAGATCAATCTCCGCGCCCAGCAGCTTCCCGTCTTTTGTCACCGCCGTGCGATGCCGCGTGCGCGAGGGATGCCGCTTCGTCGTCGCGGCCATGTCCTCCGCGCGGTCATACATAATCTTCACCGGGCGTCCCGACTTGCGCGCCAGCAGTGCCGCATGCGCGGCAATCATCGAAGGATAATCCTCCTTGCCGCCGAACGCGCCGCCCGTCTCCACCTGCACCACGCGCACTTTATCTTCCGGCAGCGCCATCAGCTTCACCAGCGACTTGTGCACATAGAACGGGCACTGCATCGATCCATGAATCGCCACCCCCGCCGCATCGGAGTACTCCGCAATCACGCCGTTGTTCTCGATGTAGAGATGCTCCTGCGCACCCGTCTCGTACTCGCCCTCTACGATGAAATCAGCGCCGGCCCACACCGCGTCCACATCGCCCTTTTCCATCAGGTAGCGCTTGAACTCGTTGTCTTCGCCCCACACCACGGCGTCCTTGCGCTCGCTTTCAGCAATCGAGTGGACGGACGGCAGCGCCTCATACTCCACGCGCACCGCTGCGACCGCCTCCGCCAACCTGTGCTTGTCCGCATGCGCCAGAAGCACAATCGGCTCCTCGGGATGATTCACCGCCTCCGCCGCTAAACATGGCCAGTCATTTTGGATGAGAGCAATGCAGTTCGCGCCCGGAATATCCGCAGCCGTCACCACTGTGAACTCGTCCCACGGAATCGCTGCGTCAAACGTGATCTTCGTGATGCGTCCCCGCGCAATCGAGCTGCGCACCGTCGCCCCATGCAGCATTCCCGGCAGCGTGATGTCATCAATGTAGCGGGCGGTGCCGCACACCTTCGCCGCGCCTTCTTTGCGCACGCTCGATGTGCCTACAATTCGCTGCTGCAAACCTGCACCTTCAACGGGAGCGCGCATCACACGCGGCTGCGCAACCCGCACTTGGAAAAAGATTTCCAATTATACATCCGGTCATCGCGACCGCTACAAAGCCCGCCCGCGCACGCTTTTCGCAAACGCTCCCTCTTCAAAGACGCATGCGCCGCGCACGTAAGTGGCCTCCACCCGCCCGCGCAATGTCTCGCCCACATACGGAGAAATCGCGTGCCGGAAGTGCAGCGCATCCGCCGCAACGCGCACCTCCGCATCCTCATCGAACACCATAAAGTCCGCGTCATTCCCCACGGCAATCGCGCCCTTCTGCGCATCAAACCCCGCCAGTTTCGCCGGCTGCAGCGCCATCCACTGTGCCACTGCATCCAAACCCAGCCCCCACTCCCGCATCCCTGTCCACACCACCGGCAGCGCCACCGCCAGACTCGAAATCCCGCCCCACGCCGTCTTAAAGCTTCCCTCTTCCATGCGCTTCATCTCCGGCGGGCACGGCGAGTGGTCCGTCCCAATCATGTCGATGTCGCCTTCCACCAACGCCCGCCACAGCGCCTCGCGGTTTGCTCCACTCCGAATAGGAGGCGCGCACTTATGCAGCGTGCTGCCATCCGCAATCTCCTCCGCCGCAAAATACAAATAGTGAGGACACGTCTCCACCGTCACCGGCAGCCCCTCCGCGCGCGCCTCGCGCAGCATGCCCAGCGCCTGCTCCGTCGCCAGATGCACAATGTGCAGCCGGAACCCGTACTCCCGGCACAGGCTCAGCATCAGCGCAATCGCATCCACCTCCGCCGCATCCGGCCGCGATGCCAGATACGTCGCATACCTCCGCCAGTCGCTACCTTCCAACGCCGCAGCCGCCCGCTCCAGCGGCGCAGGCAACTCGGCATGCACCAGCAGCGGCAATCCCGTCGCCCGCAGATGCGGCCCAGCCTTCCGCAACTCCGCTTCATCCACGCGGAAAAATCCATCCACGCCCGGCTCCGCCAGAAAGCACTTGAACCCGCGCACTCCCGCTGCTGCCAGCGGCTCAATGTGCTCGGCGTTATTGCCGGACACACCGCCCCACGCCGCCCAATCCACCATGCACTTGCCCGCAGCCGCGTCCCGCTTGGCCGTCAGCGCATCCACGGTCGTCGTCGCCGGCAGACAATTCAACGGCATGTCCATCAATGTCGTATATCCCCCCGCAGCCGCCGCCCGCGTGGCTGTCGCAAATCCTTCCCACTCCGTGCGTCCCGGCTCATTGATATGAACGTGAGGATCCACCAGCCCCGGCAACAGCGCCCGCTCGCCAAAGTCATGCACTTCGCAATCCGCCGGAACCTCGCCCGCCGGCGTCACCGCCGCAATCTTCCCCTCACGCACCAGCACCACCGCCGCGCGAACTCCCTCCGGCGTCACCACCTTCGTTGAAACAAATGCCTGTGCCATACTGGCATTACTTTCTCGCGTGTCCCCGCAACAAGCAAGCGGAGAAGCTACTTCCATGCCCACGCAACAACAAATCGACTTCATGCGACGAGCCATCGCGCTCGCTACCGCCAACGTTAGCGCCGGACGAGGCGGCCCGTTCGGAGCCGTCATTGTGCGCGACGGCCAGCTCCTCGCCGAAGCCGCCAACTCCGTCACCGAGACCAACGACCCCACCGCGCACGCCGAGGTCAACGCCATCCGCCTCGCCTGCCGCAAGCTCGGCAGCTTCAGCCTCGACGGCTGCGAAATCTACACCAGTTGCGAGCCCTGCCCCATGTGCCTGGCCGCTATCTACTGGGCCCGGATCGACGCCATCTACTACGGCAACACCGCCGCTGAGGCCGCGCGCGTCAACTTCGACGACGCCTTCCTCTATCGCGAGCTCGCCCTTCCCCATCAAAGCCGCTCCATCCCATCCACGCAACTCCTCGGCGACGAAGCCTGGGAAAGCTTTCAGGCCTGGCAAAACAGCGCATCGAAAATCCATTACTGATTCCTATGACAAACCAATCCCCCAACTACGCCGCCATGCTCCAGACCGCCATTGCCGAAGCCCGCCTCGGCCTCTCAGAAGGTGGAGTCCCCATCGGCGCCGCCATCTTCAATGCGCACGGCCAGCTCATCAGCGCCGGACACAACCGCCGCGTCCAGCAGGACGACCCCTCCATCCACGCCGAGACAGATGCCTTCCGCCGCGCCGGACGCCAGGCATCCTATCGCGACCTCATCATGGTCACCACGCTTGCGCCCTGCTGGTACTGCAGCGGACTCGTCCGCCAGTTCGGCTTCCGCACCGTCGTCATCGGCGAATCGCAAAACTTCCTCGGCGGCATCCGCTGGCTGCGCGAATCCGGCGTCGAAGTCATCGACATCAACTCCGCCGAGTGCATCACCATGCTCGCCGGCTACATCCGCGCCAACCCCGCCGTCTGGAACGAGGACATCGGCATTCCGCCCTCAGCCTGACACCCGCGCCGCGCGCAACCGCGTCACCGCATACCATCCGCAGCCCGCCAGCAGATACGCAGCATAGACATACGGGAAATACCGGTACGGCGCGGGCGGTACTGGAAACAGCGTTCCAACCATCGCCGCGGCAATGGCCAGAATCGCGCCCATCGCCAGCGCAATCCATTTGAACTTCAGCCGTGCCCGGTGCCGCAGATGCTGCGTCATCGCAACCGTAGCCAGCGCATACGCCGTCAAGAATCCGAACACCGCCAGCGCTCCCATCCAGCCATAGATCTCCGCGCCGCTCGCGCCGCGCTCCGCCACAATCGCCACCGGAGCCGCCGCCAGCAATCCCGCCAGCACACTCGCCAGCGCCGGAGTCTCATTCCGGCTGTGCGTCTTCGCGAACACGCGATGCACCAGCCCATGATGAGCCATTAGCATCAGCAAACGCCCGGCGGCGATCACGCAGCCCAGCGTCGCCGCAAACATGCTCACCAGCACGCCCGCGTCAATCACCGGCCCAACCAGCCCAATGCCCGCCTGCTGCGCCAGATAACGCAGCGGCGCGGCCGACTGCCCCAGCGTCTCATGTGAGCCGTGGAACCCCATCACCTCGCCGTACGCGCATATCACGAAAAACGTTCCCGAAAGCAGCGCGCTCAGCAGCAGAGCCCGCGGAATCGTCTTAAGCGGCTCCCGCGCCTCCGTGCCCAGCGTCGTCGCACTCTCAAATCCCACAAAGCTGAAGATCGCCAGCATGCCGCCCATGCTTACCGCCGGCAGCGACGCGCCCTTCAACTGGATCTGCGTCATGTCCACGTGCAGCCCGTGCCGCCACAGCGTGCACCCGATCACCACTGCAATCAGACACACGGACACCGCCTCGATGCACAGCATCATCCGTGCTGAAATCTTCACATCGCGATACGCAATCCACATCGCGCCCCCCGCCGCCACCAGCACCAGAACCGCCGAGGGAACGTACTTCCCATACGCACCCAGAAACACATACGAGTAATTCAGGAACCCGCCGATCACCGATGCCGCCGTCATCACATACGCAAACAGCAGCGCCCACGCCGTAATCGCCGCAAACCCCGCAGGCAGGTTCGTCCGCGTATACATGAACAGCGAGCCCGGCGAGGCCGAATCGCGCGCGAACACCGCAATGCACATCGCCACCAGGAACATCGCCAGCATCGCAATCACATACGCCGCGCACGTTCCCTGGCCTGCCAGCGTAAACACCAGCGGAATCGTCAGCGCCGCCGACGTGCTCGGCGCTATCGTCGAGATTGACTGCGCCAGCGTCTCCATTGGTGACAGCACATTCTGCCGCAATCCATACCCCGTATCCACAGGCGTCTTCACGCCGTCGCCGGTTATCAGCGTCGCCGCTTCCATCGCTTCCGTGTTCAGCGTCTCCGTGCCCAAATCACCCTCCGGCGCTGGCCTTCATGTCAGCCATGCGCCAAATAAATCAGCCGCAGCACAAACAGCGCCGCCAGCGTGTACAGCAGCCAGTTCTTCCGCTTGCCATTGCCGGAGATCAACTCCAGCATCGCAAACACAATCAGCCCAAAGCTCAGCCCCGTCGCAATCGAGTACGTCAGCGGAATCATCACCAGCGTCAGGAACGACGGAATCGCCACCAGCGGATTGCCCCACTCAATCTTCCCCACGCCGCCCAGCATCAGCGCGCCCACCAGAATCAGCGCCGGGGCCGTCGCAAACGTCGGAATCGCTCCCACCAGAGGAGCCACAAACAGCGCCACCAGAAACAACAGACCGGTCGTAATCGCCGTAACGCCCGTTCGCCCGCCCACGGCCACGCCCGCCGCTGACTCGATGTAGCTCGTCACCGTGCTCGTCCCCACCAGCGATCCCACCACCGTGCTCGTAGCGTCCGCAAAAAAGATGCGCGTCAGCCGCGGAATCGTGTAGTCCGGCTCAATTAGTCCCGCACGGTCCGCCACCGCCACCAGCGTGCCGATGTTGTCGAACAAATCCACAAACAAAAACACAAAAATAATCTCGAACGCGCTCATGTGCAGCGCCGCCCGAATATTCAAATGGAACGCCGTCCCTTTCAGCGCGCTCAGCTGGAACCTCTGCGGTTCCCAATGCACCTGGTGCAACACGATTCCCAGCAGCATCGTCCCCAGCACGCCGATCAGCATTGAAGCCTTCACACGAAATGTTTGCAGCACCGCTATCAGCAGTATCCCGAACACCGCCAGCGCCGCCGTCGGCGCGCGCAAATTCCCCAGCGTCACCATCGTCGCGCTGTTCGGCACAATAATCCCCGCATTCCGCAGCCCGATAAACGCAATGAACAACCCTATGCCGCCCGCCACCGCGGAGTGCAGTTGGTCCGGAATCGAAGCCAGCAGCAGTTGCCGGATTCCCGTGAACGTCAGCAGCAGAAAAATCACGCCTGAAATGAACACCGCACCCAGCGCCGTCTGCCACGGCACGCCCATGCCCTTCACCACCGTGTAGGTAAAGTACGCGTTCAGCCCCATGCCCGGAGCCAGCGCCAGCGGATAGTTCGCCAGCAGACCCATCATGATCGAACCGAACGCCGCGCACAGGCACGTCGCCGCCGTCACCGCCGCCAGCGGCATCCCCGCCTGCGCAAGTATCGACGGATTCACGAAGATGATGTACGCCATCGTGATGAACGTCGTCACACCGGCAAGAATCTCCGTTCGCCAGTTGGTTTCGTGCTCGGAAAATCCAAAATATGCTTCAATGCGCTCGCGCATCTGCAGAACTATCCCCTCGGTCAATAATCGCCAGCAGTTTGGCCCCTTCAGGCAAAAGCAGAAATAAGGTGGGACAAAGCTGCAACCCTGGAGCCAACGCCACCAACAGAAGCGGCGACCCGGTGCTCTCTTTAAAACGGGCACCCGCTGCGGCAACTCTGCTTTTGCTCTAAAGCATAGCCCATCCTTCCGCGCCTCCCGGCGGGATTTAACATCCCTTCTGCAGCCGCTATAAGCAAAGGTTATTGAGCGCGAAGAAATTCTCTATACGGGCACATTCCCTCTTGTGGCAACCCGGAAATTCGATATGCTCACCTGAAGATGCCTGCCAATCCAGGCAGGCAGACCACGGATTCTCCAGCAAACCTGCTGGAATTCGTTCTGAGCCAAGTCGCTTAACACCCAGGTCGCATAAAAACTAGAAAACAGCACAACAGGCTCTATCGTGAGCGGCCCGTCCGCCCCGATGTTTTTGTATTTCCATTTGCAATTTCCTTTCGTGAGGCAAAATCTGTGATGTCTAAAATCAAAGGGCTTTCCGCCACCCTTCTGCTTCTCCTCGCTTTTCCCGTCGCATCCCACGCCCAGCAAACCCTCGGAGCCATCACCGGACTGGTCACAGACACATCCAGTAGTGCCCTGCCCAGCACCACTGTGACCGCCACCGGCACACAAACCGGGCTCACACGCATCGTTAAAACCGGACCCGACGGCTCCTACAACTTCTTCAATCTCCCCCTCGGCGCATACGCCATCACTTTCATCCACGACGGTTTCGACACCCAGAAGATTCCCTCCATCCTCGTACAGGCTGACCGCACCGCCACTGTCAATGTGCAGCTGAAGGTCGGCGAGGTCAGCACATCGGTCACTGTCGAAGACACCCCTCTGCTCAACGCCGTCGACACCACCAACGGCTATGTCCTCGATAAATCGCAGATCGACTCCATCCCGCTGCCCACCGGCAGCTTCACCGGCGCCGCCATTCTGGCTCCCGGCGTCAACGCTGAGCTCTCCGGCGGAACCGGCTCCAACAGCGGCATGGGCAACGCCCCCATCTGGGCCAACGGACAGCGCGACACTTCCAACAGCTTCCTGCTCAACGGCGTCGACGCCAGCAACCTTTTCAACGGCAAAAGCACCAGCCAGGTGGCCTCGGCCCGCATCGTCAACAACACCGGCGTAGGCAACGGCGGCGCAGGCGGCACGGAGCAAAGCAGCGCTTCGGTCTATCTCGCCATCGGCAACGCACTGCCCACTCCTGCTCCCGAGACGCTCTCTGAAATCCGCGTCAACACCTCCATGTACGACGCACAGCAGGGCTCCACCAGCGGCGCGCACATTGACATGAGCACCGCCTCCGGCGCCAACGCCTTTCACAGCGGCGCCTATTTCAACCGCGGAACCAGCTGGCTCAACGCCGCGCCCTTCTTCTTCAAGCAGTCCACCTTTCTACCCAAAAACGAGATGGTTCCGCAGTTGCATCGCTACACCCTTGGCGGCGACGCGGGCGGACCCATCATCAAGGACAAACTCTTCTACTACCTCGCCTATCAGCACACCCACGCGTCCGATCAGGAAATCGGCATCTCCCGCCTCATCGTGCCTCCCGGCCTCACCGATAATCGCAGCCCCGAAGCTCTGGCCGCCGTGGCAAACGCAAACTGGAGCGACAACGTAACACCCGATCAGATCAACCCCGTCGCGCTGTTCCTCATGCAGTACAAGCTTCCGAACGGACAGTACCTCGTCCCATCGGCCACCACAGACGCGCCCGCAACCTACAGCGACCCCTTCAACTCCTCCATCCCAGGCACATCTGTTTTCACTGCCGATCAGGCCGTCGCCAACCTTGACTGGAACGCAACCAAATCAGACACGATCTCTCTCAAGTACTACTACCAGCACGATCCGCTCAATGCGCCCTACGCCTACTCCAACGTCTCCGGCTTTAATCAGAAACTCGACACCGGCAGCCAGGTCTTCTCGCTCAACAACACCCAGATCCTCAGCCCCAGCTTCAGCGTCACCGAGGTCCTCGGCTTCATCCGCGAGAAAGCCTACGGCGTCAATCAGCAGCCCTTCACGCCCCAGCAGGCCGGCATCAACACCTTCGGGTCCAGCTACTTCCCCGGCATCAGCATCATTGACGACTACGGAAATAACTCCCCCAACAATCCCAACTACCTCTACGACGCGGCCATGAACATCGGGCCCGGCTCCTTCACGCAAGGCCCCTTCACCGGCCTTTTCCAAAACCGGATCATGCCCTCGGCCAACGCCATCTGGTCGGTCGGTCGGCATACCGTCACCTTCGGCGGAAGCTACTCCTACACCCAACTCAATGTCCGTAACGAGCGCACCGGAAAGGGCATGATCGCCACGCCCGACTTCGCCAACTTCCTGCTCGGCAACATCGCCTATCAGAATGACGACTTCACCACCACGTCCTTCATGCTCGGCAATGCCAACCGCTACTACCGCGCCAATCAGGTCGGCATGTATCTGCAGGACAAATTCCAGATCCTCCCCACCCTCAGCCTCACCGCCGGCATACGCTATGACTGGAACGGCGGACTTACTGAAAAATACGGCCGCATCTTCAACTTCGATCCCTCGCTCTACTCGTTCGACGGCAGCCAGGTCGTCACCAACGGCTTCATCGTCGCCGGCAACAACAAGCTCTATCCCTCCAAGGGGGTCAGCAACACCACACTTACCGGACGACAGTGGGGCATCGGCCCTCGCCTCGGCCTTGCCTGGCAGCCCCACAGGTTTAACGGCAACGTCGTTATCCGCTCCGGAACCGGCTTCTACTACGACCGTGGCGAGCTCTTCACCTATCTCTCGCCCGGATACGCGGCCGGAGAAGTCACCGGCGGACCCTTCGGCGTCACCATGACTCCGCCCTTCGTCAACACCATCCAGTGCCCCGGCGCGCCGTCTATCGTCTCCGCCTGCACCGGCGACATCAGTCTCTCCAACCCCTGGGGAACCACGCCCGGCCTGCAGCCCAGCGGCAACCCTGCCGACATCACCAAATACCTGCCCTCCGTCTCGTCAATTGAGAACGGCGCGCAGCTCTTCTCCATCGCCACCTACGACCGCGCCAACAAGCTCCCCTACACCATCAACTACACGCTTGACGTGCAGTGGCAGCCCCGCAGCGACATGGCCATCGACATCGGCTACGTCGGCAATTTAGGCCGGCACGAGGTGCTTCCCGTCCCCTTCAACCAGGCCGGAATCGCCTCGCCCGGCAACCCCATCAACGGGCAGAACTACACCTACGGATACGCCGTACAGGCTCCGGATCCATCCAACGGTGACTACTGCAACTGCGCTCCCGCCACGCTTCCTGATGGCACCAGCTACCTGGGCACATACGAGGGCGGCAACATTGACCTCCGCGTTCCCTATGTCGGCTACTCCGCTGAGTCTGAAACCTACAAGGCCGCCGGCGTCTCCGCCTACAACTCGCTGGTCGCGCACTTTGAAAAGCGCCTGAGCCACGGCATTCAGGCCGGTGTCTCCTACACCTACTCCCACTCGCTCGACGAGCAGAGCGCCATGGGCCTGTTCTTCAACGGCAACAATCCGCTCAACCTGCGCGACGGCTACGCCTCGTCCGACTTTGACCGCACCCATGTCATCAACTTCAACTACTCCTTCACCTCGCCCAACTTCTTCGCGGAGAATTCCCTCGCCGGACGCATCGGCAATGGCTGGACCCTCGAAGGACTCACCGTCCTGCAGAGCGGCCAGCCCTACAGCGTCATCGACTACTCCGGCGCGGTCGGCAGCATCTACTACGGAACTTCCGACGGCATCACCAACCCCATCGTTCCACTCGCGCCGGGCTGCAAACCGAAAACTGCTTACACCGGACATTCCGGCGCTTTCGGCACGCCCGCGCTCGATGCCTCCTGCTTCACACTGCCGCTATTCGCTCCCGGCAACCTCAACGGCGGCATCCCCTCAAACGATCCATTTGAAACCAACTTCACCAGCGGACAACGCAACATCTTCCGCCAGTCCTTCCAGAAGCGCGCCGACGTATCGATCGTCAAAAACTTCAGAATCACCGAAAAAATCAACGCAAAATACAACTTCGATATCTTCAACCTCACCAACAGCGCCAGCTTTGACGTCCCCAACGACAACGTCTCGCAGAATGAGGGCTACAACGACTTCCCAGTCCAGGGAACCCCGCCGGCTCCAACACCCTCCTCCTGCGCGCAGGGCAACGCGCCGTCAAACACTTTCTTCAATTGCCCCAATGGCCTGGGCTACGTCTCCCACACCATCGGCGCTCCGCGTCAGATTCAGATGTCGCTCCATCTGAGCTTCTGATCGCGCAACCTTTTTGACCATCTGCGGTTTGGGGCTGCCTCTGATTTCGTAACAGGGGCAGCTTCAAACCGTTTTTTTCATCTCGAACCGGTATGGAAATCAGCACGCCGCGCGGCTACCGCTGCCTCACGTGCGCGGAATAGATGTTCGCGGTCGACAGCCGCACATTCACCAGCGGTACGCCGCCCGGCGCCATCCCCGCAAAGCGGTAGTCCACCGCGTCCGCCGAACGCAGATCGCTCAGCCCGGCGATCAGGGTTTTGTGATCGTCCGCTATCGTCAATTTGTAGATCGGCTGTTCGGGCTGTACAAAATCGTGGAAGTAGATCGCCTTGCCGGCATTCGACCATACCGGGTCAGCAAGGTATCCCTGCGTCAGCACCCGCCACTTCTTCGTGGTGGTGTCGTAGAGCATCAATTTCGTCTGGTCATGGGTTATCGCGGCGATATACCGCCCATCCGGAGACCACCGCGGGCTGAACAACCCCTCCGATCCCGGCAGCTCGCTTACCTTCTTCGTCGCCAGGTTCAGCAAATAAATCGCGTCCGGTCCCGGCTCATCCGACATCAATTGCGGCAGCCGCCCAAACGCCACCGTCTTGCCGTCAGCAGACCATGTAGGATCGGCTTCATTCCGGTCTTCATGCAGCAGTGCGTGCACGTGTCCACCCTCCGCATCCACCATGTACAGCCGCCACAAATCGCCCGGCTTGTGCCCCATCACCAGCAATCGATGTCCATTTGGACTCCAGTGCATTAAGAAGACCTTCATCGGCTTTGCTGTCAGTTGCATGCGTTGGCTGCCGTCCACGCGGCTGCGCCATAGCGTGCCGTCGTCCTGTTTCACCCAGGCCACCCAATGACGGTTATGCGAGTAGCTCACCTTCCGCGCATTGCTCAGATAGCTCGCATACGGAGCAAAAATCTGCCGCTTCGCATCGTACCCCAGCAACTCCGACCGCGTATTCAATCCGATAAAAAAAATACGCTCCCCGCTGCGCGCCGTAATTGGAGCCTGAAAACTCAGCGGCCCGTTCGTAAGCTGCAACGGCCTGCTGCTCCCAAACCATCCCGGCTTTTCGTCCATCTGCCAGATATTGGTGTTGCCATCCCGCGTCGACTGGAAAACGTAATACCGCCCGTCCGCCGTCCAGCTCCCGCAGCACTCCGCCGGCGGGCTGTTCCATCCCGGCAGCAGCGGATGCGACTCCTTGCCGTCAGCTGCGATCTGCCACAGGGCCGTCGCGTGGGTCTCGCTGTTCAGCAGCGTAAATCGCAGAACGCTCCCATCAGGAGACCAACGCAGCCAGAAGGCCCGCCCCGGCAGCGTCGCAAATTTCTCAACCCCCGTACCATCTTCATTCCCAATGTAGAGATCGTTGTCCTTCGCGTACAAAATCCGATTGCCATCCGGCATCCACGTCGCGTCGTGCGCCAGTACGCCCGGTACCCGCCGCGCGTCCCCGCCGATCGTCGATACAATCCATAGCGCCTGCTCCGCTGACGTCGTAAGGTGGTTCCGCAGCAGCAGTTTCGAACCGTCCGGCGATATGTCCCCCAGCGCCGGCGCCGCAATCTCTGACGGAACCCCCAGCAGACTCGTCTCGCCGTCCGCAATCAATGCCTGGGCAATCTGCGATTGCCCGTTCTCGATCTCTGAAAAGTAAATCCGCGAGCCGTCCGTCGCCGTTCCCGCCAGGCTCTCAAATTGCAGGTCATTCGGAGACACCCGGCCTGAAAAAGTCACCTGCGTAATTAAAGGAGGCGGAAGCGGACCCGACACTGCCGCACTGAACCGTCCCGCGACAAACGCCACCGCCACACCAGCCAGCAGCACGGCGGCTCCAGCGGCCCACCAGATCCATCGCGGCCATACAGCCCGCGCCGGCTCCTGCGCGGCAGATTCACCTTCGCCCAACGCAACCGCCATCGAAGACACCGACACCGGCGCAATAAAACGGTAGCCCCGCCGCGCCAGCGTCTCTATAAACCTGGGGTTCTCCGCCGTATCGCCCAGCGCGTCCCGTATCTTGTTGATTGCCGTGCCCAGACTGTGATCGAAGTCGACAATTACGTTGTCGCCCCACAGCCGCTGCTGGATCTCCTCCCGGGTCACCACCTCACCCGGACGCTCCAGCAGCATCGTTAATATCCGGAATGGCTGCGCCTGTATCCGTATCCGGATGCCGGACTTGTGCAGTTCCCCGGTCTCCAGGTTGGCCTCAAACAGGCCAAAACACACCCGGGACGATACTGGGGATTGCCCCGTAGTCCGTGACCCGGACTGCCCCATAGACTCGCCCGGCTCCGAACGGTCGTCCTGGATTCCCATGCCGTGTTCCTTTGAAACACTATAGTTCTACGCGCTCTTTACGCGCAGGTCAACGCCTCTCAAGCCTCGTACCGCTGTTAAAGTAACACTGTAAATATTTGATTATAAAATACTTATCTAGTGATAAACATTTGAACAAAAATTGCCGTCCGGTGCATTGCCCGTCCTCACTCCGGAGGCATTTAGTCTCCAATGACTCGAGATTTGTAGCCTGAACAGGCGAATTCGTTCCAGGCTTCCCCCGAGTTCAATTCCGGTCGCCACGGCGGTTCAACCCGCCGTGGCAATTTTTTGCCGCACCTGCCGGATATGTACAACCCGCCCTGCGGGTCAAAACCAGAATCATCTACTCTCCCATCAGGAGCCCACATGTTAGCCCGAGCGCGGACCGCAGCACTTGCCCTTCTCTGTTCCTTGCCCTGCTGCGTCATCCTCGCCCAAACCAACTGCCTCGCCACAACCAGCACCGCCCCCTGCATCGACAAAATCGACCCGCCCAACTGGTGGGCTACATTCCCCTCACCCATGCTCCTGCTGCACGGCAATCATCTTTCCCGCGCAACCGTCGCCGTCTCCGGCAGCCACGTCGCCGTCACCCGCACCCACGCCTCCGCCAACGGACACTACCTCTTCGTCTGGCTTCGCACCACCCACGCCGCGCCGCAAACTCTCACCCTGCGCGTCACCAACGCCTCCGGCTCCACATCGCGTCCCTACCACCTCGACCGTCGCAAGCCCGCATCCGCCGGCTTCCAGGGATTCTCTTCTCGTGACGTCATGTACCTCATCATGACCGACCGCTTCGCTGACGGAGACACCGCCAACGATCCCCAACCCAGCCAGCGCGCTCTGCCCCGCGGCTGGCATGGCGGAGACTTCCGCGGCATCCAGCAGCACCTCAACTACCTCAAGCGGCTCGGCATCACCACCATCTGGACCACCCCCATCTACGACAACTCCGGCGGCGCCCAGGACTATCACGGCTACGCCGCCACCAATATGTATGCCGTCGATCCCCACTTCGGCACGCTCGCCGACTACATCGCCCTCGCCCACGCAGTCCATGCCGATGGAATGAAGCTCGTCCTCGATACCGTGCCCAACCATGTCGGAGCCGCCAACCCCTGGGCCAAGGACCCGCCCACACCCGACTGGTTCCACGGAACCGTCGCCCACCATGATCCCGCCAACGGTAACTTCGCCTCCCTGACCGACCCGCACGCCACCTGGGCACAGCAAAAGGACATCCAACTGGGCTGGTTCGCCAACGTCCTCCCCGATCTCAATCAGGAAAACCCCCTCGTCAGCCAGTACCTCATCCAGAACGCCGTCTGGTGGGTCGAAACCGCCGGCCTCGACGGCCTCCGCCTCGACACTTTCCCCTACGTCAACCGCGTCTTCTGGCACAACTTCCACGCCCGGCTCCATCAGCTCTTTCCCCACCTCACCACCGTCGGCGAAGTCTTCAACCCCGACCCCACCCTCGTCTCCTACTTCGCCGGAGGCGTCGCCCGCCCCGGTCACGAAGGCACCGTCGACACCGGCCTCTACACACCCTTCGACTTCCCCATGTACTTCATGCTGCGCAAGGTGCTCATCCAGAACCAGCCCATGAGCAACCTCGAAAACGTCCTCCGCCAGGACCGCCTCTACCCGCACCCCAACCGCCTCGTCACCTTCATCGGCAACCACGACACCATGCGCTTCCTCACCGTTCCCGGCGCAACCGTTCCCGACCTCAAGATGGCCTTCGCCCTCATCTCCACCCTGCGCGGCATGCCGCAAATCTACTCCGGAGACGAAATCGCCATGCGCGGCGGAAACGATCCCGACAACCGCCACGACTTCCCCGGCGGATTCCCCGGCGACCACGCCAACGCCTTCACCCCCGCCGGACGCACTCCCGAGCAGCAATCCGTCCATCACTACCTCCGCACCCTGCTCCACTTCCGCGCCCGGCACCCTGCGCTCCAAACCGGCCTCCAGCAGGACATATATATGGACAAGACCGTCTTCGCCTTCGTCCGCGCCGGCAACATTGCGCATGGCTGCACGCCGTCCAGCCCCGAACGCGTCCTGGTCATCGCCAACCACTCAAATGTGCCCCGCACGCTCACCTTCTCCACGCCGGAAACGGCCCTCGCAGCATGCTCGCAATTCACGCCCGCGCTCGGCGCATCGCATGCCACCCTCGCCCACGGCTCGCTCACCATGCAGCTCGCTCCCGGCCAGACCGCCATCTACCTCGTCCACTAACTGCGCTACCATCAAGTCACTGCGCGCTTGCACCGCGCGAGCGCGCACACTCCGCTCACAAATTTGGAGCCGCTCGTGACCATCCGCCTTCGCCCCCATCATCTGCTCTGCATGCTCACCTTCGCAGGCAAGGGCTACTCGCCGGACTTCATCGCCAACTTCGACCGCATCACCGCGCAGATCGCCTCCGGTACCCAGACCATCGAAATCACCTTCGCGCCCGACGACATCTGCGCCCCGCTTCTCGCCGAAGCGTCCTGCCACTGCCGCAACACCTCCGTCTCCGAGCGAGACACCCTCGCCGCAGAAGCCCTTTCGGACCTCCTGCAACAACCCATCCTGCCCGGCACATCGCTCTCCCTCGCCTCCGCTACGCTCGACCGCATGCGCCTCGCATTTCAATCAGGCACAATCCGCCAGGCCTGCCACGGATGCCAGTGGTCCCCGCTCTGCGACTCCATCGCCGCCAACAACTTCATCGGCACGCACCTCCTCGCATCCCGCCCGCAACGCAGCTAGCCTCCGCATCTCTCGCGTATCATGGCTCCTGAATAAAAATAGGAGTCCATCGCCGGAATGAAAGTAGGAGTCTTCACCCCGCTGCTCTCGCAGCTCTCTTTTCCCGCCGTCCTCGACAAGCTTCGCGGCATCAGCATCAACACCGTCGAGCTGGGCACCGGCAACTATCCCGGCGACGCGCACTGCAAGCTCAGCATGCTCGACGACGCCAACTCCCTCGCCGAGTTTCAAATCCTGCTCGCCGAGCGCGACGTCACCATCAGCGCGCTCAGTTGCCACGGCAACCCACTCCATCCTGACCCCGCCCGCGCACAACACGACGCCGGCATCAGCCGCAAAACCATCCTGCTCGCCGAAAAGCTCGGCATCCCCGTCGTCGTCGATTTCTCCGGCTGCCCCGGCGACGCGCCCGGCGCAAAGTCCCCCAACTGGGTCACCTGCGCATGGCCCCCCGACTACCTTGAAACCCTCAAGTGGCAATGGGACGAGGTCGTCGCCCCATACTGGACCGAGCACGGAAAATTCGCCGCCGACCACGGCGTAAAGATCGCCATTGAAATGCATCCCGGCTTCGTCGTCCACAGCCCGGAGACCATGCTCAAGCTCCGCGCCATCGCCGGCCCCAGCGTCGGATGCAACCTCGATCCCAGCCATCTCTTCTGGCAGAACATCGATCCCATCGCCGCCGTCCGCGTCCTCGGCGACGCCATCTTCCACGTCCACGCCAAGGACACCCAGCTCTACCCCGCCAACCTGCCGCGCACCGGCGTCCTCGACACCCAGTCCTACACCGACGAGCGCAACCGCGGCTGGCTCTTCCGCACCTGCGGCTACGGCCACGGCGCCGAGTGGTGGAAGGAGTTCGTCTCCACCCTGCGCATGTACGGCTATGACAACGTCCTCTCCATCGAACACGAAGACAGCCTGCTCTCCGCCGAAGAAGGCCTCACCAAAGCCGCTCTCTTCCTCAACGAACTCGTCATCCGCGAGCAGCCCGGCGCAGCCTGGTGGGTCTAAACACAAGCAACAATCAGGAATCGCACAATGAAGCCAATCAGAACCGCAATCTTCGGCACCGGATTCATGGGCCGCGTCCACCTCGAAGCCCTGCGTCGCATTGAACACGTTGAGCCCGCCGCCATCACCGGCAGAAACATCGCCACCGCGGAAAAACTCGGCTCCGCCTTCGGCGTTCCCTACGCAACGCCGGAAGCCATACTCAGCGACGCATCCATCCACGCCGTCCACATCTGCACGCCCAACGCCTTGCACTTCGGCATGGCCAGGCAGGCGTTGCTCGACGGCAAGCACGTCCTCTGCGAGAAGCCCCTCGCCACCAGTCCCGCTGAAGCGCAGGAACTCGCCACCCTCGCCGCGCAAAAGCAGTTGCGCGTTGCCGTCTGCCACAACCTCCGCTACTACCCCATGGTGCAGCAAATGCGCGCCATGCGCGAAGCCGGAGACCTCGGAGAAATCCTCATCCTGCAGGGCTCCTACCTGCAGGACTGGCTGCTCTACGACACCGACTGGAACTGGCGCGTCGACTCCAAAGACGGCGGCCCTTCGCGCTGCATGGCCGACGTCGGCTCCCACTGGTTCGACGCCGCCGAGCATCTCACCGGGCTCCGCGTCACCTCGCTCTGCGCCGACATGCAGACCTTCCACCCCGTGCGCAAGCGACCAAAGCACTCCGTTGAAACCTTTGCCAACACCACCCTCAGCGCGGAGGAATACATCCCCACGCCCGTCGACACCGAGGACTTCGGCGCAGTCATCTTCCGCATGGGCGACCGCACCCGTGGCGCCATGACCGCAGGCCAGTGCGCCGCCGGCCGCAAGAACCGCCTCAGCATTGAAATCTACGGCACAAAATCCGGCGTCGCCTGGAGCCAGGAGCGCCCCGACGAGCTCTGGATCGGCCACCGCGACAGCGCCAACCAGATCATCATCAAAGACCCCGCGCTGCTGCTGCCCGCCGCGCGCCCCTTCGCCGACCTTCCCGGCGGACACAGCGAGGGCTACGACGACACCTTCAAGCAGCTCTTCCGCCGCTTCTACGCCTCCATCGCCAATCCCGAAGCCGCGCCGCAATACCCCACCTTCGCCGACGGTCTCCGCCAGCTCAACATCCTCAGCGCCATCCTCGAAAGCAGCCAAACCCGCGCCTGGGTCGAGGTCCCGGCAGTCTAGTTCGATATCGGAAAGGAAATTCGCATGTTGATCTTCGCTGCCGTCGTCGCCATCTTTATCTACGGAATGATCGCCGCCATGCTCGGCACCATTCTGCCCGAACTCTCCGACCGCTTTCACCTCACGCCCCACCAGAACGGCATCATCGCCTTCGCGCAGGCCCTCGGGCTCATCCTCGCCTCGCTCGCCGTCGGCCCGCTGCTCGATAACGAAGGCAAAAAAATCGGCCTCATCCTCGGCCTCGCCTTCATCGCTGCCACTCTCGCCCTACTGCCCCGCTCTTCCGGATTCCGCAGCGTCGTCTTTCTCCTCTTCCTGCTCGGCATCGGCGGCGGAATCGTCGTCACCGGAGCAAACTCGCTCGCCAGCGATATTGACGCCGCCCACCGCGCCACCGCCCTCAACCTCGTCAATCTCTTCTTCGGACTCGGCGCCTTCGCCACGCCTTTCATCTCCGCCAATCTCTTCAAGCAGAACTGGGTCCGTCTCTGCTACTCCGTCGCCGTGCTCGCCGCCATCACCCTCGGCATCCAGTTCGCCACGCGCATGCCACCGCCCTCCGGCTCTGGCCGCTTCATCCTTGCCGACGCCGGCCCGGTCCTCGGCCATCCCGCGCTCTTCCTCTTCGGCTTCTATATATTCCTCTACTTCACCTGCGAAATCGGCGTCTGGAACTGGCTCGTCCGCCACCTCATCGCCCAGGGCATCCCCGAGCAGCACGCGCTCAACATCCTCTCCCTCGGCTTCGCCCTCGGCCTCATCGTCGGTCGCCTCGGAATCTCCGCCGTCCTGCTCCGCGCCTCCGCCCTCAACGTCACCCTCGTCGCGTCCATCGCCATGGTCTTCACCACCTTCTTCATGATTCGCACCAGCAGGCCCGCCGTCGCCTTCACGCTCGTCTTCCTCGCCGGACTCTCCATGGCCCCCGTCTTCCCCACCATCCTCGCCATCGTCGGCGGAGCCTTTCCCCGCATGACCAGCACCGCCATGGGCATCGTCATCACCTGCGGCTATATCGGCCTCGCCGTCAGCTCGCGCATCATCGGCTCCATCGCCGGAGGCGACCCAAAACGCCTTCGCAAAGCGCTCCTCGTCATCCCCGCAGCGTCAGTTATTATGGTTGGTCTGAATATCGCAATTCGCTTCGTGCTGCCCTGAGGGCCCCGGCAGCACGCACAGCCGCGCTGTTACGATGACGGCGCCGCGCCGCTCGTCCGCACAAAGATCACCGACTGCCTGTCCGCATACACCGGCTTCCAGTTCGGCAGCAGCCTCATCTCATTCGCAATCTGCGTGCCCCGCTCCAGCAGGCAAAAGCTCACCTCGTACTTGTCCAGCAGCGTATTCGGATCGCTCTTCGCCGTCGCCCACGCAGCCACCTCCGGCAGCACGCCCGTCCACTCATACACATCCGCGCGCCCATCCACAAACACCGGATGCTCCGGCAGGGCCCAGATCAGGTAGCCGCCGTTCGTGAAGGTGTTCATCATGTTGCCCGTCAGGTGATGCGCCTTCACATACTCCACCGCCTTCACCGGACTCTTCTGTTCCACCTGCCGCATAAGGTCATTCCGGCTCGGAAACGCCACCACCACAATCAACGCCGCCAGCGCCAGCAGCACCGCATTCGCCACCGGCTTGTCCTTCTCCGCGTCATAGCCTTTCCACGACTTCGCCAGCAGCCGCGCCACCACCATCGCCGCCAGTATGCCGAACACGATCACCATGCGCTTGTGGCCCAGCCCCAGCCACGCGCCCATCGCCAGCAGCACCACCTCATGCACGTAGATCCGCGCCGTCCGCTGCGCAATCACATACAGCCCGATGAACGCCAGGATCCCCAGCAGAGCAATCCCCCGAGGATCATTCAACGGCAGCGGCTTCCACTCGTCGATCATCGCCACCACAATGTGCTGATGGAACAGCGTATTCACCGGATACAGCACCTGCCGCACGCCCACCGGATTTAGAAACACCGCTACCGCCGACAGTCCCGAGGCAATCGCCAGCGTCCGCCGCTGCACCTCGCTCCAGCGCTCCGCCACCAGCGACCCAACCTCAAAGTCCAGGAACGAGCAGCCCACAAACACGCCCAGCACAATCAGCCCAAAAAAGAACGACGCGTGGCAGTTCACCCACACCGCCATCAGCACCGGCAGCCCATAGAACCATCGCAGGCTTCGCTTGTGCCCCAGCCACAGCAGCAGAAGCTCCACTTCCAGCAGCAGATATCCGATCATCTGCGGCCGTACCGCCAGCACCATGGTCGAGAAGAACCAGACCAGAGCACCGCCCAGGAACCCCACCTTCGCATTGCCCGAATACTCCGCGCACAGCAGGTAGCCCGCAATCGCCAGCGCCGCCGCAAGCACGCACAGCCACACCATCAGCCCGCTGTAGCCGCCCAGCCGGTACGCACCGTAAATCAGCACCTGCGAAAGCCACTCATGCGGAACCCACGCATGATGATGCGTGGTGTAGGAAAAAAGATCGGTGGTCGGAATATGGTGGCTGTTCCAGATCACCTGACCCGTCTTCAGGTGCCACCACATGTCAGGATCGTCAAAACGGTTCCGTACCGTCAGCTCGGCCAGGACCGTCAACGCTCCGGCCATTGCGACCGGAAAGGAAAAGATTTTTCTCAGGAGCCTCACAACAGCAGATCGAGCCTTCGTTTCTGCACGCGGAGACTCAGTTCTCAAGCCGTTTCCACGTCCGCTTTGTCATTTTCAGCTATCGGATCGCGCTCCGCCAACCGGATCAGCCGGTGCAGGTAGGCCCGCGAAATATTCAGGCTGCGCGCCGCCAGCGTCTTGTTGCCGTTGCTCTCGCGCACGGCATTCGCCGCCAGCTTCACCTTATAGTCACGCAGTTGGCGCTCAAACGAATTCGTCGGGTGGTAGTCCCCGATATTCATCACGCACTCGTCCTGAATATTCGACGGCAGGTCCTCTTCGGTAATCGTCCTGCCAGAGGTCAGGATAATCGCCCGCTGAATCACATTCTCCAGCTCACGCACATTGCCCGGCCACGAGTACGCCTGCAACACCGACATCGCCGCCGGATCAATCTCGTCCACCTGCTTCTGATAGACCTGCGCATAGTGCCGCAGCAGATGCTCCGCAATCAGCGGAATATCCTCCGCCCGGTCCTGCAGCGGCGGAGCCGTAATCTTCATCACGTTGATGCGGTAATACAGGTCCAGACGAAACTTGCCCTGCGATACCAGCTCGCCCAGGTCCGCATGCGTCGCAAATATCAGCCGCGCCCGCAGCGGAACCAGCTTGGTGCTGCCCAGCCGGCTGAACTCCCTCTGCTGCAGCACCCGCAGCAGCTTCACCTGCACCGCCGGGCTCAACTCGCCTATCTCGTCCAGAAACAATGTGCCGTCCCCGGCCTGCTCCAGATACCCCTCGCGCGTTCCCACCGTTCCCGTATACGCGCCCTTCTCGTGCCCAAACAGTTCCGCCTCAATCAGCGTCTCCGGGATCGCGCCGCAGCATACCGCCACAAACGGCCGCAGAGAATGTGCTCCAAGATTGTGGATCGCTCGCGCAATCAGCTCTTTTCCCGTGCCGCTCTCCCCCGTCACCAGTACTGACGCATTCAGGCTGGAGACCTTGCGCACCAGGTCATACACTTCCAACATCTGCGGGCTGGCGCCGATCATCTGGTCACAGCTCGTGACCTCTTCCGGCTCCTTCGCGGCTCCGCTCTGCACACGCAGCATCGACCGCTCATGAACACGCCGCATGATGGCACGTAACTCGCGCACCGAGGGCGGCTTACGACAGTAACTATAGGCACCCAGCCGTACCAGGTCCTCGGCTACGCCACGCATAATGTCGTCCGCCATTACTACGGAGGAAACCTGCGCCGCCACAATCCGCCGGCACGAGGCAATCCGCTCCTTCAGATGTTTGTCGTTTGAATCCAGATCCAGAATGACCGCATCCAAGCTCCCATCCGAAAGCTTCTGGTTCACTCCCTCTTCACTTGCCTCTAACTGAACCAGGAACTCGTGCCCTAAAGCAGAGGACAAAACGGACAATAGCTTGCGATCTTCCGAATACAACCCAATCCGCACCATTCGGGTACTCTCCTTCTAACTAACCACTCTGGGCAGAATCAATCTCGCACAGCTTTTGGGGGGCCGGAGTTTATCTCCATGCTCTGAAAAATGAGGTCCTCTCGCAGATATTTCGCCCTCTGCTTGGGCACCTGTGTTACGCCGTTGAGGATACAGCGAACATTCTCTGTAGGTTGCTGTTATTTATTGGTAACTAAACACCCTACGAATGTCCAGCAAATTTTCAACCCGTGTAAAGCCCTGTACCGAAGACAACAAGTAATTCCCTTACATGGTTACTTAGGTAATTTCGCCTCACCGAATTCTGGCCCTCCAATTGCTCCTGCTTGGTATGAATGACCCTCCGCCGTAATCTCCCTGATTTATTGCCTTTGACGGCTGCCGTGGCCCTTACCCGTTTCCTTTTCCGAAGCCGGATTCTCTACGATTTAGACTCCGTCAACTTTGCCCTGGCCATGAAGCGCTTCGACCCCAGTGTCTTCCAGGCCCACCCCCCCGGCTACTACCTCTATTCGCGCATCGGTTGGCTCATCGATCTCGTCTTCCATAATCCCAATCTCTCCCTCGTCATCCTCAGCATCCTCGCCAGTTGCGGCCTCGTCATCCTGATCTATCAGTTCGCCCTCGATTGGTTTGGACGCAGCCCCGCCCGCTTCGCCGCTCTGCTCTTCCTGTTCTCACCGCTCTGCTGGTTCCACGGTGCCGTCGCGCTTACCTATATCGTCGGAGCATTCTGCTCCGGCCTCGTCGGCTACCTCTGCTGGCGCCTCAATAACGGACACTCAGGCTACCTCGTCCCGGCCGCCCTCGCACTCGGCTTCGCCGCCGGAATCCGTCCCTCTGAACTGCTGTTTCTCGCGCCTCTCTACCTGTACTCGCTGCGCCGACTCGACCTAAAACAAATTCTCCTCGGCCTCCTGGCCGTGCTCCTCGCCGTCCTCGCCTGGTTCGTGCCTATGATCCTCGCCAGCGGCGGCCTTAATGCTTATTTCGGAGCACTTTTCGCTTTGTGGCATATGGTGCCCGGAAAAAAGACAGCGTTTAATTCCTCGCCCGCCTACACCATCGCGCGCGCCTTCACCATCCTGTTTATCTACACCCTGACCTTCGGCGCGGCCTCCTTCGCCCCGCTTGCCGAAAAACTCCGCACCACCCCCATCGACCGCGAAAAGGTCCGCTTCACCCTGGTCTGGATCACTCCCGCCCTCTGCTTCTTCACCTTCATCTTTCTGGTCTTCATCAACAGCGGATACCTGCTGCTGCTCGCCGTCCCCGCCTGCCTCTGGCTCGGCCTCTGGGCTTCCGGGTGGTACACAAACGCGCGCCTGGGCAAATCCCTGAAGCTCGCCGTCATCGTCGCCTGCGCGGCCGCCAACACCGCCATCTTCCTGTTCGCGCCCCTCTACTGCTCCTATCGCAGCGTCCGCCAGCTCCAGTCCGAACTCAAAAATATCCAGACCACGCTCCCCTCCTTCGGCGCCCCCTCCAATACCCTCATCGTCAGCTTCGACTCCCACTTCCTCGGCTTCCGCCACGCCGGCTACTACCTGCCCCAGTACCACGTCCTTGAATACCCCGAAGTCAACATGGGACACGGCATGGTAGCCTTCACCATGTATGATCGGGATACTCACCTGGTCACCCGCATCCCCGGACCCTATACGCGCTTTGTGCTTTACCCGCTTCCCGCGCAAGGCAAACAGTTCAAGCAATATCTGGCAAAAATCCTTGCCAAAATACCACCCGGAGACCTCAAAATCACCGGCCGCAACGGACATACCTACGTAACCGGCCCCATAAAGGATCTTCGCTCTCTGTTCCCTGTTCTCGCCGCTGCATCAAAATAGGGGCATTATGGTGTGTATGCCCCGCTTCACCGCTTTCGTCTTCATGTAAACAGGTGTTCACACCAAAAGGGGAGACTGCCCTCTCGAAAAACAAAAAAATCCCGCTTTCTTCCCCCGAACCAAGATTTGGCGTAAAAATTGCTCACGCTCTAGAGATACTGTGTCGAAAAGGATCTTAAGCATGCACTCCTCTATTATTGAGTGGCCAACCCTCGCCGTTCTCGCTGTGGCCACGATTATAGATTTGCGCAGCCGCCGGATTCCAAACTGGCTGGTCCTGCCATTTCTGGCCGCGGGGATTGGCGTTTCCGCATGGATGCATGGATGGGCCGGCGTCGGGCACAGCCTCGCCGGAATCGCTGTAGGAGGTTTCTTATTCGGCATCCTCTCTTTAATGGGAGGGATGGGTGGTGGAGACGTCAAACTCTGCGCCGCCATCGGCGCTTGGATCTGGCCCCATCAACTCATAATTGCTTTGGTGCTAACCGGCATGGTTGGGGGTATCATGGCTTTGTGCTGGGCTGCAGCAGGCGGGTTCCTCGGCGAACTTTTCCAGGGAACAGGCAAGTTGTTGTTCGGAATGGGGAAAAGGGGAATTAAACCGGATTCGGAGTTGAATTTGTCCAACCCCTTGGCGCGTAAAATGCCTTATGCACCGGCCATCGCCATCGGAACCCTCGTCTCTTTCTTCGCCCGCTGAGTTTAGGACGGCATATATATGTATATGGTTAAAAGTTTAAAAATTCGCCCGCGTCAGTTCCCCGCTCACGCGGCTGAAAGCAGGGAGTAGTCAAGGCATAATGTCTACTTTTACACGGGACCCCGATACGCTCGGCGCGAATGTTCTCTCGGTCGCCCTCATTGGCCCGGAAGAAGCACGCCGCCGCGAAGTCGCCCTGGCTGTCAATGGTCCCCAGGCCAATGTGGTTCGCGAGTTTCGCGATTATCCCGATCTTGACGACGTCCCCAAGATCGTCGACGAGGGCTACGACTTCATCATCATCGACCTCGACAGCAATCCCGAGCAGGCCCTTGATCTGGTTGAAAGCATCGGGGCCTACAGCTCCGTCACCGTCATGGTGTACTCGGTCAGCTCCGACCCCGAACTGCTGGTCCGCTGCATGCGCGCCGGCGCCCGTGAATTCCTCACCCAGCCCTTTTCGCAGAACTCCGTCGCCGAAGCTCTCGTGCGCGCCTCCGTTCGCCGCCCCACCACCCGCACGAAGAAAACCCTCGGCCGGCTGCTCGTCTTTACCGGCGCTAAAGGCGGTTCCGGCGTCACCACCGTGGCCAGCAACTTTGCCGTAGCCCTGGCCCAGGAGTCCGGACAAAGCACGCTGCTCATCGATCTCGACCTGCCCCTCGGCGCCGCCGCCCTCGATCTCGGCATTACCGCCCCCTTCTCCACCGTTGACGCCATCCAGAACGTCAACCGCCTGGATTCCAACTTCCTCGGACGCCTGCTCACCAAGCACGCCACCGGACTCCATGTGCTTTCCGCGCCAGACAAGTATGCCTCGATCGCTATCACTCCGGACGCGATCGATAGGGTGCTCACGGTCGCCCGTCAGGACTTCGATTACGTGGTCATCGATGCCGGCTCCATCGCGGGGGACACTTACACCACGCTTTTGGATGCGGCCTCCACCATTTACCTCATCACACAGGTCAGCATCTCCGAGCTGCGCAACTCCAACCGGCTCATCTCGGAATTCTTTTCCTCCCGCTCGACCAAGCTGCAGATTGTCCTGAACCGCTTCACGCCCCGCTCTCTAGTGATTGATGAAGAAAGCATTACCAAAGCGCTCACCTTACCCCCGGCCTGGAAGATTCCCAGTGACTACCCGGTCGTGCGCCAGGCGCAAAATAGCGCAACCCCTTTTGTGATGGGCGACTCGACCATTGCGGAGATAATCCGGCAAATGGCCAGGGCGGCCTGCGGTTTGCCGGCAGTTTCGGAAAAGAAAAAACGATTCGGCCTCGGACTTTTTGGGTAGAACAGTTGATGTCCAGCTCGTTTTTAAAACGACCTTTATGGATGGCATAGCGTGGAACCACTTAATCTCGAACAGTTCAAGGCAGACGTACACCGGACGCTGATCTCAAGACTCGATCTTGAAAAGCTTTCCCGTGTCAACAACAGCCAGGCGCGGCATGCCGTCGCGGGCATGATCAGCGAGATCATCACCGCGCAGCGTATTCCACTCAACCTGAACGAACAGGAAAAAATCCAGGAAGAACTCCTCGATGAGGTCTTCGGCCTGGGCCCGCTCGAACCCCTGCTGCGCGACAAGAGCATCTCCGACATCATGGTCAACGGCAAGGACAACGTCTTTATTGAAAAAGGCGGCATCCTTCGCAAAATCGACACGTCCTTCCGCGACGACCGTCACCTCATGCAGATCATCGACCGCATCGTTTCCCGCGTGGGCCGCCGCGTGGATGAGTCTTCGCCCATGGTCGACGCCCGCCTGCCCGACGGCTCCCGTGTCAACGCCATCATCCCGCCGCTCGCACTCGACGGCCCCTCGCTCTCCATTCGCCGTTTCGGCACCGGCCCGCTCATCGCCAATCAACTCGTGGCCCTCAAAAGCATCTCGCCGGAAATGATGGAGTTGCTAGCCGCCGCCGTCCGCGCCCGCATCAGCATCCTGGTCTCGGGTGGTACCGGCGCCGGTAAAACCACCCTGCTCAACATCCTGTCCCAGTACATCCCGCAGAGCGAGCGCGTCGTGACCATTGAAGACGCCGCCGAACTCCAACTGGCCATGCAGAACATCGTCCGGCTCGAAACACGCCCCCCCAATGTGGAAGGCCAGGGCGCCATCCGCCAGCGCCAATTGCTCGTCAACAGCCTCCGTATGCGCCCCGACCGCATCATCATCGGCGAGGTCCGCGGCGAAGAGGCCTTCGACATGCTCCAGGCCATGAACACCGGCCACGAGGGCTCCATGACCACCATTCACGCCAACACACCGCGCGACGCCCTGGGCCGTCTCGAATCCATGGTTGCCATGAGCGGTATGAATCTGCCCGAGCGCACCGTGCGCCAGCAGATCGCCTCCGCCATCACTATCGTGGTGCAGGTCTCCCGTCTAAGCGACGGCAGCCGCCGCGTTATCAGCGTTTCAGAGATCACGGGCATGGAAGAAAACGTCATCAGTATGCATGAAATTTTTGGCTTCCAGCGGAAAGGCATTGGGCCGGATGGAAAGGTCATCGGCGTGTTCCAGCCCACCCGCATTCGCCCCAAATTCCTCGATCGGCTGCGCGTGTCAGGTATTATGCTCCCGCCCAGCATGTTCGAAACCGTAACGGAAGTGAACTAGCTGGCCGGTAAGGAGGATAGGTCGAAATGCTGCTTGTTGTCATACTCGTATTTCTCGCCGTGTTCGCAATCTCCGCGCTGCTGCTGATCGCCAGCGGCACAGGAGCCTCGAAGACCACCAAGCGCACCCTCACCGTGCTGCACGCCGCTCTCAGTGCGTCCGACCCCAAGCCTCACGATCCGGTGGTCGACGTCCGCAAACAGGAGCTCCTCAGCGCCCTTCCCATCTTGAACCGCATGCTGCTCAAGATGGAGATCGCTCCCCGCCTGCGGCAGTTGATCTATCAGGCAGACCTGCGCTGGACCGCCGGCACCCTCATCATGATGAGCCTGGCCGCATTCCTCATTCCCGCCTATCTCATTAAGTGGACTACCGGCTCCCTTCTTTTCGGCATGCTGATTGGAATTGTGACAGGTTCCGCACCGTTCCTCTTCGTTCTCTTCAAGCGGAACAGACGATTCAGCAGGTTCGAGCAGCTGCTTCCCGAAGCACTCGATCTGATGGTCAATGCCATGCGCGCCGGCCACAGCCTTAACTCGGCTCTGGATCTGGTCGCCCATGAAATTAGCGATCCCCTGGGCGGCGAATTTCGCATCTGCTTCGACGAGCAGAACTATGGCCTCGAATTGAAAACAGCCATGAACAACCTCGTCTCCCGCGTCCCAATTCAGGATCTCAAAATGGTCGTCACCGCCATCCTCATTCAGAAGGAAAGCGGCGGCAACCTGGCCGAAGTGCTCGACAAGGTCGCCTACGTCATCCGGGAACGCTTCCGTCTTAAAAGACAGGTTCGCGTGCACACCGCGCAGGGGCGCATGACCGGATGGGTCCTTTCCTTCCTGCCACTTATACTCGGTGCCGCGCTTTACATGATCAACCCCAAAGGCATTAGCCTTCTGTGGAAACGTCAGCTCGGCCTTGACATGCTTTACTACGCCGGCATTTCCAACGTCATCGGCGCTTTGATCATTCGCAAGATTGTGAACATGGAGGTCTGAGGCTGACCTATGGGAGTTGCGGTCTTTTCGTTTGTGGTGATATTCCTGCTGATCGGCAGCGCCGGTCTCATATTGTTCTACCGCGAAGCCATGCTGCAGCGTATCGCGGCTGTGACCACACAGCGCGCCAAGCCCCGCGGCATCAGGGGCACAATGCAGGAAACCGGCGCTCAGATCACGTCCGTCGTGGAGCGGCTCGAGCGCGTCCTCCCGAAAAGCGATGCGGAGGTGTCGGTTGTTAAGCAGCGCCTCATACGCGCCGGCTTTCGCAATGACTCCACCCTCAAGGCCTTCTACGGCGCCAAACTCGTCACGCCTTTGATCCTCTGCATTCTGCTCCTGGTCACCGGTGTCGGCCACTACAGCCCCTTCTTCTTCTATCTCGTTGCTCTCGGCGTCGGCTTCATGGTTCCCGACTTCTGGCTCACGAACCGTATCAAGAAGCGCAAATCCAACATTATGAGGGGACTGCCGGACGCACTTGATCTGCTCATCATCTGCGTCGAAGCCGGCCTGAGCCTCGACCAGGCCGTCGCCCGCGCCGGAAATGAACTGAGCGTAACACGCCCGGACCTGAGTGACGAGCTTGTCATCGTCGCACTCGAACAGTCCGCCGGACGCCCGCGTGGCGAGGCGTGGAAGAATTTTGCCACACGCACTGATGTCGAAGCCGTCCGCAGTCTCGTATCGGTCCTCATCCAGTCCGAAAAGTTTGGAACCAGCATCGCCCGCACCCTGCGTGTTCATTCCGATACACTCAGAACCCAGCGTAAACAAAAGGTCGAGGAACAAGCGGCAAAAACCACCGTCAAGCTGGTTTTCCCGCTGGTCTTTTTCATCTTCCCCTCCATCTTCGTCGTAACTCTGGGTCCAGCGATTCTCATCATGATTGAATCGTTTAAGAAGTTTTTTCACAACTAGGAAAGGAGACAGAACGTGGACAACACAACCATCATTCGGGTAATAGCAGGCGTCGTAGCTGTCGTACTGCTCATCATCTTGATTCAGCGCCGCCGCAAAAAGGTCTAGTACACTCCATTTCTTCTGGGGAAATTGCCTCGACTCGCCGAACCCACCGCTTAGTGCCTGAAGTGGACGTACCATTTTTGCCTTCGAAAAGGTGGCTGGCTGGCCGCAAGCCTTAATTCCGGAGACCCTCCTTCCGGGCTGGATAAGTCTGTTCCCAGACCTCATCGATCCCGAAAGGAGAGCCCTCCGAATATGGCTATCAAGTTGCATATTGAACTTGCATGAAGAAAGGACCTGCAAGAGTGAAATAGAACTCAGCAAGCAACCATAGCCCGGAAGGGATGGGTACCCCACATGGACCCGCAAAAACAAAAACACATGGATCGACGTACATACTGCGTTTATAACCAGACCCGCGAATGCTTTCTCTGCCTCGGCGTTGTACCTGCGGATACTACTTTCTCCCGGCTCAAGGGACTCATCGGCAAGTTAAAGCTCAAGCTCGATGAAGGCCTCTGGGTGGTCCCCTCGCAAGGCGTCCACACACTCGGCGTGCTGTTCCCCCTCGATCTGATCTATCTGGATGAAAATCACAAGGTCATTCACGTTATCGAACACTTCCCCAGTTTCCGCATCGCTCCGCTTCGCGTGCAGGCCGCCAGCGTACTCGAACTCCCAACACATACGATCTATACTTCCCAAACTCGGCCCGGGGACCAACTGATCATCTGCGCCGCGGAGGAAATTGAGAGCCGACTGAATCAGGCCCATATCCCGATGCTGGAAAGCCAGGCACACTAATTACAGTTCAAACGTATGCGACAGACAAAACATTATGGAAGGCTAACCGTGTTGCAAATAGAAATTTGTTTAGTCTCTAAACGCGGATGTATGATCGGAAATCGTCCGTAGATCCATTGCCTTTCCTTGGATCGCTCAGCCTCGTACGTTGTGAATTTTCTGCGTAGCTGTCGGAACTCACACTCTCGCTGAAAAGCGACAGAAAGAATAGATGAGACCAATTAGAGATTGGTTCAAATCGCTGACCTCGAACGATCCAAGAACGGCCACACGCCGCAAATCCCCCCCTCTTGTGGCCTACTTCTGGGACGGTGGCTCCCCCGTTGCGCATTCCATAAAAAATATCAGCCCCACAGGCTTTTTTCTTGAAACAACCGAGCGATGGCTCCTCGGCACCCTCGTCATGATGACTCTCCAGCGCACGGGCAGCGATCCCGACCTCGCCAACTGCACCATTATTGTGATGTCCAAGGTCATTCGCCATGGAGAGGACGGCGTGGGCTTTTGCTTTATTCTCGTCGACAACCCCGCCTCAGAGCGGCAGCCCGGCCCCATATCGCAGCCCGCAGACAGAAAAACCCTGGACAAGTTCCTCGAACTGATCAACTCCGACCAGGACTATCTCCGGTTAGACTAAGCCGCGCAAAGGATTGTGGCCACCACGCCCTTAGTGGACGGTGCCCGGTATGATCAGCAGGACCTCAACCGTAATCGGCAATCCCTCGCTCATCGCCGGACGGAATGCCCACTGCTTCAAAGCCTGTAACAGCAATGCCGTTTTGGAATACTCCGGCGGATATGCCACCGTAAGTTTCTCAAAGTGCCCGTTCGGATTTACAAAACCATGCACCATCACAACTCCATGCGAGGCTCCCAGGTTCGGCCGCATCATGTCGTAAGCCCAGGGCGCATCCGGGCGTATTCCATCTCCCGGACTGTCACCTGTAGACTTCGGTAGCGAATACTGCAGAATCCAGTTCTGAGCCGTCGAGCTCTGCAAATACACGGTGTATACCAGCCGGCCCGTCCACAGGTTGGCGGTCTCCGGATAGTTCTGCTGGGGCGAAGCTCCCACAATCACCATCCCATAGTGGCCGGCTTTGGGCAGCTCTATATGCCTTGCCGAATAAAGCGCCGGGGTGATGGTCGCCGGATAGCCTGTATGTACCGTGTACCCCGGCCCGCCGGTGTTGCTGCCTGGAGTCGAGGCATCTACTACCGTCACTCCATCGTTGGCGTCTTTGCCCTTGCTGGAATCGGAGCCGTCCGCAATCGTGACTCCATAGGTGCTGCCACTTTCCTTCCCTGCCCCTTGGCCTGACCCTGTTCCGCTCAGCGTGCTCCCAAAATCATCCAGTCCGCCTTTCCCAGCTACGTCCGGCTCCTGTGGCGTCGGTGATCCGGGCGCATCCGATCCTGACACTTCGTGAATAACCGGCAGGAACGCCTGGCCATTCTGCATCTTCAGGTCGGACATGGAAATCAATCGCGCGGGCGACTGGCCCACCTCTTTGGATGCCGTCTCCAAAAGCTGCTGCGCGGACTTCTCTGCGGCAACGTCCACCGGCGTGGTCGTTCCCGGCAGCGGGATAGGCGCCTTCGTGACAAACGGCGTCGAGGTAAGTGACACCTCGGTCGGCGTCAGTTGCTTGTTCGGCATGGCCAGCGACGGCTTTACCGCGATGTTGCCCAACGGCTTTGGAGCCGGGGTCAAAATCTTTTCCTGCAGAATCTTCCCGCTGGTCCATACAACCGCTTGCGGCACCGGAATGTGCACCATGACCTTCAGTTGCTGATGAACCTGCGTCTGGATCAGCGTCTGGGGCGCAGGAGTCTTGGTCTGGAAATTGGTGGAAAGATGGGCCATGTTGGTCAGCTTGGCCAAATCACGCTTGCCGCCCGGAGAGGGCACATGCCGCACAGACCGCACAGACCGCACAGACCGCAAGCTGCGATGCACAACGTGGTGCTCCACGCGCTTGGGCGGCTGCAGATGTAGACTCGCCATCGCGCGACGAATATCCAGCAGTCGTATCGCTTCCTTCTGATTCTGGAGCTTCGGCGCCACCACATGAACCCGCTTCATGCTCAAAAAAAGAATCCCGAACAGACAGCTGTGCAGCACAATCGACACTACAAATGCCGAAGGAGCGCGCTCGCGCTTCGGTGGTTTGGAAAATATTGTGACCGTATATGCGCGCATAAACCGGGGGAGGCCTGCTTTCCTTACGTTAACGCCTTGAAGTCAGCAGCATATTAAGCTATAAATTCCGCAGTAAGTAAAACAGCAATTTCACAACCAACCGCTAGCTCCTGTATCCCGCTGATCAACTCTCTCCAAACCCAGGTCTAGGCTTCTGCACAACTACAGTAAAGATTACTGTTGGTATACACATGTTCACACTAGCCTTACTTTTTTGCCTATCAATTTCTTTGCTTTCGCGCCAAAATTGGCGTATGTATCATTGGCACAGCAGTTGCGACATTCCAACTCAAACGGTACGGACTCCGCAGTCCGGGTCATGGATTTTTGAATGAATCGTAGATTATTCACCATCCTCATCAGCGCGTTCGTCATCGCCGCCTTGTGCGCCTTCGTCGTTTACCGCATCGTCAGCCGACGCATGTCGGTCTCACCTGTCGCCAAGGTAACACGGGTAGTCGCCGCCGCCGCAAATATTCCCCTGGGCAGTATCCTTCAAAGCAAGGACCTCTCCAGTATAGAAATTGCCGGCCCGCTGCCCAAAGGCGTCCTTCTTAAACCTCAGGATGCGATCGGTCGCGGTGTCATCGCTGCTCTCTATGCTGGCGAGCCAATTATCGACAGCCGCCTCGCGCCCCCAGGTTCCGGCGGTGGACTCGCTGCCACCATCCCAACAGGCATGCGCGCGGTCGCGGTCAAGGTGGACCAGATCATCGGCGTGGCTGGCTTCGTGACTCCCGGCATGCGCGTTGACGTATTGATTTCCGGGTTACCTCCGGGAATGAACGCCAACACCGACCCAGGAACCATTACCAAGACTCTTTTGCAGAATATTGAGGTCCTCTCCGCCGGCACCGACATTCAGAAGGACGCCACTGGCAAACCGAAGCAAGTTACGGTCGTTAACCTCCTCGTCACTCCGGAACAGGCCCAGCAACTCAGCCTCGCCGGGGCTCAAACTCGTATACAACTGGTTCTTCGGAATCCACTCGATACACAAATTGCAAAACCCGCGGAAACCTCAGTCGCGCAATTGTTTGCGGGCAGTAAGAACGCTCCGGCCCCTAAGCACTATAGACGGGTACGGCGGGCGCCTACCACCTACCAGGTTCAAGTCTTCAATGGGGCCAAAAAGAGCGAAGCCAAATTCCCCGTCGGCGAGGAGAAACAGTGAACGTGAAAAGCCGGATATCTACTTTTTCTTTGTATGCATTGCTGGTTGCATTGGCGATTCCAACCCTTTCAGGGACTCTGCTTCGAGCTCAAGCCAAAACTGCCTTCAGCCAGGATTCGACCCGCGAGCTTTCCATCGAAGTTGGTAAAACTGCACTCATCGACTTCGTCCAGCCGGTAACACGTGTTTCGATTGGCCTGGGCGATATCGCTCAAGTCAATGCCGTCAGCCCCACTGAGATTCTGGTCAACGGCGAAGCACCAGGCAGCACCACGCTCATCGTATGGGAAAAGGGCGGAGGGCGCCAATTCTTTACCGTCTCAGTACACGCCAATCACTTCGTGGCCGATAATGCCATAACCAACCTGCGCCGCCAGCTCAGCATCCAGATCCCCGGACAGAACATCAAGGCCAGCGGTCAAAATGGCATTATCTATCTCCGCGGCACCGCCAACGATCTCAACAGCTCCAATCGCGCCGTACAGATCGCAACCGCTGCGCTGGGCAAGAACGGCAAGGTTGTCAATCTTCTTTATGTCAACGTCCCTGCCACTCCGCCCCAGATTCTCCTCAAAGTCCGCTTTATGAGCGTCGACCGCAGCCTCATCAAGCAGCTCGGCCTCAACTTCTTCAGCACCGGCGCCACCAACTCCATCGGCACGATTTCAACCGGCCAATATCAGCCACCATCGGTTACCACCTCGGCCGGGGGCTCCAGAGCCGCTGCTACCATTGGCAATGCGCTGAATCTGTTCATTTTCCGCCCCGATCTCAATCTGGGAGTGACGATAGCCGCACTGGAAAATCAAGGCCTGGTGGAATCTCTCGCCGAACCCAATCTACTTGCCGAAGACGGCAAGGAAGCCAGCTTCCTTGCTGGCGGCGAGTATCCCTATCCAGTCGTACAAGGGGGTGGCACCGGAGGCGGTGTCGCACCTATCACCATCATGTTCAAGAAATATGGCATTCAACTGAGCTTCATTCCCACCATCATGCCGCAGGGCACCATTCGTCTCCAGTTGGCTCCTGAAGTCAGTTCCCTGGACTTCGCTAATTCTGTACAGGTTTCCGGATTTAACGTTCCTGCCATCAGCGTCCGTACCGTCAAAACCGAGGTAGAACTCAAAAACGGACAAAGTTTCGTCATCGGTGGTCTGCTCAACAACACAGAGAGCCAGACCTTCGAAAAAATTCCGTTCCTGGGCGACATTCCGGTGCTGGGCAAGTTCTTCCAGTCCATGCAGCGTAACAAAAACAACACCGAGCTGATTGTGCTGGTTACACCGGAGATCGTTCCTCCCATTCCTGCCGGGCAACCACTGCCAAAGCTCAACTACCCGGCTAAGTTCATGCCCAAAAACTCGCATATCCCGATGTACAACCCGACGGCTCCGATGCCCACCCCACCGGAAACTACCGCGATCCCTGTCGAGCAACTCGTCGACAGCATGAAGCCTGAAAAGCCGCTTTCTGCGGGGGGCTCCGGCGGAGGCATGTCTTCAGGCGGCATGTCTTCAGCAGGCATGTCTGGAGGCCTGCAATAGCGAGTTGGTTTGTGAATAGAATCACAGAAGGCGGAACCTTGCTGGTTGAGGTTCCGCCTTCTTGCATTGAACCCATTCACCCCTGGAAACAAAATTCGCAAGTTCGACATTTACAAAAATTTGCGGCTTTGTCAGCAGGACAAGAACATACCTGAAAAGACCATACACGCATGTCATTCTTCGATCACAAAGATCCTGGCCATCCTCAGTTGAATGAAAAATCTGCCCAGCAGAAGTCACACTTACGCCTGGCATCCAGATTCCAAACCCATATGGCGATCGCCAACTTTGCGCTTTTGGGCGTCTCAGTCATTGGCTGCGATCTTACGAACATCCACATTCATATTGCCAGCTACGGCAGCGGCTTTTTCATGGCTCTTCTGATGATTGCCCTCATTGCAATCTATTGGAAAGACGAAGATCACCCGACAATGGTAATGTCAATTCTTGTAATTCCATGGATCCTCATACTGATCCCCCTCATGATCTTCCCCATGTTGATCGCCGCCCACCTCGCTTTGCCCATTCAGGATGCCCGCCTCGCACGAATCGACTCACTCAGCGGTGTGAACGTACCGGCAATTGCAGCCTGGGCCACGCATCATTGGTTGGGTCGCCTGATCAATTACAGTTACGCTCTACTTGCACCGCTTCTGGTTATCGCTGTGCTTCTTCCCATCGCCGCAGGAAGGCTGGTTGAGGCCAGGATGTTTCTGGTTTCAAATGTAGTGGCAATTGCACTGGGAGTAACCGCCTTCTGCCTGGTTCCGGCGGTAGGCCCTTGGTACCCTCATCAGTTTTCACCCAGCACATCACAATTGCTTTGTGAGCACACTTTCTTAGCCCTCCGCGCACCAGGCTCATATACGTATACGCAAACCGTCGGCGTGATTTGCTTCCCTTCCTTCCATACCATTTGGGCCATACTCTCTGCTGCTGCGCTTTGGTCTTTTAAGCGCTTGCGTATCCCATTGGCCGTCTTGTCCATGTCTATTATCCTGTCCACCATGACGACCGGTTGGCACTACTTCGCTGATGTCATAGCGGGAATCATCATTGCCATCCTTTCGATCGTATGTTCACGCTTTGTCGCTCGTAACTTCTATCTCCCTCATTGCGTGCGTGTGCCGTCGCAAGGCGCGCTGATGCAACAGGAAGAAGTTGCGCCATAATATTTAACCCGGGAAATTGCGGACCACGATGACGTCTCCAATCAAAATCTCAAACCTTACCCGTCAAACCGATCTTGCAGAGAATGCCGAAGTCGCCGACACCAGCGCAACGCGGCAGAAAGGCCTCCTCGGTCGCTCCGGCCTTCTCCAGGGCGGTGGCCTCTGGATCGTGCCCTGCGAGTCCGTCCACACCTTCTTCATGAAGTTCCCCATCGACCTCGTTTATATCGATCGCAATAAAATTGTGAAAAAGGTCTGCCGCAACGTTCGCCCGTGGCGGCTTTCCGCCTGCCTCTCCGCACATTCCATCCTTGAGCTGCCCGTCGGAGCCATCGACCACTCACAGACTGCTCCCGGCGACAAACTTGAGTTCCTGCCCTCCGAACCCCAGCCAAAAAACTAAACAGGGAAGCCTGTCTCTCAAAACGTTCCATTTCAGGACACCTGCGCCCCGCTCACGCCTTGGAATTACCCACCTCTACCGTCCTAAACTCATACAAAGCACTAGGAGTAACCTGTGTAACATGAACGTTCGTGTATACGCGACATACCCCTTTTGGCACCCTCTGTATACATCCGTGTACACCGCCCAATACGGGCATTCCAGCAAACTATTGTTTCTAAATAATTTAAATCTCCTGCAAAACGGCCATTTAGTTGCCTTATACTTGAAGTAGACAGACCCAGCCGTTAGGCTGAGCCTAATTTACCTTATGGGGAAGAACTCAAATGAAAGATACAATCTTGATGCTCAATATTAAGCTCCGGACGCTTCTGTCTGACGAGCAAGGCCAGGATCTGATCGAGTATGCACTGCTCGTCGCCCTGGTTGCCTTCGGCGCAACCGCCGGCATGTCCACCCTGGCTGGCGCCATCAACGGCGCGTTCAGCAGCGTTGGCACGGTCCTCAACCAGTACCTCACCACATAGTTTGCTGTACACGTAGAACCGGTAATGAGCTAACCCGCTCCTGCCGGTTTAGGATTTACCTAAGGGAGACGGATCGGGAACCGCACTTTCCGCTCCTCTCCCTTACTCAATTCAGCCCATACCCACAAAAGATTCCAAGCACCAACGGTAAACGCACCAGCACAAACTGTGCGTGGCCTTACCGGAATTCGCATTCAGGCAATATCAAGTACATCGCAGACGACATCCAGCAGCGACAATACTCCTTTTCTGTACCGCACAATTGGCCGAAAATCTTGGTGTACTGCAAACAACGGCTGGCTTCGTCGCCCACAGGCTCGGCCTCGTCAAGCTCGCTCGCTACGACTCTACTGCCCGCAAAGTCAATCTGACTTATTACTCTGAGGCCCCGCGGCAAAGCTAGCTGCACAATGTCGTACCCGGCAGGCCCTGACACGGTAAGCTGCTTAAGATATGACCTTGTCTGCTGCCCCGCAACATGGCGCCTCGCTCATGATGATGGAAGGCTGCCTTACGCTGCTTGCCATCGTCGGCGCCTTTGCCTTTCCCAAAGCCGGCTCAGGACTCTTCACCCGCATTGAACAGCGCTTCTCGCGGCTTGCGCGCAACAAACGCCTCTCCATCCTCACGGTTGGCTTATCCGCCTTCCTGATTCGCCTTGCCATCCTGCCGCTCTGCCCCGTCCCTGGGCCCTTCATACAGGACGATTTCAGCTTCCTGCTCGCCGCCAACACCTTCGCCCATGGCCGCCTCACCAATCCCACCCCGGCCATGTGGCAGCACTTTGAGACGCTGCTCGTCTCCATGAAACCTACCTATCAGTCGGTGTATTTCCCCGCGCAGGGTCTCGTCCTCGCTGCGGGCAAAGCACTCACCGGACACCCGTGGTTCGGACTCCTCTTCGTCACCGCGCTCATGTGCTCCGTGCTCTGCTGGGCGCTGCAAGGGTGGCTTCCGCCCACATGGGCCCTCCTCGGAGCCGCTCTCGCCGTCCTCCGCCTGGCCCTCTTCAGTTGCTGGATCAACACCTATTCCGGCGCAGGCTCCATCACCACCATCGGCGGAGCGCTCGTCCTCGGAGCACTCCCGCGCTTCATAAAGCATCTACGCGTACGCAACGGCATGCTCATGGCCCTCGGCGTCGTGCTGCTCGGCCTGTCACGCCCCTATGAAGGGACCCTCCTCTGCATCCCGGTCGCGGTCCTGCTCCTGCACTGGGCATTCTTCAGCAAAAAGCGGCCACAGACCTCTCTGTTCCTCCGCCGCGCCGCCCTTCCCTGCCTGCTCATCCTTGCCGGAGCCTCGTGGATGGGTTATTACAACTATCGCGTCTTCGGCAATCCCTTCACGCCACCCTACACGCTCAACCGTGCTCAATATGCACTGGTCCCATACTTCCTCTGGCAACCGCTCCGCCCACGCCCCGTCTACCGGCACAAGCTGCTTGAGAACTACTACACCAAGGTCGAAATGAACACCTACAGGCAGGTTCACAGCGCGGGCCATTTCCTGCCTGATCTGCTCATCCGTGCTGGACGCGTCCTCTACTTCTACGCTGGCATTGCCCTGCTGCTTCCGCTCTTCATGCTGCGCCGCGTGCTGCTCGACCGCCGCGTCCGTTTCCTGGTTCTTTGCATCCTTATCCTCATCGCCGGCGCGTCCATGGAGATATTCTTCATCCCTTACTATCTGGCCCCCTTCGTCGCCGCTTTCTACATTCTCGGCATCCAGGCCATGCGCCACCTCCGCCTCTGGCGTCCAGGAGACTCCCCAGTCGGCCTCGCCCTTGTGCGGTTCACCGTCGTACTCTGCTTTTTTCTCGCCGTCGTCCGCGTCTTCGCTGAACCCCTCCATATCCGCCTCGCCCAAAACAAGGGCGGAGAATGGGCTGCCGAGTGGTACGGCCCAGGACCATGGGGGGCCGCGCGCGCCGGTGTGGAAAATAAGCTCGACCACATGCCCGGAGCACAGCTCGCCATCGTCCACTACGCGCCCGATCATGACCCTACCGATGAGTGGGTATACAACGCCGCCGACATCAACAGCTCCAAGGTCATCTGGGCCCGCGACATGGGCCCCGCACAAAACCTTGACCTCATCCACTACTACAAGAGCCGCACCGTCTGGCTCATCCAGCCCGACAAGCCCGCGGACGAAATCACGCCCTACAGTCCGCCGGCAGACCCGAACGCAGGCAATGCCGCCCAATCAACATCCCCTGCAACGAAAAACTCAGGCAACCGAGGGCGCGGATAACGATGCAGGTGATAAAACACGGTGGAGGCCACTTCTAGATCATGATCGTACCGCCTGCGCCGCACCATCCCGTTTCGCTGCTCACCATTGAAGGCGGCTTCACCCTGCTCGCCATCGCGATGGCCTTCGCCTTCCCGCGCCTCGGCGCTCCGATCTTCTCGCGCATCGAGCGCGCGTTTAAGTCTCTCGCCCACCGTAAAACCCTCGCTGTCTTCGTCGTCGGAGCGTCCGCCCTCCTGCTGCGCCTCGCCATGCTTCCCCTCTGCCCCATCCCGCAGCCCTTCGTGCACGACGATTTCAGCTACCTCCTCGCCGCCGATACCTTCGCCCACGGCCGCCTCGCCAATCCCACGCCCGCCATGTGGATGCACTTTGAGAGTGTCCACATCATGATGAAGCCCACCTACATGTCCATGTACTTCCCGGCGCCCGGCCTGGTGCTGGCCGCCGGGCAGGTACTCACCGGACACGCATGGTTCGGCCTCCTCCTTGTCACCGCGCTCATGTGCGCCGCTGTCTGCTGGGCACTGCAGGCCTGGCTCCCGCCAACGTGGGCTTTGCTCGGCGGATTCATCGCCGTCCTCCGCTTCGGCCTCTTCAGCTACTGGATCAACACCTACACCGGAGGTGGCTCCGTCGCCGCGCTTGGAGGAGCACTGGTCATCGGCTCTCTCCCGCGCCTCATGCGCGGCGTCAACCTGCGACACGGCATCCTGCTCGCCATCGGAATCATCCTGCTCGCTACCAGCCGACCCTACGAAGGGATGCTCCTCTGCCTGCCCGTCCTCTTCGTCCTCCTGCGCTGGATCTACAAAGGCAAGAACCGCCCGCCCGCCCGTCTGCTCATCCGTCGCGCCACTCTTCCCCTTCTGCTCATCCTCGCTGCCGGCGCCTGGATGGGCTACTACAACTACCGCGTCAACGGAAGCCCTCTCACTCCGCCGTACAAAATCGACCGTACCACCTACGCCGTCGTCCCTTACTTCTTCTGGCAGCACCAACGTCCAAAACCCGTCTACCACAACGCTGTCATGGAAAAGTTCTATTACGGCACGGAGATGGACAGCTACCGGAGAATTCACAGCATCCCCGGATATATCAAGCAGACCTTCTTCGTAAAACCGCTCAAAAGCCTGCTTTTCTTTACCGGATTTATCCTCTTACCGCCCCTCTTCATGTCGCGCCGTGTCATTCGCGATCGACGCGTTCGATTTCTGCTTCTTTCGCTGCTGCTGCTGATGGCGGGTGATCTGCTTGAGACAGGCTTCCAGACCCAGTACCTGTCGCCTTTCATCATCGCCTTCTACGCCCTCGGCCTCCAGGCCATGCGTCACCTCCGCGTCTGGCGTCCCGGCGACCAGCCCGCCGGCAAAACACTCGTCCGCCTCCTGGTTGTCTTTTGTGTAGTTCTCGGCGGAGTCCGTCTCTACGCGCAGCCACTCCACATCTACTTCGGAAAGTGGCCCAGCGAGGAATGGTCCAATCTCTGGTACGGCCCCGGCCAGTTCGGAGCGCCCCGCGCCCGCGTCAATGCCTGGCTCGATCACCAGCCCGGAAAGCAGCTCGCCATCGTCCGCTACACGCCCGATCACAACCCGGTTATGGAGTGGGTCTACAACGCCGCCGACATCAACAGCTCCAAAATCATCTGGGCCCGCGACTTGGGCCCCAGGCAGAACGCCCAGCTCATCCACTACTACAAGAACCGCACCGTCTGGCTCATCCAGCCCGACAAGTCTCCCGTCGCAGTCACGCCCTATCCCATGCCCGCGCGGCAACCCGCGGCCGGCAAAGCTCTGCCCTCGACGGCCGCAAACAAATAGCCCGCTACCGGTAGCGGCGGCGCAGTTTAATCATCATGCTGAACACGCCAGCCTCGTCGCGCACTGCCACAATCGACAGATTCTTAGTCAGGTTGATCTGCCCCTGAATCAGCTGTTGTGCCGTCGAGTTCACGTTCGTCGCATAGGTCAGCGTCGCGTTCTTCGCGATCTGCTGCTCCACCGTAATGCGCGCGGTTGAGTTGCCCGCGCCGCTCACAAACGTCGGATCGATCTTCACGCTCCCGCCGCCAAACAGCCGCTGGATACGGTTGCTCACCGTCGCATTCAGCGCGCCGCCCAGCAGCGCATCCGCCGTAGAGTTAACCCCGGCCTGCGTCTGTATGTTCGAGTAGGTCTGTTGTTCTTCCTGCGTGCGGCCCAGAGCCAGCAGAGAGAAGATGTCCTGTTCCGACAGTGGCGGCTCCGACCGGAACGTCGGCACCGGATTCGAGGCCGTCCCCGTCAGACCCACCGTGATGTCATAGTCCTCCACCCGCGCCGTCGCGCTCAGGTCAATCGTCGGATTAATCCGGATCGGGTTCGAAAAGTAAATATCCCCATGCTGCAATTCGTACTTCGTTCCCGCAAAGGTCGCGCTGCCTTCGGTGATCGAAATATGCCCCAGCACCGTCGGCTGAGCCAGGGTCCCGCGTACACGCACGTTCACATCCCCTGCAAGCTTGGCGAACGAGTTCTGGAAGCCCAGCTGCGGGGCCGAAACCACGTGTATATCCAGCCGCACGCGGTTCGAAGGTGCATTCATATTCGGCGGCGGCGCCACGGTTCCCGCCGAAGTGGTAAACGCCGTCAGATCCAGTCCGCTCCCCACCGCAAATCTGGTAATCGTCACGTTCCCGCTCAGCAACGACGACTTGCTCGTTCCCTGCAGACGTAAATGCGCCGTCGCCATCGAGCTCACACCCTGCGGATACCGGATACGCACATCCTGCGCCGTCGCCGTCAGGTTCCCGTACAGCCCCTGCTGATACGTCAGAAACCCGCCCAGCGTCAGCGCCCCTCCGCCGCTTCTGGCCGTCAGACTCTTCACGTCCAACCGGTCCTGGTCAAACTCCAGCGTGCCGTTCATCTGGCTCAGCCCGTTCGAAAAATCCTGCAACGCAACAGACACGTCCGTGAATTTCACATTGCCCGTCAGCCCCGGATGCGCAACCGTCCCGTTCGCCTCCACATTGAAGTCCACATGCCCGGTGCCCGTCAGATCATCGTCCAGCGTCTGCACCAGCTTCATGTTCACTGACCCGTTGGCCTGCAGTTTCAGGTCATGCGCCTTGGTCAGCACTCCAATCGACCCGTGCGCGTGCAGATTCGTGTCCTCGCCCGTTATATGCAGCGGATCCAGATGCAACCTTCCGTCCACCAGCGTCGCGTGGATCGCGCCTTCGCTCTTCAGCGGAACGCCCGCCAGAGCAAGCGACATCTGCTGCACGTGAATATCGCCGTTCAGTTGACGGGGCCTGCGCAGCGGCCCGCTTACCTGCACCGTGGCGCCGATCGACGAGTGCATGGTGACCCCCTGCACTTTCAGCGCGCTCAAAATCGGATCCACATTCAGGTTCGTCAACGTAAGCTGGGCCTGCGTCAAAAAGTCCCCCCCAAGCTCCGTCTGTGCGTTCGCCTGCACCTGCGCGTTGGAAAGGTCCGCCTTTATCTGCACCATCAGCGTGCGGCCCTGCGTATGCGCCTCGGCCTCAACGGTACCCGTCGCTGTATTGTCCAGGTTCACCTTGGTCAGGTGCAGGTTCGCGTGCAGACTTGGCGAGTGCAGCGTGCCGCTCCCCTGCGCTTCAAACGCCAGGTTTCCGGCAAGGGAATACTTGTCGCTCTTGAGCCGCTGGATCCGTGCCAGCTCAAACCCCGCGCCGCGCGCTGTAAAGTGGTACGCCTCGCTCCCCAGGTTGTAGCCGCCGCTCCCTGTAATACGACCGCCTTCCTGCACTAACACCAGGTTGTTCGCGTCCACTTCGCGCCCGGCAAACTGCAAATCCACGTTCAAACTCGTATACGGCTCACCGTAAAGCGTGCCGCCTTTTACGGAAAGCACGCCGCCGCCCGTCAGGTCATCCACCACGCCCCCCGCGTGCACCCGCAGATTCAAAGTCCCCGTCGCTGGCAGCCGCGCATCCGCCACGGCGGCAAGGTCCTGCACATCCGCATCCTGAATGCTCACCTCCGCGCGGACTCCTGACTTCCCATCAAACGCATAGCGCACATGGCGCTTCGCTTGCACCGCATGCGCATCCAGTTCGCCCGCCGCGTGAATCTCCGCCGATCCGTGCTTCAGCACCACACGCGTCACCGCGATTCGGCGCTCCGTGTACTCCGCGTCTCCTTCCACCGAATCCAGATGGATCGAGCGCTGCTGCGCCTCCGCCGTCGTTTCACCCGGCGCTACCTTCGCCCAACCCATCAGCTTCCGCGGCATTGCGAACGTCAGGTTCAGGTCCGTCGCCTTCAGGTGCCCCTTCACATCCGGATTCAGAATGCTGTCGGTCAGTGTCCCGGCAAAATCCATCCTCCCGCGCAGTGCCACCGGCAGCGCGCGTACCCCCGTCTTGCCGTTCAGGACCACGCCCAGGGTTGTCAGAGCACGGTCAAATTCCCCAAGGGCCTGCGTCGTTACCGACACCTGCAAATGGGACGGCCGCGTAATCGGATACACCCCCAGCGATCCAGTCACATCCACCCGCGAGCTCGGCGTATGCACATCGAAGCTGCGGATCGCCACCACGCCATTAGGATTCGAATACTGCGCGTTCACCTCGCCGTACATCGGCACGCGACCGGCGGTCGGAGTCAGCGGAGGCATCAGCGTCACATTTGCGGCGGTCACAAAGTTCGCCACCCTTCCCCTCCACTCCACCCTCGCCGGCCCGCTCGCTTCCGTATCAAAACCCAGTTCCGTGTAGTGCGGCGGAGCCACCACCGCCATAATCGACGACAGCGGAATCGCGTGGAGTTGCGCCTCAATCGTCCCGCGCTCTAACCCCTTCTTTTCCCCCGCTCCCTGCGCGCCCGGCAGCCAGTGCGTCACCAGCATCCGGCCTTCCACGTAACCACCCTGCGCCAGCCGCGCGTCTATGCCGTCCAGCGCCAGATCATCCTGCGTCAAATGGATCTTCATAGCGGCATCGACTCCCGCCAGATGGATCGACCCCGCATGATACGACGCTCCGTTGATCCGGCTCTTGCCCTCCACCGTGAAGCTGCTCCGCGTTCCGCTCCCCTGTAAATCCAGATCCACGCGCCCTACGTTCAGCCCCGGGATCGAGCTCAGAGCCTCCACCTCTTTCAGCTCCACGCTTCCACGCGCCTTGAATTTCCAGACCGGCTTGGCAAAGTTTGTGAGCGAGCCACTCAGCACAAGATGCTGCCTGCCCGTCTGCAGCGTCAGCGTCTGCAGCGTCAGTTGGTTGCGCTCCAGTTCGATATGCACGTCCGCAACCGAGTGCTGCACCGCTTCATGGCCGCGCTCCAGCGTCACGTCCTCAATGTGCAGCGCGCTCTCGTACCGCTCGTGCCCCTGCGGCCCCTTCGCCGGGCGGTACTGCACCTTCAAGTCAAGATGATTCGCCGCGGCGCTGAACGGAATCCGCCGCTCGTTCACCATCATCGTGCCGTCGCGCAGTACCCCACGCCCGATCCTCAGGTCAAAAATCGTGTCCAGCGTCGGCCTCCGATGAATCTCCCGCACCACCGGACGAGGCTGGTTCGTCGAGCCGTCTGGATACACAATCAGGTGAATCACCGGACGGTCCGCCTCCAGATAATCCAGCCCCATCTCGTGCCGGAAAAACGAAATCACCTTCAGCCCCACATACAGCCGCTTGATATGCGCATACGGTATCTGGCCCGGCTTCTCCAGCCCATGAATCGTCAGGTCCTCCGCCGTGAACTCCAGATGCAGCAGCCGCCAGTGGAACGCGCCCAGCTCCACGCGACCGCCCGTCATGCTCTCCAGCTCGGCAATCACCTTGCCCCGCACCAGATTTTCAAACTGCGCGGTGCTCGTATACCACGCCACCGCGCCCAGCACCGCGATCAATGCCAGCGTCGTCACCACTCCGGCCTGCCACAGCCGCCCGCGTATGCTTCGCCCCCGGCGCGGCTCCGGGCTCAATTCGGGAGAAGCGGCATTGGCTTTTTCTTCGTCGCTCATCGCCTCACCCTTCCCCGTCCGTCTTGCTCTCGCCCGGCTCCTGCGTTACCGGAGCATACGCCGGGTCCAGTATCCGCACGCTGCCCTCGCTCCGCAGGCTCTTCAGCCAGTCCTGCAGCAGACCGTTCACCTGTTGCTGCAGCAGAACCTCTTCAATCCGCGACGACACCTCGCTCAGCGGCGGCGCCGGCTCGCCCTGCTGCCGATATGCAGGCCCCACCGTCTTCGTGTAGTAGTTCACAATGCTTTCTTGCGAAATCCGTATACCCGCCTGGAACCGAAGATCAATGAACCGCAGTATCTTCAGCCGCTGTCTCCAGTGCTCCTCAACTTCCTCCTGCGTCAGTTCATTCGCCACCAGAAACGCCTTCCACCCCGCAGCCGTCTTGCAGTCGTACTTCACGCATTGCGGCAGATGCGTGCGCAGACTCTCCAGCGACTTCTCCAACGCCGCCTTCGAGATGTTCACATTCAGTTGCTGCTGCTCCTTCATCTGCTGCAGAATCAGCGACCGGTTGATCAGCCGCCGCATCGCATTCTGCGGAGTGTCCGGCCCCGCATTCAACCGGAACGGCTCCAGCGCGGCAAAATGCATCTCCTCCTGAACATCGCTCTCCAGCAATACATCGCCGTTGATCACCGCCACCACGTGATCCAGCGCCACAAACTTCCCGCTGCTCGGCGCGCTCTCCGCCTTCCCCGCCTTCGTCTGCGCATGGCTCACCCCTCCGGCCACAACCGGCAGCAGTAGCGCGAGTGCAAGCAGTCGTCGCATCAAAACGCCTGGCCTATGCTGAAGAAAAAGTTGAAGTGCCCCGCCTGACCCACGTAAGGCTGCTTGGGCGTCCCATCCGAATTCGTGCCGTACGTAATAATCACCGGATAAATCGGAGGGTTCGCCGTATAGCTGAAGTCCAGCCGCAGCGGCCCGATCGGCGTGTGATACCTCAGCCCCAGCCCCAGGTCATGCGTAAAGTAGTTGAAGTCGCACGTGCCCGTCTCGTTCGTGCTCGACGATCGCGACACCTTCTCCTGGTCCTGCAGGTTCAGGTCCTTGCATGTCGCGCTGTGCGGCTGCCGCGTCCGCAAAAAGCTTGGCCAGATGTCAGACGAGTTGTTGAACACGTTCCCCATGTCATGGAACAGCACGAACCCCAGCGCGTTCCCAAAGTACGGCAGCGTTGGATTCGGAAACCGCAGCTCCGTGCTGTTCACAAATACACCGGCTCCGCCAATCGGAAACCCCGTCAGTGAGTCGCGCGGCCCCGCCGAATTGATCGAGTACGCGCGCAGCGACTGCGCACCCCCGGCATACAACCGCTCCGGCAGAGGAATGTACTCATACTCCGCCTTTCCAAAAGCGCGCTCAAATCCGAACCGCGTGTTCCGCGCCACAACAATGTGTTCCCATGGCGTCTTGTAGTAGCTTGAGTTGCTTATGTCCAGACGGTTAAAGTTCGCTTCCGAGGCAAACACGTTATGCGTAATAAAGTCTTCCACGCTCGTGTACGTGCCCGCCGTTGCATCCAGCGCCGTCGGACGGCGCGTGTCGCGAATCCACGTAAAGCCCGGCCCGCCCACACGCACCGGCTCTGAAACCAGCGGAATCTCATTCGGCGCAACCTGTACGCTGTTCGGATCCACCTTCACCCGCCGAAATGAAAACTGGTACAGGAACGTATTGATCAGATCGGGCCGCTGCATAAACCGCACCGTGCCCTCCAGCCTCGACGCCGCGTACGTCGTCACGTCCTGCGCGCTCGTGTACCCACCACTCAGCGAAAAACTCAGCGTCTTCGCATTGAAAATATGCGGATACGAATACAGCACCGTTGCCGACTGCTCCAGCGTGCCATACTGCGTACGCAGCGTGATCGACTGGTCTCTGCCAAACAGATTGATGCGCGACAGATCGAACAGCACCAGCGCGCTCGCCCCCGTCTTACCGTTCGTCCCGCAGTTGGACTGGTAGTTCGCCGGATTGATGCCCAGTTGGATCAAGCTAGCCGCGCTCGGGCAGTTCGTCGACGGATTCCCGGTCTGCAACTGGAAGCCGACCCCGTAGCTCAGGTCCCACCGCTTCGCCTCGGTGAGCTGCACCAGCACATTTTTGCTCCGCGCATCGCCGCCGGGGTCCTGCACCGCCGTATTCACTTCGTTGAACAGCGTCAGGTCATACAGCTTGCGCTGCATCTGCAGCAGCGCCGTCTGGTTCAGCGGCTCTCCGGGCTTCACCAGAATGTACGGCCTCACCGTCGAGTGCCGCGTGTAGTGCAGGCCCGATACCAGTACCTTGTGCACAAAAATCTGGTTGCCTTCCGTCACGTGGAACGTAATGTCAATCCGGTTCGTGTGCTTCTTCTCCGGCTGCTGCAACAATCCCACCGTCGCATGATCAAACCCGTGACTGAAGTAGTAAGTCAGAATCGAGTCCCGGTCACCCACGATCGTCTCTGCCGAGTAGGGCTGGCCCGTCTCCGTGCTCAACAGCGACTGCAGCGTGCGCAGCGATACCTTCTTGTTCCCCGCAATCTCGTAGCCGCCAATTCGGTCCTGCACGCCCTCAGCGACCTTGTAGGTCACCTCCAGCGCAGGTATCCGGTTCCCCGGCCCCTTCGGGATCTCCTTCACCACCGGAGTCACCTGCACATGGCTGAATCCGTTGCTCTGGTACAGCGCCGTTATCGCGTCCGCATCCCGGTCCAGCAGCGCCTGGCTGTACGTGCCGTGCCGCAGAAACAGGTTGGCTGCTTGCACCGAGAGCCGCGGCTCAATAATCTCATCGCTGAAGTAGCGGTTCCCCGTCACCTTCACCCACTTCACCTTGCGACGCTCGCCCAGTTGCACATGAAACGTGATCTCCGTGCGCGCTTTCGCGCCCTGCCCCTCCGTGATCCGCGTGTGTTCCACCTTCACATCAAAATAGCCGCCCCGCTGGAAGTAGTCCCGGATTTGCCGGTTCCCCTCATTCAGCAGGTCCTGGTCCACCGTGCCCTCTTCGTATACCGGCACCAGCGACTTCACCTTCCCCTGGCTCAGCTTCGCACCGGTCACCCGTATCTCAACCACCGGCCCCCGATTCGCCTGGAAGAGGTAGTTCAGCCGGTTCTTCGGCTTATCGAACTTCTTTGACTCCAGCGCAACGTTCGCCTCCAACCGCTTCTTCTTCTCGTAGTACTTCCGCAGACCACTCAGCGCACGGCTCACCGTGTCCCGGTTGACCTTCGATCCTCGCTTCAGCTTCCCCTTCTTCCGGAACTCCGCCATCGGGATGCCCGCATCGCCATGCACTTCCACATCCCCCACCCGGGCCTGCTTGCCCAGCTTCGCCATGTAGTGGATATTCACCTGCGCATCCGCCGCATCGTCCGTCTGCTTCTTGCTGAACTGGCTCAGATAGTAGCCGTTGTCCTCCAGCGTCGCCTTCAACAGCTCTTCCGCGCGGTCCATCTTCGCATCGTCATACCGTGTCCCGGCATTCAGCCGCGTCGCGCGCTGCAGTTGGCTCGCCAGAAGATCGCTCTTCACGCCCTCCACCGTCACGCGCCCCAAAAACATCTGCGGCGTCCCGTCAAACCGAATCGTCACCTGGTTCCCGTTCCGCTCGCCCTCCACCGCAATCCGCCGGTAAAGTCCCGTGGCATACAGCCGCCGCAAACTTTCGCGCACGTCTTCCGCGCGCAGCGGATGGTTCGGCTGCAACTCAAGCTCGCCCGGCAATGGTTCCAGACGCGCGCGGTCCACACCCTTGAACTCAACCGCCACAACCTTAAGACCGGTCCATGCGCGCAGGCTGTCCGTGGTCGCATCGTGTGTCGTCACCGCCGGACGCTGCGGCGAAATCCGCTGCTGCGGCGAAATCTGCTGCTCTTCGATCAACGGAGACTTCTGCCGCATCCCCAGAGCAAACGGAGACACTCCCCGGCGGGCCACCTGCGACCATCCCATCGCGGTTGCCACCAAAACAGGCAGAATCCAGACTGCCGCCCTCCTTAGTACCCGCGAGACCCCTGATCGCTCTTGACCCAAACTCTTTATCGCTCCATATATATGGACGCCTTCGCAAAAAGCGCCTGCATCTCGGCCGAGGCCCGCATTTTTCCTGCTCTACTACCCCGGTTGCCCGGCCTTCGCGACGGCCCTTTCCCAGTAAAAGCCGGCCCCGGAACCCGCGTAGACCTGCGCCTCCTATACTAAAGACTCATGCCGCCGTCTTCCACGTTCGCAACCGGGCGATACTCCCGCCAGGTACTCTTTCCCCCCATCGGCGATGCCGGCCAGCAAAAACTCGCCGCCGCTCACGTCGCCCTCGTCGGCGTGGGAGCCACCGGCGCCGCCGCCGCCGGACTGCTCGCCCGCGCCGGCATCGGCACCCTCACCCTCATCGACCGCGACTTTGTCGAGGAAAGCAATCTTCAGCGTCAGATCCTCTTCGACGAGGACGATGCCCGCCAGGCACTTCCCAAGGCCGAGGCCGCCCGCCGTAAAATTCCGCTCTTCAATAAGGATGTCGCTGTCCGCGCACATGTTGCCGACCTCACCCCAGGCAATATCCATCCCTTGCTCGCCGAAGCCCACATCATCCTCGACGCCACCGACAACTTCGAAACCCGCTATCTCATCAACGACTACGCCGTCGAGCAGCGCCGGCCATGGATATACTCCGCCGCCATCGCCGCCTACGCCGTCTCCATGAACATCCTGCCCGGCGATACCGCCTGCCTCGCCTGCATCTTCCCCGAGCCGCCCTCCGGCAACGTCGAAACCTGCGACACCGCCGGCATCCTCAATACCGCCGTCAATTTCGCCGCCTCCATCGCCGTCACTGAGGCGCTCAAGTACCTCACCGGATCACAGGCTAAAATGCGCCGCACCCTGCTCTCCTGCGACCTCTGGAACAATGAGTGGTCGCAGGTCTCCGCCGCCGCCCCGCACCCAGGCTGCGAGGTCTGCTCCAGACGCGACTTCCGCCACCTCCGAGGAGAAGGCCGACCACACATCACTCTCTGCGGACGCAACTCCGTCCAGATCCACGAACACCACCGCCCCGTCGATCTTCTCGCCCTCGAGGCCCGCCTCCAGCCGCTCGGCGAAGTCCGCTGCAACCAGCTCCTCCTGCGCTTCACCCGTGGCGAACACACCCTTACCGTCTTTGCCGACGGACGCGCTGTCATACAGGGAACCACCGATATTGCCCTCGCCAGAAGCCTCTACGCACGGTTCGTAGGTTCATGAATAAGCAACCCTTTCCGCACTCCGGACCATCCATCTTTATCATGTAAAGGGATCTTTGTATTTTTTCTGCCCATGGATCAATCGTTCTCAACCTTGCATGGCGTTGACTCGAGAGCCACAGGAGCTATACTCGATGGAATTCTCTCGCACAAAGTACACAAATATAAAAATAAGGAGGCTTGGATGAGTACACCAGGAATCCAACCCAAGCCCTTCAATCCCCACATTCGGCGTAATCCCCCGATCGAAGGTGAACTGGAAGCAATCGCCAATGCACAAAAGGGAGACCCCAAGGCATTTGAAATGCTATACGCCCTGCATAAGCGCCGCGTTTACTCCCTCTGCTTGCGCATGCTCGGCAATATCGCCGAGGCCGAAGACCTCACGCAGGAGGCGTTTCTACAGCTCTTCCGCAAAATCAGCACCTTCCGCGGTGACTCCGCATTCTCCACCTGGCTGCACCGCCTCGCCGTCAACGTCGTCCTTATGCACCTCCGTAAAAAGGGACTTCCGCAGATCTCGCTTGAGGAATCGCTCGAACCCGCGCAGGACGACGGCCCCCGCAAAGACATTGGTACACGCGATTTAACCCTCGCCGGCTCCATCGACCGCGTTACCCTCGAACGCGCGGTTGAAAATCTGCCCCCAGGCTACCGGTTGGTCTTCGTACTCCACGACGTCGAAGGCTATGAACACAACGAAATTGCCGACATGCTCGCCTGCTCCATCGGCAACAGCAAGTCCCAGCTTCACAAAGCCCGCATGAAGTTACGCGAACTGCTCCGCACTGGCGAGCGAAAAGAGCAGATCATATGACGCAAAACAGCTTGAATACGAAAGACACAATGAAAATGGATTGTGCACAATTTCAGGACCGCTTGCCTGAGCTCTTTGAGTCGGGTGCCGACCTCAGTACCAATCAACATCTCAGGACGTGTACTAACTGCTCCGCCTTGGTCCGGGACCTTGAATACATCGCGCAGCAAGCCAAATTGCTGCTCCCACTCCATGACCCCAGTCCCGAGGTCTGGACCAACATCCGGTCTGCCATCCAGAACAACGGCTTCCAGCAGGAGGAGGACAGCTCAGTTAATCATCGATAGCCGCGCCTGCCCCCTGCTCTCTATACCGCTCAATGGGAAGACACTGAGGTGTGCGTGCATCAGGGAAGGCGCCGATCCCGGCCCCCCGGCACGCACCTTTTTTTGCGCGTTGGGCGGTGTGGCGTATACGCCTGGAAGCCGAGTCCTACTCCAGAATCTGCAGGTCGAACGGCTTCTCCAGCAGACAGTCCATCTTCTCAATCCGGTTCAGCGCCCTCCGCAGCGCCGACGCCACGCACGGCTCCACCGTCACCACAAACGGCAAATTCTGCGACCCATACCCCGGCTTCTGGAAGATCGCGTCAATATTGATCTTCTGCTCCGCCAGCGCCAGCGCAATCTCCGCAATAATCCCCGGCTTGTCGCTCACCACAAACCGAATCGAGTGCCGCAGCAAAAACTCTCCGCCAATCGCCGTCTTCCGGCTCAACATCTCCACCTTCCGCGACCCGTGCGCTATGTTCACCAGGTCGCTCACCACTGCCACCGCCGTCGGATGCCCGCCCGCGCCGTGGCCTGAAAACACCACATCGCCGCCATACTGCCCGCTCACCAGTACAGTATTTTCCGTACCCCGCGACCACGCCAGCGGAGAATCCTTAGGAACCAGCATCGGCCCCACACTCGCCAGCACCTCGCCGCCCCGCAATTCGGCCCGCGCTATCTGCCGAATCGTGCAGTTCAGCTCCCGCGCATACTCAAAATCAATCGCCGCAACTTCCGTAATCGAACGGCACGGTATCTCCTCCGGATCAAGATCCGCCCGCAGCGCCAGACGCGACAAAATCACCAGCTTCGCCCGCGCGTCATACCCGTCCACATCTTCCGTCGGATTCGCCTCCGCATACCCCAGCCCCTGCGCTTCCTTCAGCACGTCCGCAAACTCCGCGCCGCCCTCCATCTTGCTCAGGATGAAGTTGCACGTCCCGTTCAGAATCCCTTCAATCCGCGTAATCCGGTCGCCGGCCAGACCCTGCTGCACCCCCGGAATCACCGGAATCCCGCCCGCAACCGCCGCGCCGTACTGCAAAAATCCACCCTTCGCCCGCGCCAGCTTCTCCAGCTCAATCCCGTGGAACGCAATCAGCTTCTTGTTCGCCGTCACCACCGACTTGCCCGCTTCGAGCGCCGCCTTTACCCACTCGCCCGCCGGATCAAGCCCCCCCACCAGCTCCACCACAATATCCACATCCGAGCGCAGAACGTCCTCAATCCGCTCCGTCCACACCACATCCGCCGGAACCCAGTCCGCCTTCTTCCGCGCCACATTCCGGTTGTAAACATGCGTCAGCGCGAGCCCCTGCGGCCGCAAATCGCAAAGAATCCGCGCCACCGAACTCCCCACCGTCCCAAACCCCAGCAACGCTACCTTCAATTCCCGTCCAGCCACGTCTCTCCACTCTCTCTATATAAGCTGTGAGTCTCTATGGTAAAGGAGAGAAAGCAGAATTGCCGGGCGCCGGGAGGGATGCATGCCGGGTGCCGGGCGGCCCCACATCTCGAAAAGATGTGGGATAGCAGCTAGGCGGGTGCCCCAGAGCTTGCCCTGAATTCACGAAGGGTCTCGCTTTTGAGACCTGGGAAGAACACCAACCTCGACCAACTTCGCACCTGGCGGTGTGTCGCATGATGCCGCCGGGGACATTGAAAGCGACGGTAGGAACACCTATGCGTATGACCCGGACGGGCGTGTTTGCGCCACCAACAATGGATACACGAAGACCGGCTATCTTTACGATGCCGGGTGCCCCACGTCTCGCATCTGAGACGTGGGAATGTAGGATGTAGCCATTGCGAAGGGCTTGGTGCGTTATCAGCAGAGTGGAGACTCGCATTTTGTGACGTTCAGTTGGCGGGTGGCCCAGCCTAACCCTTGTGACGCTAGTTCCCCACAACCGAGGGTGCCCCATCCAAGCTCTGCTTGGGTGGGAGGCACAATACTTCGCTCGATGACCCTGGTCTCGCCCTTGAGACCAGGGATAGATCGAATCCTCTTTTACCAACCACTCGCGGGCGGGCGGCCCCACATCTCGAAAAGATGTGGGAAAGATCAACGCTCAATTCAGCAAACCACTCGGCGTAAACCCCCTACCCCTCATCCAATATCGCTTCCTGCCACCCCGCCGGAGTCAGGTCCGTCCGCGTCGGATAGAACGGCGGGCAGTTCCGCGAGTCTTTATCCATCGGCGCAATCCCTGTCGTATTGATGTAGTGGTCCAGCAGCTTCCGCTCCAGCTCCGCCTGCACCCCGGCCACCCCGCTCTCGCCGTACACGTTATTCATCTCCCTCGGATCATCCTTATATGCGTACAGCTCCGACTGCCCCTGCGGCCGCAGAATCAGCTTGTGCGTCCGCGTCCGCACCATGCTACTGCGCGACACCGTCTGCGGCCGCTCGTTCTGCAGCCGAATCTTCCCCACATACGGCCCGCCGCCCGCACCCAGCGGCTCAAAGCACTGCGGCTCGTACACGTTGTATCCGCCCTCGCAGAACGCCGCCCGCTCCGCATCGCCCTTGCCGCCGCGCATCTGTGGCAGCAGGCTCCGCGCAAAGTGCGTGTGGTTGGCCTGCGTCCCCGCCAGCTCCAGCGCCGTCGGCATCACGTCATACAGCTCCACCATGTCTTCGGCCACCACGCCTTCGGCGCCGCCCGGCACGCGCCCAATCACCGGAACATGCGTCAGGCAGTCCTCCAGCCCGCTCGGCCACTTCTCCACCAGCCCGTAGTCCCCTCCATAATCGCCATGGTCCGACAGCAGAAACACCGCCGTGTCCTTATCGCGCCCCGTGCTCTCCAGCGTGCTCAACAGCTCGCCCATCAGCCAGTCGCTGTAGCTCACCTGCCCGTAATACACCGCGCGAATCTTCCGGAACACCGCCTCATCCAGCCCCTCCAGCCCATACATCTCGCGAATCCCCGCATGGAAGCTCGGCCTTCGCTTCAACCCCCAGGGAACCAGCGCCGGCAGGCTCGACGGCTTGTACATGTCATAGAAATCCGCCGGAATCGTGTACGGCGGATGCGGCTCGTTCAGCGGCAAAAAAATACAGAATGGCCGCTCGTTCTCCTTCCGCTTCAATATCTCCAGCCCCAGCTCCAGATGCTTGTAGTCCGGCGTCTCTCTCCTGTCACCGCCCACGCTGTACAGCATCGACTCCGACCCCGGCGTCAAATTCTTCACCCGCGGATACCCGCCCGGAACCCGGTCCACCCATCGCGTCACGCTGTCAGAGAACGTCCGCGCCGCCAGCGCATCGTTCTTCCCAAACCAATAGACGTCGTACCCCGCCTGCCGTAAATACCGGAACAGATTCGGCTCCTCCGGCCGTAAAAAGTAGTACAGGCTCCTATGCCCGCGCACGCTCGTCGGCCATCCCGTCAGCAAACTGCATCGCGACGCCCCGCACACCGGATACTGCACATGGCAGTTCGTAAACCGCGTCCCCATCCGCGCCAGCCGGTCAAAATTCGGCGTCTTCGTCACCGGATTCCCATAGCAAGCCAAACTGTCCGCCCGCATCTCGTCCGGCATAAACAGCACCAGGTTCGGCCGCGACCCGCTCCGCCCATTCTCTTTCGCACTTTCAGCGGCTGCGCCCTGCGCCTCCGCCTGCGCCCCAGACCCCGCCAGCGCCCCCAGCACACTCGCCCCCGAAACCCCCAGAAAATCACGCCGATTCATCCCAGAACTCATCTACCCTCCAGCAATTGTCCTCGTGTACTACGCCACCATCGTACGCCTCGTCCCTGCGGGTTCTCTCGCTGACCGCTTCACCAGCTAAACGCCGACAACCCGCCCCACGCACTCCCCAAACCCAATCCGCGCAAATCCCTCCCGCTCGCAATACCCGCGCAGAATCACCTCGTCCCCATCCTCCAGAAACGTCCGCCGCTCTCCATTCGGCAGCTCCAGCGGATCGGCCCCACGCCGCGTCATCTCCAGCAAGCATCCCTGCGACCCCGCCTCCGCGCCCGACACCGTCCCCGTCGCAAACAAATCTCCCGCCTGCAGACTGCATCCGTTGCTCGTGTGGTGCGCCAGCATCTGCCCCAGCGTCCAGTAAAGGTCGCGCATGTTCCCGCGACTCACCCGCACCGGCTCTCGCATACGCGCCGTCCGCAGCCAAACCTCCAGCGTCACATCCAGCCCGCCGCGCCTCTGGTCCTCCGCGTCCTCTAAATACGGCAGCGCCCTCGGATCACCCTCCGCCCGCGCAAACGCCGCCACTCGAAACGGCGCCAGCGCCTCCATCGTCACCACCCACGGAGACACCGTCGTCGCAAAATTCTTCGCCAAAAACGGCCCCAGCGGCTGATACTCCCACGCCTGCACGTCCCGCGCCGACCAGTCATTCACCAGGCACAGCCCAAACAAATGCTGCCGCGCATCCTTCAGCGCAACCGCCTCGCCCAGCGCATTTCCCTCGCCCACATAGCAGCCCACTTCCAGCTCATAGTCCAGCATCCGGCTCGGCCCAAACACCGGCGCGTCCGTGTCCGGAGCCTTCGTCTGCCCGCTCGGCCTCCTGATCTCCGTCCCGCTCACCACAATCGAGCTCGCCCGTCCGTGATACCCAATCGGCACCCATTTATAGTTCGGCAGCAGCGGATTCTCCGGCCTGAACAGCTTCCCCACATTCGTCGCGTGATACACCGACGCATAAAAATCCGTGTAGTCACCCACGCGCACCGGCAGCAGCATCTGCGCCCCCGCCCGCTTCACCAGCAGAGGCTCCACCCGCGCCCGCGCCTTCGCATCCGTCAGCAAATCCAGCAGCCACGCCCGCAGCGCCCGCGAGCCTTCCCCGCCCAGCGCCATCAGCCGGTTCAGCGTCGTCTCCCTGCACGCCACCGCAATCTCACCCGGAATCACATGCGCATCCGCCGCCGCGCGCAGATCAAAAATCCACTCCCCAATCGCCGTCCCAACGCACGCCCTGCCGTCCGCCCGCTTGAACACCCCCAGCGGCAAATTCTCCAGCGGAAAATCCGATCCCTCCGCACCCTCCACCCAGCTCCGCATCACAGCCATCCCAACGCCCTCGCCGCCGTCATTTCTTCGCTGCCCTGTAGTTGTTCTTCAGCCCCTGCCAGCACTCGTAGTATTCGTGTTGCAGTACCTTCGTCTCCAGCGCAAACTTCGTCGGCCGCACCGCCAGTTGCGTCTCAAACATGAACGCCAGCGTGTCCGCCAGATACACCGGCTTCAGCTCCGCCGCCGTCGCCCGCTCCCAAGTCTCCGCATCCGGACCATGCCCGCTCATGCAGTTATGCAAACTCGCGCCGCCCGGAACAAACCCCTCCGCCTTCGCGTCATACTGACCAAACACCAGCCCCATAAACTCGTTCATCATGTTGCGGTGGAACCACGGCGGACGAAACGTATGCTCCGCCACCATCCACCGCGGCGGAAAAATCGCAAAGTCCACATTCGCCGTCCCCACCACGACTGTCGGAGCCGTCAGTACCGTGTAGATCGACGGGTCCGGATGATCGAAGCTCACCGAGTTAATACAGTTAAAGTTCTTCAGGTCGTACTTGTACGGCACATAGTTCCCATGCCACGCCACCACGTCCAGCGGAGAATGATCGATCTCCGCCTCCCACAGCCGCCCCAAAAACTTCCCCACAATCCTGAACCTACCATCCACATCCTCAAACGCCGCCACCGGAGCCAGAAAGTCCCGCGCATTCGCCAGCCCGTTCGCCCCAATCGGCCCCAGCTCCGGCAGCCGGAACGGCAGCCCATAGTTCTCGCAGATATACCCCCGCACGCCGCCCGCAACCTCTACCCTGAACTTCACCCCGCGCGGAATCACCGCAATCTCTCCCGGCCCCACCCCAATCACGCCCAGCTCCGTCGCCAGCGTCAGCCCACCCTCCTGCGGAACCAGCAGCATCTCCCCATCCGCGTTGTAGAAAAACCGCTTCTCCATCGACACATTCGCCGCATACCAGTGGATCGCCAAGCCCGTCTGCATCGCCGGATCGCCATTCCCGCCCAGCGTAATCAGCCCGTCCACAAAGTCTGTCTTCTTTCGCGGCAGCGCCACCGGATCCCACCGCATCTGGTTCGGCGGAGTGTCCACTTCCGTAAACGGCCCGCTCTTCAGCAGCGCCGCCTTGCCCTTATAAGCCTCAAACGGCTTGTGCGTCACCGACGGACGAATCCTGTACGTCCACGTCCTACGGTTCACCGCTCGCGGAGCCGTAAACGAAGTCCCGCTGAACTGCTCCGTATACAGCCCCAGCTTCGACCGCTGCGGAGCATTCTGCCCCACCGGCAGCGCGCCCTTCACCGCCTCGGTAGCAAACTCATTCCCAAACCCCGACTGATACTTCAACACCCCATTCGCCATACGCTTCACCTCTGCCAAACAAGCTGCCAAGAGCATGTTTTCAAAAATAAGGCCCTGTATCAGGGCACGACTTTAGTCGTGCCGCACGGGCCCTGCCATCAAAGGGCTTTAGCCCCTGACAAACAGCCCCAAAGAGACATGGCCATTGATGAAACACACTCCAGCAAAACAGATAAAGGTATCCGCCCCACCCCAGCTTTGGCAACCAGAACCGCCACTACGATGATCTCGACGTCATTCCGAGCAAGCGCAGCGCCCCCCCAGGAGAGCCTCCGTACTTAACTTAAATAAATGTCATTCTGAGCGAACCCTGAGCGCAGCGAAGGGGAGTCGAAGAACCTGCGGTTTCTAATCCAGCCACAACTCTCACCGTGCCCCATTCAAGCGAAGCTTGAGTGGGAGAGATCGACTCTCAACCAACAAATGTATTTTCAGCGAACCCTGAGCCCTGGGGGGTAGCGGGTATATCTAGTAAAAAAAAGATGAGTTACTCACAGCGTTTTGTGTAAGTGCTGTGTCTATATTTTTCACTCTAATACTCGCTCCCAAAACTACCGCGCCACTTGAATCTGTAATCATACCGTTGACGTATGCGCCTGTTCCTTGAGAAAAGGTCGCGAACGGTGAAAGGACAAGAACGCAGCATACTATTAGATAGACATACACTTGCAATATTAAGTTAACTCTTATTCAATGGCCTTCCAGAAAAGCTATACTCTTGCCTCGCGTGCCTTACGTGTTGAATATCATCATTTAGGTCGATTAAATCTAATTAACCACTTCCAACCTGTAAAGGTGGCTAGGAAGCTATCTCATAAACACGACAATGTCGAAATAGCACGCATGAGACCCGCCGTTAAAGCGGGTCTCAGGTCAATCATCGCAGTCGATTCGCTATTTATAAGACAGCTTCCTGGTGTCGTAAAGTGGCGAATCGGCTATCTTTTCGATTTTGCTGGGAACCTTCTGCATCAAAATTGAAACTATAGATACACCACGATTCTCCTCCTGCCAGTTGGCCCGCAGAGTTACTGAGAATTCATAGCCGTCAAAAAATCCTCCAACTTCATCCAGTTGACGCGCAGCTTTACGGAGGCGGAATTCCCACCCTTTGTCTCGGCTCTCCAGGTCAGGGTTTTCCAGGTGACCTTCTGCGTCTTCGGACAAGATACATAGAGGGTAACTGGATAGGAACCGTGCGCTCCCACGGGGTAAATCATCGGCCCAGGAGCTTCCGTCCACCCCGCAGGCAGCGTGGAACGCAAGGAAACTCGCTCCGCAGTGTCAGTGTTGTTGTGGATGAGAATGGGCACCCAAAGGGGGGGCTGGCCGGACAAGCAGATGGCCTGTGGCGAAAACAGCCTGGACAGACGTTCTATGTTGTGGGCCGGCCAGAACAGATTGTAAAACGCCCATGGGCCGCCCAACTCCACGGAAAGCGCCGGACGGACGGGCGGCTCATAACCGCGCGCCCGAACGTAGGCAATCGGCGCCGCGGTTATGTCCTGAAAAATGTCGCCGGTCGGAGTGCCGCCCACCAGGGACTTGCCCAGAATTAAATAAATGGGCTTCTTATAATAAGGCATCATGCCTACTTGCACACCTTGCGTCTCGTAATAGCCGGCCGCGTCATACGCAATCTGAGCGTATGATTTTCCACGGGCAACGGACACTCCCTGGGTAGAATATTTGGGACCGATCCCCTTGTAAAAATCGGTGTAGAGGGAATCGGAAAAGTAATAAATCTTTTTCGCCTGCCACGGCCTCAGACCCTCACCGTATTGCTCGAAATCCAGATGGTTGCGCGGAGCTTCCACCTGTTCCGGAAATGCCAGCGGATCGCCGGCCAGATCAAAGGCTTCCGTGGCGATGACACCCGCGGCCTGATGGTTCGTGTGGTTTTCTCCCACCACGTAATCCGGCAGCATCGTGATCACGACTTCCGGACGGGTAAGACGGACAAGACGGACAACCCGCGAGAGAGCGGGCCCATCGCCCCAGAGCTCGAGCGAATGGAGAACGTCAGGGCCGGGATGATCCGGACCGTTCAGAAACCAGACATCCGTGATACCCAGAAACGCCATCGCGCGGCGCGCTTCTAATTCACGCTCGTCCGCAAGAGCTAACCCCTGCTCATTGCCGACAAAGTTTTGTCCTGCCCTGCCCCTCGTCATGAATATGGCGGAGACCCGCTTGCCTTCATCGATGGCCTTGGCCAGGTAGGCGTCAACCGCCAAATCGTCATCCGGATGTGCGATCACCAACAGAATGTCGGTCTTGTAGCGAGCATCCGGCGATAGCTTCGGAGGCGCGACCGGCAGGGATGCAGGTTTGCCCTTACCCGGCGAGTCCGTTGCCTGCGCAAACATCGCGCCCGGAATCAAAACACATAGACATGCCAGGATAAATAGACATGCGAGTATAAGTCGATAATTAAAAGATGCCGTCCGCATTTCGTCTCCAAAGCGATCCATATAATCTATTGAATCTACTAAAGAAAGTAATATACTACTCCCGATTTAATCTATCAAGTTTCCCTGGTGCCCTGTGTCGTTAATTAGCTAAACTACTTGCAGCAAGAAGCGCCTAACATAGCAGAAGAGAAGTCATGTGACGTGGACGCCGATTGCCGGAGTTGGAGTTGAACGAGGAACAGCGCAGTACCTTACAGGGCTGGAGCCGGAGTCAGCATGAATATTGCGTTTTGAGTGCTCGCCCCTCTCGATACATCAAAAGGTTGAGCTTCCACTCAATCTTTTGGCCGTTGCCAGTTATGTGCGCTGTCCTTGATTCTGTAACCTCTCTGAAAGTTGAAACCGAAGATGTTCCAGCCTTGGTATGCTGCGGATGCGATTTCTGCGCATCGCCTGCAAGGCAATCGGAAAATTAGCTTGCAATTAGGACGTTACCTGTAAGGAGGAATTACGCATGGCGCAAGAGGCGGCTCTGTTCTCCAGCCGCGGCCGCTTTTGGGCTTTCTGGATAGGCTGCCTGGCCGTTACCATCGGCGTTTTACTTCACATCCCCATGTTCCTCATGGGCCGATACACCCACTGGAAGCTCGCCGGAATGCCCATGAGCAATGGCATGCTCTTCGGCATGTTTCTCATTGTCGCCGGATTTATCGCCACGGCCTACGGCCTCCTACCGCGCAGGACCCACAGCATCACCTATGACGAGATTGCGCCTCCCGAAGATGCGCCCTTGACGAAGGCTCATTGGATACAGATCACCATCATCGCCGTCGCGCTCATCATTGATGTCATGAAGGCCGCCACCCTCGGCTTCGTCATCCCCGGCATGCGCGTTGAATACGGCCTTACCTTTGCTCAGGTCTCCCGCCTGCCCTTTGCCGGACTCTTCGGCACCATGGTCGGCTCCTTCATGTGGGGTGCGCTCGCCGACCGCTACGGCCGCCGCGCATCGATCCTCCTGGCAGCCGTCATCTTCATGGGCACCGCCATCTGCGGAGCCATGCCTTCCTTCGCCTGGAACATCTTCATGTGCTTCCTCATGGGGCTCGGCGCCGGCGGCATGCTGCCCGTCGCCTATGCCCTGCTGGCCGAGATCCTGCCTACGCGCCACCGTGGCTGGTGCCTCGTTCTGCTCGGCGGCATTGGCAGCATCGGAGGCTACTTCGCCACCAGCGCGCTGTCGGCCATCCTTCAGCCATACTTCGGATGGCGCATCATGTGGCTCATCAACATGCCCATCGCGCTTATCCTCGTCCTTGTCAGCCCCAAACTGCAGGAATCCGCCCGCTTCCTCCAGAGCATGGGCCGGCTGCAGGAGGCTCGCGCAACCCTCGCCCGCTTTGGCATCTCTATCGATGCCGCGAAGGCCGCTGCGGCTGATCTTCCGGGCGCTCCTTCCACCTCTCCGATCCAGATTCGCGCGCTGCTCGGAGTCACCGCCACCCTTACGCTCACGGCTCTGTGCGTCGGCTTTGTTAATTTCGGCATACTGCTGTGGCTGCCGGGTGCACTCATGCACGAAGGCCGCAGCATGGGCGCAGCCAGCCGACTGCTCGCGCGGTCCACGCTGATTGCCGCACCCACCATTGCTCTGGCGGCATGGCTGTATAGCGTTTGGAGCACCAAACGCACGCTGATCCTCGCGATCGCAACTACCACGCTGGGGCTGGTCGCTATTCTGTTGCGAGAGACCGGTGTCCTGCACCTGCTCTCCAGTCCCGTCCTTCCGGTAACCTTGCTGATCATCGGCGACAGCGGAATTATCTCCATGCTGCTGCCTTACGCTGCGGAGAATTACCCGGTGCGGGTACGAGGACGTGCCACCGGATGGGTCGCCGGATTCAGCAAAGGCGGAGGCGTGCTCGCGCAGTTGCTGGGCGCGCTCGCTCTCGTCCCAGCACTCGATCTCGCCGCCGGAGCAGTGGCCGTTCCCTGCGTCCTGTCCGTGCTGCTCATCGCCTGGGTCGGACGCGAAACCCATAGACGCGACCTCCGCGAGTTGGAAGGGATACAAGCGGCAGTGAGTAACCCGGCACTTGGCGTAGATTGAAATGTCGCCGGTCGCCCATCTCTCGCAGAGACATGGAATCGAACGCAGGGTGCCTGTAGATGATCAAGAGGCTACTGGCCCACTCAAGCGCTTTTGTTGAGTGGGAAAGACTCTGCGGAACGCAAGTCCGGTATCAGGGCACGACTTTAGTCGTGCCGAAAAACATACTTAAGGAATGGGGCTTTAGCCCCTGCGCGACCACCTGGCTACTGGCCCACTCAAGCGCTTTTGTCGCTCTTATTGCGCGGAAAGGGTGGGAAAGATCGAATCCTCCCCACCCCCAACCTCCGCCTCCCGCCCCACTCCTACGTCAGCATCGTCGCCGGACGAAACCCGCTCTCCCAACGCGTCTCTTCCTGACGCAAAGGAACCGCCATCATCGCATAGTAGTCGTCCGTCAAATACCCCTCATACCCCATCGGAGTCCCGTCCCAGCGCCGCCAGTCGTTCGACATCCCGTTCGCGCCGCGCCCTTCAAACCCGCACGCGCCGTATCCCTTTAGCATGGGAAAGAAGATCCGGTCCGCCTCCTCCTTGCGCCCCAGGTCATACAGCGCCGCCAGCGTAAAGTACGCATACGCCCCCGTCGCCCCGCCGTTCTCATAATTCTGGAAGCCGTCCGAGTTGTCCGGTTGCACGCCGCCGCCGTAACGCCCCTTGCCCGTCTTGTCCACATAGTCCTTCAGCGGAACCGTAATCAAATTCCCCGGCAGCCCCATCTCGAACTTGTCGTAGCCTACTTCCTTCATCTTGGCCAGCAGCTTGTCCATAATCGCGTTGGCTTCCGCCTTCTCTACCAGACCGTAATGAATCGCAATCCCGTTCACCCATAGAAAATAGTAGTCGTGCAGTTCACCATCCGAGCTGCGCCACCCGCCCAGCACGCCCGTCGCCGGATCATAGAACCGCTTGTAGAAAATGCCGCGAATCTTCTCCGCCGCCGCCTCATAGCGCGCCGCGTCTTCCGCTTCGCCCATCCGCTGCGCCATCATCGCCATGTCGCGCAGCGCGCGATACGCCAGCGCATTCCCGTACGCATCTTCGTGCCCAAACCCAATCGTGTCCCACCAATTCGATGGCCGGAACCGCGGCGGCCCATCCGGCCATATCCCCGAATTCCCGCTGATGCTGAACTTCACCAGCCCGTCGCCGTTCGTGCTCGTCGTGTCTGTAATCGTGGCCAGCATGTTCTCCGTCCACCGCCGGAACCGCCCGTAGTTGGCCGTCAGCCACGCATCCCTCTCGCCTCCGCGCACGCAGTTGGCGGCGGCAATCAGCAGCGAAGGAACCGTGTCCGAAGTCGCTGACGGAAACGCCCCCTCGCGCGGCATCCCATACGCCGCCCCGCCCGCCAGAATCCGATCCAGCGTCTGCCGCATAACATCCAGAGCCGTCAGCCCATCCACCAGCGGCGGAGTCAGCGCCGCAATGTCTGAAAATGCGTAGTAGCAGAACGCGCACGTATCGCTCGCCGTGTTGTTCGCCAGCGCCGGATACGTCGGGTTCAGTTGCAGCTCATTCAGCCAGTTGCGCCGGAACGCATCGAAGCGTGCATCCCCCGCAATCCCCGGCGTCTCCGGATGCACCGCCGTGACCTCCAGCGTATACACCACGCGCTTCTGCTCCGCCGTCGCCGCGGGCAGCTCGAACGTCGCCACCCCCTTGTGATACACCGACGTGTACGGCAATCCCGCATCGGCCACACTCGCCGTCAGCCGCATCGACCCTTGCCCCGGAAAATGCATCAGCGCCGGAGCCGCCAGCAGATTGTCTTCCCGGAACAAACCTAGCACCGTGCTGTGCACCCGCTCCAGATGAAAGTGGAAAGCCACCGGCGTCGGTGCCGCATCGCCCGACCACTCCGACGTAAGCACCATCTTTCTGTCCGTAAACTCAAAGGTCCACGCCGCCGCGGAATTCTCGCCCGCGCCCTCCGGCCTGTACTCAACCCGCCGCGTCCCGCCCACCGTGCGGCTTACCGCCTTGAAGCCCGACCCGCTGCTCTTTCCCTCAACAATATTGGGCCCGCGCCGTCCCTTGCCCAACCCATCCACATTCAGGCTCAAAAACTCCGGCGCAACCGCCGACAGCTCCGCCTCCATGCTCTTCGACACAAAATGCAGGCCCGCATCGCCGACACCGGCAACTTCCGCCGCCAGCGGATGCCGGAAAACAAACGCCGCAGCGGTCGTCACACCCGCAGCCTTCAAAAAATCCCTTCGCTTCAACATCGCAACCATCCTCTCCTGTGCGCGCAACCGGCCACATCCGCCACCAGATGACTCAGTTTCTATGCCTGGTTTTTATTTGAGCACCCGCCGCGCAACTCTTTTTTCCGGATACCAAACTATCACCTTCACCAAACCTTGCGCGCCGCCGAATCTTCCAGCCGCCACCCTCTTCTCAGCCGCATCCCACTCGCGGTACCCTCATCTCACATCGCCATGAGCCCCCACAACGCACCGCTATCCTCCAAAGACCGCCAGCTCGTCCAGATCATCGACGCCGCCTCCGCCAGCGCGGCCCACCGCTCCGGCCCGTGGCTCCAGTGCCGCCTCGGCTGCACTCAGTGCTGCATCGGAATCTTCTCCATCACCCAGCTCGACGCCCAGCGACTTCGCGCCGGACTCGACGCCCTCGCATCCGATGCGCCAGCCCGCGCCGCCGCCGTCCGCCGCCGCGCCGCCGAATCCGTCGAGCGCCTCACCACTAACTTCCCCGGCAACCCCGCAACCGGACAGCTCGACGAGTCCAACCCGCGCTACGAGGACTTCGCTAACGACGAGCCTTGCCCCGCGCTCGACCCCGCCACCGGAGCCTGCGACCTCTACGCCGCCCGCCCCGTCACCTGCCGCGTCTTCGGTCCGCCCATTCGCTCAGAAGACGGCATCGGCGTCTGCGAGCTCAACTTCATCAACGCGCCCACGGCAGAAATCCTCGCCGCCGAACTGGACACCAGTTGGTCTCCGCTCGAGTCCGCCCTCAACGCCGAGGCGGAAGCCGAAAAACACCAATCCGGCTCGACCACCGTCGCCTGGGCGCTCATCAAGCCTTGAGCATCCCCGCTTCTGCCGCCGAGCCAATGGACCCCTGGCTACTTATTCTGAGAGGGCGCGCCCTCGTCGCCGGAAAGATGAACATCCAGCCTTGACCCCGTCACAACCTCAAACGTCGCCGATGCCAGCCGGATGCGATTGTCTGACTTGTCGATCTCTTCCAGAATCCGGGTAAACAAAAAGTCCTTCATCCAGCGCCGCTTTCGATAATCGACAACATACCGCACCGTAAATTCAATCCAGTTATCGGTCGCATGCAGCGTGATCATGGGCTCCACGTTGGCATCTTCCACGCGGTACTTGCGCACCATTTCCAGCCATGAATCCTTAATCTGATGCGCATACTCAACCAGCACTTCGTTAACCAGGCCGCGCAACATCGTTCGGGCCAGCTTCCAGTCTGAGCCGTACCGCACCGGCAGAGTAATTTCATCCCACAGAAAAGGAAAATCCGCTGAGTAGTTGTACACCGGCGCCTTAAAAACAAAGCTGTTGGAGACGCGAACAATCCGCCCCGTATACAGATCGCCCTTCACCCATTCCCCGACTTCCATCAACGTCGTACGGAGAATCGAGATGTCAATCACATCGCCCTTGATGGCATCTATTTCTATCCGGTCCCCGGGTGAGTAAACCCCTCCCAGAGAGATGGCAATCCAGCCCGCAACGCTCGCGATCACCTCTTGCAGAGCGAACGCTACTCCCGCGCCGGCTACACCAAATGCAACCGTAAGGCCGCCCAGCTTATCGCTGAAAACAATAGTGACTGCAAAGACTGCCACAACATAGCCGGTCAGGCTGATAAACTTCCGCGCCCGATACCGGGTTTCTGGCGTCTCTATGTACTTGCGTATATAACGCTGGATGAACCCGGAAAGCGCGAGCACTACCATGACCGCAACCGCTGCGGCAATCAATTTCCCGGTTACCGGGTTGTACAAGAGTCGCCTGACTGTCTCGCCCACCGCGTGTCTCCAATTCGGCTTCTAAACCCCGCCCTGCTTAGGATCACTCCCCGCCTCGCCCGGCGACTTCTCCACCTCCACCCGGAACCGCGGCGCACGGTAGCCCTCCGGCAAATAATCCTCCGGTATCGCCACCCGGTTCCCGTCCCGCACCATCGACGCATGCGGCGACATGATCTCCACTCCCGCCTCATAAAACTTGTCCTGAATATTCTGGTGCAGGTCCGAGTAGGTATTCGACATCAGGCTCGGCTTGTCCGTGTATGCGTTGATCTGGTAATGCACGTAGAAGTCGTCCAGCGCCGTCTGCAGCACAAACGGCTGCGGCTTCTTCAGGATGTTCTCCGTCGCCAGCGCCGCCTCAACCAGCAGCTCATGCACATTCCGCCACGGCGCGTCATACCCAATCGTCACCGTCGTGTGCAGTATCAGCCCGTCCGGATGCGTCGATCCGCTGTAGTTGATGATGTGGCTGTTCAGCACCATCGAATTGGCAATCGTGATCTCCACATTCTTAATCGTCCGTATGCGCGTCACCAGCAGCGAAGACTCCATCACATCGCCCACCGTATCGGCAATCTGCACCCGGTCCCCCAGCTTGAACGCCCGCATATATGTAAGAATCACCCCGGCCACAATGTTCGCCACCGCTGAGGTCGAGCCCAGCGAGAACAGCACCCCCAGAAAAATCGAAATCCCCCGGAACGCCGGCGACTTCGAACCCGGCAGATACGGGAAGATCGCTATCGCCGTCACCGCCAGAATCAGGAACCGCACAATCTTATAGGTCGGCTCCGCCCACTCCGGATGGAAGTTCTCGAACGTGATCGTGCCACGTCCAATCTCAGTAAAAATGATCCGGATGAACTTGATGACGTAGAACGAAACAAATACGATTGCAACAATAAAGAACAGGTCCGGAAGATACCCCAGCACCGTATCTCCGATCACCTTCAGCGGAGACACCACATAGTGCACCAGCGTCCGGCTGTACCCCCGCGTCCACGGGAAGAACCCCAGCATCAGCGACGTGTACACATAGATCAAGTCGATCGTGACAACCAGGCGTATCAGCTTGGCCACCATCACTAAAAAGCCCGCTATCCGCTCCGCCGGCAGCAGTTCAAACTTCTGGATGCGCAGTGACGGAATATACGTGCCCCGCCACGCATACAGCCTTCTGTAAAATTTTGGAAACAGCACCGCCAGCAACTTGAGTATCAAAATCAGGATGATCGTCGTGATCAGCGAAAATACGCCCCCAAGAATGAGGCTCTTCAGCGAATAATCCTTCCGCAAAGACTCCAGACTCTGCCGGATCAAACCGGCATATTCCTCCGCCAAATCGTGCCGCGGCTTGCCCGCCAGTTGCGCGTCCTGGTCGGTCACCGTCATCAGCACCGTATCGCCGGCCATAATGTCGCTGGTCTCCGTCGCGTCCGATAGGGCAATCGACTGCGGATCGAAATCCTTCGCCTCGGATAGGTTCTTGATGCGCTCCGAAATCGCCTGCGCCCGCGCCTGCGCCGTAAAGGAAAGAACGCCCTCGACCTCAAAGATCGTCTTGCCGTTCACCACCACCGGCGCCTGCACCACCGGCTTCGCGATTGCCTTCACGATGGGAGTCGCTGCCTTCTTCTCACTCTTCTTGGCGTAACCCGGCAACGGCATGCAGCACAGCAGCAGCACGGCCAGCCCGCCTATCATCCATCCTCGTTTTATCTTTGTGGTTAACGCCATCAGACCTCTGCTCGCGGGGCCAATCTGCTCCTATCCCCTGGTAGCACGTACGGCAAAGTGCTGCTAAGCCCCTCTTGCGGACCTGTTATGCCGTAAACATATCCATATCCAACAGATTATTCATTTACGGACACCTTTGTTCTCCGCTATCGTGTTCTATATTGTCAAGCTGCGCGTTGTGGACCATCAAAACTCCCCGGCCCCGGCATCACACTGCATCATTCAACGAGGAGAAAAAGCCATGTCACTCACACTCGAGACCTGCTTCCGCGGAAACGTCTATATCATTCGATGCACTGGCCACATCACCGCCGGCAAGGAAGTCACCAGCCTCGAAGCCACGCTCGACATGGCCGAACGTGAGTTCAACTCCGTCGTCCTCAACGTCAGCGGCGTCAACCGCATGGATAGTATGGCGCTCGGCCTGCTCGTGCGTCACACCGACCGCCTCATCAAGAAAGGCGGAACCCTGCGCCTCGCTCTCCCCCAGCCCTTCGTCGCGCATCTGCTTAAAATCACCAAAACCTCGGACTTCATCAAGAGCTTCCCCAACGAAGAGGAAGCCATCGAGTCCTGCCTCACCCAGCCGGCGGCCCTCCAGCCCGAACCCGCCAAGCAGCACAAGCTGCTCGTCTTCGATCCCTCCGCCGACCTCTGCATGTTCGTCCACCGCGTCATGTCGCAGCACGGCTTCGACGTCCGCACCGTCTGCTCGCTCCAGGACGCCAAAATCCTGCTCATCGCCGATCAGGTGGACTATATATTGGTTGGCCCAGGCACCGCCCAGATGCCCGCCGAACAAGCAGCCGCAAAGCTCGCCTCGCTCGCGCCCAAGGCCACCTCGCTACAACTCCCGCCGGACTTTAAGTCCCTCGACGCCGTCGACGCCACCAACAACCTGCTGCAGGTCTTCGGCCTCGCCGCTGCCTGATCCCGGCCCCGGCCCGGCAGTCATTTCCGCGGCGCCAGCTTCTGCGTTAGCTCGCTCTCGCGCCTGGCCGCATCCGTCTGCCCCAGCGCCCGATACGCCTGCGCCAGCAGCCAGTGCGTCATCGCATTCTTCTCGTCCATCTTCTCCGCGCGCTGCAAATACATCACCGCGCCCGCCGGATCATGGTTCCCCATCAGCGCCCGGCCCAACAATATATATGGACCCGTCGCCGATGGTTCCAGCAACACCGCCCGCTGCAACGCCTGCTCTGCCTTGTTGTACTGCCCCGCGCGGATATACGCATCCCCCAGCCGGTCGTACACGCTGCCTTCCAGCGGATTCACCGCGCGCTCCTGCTCAAACTCGCTGATCGCCACCGGAAGCTGCTGCTGCGCCAGCGCTATCTCACCCAGCAGCTTGTGCGCCAGCGGCAGCCGAGGATCAAGCTCCAGCGACTGCGCCGCCAACTGCTTCGCCTCCGGCAGATTGTCCCTCCGCAGCAACATCCGCGCCGTCAGCAGATACGCCTGCGCCGAATCCGGCGGAAACCCGTACTGGTGCGCAAACGCATGCCGCGCATTGTCATACTGCCTCAGTTCCAGATAGCACAGCGCCAGCACGTAGCTCGGGTCCACACGCGTGTGCGCCGTCCACGTCGTCGCCCCTTCCAGCACTCTGACCGCCGCCGCCGGCTTGCCCAGACGGAACAGCGTCAACCCCCGCAGTTGCGCCGCCTCCACATCCTGCGGGTCCTGCTGGAGCGCTGCCGCAAACGCCGTGTCCGCATCGGCAAAATCGTTCTCCGAGTAAAGCGCCAGACCCCGCAGCCGATTCACACCCGCCGGCACTGGACTCTGCGCCGCCAGAGCATTCAGCTCCTTCAGCGCATCGGCAAAGTGCCCGCGGTCTATCATCCGCCGCAGCTGCGCCAGGTCCGGCGCATCACTCGCTACGTTGGAATCGGTAGTGGCCGGTTTGGCGGTCGTCGCGGAAGCAGCCTTCGCAGCCGGTTGCTCTGCCGTCTGCCCAGCAGCCGGACTCACCTGCCACAGCACCGGCAGCAGAAAGGTAAACAGCAAAACGGCCCGGGAAAAACAACGCATAGGAATCAGTATCGAACGCAACCGCTAAGGAAACAAGATAAGACGAAACAAGGCAGGAGAACCAACGTTCCCCTGCCTTGTTAAGGTTACAAAGTTCGCGTCAGAACTGCAGTCGTGCAGAGAACGTTAGCTGACGCGGGCTGGCCTGTCCTACCTGTCCAACTCCGTTTCCACCCGCTCCATTGGTGACGTTGCCGTTGCTGTCAACATTACCCGTGTTGGGATTCGCAGCGGCAATGTGGTTGAACAGGTTGAAGAAGTCCACCCGGAACTGCGCCGAAATCCTCTCCTTGATTGGGAAGTTCTTCATTAGAGAGGTATCCACGTTCCACAATCCAGGACCCCACGCATTGTTACGACCCGAGTTGCCGATCTGGTCGAGCGCCGGGCAGGTAAAGCCCCCTGCAGGCGTTCCGGTCGGATCCGAGTTGGACGGGCAAAGTGTGTTGCTGCCCGTCTCAACCGAACTGAAGTACGGACGCAAGTGAGTAACTGGATTGAACTTGCCCAGGTGCATGTGCAAGTGGCTGGAGCTTCCGTTCGGGTAGCACGGAGCCGATGTTCCGCCCACCGAAGAAGCGCAGTTATTCATGCCTAGGGTGAACGGTAGACCGCTGCTAATGTTGATTACCGGACTCAACTCCCAACCTCCGATAACCTCATTCACATAGGTCGGCGCTCCGGCAAGGAACCGCTGGTTCCTGCCGAAAGGCAAGTCATACATACCATAGGTTACCCACGACATACGCCGGGTATAGTCGTCGTTCCCGATCTCAGGCTTTTTGTTCCACGTCGAGTAGGAGCTGTTCGTGTTAATCGAGTGTGCGTAGGAGAAGTTGGAGCTGAACATCAACCCTCGCGCCATTCGTTTTGTCACGGTGATTTGCAGGGCGTTGTAATGCGTGTCCTGGTCGTCTGCGTAGTAGCTGATGCCCTGGGTCCAGCCGCAGGCCCCAGTCGGCAATCCGGCCGGCTGAGCATACGCGGCATCTTGGCAGGCGGGCAGCGTTCCTCCGTAGTACCTCTGCAGGAACTGCGAAGTCGCGACTGCGCCGTTCGAACCGATCGGATTCGTGCAGCCCGGTCCGGCCGGCCAGCAGGTGCCGCCGTTCGGATCGTAGTGCAGCGGAGCCCCGGTGATGCTGTACTGCGCCGGGAGGAAGATCGCTGGTTCGTTCGGGTTCGTGTTGTTACCGTCGCCGGCGCTCAGGGTGTGTGTGCCCTTGTTGCCAACGTAGGCCACCGTTATCGACAGGGTCGGCGTAATCGCGCGCTGCACACTCAGGTTCCACGCATCCAGAGTAGGCAGGCGCAGCGGGTTCGGACGTGCCTTGGTGTTGACCGCGTAGCCAGGGTTCGGCAGCAGTCCGTTCGAAGGCACGGCCGGGAAGATTTCCGCCGCGGGGCCGGTCGCCAGGTCAAACGGCTTCGTGTAGCTGACCGCGTTGTTCCCGATTCCGCTGATCTCCTGGTTCGCCAGAACCGGCAGGTTCTGCGTAACCACGTGACCAAAAATCGAGCCAAACACACCCAGATCGAAGCTGCGTCCGTATCCGGCGCGGATCACCGTCTTGTCGTTGACCTGGTAGGAAATGCCAAGACGCGGATTCCACGTGTTCTTGCCCGCCTTCCAGCCCATGTTCAAGCCGTTGTTCCCGATACCGGCCACATGCAGATAGCCCGTCTTCAGGTCCATCAGAGCACCGTTGCCCTTGCCGTTCACACGCTCAGGCGAGTAGTACTCGTAGCGCGTGCCATAGTTCAGCGTCAGCTTCGGTGTTACGCGCCACGTGTCCTGCGCAAAGAAGAAGTCTCTTTTCTGAAACTCCTTCGCGTTCGTGGAGGTGCTCACATAGCGTCCGAACTGCGACGAATCGCCCAGCACAAAGGAGGCCAGACCCAGACCGCCGTTTCCACTCGCGTCCGCCGTCGCCCCGGAATTAAAGCCGAACAGGCCGGTGCGGTCCGTGTCGCTGGGTACGCGCAGGTTGCGCGCATACCGCAGGTCAGCACCAAACTTCACCGTGTGGTTGCCGATGATCTTCGTCCAGTTGTTCACCAGTTGGAACTGGTCTTCCCTCTCTATCAGAGGGCAGTTGCAGCGGTTGATGTTCAGTCCGGCGCCCCACTCTGTCTGGCCGCCGTTTGGCATCGAGATTTGGAAACCGGCAAGACCGCCGGTGATCGGCTGCCCCGAAATATTCAGGCCACCCCATCCCAGATTGTTCATCTCCTGTACCGACTGGTCGAACTTCGAGTCTCCAATGTTGTACCGGTAGTAGCCCAGCCGGAAGTCAGTCAGTAAAGTCGGGCTGATACCGATATCCATGCCCGCCGCTAGACTGTCGTTGTGGCCTGCGGAGTTGCCACCGTAACCACCAAGACCAAACCCCGGACCGCCCCCAGTACCCAGTAGCGTCTGGCCGGTCAGCGTGTCGGTAAAACGGCTGAAGCGCTCAAAAGCGTGCGCCGTCGCCGATACCTGGTAGTCCACACGCTCATCCCACTGGTCGGAATTCAAAATGCCGGTGCCGCCTTGCACAAATGTGTCAAGCAGACCGCTCGCTCCAACCTTGTTTGGCTTGATATTCGAAATCAGATTCAGGTAGTTCAGCGCCGGCTGCGATAGCTGGGCCGCCGGAACCACGTCGCCCGGATACTCCGTCGCCACGCCGTTGTTGTTGTAGTAGATCGGGTAGTTCAGCGTCGAGCCGTTGTTGTACTCGCTGAAGTCGCATCCCGCCACACCGTTGGAAGCAACACTGTTGCCAAGACAGGTGGACATGACATGGGCGGTCGGAACAATCGTGCTCGCCGAGGTTCCTATCCGCTGCCTCGTGCCCTGGTAATCCGCAAAGAAAAACAACTTGTCCTTGATGATCGGTCCGCCCAGAGATCCTCCAAACAGGTTCTTCAAACCCGGCGCGATGATGCTGGCTGGATTGTTCCCATAGGCCGGAAACTGGTTGTAAGGGTCCTTCGCCAGGTTCGCCGTGCTCGTGCGGAAGTCAAACAGCGAACCATGGAACTGATTGGAGCCCGACTTCGTCTCCGCCTGCATAAACGCCGAAACCGCCTTGCCGAACTGCGCGTCGAAGTTCTGCGTCGTGATCTTGGTTTCCTTCAGTGAATCAAGGTTCGGGTTGATGACGATGATGCCCAGAATCGGGTCCTGGTTATCGGTGCCGTCAAGGCTGTACGCCACGCCGCCGAATGCCTGCCCGTCGATCTGGATCTGCGCGCTGCCTTGCGGATTCTCATCCGCCGCGTGCGACCACGGCAGCAGTTGCGCGCCGGGCAGCAGCAATTGCAGGTTGGTGAAGTTCCGCCCGCCCACCGGTAGGTTTTGTACCGCCTGCGAAGACAGAATCGTCGATACATCCGCGTGGTCCGTCTTCAGTTGAGGAAGCGCATTCGCGTTCACTTCTACCGTCTGGCTGGAGCCTCCTGCCGTCAGGCTCGCATCAATGCGCATCGACGTGTCGGCATAAAGATGGATATCTCTCTGCGCATACGTCTTGAATCCGGTAAATGAAATGCTGACGTCGTATGTATCTGGACTCAGGTTTTGGACCGTGTAGTTGCCGGTGGCGTTGGTCTGGACCTTGGTCGATGTATTCTTCGTGACGTCTGTCACGGTAACGGTTGCGCCTGGAACCACTGCGCCTGAGGAATCGGTTACGGTTCCGTACATCGTCCCGTAAATCGACTGGCCTTGCGCGAGCGGGACAAACGGAAGTAGACAAAACAGCGCCACTACGGCCAATGCCGCGTGGAATTTTAACCTCATATACTGAGCCCCCCTAAATAAGTACTGCTTGTATCGTTTGGCAATACCGTTCCCATACCGCTCTTGCGCTCTCGCTCAGTGCGAGTTGGTCGGGATTCCAGCTGCCTCCAACTATTTGATTGAACCTGATCCGGTCTATTTTTTTTCTAAACCACATGAATCTAGACTCGCGGCGCAAGAACTGTCAACTCCTTTTGCGGACCAATTGAATTAAAATGATATGTCAAAGAAAATGAAAACGCTCTCATTCTATCGCACCTAAGATTCCACCAGAAACAACCGGAAATACCCACGAATTCCTCATTCCACTCATTTAATCCCTATGCAAGCGTTTTACCTGCAAGACTCCGGGCCTACCCAACACCTCAAAATCGCCCTTTTTAAGCCTGAATCACACCACAAATGGCCATATTAATCCCGCAAGCCCCGGGTCCTTTTGTCTATACATTTTCCCGCCCTATGGATACACTGCTTGCGAGATGAGTCGGCCCATTTTCTCCACCCGCATAAACCTTGACGGACCCCTGAGCGGCCGATCAGCTCACCCTTGTAAGACCGGATCAGTAACACCAAATTCCAGTTCAAATAATAAAAAAAATAATGAACAAACCCACAGCTCCTCTTCCCGCGTCTATTCCCAGGTACAGGCAGATCTACGAAGACCTCTACGCTGCCATTCAATCCGGCAGCCTCCAGCCTGGCGACCGTCTCCCCAGCGAAGCCCAACTCGGCGAACGCTACAAAACTTCGCGCATCACCGTGGCCAAGGCCGTCAATGAACTTTCTGTTCAGGGGCTGGTCACCCGCCGCGCCGGCTCAGGTACCCATGTCCTCGCTCCCTCCGGCTCCCATGGACATCTCTTCGGCGCCCTCATCCCAGACTTCGGACATACCGAAATCTTCGAGCCCATCTGCCGCGGCATGATGCAGCATCCCGTCTCCAAAACCCACTCCCTGCTCTGGGGACACTTCCTCGGCGGACCCACCCAGCAGGAAAAGGAAGCCGAAAGCCTCTGCCACCGCTACATCGCGCAAAAGGTCTCCGGCGTCTTCTTCGCCCCGCTCGAATTCACACCACACAAGGAAGCCGTCAACCGCCGCATCGTCCTCGCGCTCGACCGCGCCGGCATCAAGGTCGTGCTCCTCGACCGCTGCTACGCGCCCTATCCCATGCGCTCCAAACACGACCTCGTCGGCATTGACAATCGTCAGGCCGGATTCCTCATCACCCAGCATCTGCTCCGCCTCGGCGTCACCCGCATCACCTTTGTCGCCAAGCCCGGCTCGGCTAACACTGTGCTCGCCCGCATCGCCGGCTTCCAGGAGGCGCTCCTCGCGCACGGACTGCGCCTCAACGACAACCTCGTCTGCTACGGCGACCCCGAGGAACCAGGCTTCGTCAGAAAACTACTCAAGGAATTCAAACCCGAGGCACTCGTCTGCGCCAACGACATCACCGCCGCTCGCGTCATGGTCGCCCTCGCCGAATACGGCGTCCGCGTCCCACAGGAAATGCGCATCGTCGGCATCGACGACGTAAAATACGCCAGCCTGCTCCCCGTGCCCCTCACCACCCAGCATCAGAACTGCAACGACATCGGCGCCCTGGCCATGATCACCATGCTCCAGCGCGTCGAAAACCCCAGCCTGCCTACCGTCGACGTCCTCCTCCACACCCGTACCGTCATCCGCAGTTCCTGCGGCGCGCACCTGCACTCCGCAAACGGCCACCGCTCCGCAGGACACAAACCCCGCGCAGCCGCGTCGCGCTCCTAACACAGCGCGATCCTTTCCCACCGTGCAGCCAATTGCCATGACAATTGGCTGCAACCACCACACGTAATGCTATATATTGTTAGGGCGCTTTGGAGGCCACTTTGATTCACACCATACGTACTCGCATTCCCTCGCTTAAAAACTTGGTCGCGGTCTTTACGGTAGGATTCGCTTTCGCTCTTTTCAGCAGCGCTTCGCCTGCTTTCGCTCTCGGCCCGCAATCCTCTGCGCCCAGCGCGCAGGCCGATGCAACGCCACATGCCGGCAACGCCCCCTGGTGGAAACACGCCGTCTTTTACGAAATCTATCCCCGCAGTTTCCAGGACTCAGACGGTGACGGCACCGGCGACCTCAACGGCATCACCGACCGGCTCGGCTACCTGCAGTCCCTCGGCGTCGACGCCATCTGGATCGCACCCTGCTATCCCTCGCCCCAGGTTGACTTCGGATACGACATCTCCAACTACGAAGCCATCGACTCCCAGTACGGCACCATGGCCGACTTTGAAAACCTCGTCTCCCAAGCCAAAAAACACCACATCCGCATCATCATGGACATGGTCATGAACCACACCTCCGACCAGCATCCGTGGTTCAAGGAGTCGGAAAGCTCGCGCACCAATCCCAAGCGAAACTGGTATATCTGGCGCAATCCCAAGGGATACACTACGGCCGGCAAGCCCATCCCGCCCAACAACTGGATCAGCGCCTTCGGTGGCTCCGCATGGCAATGGGACCCCAAAACAAAACAGTTCTACTACCACATGTTCTATAAGCAGCAGCCCGACCTCAACTGGCGCAATCCTGAGGTCGAAAAGGCCATGTTCAACGTCATCCGCTTCTGGCTCGACAAGGGCGTAGCCGGCTTCCGACTCGACGCTGTCCCCTCGCTGTTTGAAGATCCGCAGCTCCGCAATGAGCCCTACACCGGCAAGATCGATCCTTTCGGAGACCGTGCGGTCAAAATGATTTACCAGGGCAACCTGCCTGAAGTACACGTCGTCATGCGCAAGCTCCGCGCCGTCGTCAATTCCTACCCCGGCGATCGCGTCCTCATCGGAGAAACCTACCTGCCCAACATCCAGGAACTCGACAAGTGGTACGGCGGCGCCGCCCACAACCAGTTGCAGCTCCCCATGGACATGCAGGTCGGCTTCATCAACAAAATGGACGCCTCGCTCTTCCGCACCCGCATCGAGCAGGCCGAAACCCAGATCAGCGGCAACCAGCCGCTCTTTGTCTTTGACAATCACGACAACCGCCGCAGTTGGGAGCGCTACGGCGACGGCGTCCACAACTCCTCCATCGCCCGCGTCATCGCCGCCGTGCTCTTCACCTCGCGCGCCACGGCCATGATGTACGAAGGTCAGGAAATCGGCATGGTCACCACGCCGCCCAAAACCAAGGCCGAGGTCCGTGACCCCGTCGGCATCCGTGGATGGCCCAAGATCAAGGGCCGCGACGGCGAGCGCACCCCCATGCAGTGGAGTGACGCCACCGACGCGGGCTTCAGCACTGCCGCCAAAACCTGGCTGCCCATTCCCTCCAGCTATCAGGACGTAAACGTCAAGACCGAGCAGGCTCAGCCAGGTTCGCTCTTGCGTTGGTACAAGGACCTCATCTCGCTCCGCGCCAACGATCCCACCATGCGCGACGGCGAGCAGGTCATGATCAACAAAACCAATCCCTCCGTCCTCGCCTACGTTCGCAAAGGCGTCGACGGCCACCCGCCCATCGTGGTCGCGCTCAACTTCACCGCCGCGCCGCAAACCATCACGCTCGACGCGGCCTCTGCCGGCGTCACCGGAACCCACGTCACCACCGTGCTCACCGACCAGCCTTCGCTCGAACGCACCGGCAGCCTCACCAACATCACACTGCCGCCCTTCGCTTCCTGGATTGGCCGCGTCGAATAACAGTCCGGCCGCGTTAACCCGGTTGTAAGACCGCTCTGGCGGCGGTTATTAACTTCACACCGCGTTCGGAAGCCCGCTCACAAAGCAGGCTTCCGGCGCGGTTTTTCTTTTCTCGCCGATTCCCCTACCAGCGCAGCGTGACCGTCTTCTGCACGTAGCCGTTGCCCGCCGGAAACTCCACCCGCAGCGCGTCCAGCCCGCTCTCCGCATCACCCGCCGTCAGCGTTCCGCCTTCGGCCGTCAGCTTCAGCTTCGCTGCGTTCCTGCGCGCCTTCAGTGTCGCCACCGTGCCCGCTTCCGCCTCCAGATCCAGCGTCAGCGAGTGCGGCGCAAACGTCTCCGCCAGCACCTTCATCTGCGTCGTCCGCGCACCCGGCAGCGGCAGCCCGTGCGCAATCGCCACTTCAACCGCGGGCAGAGGAAACGCAATCGCCGCGCCCTTGTCCATCACACGCGCACCCTTTACATCGGAAGCCAGACGCACCGGCTTGCCTGCGCTCGTCGTTACCCGTGCAATCAGGCTTTGCCCGCGCCGTTCAAAATGCAGCGAGCACACCGAGTCCCCCACATGCACGTGCTTCACGTCCGCTTCATTCCAGTCCGCTGGCAAATGCGGATCCAATGCAATCGTCTGCGTCAGCGCATCCGCCTCAATCCCGAACATCCCCGTCAGCACCGGCGTTATCACCATCGCCGACGACCACAGCTGATGCGTCGTGCTGCGCCCGAACGGCACAAAGTAGTCGCCCGACAACAGCTCCGTCACCGCGCCCAGGTCCTGCGCCGTCGTCAGATCGGCATTCTGCATCAGGCTTGCATAGCCCGCCAGCACATGCCCCGTCCGGTACTCCGCCACTGACATCCACCCCGTAAACAGCGGCCACACCGAGCCCTGGTGGTAGCTGATCGGGTTGTACATCGGATCATTCGCCGCCACTTCCCGCACGCCCCAGTCGGTCGAAAACTCGTGCGACGCCCACAGCCGGAAGCTCGCGTCCGCGTGCTCCAGTCCCTGGTTACCGTCCCACCACGCCAGCGCCGGAAACATCGTCGAAGTCTCGTCCCGCTTCCCGTTTCCATTCCAGCTGAACGCATACCGATGCTTCGCCGGAAGGTAGTACTCCTCCTCGATCGTCTTCCTTACCGCCGTCGCGCGCGCCGCCGCGGCATGCGACGCCGTCTCGTCGCCCAGCAACTTGTCCAGATCCGCCATCGCGCTTGACGCCTGCCGGTCCAGCTCCGCCAGATATATCTCCTGGTGCGGCATTCCCGGAGGCCAGCTTTCCACCCAGCCCGTTCCCTGCGAGTTGTCGTAAATCCCGTCGCCGTCCGTGTCGTGCGTCGTTTCAAACTGCCACGCCTTCTCCACCGCCTCGCGATTCTCCTTCAGAAACGCCACATCTCCGCTGCTCCGCACATAGTTCCGCATCGCCATCAAAAACAGCGGCGTCCCGTCCGCCTCGGCATACATATACGGCAGCGACTTCCAGTCCGTCAGAGCCGCCGTCTGCGAATACTCGTGCATAATCTTCCCATCGGCGCGCTGCCGCTCAATCAAAAACTTCAGCTCTGTGCGACTCAGTTGGAAATCACCATAGCCGTCCATGGCATAGATCGTGTACAGAGCATCCCGCCCAAAACACCATCCAAACCCAGGACGCGCCGAATCGCCCGACGAGTAGTACCCCGCCACCACGCACTCGCCCGACGGATCCAGCTTCGCCTTCAGTTGCTCCACCGCCGTCACCGCCCACGCGTAGTCCCGGTTCAGCTCCTGGTCCGGAGTCTCAATCATCGTCATCTTTTGCCGCATCTGCGCGTAGATCGCCGCATGCGCCTTGTAGATCTGCGGCAGCTCGTCATTCAACTGCAACAGCTTTTCGTACAACGCTGCGTCCGTCGCCGTCTTGTCCGTCATCCCCACCGCCATCAGCAGCGGAAAATACTTCGCCCCATCCTTCTGCGGGTCATAGTGCAGCTTCAATTGCATTGGATAATACGTCGGCTTCTCCTGGTACGGAGCCAGAATCCCCGGCTCTGCTCCCGGCATCGCAACCGCACCCGCCAGATTCGGGTAGTCCAGATGGATCACGTAGTATCCGCTCGCGCCTTCCTTCACCCACTCCGGAACCGGCCGTCCCTCCTGTTTATCCGGCCACATCGGCTGCACAGCCGGCCTCATGCTGAACGTCAGATCCAGAGGCTTGATCGAGTTGATCTGGAAAAGCACCACCGCTCCCGTTCCCTTCGCCGCCCCATTGGGAGCAAACATGATCTGCCGTACCCGGAACCCGATGTGCGCATACGTAATCACCGTGCGGTCCGGATACACCTCGATCTCCGCCGCATCCCGGTTCAGATCAATCGGAACGTCATATCCCTCAAGATGCGCCGTAATCCTGAAATCGCTGAACAGCTTCACCGGCAATACCCATGCCTCGAAGGTTCCCTGCTGTTCCCCAACCATCACCCCGCGCGCGCCCGCCACCGTGAATGGCTTCCCCGCCTCCACATGCTGCCGCAGCGCAAGATCGCTGTTCTTCAGCGGCAGCGAATCGATCGTATGAAATCCCCCCACCTGCCCCAACGCCACACTGCACACCGCCAGCACCGCACACACCGCCCAAACCGCTCGCTTCATCCTGCCTCCGCTTCATAATTCCCAGGTCTGCGCTGCAACCTCGCGTCACAGCGCACCAGCGCGCCTCTGCTGAAAGGCTCGCCACTATTTACAATAGTCGCTGATATGCGACCTCTGCACGCCTCTGCGCTGCTCCTCTGCGCATGCCTCGTGGCCATTCCCCCGCTAGCCCGCACACAGTCTGGCTCTCTGGCCTACACCGCCAGTGCCAAACACAATCTCCGTGCCGCCGACGCGGCCTTCCGCGCCGGCTCTGCCGCCTACGCCCGCAACGACCTCGCCACCGCCCACCGGGAGTTCGCCAAGCTCGTCCGCCTTGAGCCCAAAGTCGCCGCCGCCCACAGCGCCTTCGGTACCGTCCTGCTCGCCGAAGGCCACATCCATCAGGCCGTCAAAGAACTTGAGATCGCCCACCACCTCGAGCCGGCCGGCAACATCACCATCCTCAACCTCGCCATGGCCTACTCCCAACTGCGCGACTTCCCCCGCGCCGCCGCCATGTTCAACCGGCTCGCCCGCTCAAAGTCTGCAACGGCGCTCACTTCGCACCAACTCGTCGCCTGGGCCGCCGCACTCACCGCCACCGGACATCCCCGCGAAGCCGCCGACCGCATCCGCCACGCCCTCGCCGCATCGCCCGACGACCCCATCCTCCACGACGCCCTCGGCTCGCTCTACGCGCAGCAGCAGAAATACGACCAGGCCATCGCCGAGTTTGAGCGCGCCATCGTGCTCAATTCCTCCCTCGCCTCCGCCCACTATCACCTCGGCTCCGTCTTCTTCGCCCAAAAGGACGCCAACGACGCCATCCCCGAGCTGGCCAAGGCCACCAGCCTCGCCCCCTCCAACATTGACTACCTCCTCCAGCTCGGCCGCGCCCAGCGCCTCGCCGGACAGGAAGACCAGGCCGCCGCCATCTTCCGCCGCGCCGCGCATCTTGACCCCTCCTCCATCGACGCCAAATACGAGCTCGCCCTCACCCTCCAGTCCCAGGGAAAATTCGCCGCATCCGTCCCCCTCTTCCAGCAGGTCGTCGCCACGCGCCCCAAGGACCCCGAAGCCCTCACCAACCTCGGCCTCGCCATGGTGCAAACCGGAGATGCACGCCACGCCGTCCCCATCTACATGCGCGCGCTCAAGCTCCATCCCAAGGACGCCACTCTCCGCGAAGACCTCGGCGTCGCCTACCTGCAGGAGAGTGACTTCATCCACGCCGCCCAGCAGTTCCGCGCCGGACTCGCCATCGCGCCCAACGACCCCACCCTCCACTACGACCTCGGCCTCGTCCTCAAGTTCATGGACCAGCCCAAAGACGCCGTCCCCGAGCTTCAGGCCGCGCAGAGCCTCGCCCCGCAACTCCCCGATCCGCCCTACACCCTCGGCGTCCTCTTCATGCAGCTCGGACAGTTCGACAAATCGCAAATTGAGTTACAGAAAGCCGTCGCACTCCGCCCCGGCAACGGCAACGCCTGGTCTCTCCTCGGCACCGTATACAAGGAAAACAGCGAGCCGCACAAGGCCGTCGCCGCGCTCCAAAAAGCCATCGTGCTCCTGCCCAACCAGCCCAGCCCGCACATCACCCTCGCCTCCATCCTTGCCGAAAAAGGAGACCGCGCCGGAGCCATCGCCCAGCGCAAACTCGCCGCGCATCTCACCCAGGTCGCCGTCAGCGGACAGCGCGCCCGCTTCTCCTACCAGAGCGGCGAGCTACTCCTCAAGCAGAAAGACCTCCCGCAGGCCGTCGCCCAGTTCCAGATCGCCATTCAGGCTGACCCCTCCTGGGCCGCGCCCCACCTCGGCCTCGCCGACGCCTACACCCGCCAGGGACGCAGCGCTGAAGCCGCCGTCGAACGCGCCACCGCCGCCAAACTCTCCGCCGCCGCGCACCCTCAGTAGTGCCACCACATGGGTGCAAAGCCCACATGGGTGGCCGGGTGCCCCATTCAAGCGAAGCTTGAGTGGGAGAGATCGACCCTCAACCAGCGGATGTCATTCTGAGCGAAGGTTGGCGCGCCCAGCGCCAAACAAGTCGAAGAACCTGCGGTTCGCCCCTACCCCGCCTGCTATTGGCTATCCGCAGCCCGCTATCTATACTCAAAGCACGCACAGGAGTCTGTTTTTGCACTGGTCCCGCCGCACCTTTCTGGCCTCGCTCTCCAGCACCGCGCTGGTTCTCACCCTCGACGACGTGCTCGCGCTGGCCGCTCCGCATCCTCCACAGACCAAGGGGGTCATGTCCCAGCCCACCTACACCGCGCACGCGCGCCCCGCGCCCAAACGCCTGCCTTCGCCCGTGCTCGGAACCCCGCTCGATGTCCGCTTCGTCGACGTCGCCCGCGAGTCCGGCCTCAACGTCAAGAACATCTACGGCGGCGAACACAAAAATCGCTACCTGCTTGAGACCACCGGCTGCGGCGTCGCCTTCTACGACTACGACCACGACGACTGGATCGACATCTTCCTCGTCAACGGCTGGCGTCTCGACGGATTCCCCGCAGCTTACGCGCCCCACTGCCATCTCTTCAAAAACAACCGCGACGGAACATTCACCGACGTCACCATCGGCTCCGGCCTCGAGCACAAAACCGGATGGGGACAGGCCGTCTGCGTCGGCGACTACAACAACGACGGCCTCGACGACCTCTTCGTCACCTACTACGGCCAAAACGCCCTCTACCGCAACCTCGGCAACGGAAAATTCACCGACGTGACCCGCGAGGCCGGCCTCCTCCAGGACCGCAAGCGCTGGAACTCCGGCTGCGCCTTCCTCGACTACGACCGCGACGGCCACCTCGACCTTTTCGTCGCCAACTACATCGACTTCGACATCAAGACCGCGCCCATTCCCGAGGTCGCCGGATGCGAATACAAGGGCATCCAGGTCGCCTGCGGCCCTCCCGGACTCAAAGGCGGTAAAAACATCCTCTACCACAACAACGGAGACGGCACCTTCACCGATATCTCCGCCAAAAGCGGCATCCTCAACACCCTCGGCACGTATGGCCTATCGGTCGGCGTCGCCGACTTCGACAACGACGGCTGGCCTGACATCTACGTCGCCGACGACTCCACCCAGGCCATCCTCTACCAGAACCAGAAGGACGGCACCTTCAAGGACGTCGCCATCGAGGACGGCGTAGCCTACTCCCCCGACGGCAAACCCCAGGCCGGTATGGGCGTCTCCATCGGCGACTACAACCGCGACGGCAACCTCGACATCGCCAAAAGCAACTTCGCCGGAGACACCGATTCCCTCTACGCCAACCTCGGCGGCGGATTCTTCGACGACCGCACCTACATCGCCGGACTCGGCGTCAACACCCGCTTCCTCGGCTGGGGCGTCGGCTTCTTTGACATGGACAACGACGGCTGGCTCGACCTGCTCTTCAACAACGGCCACGTCTACCCCGAGGTCGAAGGCACCAACGTCGACGCGCCCTACGAAGAACCCAAATACCTCTACCGCAATCTCCGCAACGGACAGTTCAACGACGTCAGCGCCAAGGCCGGCCCCGGCATCACCACCCCCGCCCCCGGCCGCGGATGCGCCTTCGGCGACTACGACAACGACGGCGACCTCGACATCGTCGTCAACTGCATCAACACCTACCCGCAGCTCATCCGCTGCGACTCCACCACCGGCCGCAACTGGATCAAGGTCCGCACCGTCGGAACCAAATCCAACCGCACCGGCATCGGCGCGCGCATCACCGTCAACACCGCGTCCTCACCGACAGACGCACCCGCCGACCCATCCTCCGCCAAACCCGGCGCCAAACCTTTTGTCCAAATCGACGAAGTCCAATCCAGCGCCAGCTACTACTCCGCGAACGACATGCGCCGTCACTTCGGACTCGACCGCGCCACCCACGCCGATGTCGAAATCGCCTGGCCCTCCGGCCAAAAAGACAAGCTCCCCAACCTCGCCGCCAACCACCTCTACGTCATCCAGGAAGGCGGCAAAATCCTAAAAACCATGCCCATGGGCAAACCCGCAAAACCCAAATAAAACGGCGCATCCCGCGCCTTTGTGCTTAAGTAAGTGGAAGGAAGACCGGCGCTATACTGTAGTTGTCCAGTTTTGCCAAAGATCACGCTTGGGAACTGGGCTCAGCTAGGAGCACACTATGGCTCTCGTAAAACGCGAATCAGTCAAAGGCAAGCGCCGTCTGCCGGAATCGACCGAGCACAGAGTTGCAACACCCCGTGCAGACCTGATCGTTGTTCGACTTGGAAAGTCGAAATCGGGCGCTGTCTTGCGCGAAACAGAGAAAACCAGTGCTCTCATCGAAGGTATTGCCAAGGCCACCCGTAAGCCTGGAGTCCGCCGCGATGTTGTTTTCAAGGGCCGCCGTGGCCGGCCCATATATGCCTATTCAGTTTATTCATCCGATGTAACCAAGATCGTGCGTGAAGACGCTCAAGGACAGAAGACCATTGGTCATGTTGTCAGCGGGAAGTTCAAGGCGCTTCCCCCAAAAACAGCTTAATGTCAGGCTCACGCACCCAGCCTCCCGACCCCACCGAACTACTGAAGTCGATCGCCGGCAAAAAGCCCCTTGCAATCGTTCTCGCCGGTCACAATGGATCGGGCAAATCGACGCTCTGGTATGACAAGCTGGCAGACGTCCTCAGAATTCCCCTCATCAATGCAGATCGCCTGACTCTTTCCATCCTTCCCGCTCCAGTCGGAGAGCCGCCCGTACTTCGTCCCTGGGCAGCCGAACTAAGAGACAAGGATGAACGGTGGCAAAAGCTTTCCCAGGAAGGCGTCCAGCTCTTCATGGGACTCATCATGGAACAACGCATACCCTTTGCCTTCGAGACGGTATTTTCATACTTGCAAAAGCGCGAAGATGGAACCTATTCGTCCAAAGAAGAAATCATCAGGACCCTGCAAAAGGCGGGATATGCGGTCGCGCTCATGTTTATCGGTTTGGCAAACACGCAGCTCTCTGTTCTGCGCATAGCAACGCGAAAGCAGCAGGGAGGCCACGACGTTCCTGAAGCAAAACTGCTGCAGCGATTTCCGAGAACACAAGAGGCTGTTCGCCTGGCCGCGCCTGTCTCGGATATGACGCTCATGTTTGACAACAGCCGAAGCCCCGAAAATGCCTTCACCTTGGTCAGAGTTCAAACAAAAACCAAAGTAATCTATGACTGTCGCCACCGTAAGTTTGGAGAAGATGCCGGTTTGATCAAGATAGCCTCAACTTGGTTATCACGCGTTGCGCCATAACGACCGACGGTCTTGTCCCTCCTCCAGCAGATAAATCGCCGCCCTGGAGCCTTACCCGCTCCCCACCCTCAGAAAATCTTATGCAGCCCACGGTGAATATCCGGCCAAAACTCCGCCGCGCCATTGTAGAGCGCCGTATTCCCCAGATCGAGCCCAATCCGCGAGATCGTCGGCGACCATCCCTGGTCCGACGGCGGGTAGTAGAGATTCGAAATTGCCGCCGCCGCCACCGTCCCCGTCAGCGCTGACGAATAAAACGTGTTCTTCCCCGAATCGTTGTACGTCACAAACACCCGCGAAACCGCATAGAACACACGACGCCCGAACCCGCCCTTGCCCAGCCGGAAATACCGCGGATCCTGATGCCACAGCACCGTCAGCGCATAGTCTCCGATAAAACTGGACACGTCCCCGTCCAGTTCCATCGAGCCGTAGCACTTCCCGTATCCGGCCCAGCCATGCCCGTATCCGCAAAAGCCGTCCGTCGACGAGTATTCCAGTGTGCCCGCCTCCACCACGCCGGCAGCCAGCCCCAGCGGATCATACGCAGACTCGGCCCACTCCTGAAACTTCTCGTGTGGCGTCAACGGCTTGAACTCGTTCGCATAGCTGACCTTAAAAGCCGGAACCACCCAGAAGATGTGACCCGGCGACCCTGTCGTTGCCGAGTGACTGTACTTTCCATTACCCGGCTTCTGCTCCGGCGGCTTTGTCTTAGTCTGTGCCCACGCCAGATGCGCAGTGATCAGCACCACTGTAAGCATGGCGAATTGTCGAGTCGAAGATTGCAAGCATAGCTCCTCTATTCAGAATAGGCTTATTGCTACAAGAATAGCTCCTACACGCAAGCTTCTTGCCTTGACCAGCAGTAAGACCAGCAGTAAGACCAGCCCGCCCCGCCGCCTTAACTACTTTCCATTCACCCCCATATCCACCTGCACCCCCCTGGAGTACACTTGCCGGGCCCACGCTGTCTCCCCTCGTACACGGGCCAATTTCGAACCGGAGAATCAAGAATGAGCAAAAGCAAGTGGAAAATCTTCGCAGTAGTGTGCGCCATCGCCTTGGGAGCCATCGTAGTTGCGCCGGTGAGCGCCCAGTCACAAGCGCAAGCCGTAAAACCAAAACCGCCCATGTACGGCTACATCTCCAACTGGCAGATTCCCCGCGCCCACTGGGCAGAGATGAAAAGCTCGGCGGCAAACGACAGCGCCATGCTCGACAAGGCCATGGCCGACGGAACCATCATCGGATACGGATCCGACGAGAACCTCGTCCACACCCCCGACGGCTGGACGCACGATGACTGGTTCGCCTCGATGTCCATGGGCGGACTGATGAAAATCCTCGAGCAGTACTACAACACAGAGAACTCCACTCCTCCCGTGCTGCTCACTTCAACCAAACACTGGGACCTCGTGCTGACCAGCCGCTATTACAACTGGAAGCCCGGCGCCTCCTACAAGAACGGCTTCGTCTCGGTTTCAAGCTATAAGCTCAAGACCGATGCGCCCGACAACGCCCTCACGGTAATCAGCGGCGAGATCGTCGCGCCCTTGCTCGAAAAGCTGCTCGCCGACGGCACGCTGGTCGAGTATGAGATCGACACCCAGGCCGTGCACACCTCCGCCCCGGGATCGTTCTGGATCGTAACCGTTGTGCAGAATCCAGACGACCTCGACAAGGTGAATGACGCCATCCAGGCCACCATCAAAGCACACCCCATCGAAGGTGTGGCCTTTGGCTCCCTCACCAACTCTAAAGCGCACCGCGACGAGCTGGGAATCGGCACCGGAAAATTCAAATAACCCGGCAAACCATTCGACGCACCGAACACGGTTTCCACCCGAACCCACACCACGCGGGCGGTCGCTCCCCAAAGCCTCCGCCCGCCTGGTTCGGTTTGGTTCCACCAACGGCGCCTTGCCGGCTCAGGAATGTTCCGCTGCTTTTTGTCTGCTTAAACTGCCTTGCGGACCTCGTCGCCAACCGCGGCCACGGCTCGTCCCTCCAGTAGCGTTGCAATCACGTCCGCAGCGCAATAGTCCCCGCGACCTTCCGGCAGAAATTGCACAACCGAGTTAAGATCGTCCCCCGCCGTCACCAGTGCCTGCTCTATGCGCCCGCCGTTTCTGGCCTGCGGATGACCGATGTTCGCGAGGAGTGCATTGCAAATGCATTTGCGGCCTACGGTATCGTCCGCTTCTCCTCCTTTCGCCTTATACAAGGACAGCGGCTCGGAGGAGCAGCGGTAGCCGATCTCTCCCTCCGGCGTTCGATATGCCTCGCGTAAGTATCCTACGTCGCACACCCGTGCCCTGGCCTCGTACACCTCCGGCTCCGAACATGTCCCTTCCAGCCGCGCAACCTTGAATGGAAATCCCGTCGGCGACGCCAGTGGGTCGGTGAAGACATCACCGCGGCCTTCCCTGGCTCTCGCCAGCAGCGCCGCTTTGTAGTCCGCTTGCAGGCCGGATTCCGCCGCCAGCTCAAATGCCGTTCCAACCTGCACCCCCGTCGCTCCCTGCGCAAGCGCCTCGCGCACCTTGTCCGGATGCCCATAGCCGCCAGCCAGCCAGAACGGAACTCCCAGCTCGCACAGCTTCTCCACGTCCACCGCATCGCGTTCGCCATACACCGGCTCGCCGGCATCCGATATCTGCAGCTTCCCGCGTGGCGGCGCATTATGCCCTCCCGCTTTCCGCATCTCGATCACCAGCCCGTCCACTCTGCCGTTGGCCTTCTTCAGCATCGTCGCCGCCAGCGTGTTCGACGAAACAATGGGAAGAAACTTCGGACGAGGCAGTGGCGGCAGCGCCTGGTCCATATACTCGAGCGGATCAAAGTGCATCGCATAGCTCTCGCCTTCCTGCGCTCCCGTCACATGCAGTGCATACTCCACTGGCAGGTGCTCCGCCAGCCGGTCCAGAACTCCCGGAATCTTCAGCGGGATCCCAGCCCCCATCAGCACATAGCCCACACCCGCCAGCATCGCTCCATAAATACTCGGCAGATGCGCCATTTGTATCTTTTCCAGGTAATTGATCCCTACCGGATTCTCATGGCCTTCGCGAGCCAGAAATACTTCCACAAAGTTGCTCACTATGCACAACTCCACCACTTCCCGTGGATTGTCCATCGTGTGCGCAGGCACCAGCCGGTACGGCGCCTGCTGGCTCTTGCCTCCCGGAATAAAGTATTCCCCGTAGATGCGCTCCGCCATCGCAGGAAACGGAAAGGCCTTCATCCCCCGCAGCATAGGCCCACCGGGATCCCCATCCTGTAGCCGGCGAATAAGTATCTGATCCAGCGCCGTTCCTGACACCACTCCAAGCTGGCCCTGAAGCGACACTGCCTGCGCAAGACGCCAGCTCGACACCCCAGCCCCCATCCCGCCTTGAATGATCACCGGATTCTCCACCATCGTTTGGTTCACTACCATTCACCCCTGTTACTGAATATCATCTCACCCCTCCCGCACATCGCATCGTCCGCGCCCACGCGCCGGCCCTTGCAAAACGTCCTTCCCCTACTGCAAACGCATGATAGGGGTAGGCTAAGCAGCATGCGTCGAGTGTTCTTCCCTTTAAGAAGGGCCCACCCTCTGCTCGGTTGCAGCCATGGCGCAAATATCCCGCTTCTGCGCGAATACGCCATGGAAACGTCCCAACAATTCTGCCCTCGCATGGTTCAGGTCTTCCGTGCCGATAGCGCTGGATAAGGTGATACATCTCTATCATTACAGGCTCTCGCCGCGACAATCCGTGTTGGCCATCACAATCCCGGCCACCGCCCACATCAAACGCACGCCTTCAACTCGTCCGCCGCATCGATCAACCGCTCCGGCGCGTCCGCACGCCTTTTGCGCCCGATCAACCCCAAAACCTGCCCCGCTGCCGGGCATAATGCAGCCGTAACTCCCTATAAAATGATGCGATGAAATTGCAATGCAGAATTGACCCCTGACGCCCGGACGCGGGACTGGAACTTGAGGCGCTTTGCCGGCGTGAGCGCAGCGGAAGCTCGGGGTGGAAGCCAGCAGCCAAAATCCTGTGCGGCCCTGAGTGAGCATCGCGAGCCGAAGGGGAGTCGAAAGACCTCTCGCAAAACGACCGATCAGCACAGTCCTGGTGCCCGGAGGGGGACTTGAACCCCCACGACCCGCTAAGGTCTGCGGATTTTAAGTCCGCTGCGTCTGCCGATTTCGCCATCCGGGCCTTTTCACATCGTATCCTGTAACACCCGTGCCAGCTGGCACAACTACGCTGCCGTCTCCGCCTCCGCCTTCAGCCGCTCCGAGTTGAAGTGCGTAATCAGCGCGTCGATCACCGGCTGCAGTTTGCCCTCCATTACGTCTGCCAACTGGTGCAGCGTCAAACCAATCCGGTGGTCCGTCAGCCGGTTCTGTGGAAAGTTATAGGTCCGAATCTTCTCGCTCCGGTCGCCCGATCCCACCTGCTGCTTCCGCTCCTTGGCCTGCGCCTGCTGCTGCTTCGCCATCTCCATCTCGTACAGCCGTGAACGCAGCACACGCATGCCCTTCTCGCGGTTCTTGATCTGCGACTTCTCATCCTGGCAGCTCACCACCGTATTCGTCGGCAGATGCGTAATCCGCACCGCCGAATACGTCGTGTTCACTGACTGCCCGCCCGGCCCCGACGAACAGAACGTGTCAATCCGCAGGTCCTTCGCCTCAATCTTCACGTCCACTTCCTCGGCCTCCGGCAGCACCGCCACCGTCACCGCAGACGTATGCACCCGCCCCTGCGTCTCCGTCGCCGGAACCCGCTGCACCCGGTGCACGCCGCTCTCATACTTCAGCTTCGAGTACACCTTGTCGCCTTCAATAATCGCGATGATTTCCTTCAGCCCGCCCACTGACGACTCCGAGCTGGACATCACCTCCACCTTCCAGCGGTGCAGTTCCGCAAATCGCGAATACATCCGGAATACCTCCGCCGCAAACAACGACGCCTCATCCCCGCCCGTGCCCGCGCGAATTTCAACCACCACGTTCTTCTCATCGTTCGGGTCCTTCGGCAGCAGCAAAAACTTCAAATCTTCTTCAATCTGAGGCTGCCGCGCCTCCAGCTCCGCCAGCTCCTGCGCCGCCATCTCGTGAATCTCCGCGTCGCTCTCGTGCAGCATCCCGCGCGCGTCCGCTATCCCCGTCATCACCTCCCGGTATTCGCGGAACTTCTCCACCACCGCCTCCAGCTCGCTGTGCTGCCTGGCAATCTTCTGGTACTTCTGCTGGTCGCCAAGCACCTCGGGATCAGCAAGCTGCCGGCCCAGATTCTCATATCGCGATTCAATCTGCTCCAAACGCTCAAACATTGGTCTTCCTCACGCAGCGCCCTCGCGCGGCTCTAAAACTTATCTTCTTAATGGGAAAAGGACAGAAAACGGCATCGGCGGCGGCGGGAGCCGCTAAAGGAGTGCGCCGAACGTGCGCGTATGCCGCATAACTCTCTCGATTGTATCGCTCTTTGGGATGCCAATTCCCCCAAAAACAACTCCAACTCCGCCTCCTAATCGCTTTTGCTACTAGCTAGAAGCTGCCTTTAGTGCCGATGCGCCCCCACCATCTCCACCGGCATCACGCACCCGTGCGCCACCGGACACTCCACATGCTCAAACTGGATCGTCGTGTGGTGAATATGGAAGTTCTCGAGCAGCACGCTCTTGATCTCGTCCAGAATCCGCGCACTCTCCGACGGAGGAATGTCCGCAATCGTCACATGGCTGGCCAGCGCATGCGTCTGCGATCCCAGACTCCACACATGCAGGTCGTGAACATCCTCCACGCCCTCAATCCCCTCCAGCTTCGCCCGAATCTCCTTGAGCGAAATCCCCCGCGGCGTCCCCTCCAGAAGAATATTCAGCGTCTCCCGAATAATCGCAATCGACGACCACAGAATCAGCGCCGCTATCGCCAGCGACAGCACCGGATCCACCCACGCCTTCCCCGTAAACAGAATCACCGCGCCGCCCACAATCACCGCCGCGGTCGACAGCGTGTCGCCCAGCATGTGCACAAACACGCTGCGCATGTTCACGTCGTGGCTCACCCGCCACAGCAGCGTCGCAATCGCGCCGTTCATCACCACGCCCGCCGCCGCCACAATCATCATCACGCCTGCGTGCGGCTCTACCGGAGTCATAAACCGGTGCACCGCCGCGACCACAATCCATACGCTGATCACGACCAGCGTCAGCGCATTCAAAAACGCCGCCAGCACACCCGCCCGCTGATAGCCAAAGGTCTTCTCGTCCGTCGCCGGCCTCGTCTGGAAGTGCACCGCCACAAACGACAGCAGCAGCGCCGCCGCGTCCGACGCGTTATGGCCCGCCTCTGAAACCAGCGCCAGCGAATGTGCCTTCAGCCCCGCCACCAGCGTCACCACCACATAGGCCAGCGTCACTGCCAGCGACACGCGGAGCGCGCGCTGCATCTTGGCCGTCGGCGGTGCATGTACATGCATAAAGGTCTGCCTTTAGTGTAAGAGCCGCCCCCGCCGCCCTTCAATCCACACCGTCAACTTTGCGCCTCCGGCGGAGCCTGCGGTGGAACCTGCGCCTGCGGCTTCTGCTCTGCCTGCAACGGATGCTCCGCAACCGCCTTCGTCATGCCCCGCAGCCCGCTCCAGCCCTCCGCCACCACAATGCTGTTCGATGGGCGCCGCGGCTCATGCCGCACCGAGCACGAAAACGACAGCCGGCTATCGTGAATGTCCACATAGTCCTTCAGGTGCGTCACATCCTGCGAGCATTCATAGGCCACGCCCGCAATCTCATACTTGTACAAAATCAGTTGCCGGGTTCTGCCCTCTTCACCCTCGGCGTCGCTCGCATCCAGCTCTGGCGTGTCCAGAATCGTCCCGTCGATAATCCGTCCCGTCTTCACCAGTTGCTCGCGGCGCAACCGCTCCAGCTCTTCCTCCGTCGGACGCTTCCGCACCACGGCCCACACAATCACGCCGCCAAGCAGCACTCCCGCCGCCGTGATCGCTCCTATCACCTGCGGCTCGCGCAATGAAATGTCGTTCATATTCCTTCGATTCCGCTTGTCTCGCCCCTGAAACCCTCTGGCCGTACGCCTACCAGGACCTTCGCGTCGAACCTTATATAGGAACGCAGCTCCCGCAGCGCCCCCAAATTCCGCATGTTGACGCTGCGTCTACGTGCCCGCTTCCGCATCCGCTTCTTCCAGAATTCTCCCACAACCGCCCGCCTCCTGGACCGCAATTCTTCTCTGCGGACCCCATCCTTCGCGCCGCAGGCGCGTCTGCCTGGACGGCCAGTCCCCCACCCCGTCCTATATACTTATAAATGAGCATGCCCAATCAAAAGTCTTCGTCTGCCTTGCCTTTGCGCGGCACTTTTGCTTCTCATCCTATGACCTCCACCCAATCGCCGCGCATCCGCTCCACCACCGTCCTCTGCGTCCGTCGCAACAACAGTGTCGTCATGGCCGCCGACGGTCAGGTTACCCTCGGCGAGGCGGTCATCAAGCACGGCGCACGCAAAATCCGCCGCCTCTATCAGGACAAGATCCTCGCTGGCTTTGCCGGCTCCACCGCCGACGCCTTCTCCCTCTTCAGCCGCTTCGAGGGCAAGCTCGAGCAGTACGCCGGCAACCTCGGACGCTCCGCCGTCGAGCTCGCCAAGGACTGGCGCACCGACAAGATGCTCCGCTCCCTCGAAGCTCTGCTCATCGTCGCCGATCCCCAGCAGACCTTTCTCCTCAGCGGCTCCGGTGACGTCATCGAACCCGACGAAGGCATCGCCGCCATCGGCAGCGGAGGCTCCTACGCTCTCGCCGCCGCCCGCGCCCTCATCCAGAACACCGACCTGTCCGCACGCGACATCGCCGAAAAATCCCTGCGCATCGCCGGTCAAATCTGCATCTACACCAACGACCAGATCACCATCGAAGAGCTGCACTCGTAACCGCAGCCCGCACGCCGGCCCAAAGGAGGCAGGCACACAACATGGCCATTTATCTTCCCGGAACCTCCGAAGATCAGGAGCTCGCCCTCGACGATCTCACCCCGCGCGAAATCGTCGCCGAGCTCGACAAGTATGTCATCGGCCAGAATGCCGCCAAGCGCGCCGTCGCCATCGCCCTGCGCAACCGCATGCGCCGTCGTAAGCTCTCCCCCGATCTCGCCGATGAAATCATGCCCAAAAACATCATCATGATTGGCCCCACCGGCGTCGGCAAAACTGAAATCGCACGCCGCCTCGCCAAGCTCACCAACTCGCCCTTCCTCAAGGTCGAGGCCTCCAAGTTTACTGAAGTCGGCTACGTCGGTCGCGACGTCGAATCCATCGTCCGCGACCTCGTCGAAATCTCCATCGAAATGGTCCGCGAAGAAAAACTGGAAGAGGTCGAGGACAAAGCCGAGCTCAACGCCGAAGACCGCCTCCTCGACCTGCTCCTCCCGCCCGCGCCTTCTCCGGCCCCGGCGCCCGGCGTCCCCTCCGGCCCGCAGCTCATCGAAGGCAAAACCATCGCCAACGACTCCAACCAGCGCACCCGCGAGAAGCTCCGCCAGCAGTTCCGCGAGGGCAAGCTCGACGACCGCATGGTCGAGCTCGACGTCCGCGAACGAGGCACGCCGTCCTTTGAAGTCATCACCAACCAGGGCGTCGAGGAGATGGACATCAACCTAAAGGACATCCTCCCCAACATCTTTGGACAGCGCACCAAAAAACGCAAAATGAAGGTCTCAGAAGCCTTCGAGTACCTCGTCCAGGAAGAGGAAGGACGCCTCATCGACATGGATCAGGTCACCCGCATCGCCGTCGAGCGCGTCGAAACCTCCGGCATCGTCTTCCTCGACGAAATCGACAAAATCGCCGGACGCGAAGGCGGACACGGCCCCGACATCTCCCGCGAGGGCGTCCAGCGAGACATCCTCCCCATCGTCGAAGGCACCACCGTCAACACCCGCTACGGAATGGTCCGCACCGACTACATCCTGTTCATCGCCGCCGGGGCCTTCCACGTCTCCAAACCCAGCGACCTCATCCCCGAGCTGCAAGGCCGCTTCCCCATCCGCGTCGAGCTAAAATCGCTCACCGTCGAAGACTTCGTCCGCATCCTCACCGAGCCCAAGTCCTCGCTCACCCGCCAGTACATCGCCCTCCTTGAAACCGAAGGACTCCGCCTCGAGTTCACCCGCGAGGCCATCGAGGAGATGGCCCAGTTCGCCTTCCGGGTAAACGAAACAACAGAAAATATAGGAGCGCGCCGCCTCCACACCATCATGGAGCGCGTCCTCGACGAAATCAGCTTCCTCGCACCAGACCTCACCAAGTCCTGGCCAAAAACAGAAGAAGGAGGACTCCAGATCGCCGCCTCCACCGACTTCGGAGCCACCGTTCCGCTCCCCATCAGCGAACGTGAAACTCCCGCCGGCAAGGAAAAGGTCGCCGTAATCGATCCCGAATACGTCCGCCAAATGGTCGCCTCCATCGTCAAGGACCACGACCTCTCCCGCTACATTTTGTAACTGTAGTAGATACAAACACCCGACGGTGGCCCATACAAGCCCGCCTTTGGCTTGTGTGGGCCACAGGGATGCTGCCTCACCCACCACTCCCTAACCACCCACCATCGATGTCATTCTGAGCGAAGTGTGCTGCGCAGCAGCACACGAGTCGAAGAACCCGCGGTTCGCCGACTCAGCCACACCTCCACGCTCCGCCCACAACACCAGTTCCAAGAAGATATCAATCAACAAGCGAAGCGTAGAGACAAATCCACGCGTCAGCTTTGCCGGAACAACAGCCAGCGACGGCTTAAAAAGCCGAGCATTCCCCCTGCCGGCGCAAATGGCGGATAAAGCACCGCAAAAGCCGTGCGAGCATCCTCAAACGAGGCTCGGGGCAAAACATCCGTATAGGTCCCCAAATAGAGCATCGCGATCGCAGCCGACCTGGAGTGCCCCTGGTTGCAATGAACAAATACCTGCTGCCCTCGCGTGAGTGCTGCATGGATTTCCGCCACAGCGGTATCCATAATTTCGTCCGGGATATACGCCGGGGTGTCCGCGTCGACAAGGTTCAGAACAAGCCGGTTACCGCGCCGGGCAATCAGATATTCAGGGTGGTCCTTTGAAGCCGCCCTCCCACTGTAGCCAACCGCTTGGCGATGATATGGCTCCTTGCAGGCATGAATCACAAGCCACGCCGGAAATTCATCGCAGTGCGTCTCGTAGTCATCCTGGGAACCCACAAACAAATTGGGATGAACTTGAATCATGCAGGACCGCCCTCGATTCAATTGTTGATGGAACGACGGCAAGGAAGCAATGGAAAAATGGAGCAATGGAGAAATGGAGAAATCCATCACGCACAATCAAGAACGCACACCACCCACGCAACTACGCCGGCCCCTGTCTTCCAAAGGCCGGCGCACTTGTCTTCATACTGCTTCGCCGCGATCAGAACTGATACGAAACCGTGCCGTAAACCGACCGCGGAGCACCGGGGTAGGCGTTAATGTAACCGCTGGGGGCCGAACCCTCCGGATAAAGCGCCGCAAAATACCCGCCGCTCGATATGTACTCCCACTGGTTGTACTGCGAATTGGCAAGGTTCATCACGTCAAGTCTGAGGTTTAAGGATTGCTTCTCAAAGCTGACGGGAGCGGTAAACGAGGCATTCGCCGTCGTGTACGACGACATCGTCTGCGTGGTCGGCATACCCGTATTGTTTGACCACAGGTGCTGCGAACCCGTCGTCTGTAGCCAGAAGCGCGGCTCGATCAGCTCACGCCCGTGCCGCCGGATTCCGTAATACACGCCCGTATTCAGCGTCATGTCCGGAACATACGACACCGGCAGATTGTTATACGAGGTGCACGAGAGTCCCTGCGCGGCGCACTCGGTCAGGCTCGGCCCACCAACAATGTACTTCGTAAAGTCCGCAGCCTCTCCCGCAAAGTTCAGAAAAAAGTGCAGGTTGCGGTTCGGATCGGCGTCAAAAAACAGATCCACGCCGTGATAAGCCGAGTCGCCGCCCGACGTCAGTTGCACGCCCGTGGCAGTCTCGTAATCCAGCTCCTGGTTTGTATAAGCCAGATGGAAGTAGTCCACCCCGGCAATAAAGTTCCCCAGCCCCGGCGCGTGCGCAAAGTGGAACTTCACGCCGCCCTGGCTATACGCGCCCTTCGCCAGAATGTAGTAGGTCGGATTCACGCTCTGGAACATTCCCCCGCCGCCACCCAGCGCCGGTGAGCGATACGTCACGTCATACCCACCGTAGATCGTCAGCCAGTTGTACGGCATCACCGCGGCATTGATTGAAGGCTCCACCGCCGAGCGGCTCTCATGCGCGCCGCACAGCGATCCCTGGTCCTTCGTCGTGCTCCCGTCGGGAGCCACCGTCGGCGGCCCAAAGATATTGCTGTACGGGTCGGCGCCCACAGGGTTCAGGGAGCAGTGCGTCGCATACACCACGCCGGGCGCCAGGCCGAAGTCACGCGCCGCCTGGTCGCTGTAGCCGGTCGCGAACCCAACCACCCGCAGTCCGGGAACAATATGAATGCGCGCCATCGGATGAACATCGTCCTGCGCGTAGAACGCAACGTTGTCTTGCTGGAAGTAGCCCGAACGGAACTTCGATCCCGCTCCCACCACTCCGTTCTTGCCGCTCGCGCCATAGGACGGATTGTAGAAGAGGTTGCGCGAGTTATACGTCTCGTGAATAAGGAAGCCGCCTACGTTGATCGTGTTGTAGGGAAGCACTTCGGTCATCCCTACCTGGTCGCCAAATATGTTGCTGTGCGGATTGTTCCACTCGTCCACCTGCGCGCCCTGGCTCAGCGCATCGTTATTGCGGCGGTGGAAACGGCGAATGTGGTTGAACCACGTCGTATTCTGCAACGTGCTCGTCGGGCTCAGGAAAAGGTTCTCGCGCCCGTAGGCCATAAACATTTCGTTCGTGTCGTACTTGTTGTACGCAGCGTACGGCAGGGCGCTGTAGTACCCGCTCGTCTGCTGGCTGAAATGCGCGCCGTTCGGTTCTATCAGCCCAACGTCAGTGATCGGGATGACCGTAGGACGATATCCACCGGACTTCGCATATAAAACACCCATTACTACGCTTCCTGCCGAGAAGGTCTTCAGCGTTTTGCCGAACACCGATCCATTCTGCGCGTGATTGCCGAAGCCGTCCGGCGCCACGCGAAAACTATCTCCCCGGCCCAAACCGCCCCCGACCACCGTCGACCAGCCTTTAAAGTTCCCCGTGTTCCCCACAAATGCGAAGTTCTGCTGGCCATAGGGCCCTTCACTCAGAGCAATGGTGCCGTGACGCGACACCGTCGGCTGCACCGGGGTGAACTCCACTGATCCGCCAACACTGTTATACCAGCGGTTCATCGGCTGGCCCGGCCCGTAGGTCACCGCCAGATTCTGAATCACAAGGTTCTGCGGCATCGTCGCCGACTGCCACAAACCAGTCGCCGGATCACCCACCGGCACCCCGTCAAACGTAACGCCCAGCGAGCCCGGCGCAGTGAAGCCCGTGGCCTCACCCGCCCAGCCCTGCTGGATTCCGTTCAGAACAATCGAATATTTCGTTGACCCCGTTTGGCCATAACCAACCACATTGGCTCCCGGCGTCGACGCAATCATCTGCGCGCCGCCCGCCAAAGGCCCTCCCGTGTCCAGCTGCTTCCGGTCCAGCACCCGGAGCGTTCCCGGCGTCAGCATTACGTCTTCACGCGTGGGCACTGGCTTGGCCTCGGGGTTAACCGTGCCGCGCACAATCACACTCTCTGATAACGTAGCCACCTCCAGCGTCGCCTGAATGGTAGTCGCATGCTGCGCCGTCGGCGTCACCCGCTGCGCGAACGCCTCGAATCCAGGCTTCTTGATGGTGATCAGTTGCGGCTCCGGAATCACATCCAGAAACACAAAACCGCCGTCCGCGCCCGCCGTCGCGTGCAGCGTCTTGTTGGTTGTTAAATCAGTCAGGGATACGGTCGCGCCGGGCACCGCTGCCCCAGTGGAATCGACTACCTTACCCCTGATCCCGCCCGCGCTCTGCGCGCCGCAAACACTGGAAATCGAGAGCATCCAACCGGCCGCCAAAATACACATCAATATTGAAATTCTTTTCATACGTTCTCTCCATGTGCGAACCATAATTGTCGATTCGCTATCTTCGGTATGAGGAGCAGATGACCTTACAAAATCCGCCGGAATCGCCACCTGCGCTGCCTAAACATAGGGCGGACGCTGTTTCGTTCTTGCACTCTTGAGGGAAGGCAGCCTGATACGGAATTGCGCCGGCAGCAGCACCAGTGGGCCCTCCGGCAAACAGAAGCGGTACGCGAGTTTGAAAGAACGCATAGACCGGCACAATCCCTTGGAAGATACAAGCAACCTGTATCGCCATTTGAGACTGCGATTGCGACGCTACGTTCAACGTCTGATTAAGGATGGATAAAACTATCTTGAACGCCGGATGAATCTGTTTTCCGCGCAGCGGATCAAAACCCCGCCAAGTGCTGCGTCCGGATCACTGGGAACTTTGCAAAGCCAGGCCGCCACCTGCGCCCCGCACGCTTCCCACCGGCAGCCGCTGCGGCGCTATTCAATAAAACCCGACCCGTTTACCGCCGACACCAGACCGTCCCCCGAATCCCGCACCACCACCCGGATCAGATACGCCCCCGGCTTCACATCAAACGTGGTTTTCACGTTCATCCCTTCGGTAATCCGGTTCAGTACGTCGCTGGCAAAGTGCAGCGACAGGTTCTTCTTTTTGCCCTCCAGGTAGTTGCCGTTGATATCGAACAACCCGCACACCAAAATCAGGTTGTCCACATTCGCCTGGTTGACCTTCTTGAAATGCACACCGCTCAAATCAATATGCGTAATCACCAAAAGCTTGCGGCTGCCTCCGCCCTGCTTCGAGTACCCCTCCGTCAGCGTCACCGGGATGCTCTTCACTTCGTCGTGCGAGAACAGCACCTGCTCCAGCTCCGTTGACAGCATCTTCTCCGGAGCCTGCGCCCCCGTCGTTGCGTAATAGCCGGGGCGCGCCTGCACCGTCCAGCCATGTCGCCTGGCCACCACCACCTTCAACGTGTGGTAGCTTCCCGCTTTCTTCAGCTCCGCAGGGCTGAAGCCAAGCACGTAAACGTACTCGGGCGGCGAGCCTAGCTGGTCAAACCCGCCAGCCAGATCGTTGTTGTCGCGGAACAGCTTGCCCCCGGTGCCGTCGGCCAGCTCAGCCATCACGCCACTCTGCAATATCCTGCCCTGCCGGTTGTACGGGGCCTCCGTCTGGGTGGCCTGCAACGTACTCGGGCCGTAGTCTTCCGCTTCATGGATCCCCGTATACAGCCCGCGCGCATCCAGCGCGTTAATTACTATGTCCTGCTTGGTCGCCAGATCGATCGCTACATCCTGCTCCAGGTAGTCATCGCCCGTCTGGAACCCCGGCGAAACCAGAACCAGCGTTCGCGATCCCGGCATCGCCGCAAGCCGGCGCACCACCTGCTGAATGGCAAGCATACTCGTGCGCGTGTCGGTATCCCCAACCTCCACCGCTTGGCGGGCCGCATCCAGGGCCAGTTGCCGCGCGCGCGGCTGTAGATTTGGGGCCTTGTGGAACAGGCAGTACCAGGTGTCATCCGTCGCGGCATCCCACACCGGCGTCAGGTCGCTCCCGTTCTCCCTCATGATTTGCTGCGCCAGGTAGTAGTTCATGTAAGGACACTTCTGGCGGCTGTCGTTGAACTTCGGCTTGATGCGGTCCAGAGCATGGTCCAGTTGTGCCAGGTCGCCGGTAAACTCCAGCTCCACATTGCCCGACGTGGTGTACACCGCCGCCCGGTCCCCACGTCCCATGTCCGACGCCAGGTGCTTCTTGGCCGCTTCCCGCACCCGCATCAGCTCGCCCGCCTGCATATGAACGTCATCGAACAGGTAGGCAAAAAAATGCGACGGACGCGACACCTCCATCGTCTTAAGCAACGCGTTGGCCAGCACCTGACCGCCCTGCGCCCGCTCCCCAGCAACCGGATTCGCTTCCCGGTTGAAGCTGCTGATCGGCTGCGGTTTGCCGTTGTCGAAAATCCGGAAGTCGTCCCGCGTGAGCGATCCGATGGACTTCCCCTTCTTATCCCGCACCACCACCGGAACCAGAACCAGATTCACTTGCTTCTTCAGCGTCAGCACGCTTTGCTGCGGCGCCGTCTTGTCCCTTGCTGCAGTTGGGCTTGTCGCAGCGGAAACACCCTTGGCAGGCCCGCCGTGTTGCGCCCATGCCCCTTCGACAGGCATCAATGCGAGCATCGCTCCCAACAAAAGCAGGGACCGCTCCAACGTTGCCTTCCGGCTGCTATGGAAACAAAAGGGCATGATCCAATGATCCTTGCTCGCTTTCTTCTTCACTGCAGACAGCACAGGAAGGAAGCCGCGGTCCATCGATTCCTGCTACAGGCAACTCCCGGAACGCTCGCCCAGCCCAGATCCGCTCAGCGCGTCACCCTTCGAGTCCCCTTCGCAGCCGCCTCACACGCGAACCAACTCTAGAACCCAAAATCAACACCGGTCAAGCCACCCGCGCGAACTCAATTCGCGCCCATCAAACCCACTCACAATCCACGCAATGGCTCAACCTGCGAAGATCCCGCCACGCTCACCGCACCGGAGTCCACCGCGCCGCCCCATGCGCCGCCAGCGTCACCGTCGAACGCGCACCCACGTCCTCGTTCCCAGCCCCATTCTTCATCTCATAGTGCGCAACACCATATCCCAGCGCCGACAAATCCACGTCATACCGTCGCGCCTTGTCCGCCAAATTCTTCAGCACAAATCCGTCTTCGCTGTAGCTGTAGCGCAACGCATACTCCGGAATCCCCATCTCCACACTGCCATAGCCCTTCAGATGCGGCGCAACCTTCACATCCGCATCCGCCGGAACCGTCAATCCCAGATACTTCGCCACCAGCACCGCCGCAAACACATTCGGATACTCGTAGTACTTCTTCGCCCCGTGCGCATCCTTGCCGTCGATGTAGTACACGTGGTCCATGTCGTACCGCTCGCCCATGAAGTAGTTGTTTTTCGCGCCTTCCGCCGCCACCTGCTCCAGTTGCTTCAGCAGAACCCCGTTCTGCCCCTGCGCCTCGCGATACGCCGCATCCCAGTACCAGTACCGCCCCGCCGCGCACAGATCATACGGCCCGCCCGTGCCAATCTCTGACTTGGTATACGCCGCAATGTCCGCCGCCACAAAGCTCGGAAACCGCTCAAACTCCCCGTCATTCGCTTCGATCAGCCGCCGCACCGCCGCCGCCTGCTGCGCCGACGCATAGCCAAACGTCACCGGCAGCTCATTCGCCAGCAGCGGAATATGATCGTGCGCCACCCCGTTGCGATCCACCCAATCAATGAACCTATGGTTCTTCGCGTCCCAGTACCCCATCGGAAGCGCCCCAACCAGCACGCCGGCCATCTTCTTCGAATCCGCCGCGTACCGCGCCGCCTCGTCTCGACGACCCAGCAACGTCTCCATCCCTGCCAGCAATCCGAATGCATGCGCGGCGAACGCCTGCGCCTGCGTCACACGCCCGTCTTTGATCACCTGGTCTTCGTAATACACGTCCGACCACACGCGTCCGTACTGGTCCGTGTTCTCCAGTACCCACTCCGCCGAGTGCTCCAGGTTCCCCATGTTCGACCGCAGCCACACCGTATCTTTCGTCGCTTCGTAATACCGCCAAGCTTCTTCCATCACTTCAATGTTTCCCGTCACCGGAAACATCCCCGCATTCACGCGATGGTTCTCGCTGTCTCTTCGCACGTGGTACTCGCGCCGTCCATCCGGCTGCACCGACGTCGGCGCGCGATACAGCCGCTCCGGGTCGTCCTGCATCAGCTTGAACTGCAGCCCGATCATCCGCTTCACAATATCCAGATCCACCGCCGACCCAAACGCCAGCCGCCCTCGAATCTGAAATTCATGATCCACCGCCGGATACGACCCCGCATACGACCCCGCGCTCAGCGTGCTCACAACATATCCGCTGCTGTAAGGAAAATGCGCCGCCGTCGTCTTCTCCACAACCGACGGAAGCATCGTCCCCCAGTAGAAAGCAGCCAGCGCTTTTTCCAGCTTCGCCCCACCGTCCATCTTGAAAGAGAATCGATTGCCGAACACATCGCTCCGCGGCCGCGCCTCTGCCCTCGTCAGCGTCGCGCTCTGCGCGTCCAGCGTCACCTCAAGCCCCGACTTGGTCATCGCCGCTTGCACATCGCCACCATGCAGCCTCACATACCAGGCCCCATCCTTCGACCCTGCATCCAGCGGCAGAACCCACAGCGCCTGATTTGCATGAATCCGGTTCGCATCAATCTGCGCACCCCTTGCGCTGATCGGAAGAACCCACCACTGATGGTCCTCGTATTCCACGCCCACCGCTTCGCAATGCGTAAAGACCATCACAACCGGTGCGCGACTGTCCTTCCGCGTCACCAGAAGCGTGTCTCCCGCATGCGCAACCTTGGCGTTCTCAATGGACTGTAAAATCCCCTCGCCATGGCCCGCCTGCGTTCCATCCACGGCAGCTCCGCCGCCCAGCGCATACCCCTGCGCGCACACCCCCAGCATCAAACAAATCGCGATCAGTCGTTTCATTCGGCCCCTGCTCAGTCAAACACCACCGTCTTGTTCCCGTAGCACAAAATCCGCCGGTCCAGATGCCAGCGCACCGCCCGCGACAATACTATCCGCTCCAGGTCGCGTCCCCGCGCTACTAAATCCTCCACCTGGTCGCGGTGCGAGATGCGCGCCACATCCTGCTCAATAATCGGCCCGTCATCCAGCACTTCCGTCACATAGTGGCTGGTCGCTCCAATCAGCTTCACGCCCCGCGCATGCGCCGCGTGATACGGCCGCGCCCCCGTGAACGCCGGCAGAAACGAGTGGTGCACATTGATAATCCCCGCCGGATACTGCGCCACAAACTCCGGCGACAGAATCTGCATGTACCGCGCCAGCACCACCACATCAATCCCGTTCTGCCGCAACAGCTCCAGTTGCTTCTGCTCCACCACGCCGTGCGTCGCCGCGCTCACCGGAGTGTGCACAAATGGCACGCCATAAAAAACCGCCAGCTTCTCCACCTCCCGGTGGTTCGACACGATCAGCGGAATCTCGCACGCCAGCTCCCCACTCCGCCAGCGATACAGCAGATCAACCACACAATGCAGATAATGCGAGCAGAACAGCGCCACCCGAGGACGCCGCCCGCTCGACGTCAGCGTCCATCGCATCCCCAACTCCGCCGCAAGCGAAGCAAACGCAGCCTTGAACCGCTCCAGATCAAAGCGCCCTGCCCCATCGCCCGCACTGCCGTTCAGCGCCCACTCCACACGCATGAAAAACAGACCCATCGCGTGGTCCACGTGCTGGTCAGCATGCAAAATGTTCGCGCCGCGCTCGTAGAGCAACCCCGAAACGCGCGCCACCAGTCCCTTCTGGTCGGGACAATCAATAAGAAGAACCGCTGTATCTTTCATGTGCTACTTCAGAGTATCGCGACCGCGCCGCACCGGCCCATCACCCGCCCACTACTGGCCCATCGCGTCCGCCGCGTACCGCCGCATAACGTACTCCGGCGCCACACCCGTCACGCTGTGGACCACATGCAACGACGGCGAAATATAGTAGCTCGTCGGCAGCGCCGAAGGATCCCCGAACTCCATCTCCAGCGACGGCGTATCCTGCGCCAGCAAATACGTGATGCCCTTCTGCCGCATCATCGCCGCCGCCCGCGCATACGTGTCCGGATCAGCCACCACACCCACCACCACCAGCCTGCCGCGGTTCGCATCCTGCAACTTCTGCAGCCACGGAATCTCCAGCTTGCACGGCGGACACCACGGCGCCCAGAAGTTCAGCACCACCGCCTTGCCCTCGTACGCGCTCGGCGCAATGGGCTTGCCGTCCAGACCCATCAGCGTGAAACGCTTCGCATTGGCCGCCGTCGGCGCCGCCGCCCGCACCGGTATCACGCGGTGCAGCACCAGCCCTACAATCAGTAGGCCCAACGCCACTTCCAAACCAATCCCAATCCAGCGCCTGCCCTGCATACCGCGATCCTCCTCTTAAAGACTACGCCTTGACACAAATTATACTTACTGGTAAGTATAGTTACATGACCGCACGCCGTAACGCAACCACCGCTCGCATCCTCGCTACGGCCGCGGACCTCTTCGCCGGCAATGCCTACGCCGACGTCTCCGTCGACCAGATCGCGCAGCAGGCCGGCATCACCAAAATGACCCTCTATCAGCACTTCAGCTCCAAAAACGAGCTCGCCCTCGAATGTCTTCGCATGCGCCTCAATAAACGCGAAGAACGCCTCGACAAGCTCCTCGCTGAACTCGACCCCAAAACCGATCCCCTGCTGGCAATCTTTGACTGGCTTCAGCAAGGCCTCGACCCCAAACACTTCAAAGGATGCTCGTTCGTCAAAGCGGTCAACGAGCTTTCCATCGTCCTCCCGGAAGTCCGCGAAATCGCCCTCGACGCCAAGCAGAAAATCCGTCAACGGCTCACCACCCTCGCGCGGCGCACCGGCAGAAAAAACCCCGGCAAACTCGGCCAGGAACTCGCTCTGCTCTTTGAAGGCGCGCAGTCCCTCGCGCAAATTGAATGCAGCGCTCGCTCCGCGCTCGTGGCTAAGCGCGTTGCGGCTCGCTTGTTACAGACATGAGCAAGCGTTTCCCGCTCAGTTCAACCTCCATGCATGGCTCCCATGCACCCCTCACTGAAGGAATACCCATGAGTAAACACACAATGCATCTCACCTCCACTCTGCGCAGGCTTTCTGCTCCGCTCGCCGCCCTCGCCGTAATGCTCCCTTTCACCGTTGCCGCAGCGCATGCGCAGAGCACCGCCAATCCGGTCGCACAGGAGTTCCCCAGCCAGTACCTGCCACACAATCTGCCCTCCCCGCATCTCGCCAGCTACTTCCCGCAGCAGTGGAAGACCTATGCCTCCAGCGCGGGCCGCAATGCCGTCTTCCCGCTTCCCGCCTCCGCTCCTGCTTCCCTGCGCAGCGGCGTCTCCTGGTCCTTCGCCGGCGCCGGAGCCGTACCCCTCAACGGCCCGCCCCTCATCGGTGACTTCAAAACCACCGCCTACACCGTCGGCATGCCCGTCGGCGTCTCCGTTGTCCGCGGAATCCTCTACGCCGGCGACGACAACGGCTACACCTACGCCCTCAACGCCATCACCGGCAAGCTCATCTGGTCGCACTACGGCTGGAACATGAACATGAGCAATCCGCTCGTCGATGGCGACCGCGTTATCGTCTCCACCGGCAACGCCTACTTCAACTACGCCAAAACCATGCAGTACGTCCGTGGCAAGCGCACCGTCCGCGGCCCGGGCCTCAACTCCATCTACGCGCTCGACCGCACCACCGGCCGCGAAATCTGGGCCTTCCACACTCCTGGCGAAATCATGCCCACCCCCGTCGATCTCGACGGCTTTCTCTACGTCGGCACCGGCGACGGCCACGTCTACAAAGTCTCCGTCGCCACCGGCAAACTCGCCTGGAAGACCAACATCGTGTCCTTCGTCAGCATGTCATCGCCAGTCGCGGGCGACGGCAACATCTTCGTCGGCGGAACCTATCCCAACTACTTCTACGCGCTCGATCAGAAGACCGGCAAAATTGCCTGGAAAACCACCATCCCCGGCCTCGTCGCCACCGGCATCAGCGATTGCACGCCCGCCTACGCCAACGGCATCGTCGTGCAGGAGGCCACCATCGAATCCGGCGATCCGGCGAACCCCGTCGCCAATGTTCTCCTCGCCCTCGATGCAAAAACAGGCAAGCTCCTCTGGCAGCAGCGCATGAGCAACGGCCCGGTCCCGCCCGCCATGAAGACCGCAACGCCCATGATCACCCACGGCGTGGTGTATGAGGGCAGCCCCGTAACCGGCAACTACCATGCTTTCGACCTCAGGACCGGCAAAAAGCTCTGGACCGTACACCTCGGCAGCCAGATCCGCGCCGGAGCCGCCGTCCTCGATGGCGTCGCCTACATCCCCTACCACTCCGGAGACATCGCCGCCATTCGCATCGCCGACGGCAAGCTCCTCGGCAAAAAACACATCGGAGGCTCCTTCGGTCCCTCATCCCCGGTAATCGTCGGAGGAACCCTCTACGTCTCCAACGTGTTCGGCTGGGTCACCGCCATCCCCATACGCCAGATCACCGCTTCGTCCGCACGCTAATACTCCCGTCCGCGCGGGACAGTGCATGCGCGTCATGTGCGCTGTCCCGCGGACCTGAGCGGCATCATAGCCAGCCGAACCGCCAACAATTTACCATCCTCTCGTGAGCACCACCCTCACTACCGCGCTCGCTAACGGAGCCGCCCGCCTCGCGCATCTGCCCTCCGCGCGCCGCGACGCCGAACTCCTCCTCATGCGCGCCGCCAACGTCGATCGCGCCTTCCTGCTCACGCATCCCGATACGCCGCTCACGCCCGACCAGCTCGCCACCTACAACCAGTGGATCGACCGCCGCGCCCAGCACGAGCCCGTACAGTACATCACCCGCGAGCAGGAATTCTACGGCCTCGCGCTCCGCGTCACGCCCGACGTCCTCATCCCCCGCCCGGAAACCGAGCACCTCGTCGAAGCCGCGCTCCAGCGCCTCCCGCACAACGCGCCCCTCCGCATCGCCGACGTCGGCACCGGCTCCGGAGCCATCGCCATCGCCATCGCCCACTCGCTCCCGCTCGCCACCGTCACCGCGCTCGACACCTCACCCGCCGCACTCGCCGTCGCCCGCCACAACGCCGAGCATCATCACCTCACCGCACGCATCCGCTTCCTTGAGTCTGACCTGCTCGCCGCCGTCGCATCCGAAACCTTCGACGCCATCCTCTCCAACCCGCCCTACGTCGCCGAGTTCGAAGTCCTCGCGCCCGAGGTCCACAACTTCGAGCCGCACGCCGCCCTCTTCGCCGGACGCTCCGGCCTCGACATCTACCAGCGCCTCATCCCGCAGGCCCACCAGTGCCTAAAGCCGCACGGCTGGCTCTTTATGGAAATCGGCCACAACCAGCGCGACGCCCTCGCCGCGCTCCTCAACGGCTGGCTCGACCTCGACTTCGTCTCCGACCTACAAGGAATCCCCCGCGTCGCGATTGCGCGCAGGTCGTAACGAACACGAGTACAAATTCTGACGGTGGCCCATACAAGCCCTCTTTTGGCTTGTGTGGGGAACAGGGATGCTACAACCAACCATCAACGTCATTCTGAGCGGACCCTCACCTAGGAATGGCGCGAAGCGCGTGTACCGGGACGGTCAGTCCCGCGAAGCGCGTGTACCGGGACGGCCAGTCCCCTGCGACCGCTGCAACTCCCGATACAACTCACTCTTCGACACACCCCGCTCCTTCGCCACCCGCTTCAGAGCATCCTTCTCGCTCAGCCCTTCCGTCTTCTCCAGCTCCGCCAGCCGCTCCCGCAGCGAAACCTCCCCACTCGCAGCCTCCGCCGCACCCGGCTTCGCCTCAATCAGCAGAACCATCTCGCCGCGCACACCTCCGCGCTCCGCCAGCGTTGCACGAACCTCGCTTACCGTCCCGCGCAAAAACTCTTCATGCAGCTTGGTCAGCTCGCGAGCCAGCACCACCCGGCACTCCGCGCCCCACACCCGCTCCACATCCGCCAGCGTCTCCGCAATCCGGTGCGGAGCCTCATACAGCACCAGCGTCATCGCCTCCGCGCATCGCGCCCGCAGCTCTTCCAGCCGCGTCAGCCGCGCCCCCGCCTTCGACGGCAAAAATCCCACAAACTGGAACGTCTCCGCATCCAGCCCCGACGCTACCAGCGCGCTCAGCGCCGCATTCGCGCCCGGCACCGGAACCACTGACACGCCCGCCGCAATCGCCGCCCGCGCCAGCACCATCCCCGGATCCGAAATCCCCGGCATCCCCGCGTCCGTCACCACTGCAATCCGCTGGCCCGCGCGCAGCATTTCCAGCAGCAGTGCCGTCCGCGACACCTCGTTGTGCTCGTGCACGCTCAGCGTCGGCACCGCAATGCCAAAGTGGTTCAGCAGCTTCTGCGTATGCCGCGTGTCCTCGCACGCAATCAGGTCCGCCTGCTTCAGCACACGCAGCGCACGCAATGTTATGTCTTCCAGATTTCCAATCGGAGTCGCCACCAGGTAGAGTCCCGGAGCTAATTCGGATGCCAACGTTTTCCGCTCCGCGCCGTGGCCGTCTTCGGTCATTCCCGTCAGCCTTCGCGCTCCATACGCTTGTGCTCGGCCAGCAGACCCATGCTGTTGCTCAGGTTCTGCCACGTCACAATGCCCACAATCCGTCCCTGGTCCGCCACCGGAACCAGCGACATCCGCCCGCCCGCAATCCGCCGGATCATCAGCCCCAGCGAGTCTTCCGGATTCGCCACCTGGAACGTCCGCGACATAATCGACTGCACATACCCGTTGCCTTCGCTGCGCAGCGCCTGCAGAATCCCCTGACGCGACACTATCCCCACCAGGTTCGCGCCCCGCACCACCGGAAACTCATCCTGCAGACTGTGAATCGACTTGTACAGCGCGTCCGCCAGCGTGTCCGACGGCGACATCGTCGAGAACTCCGTCAGCATCACGTCCCGCATCCGCACCGTCTCCACCACCGACTGGAACACCACGCCCTGGTCCTCCAGTTGCGCGCCGATAAAAATAAAAAAACCCGCCATAATCAGCCACGGGCTCAGCCCCGTCGCCGTCGAATGATTCGGCAGCGCCAGCAGCGCCAGTCCGGCAACCATCGCCAGCGCGCCCAATCCCTGTCCTACTCCGGAAGCAGTCCGTGTCGCCTGCGCCACGCCGCGCGTCCGCGCTAACTCCCCGCGCAATATCCGCCCCGCATCCAGCGGATACGCCGGAATAAAATGCAGCAGCCCCAGTAGCGCGCTCAGCCACACCGCCGACCGCATCAGAAAATGCGGCGTAATCAGTGGCCGGCCCATCAACAGCACCGTCGGAGACGCGCCCGCAATCAGCGCTGCCACAATCAGCGCGAACACCAGGTTCGCCGCCGGCCCCACCACCGCCAGCACCGCCTGCACCTTCGTCTCTATCGCATGCTCCGCGCTGTCGGGAGACGCATAGGAGAACAGCCCCCCAATCGGCAGCAGCAGAATGCTCCGTATGTGCAGCCCATTCCACGCCGCCACAATCACGCGCGCCACCTCGCGCACCATCACCACCAGCAGCAGCAGCAGCCACAGCATCAGACCGCGCCACATGCTTGTCTTCAGGTCGTAGGCCGACAACAGGCTGAACCCCAGCAATAACACAAAAAAATGATGGATCCGGAGATCCACTCCGAACCATCGCCCCAGCGGAAATGACCACGCTCGCATTCTTTCTGCGTACCTGCCTTTCGTCCTTTCCCTATTGTATTGCCTCGCCCCGCCGCAACACTGTCGCAGCCTCGACTCGACCTTGCTACGATGATCCAATGCGCGTCATCGCTGGAGAATTTCGCTCCCGCCCGCTCGTCGCCCCCCAGGGCCTCGACACGCGCCCCACCAGCGACCGCCTCCGCGAAACCCTCTTCAACGTGCTCGCCCCGCGCATCACCGGCTCCGTCTTCCTCGACCTCTACGCCGGCTCAGGAGCCGTCGGCATCGAGGCCCTCAGCCGCGGCGCATCCCACGTCATCTTCGTCGAACACGCCCCGCCCGCACTACGCGCCATCCGCTCTAACCTCGCCTCGCTCGGCATCCGCAGCAACTACACCATCGAGTCGCACCGCGCCTCCGCCGCCCTCCGCCGCCTCGCCTCCACCGAACCCAAAGCCAACATCGTCTTCCTCGACCCCCCCTACAACAGCGCCGAAGACTACGAGTCCACCCTCGCCCTCCTCGGTGGCGAATCCCTCCCGCTGCTCGCGCCAAACGCCGTCGTCATCGCCGAACACCTCCGCAAGCTCGACCTCGCGCAGCAATACGGCGCACTCCACCGCTACCGCACCCTCAAACAGGGCGACTCCATCTTGAGCTTTTACTCGCTCGAATAACCTTGCTGGATCATTTATTTGTAGATACGATTAAATAAGTGATCGTTTGGGACGAGAAAAAGCGGCTCATCAACCTCAAGAAGCATGGGCTTGATTTCAAGGATGCATATCTCGTCCATGACAATCCGGATAAAGTAACGTTCCTGTCTCCGCGCAACAATGAAGACCGAAGACTCGACGTCGCTATGGTTGAACTAGCCGGCCGAGTGCTCTCGCTGATTTATACCCACCGCAGTGAGGACATCCGCATAATCTCATTTCGCGTTGCTTCGCGAAAAGAAAGGAAGGCATATGAAGAACAGCAAAAGCTTAACTGATTGGGAGCGCGTAAAGTCCTTCCGCGAAGGCGACAGGATTCCCTACAACCCCGAAGACGGCCCCTACGACCCGAACGACGAGGCTGCAACCGGGGAATGGCTGTCGCAGGCCATCATCCTGCGTCCCGGCCAGCGCGGCCCGCAAAAAGCGCCCACCAAAATGCAGATCTCTCTGCGCCTTTCGCCTGAAGTCATCGAGCACTTCAAGGCAACCGGCAAGGGCTGGCAAACGCGCATCGACGAAACCCTGAAGAAAGCCATCGAGCCCAAACGCCGCAAGCGCGCCAGCTAACTCTCCCCCACCACACTCTCGCCCGTCTCCAGGTCCACCCGGAACGGCACATCCTTATCCGTCATCAGGTCCCAGCCCAGGCCGCGCAGCCAACGCCCGTCAACGCCCGTAATCTGCACACCCTCCCACGAAAGCCGCACCGTCTGCCACGCCTGCCCGTTCGCGCCCCAGGCCGTCAGCGAATGGTGCCCCGCAAATAGCAGCAGACCCTGCTCCTTCAGCGACCGCACCTCAAGCACAGGCCTGTACTCCACCTGCGCAAACTCCTCCGGCTGCCGCGTGTTCACCAGATACGCATACCCGCCCGACACCGCGCACATCCACTTCGCATCCGGACAGCTCCACACGCCCGTCGGAGCCGCCGGATCGGCAAACCCCAGCGCAAAGGTTCCAAGAAACGCCTCCGCGCCCGCCGGCCGCACCATCACCTCCAGCGCGCCGCGCTCCACCTCTTCCGCCTGCTTCGGATACACAAACTGCCGCCGCGGCAAAATCAGCGGCCGCTCACGCAGAACCTCCGCCTCCCAGTCATGCGCAAATGTCAGATCAATCAAGCTACGATGTCCTTCTCTGATAGCGAAGAATCCACTCGCGCTGTTTCTGTGTATTTGCCCATCACCTTCATCGGCCTCTCACGTCTTTCCAGCCGACCCCGTCGCATCTCTCGCATCTTGATGCAGCAATACGCCCTGTTCCTACACAAAGTTCGCACTTTTCCCAATCGGTTTCGTTCAATCTGGTGCGCTTGGAACCGCGGCATTGCTTTCCTCCGATCATCCGATCACATCGTCCATAAAGATCTATGCCGTAGGACACGGCACCGCAGACAGTACAAACTGCAACTGGCTTCTCTCGGCTCACTGACTCATTTCCCATCGGGCACCCCATGGCGGTTCCGCGTTATGAAGTCAACCACACGTTCTACCTCTGATCACACAACTTATTCGATATATTTTCTGATCCTTAACCTGCAGATCTGATTACCCTATTAAGCCCTTCGAGATCAACGGTGTATTCCTCTTCAGTGGAATATCCGCGTTTTATCATTTCCTTCGCAGTGTTATGCCAGAGCCTCAGCATGTCCTGTCCCTGCATTCCTAAAACACCGCGGTAGGTGTGATACCAGCCACTTTCTAAATTTCGGACTAATACGTTGAAAATTAAGACAAGGGCGAGTTGATCCGGCTTAAAGCCGCTTATTCGGATCGAATACAGGGTCTTATCAGCGTCCTTTGCCAGCTTGAGGGCTTCTCTTCTCACTATGTCGATACAGAGCCCATCATCAGACTGAAGGAGAACGTTTATGTCCCGACATGTGACTTTTACCTCATACGGCGGAAACAATTTGCCAAGCATTTTCGAAATACCCATGCTGATTCCTTCCTTGCGGGCCTGGCCACAATCGCCAGCTTAGGAGACTTCGCCTATTCGATCCAATAAACGCTCTTCATCCTTGCTGCTTCACAAACCTCTCCACCCGCTCCCGCACGCTCGCCACATGCACCGGCAACTCCAACCCGCTCCCCGCCTCAATCACCGGAATCACCTTGTCAAACTCCGGCCCCGAGTGCGCCCCGGTCAGCGCAATCCGCACCGGATGAAACAGGTCCTTACCCTTCGCGCCCGTCTCCGCCTTGATCTCGTTCATCCACGCCTTGAACTGCTCTCCCGTCACACTGCCCGCCGCAGCCCCACTCACCCGAGCCGCAAACGCCGCCAGAACCTTCCCGGCAATCTCCGTCCCCAGCACCTCCGCGTTCTCCACATTCGCGCGCGCCGCTTCCACGTCAAACCGGAACACAAACGCCGCCTTCCCCGGCAACTGATCCAGCTGATCCAGCGACGGCAGAAACACCGCAATCACCGCCTCCAGCCACGCGCTCACTTTCTCCGGAGCCCCATCCTGCCCCGGCAGCAATCCCGCCCTCTCAAAGTAAGGCCAAGCCAGCTCCGCCAACCGACTGATCTCCGTCGCCTTCATATAATGCCGATTCAGCCAGTGCAGCTTTCCCCAGTCAAACACTGCCGGAGAAGCCGTCACCCGCTCCAGCTTGAACTCCCGCGTCAGTTCTTCCTCGGTAAACGTCTCGCGCGTGCCGCCCTCCGCGCCCCATCCCAGCAGCGCCAGATAATTCACCAGCGCCTCCGGCAGAATCCCCATCTCTCTGAAGCTCGCAATCGACGTCGCCCCATGCCGCTTCGACAACCGCTCCCGGTCGCTGCCCAATATCGTCGAGAGGTGCGCAAACTCCGGCACCTTCCACCCGAACGCCTCGTAGACCGCCACCTGCTTCGGCGTGTTCGACAGGTGATCATCGCCGCGAATCACGTGCGTAATCTCCATCAGCGCGTCATCCACCGTCACCACGTAGTTGTAGACCGGCACGCCCCCCGACTTTCCGCTCCCTGACCGCACCAGGATCGGATCGCTCACCGTCTCGCTCGCAAACTCCACCGCCCCGCGCACCATGTCGTGGAACCGCAGCGGATGGTCCGGAATCTGCAGCCGCACCGCAAACGGCTCGCCCAGTCTAGCCCGCATCGCGGACTCCTCCCGGTCGATCCCCCGGCACTTGCCCGAATACACCTGCGGCCTGTGCATCGCCACCGCCCGCTCGCGCTCTGCCTCCAGCTCCTCCGCCGTGCAAAAGCATCGATACGCCTTACCCTCACGCAGCAGCCGCTCCGTATGTTCGCGATAAATCCCCAGCCGCTCCGACTGCCGGTACGGAGCATGCGGCCCCGGCACGCCCGGCCCTTCATCCCACTCCAACCCCAGCCAGCGCAGGTCTTCCATCAGTTGCGTCTCGTGCCGAGCCTCGCTGCGGTCCAGATCCGTGTCTTCAATCCGCAGTAAATACTCGCCGCCCGTATGCCGCGCAAACAGCCAGTTATAGAGCGCCGTCCGCGCATTCCCCACATGCAGCATCCCCGTCGGCGATGGAGCAAACCGCACTCGCGTCTTCTTTGCCTTCATATCTATCGAGCTTACAACTTTGACAGGTGCCCCACAGGAATCCTAACCAGTCTCAACCGCGGGTGCCCCGTCCAAGCTCCGCTTGGGCGGGTGACTCGGTGCCCCACACAAGTTTCCCTTGCCTGTGCGGAAAACAGGGCCGCCGGCTCCTCCAACAAACCATCGTTGGCTAGGTAGCTGGTGTACTGAGTCTTAAATTTCGTTAAAGAAATGATTTTCGGTCTTGTATCAGGGCACGACTTCAGTCGTGCCGTAAATGGCGAAAAACAGATGGGCTTTACAGGCTGCGGAAAAAGTCATGCATGAGTTACTTTTTCTCCACCGAGGTTTGATTTAAGACAGAAGCATGCGTGGAGACGAT
>DATKRT010000059.1:0-27162 GCA_035532055.1 Acidobacteriaceae bacterium | reverse complement strand
TCAGGATGACATCTTTGTTTTTTAATGAGCGCCGGCGGGGGCTTTGCGTCCGGGTTGGACTTTTTTGAAGAGCCAGACGAAGGCGATGCAGACGAAGCAGAGCAGGGCGATCCAGCGGAAGACGTCGACGAAGGCGTAGAGGCGGGACTGCTGGATGAGCTGATGGTAGATCTGTGCGTGGGCTCCGGCGGCTCCCTGCGCATGGCCGAGCTGGCGGCCGAGGTAGTGCTTGAGGGCGTCGCTGCGCTGCTGGAACCAGGGGCCGGTTTGCGGGACGGAACCGACGATATCGTTCTGATGGAGGGCGGTGCGGCGGGTGACCATGGTCAGCGCGGCGGAGATTCCGATGGAGCCGCCGATGTTGCGGAGCAGGTTGAAGATGCCGCTGGCGTTGCCTATTTCCTCATTGCGCAGAGTGGCGTAGCACTGGGTGGTGATGGGCACGAAGACGAAGCTGAGGGCAAAGCCGGTGATGATGATGGGCCAGAGAAGGGTGACCGGGCTGATGCTGAGGTTGACGTCTCCGAATCGCAGGGACATGACACCGAAGAGGGCGAAGCCGAAGGTGAGCAGATAGCGGGCGTCCACCTTGTTGGTGAGCCAGCCGATGAGAGGCATGGCGACAATGGCGCCGAATCCTCGTGGGCCGACGACGATGCCGGCGGCGAAGGCGGTGTAGCCGAGCAACTCCTGATAGAAGAGCGGGAGCAGGGTGATGGTGGAGTAGATGGAGACTCCGAAGAAGAAGATGAGCAGACAGCCGACGGCGAAGTTGCGGTCGTGGAAGACGCGCAGTCCGACGAGCGCGTTGCGTTTGCGCCAGGAGTGCACGATGAACCAGATGAGCGCGATGACGAGGAAGAAGACGGCCCAGCGAAGCCAGACGGCGCTGAACCAGTCGTCCTCCTGTCCCTTGTCGAGAACGATCTGCAGGCAGCCGGTCCAGACGGCGAGCAGGCCGAAGCCGATGGTGTCGAAGCGGCTGACCTTGGCGTGCTTGATGTAGGACGGGTCGTGGACAAAGCGGCTGATCATGAAGACGGCCAGGATTCCGATGGGGATGTTGATGTAGAAGGCGTAGCGCCAACTGTAGGTATCGGTAAGCCATCCGCCGAGGGTGGGACCGACGATGGGGGCGATGACGACGCCGAGTCCGAAGAGGGCCATGGCCATGCCGCGCAAGCGGGGCGGGAAGCTTTCCAGCAGGATGGCCTGCGAGAGGGGCTGGAGTGCGCCTCCTCCGGCGCCCTGGACGATACGGGCGATGAGGATGAAGGCGAGGGAGGGAGCGGCTCCGACAAAGAAGGACGAGACGGTGAAGATGATGACGCAGGTGATGAGGAAGCGCTTGCGCCCGAACTTGAGGGCGAACCAGTTGCTGGCGGGGAGGATGACGGCGTTGGCGACCAGATAGCTGGTGAGGACCCAGGTGGCTTCGTCGGTGGAGGCGGAGAGCGAGCCGGCGATGTACGGCAGGGCGACGGTGGCAATGGCGGTGTCGAGCACCTCCATGAAGGTCGCCAGCATGACAGAAATGGCGATAATCCATGGATTTACGCCCGCATTTTGGGGCTCTTGAGCGGAGACTTCTGCCATTTTCCTGCGCAAACTGAGGATAAAGCGGGGCGTTGACGGGGGTGTCCAGAGAGAGTGGAGGCGTCCCCGAAGGGTAGATTCTTCAATTGGATACACCTGAGAGGCGGGAAGATGCAAGGAGTGGGGAGAGGAATTGCGTTGGGAATTGCATCCGGGGGAAGGTTTACAGCATCAGATAAGTTGACAACAAGTCACTCAAGTGCGAATCTAGGTAAACATTCGCACCGTTAGAGACATTTAGGAGCAGCGGCAAATGGCAAAGATTATAGGAATTGACCTGGGCACGACCAACTCGGTGGTTGCCGTGATGGAAGGCGGCGAGCCGAAGGTGATCCCGAACGAGGAGGGCGGCCGGACTACGCCTTCGGTGGTGGGGTTCACGAAGAGCGGCGAGCGGTTGGTTGGCCAGGTGGCGAAGCGGCAGGCAATCACGAATCCGCACAACACGATTTACTCGATCAAGCGTTTCATGGGACGCCGGTTCAATGAAGTGAACGACGAGATGAAGATGGTTCCCTACAAGGTGAAGCAGCAGAAGGACCACATCGTGGTTGAGGCGCAGGACAAGGACTACACGCCGCCTGAGGTCTCGGCGATGATACTGCAGAAGCTGAAGAAGGCGGCGGAGGACTACCTGGGGACGACGGTGACCGAGGCGGTCATTACGGTTCCGGCGTACTTTAACGACGCGCAGCGTCAGGCGACGAAGGACGCGGGCAGGATTGCGGGTCTGGAAGTGAAGCGCATTGTGAACGAGCCGACGGCGGCGGCGCTGGCCTATGGGCTGGACAAGAAGAAGGAAGAGACGATTGCCGTATACGACTTTGGCGGCGGAACGTTTGATATTTCGATTCTTGAAGTCGGCGAGGGCGTGATCGAGGTGAAGTCGACCAACGGCGACACGCATCTGGGCGGCGACAACCTTGACCAGCGCATTGTGGACTGGCTGATTGAGGAGTTCAAGAAGGACGAGGGACTGGATCTGACGTCGAAGGGCAACGAAATGGCGTTGCAGCGGCTGAAGGACGCGGCCGAGCGCGCCAAGATTGAGCTGTCGACGGCGATGGAGACGGAGATCAATCTTCCATTTATTACGGCGGACGCGAGCGGGCCGAAGCATCTGGTGAAGAAGCTGACGCGCGCCAAGCTGGAGTCGCTGGTTGAGGACCTCCTGCAGCGCTCGATAGAGCCCGCGAAGAAGGCCCTGACTGACGCGGGCGTGGACGCGAGCAAGATCGACGAGGTTGTTCTGGTGGGCGGGCAGACGCGCATGCCGCGCATTCAGCAGATTGTGAAGGAGCTGTTCGGAAAAGAGCCGCACCGGGGCGTGAATCCGGATGAAGTGGTGGCGATTGGCGCGGCGGTGCAGGCGGGCGTGCTGGCGGGCGAGGTGAAGGACCTGCTGCTGCTGGATGTGACTCCGCTGACGCTGGCGATTGAGACGCTGGGCAGCGTGGCGACTCCGATGATTCCGCGGAACACGACGATTCCGACGAAGAAGACGGAGACGTTCTCGACGGCGGCCGATAACCAGACCGAGGTTGAGGTGCACGTGCTGCAGGGCGAGCGTCCGATGGCCGGGCAGAACCGCACGCTGGCCAAGTTCAAGCTGGCCGGAATTCCTCCGGCTCCGCGGGGCATGCCGCAGGTTGAGGTGACGTTCGATATCGACGCGAACGGCATTCTGAATGTGACGGCGAAGGACAACGCCACGGGCAAGGACCAGAAGGTGACGATTACGTCGTCATCGGGCCTGAGCAAGGACGAAGTGGAGCGGATGGCCAAGGAGGCCGAAGCTCACTCCGCCGAAGACCAGGCCAAGCGCGAGGAGATCGAAGCTCGCAACGGCCTGGACAGCATGGTCTACAACATGGAGAAGATGCTGAAGGAGAACGCCGATAAGGTCTCCGGCAGCGAGAAGAGCGATGTTGAGACAGCGCTGGCCGAGGCCAAGAAGGCACTGGAGAGCCAGGCGGGCGCAGCCGAGCTGAACGAGGTGCGGGAGAAACTGACCGCCGCCTCGCACAAGCTGGCCGAGGCCATGTACAAGGCCAACACCGCATCCGGAGCAACCGGCCCAACGGCGGCCGATGGAGCCCCGGCGGAGCCCGTCGAAGAGGCCAAGAAGGACGAAGGCGTGATCGACGCCGAATACGTGGACGTGGACGACAAGAAGTGATTGCGGACGGGCAAGGCATCTGAGCCTTGCCGCAATCATCCTGAGCGCAACGAGGTCTCCGGCATGCGTGGTTTTGCGTGATGGGTTGGTTAAGCGAAGGATCTTGGTTCGAAGGGGTGTCCGAAACGGGTACCCCTTACGTTTCATAGCGGTTCACCAGAACTGGAGAATTGCTGGGTAGGAGTTTTGCTATGACGGATACGCTTTGGAAATGCGAGCAGATGCGGGCGGGAGAAGTGTACGAGAAGGTCCTCTTCGATACGAGAGAGGAAGCAGAGCAATTTTTGCGGGCGATGCACAAGAACGCTCCGGACTTGTTCTGGCGGCTGGAGCCGGTGGAAGCGAAGATGGTGTGGAACTGAGAGACCATGATGGCGACGCCACGCTTCCTGCCCAGTTGCCATAGGAGTTTCCTTTGGACGCATCACGCTTAACGTTAAACGTTAAGCGTGATACACTTGAGCCGTGATCCGGTCCTACGCGAATGAAGAAACCCGGCGCTTGCATTTGACAGGGCATAGCCGCCGTTTTGGAAGCATCGCAAGGATAGCGGTTCGCAAGATTGAAGCGGTTGACTTCGCCGTCTCGCTGGAGGACCTGAAGCATCCTCCGGGCAATCGACTGGAGAAGCTGAACGGAGACCGCGAAGGGTTCTACAGCATTCGGGTAAACGACCAATACAGGGTGTGCTTTCGCTGGGAAGGCAAAGCTGCCTGGGAGGTCGAACTGGTCGATTACCACTAGGAGAATTTATGGCAATCCCGCGTAAAGAATCAGACCGTGGCGTAGCGGTCCATCCCGGCGAATTTTTGCTGGAGGACTTCATGAAGCCGCTTGGGCTTTCCGCCAATGCGCTTTCGATGGCGCTGCGCGTTCCGGTGACGCGCATATCAGAGATCGTGCGCGAGCGCCGCGGAATTACGGCCGATACGGCGATGCGGCTGGGCCAGTATTTTGGAACCACGCCCGACTTCTGGATGAATATGCAGAATTCGTATGAGCTTGGAGTTGCCAGCAAAGAGCTGCTTCCCCGAATTCGCGCTGAAGTTCAACCCGCCCCCCGGGACCGCAGGACCGGAGAGTTGAAGCATCAGGCGACTGCATGAAGAAGAAATAGAAGACGATGCCACCAACTCAGAGCAAAGATTATTACGGGATTCTTGGAGTAAAGAAGACGGCCACGGCGGAAGACATCCGCAAGGCGTTTCGGAAACTTGCGCGCAAGTTTCACCCGGATGTGAATCCCAATGATAAGAAGGCGGAGGAGAAGTTCAAGGAAATCTCCGAGGCCAACGACATTTTGAGCGACGAGAAGAAGCGCAAGATTTACGACCAGCTGGGGTTCTACTCTGACCAGATTGACCCGGCGCAGGCCGAGGCGGCTGCGCGTGGAGGCTATGGACGCGGGGGGCATGGCGGCCAGCAGGGCGTTCCGTTTGATTTTGGCGGGTTCGACTTTTCAGACTTTGCGAACCAATCGGGAGCGACGGGACGGCAGCAGCCCAGCGGCTCGGGCTGGGGGGGCTTCCGGGACATTTTTTCCGGAATTTTCAACCAGGGCGAACAGGCGCATCGCGAACCGAAGGGGGGCACCGATCTTGAGTACAAGGTACAGGTGGACTTCTGGACGGCGATACGCGGAGGCACGGCAAAGCTGCAGATCCAGCGGCAGGAGATGTGCCCGATGTGCAAGGGCAAGACATCGACAGGCAGTTCGCATACGTGTCCGGAATGCCATGGGTCGGGCCAGGTAACGCAGATGGGCGGGCGGATGAAATTCAACATCCAGTGCCCGCAGTGCGTAGGCACGGGCAAGACGCAGCATGCGTGCCCGACATGCCATGGCGAGGGCACGCTGCCGCGCATGGAGCTGGTTGAATTCCGTATTAAAGCAGGGACACGGGACGGGCAGCGGATACGGCTGGCGGGCAAAGGCAACGCGGGCGTGAATAGTGGGCCGGCGGGCGACCTGTACCTGATTATCAAGTCGGGGACGCATCCGGTGTTTACGCGGCAGGGCGATGATATTCACATCACGGTTCCGGTGACAGTAGCCGAGGCGGCGCTGGGCGCGAAGATTGAGGTTCCGACGATCGACGGTCGGGCGCAGTTGAAGGTTCCGCCGGGAACGCAGAGCGGGCAGAAGCTGCGGATGCGGGAGCGCGGCGTGCCATCGTCGGCGCACGAGGGCAAGCGCGGCGACCAGATTGTAACGATTGAGATCATGGTTCCTCGGGTACAGGACGAGCGATCCAAGGAGATACTGCGGGAGTTTGCGAAGCTGAATCCGGAGGACCCGCGCAAGGCGATGTGGGCAAAGGTGTAATGACGATGGTAGACAGGCATACTCCGAGAGAGCAGATTCGCGAAGAGCAGATGCGCGAGGATGCGAACGAGGTGCTGAACAAGTGCATATCGTATGCGAAGAAAATGATGCGGCGGTATGGGGCGTTCGCGCCCTTCGGCTACCGGATGAACGGCGACGGGCAGGTGGCGCTGGAGGTGGTACGGCAACATGGGATGCCTCCGGAGCCGGTGCTGCTGCTGGATTTGCTGAATACGCAGTTGCGGGAGCGGACGGAGAAGGGATTGCTGCTGGCGGCGGCGACGGCCTCGAATGTGACGATGGATGCGCCGTCGAAGGAAGGCTTTACGGATGCGGTGATGGTGGATGTTGAGCACTGCAAGGGATATAGCATGCGGGCCTATGTTCCCTACCGGATTACCGGCGGGCAGTGGTATCCGGTGTTTCCCCGGGTGGTGAAGTTTGGAATGATGCAGGTGCACGAGATCGAACCCAAGATGTTCAGGCAGGAGTAAGCCGATGCCGACCAAACGGAAAACCAAGGGCGCTTACATGATCTCGGCGGTGGCTGAGATGTACGAGATTCATCCGCAGACGCTGCGTCTGTACGAGCGGGAAGGACTGCTGAAGCCGTCGCGCACGGAGGGCAACACGCGGCTGTACACGGAAGAAGACCTGGAGCGGCTGGAGTTTATTTTGAATCTGGCGCGGGACCTGGGAGTGAACATTGCCGGGATTGCGATTGTGCTGCAGATGCGCGAGCGCATGGAGGAGATGAACCGGCAGATGCAGAGCTTTGTGGACTATGTGCGGACGGAGATGCTGACGCGGATGCAGCAGGGATACGTGCCGCAGGACGCGATTGTGCCGATGAAACGGCCGGTTGTCGTTCCCCCGAAAAGCAAAAAGTAAATTTTTGGTTTTATTACAGAAAGTTCAGATGGCTACGCTAGTCTGATAAGAGGAATCCCCGGAACGCTGGTATGCCGGGGCGGGTTTCCTGTGTCGTTATGATCAAGCTTTTGTTTGGGCTGGGACTATTCGGCCTGCTTACATCCACGATCTTCAGTGGGATTGTCCTGGCGGGCGTGCTGCGCTTCGTCCGGCGGCGCGCGGCCTCGCGCAGTGGGCTCGGCTTCTGTCCGCCAGTGTCCCTGTTCAAGCCATTGCACGGCGCGGAGCCGAATCTGGAAGAGCACCTGGCAACCTTCTTTGAGCAGGACTATCCGGAGTACGAAATTCTGTTTGGCGCGCGGGTGGCGACGGACGAGGGGCTGCTGGCAGCCCGGCGCGTGGCGGAGCGGTATCCGCATGTTCCGGTGAAGTTTGTGCTGACGGGGGAGCCGTGGCACATCAACGCCAAGGTGTGCACGCTGGAGCTGATGGACAAGGCGGCGGCGCACAACATTTTTATCATCAGCGACAGCGATGTGCGGGTGACGCCGAACTATATTCGCGAGGTGGTGGCTCCGTTTGCGGATGCGAAGGTGGGCGCGGTGACGTGCCTGTATCGCGGCGTGGCGGACAAGGGATTGTGGGCGAAGCTGGAGGCGGCGGGGATGTCCATTGAGATGACCGCCGGGGTGCTGGCCGCGGACCTGATGGAAGGAATGCAGTTTACGCTGGGGCCGACCATGGCGGCGCGGCGCGAGTGCGTACACGAAATGGGCAGCTTTACGCTGCTGGGTCCGTACTGCGCGGATGATTTTGTGCTGGGCAATGCGATTGCGGCGAAGGGCCATACGGTAGTGCTTTCGACGCATGTGATCGACCACCTGATTTTGAACTCTGACTTTGTGGACTCGCAGAAGCACCAGGTGCGGTGGATGAAGTCGACGCGGTTCTCGCGGCCGAAGGGACACTTTGGGACCTCCCTGACCTTCAGCGTTCCGTTTGGGCTGCTGGCGTGCGCGACGGCAATGGCGATGCATCATCCGGTGCTGGGGCTGGCGCTGCTGGGCTACAGTGTGGCGACGCGCGCGGGGATGGCGCTGGTGGTGGGCGGAGCGGTAGTGGAAGATCGGCATCTGCTGCGGACGGCCGTGCTGTATCCGCTGCGGGATTTGCTGGGCTTTTGCTACTGGGCGGCGAGCTACGGCAGCCGCGAGATCGTGTGGCGGAACCATATCTACAGGCTGGCCGAAGGCGGGCGGATGCTGCCGCGGAACGGCGCCAATGGCAAAAATACAAGCCCGGTCGTGCCCGCATAGACAAAGCTGATTCGGGCCTGGGAAGTGCGCCTTTATTTACTTGCCGAATGCCGCGCAAGGCCCGAACATAGAGAGATATGTTCCCAACAATTCATTTGAATGACGCGAGCAGCGCGGCAGAGGTTTTGTGCGCACCCTGTGCCCAGATCCGCGTCCCAATTCCCTGCTTGTATGGAGTAACCGAGTAATGTCCGCAACAAAGACAGCAGTGATGATTGGCGCGGGCCCGGCTGGATTGACGGCGGCGCTGGAGTTTGCGCGGCAGTCGGATATACATCCGATTGTGCTGGAGGCAAGCCAGGAGATCGGCGGCATTTCGCGCACGATTCGGCACAACGGCAACCGCATGGATATTGGCGGGCACCGGTTCTTTTCCAAATCAGACCGCGTGATGGATTGGTGGGCGGAGCTGATGCCGATTTCCGGCGGTGAAAACGGCGCGGGCGAACATGCGGTCCGCTACCAGAACAAGGAACGCACGGTGGCTGCAGGCGCGAGCCCCGACCAGGATTTGGTGATGCTGGTGCGTCCGCGCAAGAGCCGGATTTATTTCCTGCGGAACTTCTTCAACTATCCCCTTTCGCTGGATGCAGCGACGCTGAAGCAACTGGGCCCGGTGCGGACGGTGAAGATCGGCGTGGGGTACCTGTGGGCGAAGTTTTTCCCACGCAAGCCGGAAAAGACGCTGGAAGACTTTCTGATCAACCGGTTCGGCGTGGAGCTGTACCTGACATTCTTCAAGTCCTACACGGAGAAGGTGTGGGGCGTGCCGTGCAATGAGATCAGCGCGGAGTGGGGCGCGCAGCGGATCAAGGGCTTGTCGCTGCGGACGGCGGTACTGCACTTTTTGAAGAAGACCTTCAGCCGGCCAAAGTCGGGCGACCTGTCGCAGAAGGGTACGGAGACCTCGCTGATCGAGAAGTTTCTGTACCCGAAGTTCGGGCCGGGGCAGTTGTGGGAGCACGTTGCCGAGCTGGTGCAGCAGAAGGGCGGCGAAGTACGGATGGGCTGGCGCGTGACCGGCTTGCGCACAGCTGGCGATCGCGTAACGGGAGTGGAGGCGCTGACTCCGGCGGGCGAGAAGACCGTGATCGATGCGGACTATGTCTTCTCGACGATGCCGATACGGGAGCTGATCCGCGGACTGGACTGCGAGGTTCCGGCAAATGTGCGCGAAGTGAGCGACGGTCTGGTGTATCGCGACTTTGTGACGGTGGGCCTGCTGGCAGACAAGCTGACGGTGACAGAGCCGGACGGCGGCCCGCTGAAAGACACCTGGATTTATATTCAGGAGCCGGATGTGCTGCTGGGACGTCTGCAGATCTTCAACAACTGGAGTCCGTACATGGTGGCCGATCCGTCGAAGGTGTGGATTGGGCTGGAGTACTTCTGCTACGACACGGATGATCTGTGGAAGATGCCGAACGAGGAGATTGCGAAATTTGCCATCGGCGAAGTGGAGAAGATCGGCATCCTGAAGGCCGAGGACGTGCATGACTGGCATGTGGTGCGCGTGCCGAAGACCTATCCGGCATATTTTGGAACGTACGATCGCTTCGATGAGATTGTCGAGTACATCAGCCGGTTTGAGAACCTGTACCTGGTGGGCCGTAACGGGATGCACAAGTACAACAACCAGGACCACTCCATGCTGACGGCAATGACCGCAGTGGACAATATTCTGGCCGGAGTGAAGGACAAGGCCGGGATTTGGACGATCAACACGGAACAGGATTACCACGAAGAGAAAAAGAAAAAGTAACAACTACGGCACCAGAGTGCCGCACGCGAGCCGACACGTGGTCATGCATTCGCTAAGCAGCACAGTTGGAGGGGCAGGTTGATGAAATGGGTCTGGACGCCCGACAAAGCTTCCGGAGCGGCTTCGCGAGCTGCCTGGCTCATGTTCAGTGTCGCGGCACTTTTCTGGATCGTATTTATCGCGGCCGGTTCACCAAATCTGGGCGGAACGGATGCTTTTATCTTCCGCGACCCAGGATGTAATTGCGCGGCAGGGCAAGGGCTGGTTTCCGACTCGGTCCCTACGAATGGAGCAATCCTTCCGCAGGAGAGCTTCGCCGCGTATACGCCTGGGGCACCCTTGCTGTTTGCTCCCGCGGCCCGCCTTTTCGGCTGCAGTTCGTATGTCGACACCTACTATAACTTCTTCCTTCTGCTGCTCCTCTCGGTACTGATTCTGTGTTTCTACTTCCGCTTCGAGGAGCGGCCGGGGCGGAGACTGCTTGCGGCTCTGATTGTGGGCGCCACGCTGCCGGGGGGACTGTTCCTTACGAATCTGGACCGCCCGGAGACGATTGGACTGGTGGTTGCATTTTCTTTGATCTACCTATGGAGAAACGATCGCAGCGGGCTTGCAAAGGTGCTGCTATTGGGCAGCACGGGGGCGCTGTTTCTCATTCATCCCTATATCGGTATCGTCGAATTTCTTCTCTTTGTTTTTCTTCTGGTCTGGTCGCCCGCAGCGAAAAGCAAGCCCGGCGTGATTGCCGGCGGGGCACTGCTGGCGGCCGCGATAGTGGCGGGATGCGCGGCCTATATGCAGCATCTCGACCCCACGACACTGCACCGCTTTCTGAGCCACGCGTTAGGCGCAGGGACAGGAGCGGGCGCGGTGCTGAAGGGGCAATCGGCCAACGCCAACAAGGGCCTTCTGCATAACTACGCTGCTGCCGGCAAAAGATACTTCAACGCAGCGAACCTGCTGAGCGCCGTCCCTCTGCTTATGCTTTTGTGCAGCTTAGGGGTAATTGCGCTGTACCTTGCAAAAAAGCGCACGGAGAACGCGAAGAAGCGAGATGCGCTACAGCTTGGCTGCTTGTTCTGCATTTTGTTTCTATTCCCTGCAGCTGTTTTTTTGCCGCAACGCAATTACTTTGCAGCGTCGAGCGCTTTGCTGTTTGCCGTTATTACGAGCGCAGGTTACAGCCTTTCTGACCGGATGAGGCATACGCGCGCACCGCTGCTTTTGCTGGTGGTAGCTGTGTTTTTTTCGTTGCCTGCATTCTCGCTGCGCCTGATTGCGACCAGAGAATTTAAGGCTTCCTACCTTCGATCCTCGGAACAGGCGGCAAGAGTAAAGAAGATTTTTGGGGCGCAGGGCGACCCTCAACCGCGGCTTCTGATTGATCCCACTCACTTTTTCGTCTACAAACCTTATTTTGAGTATCTCTACAACTACCAATATCTGAGGCCGGAGGACAGCACGTCGGAGTTTCAGGGATTGGTGCGCTGCTATACGGGAGAATTGGCCTTTAGCCGCTCAGAACTCGCATGGCCGGCGCCGCTGCACAAAAGCGACTGGAAACTGATCGATGGAGATGCCGGAGTTGAACGGACCACGCTGTTCGGTCATCCGATCCAGCGGAGGAACTGGTCCTGGGCCTGTGATGTCTACGAGCGCAAGAACGCAAAACCGTAGCGGCTTCAGGACCCTGTGAAAATCAGGCACATCCCCTGGAGGCGCCTATTCCCAGCGGGTGCTGTGCTTTTTAAGCCACCAGCAGGGAGCGGCTCCGTGCGGGAAGAGCGAGCGGGAGCAGTGCTCGGGGTACTCGCCCATATAGTCGTACTCCTGCTTTTCCCCCTTGAGCGGGGTGGCGAGATAGATTTCGACGGTGACGGTGCTGTATCCGTGGCCGTGCATCATGTTGAGGCGCAGCAGACCCCAATCGGCGAAATAGACAAGAACTATGGTGATGAGCAGGAACTGTACGGTGCGCGTGAGGATACGCCTGATGCCTGATTTCTTCGCTTTCTTCATGGCTGCTTCCCTATCCTAAGGTATTTCCTGAGTCAGTGCGGCTTCGGGAATCCTAAGCGTAACCACTCACTTCTTTGGATCGCGCCGGCTTCAGGTTTCCGGCTTCGCGCTGCGCTTTTTCGAAAATTCTTTAGCGCTTGACGACGGGGATATGGCCGAGAACTTCTTCGGGCTCGGGGCGGACGCGAAAGTCGGCGTGTGCCTCGGCGAAGAGGACGGTGCCGTCAGCCGCGATGACATAGGTGGCGGGAAGGATGAGCTTCCAGCTCTGGTCGCCGTTGACGAAGGGGATGTTGACGAGGACGTTGCGGTAGTGCTCGCGATGGTATTCCGGAATGGTGTAAACGAGGCCGAACTGCTCGGCGACCTTGCATCCGTCGTCATAGAGCAGCGCGTAGGGGATCTCATGCTGGATTTGCGTGAAGTCGCTCTGGCGGACGGTCTGCGGCGAGATGCCGACGATGAGTGCTCCGCGCTCGCGAAGGATGGGATAGAGATCGCGCCAGGCTTCCAGTTCAGTGACGCAATAGGGGCACCAGCGCCCGCGGAAGAAATTGAGGATGACAGGGCCGAGCGCGAGCAGGTCAGCGGAACGGACCGTGTGGCCGGTGGCGTCGGAAAGAGTGAAGTCCGGGGCTTTGGAGCCGGCGGGCAGGATTTGCTGCTCGATGCCGGTGGTGAAAAGCTCCTCAACGGCGCGCTCACTGATGGCCAACCGCTCAGGCTGGACAAGAGTGCGTGTGTTAGCGGTGATTTCGTCGAGCTGGTCCTGAAGATGAGGCATAGAGTCCGGGTGTTTTTTATATAGTTTAGACGCCGAAAAGAACGATTTTCTCTTTGGCAGCAGCGGTTCGCAATTCTTTGTCCAATGTCGCCAGCGCCAGACCACGTCTCTTCGCCAGCTCCAGGTAGGCAGCATCGTACAAGGAAAGCCGGTGCCGCTCGGCCAGATGGAGCGTGGGGCCCCATGCCTGCCTGTCTGTCTCAGAGTCTATACTGATCGGCAGTGTAGCGAGGTCAGCGAGGGTTGCGTTGCGAAAGGCGGAAGTGTGCCGACGGCGACGCACGCCCATCTCAAGGACATTTGCCACCTCCAGCCGCCAGACGGAGGGCACCCATGCGCCATTCTGAATTACGCGGGCCTCGATTTCACCAATGGCCGGGGTGGTCTCGTCGGCGTAAATCCAGGCGAGAGCAACGGAGCTGTCAAGAACCAGGCTCACGGGCGTCCCTGATCGCGGTCAGCTTTGAGCGTCTTCCAATCGAAATGCGACGACTTGAACTTCGCTGCACGCTTCCGTATGCGTTCCATGGCCTGGCGCGCCTGGTCGCGATCCAACCCTGCGACATTGGGAATGATGCGGGCCACGGGCCTGCCATGACGGGTGATTACAACTTCCTCGCCATTTTCGACACGATCCAGCAGACTCCCGAGCGTATTTTTGGCTTCAAACGCCCCTATTTCCAACATGGGAATGCACCCCTTCTGCTTAAGCCAGCTTAAGCTAGATTATACTTCGACTCCAGGAATCTCAAGCCTGAGGCATTGAAGAGTGCTGAAGGCCGGACAAGGGTCTGAGTCTGGGCTGCGTCTGTGCATATAGTAGAGTGTCGGCGGCTGGTGAGCGCGGCTGGCGCTGAAATGACAGCAAAGGGTGGATATGGACCGGCGGAACTTTATTGCAACGGGGTTGGGCGCGGCGGGATACCTGGCGGCGCGTCATGGAGCCATGGCGGAGGGTAGGCGCGACACGGCGGCTGCGCAGGCGGAGCGCGGGCGGGCGCGCATTGATGTGCACCGGTTCGGGGTGAACTATACGCCGTCGCATAACTGGTGGTTCTGCTGGAATGACTGGAAGACCGACCCGATTGAGCGAGACCTGGACGCGATTGCTTCGCTGGGAGCCGACCATATGCGGATTCTGTTGATATGGCCGTATTTCCAACCCAACGGGACCTGGGTGAGCGGGGCGCACCTGAACCGGCTGGGCCAACTGCTGACGCTGATGGAGGCGCGCAAGCTGGACGCGGTGGTGACGGTGTTTACCGGGCAGCTGAGCGGGCAGTTCTTTCTGCCGCCGTTCCATACGGCGCGGAGCGGGTTCTATACAGATCCGGCGATGTGGAAGGCGGAGGCGCTGTTTGTGCGGGAACTGGCGCGGACGACCAACGCGCACGGGAACGTGATCGGGTTCGACCTGGGCAACGAACTGAATACATGCTGGACGGCAGAGCCGGAGCAGGGCGACGCGTGGATGGCGCGAATGTTTGCGCTGATGGATGAGGCGGCTCCGGGCCGGCTGCACGTGAATGGCGTGGACCAGCAACCATGGTTCGAGCGCACAACGTTTTCTCCGGAGGCGCTGGCGGCGCGGCCGTTGCCGGTGATCCATTGTTATCCATGGTGGACGGGCGCGCTGAAATACGGCGGGGCGATGGATCCGCCGAGCACGCGGCTGGTGGCGGCGATGGCCACGCTGGCGCGGGCTTATATGAAGGACCAGCAGAGGCCGGTGTGGGCGGAGGAGTTCAACACCTGCATTGCCGCGCTGTCGGAATCGCAACAGGCGGAATGGCTGCAGACCACGGTGCTGAGCGCGAAGGATGCAGGCGTGAACTGGTTTACCTACTGGGACAGCCATGACCTGAACCGGAAGTTCGCGTTTAACCAGGTGGAGTACACGCTGGGCCTGCTGACCAATGACGGCAGGGTAAAGGAACAGGGCCGGATGTTTCGCGAACTGGCGCGGACGTATGGCGGCAAGCCGGTGGAAATATCGCAAGCGGCGGTGCCGGCGCCCCCTGCGGAGCGAAGCACCGAGGCGGCGTGGCAATGGATGCTGGACTGGATGGGCTGGAAGCCGAAGGCCTGAGGCCGCTAGTTCGGCGGCTGCATGTTGTTGCCGGGGCCGCCCACGGGCTGCAGCGCCGGGATGCGGTCGGCGACCGGAGGCAGCGGCGGGAGCGGCAGGTGCGGCTGGGTCTGGTACCAGTAGGCGACGGAGTAGAAATTGTCTGACCGCGAGTTGCCGTGACCGTGCTCAATGGTGGCCCGGATGGATTTGGTGAAGGTAATGGGCGCATCGAGGTGGAAACGGTAGAGGCTGATGCGCGCGCCGGCGTGCTCGTCCCCTTCGATATACGGCGCGCCGAAGAGCGGATAGGAGAAGGGGTGATCGCCGAAGCCCCATGCGCCGAGGAAGTAGTCTTCCGTGCCGGTTCCGTTGATGGAGGGCAGCTTTTCTCCGTCAATGAAGAACATGTCGTCGCCTTCGCCAAACCAGTCATCCTGATTTTGCAGAACGGACATAGTTACGCCAACGTACTGGCCGCGGCCCTTCGCATTGACGAAGACATAGTTGTCTTTGCCGTCGAGGTTCTTGATGCCGAGGACCTTTGAAGCACCGTTGGAGGTCCAGCCGGAGACGATGCCGTGATTGGGCTGCGCCTGGTTGTATTCCGCGTGGAAGTAGAGCGTGCCGGGCGGCAGCGGGTGCGGATAGAGGCGGTAGTCGATGTTCCAGTAGAGGTTGTAGATGGGCTGCGTACCCTCATTGGTGATGGTGATGCGCGCGTGATGCTGGAACGGCATGGGGAAGAAGCTGTTGAGGGCCTTGTCCGGCGCGACGGAGAGCATGGCCGAGTGCCAGATGTGGTAATCGCCGAGCCCGAGGCCGAAGAAGTCGCCGACGGGCGTTTCCACACTGGGGTCCTTTTCGCCGTCCCAGTACATACGCAGCACAATCTTTTTCAGCGACCACGGTTCGGAATCGTTGATGGTCATCCAGATGTGGGAGACGACGCCAGGGCCGTCGGCATTGAGGATGGTGATGGTGGCTCCGGGCGCGACGCTGCGCCAGTCGTCATTGCCTCCGGTGCGGTCGTAGCTGGAAGAGCGCTTCGCGACGTAGTTATGCTGCTGGGTGAGCGAGGGCCATGCGGTCGGATTGCTTTGCGCGAAGGCGGCGGCGGTGAAGAAGAGGGCTGCGAGGAGAATTGCGTATCGGTTGATGGAGGTTGAAACGGCAGCCACTCTTCTGAAGTTCACTTATCTCATTCCTTTCATTCCGCCAAGCATTCCCATGGCGCGGCGCTGGAGCATTCCGCCCTTGCCGACGCCTTTGAACATTTTGCGCATCTGCGCGTACTGGCGCAAGAGCTGATTGACTTCCTGCACAGTGGTTCCGGAGCCGTTGGCGATGCGCTTGCGGCGCGTGCCGGAGATGATTTCGTGGTTGTTGCGCTCCTTCTTCGTCATGGAGTTGATGATGGCCTCGATGCGCACGAACTGCTTTTCATCAACCTGGTCGGCCATTTGCGAGAGGTTGCCGAGCGGGCCGACGGAGGGCAGCATCTTCATGATGCTTTGCATCGATCCGAGCTTGCGGATCTGGCGGAGTTGGTCGCGGAAGTCCTCAAGCGAGAAGCCGTCGCCGCTAAGGGCCTTGCGGGCGAAGTCCTCGGACGATTTTCGGTCGAGATTTTCTTCGGCCTTCTCGATGAGGGACATGATGTCACCCATGCCGAGGATGCGGCCCACGATGCGATCCGGATGAAAGGCCTCGAAGGCGTCAGGCTTTTCTCCGGTGCCCATGAACTTGACGGGCTGGCCGGTGACGTGGCGGATGGAGAGCGCGGCGCCGCCGCGGGCGTCGCCGTCCATTTTGGTGAGGATGATGCCGGTAAGCGCGAGGCGCTTGTGGAACTCGTCGGCAGAGCGGACGGCGTCCTGGCCGGTCATGGCGTCGGCGACGAAAAGAATCTCCTGCGGAGAGAGCAGTTTTTTGAGGCTGGCCATCTCGTCCATGAGGTCGGAGTCGACGTGGAGGCGTCCGGCGGTATCGACGATGAGGGTGTCGCAGCCGGTGATGACGGCCTCGCGGCGGGCCTCTTTGGCGAGGCGCTCGACGAGTGGGGTTCCGGCGGATTCGCCCTTAGTGTCGCCCTCGTAGAGCTTGGCCTTGATGGAGTTGGCGACCACCTTGAGCTGCTCGCGCGCGGCGGGACGGTAGACGTCGACCGAGACGAGCATGGGGCGGTGGCCACCCTTCTGCAACCACGCGGCGAGCTTGCCGGAGGTGGTGGTTTTACCGGAGCCCTGCAGGCCGGCCATAAGAATGACGGTGGGCGGGCGCGAGGCGAAGTTGAAGCGCGCGGTGTCTTTGCCGAGGATGGCGATGAGTTCGTCGCGGATGATCTTGATGACCTGCTCGGTGGGCGAGAGCGAGGTAAGGACTTCCTGCCCGAGGGCCTTGGCGCGGATGTGCTCGATGAGTTCCTTGACGACGTTAAGGTTTACGTCGGCTTCAAGCAGGGCGACCCGGATTTCGCGCAGCGCCTCCTGCATGTTTTCTTCGTTGATGACACCCTGACCGCGAAGATTCTTGAAGGCACGCTGGAGTTTTACTGAAAGGTTTTCAAACATGGCTTGCCAGTAAGTTTATCAGCGGCAGAGGGCGCATTTGGCGCTCATTGCTCCGGCGGGGGGACGAGCCGGGAATGTTTGACCCTACCGAATATGCGCGTTAATATAAGAGTGCGGGGTGGAGCAGCCCGGTAGCTCGTTGGGCTCATAACCCAAAGGTCGCAGGTTCAAATCCTGCCCCCGCAACCAATCAAATCAACAGCTTAGAGTGAATCGGAAAAGCCGAAAGACTCCCAATATCTCCCAATAAGGAAATTCGGGGTTTCAGGCGCTCGCTTTCATCGGCTTGAGCACCATTTCAACGATCTTCTTATTCGCTTCCCGCTTCGATGACGACATGGCCTGTCCATAGACGTTCATCGTCGTTTGGATGGAGGCATGACGCATCAGTTCCTGTTGCACCTTCATCGGCGCTCCGGTCTCGTCGAGCCACGAACGGTAGGTGTGGCAGCCGATGGAGCTGTACTTCCCGGCTGCGGCCCGCCGCTTCTTCCCGCGCTTCTTTCTGGTTAAACTGCCGAATTGGTAATATGCTCGTTCCATCAAGGTACCTTTCCTATCCAGACGGCCTGGCATACCTGTAACGCAAATCACATAGGTAAAGGGAAATGATAGGTATATTTACTACACTGGCATGAGATTCTTCTCCAAAGCTGCCACGGTCCTACTCCTCATAATGCTTGGGGCCACACCTGTGTTTGCAGCGATGCCCTGCCGGGAAGTGATGCAGTCCTCCATGCGTTGCAGGCCCGGATGCCCCATGATGGCCGGAATGTCGGTGAAGGAAAGAAGCGGTGTTCAGCCTCGAATTAGTTCAGCTGACCTGAATCGATCCTGCTGCAGGCTGGTTCCCGGCACGCCGGTTGCGATGTTAACTCCACCGCCACAACAAGTGTCCCAGGAACTGATGCTCGTTGGCGGTACGTTTGTTGCTCACGCCTCCAACATGACTCTTCGGACAGCAGGAGTTCACTCTCCGCCCGATCGCCAACTGCACAGCCGCGCCCAATCCCTTCTTTGCACCTTCCTGATCTGATCTCTCCTTCCGTCTGAATTTTCAGCGTGTCTCGCTGATTTTGTTGTTCAGCCCTGTCCCCAAGAGGACAGCTCTGACGCTGTGGGTCAGCATACAACCGGCCCCTATTGGGCATTCGTTCAGGTTCCAGGAGATGAATTTGTCATGCATCGAGAGCGTTTGAAGCGGCTCGTATTGCCCGTCCTCGTGCTTTTTGCCAGCTTGTGGTTCTCTTTTCAGGGCACATGCGTCGCTCATGCACAAGGTCTGCACCAAGCAGACTCCGAGAAGTCATTCATCGCCTGGCAGTCTCCGGGAAAACTGCACCACATCGTCGGGGGCGAAGAGGGCACTCTCAGCATCAGTCCCGCCGGAATTGAGTTCAAGGCGCGGAATGGGAGCACTTTGAATTGGGCCTTTCAGGATGTTCAAACATTCCGCATTTCGCCCCGCCGTCTGGCCCTTGAAACCTATCAGAATCGAAAGTGGCATCTGCCTGGAGTCACCCGATACAGATTTGACCTGGACCAGGCCGTTCCTCCACGGGTCGCTGCGGAACTGGCTCGCGAAGTTCAACGGCCTTCCCAAAACGCCGTTCCATACACGCAGTCGCAGGGCATGATTATCGCGGCTCATCACCGGACTCTCACTCATGGCACGAATGGCGTTTTGCGATTCCGCGGCGACGGCATCGATTATGTCACCAGCACTGCCGGTGACAGCCGGAGTTGGCGTTGGGCTGACCTTGAAACCGTGTCTAATCCCGATCCCTGGCACTTGTTCGTATTTGGGTATCGCGATACCTATGCATTCGATCTGAAGCAACAGATTTCCCGGAAGATGCTGAATCACATAAGCGACGAGATTTGGGCGCACAACCAGAACGAGTTGAAAGCCGCTCCCGAGGCACTCACTCCCGGCACGACCGGGCATAACGGGCGGAGGGGAGATGAATAAGTTTTCACGGGCCGTACTTTGGTTTGCGTTGGGATTAGGGCTGGCGTTTCCGGTTGTTTCGATGTCGCAGACCGCCCCCGCAATGCCGCAGGCGCCTGCTCCGACCACCCGCGCAATTCCTGAACGTGGCGATAAGACAAACACAATTTCCACCGTCGGCGGGGCGCAAGTCACGCTGGACGAGCTGATCCACGTGGCCCTTGCTCAGAATCCTGCGATCAAAGGCGCTGCTGAGCGCTACCAGGCGCAACGGGCGCGTGTGCCGCAGACTCGGTCGCTGCCCGATCCCACCGTTGCCGGTGGCTGGATGGGAAGCATCGCGCCGTTCGACGTACAAGAAGGCTTCGCTCCCAGTTACCGTGGCCTGACCGTGTCCGAGCATTTCCCTTATCCCGGAAAGTTGAAATTGCGGGGCCAGATTGCCGATCGCCAGGCGGAGGCGGCCTGGTGGAACTATGAACAGACACGCCGCCAGGTGACTTCGGACGTGAAGGTGGCCTATTACGACTACTTCTATTACACGAAAGCGATTGAGATCACCGGAAAAGACAAAGACCTGCTGCAGAAACTCTCGAGCATTGCCGAGACACTTTACCGGGTTGGCAAAGGCATGCAGCAGGATGTATTGAGAGCGCAGATCGAAGTTTCGAGAATTGACCAGAAACTGATCGTGCTGCGCCAGCAGCGAGACACAGCAAGAGCACGGCTGAATACCCTGCTCTACCGCGAATCTGAAGCGCCATTGCCTCCGCCTGCGCCTTTTCCTCCGGCGGAATTCCACGCGACTCTTAACGACTTGTATGCGCTGGCGCACCAGAATGATCCAGGTCTCGAAGAGGATCGGCGAATGATCGAAGGAAACCGCGACGCGGTGAACCTCGCACGCAAAGCTTACGATCCGGACTTCACGGTGAACTACTCGTACCAACAACGTCCCATGCTAAAGGACTCGAATGGATTCACGGTAGGGATCAACATCCCCATCTTTTACCGAACCAAGCAGCGTGAAGGTGTAATCGAGGCGGCCCACGGCCTTATTGCCGCCCGGCGCGATCTGGATGAACGAGCGACAACGGTGAACTTTGAAATCAAGCAGCAGTACCTGACTGCTACCGCGTCGCGGGATTTATTCAACCTCTACTCCAAAGCGATTGTGCCTCAGTCCTCCATGGCGCTCGAGTCCTCGATGTCTGCCTATGAGGTGGGCAAGGTGGATTTTCTCTCCATGCTCACGAACTTCGTGGACGTGCTCGATTACGAGACCGGCTATTACGAGGAACTGAGCAAGTATCAAAGCGCGCTTGCTCGCCTGGAGCCCCTGGTCGGAACGGAGCTGACGAAATGAAAGGAATCGCCATGAAAATGCCAACCGGCCTGAGCCTATACCTGATTGGATTCGCATTGTTCATTTTTGGAATAGCGGCCGGAGGCTTGGTGGTCTATCACTTTGAGATTCGCGAGCGATCCGCTCCTGCGCCTGCGAGTGCCTCGGCGCAGCCACAACAGAAAACGCCGCAAGGCAAGGCGCCGGCAGCCGACATGCCGGGAATGAGCGCTTCCAAAAACGCAGCAGCGGGGGGCCAGGCTGCGTCCGCAGCCTCCGCGCAGAACATGGCTCCTGGAACGGTCATGCTGAGCCCCGCCACGCAGCAGTTGATCAACGTGACTTATACCACTGTGCGTCGTACGGACATGAAGCGCACGCTGCGCACGGTTGGAATCATACAAATGGACGAAGAGAAGATTTCACACGTGCACGTAAAAATCGCTGGATGGATTGAAAAAGTCGACCTGGATTATGTGGGCAAGCTGATCAAGAAAGGCCAGCCTTTGTTCACACTCTACAGCCCGGATCTGGTATCGACGGAGCAGGAGTATTTGATTGCCCTCAAGGGGCAGCAATACCTGTCGAAAGCTCCCTATGCCGACGTGGTGTCCGGCGCGGACTCACTCCTGAACGCTACGCGGGACCGCCTAAAGCTCTGGGACGTCACGGACGCACAGATTCGCACGCTCGAAAAGTCGGGGAAAGCCGCGCGGACGATGACGCTCTATTCGCCGATCAGTGGCTTTGTCATGAGTCGCAACGCGTATGAACAGGCTTACGTCACTCCTAAAACCGATCTCTACGACATTGCCGATCTCTCGACGATCTGGGTTTATGTGGACATCTATGAGTACGAGGCGCCCTTCGTCCATATCGGCCAGGCGGCGTCGATGCAGTTAAGCTACTTTCCCGGCAAGACCTATCGCGGTCGTGTGGCCTACGTCTATCCCACGCTCGATCCGAAGACCCGCACCATCAAAGTCCGCCTGGAGTTTCCGAATCCAAATTACGCATTAAAGCCAGACATGTATGCGGACGTTCAACTGGCGATTGATTACGGCAAGCAGGTGGTTGTGCCCAGCCAGGCTGTACTCAATTCCGGAACACGCCAGGTTGTATTTATCGCTAAGCCGGGAGGCTACTTCGAGCCAAGAGAAATCAAGGTAGGAGACGAGTTTAACGGGCAATATGCGGTGCTGGCCGGACTCAAGCCGGGAGAGAAGATCGTCGCTTCCGGAAATTTCCTGATCGATTCGGAGAGCCGCCTGGGAGCCGCCATGCAGGGAATGATGGCGGGCATGAACATGTCACCCAGCAAGACTGGCAAGAAATGAGGCGCATATGAAAAAGAGAGTCATTTTCGCGGGCATTCTCGGGCTTGGCGCAGTCCTCGCCGTTCTGGGCGGCGCATGGTATCTGGTCAGCCAAAGGCAGGCAAAAGTCTGTCCTTTCTCCGGACGTCCGATTCAGCGCCAAACGCGGGCACTGGTCACCATCGGAGGAAAGAAGTATGAGACCTGTTGCGTGCGGTGCGCCATCGTTGAAGCGCAACAGACAGGCAAATCGCTGCGAATCGAAAAAGTCGCGAATTTTGATACCGGTAAACTTCTGAATCCGGCCAAGGCCTGGTTTGTGGAAGGCAGCACCGTGAACCTCTGCATGCGCATGGCGCCTGCGGTAGAAAGCCCCGGCGGGGATACGGTCTACCTGCGCGCTTTTGACCGCTGTTCGCCGAGCACGCTGGCGTTTTCCGATGAGCAACACGCACGCGCTTTCATCGCGCAACACGGTGGCTCCCTGAAGCGCCTTAATGACCTACTCCGCGAAGTTACGCCTATATCCCCGAAGGTGCAAAAGCCATGATTGAGAAAATTATTGAGTGGAGCGCGAGAAATAAGTTCTTCATTTTTCTGGGTGTATTTTTTGCGGTAGCCTGGGGAGTCTGGGCGTTGGCGCATACGCCGCTCGATGCCATTCCAGATCTCTCCGATGTGCAGGTCATTGTTTTTTCCAAATGGCAGGGCCGCGATCCCCAACTGGTGGAAGACCAGGTCACCTACCCCATTGTCACGGCTCTGATTTCCGCCCCGGATGTAAAGGTGGTGCGCGGTTATTCCTTTTTTGGCCTGTCGTTTGTCTATGTCATCTTCAAGGACGGAACGGACATGTACTGGGCGCGGTCGAGAGTGGTCGAGTATATGCAGGGTTTGCAAGGGAATCTACCGAAAGGAGTAACGCCGACCTTGGGGCCCGACGCGACTGGCGTTGGCTGGGCCTACATGTATGCATTGGTGGACAAGACCGGGCGTCACGACCTGGCTCAACTCCGCACCCTGCAGGACTGGAACGTGCGTTACGCGCTGGAGGGCGTGCCCGGCGTCTCAGAAGTGGCCAGTGTCGGCGGTTTTGTGAAGCAGTATCAGGTTGACATTAATCCCGACACGCTGCTTGCCTACCATCTTCCACTCAATAAGGTGATTCAGGCCATTCGACGAAGTAACAACGACGTGGGCGGTCGCGTTGTCGAATACACCGGCCGGGAATACATGGTGCGAGGGCTCGGTTACATCAAGTCGGTATCCGACCTGCAGAAGATAGCCGTGGGTACCAATGGAGACGGAACTCCTATTTACCTGCGCGACGTGGCGGATGTTCACCTGGGCCCGGATATGCGGCGCGGCATGGCGGACCTGAACGGCGAAGGGCAGGTGGTGGGTGGCATCGTGATCGTCCGGTATCACGAAAATGCGCTGGCGGTCATCAACCGGGTCAAGCAAAAACTTGCTCAGATAAAAAGCTCGCTGCCCAAGGGCGTCGACATTGTGCCGGTGTACGACCGATCCACCCTGATTCGAAGCGCCATCTCGACTCTCCGGGAGAAGCTCGTCGAGGAAATCATTATTGTCAGCCTTGTCTGCATCCTTTTTCTGTTTCATTTTCGCAGCGCCCTGGTGGCGATCCTGACACTGCCGGTCGCGATTCTGATGATGTTCATCGCCATGTACTACATCCATCTGAATGCGAACATCATGTCATTGAGCGGCATCGCCATCGCAATCGGCGCCATGGTGGATGGCGCTATTGTGATGATTGAAAATGCGCATAAGCACCTGGAGAAGTGGGAACAGGAAGGCCGGCAGGGGAACCGTGACAACATCGTGATTGACGCGGCCAAGGAAGTCGGGAAACCGCTGTTCTTCTCTCTGCTGATTATTGCTGTGTCGTTTATTCCAGTGTTTACGCTGCAGGCGCAGGAGGGAAGGCTGTTCAAGCCACTGGCCTACACCAAAACGTTTTCGATGGCTTTTGCGGCCATGCTCTCGGTGACCCTGGTTCCGGTCCTGATGCTGCTCTTTATCCGCGGGAAAATTGCTCCGGAGACGAAGAATCCCATCAACCGCTTCCTTATCTGGGTATACAAGCCGATTGTCCATCTGGTGTTGCGCTTCCCCAAAACCGTGCTGATCCTGGCGCTGGCCGCATTGGCCGTCACGGCTCCGGCATTCATGAAGCTGGGGTCGGAGTTCATGCCGCCGCTCTATGAAGGCAGTTTGCTTTACATGCCGACGGGACTTCCCGGCCAGTCCATTACCGAAACGGCCAAGTTGACGCAACTGGAAGACAAGATCATCAAGCAGTTTCCTGAAGTGGTTTCGGTCTTCGGCAAGGGCGGTCGTGCTCAAACTTCCACCGACCCCGCTCCATTGGAGATGGGCGAGGCCACGATCACACTGAAGCCCGAGGACCAGTGGCCGAAGGGAATGACGCCGGAGAAATTGGAAAACCAGATGGATGCCGCGCTCAAAATCCCCGGCGTATCGAACTCCTGGACGATGCCCATCAAGGGCCGCATCGACATGCTCTCCACCGGCATCCGCACCCCCATCGGCATCAAGATTTTTGGCCCTGACCTCAACGTCACCCAGAAGATTGGCGGGCAGATTGAAGATGCCCTCCGCAACCAACCCGGCACGCGCAACGTGTATGCCGAGCGAACCGCCAGCGGATATTATCTGGACTTCAAAATTAACCGGGACGCGATTGCCCGGTACGGCCTGACGGTTGGGGATGTTGAGGATGTCATCGAGACGGCCATCGGCGGCGAGAGCATCTCCACCGTGGTTAAAGGACGCGAACGTTTCCCCATCGATGTGCGCTATCTGCGCGACTATCGCACGGACCCGCAGGCACTCGACCGGGTTCTGGTGGCGACGCCGGGCGGGGCGCAGATTCCCATTGCCCAGCTTGCCAAAATCAGCCTCACCATGGGGCCGCCCGTCGTCAAAACGGAAGGCGCCGTCCCGGTGGGCTACGTGTATGTGGATGTGGCTGGCGTGGATCTTGGTAGTTACGTGAAAAAAGCCATGCAGATAGTCAAGCAAAAAGTGAAGTTGCCCGCGGGCTATTACCTCGAATGGGGCGGCCAGTGGGAATACATGCAGCGAGCGAGGAAACGGCTGGAAGTGGTTGTTCCGCTCACCGTGCTGATCATTTTTGTTCTGCTGTACTCGAACTTCAAGTCGGTTATCAAATCGCTGATTGTCATGCTTTCGCTGCCTTTTGCGCTGATCGGCGGTATATGGCTGCTCTATCTCTCGCACTACAACACCAGCGTGGCCGTGTGGGTTGGATTTATCGCGCTGGCAGGAGTTTCCGCTGAAATCGGGGTGGTGATGATCGTGTATCTCGACCAGGCGTATGAACGGCGCCAGAGAGACGGACGAATGAGCACGACGAAAGATCTCTACGACTCAGTGATCGAAGGAGCTGTCATGCGGGTACGTCCTATTGCCATGACGGCCACGGCGATTATCGCGGGACTGCTGCCTATTATGTGGAGCACTGGCACCGGCGCCGATGTGATGAAAAGGATCGCCGCGCCCATGATCGGCGGCATGGTGACCTCGACCATTCTCACCCTCATCGTGATCCCGGTTGTTTACGAGATGTGGCGCGGATGGGAAATGCGTCACGCGCAGCGCAAGGGGCGGGCCAATGCCTGACAGCATGCTGTACAGATCGGGGCCTCTCTTCCGGATTGGCCTGGCAACGATCGCTCTCTGGGCCATTCCCGCCTGCCTGTGGGGCCAGAGTGCGCAGCTCACCCAGCGTGCACGCCCCACTGCTGACCAGATTTTCGCCGGGTATGATAACTCCTTGAACAGAGCCGCGGATACGCTTCTCGCCTCCGCCCCTCAGGCCACATCCTCGGCTATGGGGGAAAAAACAACGTACCAGACACCAACGGAAAGTCATGCCATTCACAATGGCCGGCGACCTCAGTTATGGAGTGATCGCCGGAGTATTGAAGCGGCACAACCAGAGGTGCGCTTAGAGATGTTGCGCCCGGTCGTCGATCCTATCCTGCGGCGTTACGGAGTGCCCACTGAACTAGCTGCCGTGATCCTTGTCGAAAGCGGCGGCCGCATGGACGCGCTCTCTCCCAAGGGGGCGCGCGGTTTGTGGCAACTGATGCCGGACACGGCGCGCCGCTATGGCCTGCGCGTGGATGACATTCAGGACGACAGGCTCGACCTCTTTAAAGCCACCGACGCCGCGGCGCGATATCTCCATGACCTGTATGCGCAATTCGGCAATTGGAAACTCGCCCTGGCCGCCTATAACACGGGAGAAGCGAACGTCGAGACCGCGATCTTGAAAGCGCACACCGATGACTTCGACCAATTGACCAGGCTGGGGATGCTGCCACTCGAAACCAGAAACTATGTTCCCCGTGTATTGGCAGCAACCCAATCCACCGGGCAGTTGTCGCCCATTGAAAATGGGCGCCAAGCGACGAGCGCGAAGACAGTCTTCGCCGTGAGTAACCAGTGAGGGTTATCCTCGTAAGTCATTACCGAATCCGCACCAGTTACTCCAAAGCTGAAAAGACGAGCGACTGCTCATTTTTGTCGCAAAACGGTACTTATTTCAACAAATTCCTAAAACGATACAACCTTTCTCATTCCCCGCACCAACTACTAGTTGGCTCACATGTGAGATCGCTATAGTAACTGGAGAACTACGTATGATAGTACTTAACGAATAGACCCCGATCTACACGATCCCCCCCCCCCCCCGATGCAGGAAGGTGCCAATGCCAAAGCTTACCGCGGGTACGGAGAAGAAATTCGAAGGCCTGCTCGAAGCGGCCCCGGATGCGATCGTAGTGGTCAACCATGAGGGCAAGATCGTCCTGGCTAACGCTCAAGCGGAGATCTTGTTCGGGTACGGGCACGAGGAACTCCTTGACAGGACAATGGAGATGCTCTTGCCGGAGCGCTTTCGCGGCGGGCATCCGGCACACCGGGAGAAATTCTTTGCGAATCGGCGAGCGCGGCCGATGGGCGCTGGCCTTGAGTTGTAC
>DATKRT010000058.1:0-20658 GCA_035532055.1 Acidobacteriaceae bacterium | reverse complement strand
CCTGGATGCCGATAAAAACGGCTTTCAGGCACAAAACGAAAACAGGAATTCGCGGCCCAACAGGCCGAAAAGGCAAAAAATCCGCTCGGAAGCGAAAAGCGAGTCAGGAATCCAGGGTTTTTCCGCAGCCTGTTTAGCCCGGTGATCAGAGCAGACAAAGAGCGAGGGGCTTTAGCCCCGGCAACGGAAGCCCGCCTCGCCCCAGTCCCCTTGTCAAGAGCAAAATCTCATAACAAACCTGTTTGCAACAACTTAGAAATGCATCTGAATTATCTCAACCTGATATACTAGATGGAGAGAGCAAAAGAGGCGCAGCCACCCGCTGCGCCTCTTCCTATTTGGAGCCAAACATGAATTCAATTTTGAACCCGCGACCAGCGGGAGCGGCCACACAGGCCTGCGTCCGTGGGGTAGAAAGCCGCGTGTGCCCGGATGGCCGGTCCATAACCCCTTTATTTAGAGGATAGTACAAGTAACAAGAATGGAATGAGAGAGTTACAGCGAAAACACCAATAAACAGAATAGAATCAAGAACTTGATTTTTCAGAGTTGAGCCGGGTGCCCCACCCTTAACCAGCCACCGATGAGGGTGCCCCATCCTTTCGCGTTCTCTGCGAAAGGGTGGGAGAGATCGAATCCAAACCTGCGAAGTGTCCAGTGGTGGATGGCCCAGATCTGAATGATAAGGCAATCTGAGGGCGCCCCACATCTCGGAGAGATGCAGAAAGAGCCGCCTTCAACCGCATCGGTCCCGCAGAGACCCTCCCGCCCAGCTTGAGCGAGGCCAGGTGAAAGCCCAGCCAATCTAGCGTCCTCTTGGGAGAGCCTTATTCCGGCATTCTGTCATTTTCACCCGAAGGGCCACGTCAAGTATCAGGGCACGGCTTCAGCCGTGCCGTACAGACCGGCTCGAAGAGCAGCAGCCTCCCCCGCCATATGACACGCCCCGCGCTCCGGCTCCAATCTGGGTAGGCCTGTAAACGTTTTTCTCAACAAGATGCCCTCACCATGCGAACCCTCCCGGCCAACTGCCGCCGTCCAGCAATAAATCCGGCTACGGCATATTCCGGCACGCGCCTTGCGCGTCGTTCACTCGCCGTGGCGGATGCACCTTCATGAACGCCACCGCCTCTGCCACGCTGTCCGTCAGCTTCAGGTCATCGCGATAGCTGCCCACCGTCGGATACGCCGGCTTGGCATACCGGTACACCAGCGCATACAGCCCATCCGCTCCGCCAAACTCCTTCGTTCCAATGAACACCATCGGGCTCACGGAGCAGAAGCTCGCAAAATTTACCTGCTCCGCCCGCTGGAAAATCTCCTGCCGCATGCCCGCCGCGCCTTCTACAAACACCGTCCCGCCCGTGTCGATCGCCAGCAGCTCATCTTCGCGAATCGCGTTCGAGAAGTACTTCGCCACACGCGTCGCAAACACATTCGGCGGCTCATGCCCGTAGAACCACGTCGGCACGCTCAAATTCTCCGCGCCCCTCGGAAACCGCTTCAGCACATCGAACGCCGCCTCCGTGTACGCAATGTGGTTTGCATAATGGCAACGTGCCGGGTCTGCGCTCTTCACCGCGCGCGCCCGCATAATCCGTATCGCTTCATCGATCGCCGACTCTTTCTGGTCCGCCAGATACGCGCCCAGATTCGCCGCTTCCATCTCGCCCGGTCCGCCGCCAGTTACCACCAGATACCCGGCCTTGGCCAGCTCATATCCCAGCCGCGCCGTCCGTCGGTAGCTTGCTGAGCAGCGCAGGTCCTCGCTCGCGTTCCCCGTCACGCCAACCGGATCGTGCCCCTCCGCCATCGCTTCGCGCACATATGCGCCCAGCGCCGTCGTTATCCCACTGTCGTGCAAACTGCGTGCCCGCGCCATCGCCGCCGCAGGATAGAACTTTCCCGCGCGAACATACTGCGCATACACCTCGGCGTCCCAGCCCGGCTTGCTGGTCGCGGCATCAAACCCGCGCCACAGCTCCGCCTGCGTGTACAGCGTCTTCCTGTTCGAATCGAACAGCGGCTTGTCCGTCTTTGCCTTCGCAAAAGCCGCTTGAGAATAAACCAGCGAAGGCCCTGTAAGCACCATCAGCAGCAGCGCAATCTTCTTCATGCAGCGAGACTATCATCCGTTCGTGCCGGCTCCGTCCGCACGTCACCGTGCCCGTCAATCCGCCTTGCCGCTCTTGTCCCGCGGCAGATCCAGATACACCAGCCCGAACCGCGTCTCGCCCGAATGTGACGAATCAAGCCCCACCAGCCGGAACCGGTGCGGCCATCCCGCCCGCAGCTCAAGGTCACCGCCCGAGTTAGGACTCCCGTTCACCTGCACATGCCTGCCGTGGTTGTCCGAGCAGGTCAGTCCCGTGTTCGTCACCGTCAGCTTGCCCACCGGCTTGCCGTGATCACACTCCAGCACCTGCCCATACCGCGAAAGCGGCCTGCGATAAAACTCCAATACCTTCGCCGCTGCAGCATGCGTCACATAGCTCACCGCAATCACGCGCAGGTGGAAGTCACCAAGCGTAAACCCAAGGTCCGCCTGAGAATCGTTGCCTTTGCTCTTCGTGTCCTTATATAGGGTCGCCCCGGGATACACCGGCAGCCCAATCTCTGCCGCCGTCGCATGCCCTGTGGCATGCAGCTCCAGATTCAGCCCTTCATCCTTCCCGCTCGACCCCTGCCCCGCCGCCACCGCGCAGCACAGCGCCATTCCCGCCAGCAACCCCGTCACAACCCGCCACCCACGCACACGCATTGCTCCGCCTCCATCCCCTTCTAGGAACCTCTACGCCGCCCCACTCCCAAAAGTTCCATCCCGCTCTCTACCAACAGGGAGCGGTGACCCGGTACGGCGCAAAGATGCCACCCGTTATCCGGAAAATGCCCCGCCCGCCCTCTGAAGTCTCTCCGTCCCTCCCGTAGCAGAGGAACAACCTCTTGACCTTCTACGGGCCGCCGCACGCAAGCCTCCTTCGGCTTAAGCGCGCAGGCTTCAATCACCTCGCAGCGGATTCCACTAGAAGTGGAGCAGGTAGGAGACTTTGACGTAGAGGTTTTTGCCGTCGTTCGTCAGCGTGGATGGGGTGGGGCCGAGGATGGGGTCGCTGGGATTGCAGGCGCCAGTGGAGGTCCGGGTGCAAAGCGACGGGTCGATATTGGCGAAGTTGCCAATGTAGCCCAGATAGAGGGCCGTGCCGGGGTGAGGCATATACGTAAAGAGCGCGTCCGCGAATATGGTCTTCGAATTGGTGAGGCTCGTGTACTGTGTCTTCGGCAGAGTGGCAATGTACTGGCCGATAAGGTTAATGGACACGGCTTTCGTGAACTGGTAGTTCCAGCGCGAGACGATCTGGTGGTTGTCGTAGACAAGCGAGCCGTTGTCGAGGTTGGCGAAATGCGTGAAGGTGTAGCTGTTCTGCATGTCGGCGCCATTGAAGAGCTTGAATTCAGCACGGAAATTGGGCGAGAGATAGCTGACCGGGCCCGGCCCCTGGCCGCTCGGGGGGCTGAAATTGACGGTTGTGCCCTGGGAATAGCTTCCGTGCAGCGTGAGCCAGGAGACGGGAGCCGTGTAGACGCTGATGTTGGTGGAATGATCTTTATACTCCACGTCGGCAGGCAGGGCGGAGTAGTCGATTGGCCGAAGCCGGCTCTGCCCCACGGAGAAGCTGGCGTAAAGTGAGGTGCTGCTCGAGAAGTTGATGCTCCAGGCGGGGCTGACGTAGACGCCGAGGGGTACGCCGTTATGGTCCCAGGAGCGCGCGGCAAAGATGTGGGGGCCGTCGGAGAGGACGGGGCCGCCATTGGGGCGGAAGGTGTACCCGAAATGGGCGCTGGACTGGCGGACATCAGGACGCCGGAAGAAGCCGGTATCGGTGACGAAGCCAGCGGCCGTGTCGTCGTAGCTGGTCCAGAAATTGCGATGGGGGTCGGAATAGCTGACGCTCTGCGCCCAGGCCTGGCCACTGCAGTAAAGCGCGTAGGTTTCGCATGTCTGCTCGCCATCGGTTCCGTTGCTGATATTTTTCGTTTCGGAGGTGAGCCCCTGGCCGGTCAGGGTCCAGGCTTTGCCTATGCGGGCGCGGTAGTCAACGCCCCCGGCGCGGTTGTATGAGCCTAGATATTCGCGGTCGGCGTAGATGATGCCTACGTTGGAGAGGGAGCCGACATCGCGGTTGATGCGGCCGATGTAGTCGTGGGCGCGGGTGCCGTATTCCGGGTTGCCGGCGGCAACCGCCTGGCCGGGACTCCGGTCGTCAACACCCAGTATGCCCATGGCCCAGCCTCCAAGCTTGCCGGTTAGGCGCGCGCCGTACTGCGGGGTAACGATGTTGTTGGTGTAGTAGAGGCTGATCGGCGTATCGAAGTAGCTGCTGTTCTCGATGAAGAAGGGGCGCACCTCAGGAAAGAAGGGAGGGAAGCGCTGGTTCGGGGTGGCGGGATCGTTAACCCCCACCTGGCTGAAGTCGGGGTTCACCGTGGCGTCCAGCACCAGGCTGTTGTGCAGGATCAGCTTGGCGTCGAGGCCGGTGAAGTTCTGGATCGGCTTGCTCTGGAAATAGGGGTTGTCGGGATTTACAACGTTCAGCTGGCGGAGATTTCGCGCGAGCGTATACGGCTCAAGCTGGAGATTGTGGCCATGCGCAATGTTGGCGAAGCCTTCGACGGCTGCGTCCTGAGAGAGGAAGCCGGCGATGCTGAGGTGGATGGCGGGCCAGAAGTCGGACTCGTTGAGGTGGGAGATGCCGCGACCGAGAATGATGCCCCAGGTGCGCATCTCGCCCGGTGTCGATTTGGAGAAGTAGAGGCTGCTGAAGGGGATGCGGAACAGGACGACGTACCCGGTGGGGGTGCGGTGGGCCCAGGTGTCCCAAACCGTGTCAAAGGAATGGTCGTACCCGCTCTGCTCGGTGTAGAGGGCGTCGGACTGGATGCCGAGGGCATTGCTGCTGAAGGAGAAGGCGTGCCGCTGGTCATGGAAGGTATCGAGGATAACCTGGACGCCGTCGTCATTCCCGAAATCGTCGCGCGGCATCATGTGAGCGCGGATCAGCTTTGGGTCGTGGTCGGTGCACACGAAGGCAACGAACAAGTACCGGTGCGTGTACCCCAGGTAGGCAGCGGTGGGATCGGATGGGCGGTGGCCGTCGATCGGGTAGTGCTCGACAAAGTGGGTAATGCGAAGCATTTCCGAGGCAGCATGCGCGCGAACGGGTGAGGCAAGGAAATCGCTGAGTTTGGGCGCCGCGTCCAGGTGTGGAATGACGATAGACGGCTGGGGGGCGCTGAGGATCACGCTCTCGCTGTGGGCGCTGGCGGAGACCGGGTGGGCCGAGCCGAAGTCGGGAGTGTCGTTTTCCCCTCTGGCTCGGGCAAAAAGGCGCCCCGGCAGGAGCGCAACCATGCAAAGGAGCAGGAATGCCGAAATACGGGGGGAGCTGGACAACATAATCAAAACAAATAGACCTTCTGTAGGACGCTTGGCTGGGTGAATCGTTGCAGGGAAACGCGAGTGTCTCTACCGTCAGTGCCCTACTTCCTTTATACCGCACGAAGAGATGGTGGAACGGCCGGGCGCCCCATTCAAGCCCGCCTTTGGCTTGAGGGGGAAAGATCGACGCTCCCCCAACCACCAATGTCATTCTGAGCGAACCCTGAGAGCAGCAAAGCGAGTCGAAGAACCTGCGGTTTCTCAACCCCCCACAACCGGGGGTGCCCCGTCCAAGCTCGGCTTGGGCGGGAAGCAAGAGACTGTTCGAGCCAGCGACCACGGATCCCGCAGTTACCTACGACGGCGAGGACGGGCTGGACTACTTCGGAGCGAGGTATTATTCGAGCAGCATGGGCAGGTTCATGTCACCAGACTGGAGTTCGCGCCCCGAGGGAGTACCCTACGCGCAGCTCGACAACCCGCAGAGCCTGAACCTCTACGGCTACGTGAGCAACGATCCCGTAGACAGAGTCGATCCCGACGGGCATTTAATGACCCTCGCCCAGGAACAAGCGTCGTGGGGCGACCTGGGTGACGACAGCGCGGTCATGTCACTCCTGCAGAGCCAATCAGATGCCGATCTGGCTGCGATCCAAGCCGCAGTTCAACAACAGCAGAAGAAAGAGGCAAAACCGGCCCAACAGACGACTACATCAGACAAAATAGAAGGAGCGGTTGTATATAACGAGAAGCCACTGCTACACCCACGGAAGCGAAAGCGATAGTTTCTGTGGTAGAGAACCGGTCCTCAAGCGGTGATAAGCAGTACGTTGACAAAGGCAAAACTGTAAACGTAGAAAACGCGATTAATCATACAGACGCCTTTCAGGGAGTCGGTGGAAAGAATTATCAGGCATTCATGAACGGAAAGGCTACTGGCGACGGTGCTACAAATGCAACGAATGCCGTAACAGACGTCCACAAAAACGGAACCACAACCGATGCCGGGTGCCCCGTCCAAGCTCCGCTTGGGCGGGAGGCAAGTCACAGTTCCAGCCCCAAAAACCTGTCAACCCCCTCCACCCCAAAACTCCCCGCAACCCATTCATTTCAAACACAAAAAATCTTCGCGCCCGATGTATTTGAATTATTCCAATTAGTTATAATAGAAACAGTAGAGAATTTCGAAGGGCCGTCCTGCAACACTCAGGCGCGGCCCTTTTCCATTGCATTTTTTCTTACGGAAGCCGCAAAATGCACGCATCCATCCCCCAACCCGCGCCCAGCCACCCCGCAGGACGGTACCCGCAACTTCTTTCAAGCAAAGAACTTACGAGATCATTCAACAGAATAAAAAACTTACCGCCATTCACAGCCGACTTCGTTCAGAATCAATATCATCCGGACTCAACCTGTCGAATCAATAACTTAATCACAAACCACAAAACCTCAATCCAAATAGAATCAATACTTTACACATATCTACCGGATCGGGTGGGTGTCTAACCCTGAACCTGACCGCCGGCCGAGGCAGCTATCCTTTACGCAGCCTGCCGCGTGAAGTGCGGAAAGCGAATGCCGTACGGTCGAGAACACCTACCTCAGCATCACCGCCATGGCGAGCCAGCCTTTGGGAATCCTTTTAGAATCAATTAGATAGCAAGTAAAAAAGCAGAACTGGCAGCCTCGCGAAAACGAATAAGCCATACCAAATCAATGACTTAGAATAATTTTGAGCGTGCTTGGGTCGCACCAGGAAGAAGCCCGAATCAAATCAATGACCACGGCCAGGTCAGGTGGAACCCACTGCCGAACCCGGCCTCGCATCGCCCACCCCCGGCCTGGCCGGCAAGCCGCCATACCCCGCTCGGGCCAACAGCGCAGATGCAAAGGGGTAACACCTTGAAACGAAGAGGTAATACAAAAAGGTAATACCATGGGCCGCCTCGCAGCCTCGCAGCGGGAACAGCCCGCCCTCAACCAGGCGGTTTGGATGTGCTGTGGAAATCTCACAATCGAACGATGCGCCACTTTCTTACTTTTGTAAGCTCCATCACGACAAAAAAAAGATGGCAGGCACTCGCGGAAACGTAAAATAAAGACGAAGAGAGGGTTAAGAGGATATGGAAAGAAAAACCATTGCAGTGGTACGGGGGAGTGATTGCGTCTGATGTATTACCTGAGTAATTAAACTATTGAATAGTTTATATATAAATAAACATAAAAACAAAAATCCCAATTTACGATTATACTCCTTCTTGTCGGGAACATCCAGACTAAATTTTAGTAATTAGAAAAGGTTACTGACATGAAACTCATTGTTCGTGCTTCTATTCTTTCTCTCGCCGTGGCTGGTCTCGTTGCTGGTTTCGCTCCCAACCACTCAGCTAAAGCACAAGCCACAGCTTTGAGCCATCAGATCATCAATGCCGGCATGCCGAACCCGGTTTGTGGCCCGAGCACTTGCCAGATCGGCCTGTAGTACTGTCCGGGCAAATGGCTGAATTTCATACAGAAGACTGATTTTTCCTGTTGCTGGGTACGCCAACCGGGGCTATGATATTAGCCTGTACCAGAAGGTGTGCCCATGAACTGGATATCAACCACTGTTCACGCCATGGTTTACTTAGAGCCGTGGCTTGACGTTCTTGCTTTGATGGCTTTGCTTAAGGCAGGGTTGTCTCGCCGTTTCCCGGCGATGACCACTTATCTTGCTCTGCGAACATTCACCGAAGGGTTCCTTTACTTCATCCTTGAGGAACGCCATTTCCTGCCCGTTAGTGTGCGCACGCAGACGCTTACCTACATCTATAGTTACTGGATTCTGTATGCGCTCGGTGCGGTGGCAATTTTCTTTGTCCTGCAGGAGATCTTCAAGGCAGTCATGGAACCGGTACCCGGGCTTCAGCGCCTTGGCCTTATCGCTTTTCGGTGGGTCAGCGTTGTATCAGTTGTGCTGGTTGTAGCCATGAACACTCTTCCACTTGAACAATCCCAGCGAGGGGATGTTTATTTGGCAGCCATAAGTTCGCAGCTCATGCGTTGCGTGGCCACGATGGAAATCTGCCTGCTTGCGTTCCTGGCGCTTTCGGTACACAGTCTCGGTCGCTCGTTCCGCGGCCGGGTATTCGGCATTGGATTGGGATTTGGCCTCGAGGCGGCAGGCGACCTGATTATGAGCCTCATGTCGACCAAGCCCGGACCCATATGGTCTTTGGCCAATCTTTTTCTCATGTCAGCTTCCGTCATTACCCTCGTTGCCTGGACGGTTTACTTCGTGCTGCCGGAGCCGGCTGAAGAGCGCGGTCCGATTACTTTACCTGTGACCTCGCCCCTGCTTCGCTGGAACGATATCGCCAGCGCCTTGGGACAGCGCCCAGCACATGTCGCTCTTGGCACACAGTCCTCGTCCTTCTTCCTGCAGGATGTTGAGCAGGTCGTGGACAAGTTTTTAACCAAGACTTCTTAGGCTTTGTAACCACTGGGACGGGGATTCCCCAATCCCCGTCTTAAATTTAAACGGAAGCAGGCGTCGCCCCCCGCCAGCTCTAACCCAATGCAACGCTGAAACTTATAAAAATAGAAGAAGTACCTGCGGTTCTCTCAAACCCCAAGTTTCCCGGATATGGAACAAAAATAAATACAGAAAAGGCGCAGCTTTTAAGCTGCGCCTTTTCCATTCTGGTGAAATCAAAGGATCCGTGCTGGTTCTGGAAGGTTGCCTTTACGAAGAAACCCAAACTCCCAACAGGGGCGCGCCCGGTCTTAGGATACGGGCTCCATGGATAATGGCTCGATCGCTACGAAGCGACCCATGCGGCCACGATCCACAAACTTCACGCGTCCGTCGACTTTGGCGAAGAGCGTGTCGTCGTTGCCGCGGCCCACGTTTTGTCCAGGCTTCAGCGGTGTGCCACGCTGACGCACAATGATCGATCCGCCGGTGACCAGCTGGCCGCCGAAGGCCTTTACCCCTAGCCGCTGCGCATTAGAGTCGCGGCCGTTTTTCGAACTTCCTAATCCTTTTTTATGTGCCATTGTCTCGAATCCTTGTTCTATCTGTACTCAAATCACTGGTTACGCGCTGTAGCTCTTGCCGTCCACCTGGATCGAGTCGATCCGGACCTGGGTAAAGCTCTGGCGATGGCCCTGCAGCTTCTTGTACTGTTTCTTCCGTTTGTAGTGGAAGACCAGGATCTTGTCGCCGCGGCCCACATTGACGACCGTGCCCAGCACCTTCGCTCCTGCGGGCTGGGTCACCATGCCGGCTTCAGGCGAAAATGAAAGCACTTCACTGAACTCAAGCTGGCCGTCATTGCCTGCTTCGGCCTTCTCAATCTTCACAACGTCGCCAGGGGCGACGCGATACTGTTTCCCACCGGTGCGAATCACCGCGTACATAATTCCTCCGAGCGCCTGTTGCTACAGGGCGCAAACTTCTATCAGGCTGGGCAGATACATGCTTGCTCCGGATCGTTGTGCTCGAACCCGACCGGAGTGAGCGGATGCACGACGGAGCGAAAGGCAGAATCGCCAAACTAGATAAGTTTACCGGTAAGGCTGGTTATGGGTCAATGGATGGGGAGGAAAAAGGCGCGGGATGGGGAGGAAAAGGCGCGATCCGGTTGATGCCATGCTGTCAAATCGTCTAAACTGGTAGTTCGGCGCCAAAGCGGACACACAGCAAGTGGCCGCTCCATCCGCTTAGCCGTAAAGCGGCGCAGAACAGCGGATTTCAGGTACGCACGAAGACTAAAGGTTTTGGAGTCAGGATATGGCACAGGTTTGTGAAATCTGCGGCAAGGGTTCGCAGTTCGGCAACAATGTTTCGCACGCGCACAACGTTACCCGCCGCCGCTGGAACGTCAATCTGCGTCCCATCAAGGCGAAGGTCAATGGCGCGGCACGCCGTCAGCGCGTCTGTACCAACTGCATCAAGAGCGGTAAGGTTACAAAGGCTTAAGCAAGGCTTACCTGCCCGGGCGTATATTCCCGGGCATTCTTGCGCCTGTTTCAGGGTTCTGGAACCTCTGTGATCGCCCTGCGGATGGACGCATAGGGAGCTGCCGAATTGAACAGCACGCTTCCATCGGCGCCGCGGTCCACACCCAATTCCTGCCAAAGTGTCTTGAGGTCCACCCGCACCGGGGTATCTTTCATCCGGTTGTACTGATCGGTCAGGACGGTCGTGCCGGTTGCTTCTTCGCCGACGGCGAGCGCTTTGGTCAGCGGCCAATTGGTATCAATCGTCCCACCCGAATGCACGATGGACCGAAGCGCATCCTGCAGCCCCTTGCGGTTTCCGGTTTTCTTGCGGATGGTTACGTCCGCGAGCAGACAGAACTGTGCGCCGCCCCAGTAGGTGCGTCCCCAGGTAGGTGTGCGATCCAGTCCCATGTCGCCGGGCTGCGGGTCGCCCTTGGGCATGTCGCGAACCATGTCGCCCCAGATCTTTGCAGCAGTTAGAAAGCCGGCCTGAACCCGAGCTACCGGCTCCACATAGGTCGCCAGTCCCTCTTCGATCCAGTGGTGGGAGTCCCGTTGTGTTGGGAAGGCCGTGTGCACCATCTCATGGGTCATCGTCCAGTCGGCAATGAGCTGCTTTTGTGTTGTGTGTTGGCCTATGTGGATTTGAGTGAAGGCCGGGAAGCCGTCGACTCCGCCCCAGGTTGTGCCGCCGAATACTCCGCGCCGATCCGGGACGAAGACGACCAGGATGCGCTCCCTCGGAACAGGGAAGCGGCCGTAATAGACAGTTACGGCACGCGCGGCGCGTTGCACCCAATCCACGATGGCGCTTGCTGGAAGATCGAGGGTCCCGGGACTGAAGTCCACTTGAATCCGCGCCCCGCCGGCTTGAATGGTACGCGACGAAGCCACCGGACGCCGCCACGGAGGTCCCCAGTGATGCCCGTCCGGGCGGTGGTGAGGCCAGCGCTGGGCACCGGCGACAGCCGGCAGCAATGCGGCACCGGCCATGGCCGCAAACAGACCGCAGAACTGCCGCCGATTCAGGGATTCTGACCGGTGTGCCACAGCGGCGGCTTCGGATTTACTGTTCTTTCTCAAAGTTCAGGGCAGCAGAATTAATACAGTAGCGGAGCCCCGTGGGTTTGGGCCCATCTGGAAATACGTGTCCGAGGTGCGAGCCGCAGCGGGCGCAGGTTACCTCGATACGCCGCATGTCGAAGCTTATGTCTTCGTGTGTTTCAATGGCGCTCTGGTCCGCAGGGAGCCAGAAGCTGGGCCATCCAGAGCCTGATTCGAACTTAGTATCCGACTTGAACAACTCCGCGCCGCACCCGACGCAGTGGTAGGCGCCATCCTCGTGATTGCGGTACAGAGCGCCTGAGAACGCCGGCTCCGTGCCCTTTTGCCGTGTGACGTAGTACTGCTCAGGCGTCAACTGCGCGCGCCACTCTGCATCCGTCTTTTCGACCTTATCCACTTTGGTCTCCGCCATATGTCTGCCTTCCAGATCCTAAATTGATAGGATGAGTCCCAGCCGGAATTGTTACAGCCGGGCGATGATTTCTATTTCAACGAGTGCATCTTTCGGCAACCGCGCCACTTCGACCGTGGAGCGCGCAGGAGGGATAGCGTCCTCCGGCGAGAGATAGCGCCCATAGACCTCATTCATGGCGGCAAAGTCACCCATGGACTTGAGGAAGACGGTTGTTTTGATGACATCCCGGAGCCCGCAGCCTGCGGCTGCAAGGACGGCTTTGAGGTTTTCGAGCACCTGTACAGTCTGCTCGGTAATGCCTCCGGACACGATTTGGCCGGTGGCTGGATCGAGGGCAACCTGCCCGGAAGTAAAGAGGAAATCGCCTGATTTCACGGCTTGCGAATAGGGTCCAATGGCGGCCGGAGCCTGGGGCGTAGAGACGGCTGTCTTCATAGCTTGATTCTGCCTTGTTGTTCCTAAAGCAGGCAAATTCGCCCTGATATCATGGCTGGCCATACATGGCCCTGAGCGCTGCCGCCCAAGCCGGAATGGGATCGAACCAGCGCGGCTCTCCATCTTCGATGATCGCCACAAGATCGTAGGCTGATCCGCGCTGAGCTTGGAAGACCTCCTTTGAATTGTCGAAGAGGAGCGCGAGATCTGTGCGCGGTACAGCAATGAGTAGATTGCTCAGGCTCCGCTGGTAGCGCCGTTTTATATCGGATTCAGGAACGGAGTGCCCATCGAGTTCGACTCTTTGCGCAACGCGCGCAACGTGGATGTTTACGTCAGACGTCGCAACGTAGATCAGGCTGACGTGAAATCCTAGACTTCGCGCCCTGAGCATCGTTTGGAGATAGACCTTCCCTGCAAGGGTGGTCTCAACGGCGAAGGTGCGACCATTTTTCAGGTTGTCTTCGATCCGCTCAAGGACTTCGCGGCCCGCGGCAAGAGGGTTCTTGTTCTTGTTGTCAGGCTGAATGGCGTTTGCCAGCGCATCAGGATCGAGAAGGGGGAAGCTTGAGAAGATGCTCAAGTTTCCTGACGTCAAGGTGCTTTTGCCCGCGCCGTTTGGGCCCGCTATAAAGGTAAGCGCCGGCGGCTTCACCCGTTGGAGTGTGAGGGTTTTGAGGCTTCAGCCTTTGCGTTGCGAATCGCCTGGAGTCGGCGCTGGTCCTCAGCGGCTTTTGCCCGCGCACCTTCGGCGAGCTTCTTTGCGAATTCAAGGGCATCAGGACTCATGTGAATATTTTACTCCTGTGGACGTAGACTGCGGCCACCCAAAACCCAGTGCAGGGGCTGCCGACAACCTACAGCTTTTGCGAGCGCTGAACGTCGCGGACACCGGGGACGCGGCGCAGTCCCTGCACAAGTCGCGTGAGGTGGCGGACGTCTTCGGCTTCGACGACGAACTCAACCATTGCTTCGTCATTCTGCCCGCGTCGGGAGTCGACGGTACGGATGTTGGTGTTCTCGTCGCTGATGACCGCGGTGAGCTCCTTGAGCATGCCGGTGCGGTCGTCGCAGTAGATGGTGAGGCGGACGGGGTAGGTCAGCCGGCGGTCAGCCGTATCATCTGCCGGACGTGCCCACTCGACCGTGATGCGCCGGTCCGACTCGTAGAGCAGGTTTTGAACATTCGGGCAGTTGCGGGCATGCACGGCGACGCCTTTGCCGCGCGTGACGTAGCCGATAATCTCCTCGCCGCGGATGGGGTTGCAGCAGCGGGCGCGGTAGACGAGCAGCTCATTCTGCCCTTCGACCTGGAGCGAGTCAGTCCCGCTGGTCAGGGAGACGCGGCGGACGGCGTCGGAGACCTCGGCTGGCTGCTCGGACTCGGCAGAGGGCTGGCTGATGATGCCCGGACTCAGGCGGTTGAGCACCTGCCGCGCGGAGTACTTGCCGAATCCAATGGTGGCCATGAGGTCGTTGTGGGTGGCCACGCTGTAGTCGGCGGCGACGCGGTCGTAGTCGGTGTCGTCGAACTTGGAGAGGGAGATCTTGTACTTGCGGGCTTCGCGTTCGAGCAGCTTGCGGCCAATCTCAATGGCGCGCTCGCGCTGGTGCTCGTTCATCCAGTGCTTGATCTTGTTGCGGGCGCGGGAGCTTTTGACGAAGGTGAGCCAGTCGCGGCTGGGGGTGTGGCCGTTCTGCGTGACAACTTCAACGATGTCTCCGTTGCGCAGCCTGGAGCGCAGCGGAATGATGCGGCCATTGACTTTGGCGCCCACGCAGGTGTGTCCGACATCGGTGTGGATGGAGTAGGCGAAGTCGAGGGGCGTGGCGTCCTTGGGCAAAACAACAACCTTGCCCTTGGGCGTGAAGGTATAAACCTCTTCCGGGTAGAGGTCGATTTTGAGCGTCGAGAGGAACTCGTTGGGGTCGGACATCTCGCGCTGCCATTCGACGAGCTGCCGGACCCAGGCGAGACGCTGCTCGTCGCGCGCGCTGATGGGTGAGCCGGAGTCCTTGTACTTCCAGTGCGCCGCGATGCCTTCCTCGGCGATGCGATGCATCTCTTCAGTGCGGATCTGTACTTCGAACTGGTGGCCGCCTTCGCCCATGACTGTGGTGTGGAGCGACTGGTAGAGGTTGGGCCGGGGCATGGCGATGAAGTCCTTGATGCGGCCGGGGACGGGACGCCAGATGCTGTGGATGAGTCCGAAGACCGCGTAGCAGTCCTGCACGCTGGTGGTGATGACGCGCAGCGCCAGCAGGTCATAGACCTGGTCAACGGAGATGCGGGACTTCAGGATTTTCTGGTTGATGCTGTAGAGGCGCTTGATGCGCCACTCGACGCGGGCCTTGATGTTGTGCTCGGCCAGCTTTTCCTTGAGGAGCGCTTCGACGCCGGCGAGGAACTGCTCACCCTCGCTGCGGCGCGCCTCGACTGCCTCATGCACCTGTTCGTAGCTGAATAGATCGACGTAACGGAAGGCCAGGTCTTCGAGCTCGCCGCGGACCTTGCCCATTCCGAGGCGGTGCGCCAGGGGAGCGTATATGTCGAGGGTTTCGCGGGCGATGGCCTGCTGCTTCTCCGGCGACAGGTGCTCAAGGGTGCGCATGTTGTGCAGGCGGTCGGCCAGCTTGATGAGGACGACGCGGACGTCGCTGACCATGGCGAGCAGCATCTTGCGGACGTTCTCGGCCTGGCGATCTTCGCGGTTGGCGAACTGAATCTTGTCGATCTTGGTGACGCCCTCGACGATGTGGGCGACCTGCTCGCCGAACATGGTGGCGATGTCTTCCGCAGTGACGGGGGTGTCTTCGACGGCGTCGTGCAGCAGGCCGGCGGCGATGGCGGTGGAGTCGAGCTTCATTTCCGCGAGCACTAATGCAACTTCAAGCGGGTGCAGGACGTAGGGTTCGCCGGAGGCGCGGAGCTGGCCCTTGTGATGTTCGAGGCAGAACTGCCAGGCCTTGCGAATGATCTCGGGATCGTCACTGGGGCGGTTGGAACGCACCATGGCGAGGAGCTTCTGGAACTTGTCCGGGAACAGATCCGGGAAGAGCTCGCTACCGGCGCCCGCGTCGGCAGCAGGTTTGGCCGGATTTTTGACCGGAGAGGTGTTAGTTGCTGCCATGTCTTATTCTACCCGCAGTCCCAACCAAGTGCTGCCCTGGTGTGCGAAGATGGCTCGATGGCAGTAAAACAGTCCAGCAAGCGACGGAAGAAAGAAACATCCGCAAAAAAGCAGCCCGCACCGGAGTTAGAGGCGGCGCAGAAGTTAGAGACGGCGGATGCGGCGGTGGTGACGAGCCGTGCGGCGGCGCGTCTGCGGGCAGGACACGTGTGGGTGTACCGGTCGGACATGACGGCAGTGCCGGAAGAGGCGATCGGCGAGGAGCCTCCGTCGCTGCTTCCGGTCGTGGATGCGCGCGGCGCGCAGTTGGGCACGGCGCTATACAGCCCGACGTCGGAGATTGCTTTGCGGCTGGTCTCGACGGAGGCGATTGAGTCCGAGGCGGAGTGGCTTCAGATTCTGCAGGCCCGGATGCGGACGGCGATTGCCGCCCGGAAGGGATTGCTGGCGAGCACGGAGACGAATGCGTGCCGGCTGATCTTCAGCGAGGCGGATGCGCTGCCGGGGCTGATTGCGGACAAGTACGGCGACCTGATTGTGCTGCAGTTGTTGACCAAGGCTCTGGACAACGATGCGGTGCGTATTGTGGCGACCAATGTTTTGAAGGAAGAGCTGCATCCGGCGGTGATTGTGGAGCGGCCGGACGCGCGGATTCGGGAGCTGGAGAAGCTGAGCGTGCCGCTGGATGGGGCGCCTCTTTACAGCCGTAGCGGAGTGCGTGGCGAGGTTCCGCTCGATGCGGAGTTTCTGCTGAATGGGCTTCGGTTCCACTATGACGCAGGCGCCGGGCAGAAGACGGGAGCGTTTCTTGACCAGCGCGAGAACTATGCGGCGGCGGCGCGCTATGCGCACGGCGAGGCACTGGACGTGTGCACCTATCAGGGCGGGTTTGCGCTGCATGTGGCGCGGGTGTGCTCGCGGGTGACGGGGATTGATGTTTCGCGGGCGGCGCTGCAGGTGGCGGAGAAGAATCTGGAGGCAAACCAGGACCGTATCAAGGTCGAGGTGGACTGGGTGGAAGCCAATGCCTTTGACCTGCTGAGAGATTGGAGTCAGGCGGGGACGGAGTATGACACGATCGTGCTCGATCCTCCGGCTTTTGCGAAGTCCAAGCGGGCGGTTGAGGGCGCGTTGCGCGGCTACAAGGAGCTGAATCTGCGGGCGATGAAGATGCTGCGTCCGGGCGGAGTTCTGGTGACGTGTTCGTGCTCGCATCATGTCTCGCTGGCGGACTTTACGGCTGTAGTGGCGGCGGCTGCGGGCGATGCGGGAAGGCGCGTGCGGCTGATCGAGCGGCGCGGCGCGGCGGCGGACCATCCGGTGGTGCTGACGATTCCGGAGACGGAATATCTGAAGTGCCTGATCTGCGAAGTCAGCTAAGTGCTGGCCGCACGGGCATACTGCTTCGCGTGGCCCTCCCTTTGTTCTGGAGATAGCTTTGTGCCATCCCAAAGAAAAGGGCGAGAGAAAAGGTCGAGCAACTTCTGCGCCAGGGATGTCTATTAAACGCCGACGGGGAAGGGCTTGGGCGAGGACTCGTCGAAGTTGACGCCTCCTGAGCGCCAGCGCTCGAAGCGGCCCTGGAAGAGCGAGAGAAAGCCTGTGTACCAGTAGCCGACGAGGAACAGCAGCAGGAACGGGATGGTGAAGAAGTTGTTGTTCGTCCACGAGTACCAGATGGTAAACGCGAAGTAGCAGCCGATGGCGAGCTCAAAGATAGGAAGCAGGCCCAGGCGCTTGCGATACTTGGATGCCTGGGACTTCTCACCGCGCTTCTCGACGCGGTACTTGGGGGTGCGCTTAAAGGCGGTCTGGATGCCGAAGAGAGCCTCCATGACGGCCCTGGTGTTGGTGAGGGTGAGGCCGATGCCGAGCGCCATGAGGAAGGGCAGGTAGAGGAAGGTCTTGTACCAGCGTCCGGGGTAGAGCTCTTTTTGCGAGACCAGATAGAAGGACGAGATGGAGAAGGTGGACGCCATGAAGAGCGGGAAGTCGATGAGCATCATCTGGAACCAGCCCTGATAGAAGCGGATGATCATGGCCGGCATGAGCAGCACGGAGAGCACGATCATGAGCGGGTAGCTCAGGTTGGCGGTGAGGTGGTACCAGGCCTCGATCTTGGTGTGGAAGCTGACGTCGCTGCGGAAGACGCTGGGCAGAATCTTTTTGGAAGTCTGTATGAGGCCCTTGGCCCAGCGTGCCTGCTGGGTTTTGAAGGCGGTCATCTCAATGGGCAGCTCGGCAGGGCAGGTGACATGCGGAAGGTACTTGAACTTCCAGCCCTTGAGCTGCGCGCGGTAGCTGAGGTCGGTGTCTTCGGTGAGGGTGTCGTGCTGCCAGCCTCCGGCTTCGGGGATGACACTGGTGCGCCACATGCCGGCGGTGCCGTTGAAGTTGAAGAAGACTCCGGAGCGGGAGCGTCCGCCATGCTCGAGGACGAAGTGGCCGTCGAGCAGGATGGCTTCGACCTGGGTGAGGAAGCTGTAGTCCCGGTTGAGGTGCGTCCAGCGGGTCTGCACCATACCGATCTCAGGTTCGGCGAAGTGGTGGATGACCTGCATGAGCCACTCGGGCGGAGGCACGAAGTCAGCGTCAAAGATGGCGACGAACTCGCCGGTGGCGACCTTGAGGCCAGCGTCGAGCGCGCCCGCCTTGTATCCGTGGCGGTTGGTGCGGTGGATGTACTTGATGGGCATGCCCTCGGCGCGGTAGCGCTCGCAGATGGCGGCGGCAACTTCCCTGGTTTCGTCGGTTGAGTCGTCGAGGAGCTGGAACTCGATGCGGTCGCGCGGGTACTCCAGTTTACTGCATGCCTCGATGAGGCGATCGATGACGAACTGCTCATTGTAGATGGGCAGCTGCACGGTGACGCTGGGCAGCTCGTTGAAGTAGCGCGGCGGGTCCTTGGTGGCATTCTTCTTGTTGCGGTAGTAGAGCCAGACAAGCTGGTACCGGTGCATGCCATAGAAGGCCAGGATGATCATGACGGCGAAGTAGGGGATGAGCAGCGAGGCATCGAACCAGTTCCACTGGTAGAGATGCTCGAAGGTGTGGTCGCCGTAGTGGAAGCGGAGGTAGTGCATGACGCCGCCGCGCTCCTGCAGGAAGGCGAGAGCCTGTGCCCGGAAATCCAGGGTGGTGAGGCTGGCCGCTACAGATGCAAGTAGATCGAGCAGGGTCATCTCTCCGCTAAACGCTAGAATCCGATTGTACTTGCCCTTTGCTTTTCGTCACGGAAGGCTATTGCACCTGGTACGTGCCCTTACCCCAGTTGAAGCTTACGGTCGGGGTGCAGGTGGCGCTCTGGTAATAGATCGTGGTGGTACCAGACGGGTGGCCCGGAATCGCGGGCAGCAGTGCCGTGACGAAGTGGCCGTCCGGCTTGATGCTGGCGCTGAGGCCGTTCTTAACGCCGTAGGACTCGCTGCCGAGTGTGTAGGACTTGTCCTGCTTGAAGCCGGAGCCTTCGACCAAGATGAGGTCTGCGCTTTTGGCGCCGAGGACCACATTGATCTTGCAACCCTTGTCCTGACCTTCAATGGGGAAGGGTACGAGGCTGGCGGCGGCGCCATGCTTTTGGTCCAAAGCGATGAGGGCGATGCGTATAGGCTCACCTTTGGCGACGGTGGCGGTGAGTGTGATCGGGGTTCCGGGCTTCATGGTCTTGCTGCAGGATGGAACCCTGGAGGCAGCGGCTGCATCTGCTTTGGTCGCCTGGGCATCGGTGGGAGCCGAAGGGCCGGGCGCTGCGATGCCGCAGACGGCGGTTCCGGAGGCATCGACAACGATGCCGGACAACACCTGCGAAATGCTGCCGTCGAGCGGCCAGCGCAGCAGGGTGAGGCGCATATCCGGAGTAAAGCCGGTGCCGATGAGGTGGTAGCTGAGCCTGGTGCCGGTGGGCGTTTGCTTGCTGCCTACCTTTTTGAGGGTAAGAGACATTCCGTGCGGCGAGATCGTCGGGCCCCAGTTGGCCTCCATGGTGGCAAGGTGGCTGAGCTCGGCGCGCAGGCGGGCCGCCTTTTGCGCCTGTATCTCGGCGGGCGTTGCGGTGTGCGGCTCGGGCGTGATGTTGTGCAGCTGAAGCGGCGCGGCCGGACCCTTGGGCGCAGCCTGAGGTGAGTCTGAAGTCTGCTCGGCCTGCTGCGCGGGGCCCGTGGGGGCGGGCAGGCCGGCCGGCTGCTGCGAGGACTGCTGCGAGGACTGCTGTGAAGTCTGGGCAAAGAGGGCGACGGCTAAAAGCGGCAGGCAGACAACTGCGGCCACACAATCACGAAAACACATACAGCGAGGATAAATGATTCGAGCCGCGAAAAGGCAGCCGGCTAAGGATCGGTCAGCAAAAAAGCGGTCGGCGCTGGAATCGCCAAGCAGCCAATCAGCCAATCAGCCAGGCGCCAGCGGCCAGTCAGGCGATGGTTTGGTGATCAGGCGATGGAGCGGGGGACGGCCTCTTCCCAGCGGCCCTGTGCCTTGAGGATGAACTCGATGACCTCGCGGGCTGCGCCTTCTCCTCCTTTGGCCTGGGTGACGTAGTGGCAGGCGGCCTTGAGCTCGTGCGCGGCGTCGGCCACGGCGACGGCGAGGCCGGCGCGGGCGGCGACGGGAAGGTCGGGAAGGTCGTCGCCGAGGTAGGCGGTTTCCTCGGGTGTAACTCCGGCCTTTTGCATGCACTCATCGAACGCGGCCATTTTGGTGGTCTGGCCAAGGTAGACGTAGTCGACGGAGAGCTCGCGTGCGCGGTGCTGGACGGCGGGCGAGCTGCGTCCGGTGATGAAGCCGGTGCGGATGCCCATGATGCGGGCGAGCTTGATGCCGGCTCCGTCTCTGGAGTTGAAGACCTTCATCTCGGCGATGCCGGCGACCCCGGGTGTGGAGATAAGGCAGACGCCTCCGTTGGTGAGGGTGCCGTCGATATCCATAAGAAGGAGCTTGATTTTGCGGGCGCGGGCCTGGAGGTCGTCATTCGAGAGCATGGGCCTAGTGTAGCGGAGAGGCGGTCAGCGATGGAGTGGCCGGCTAAGGTTCGGTCAGCTAAACGCAGGTTTGTGGGTTCGGCGGTGGCTTGGAGTGTGGGGATGGTGGCGGGGGTGGTGGTGGATGGAGTGCCGGAACTATGGGTGGAAATTCTTGATTTTGCGGGGGTTGTGGGAAGCTCGGAATTCGAAAAATAGGCGGAAATGATTGAT
>DATKRT010000057.1:0-64108 GCA_035532055.1 Acidobacteriaceae bacterium | reverse complement strand
CCTGGATGCCGATAAAAACGGCTTTCAGGCACAAAACGAAAACAGGAATTCGCGGCCCAACAGGCCGAAAAGGCAAAAAATCCGCTCGGAAACGAAAAGCGAGTCAGGAATCCAGGGTTTTTCCGCAGCCTGTAAAGCCCCGCTCCTTAAGCATGTTTTTCGGCACGACTAAAGTCGTGCCCTGATACCTGACTTGCGTTCCGCAGAGTCTGACTAAAGTCGTGCCCTGATACCTGACTTGCGTTCCGCAGAGTCTTTCCCGCTCAAACAAGAGCGCTTGAGTGGGCCGCCCGCCGAGAGCTGGGAAGCCTACAACTGAGGAGCGGGCGGGGAGGGATCAGGAGGGGGTTCGTCGTCGAGTGTGAGGCCGTCGCCGGAGCGCTGGGCTTCGAGTTCTTCCTCGGTGATGAGGAAGCGGCGGATGTAGAGGAGTGGTTCCTCGGTCGCGGCCATTTCGCGGAGGTGGTACTCCCAGGCGTTGCCGCGCATGGTGCGGCGGGTATAGGCCTTGCGGACGACGGTGATTTTCTCGCCTTTGCGGTTGATCTGCTGGAATTCCTGCGTGGGGACGACGAACTGCATGCGGCCTCCGGGTTTCCAGAAGTGGCGGGCGAACTGGTGGGAGAACAGAAGTGAGTAGTAGCGGCTGCCGCGCGCGAGGCTGTCGATGGCGGCGTTGGCTGTTGTCCAGTCGTCGTCAATGCGGCTTTGGTACCATTTTCGGAACTCGAAGCCGTTGGCGCGAGCCTGCAGGAGCAGCAGGCGGATCAGTTCCTTTCGGGTCATTGCGTACCTGCAAGGTAACAGAGCGGCAATATGCCGGGGTTGGATTCCAGTCTAAAATGACACTGAAGGGCGTCCAGATCAGCAATACGATGCGGGAGCCTCAGAGACCGAATGTATCCCAGCCGACCCGCCCTGAGTCCCGCAGTAGTGTTCCTCCGCAACCTTATTATTCTTACGCTTATTGTTTTTGTGACGGTTTTGCCGGTTCAGGTGGCCAGCGCGCAGCCGGTAGAACAGCCGGTGGACACGAATCCGCTGAACCGGGAACCGCTGGTGCAGGAGGGTTTCCGCTACTTCTACGTGATGGACTATACGGGGGCGCTTCGGGTGTTCCGCAAGGTTCAGGCACGGCATCCCAATGCCCCGATCGCGACGGACTATGTTCTGTACGTCACGATTTTCCAGGAGCTATTCCGGCAGGACCTGCTGGACACGACCTTTTACGCGAATGACGGTTTTCTGACGGGGAAGCACCAGGTGGTTGAGGACCCCAAGGTCCGCGACGAGGTGAAGGGGCTTGCGCAAAAGGTGTTTGACCAGGCGGATGCGGAACTGACGAAAAATCCGAATGATGTGAATGCGTATTTCGCTCGCGGCTGGGGGCGGAGCCTGGAAGCGGTGTATGTGGCCATGGTGGAGCACAGGTTCGGCTCGGCGCTGAAGCTGGCCTTTGGGGCGAAGAGCGACTGCGAGAAGGCCCTGCAGCTTGATCCGAACTACACGGACGCCAAACTGGTGGTGGGCGTGTATCAGTATGTGGTTGGGGCACTGCCGTTTGCTTTCAAGATTCTGGTGGGTTTTGCCGGGATCCATGGGACGAAGGCGGAGGGGCTGGCGACGCTGCAGGACGCTGCGGCGCGCGGGGTGATAACAAGTGTGGAAGCGCGGACGGTGATGGCGTTCTTCCTGCGTCGCGAGGGGCAGTATCAAAAGGCGCTGGCCTACAATGCAACACTGGTTAAGGAGTACCCGCACGATTTTCTGTTTAACCTGGAGCGGGCCAACCTGGCCAAGGATGCCGGCGAGGGGATGCGAGCGGCGTCTCTCTACCGGAAGGTGATTCGCGATGCGCGACGGCCGGGGTATTTCCCTTCGTCCCACGTGGAGCTGGCCTATTTTGGGCTGGGGGACAGTTTGCGTGGGCAGAAGGAGTATGCAGAGGCGGTGGCGGCGTATCGCGAGGGGGCATTGCAGTCAACGACGAGTCCGGAGCTGAAGCAGCGGTGTTTGCTGGCGGCCGGGGAAGTCTATGACCTGATGCATAAATATGACCAAGCGCGGCAGGAGTATCTCGCGGTGCTGGCCGTTGGCAGCAACACGAGCCAGGGTGATTTGGCGCGCAAGTATATGGATAGTCCCTACCGGCTCAAATAGACGGATGGCGGGTTCTTTGCCTGCAAGGAACAAATTTCAACGTGGTTTCGTACATCTAATTTAAGGTGCACGCAGGGTGTGCACCGGAGGAAGCCATGCCAGTCACATGCACGCAATGCGGCAACGCAATCAATGAGGATGCGCGGTTTTGCTCGGTTTGCGGTACGGCCGTAAGCGCCGCGGCGCCTCCCGGACAGGGGTATTCCGCGCCCGCCGGTACGGTGTATCCGGCGCCGTCGCGGCTGATTCGTCCGCGCTATGGGCGCATGATCTCGGGAGTGTGCCAGGGGATTGCGAACAACTATGTCTGGGACGTGGTGTGGGTGCGGGTGATCACCGTGCTGCTGGCCATTTTCGGAGGCGGCATCGGATTGATTGCGTATCTTGTGTTCTGGGTGGTGATGCCGGAGGAGCCGATGCCGATACCGCAGCCGACGGCGTGGCCGCCGCAGGGAAACCGGTGAGCGGAAAGCCCTTCCGGGCAATTTAACGCGGCCCTTACAAAAGTCTTACACCGCTGTTCTCCGCATGCTGTTACGGTCAAAGGTAGATATAAGACCATCGGAGACGTAAGCGGATTTATGCCAGTCGAAACGATACAAGGAACCATCCCTCACGCGAACCCTTTTCCTTCATCCGCTGACCAAGGTTCGCAGCGCACTGAGACAAAGCTTCCCAGGCTGGGCCGCGCCGCGCAAGGCGGCACGCTGAGCACCGTGACGACGATTTTTATGGTGCTTTTCCATGTGCTTGCTGTGGTTGCTCTGTTCATGTTTACGTGGAAGGCGCTGATTTTAACGGTTTTGCTGTGGGTGTATGCCTCGAATGTGGGCATTGGGATGTGCTACCACCGGCTGTTGACGCACCGCGGTTACAAGACCCCGAAGTGGGTGGAGTACATCATGGCCGTGGGTGCGACGCTGTCGCTCGAGGGTGGGCCGATTTTCTGGGTAGCGACGCACCGGGTGCACCACCAGCTTTCCGATCATGAGGGCGATCCGCATACGCCGACCGAAGGCGGATGGTGGGCGCATATGGGCTGGATTCTGAGCGGCGTCTCCATGCACTCCGAGACGGCGATTCTGGGGCGGTACGCTCCTGACCTGGGGCGGGACAAGTTTTATGTCTGGCTGAGCAAGTACCACTGGGTTCCGATGGTGGTGGTGGGTCTGGCGCTGCTGGCGATCGGCGGATGGCCATGCGTGATGTGGGGCATCTTCCTGCGGGTAACGCTGGGGCTGCACGCCACGTGGCTGGTGAATTCGGCCACACACATGTGGGGTTCGCGGCGCTTCAATACCAAGGACCGTTCGCGCAACAGCTGGTGGGTGGCTCTGCTGACGGGCGGCGAGGGATGGCACAACAACCACCACGCGCACCCGGTTTCAGCCCGTCACGGCCTGGCATGGTATGAGTTTGACCAGAACTACATTGGGATCAAGCTGCTTGAAAAGCTGGGGCTGGCATGGGATGTAAAGGTTGCCGAGTACGACAAGCATGACCCCCGGCCTGCGGGAGTAGCCTGAGGGTTTAAGGCATTACTCCGGTTTCTGTGGAGTTTCCAGCAGCGTCCCCTCTGCACCAACCGGAGAGATGCTATATCCGTCCGGCAAAATAGAATCGAAGCAAATACAGCGTCTGCCCGGTAACATTGAGGCAGGCGCTTTTTATTGAGCTTATGCGAGTAAGAGCAAGAAAACGGAAGCTGGTGCTGTTCATCGTGCTGGGCAGTTGCATGGTGGGGCTGGCTGTTTTTCTGAATGTCGGCTGGATCATCCTGAACTGGCGGCAGCTGATCCCGATGCTGATCGGCATCCCGTTCTTTCTTCTGCTGATTGCCGGAGTGGTGCTAAACACCATTTTTCTGGTGGGCGAGGTGCGGCGCAACGAGCGGCACGACAGCTTTATCAATGCGGTGACGCATGAGCTGAAGACGCCGATTACCTCGATCCGGCTGTATCTGGAGACGCTGGAGCGGCGGGAGCTGAGCGAGGAGAAGCGGCGGGAGTTCTACGGAATTATGCGGAACGACAGCGACCGTCTGCTGGCGACCGTGGAGCAGGTGCTGAAGGCGGGCGAGCTGGGGCAGCGATCGCGGAAAAACATTCGCGTAGCGGTGGACATGCGCGAGCTTGTGACGGCGGCGATGTACCGGATCCGGACACAGCACCACCTGACCGATGAAAGGCTGAGCATTGAGCAGCCTCCCGCGGATGAGCGGGTGATGGTATGTGGGGACCAGGAGGACCTGGACGCTGTAGTGATGAATCTGCTGAACAATGCTGTGAAGTACTCGCCCGATGGGGTGCATATCGAGGTGAGGCTGAAGCTGGAAGGCAATGCGTGGGTTGTTCTGAGTGTGACGGATCGCGGGATCGGCATTCCGGCGGCGCACTTGAAGCGCATCTTTAACCGGTTTTACCGGGTCCCGGCGCGCAATGTGCTGCGAACCAAGGGGACCGGGCTGGGTCTTTTCCTGGTGCGGACCATCGCGCGGCAGCACGGGGGCGATGCGTATGCGGTGAGTCCGGGCGAGGGCAAGGGCGCGACGGTAACGGTGCAACTGCCGCGGATGCTGGAGAGCAAAGATGCCTGCGGGGCGATGCAGGAGCCGATATGAGCTGGCCTAGGATACTGATTGTGGAGGACGAAGCGCACCTGGCGCAGGGGCTGATGTTTAATCTGAGCGCCGAGGGCTACGAGGTCACGCTTGCCGGCGATGGCGAGTATGCCCTGTCCTTGCTCCAGCGCGAGCGCTTTGACGCGGTCCTGCTGGACGTGATGCTGCCGGGCAAGAGCGGATTTGAGGTGGCGACGGAGCTGCGCGCGGCGGAGAACTTTGTTCCCATCCTGATGCTAACGGCGCGCGGACGCCCGGAAGACGTGCTGCAGGGATTTGCGTCGGGCGCGGACGACTATTTGCCGAAGCCGTTTGAGTTGTCGATTCTGCTGGCGCGTCTGAACGGATTGCTGCGCCGGATGCAGTGGCATTCCGCAGACCAGGGGACGAGTGGGACTGGCGACGGGCCGCCGTACTTTGAGTTTGCGGGGCGGAAGATAGACTTTGAAAATCTGCGTCTGGGGTGGCAGGGCAGGGAGATTCACCTGACGCTGATGGAGGCCGATCTGCTGCGCTATCTGGTGCGCAACCAGGGCCGGTCTGTCTCGCGCAAGGAGTTGCTGGAGCAGGTATGGCGTCTGCGCGAGGACACGGACACGCGGGCGATCGATAACTTTATTGTGCGGCTGCGGCGTTATATTGAAGATGAGCCTTCGGAGCCGCGATTTTTGCGCACGGTGCGCGGCATTGGATACAGCTTTGTCCCCTCGGGCGAGTGAGGGCGGGCAACAGGCTTGCATCGTTCGAGGGTTGGCGAGCATCGTTAACCTAGAGACATAAAAGCGAGGTCATATCAGACACATGAGCGAAATCACACTGAACATTGACGGTATGCACTGCGGGGCGTGCGTGAAGCGCGTGACTCAGACGCTGGAGAAGATTCCCGGAGCGGAAGTGGTCGAGGTTAGCATAGGCGCGGCGCGGCTGAAGACCGAGGACGTGCCCGGCGCGGTGGCCGCACTGGCGAAGGCCGGATACACCGCGCATCAGGCAGCCTGAAGCAGGGTCTGCAAGCAGGGTCTGCAAGCAGGCCCCCGAAGGAGCAACCTTGAAGGAAGAAAGCGCACAAGCCGTTAAGCTGGGTGTGCAGGGCATGACCTGCGCTGCCTGCCAGATCCATGTGGAGCGCGCGCTGCGCGAGGCACCGGGCGTGACGAGCGCCCGCGTGGACCTGATGACGCACTCGGCCCGGGTGGTGTATGAGCCGGAGATTACAGGGCTTGAAACGCTCTATGAAGCTGTGCGCGAGGCTGGATATGATGCGTCCCTGGCCGAAAAAGAAGAGACAGACGCGGAACGCAAGCGGCGCGAGAAGGCGCTGAGACTGCGTGCCTTTGCCGCGATTATCGGCGGCGTTGTGGTGATGGTTCTGTCAATGCCGCTGTCGATGCATGGCGCGCCTGGCTATTTTGACCGCATTGCGATGCGGCTGACGCCGTGGATGTATCACCTTCCTGCCACCGAGCTGAAGTACGCGATGCTGCTGATTACGCTGTTTGGGATGGTATGGGCGGGCGGCGCGATCTTCCATCGGGCATGGCAGGCGGCGATTCACCGCTCGACCAACATGAACACGCTGGTGGCGCTGGGCACGGGCGCGGCGTTTACCTATTCAGTGGTGGCGACGGTATATCCGTCGTTCTTTCTGGAGCATGGGCTGCGGGCGGATGTTTACTACGATTCGGTTCTGCTGATTCTGGGATTTTTGCTGCTGGGTAACTGGCTGGACGCGCGCGCCAAGCGGCGGACCCTGGATGCGCTGCGCGGATTTGCGGAGCTGCAGCCGAAGTCGGCCCGGGTGCTGCGCGACGGAGCGGAAGTGGATGTGCCGATAGCGTCGCTGACGCCGGGCGAGGTTGTGGTGGTGCGGCCGGGCGAGCGGATTCCGGTGGACGGCGAGGTGCTGGCGGGCGCGAGCAGCGTGGATGAATCGCTGATCACTGGCGAGTCGGTGCCGGTGCCGCGTGCGGTGGGCGACCGGCTGATCGGCGGATCGCTGAATTATGACGGCGCGCTTGAGTATAGGGCGACATCGATCGGCGCGGACAGCGTGCTGGGGCAGATGCTGCGGCTGATGGAAGAGGCGCAGTCGTCGAAGGCTCCCATGCAGGCGCTGGCGGACCGGGTGAGCGCGGTATTCGTGCCGGTGGTGCTGGGACTGGCCGCGCTGACATTCGTGATCTGGGTGCTGGTTGGACATGCCGGCGGACCGGAACGTGCGTTTGCCATTTCGGTGGCCGTGCTGGTGATTGCCTGCCCGTGCGCGATGGGGCTGGCGGTTCCGGCGGCTTTGACGGTGGCGATTGGCCGGGCGGCGCAACTGGGGGTCCTGTTTAAAGGCGGCGAGAGCGTGGAGCGCCTGGCGCGCGTGGACACGATTGTGCTGGACAAGACCGGGACGCTGACGCAGGGCAAGCCGGAGATAGCCACAGTGCGGGCCTTCGGCATGGACGAGGCCAGGCTGGTCGCGCTGGCGGCTTCGCTGGAGCAGCGGTCGGAGCATCCGCTGGCGCGCGCGGTGCTGGAGTATGCCTCTGGAAAGAGCATTACGCTGAGCAACGCCGCGGATGTGCGCGCGGTTCCGGGCAAAGGGCTGACGGGAACGGTCGAGGGAAGCGCGGTAGCCGCGGGCAACCGCGCATTGCTGGCGGACCTGGGAATTGCGCTGCCGGATGAGGCAACGTCGCATACCGGAGAGACTCCTTTATATGTGGCCGTGGACGGCAAGTTTGCCGGAATGCTGACCGCCCGGGATGCGATTCGCCCCGGCGCGCAGGAAGCCGTGGCCATGCTGAAGCGCATGGGGCTGCGGGTGGCCATGCTGACTGGAGACAGCCGCGCCGCCGCAGAAGAAGTGGCGCGCACGATGTCGCTGGACGATGTGTTTGCCGAGTTGCTGCCGGAGCAGAAGCTGGAGAAGATTCGCGAGATGCAGAGCGCGGGCCACAAGGTGGCGATGGTGGGCGACGGCATCAACGACGCCGCGGCGCTGGCGCAGGCCGATGCCGGGCTGGCGGTGGGAACGGGAGCCGATCTGGCGCGTGAAGCCGGGGATGCGATTCTGCTGCGCGGGGAGCCGATGCAGATTGTGACGTCGCTGGCGCTGGCGCGGCGGACGCTGCGGGTGATGCGGCAGAATCTGGGCTGGGCACTGGGCTACAATGTGGTCGGCATCCCAATTGCGGCGGGCGCGTTGTACCCGGTGATGGGGCTGCTGCTGAATCCGGCGGTGGCGGCGGGGGCCATGGCGCTGAGCTCGGTGAGCGTGCTGGCCAACAGCCTGAGACTCAAGAGCTTCGCTTCACGTTAGACTGGAAACCTGTGCGCATCTTTACCCGTTACATTCTGAAGGAAGTACTTTCGCACGCATTTCTGGGCCTGATGCTGTTCACCTTTGTGCTGCTCATGCCCAATCTGCCCTATCTGATGGAGCTGATTGTCCGCAACAGCACCTCGCTGGGGTCGGTAGCGGAGGTCTTTCTTCTAATTCTGCCGAACATGTTCACGGTCACGATTCCGATGGCCGTGCTGGTGGGTATATTGCTGGGGCTGAGCCGCCTGGCCGCAGACAGCGAGATCACGGCGATGCGCGCCTCCGGTGTGGGGGTATGGCGCTTTGTCGGGATTGTGGCGCTGGTGGGGATTGCCGCCTGGGGGGTGGACCTTGTGAACACCACCTACCTTGCACCGAAAGCGACCCTGGCGATGCAGCGTCTGGAGTCGAATCTGCTGAACGCGCAGGCGTCGTATGAGGTGCAGCCCCGGGTCTTCAACGAAGAGTTCAAGCACTACGTGTTCTATGTGCAGGACGTGCGTGCAAGTATGCGGTCGACCAACTGGCGGGAGATTTTTCTGGCTGATCTGAGTGATCCTACCGCGCCGAAGATCACCACCGGAGCCTCTGCTACCGTGGTCACGCACAAAGGGCAGGGCGCGGTCATGCGGCTGCGCGACGGGACCGAGCACCAGATGTCGGCGACGAATCCGGGTAAGTACGATATATCCACGTTCGCGCAGATGGACCTGCCGCTGACCATTACCGCGCAGTCGGACGGACGAGTGGTGCGGAGCGACACGCCGATGCTGGCCATGACGAACCGGCAACTGTTAGCGCATGGACGGAAGCCGCATGGACGGCTCTACGCCATTGAGTTGCAGCGCCGGTTTGCGTTTCCGGCCGCCTGCCTGGTGCTTATGCTGGTGGCGGTTCCGCTGGGTATTTCGTTCAAGCGTGGCGGCAAGGGTGCGGGCTTTGTGCTGACGGTGGTGCTGGTCTTTCTGTACTACTTCCTGTCTTCGACGGGGACCGCGCTGGCGCGGCAAAGCAAGATTCCGGTGGTGGTGGGCGTGTGGGCCGTGAATGTGCTGTTCGCAATCGGCGGGGTGCTGCTGCTGCGGCAGATGTCGAAAGGGGGAGCGGCGCTGGCGGCGATTGCTTCAGTTGGCGGATGGTTCAAGCGGTCCGGCAAGGAAGAGCAAGTTGCGGCGCGAGGCACGGCAAGCAGCGTTAAGACGCGGCACGCACGGGGGCGGTTCCCGCTGATTTTTGATCAGTATGTGCTGAAGCAGTTCCTCAGCGTTTTTGCGCAGGTGCTGATCACGTTCGTGATGCTGATGCTGCTGTTCACCTTTTTTGAGCTGCTTGGAGCCATCATTCGCAATCATGCGTCGTTGCTGCTGGTAGGGGACTACCTGGTGAACCTGACGCCGAGCATGATCTACACCATTACGCCGCTGAGCGTATTGATCGCGGTGCTGGTGGTATTCGGCATGCTGAGCCGGTCGAGCGAACTGACGGCCATCAAGTCCGCTGGGGTCAGCCTGTATCGGATTGTGTTGCCGATGCTGGTGATCGCATCGATTCTGGCGATGTCGCTGTTTCTGTTTGACCAGTTCTATCTTCCCCAGGCGAACCGCAGGCAGCAGGCGCTCCGGAACATCATCAAGGGCAAGCCGGCGCAGACGGTGGAGCATCCGGGAGAGAACTGGATCTTCGGCATACAGAAGCCGGGCGAGCCGGAACACATGTTTTACTATCAGTTTTTCGACGCGGCGCATGACACGTTCGCGAACATCTCAGTTTTTGAGTTTGCTCCGGGCACGTTTTCAATTTCGAAGAGGATTTTTGCGACCAGCGCGCACTGGGAGCCGCAGTTGAACCAGTGGGTGTTTGAAGACGGATGGGTGCGCACCTTCAAAGGCGCGGAGATCAGCAGCTTTCAGCCCTTTGTGGTGAACGCATTTCCGGAGATACACGAGCACCCGCATTACTTCAAGACGGAAGGGCTGCCGTCCTCGGAGATGAACTTCAATGAGCTGTCGGCATACATCCACGAGTTGCAGCAGAGCGGTTTTGACACCATACGACTGCGGGTGCAGTTGAATCGCAAACTGGCCTACCCGCTGATTACACTGGTTATGGCGATTCTCGCGATTCCGTTTGCGGTATCAATGGGCCGGAGAGGGTCGCTGGCTGGGATTGCAATCGCGATTGGGGTTGCGATTGCGTACTTTATCGTGGCCGGCACATTTGAGGCGATGGGGAACGTGAACATGCTGCCGGCCATGCTGGCGGCGTGGTCACCGGACGTGGTGTTTGTGCTGATCGGCGGCTATCTGCTGCTGCGGACGCCCACCTAAAGGCAAAATATGATGCTGAAAGAACTCAAGCCGTTGCTGCCGTACATGAAGCGCTACCGGCGCAGCTATGTCTGGGGCGCGCTGGCCACGGTGCTGAACAACGCGATCTGGATCTTTTTCCCGTGGATCATTGGCGTGGCGATGGACGATCTCCAGCACCATGGCGTGACCCGGCAGAGGATTTTGTATTACGCGGGCATCCTGGTGGCCATTGCGCTGGCCAAGGCGGTGTTTTTGTTTCTTACGCGCTGGATTCTTATCGGCATCTCGCGCGACATAGAGTTCGATCTACGCAACGATCTGTTTCTGCAACTGGAGAAGCAGTCTCCGGAGTACTACCAGCAGCGGCGCACGGGCGACATAATGGCGCGCATGACGAACGACCTGAGCGCGGTGCGTATGCTGCTGGGGCCGGCCATCATGTACAGCGCGAACACGCTGCTGTTTACCGTTGGCGCGCTGTATTTTCTGCTGCGGATCAGCCCGATGCTGACGCTGGTGGCTTTGGTTCCGCTGCCGGTTGCGAGCATTCTGGTGCAGAAGATGGGGCGGAAAATTCACGACCGCTTTGAGCGCATCCAGGCCATGTTCTCTGATATTTCCGCGCAGGCGCAGGAGAATTTTTCGGCGGCGCGGCTGGTACGCGCCTTTGCACAGGAAGAGGCGCAGAGCAAGGCGTTCGAGGATTCCAACCGCGAGTACATGCGGCGCGGGCTACGGCTGGTGCAGCTGATGGGCATGCTGTGGCCGACGCTGGAGTTTCTGCTGGGCATTGCCATGGTGATTGTGCTGCTGGTGGGCGGCCATGAGGTGATAGCGCAACAGATCACCGCCGGCAGGTTCGCCGCGTTCACCATCTACACGCTGATGCTGACCTGGCCCATGATTGCGTTTGGATGGGTGGTGAATCTGGTGGAGCGCGGGACGGCGTCAGTGACCCGCATCCATGAGCTGCTGCTGGAGGAGCCGACGATTGATGATCGCGACGCAAAGCCAGCTGCGAGCCAGCCGATTGTGGGCGATGTCGAGTTCCGGAACCTGTCATTCTCCTATGACGGGACCGAGGTGCTTCGCGACATCTCGCTGAAGATTCCTGCGGGATCGAGCCTGGCGCTGGTGGGGTTGACGGGCGCGGGCAAGACGACGCTCGTGAGCCTGATCCCCAGGCTATACGACGCAACTCCGGGAACGGTGCTGATTGACGGCCGGCCGGTGCGCGAGTATCCGCTGGAGGCCCTGCGCAGAAGCATCGGGTTTGTGCCGCAGGAGACGTTCCTGTTCAGCGAGACGATCCGCGAGAACGTAGTGTTCGGCGTGCCGGATACGAGCGTGCAGGAGATGCTGGCAGCGGCCGATGCAGCGCATATCCGCAAGGAGTTTGAGGAGTTTCCGCGCGGGTTTGAGACCATGGTCGGCGAGCGCGGGCTTACCTTGTCCGGCGGGCAGAAGCAGCGTTCGTCGCTGGCGCGCGCGCTGGTGTGCGATCCGAGGATTCTGATTCTGGACGATGCGCTGGCAAGCGTGGACACCTACACGGAAGAGCGGATTCTGGAGGAGCTGCGCCGGCGGATGCAGGGCCGGACGACGATTCTGATTTCGCATCGTGTTTCCACGGTGCGCAATGCCGACCGGATTGCGGTGCTGGCCGGCGGACGGATTGCGGAGCTGGGCACGCATGACGAGCTGCTTGCCAGGCAGGGCTACTACTACGACCTGTACGAGAAGCAGAAGATGGAAGAGGAGCTGGCCGAAGCTACCTAAAACCCCGCTGGCGCGTGCGCGTGCGGCATTTTGAGAAAGTGTGTGGGCTTTTCCTATTGTTCAGGTTGTTCAGGGTCGCCGCTTCGGTCTACAAAATTCTGAAATATTCTTAGTCCCAGCCAGCGGCCATGCGTTCTTTCAGAATGCAGTGGTCCATGACGACGCCGACTCCGGCCTCTTCTGCGCGGCGGGCTGCCTGGTTGTTGATGACGCCTTCCTGAAGCCACAGATAGGGAATCCCGAGGCGGAGGACTTCGTCGACGATTGCGGGGACGTGTTCGGGCGCGCGGAAGACGTTGACGAGGCGAATTTCCGGGACGGCTGCGAGGGCGCCGGCGAGCGTGGGGTAGGATTTTTCGCCGAGTGAGCTTTCGATGAGCGGATTCACGGGCACGATGCGGTAGCCGCGCGACTGCATGAAGCGCGAGACGCCGAGCGAGGCGCGGTCTTCGCGATTGGTGAGTCCGATGACGGCGATGGTTTTGCAGTCGGCGAGAATTTTTTTGATGAGGGAAGACTCGTTCATCGGCAGTCCGGAGCGCTAATCGAGGTCGTCCTCGGCTTCGACAGCGACGGGGACTCCGCCCTGGCGACGCATCTTGAGATAGCCGCGAATGAATGGGTCGAGGTAGCCGTCGAGCACGCGATCGACGTCACCGACTTCGACCTTGGTGCGGTGGTCCTTGGCTATGCGGTACGGCTGCAGGACGTAAGAGCGGATTTGGGAGCCGAAGTTGATGTCGAGCTTGGAGTCTTCGAGCTTTCTGGAGATCGCGCGCTTCTTTTCCAGCTCGTACTCGTAGAGGCGGGAGCGGAGCATCTTCATGGCGCGCTCGCGGTTTTTGTGCTGGGAGCGCTCGTTCTGGCAGGCGGCCACAATGCCGGTGGGCAGATGGGTCATCCGGACGGCGGAGTCGGTGGTATTGACGTGCTGGCCGCCCTTGCCGCCGGAGCGATAGGTGTCGACGCGGAGGTCATCGGGCTTGATGTCGATCTGGATGGAGTCGTCAATCTCCGGCGAGATGAAGACGGAGGCGAACGACGTGTGGCGGCGCTTGGCCTGATCGAAGGGCGAGATGCGCACCAGGCGGTGGACGCCGGTTTCACCGGAGAGCAGTCCGAATGCGTTTTCGCCGGTGATGGTGAAGGTGACGGATTTGATGCCGGCTTCCTCGCCATCCTGGTGGTCGTTGATCTCAGTCTTGAAGCCCTGCTGCTCGGCCCAGCGCAGATACATGCGCATGAGCATTTCGGCCCAGTCCTGACTTTCGGTACCGCCCGCGCCGGGATGCACAACCACGATGGCATTGAGGGGGTCGGTTTCGCCGGAGAGCATGGTGCGGGCCTCGAGTGCTTCCGTGTATTCGTCGAGGGATTTGATTTCGCGTTCGAGATCGCCCTCGACCAACTCGCCTTCGCGGGCGAGGTCGAAGTAGGCTTCGATGTCTGAGGTGCGGCGCTCCAACTCGGCGTCGCTGGCGAGCTGCTCTTCCATGCGCTTGCGGTCGCGCATGATGGGCTGCGACAACTGCGCGTTGGCCCAGAGAGCGGGATCGGAAAGCTTCTGCTCGATGGCGGCTAGTTCGGTTTTGAGCCGGGCGGCGTCAAAGATACTCCCGCAGGTCGCGGACTTTGTCGCGTACGGGAGCGTAAGCGAATTCAAGATCGTTCAACACGATGGAGGGACCTGACTTGTGGCTAAACTGAGCGGCGTCTGCGAGCAAAAACCAGCAGCGCGCCTAAAGAGATTATCCCACAGAGCCAGGCAAAGACATCGCCGAAGCGGGTGTAAAAGGTGAGGTCGTGCTCGTAGCCATAGCGCGCGACGAGGGAGGTTGCGGTGTTGCGGGGCGCGCTCCAGGTGACGCGGCCTTTGGGGTCGATGACGGTGGTGATGCCGTTGTTGGTGTCGAGCAGGATCCAGCGGTGGTTTTCAATAGCGCGCATGCGGGCCATGTTCAAGTGCTGCCATGGGGCGCTGGTGTTTCCGTACCATCCGTCATCGGAAATATTGACAAAGACCTGCGCGCCGTTCAGGGCGAACTGGCGAATCTCATTCGCGAAGATGGACTCGTAGCAGATAAAGATGCCGAAGGAGTGGCCGTCGGAGCGGAAGGCCCTGCGGACCTTGCCGCGCTGCAGATCGACCAACTGCTGTGTGAGCTGGTGCGCGAAGAAGAACAGGTTGCGGTAGGGGATGTATTCGCCGAACGGAACGAGATGGATTTTGTCGTAGCGGCCGAGGATTTTGCCGTCGGGCGCGGTAAAGACGGCTGAGTTGTAGGTTCCGGTGCGGTCCTGGCCGAGCATCCCGGCGATGACCGGTGCGTGGGTGGTGGTGGCGAGCGTATGCAGGAGTGCGATGGTGCGCGGGTCGTCGCTGAGCAGCGGGGATTGTGCTTCCGGCCAGATGACGACTCCGGGCGGTGGCGTGTTGAGGGCGCATTCGGCGGGCTTGAGCGGCACGCTGCTGCCGGGCATTCCCGGATAGGCGGGCGTGCAAGTGCGCCGTCCTTGTTGGATTATCCATGCGACGTGCTGATCCCACACGGGGCCGAACCAGTTATTGGAGCGGCCGACGTTGAGGTTGGGCTGGAGCAGAACCGCATACGCAGAAGTTGGTGACGGCCTGGCCGTAGTGAAGGAGCCGAGCTGCAGCAGGGCGATAAGAAGGACGGCGCCGGTTCCGATGCGCAGCCGGGTATGGATGCTTTTAGCGAGAAGCGCCGCGGCGAGGAGCGCGTTGACCGCGATCAGGACAAAGGAGATGCCGTAGGTTCCGGTGATGGGCGCGAGGCGGGTAAGCAGAAGGTTGTCCACCTGCGAGTAGCCGAGCTGGTCCCAGGGGACGCTGGTGAAGCGCGCGGCGAGGAGTTCAAGGGCCGTCCAGATAAAGGGAGCGAGAGCGAGGGGGACGAGGATGCCGCCGGATTTCCTGCGTAAATAGGCGATGAGGAAGCCGAAGAGGGCGAAGTAGAGTCCGAGGACCGCGCTGAAGAGCATCAGGATGCCGACGCCGCCGGCGGGTGAAACTCCAGCGGCATAGTCAGTCATGGTGTTGTAGATCCAATAGCAGTTGAGGACGTACCACACAATGCCGCACAGGTAGGCAGTGAGCGCGCTGTGGCGGAGGTAGTGCTTTGCGGCCACGCTGCGCGGCGCGAGCAGAGCGAAGAGCAGGGGCGTGAGAGCGAACCAGCCAATAATGGCGCGCCACGGCGGGAGCGGGCCGGCGATGGGAAAGGGAAGATTGAGCAGCACCGCCGAGAGAAGCGCAAACACCGCCAGATGAGCGAACGATACTGGCTGCTCTTGGGTCCGGTTGGGGCTGGGAGGCATCGATGCCGAGTGTACCATTTAGAGCCGCGGACGAAATTGCTTGCAAAGCTGGGGAAGGGCCATAGAATGTGGGTATGGACGCATTGATTCACTTTTTTGTGGTTCTGTTGACCGTACTGTTCTTCGTCGGCCTGATCGGCTCGGCAGTGGTTGTGGCCATCAGCTTTGTGGAGGATATGACCGAACTGTTTGGTGAATAACGCCGTCCACTGAATCGATTTTCGCCCGCAATAATTGTTATTGACTGCGTTTTGAGGCGCACATACACTCAGCGTTAGCGACAGGCACCGAGGATCTCCCGCGTTTTCAGCCTGACCTGTAAGATAGCCACCCACACTGCATGCCAACAGAACAAACGTCGTCTGCTCCACAATCGAACCGAGTGAAGCTGGTGGTTGCTTCCTCGGTCATGCTGACATTTATTTCGTTCTGGCGCGCGGCGGCGATCGTGCTCAACGATCTCGGTTCGTCGGCGTTTTACGCTGGCGGCATTGCCGAGCAGGCCATCGGGAAGGCCGCGCCGTGGTTCATTCTGGGCGTGATGCTTTTCTCGTTCGCGGTGCGCGCGGTTTACGTCGAGAGCTGCTCGATGTTTACGCGTGGCGGCGTCTACCGCGTTGTGAAGGAGGCGCTGGGCGGCACCTTCGCCAAGGTCAGCGTATCCGCGCTGATGTTCGACTACATTCTGACGGGGCCGATTTCGGGCGTATCCGCCGGGCAGTACATCACCGGATTGATGAACGAGCTGTTGAATGTGGGCGCGGTCCACGGATGGCTACCGCTGGCCTTGATCAACGGGCACACGGCATGGCAGTTTCCTGTGAACGGCACGTCGGCGATCTTCTGCGCCGCAATCACCGTCTACTTCTGGTGGCAGAACATCAAGGGCATTGAGGAGTCGAGCGACAAGGCCCTGGAAGTCATGAAGATCACCACCGTCATGGTGGTTCTGCTGCTCAGCTGGAGCATCTGGACGGCGATCAAGATTCACGCCAAATTTCCGCCGTTGCCGACGCCCGCGAATCTGCACTTCTCGAAGGACGCGCTCGGGTTTCTGGGCGGCAGTAAGCTGGCGCGGGACTTCGGCATCTTCGGAATCATTATGGCCTTTGGCCATTCGATTCTGGCCATGAGCGGCGAGGAGACGCTGGCGCAGGTCAATCGCGAAATCGCGCATCCGAAGCTGAAGAACCTGAAGCGCGCCGCCATTATTATCGCGATCTACAGCTTTGTGTTCACCGGGATCGTTTCGCTGCTGGCGGTGATGATCATTCCCGACGCGGTCCGCATCCCGCATTACCGCGACAACCTGATCGCCGGGCTTGCGATGTACGAAGTCGGGCCGATGACGCTGCGGATTATCTTCCGCGTGTTTGTGGTCCTTGTCGGGTTCCTGATTCTTTCCGGCGCGGTGAATACGTCGATCATTGGTTCAAACGGCGTGCTGATGCGCGTTGCCGAGGACGGCGTGTTGACCGACTGGTTCCGCAAGCCGCACCGCAGATTTGGAACCAGCTACCGGATCATTAACCTTGTTGCCTGCTTTCAGTTGTTCGCCATCATTGTTACGCGTGGCAACGTGATCATGCTGGGGGAGGCGTATGCCTTCGGGGTGATCTGGAGTTTCACCTTCAACAGCCTGGCCATGCTGGTGCTGCGATGGAAGTACCACGGCGAGCGCGGCTGGAAGGTGCCAATCAACCTGAAGATTAAAGGCGTGGAGCTGCCGATCGGGCTGGCATCTGTGTTTCTGGTTCTACTGACAACGGCCATCGTGAACCTGTTCACCAAATCGGTCGCGACCGTGAGCGGGATTGTGTTCACCGGCGCATTCTTCATCATCTTCACCATCTCGGAGAAGAGAAACCGGAAGCGCCAACTGGCTACAGTCCAGCAGATGAAAGAGCACTTCCAACTGGAGCAGTCCGAGGAGATCGGGCGCGAGAGTCTGGATATCAAGCCCGGGGCGGTGCTGGTAACGATGCGCGACGCGGCGAATCCATTTGCGTTGAAGTGGACCCTGTCGCGGACGAACACCGATGATCAGGATGTGGTGGTACTGACGGCCCGCATGATGGGTGCGGGAGGACCGGAATACCTGGAAGAGCAGTTGTTCAGCGAGCACGAACAGATGCTGTTCACCAAGGCCGTATCCGTCGCGGAGAGTTTCGGCAAGCACATTTCGCTGCTGGTTGTTCCGGCGGGCGAGATATTCGCGGCGCTGGTGCAGACGGCGAACACGCTCGAGGTGTCGGCGCTGGTGTCCGGGCTTTCGACGAAAATGTCAGCTTCCGAGCAGGCGTACCACATCGGGCAGGCATGGGAAACGCTTCCGGAGCCGAAGCGGCAGTTCACCTACTACGTGGTTATGCCGAGCGGCGACGCGCAGTCGTTCCACGTTGGCCCGCACGCGTCGGCATTGCAGGGCGAAGATGTGCAATTGGTGCATCGGCTGTGGCTGAACTTCCGGCGCAACCCGGAACTGCAGAACCTGCACCACACCGACATTGTGACCTATGCCTTGACCCGGCTAGCGTCAGAGTATGCGCGGGACAAGACGGACACACTGAAGGAACTGCGGCGCTACACACAGGGCGATCATCTCGACGACAACCTGATGAACCACATGCCGCAGGGGCCAACCGGACCCGGATCGCAGTATGCGATTCCTGCACCCAAGCCGGAGCAAAGCGACGACTCCGAATAGCGATTCCGAATAGGGTTGCGGCGGCGAGCGCGTCTCCGCCCAGCAAGGCTAGCGAAGCGTCTCCCCTGGTTGCGGCGCGAGTACCTCGACATTCTTCCCCTTCAAGTGCTCCTTGAGCTGGGCCGGAGTTCCGGTCAACTGCGGGAAGGTTCCGTAGTGGATGGGGATGATGGTCTTGAGGCCGAGATAATCGACTGCCATGGCCGCGGCTTTGGGGCCCATGGTGAAGTGGTCGCCGATCGGAACCATGCCGACCTCGGGTGCGTAAAGCTCCCGGATGAGCTTCATGTCTGAAAACAGCGATGTATCACCCGCGTGGTAGAGCACGGGCGCGTCTTCGATGGTAAGGACGAAGCCCGCGGGAACGCCGGCGTACAGCACCTGATCGCCATCCTGAAGGCCTGCGCTATGGTGGGCCGCGACCATGGTCATGGTTACATCCTTGTGCTTGTAGGAGCCGCCGATGTTCATGCCGACGGTGTTCTCAACGCCTTTAGAGCCGACCCAGGAGGCAAGCTCGTAGATGGCGACGACCTGCGAGCCATGCTTCTTGGCCATGGGGACGGCGTCGGCGATGTGATCCATGTGCGCGTGCGTGAGCAGCAGCAGGTCAATGTGCTCGGGGAAGGGGTAGTCTTTGGGGAATTTGGGGTTGTGGCTAAGGAATGGGTCGATGAGTATCTGGGTCCCCTTGGGGGTAGTGATGTGGACGGCTGCATGACCAAGCCAGGTGATGGAGAGATTGTTCCATAGTGTCATTGTTTTGTCCCCTCATGGTTCTCCAGGCGGGCTGGAGATTGCGTTGATTGAACTCATATCAAGCAGATCAAGCAGATTCTACAGGCATTTTATATTTGCGATGGACGGCGCTCTGGCGGAGGAGTCGTTTGCCGGTATTAACGAATAAAAGCCGAATGCGGGGACGCACTTCCCGATTTTGAACCCGGTGCGACAGCGCTTCCGGTTGGTCGCGTTGACCAGGGCTCCGGCTTCGGGGAAAGCAGCTACCGGGAAAATGCCATTAGCGGGTGATGATGACCTCGTAGAGGTTGTCCTTGGCGAGGAAGAAGCGGTAATTGCTGAAGCCGGAGAAGAGCTTTTCGATGTTGCGGTTGGTGTAGACGCGCAGGATGGGATGAGGATGGGACTCCTGCATTTCTACTGTGGAGGAGTCGGTGACGTGGTAACGGCAAAAGGCGGTGTTGTATCCGATGGCCTTGGAATGGAAGTTCGCCAGGATGCGTCCGCCGGGAGGGAGCTTGCTTTGCAACTGTTCGATGAGTGGTTTGACGAGGGGCGCCGGGATGTAGTCGAGGGAAGTCCAAAGCAGGACGATATCGAACTCGCGTCCGCCGAAGTTCAGGTTTTGCTCAAAGAAGCCGGGTATGTCGAAGCCGGGAGGGTCGCCTTCGTTTTCAGGTGGGATTTCCCAGGGTCCGGTTACGGACTCATGGACAATGTCTGACATGTAGACGCTGTGGCCGAGTCCGGTGAGGAAGTTGATGTTCTGAGGGGAGGTAGGACCGATATCCAGGACACGAAGGTTTGGTTCGGACTGCATGTACTTCAGCATGGACTCCCACCCGCTGGAGTGGCGGGGGATATGAGGCCCGGTGAGTACAGTACGGTCGGAGCGGTTAGGCTCGTCCCGGTCTCGGTGGAATAGATGGCGAAGCACGCTGACGATCAGATTCCTTATGGTTGTGGGTTGTGGTCCAGCCTCAGATCACGGACCTGAGCGCCCTAATTGGTGGCGTTGAACAGAGCGCCCGAGGGTGCAGAGGCGGACGCGGTTGCGGTGGATGTGGTTTGGTTGGCGGCACGCTCGGATACGGTCAACTCGACCTTGCCGGAGAAGATGGCGTTTTCCTCAATGGAGAGGCGGCTGGCGCGGATGTCGCCTTTGATGTGGCTGCCGGCGCGAAGTTCGACACGCCCGCTGGCGAGAATGTTGCCGGTGACGTTGCCGAGGATGATGACATCGCGAGCGGAGATGTTGGCCTGGATGTGAGCGTTCGGGCCGATGGTGAGGCGACTATCGTTGAGAGTGATGGTGCCTTCGATGGTCCCGTCGACCAGGAGGTCTTCGCTGCCTTTGACTTCACCGTAAATAAGAACAGACTTGCCGATGGATGCGGCGGTGGCTTCTGCTGGGGGCATGACGTGCTCCTTGAGAATGGAAGTTCGCGCTTTGATTCGCACTATACGCGGAGGGGCTGTGGGTCGCAAGTGAAGGGGGTTGCGGTGTGCTGAGTAGCGTTTGTTGAAGCGTTGGCGAGTAAAAAATGGTCTGCGATGGAGAGGCCAGAGGGAGCAAGTGTACTGCGGAAGGCCAGAGCGGGAAGTGAGTCAGAAGCGTAATTTCCAACGCACTCCCGGCTGGATTTTTTGGAACCGGGTTTTGTGCGGCGCTGTATTGCAGACAGAGAGGAAGTTGGCCGTATGACGCAGGCCGGAGAGCCGTCTTTCTGTGATGTTCGATGCGGGGAAGCGGTGGCGGGTTGATTCCGGCTCAGTCGAGCGGGAAGCGGTCACGGATTTCGTACCGGGAACCGGAGGGCGTGGCGATGCTCTCGTAGAGGACAAATTCCTGGGTGGTAAAGGCTGCGGAAAGCCGGCAGGGGCGGGCCTGAAGCTGTGACTGAAGGGAGCGCAGAGCCTGCGAGCCGGAGCGGCCTTTGGTGCGGGCGAGGGTGATGTGGGGATGGAAGGGGCGGGTGTCGGGCGGGAATCCGCAGGGCAGGCTGGCGGCGGTGACCTGTTGCTGGAGGGAGACGAGCGGGGGCGTGAGTGCGACCTGGGCGAAGAAGACTCCGGCGTGGTCGAAGAAGCCGAGCATGTCAAGCGCAACGGTAACAGGCGGGTGGCGCAGGGCGCGGAGCGCGGGCAGGATGCAGGCGTGGCGGTCAGGTGTGACGGCTCCGAGGAATTGTAGGGTGATGTGCCAGGACTCGGGCGGGTACCAACGGAGATTGTCGCCGGGGGATTGATAGCGCAGCGAGATGCGCGACAACTCGGCGGTGAGGGAAGAGGGAAGCGGGATGCCGAGAAAGAGTCGCATGGGGAGGTAGGCCCTCGCATCGCTTGACGAAATGCGAGGGCTGCCAGGCAAGAAGAACTACTAGCGGTACGCCGAGGGTTTGCGACGCGGTGTGATGCGGACACCCATGCCGTTGAGGTGGCTGCGGGCCTGCTCGGCTTCCGGCGAACGCGGGTAGCGGCTGATGAGGTCGCGGAAGTCGCGGATGGCGTCCTCGCGTTTGTGTACGCGGATTTCGGCCTCACCCTTGCGAAGCATTGCCGAGGGAGCCTGCGAGCTGCCCGCGTATTGATCGAGCACCTGCTGGTAGTTGTTGATGGCGTCTTGGTAGTCGCCGTGATGGAAGGCGATTTCGCCGAGGTAGAAGTAGGCGCTGGGAGCTAGGTTGTTCTGCGGATAGGCCTGCAGAAGCTGCTGAAACTCGCCGGACGCTACGTTGTAGTGCGCGCTGTTGTAGTCGGTAACGGCGCTCTGGTAGAGCTGAGCGGCGGGCGGCGCCGAAGGCTGCGCGTTTATGGGCTGTCCGGGGCCGGGTTGTCCTGTGGCCGCAGGCTGCACCGGGCAGGGCTGGCCGTTGGGATCCATCTGTCCGGGCGGGCAGGCGGGCGTCTGGCCACCGGCGGGCTGCGCCTGAATATTCTGGAGCTGCGACTGGAGGCTCTTGAGCGACTTGTTGATCTGGTCCAGCCGCGTTTTGACCTCGTCCACCGAGTCATTGAGGTTCTGGATTTGCCCGGAGACCTGGCTGTTGGCGTTCTGGTTTTCGCTGCTCAACTGCTGCTGAAGACCATTGAGAGCCAAGGTGAGCTTATTGACGTTGTCGGAGGATAGCTGCACGGTGTGCTGGAGGACGGCCATGCTGGCGGCCTGGCTGTCCTGCAGATGCTGTATCTGGTCCTGAAGCTGCTGTACCTGGGTTTGAAGCTGGATGATCGCATCCTTGGTGGAGAGAGCGTGGACGCGGGGCGCGGGAAGGAGCAGGGCAAGGGCGACTGCGACGGAGAGTACAACGGATATTTTTTTCATAGGGCTTATCTCAGAGTGGGCTGCGGAGTCATATCGATGGCCGGGGCTCATAATTTAGATGGTATCGCCGTTAAGTCCGGAAGAACAAAAACCCACGCCTCAAAAATGGAGGCGTGGGTTTCCGGTTTAGGTACGTGCCGTTACTGGTCGAGGGTTAACTGGGCGCGGCGATTCTGCTGCCAGCAGCTCTCTGTATGCTCGGAGCAGAACTGCTTTTCCTTGCCGTAGCTCACGGTGCGGAGGCGGTCAGGGCTGACGCCGGCATTGACCAGCGCCTGTTTGGCGGCGTTGGCGCGGTTTTCGCCGAGTGCCAGGTTGTACTCAACCGAGCCGCGTTCGTCGCAGTATCCGCCGATGACGACCTTGAGGTTGGGGTGCTGGTTCATGTAGCTGGCATCCTGCGAGACGACACTCTGCGCGTCCGGACGGACGCTGTAGCTGTCGTAGTCGAAGAAGAGCGGTTTTACGTTCTCCTCAAATTGCTGCTCGGAGATGTTGCTTTCCTGTACAGGAGCCACAGAAGCGGGGTTGACGGTGACGTGCGCGGTGGCGTTGGCGGTGCCGCCGTCGCCGGTCGCGGTGAGGTTGAAGTCAGTGGACACGGTGGGCTGCACCGTGCGGGTGCCGGAGGTAGGCACGGAACCGATGCCCTCGATGCTGGCGTCGGTCGCGTTGGTCGAGTGCCAGGTGAGTACGACACTCTGCCCGGCGGTGATGCTGTCCGGAGTGGCGGTGATGCTCGCGGTCGGCGCAGGAGCGGTAACAGCAGGCGGAGGCGGAGGCGGAGGGGCCTCAGTTTTCTTGTGGCAGCCGGCCACGGCAAGCGTGGCAGCAAGGCCGGCGATTAGGGCAAGCGAGCGGCGGTGAGGACTACGGAATTGGGTATGCACGGCTTACTACTCCTTCAGGAGATATTGTTTTTGTTGTTGGCGAATACGCCAAATGTTAATCCAACCAAGACAGAGCGGGCGAGAACGATTTCCCGACCGATTTTTGAGACGCCTGTTTGCATCTATTTCCAGCTCCAGTTCGGCATGGAATTTTTCCCAATATGCGTGAGCTGTTGCTGACCGGTGCCATCGGAAAGCATGGTCCAGATCTGATTGTCGCGCTGGAAGACGATGTGACGAGTATCGGGCGCCCAGGAGGGGTAGTCATTGGTTCCCGCTCCGTGGGTGATCTCAATCCATTGCTTACTGGCGATGTCCATCACGTAAATGTCCTGTCCGCCGAGCGAACCTGGGCCGTATTGCCGGTTCCAGGAAAGAGCCAGGAACTGTCCGTTGGGTGACCAGGAGGGAGAGACGGCATATCCGCCATCAGTCATGCGCTGAATGCCGGAGCCGTCGGAGTTCATGATGTAGATCTGGGGCAAACCTGTACGTCCACTTACCCAGGCGATTTGCGTGTTCGTCTTGGGATTCCAGACGGGGGAGACATCGGGGCCGCGGAAGCTGGTGATGCGGTGCAGGTCTCCGCCGTAGGAGTTGGCGGTGTAAATTTCGTTGTCGCCGGAGCGTCCGCTGGCGGAGAAGGCGATCTTGTTTCCGTCGCTGGACCATGCGGGCGAGAAGGAGTTTCCAACGGGTGAGTTGAAGTGCACGAGGCGGTGCAGGGCGAGCGAATACATACGGATCACCCAACCGTTCCGGGCAAGCTCAGAAAAGGCAATGCGGCTGTTGTCGGGCGCGACGCGCGGCGAAAGGGCAACGCTGCCGAGATGGGTGAGCTGATGGGCATTGTGCCCGTCGTAGTCCATGACCCAGATTTCCTTGTGGCCGCTGCGGTTGGAGACGAAGTAGATGTGGGTTTCGCAAATGCCGTTGATGCCGCCGCCGAGCCGGGTGATGATTTCGTCGGCAAGGCGGTGGGCGATCTGGCGCGTGGCCTCGTCGTTGGCGTCGCCGGTGTACTGCTTGCCCAGAATCTGCGGGGTGCCGGGATTCTTGGCGTCGAAGAGGAAGCCCTGCACGGTGACCTGTTTATTGGCAACGCCGATGTTTCCGAAGACGACCATGGCGGCGTTGGAGGGCGCGGCTGCCCAGAGGTTGAGATGAATCTCAGCGGGGGTGCCGGGCATTTCCGGCGGCACCATGCTTGGCGAGACCACGTCGAAGATGCCGGCGTTCTTGAGGTCGTTGTAGATCGTCTGGTCAAAGATGGACTTCAGCGGCAGGGTCTGCAGGTTGTCATTGTTGGGCTTAAAGCTGGCGACGGCGAGACGGATGTGCTGTACACCAAGGTTGGTGCCGGTATGCACCCAGTCCTGCGCGCGGAGCACGGGGGGAATGATCAAGAGGAGTAAGCAAACAGGGAGGAGAAAATACAGCGGTTGCTTCTTGCCGGTCATCATGCCTCTGCCAGGGATTTGACTTTAGTAAAAGGAGCCTGAAAACACAGGAACTGCGCTGCCGGTGTGGGAATTACCGTAGCCTGCAACGGGTTGGACGCGAAAACCTTCATTTTGGAAGCTGACTCAGTGGTGATTCAGGTCGTAGGTAAAAGTGTACTCCACGGAAACGTTGGATTTGTTGTACCCGGTGGGCAGGGGGCCGAAGTTCTCAACCCTCTGGACGGCGCGCAGGGCGGAACTGTCCAGAGATGGGTAACCACTGCTCTGAGTGATGCGGATATCGCTTGGCGCGCCGTCCCGGGATATCTTGAAAGTAACGTATACCTTGGTTCCGGTGGGGGTGCTGGGGCTGACCTCCTGTGTGTACCAGTTCTGCTCAACATTGCGCTGAATGACGTTTACGTACCAGGGATAGTTGAAGCCGTTGCTGCCTCCGGTTACGGTGACGGGCGCCTGCGGCCCCTGCCTGGTGGGCGCCATGGTGCGCGGCATACGGTTGGCGGCCTCTTCTCCATACTGGGCGTGGTACTGGCGGACGGGGGCCGGAGCGTTGTAGCGCCTGCTGCGGCGGGGCACCTTTTTGGGCTTGGGCTTATGGCGCCGGACGTGAATCTCGTGCAGAGGAATGGCATCCTGCTGTGGCACGGAGGCGATCTTGGGCAGCGGCGGCGCAGGCGCAGTCGAGGGAGACTGCGTGGTGACCACGTTCTTTGTCAGCTTCTGGTCCTGCGGCAGTGGGAGCGCGGGCGCAGAAGTAACCATGGTGATACTGATGGCTCCGGGGGTGCGCTGATTGCCCCACTGGGTGCCGTGGATGTGATTCATGAGGAAGACGGCCCCGTAGACGAAGGCAACGACACCCAGATGCAGGAGCACGGAGCGGCCCAGTTTGGGCTTGCCGACCGGCTCGGGGTCAAAATGCATGTCCGGAAGTGAGTGGGCGTCCATCACTACTCCTTACTTCTGGACGGTGGCCGGGCTGTTCCGGAGAGGTTGTGTGACGACGCTGATATGTGTGATGCCGGCCTGCTTGACGGCATCCATGACCGAGGCAAAGGCCCCGAAGGGGACGTGCTCATCGGCTTCCACATAAATGATCTGCTGCGAGGGATTTGTTCCCGGCTTGGAAAGCAGCTGGGGCAGGTTGGCGATATTGACGGGCTTGTCCTGGAGGAAGACCTCCTGATCCTTGTTGATGACCAGAACCATGTGCTGCTGGGTGATGGGCTTGACGGTTTTGGTGTGCGGGACATTGACCTCAATGCCGGACTGCAGCACAGGCGCGGTCAGCATGAAGATGACCAGCAGCACCAGCACAACATCGACCAGCGGAGTGATGTTGATCTCCGACATGGAGGTGCGAGTGGAACCGTTGCTAGCCGTGAAGGCCACGGGCAGCCTCCCGTTCAATCGGGTCCTGGTTGGGCTTGAGGCTGACCTCTTCCATGCTGTTGAGCAGTTCACGGGCGAAGTCGTCCATGCGTGCGCCGAAGTCGCGGCAGCGCGCAGCAAAGTTGTTGTAGGCAACGACGGCCGGCACGGCGACGAGGAGGCCGGCAGCGGTGGTGATGAGGGCCTCGGAGACGCCGGGGGCGACGGCGCGGAGGGTGGCTGCGCCGGCGGTGCCGAGTCCGTGGAAGGCGTCCACGATGCCCCATACGGTACCGAACAGGCCAATAAAGGTGGCCGTGGAGCCGATGGTGGCGAGCGCGGTCAGTCGCTGCTCCAGCGCGGTGAGGGACTCGCTGGAAGCGGTCTGCGCGGCGCGCTCGAGGGCGGTGATGTTGGTGGGCGGACCGTAGCCTCCGGTCTGCCGGCGATAGGTCTCATAGACCTCGTCGAAGACGTTGACCAGCGGGCTGGGTTTGAAGTTCTCGGTGACGTTGGCAATTTCCTGCAGGCGGCTGGCCTTGCGGAAAGCGCGCAGAAACTTGCGGCTTTGCGCGGCGGCGCGGCGGAAGCTGCCCCATTTGCCGAGGATGACGGCCCAGGACCAGAAGCTGCAGGCGATCAGGATGCCGAGAACGATCAGTGCGACAGGGCCGCTGTTACGGAGCATTTCCATAACAGCGCTGCCGCCGGCCGACGCGGAGGGAACTCCGGTGTCGGCCTGAAGGACAAAAGATGCGAAGAGGAGATATGTCATTGTCGCTTGAAATTAACGGTACCAGAGATTGAGACGCAGGTGCGTGGATAAAGGCTGTAAGACGAATCAGGCTGTTAAACGAAGGATTTGACGCCAAGGGACTTAGCGGCAGCCTTGAGGCGGGAGTCGAGGGTGGCAAGGGGGAGGTTTGCCGCTAAAAGCGACGACCATCCTCGATAAGCTGACGTATCGTTGTGCCGGGTGGGAGCGCGCGTCCTCTTCCTAAGGCTTTTATCGTTTCAATGAGAATTGCGCGGCCCGAATCAGGCCATTTTTGAGCATCAGGGCTGGCAGGGATGGACACAAAGACCTCCTTGCACAGTTTATCGCTGCGGGGCGAGCATGCTACGGATGCTGTCCCGCAAACTCCGACTATAATTGCGCGACGCCTGAGATTTGCGAGTATTTTTGTTGCTCGTCGAGGTGAAAGGAGCGGTCAGTGATTAGGAGAGTCGTCTTGTTCGCGCTATTCGCCTCCCTTCCGATGTTTACCTCTGCATCGAATCGTCGCCGATATGTTTGCATGACGCCAAAGTTAGCTCCAAATTGCTATTGGACCCATGGCCAACTGAAGTTTTGGGAGGGGACTCCTTCGCTTCGTCTTTGGAAGATCGGCACTGAGCGGATTCTGGGAATCTACAGCGGCCCTGAAACCTATCCGGGCGACCTCAACGGAGACAACGAGCACCCTGAACTGCCCGCAAATGTAAAGGCAAAGCTAAAACCGTTCGACAACGCGCTTGATGCGGCTTTTGAGGTTTGCCCATTAGAGCCAGAAAAGCCCAAGACAATGCAGGCGGCATGTATAGAAGCAGCCAAGCATATTGTTGTGGTGAGCTTCGGAAAGTAGGCGCTACAAAAAGATGCTGTCGCCATCCAGTTTTGTGATCGCCTTTGTACTTGCGGCGGGGCTGTTCGTTCTGGGCGTGTATTTCATACGGCGTCCCGAGGAGGCCAGCCATAGGTTTGGGCTGGGACAAATTGACGGCCAGTTCGGGGGCAGGTTTTTCCGCGGAGTCGGGTGGATTTACGTCTGTGGCGGCGCACTGGGCATGCTGATGGTGATTGCGGCGGCGGTGGTGAACTTCGGGCATCTGCGCTAGCGCGGGCGGGCCTGGGACGGGCATCCGGTGACGGCGGAGTTGCGGGTGGCACTCCCTTTCCTGTCCCACTCCTGCTATGCTGCGCGGAGAATCTTCTATAGGACAAGTATGCTGCTGGAGTTGCGCGCTGAAAATTATGCGGTGATTGACCACGCGATTGCGGAGTTTGGGCCGGGGCTGAATTTGCTGACGGGCGAGACGGGCGCGGGCAAGTCGATCCTGGTGGACGCGCTGGCGCTGCTGATGGGCGCGAAGGGATCCGCCGATGTGGTGCGGCATGGCGCGGACAAGGCGGTGGTGTCCTGCGTGTTTGAGAGCACGGCAGGGTCAGAGGCCACGCTGGAGACCAACGGCATAGATGTTGAGGGTCACGAGATTATTTTGCGGCGCGAGATTGCCGAGAGCGGCAAGGGGCGCGTGTATGTGAACAATCAGCTGGCCACGGTGGCGGTGCTGCGGCTGCTGGCTCCGGAACTGGCGCTGGTGCATGCGCAGAGCGAAACGCTGGGTTCGTTTGACGGGGCGCAGCAACGGCATTTGCTGGACCGGTTTGCGAGCCTGAGCGCGGAGGCGGTGGGCGAGGCGTATGCGCGATGGAAGGACCTGAAGAATCGGCTGGAAGAGTTGGAGCGCGACGAGCAGGACCGGCTGCGGATGGTGGACCTGTGGCAGTTCCAGAACCGGGAGATTACGGGCGCGGGTCTGACGGCGGGCGAAGACGAGGCTCTGGAGACGGAGCGCAAGGTGCTGATGAACGCCGAGAAGCTGTATACGGCGGCGATGAGCGCGTATGAGCTTCTGTATGACGGGTCGGGATCGGCGGAGACGACGCTGCGCGCGGCGCTGAAGCAAATCGAGGAGCTGGCGCGGTTCGACGCGAAGTTTACCGAGCAGGCGCAGGCGCTGGTCAGCACGCTGGCGTTGGTGGAGGATGCGGGCGCGTCGGCCAGGGATTTTGCCGAGGCAACGCAGGCTTCTCCCGAGCGGCTGGCGGAGATTGAGGACCGGCTGGCGCAACTGGACCGGCTGAAGCGCAAGTACGGCGTGAATGTTGCCGAGGTGATTGCGTACGGCGAGGAAGTGGCGCAGAAGCTTGCGGAGGTTGAGGATCGCGACGAGACGCTGAAGACGCTGCGGGCGCAATTGGCGCAGGCGGCGACGATTTATCGGCAGACGGCACAGACGCTGCATGCGGAGCGCGCGGCGGCGGCGAAGAAGCTGGAAAAGCTGGCCGAGGCGCAGGTGAACGATCTGGCGATGAAGGCGAAGCTGGGCATTACCGTGAACGCGAATGAAGACAGCGAAGTGTGGACGGCGCATGGATGGGACACGGTGGAGTTCCGGATTGCGACGAACGCGGGCGAGCCGATGAAGCGGCTGGAGGAGATTGCGTCGGGCGGCGAAATGTCGCGCGTGATGCTGGCGCTGAAGGTGACGGTGGAAGAGGGCGCGGCGAAGGGGCAGAGGCGGAAGACGGCGGTTCCGCGGACGCTGGTGTTCGACGAGATCGACATTGGCATTGGCGGGCGCGCGGCAGAGGCGGTGGGGCGCAAGCTGAAGGAGCTATCGAACTCGCAGCAGGTGCTGTGCGTGACGCACCTGCCGCAGATTGCGGCGTTTGCCGACCAGCACTTCGTGATTGAGAAGCAGGAAAAGCAGGGGCGGACAAAGACGACCGTCCGGCTGATGAAAGAAGAGGAGCGCGTGGAAGAAATTGCCCGCATGTTGAGCGGCGAAAAGCTTACGGATGCCTCGCGCAAGAACGCGGAGCAGATGCTGCGGGCAGCGAAGGGCAGTTAAAGCCCGGTCAGCGGAAACAGCGGCGTGGTGACGCGCCCTGAGTCAGGCGCGTCCTATGGCTGGGTCGCTGATGCTGTCTTTGCCGGTTTCTAGGTGTCCGGCGAAGTGCTGCCGGAAGCTGGGGGCCGCGTCGGTATCGAGCGTGAGATCGTACCAGCCGTGGGTGTTGTCCAGTGGCAGGAATTGCGTTTGGGTTTCTGCGGGTTTGAGCGCAATTGTGAGTGGCTTGCCGGTGTAGGCGTCGGAGATGCGCGCGTCGCAGGGAGACTGGCCCTTATTTGTGATCTCTAAAACGATGCCGCCCTTGCTGATTTCATAGTGAACTTTGCTGCTGAGAGATGGATTTTCAGCGCTGCCTTTGAAGGCGCGGAAGAATCCGTTGGGGCCGTAGACGGAGAGGTCGTAGGCGGCTTGCCCGGTTGCAGCAAGGGTCCAGGTATCGGACAGATGGTGGCCTGCGCCGATGGTGTAGTTGCGCGGCGGGTGCTGGTTGCTGCCGTCGCGGACGTGGAAGACGGCGGCTGCGGAACCGGTGTTGCGGAAGTGGAGTGTGACGGCGCGGCTGCTGATTTCGTCCGCAACATGCAGTTCATAGGGGACGGCGCGCGCGGGGCGCGTGCCTGTTTCCTGCACGGGAAGCGCCTGAACGGCGGGCGGTGCGGGGACGTAGTCGGGATGGCGCTTGTTGTCGGGCGGAGCGTAGGCGACGGTGACGGGCAACTGCACGTGGGTGTCGTTGGGCGAGGCGAAGTTGAAGGAGGAGGTGAGGTCTCCGGCGACGGCGCGGCGCCAGGGCGTGATGTTGGTCTTTTCGAGGCCGGGGTATTCGGGTGAGAAGCGCCGCTCAATGAAGCGGATCAAGGAAGTATGGTCGAAGACCTGTGAATTGACCCAGCCACCCTTGCTCCAGGGAGAGATGACGATCATGGGCACGCGGATGCCGAGGCCGTAGGGGCCAGCGGGGTATTTGGCGTTGCCGGGGAAGACTTCGTTGACGGTGCTGATGGTTGAAAGGCCCTGGGAGCGCGATACGGGCGGCGTGGGCGGGACCATGTGGTCGAAGAAGCCGTCGTTCTCGTCGTACATGAGGAAGAAGGCTGTCTTGCTCCAAACGTCGGGGTGCTCGGTGAGTGCGTCGAGAATTTGCGTGAGGTACCAGGCTCCATAGTTGGCCGGCCAGTTGGGGTGTTCGGAGTAGGCCTCGGGTGCAACGATCCAGGAAACCTGCGGCAGCTTGCCGGAGGCAACGTCGCTGCGGAAGATTTCAAAGGGAGAGTCTCCGGCGGAGATGTTGGTGCCGGTTTTGGCCTTGTCGTGGAGTGGGTCACCGGGTTTGGCGTGCTGATACTTGAGGAAGAAGAGGAGCGAGTTGTCTCCGTAGTTGCCGATGTAGGGGTCTTTGGTATTACCCCAATCGCCTTTGGCGTCGATCCCGGTTCCGATGTCCTGATAGATCTTCCAGGAGATACCTGCGTGCTCGAGAATTTCGGGATAGGTGGACCAGTTGTATCCGGCCTCATCGTTGTCGATGACGGGGCCGCCTCCGGAGCCGTCGTTGCCGACCCAGCCGCTCCACATGTGATATCGGTTGGGGTCGGTGGGGCCGAAGAGGGAGCAATGATAGGCGTCGCAGACGGTGAAGGCGTCGGTGAGAGCGTAGTGGTAGGGAATGTCGCTGCGGGTGAGATGCGCCATGGTGGTGGGGCCCTTGTTGGGCACCCACTGGTCATACTGTGCGTGGTTCCAGGCCCCTTGCGTGCTGTTCCAGCCGTGGTCGAGGTCCTTTAGGAACTGGAGGCCGAGGTTGGGCGCGCCGGGATGGAAGGGCAGGAGGTATCCGCTGTCGTGGGGCTGGTGGAAGACGGAGTTGCCGGATGTGAGCCGGACGGCGCGCGGGTCACCAAAGCCGCGCACACCGCGCAGCGAGCCGAAGTAGTGATCGAAGGAGCGATTCTCCTGCATGATGAAGACGATGTGCTCAACGTCGCGAATGGTTCCGGTGCGGTTGTAGGCGGGGATCTGCAGGGCGCGGCTGATGCTGGCGGGAAAGGCTGCGGCTGCAGCTCCGCTGCACATGAGCTTGAGGAAGGCGCGACGATCGGTATGCAACGGCAAGCCAGGGTCTCCTTGCGTGGGGTTTGGTTGGCGGGTCCCATTTTAGCTCTGCATCGTTTTTTTAGCCCACCCGGTTGCTGCCGCCGGGTTGGATCAGGCGGGGGCGCTGTGTCCGGTGCAGTGCATGACGCCCATGAATTTGCTCCAGGGGCCGACGAGGTCGCGGTACTGGTGGGCGATGACGCGGGCGAGCTGGTGAGGGTGTGGTTGCTGGGTGTGCTCCATGGGAACGATTGTAGGATCGGCCGGGTTCAGTCTGCCATGCAGTCAGTGATAGCATTGATTGCATGGCAAGCATCACGATTCGCAAACTCGACGACGCGGTGAAAGCGAAGCTTCGTGTTCGTGCGGCAGAACATGGTCGTTCCATGGAGGAAGAGGCACGGACAATCCTGTCGGACGCAATGATTGGCGGCGGGAGAGATTCTGCTGCGACGCCATTTCTGGCGATTCGGCAGCGGATGGCAGAGGCCGGGATCAAGGGAGTGGATTTGCAGCTTCCCAGAAGGGGATCGATGCGCAAGCCGCCGGTATTCGACTAGCGAATGATTGTTCTCGATACCAACGTCATATCCGAGTTGTTTCGACCGCTTCCTGATGCGCGAGTGCTGGGCTGGATTGCGGCAAGGGATCCGGACGAGTTGTTTACAACAGCTATAACCGAGGCGGAGATCTTTCGCGGCATTGAGTTCATGCCCGCAGGACGACGCCGAGCGGAGCTATTTAAGGCAACAGAAGCATATTTCCGCAAAGATCTTGCGGGTAGGATATTGGGCTTTGAAAGCGCCGCAGCGCGAAGCTACGCAGAGATTTCAGCAATCCGTAAGCGAAAGGGCCGTTCTGTCGCTGCATTCGACATGCAAATTGCTGCGATTGCGCGCACGCTGAGCGCGGCAGTTGCTACCCGCAACGCAAAGGATTTTGAATTGACAGGTGTGCGGATCATTGATCCCTGGAGCAGCTAATTAGCTTTTCAGGCTGCTTGATCTCAGCCCCATTTGCTACACTGCGAGCCTATGCGTGTTCGCACGTTTTCCTTCGTCTCTTTTGTGGCCGCGGCTTTGTTCGCGGCTTCGGCATTTGCTCAGCAGCCACAGCATCTTTTCTTCCGGGTGACGGCGGGGCCGAAGATTTCTGCGCCGGTGTCGGGGCGGCTGCTGGTTTTTCTTTCCGCCGGGACGGGCGCGAAGGCAGTCAGCATCAATGAGTTTCATCCGACGGCAACGTATGTGGCGGCGAAGGAGATTCACGACCTGAAGCCGGGAGCTTCAGTGGATGTGGATACGGATGAGGTGGTGTATCCGGGGCCTTTTTCGGGTTTGAAGCCGGGCGACTACCAGGCGCAGGCGGTGCTGGATGTGGGGCACACGTATGCGTATTCGGGACGGACGGCGGGCGACTACACGAGCGATGTGGTGGAGCTGGCGGGCTGGAAGCCGGGTGCGGGTGCGGAGCCGGAGTTGACGCTGTCGGATGTGGTGCAGGAGCGGCCGCTGCCGCCTGCCATGAAGAGGTTTGCGACTCCGGCGGCGGAGGCGGCGGCTCATCTGGAGCAGATGCAGAGCGCGGCGCTGACGCGGTTTTGGGGCAGGCCGAGGTATGTGAAGGCGTGGGTGATTGTGCCGCCGGGATATAACGCGAAGGCGAAGAAGCGGTATCCGACGGTGTACTGGACGGCAGGGTTTGGTGCGAACCTGCGGTACGCGAAGCTGACGGGCGAGATGCTTTACCAGCGGATGGCCGAGGGAAAGATGCCTCCGATGATCTGGGTGATGCTGGACGAGTCGCTGCCGACGGGGACGCATGAGTTTGCGAATTCGGTGAACAACGGGCCGTGGGGCACGGCGCTGACGAAGGAGTTCATTCCGTATCTGGAGGCGCGGTACAAGATGGACGCGCGGCCGAGCGGACGGTTTTTGCAGGGGCACTCGTCGGGCGGATGGGCGACGCTGCAACTGGAGGTGAATTATCCGCGGGTGTTTGGCGGGACGTGGTCGACGTCGCCGGACCCGAGCGACTTCCACAACTTTACCGGGCCGGACCTGTATGCTCCGCACGCGAATGTGTACTTCAAACCGAATGGAACGCCGTATCCGCTGGTGCGGGACCATGCGAAGGTGATTGCGACGTTCGAGCAGTTCTCAAAACTGGAGCGCGTGCTGGGGACGTATGGCGGGCAGATGGCGTCGTTTGACTGGGTGTTTTCTCCGCGCGGGAAGGATGGGCGTCCGGAGCAGATGTTTGACCGGACAACGGGCGACGTAAATCCGGCGGTGGTGGCGTATTGGCGCGACCATTACGACCTGGCACACATCTGCAAGGCGGACTGGGCTGAGCGCGGGCGGTATCTGAAGGGGAAGATTCATGTGTACGTCGGTACGGCGGACACGTTCTACCTGGACGGCTCGGCGCACGATTTTGACGCGGTGCTGACGGGTTTGCACGCGGATGCGCACTTCACGTTTATTCCCAACCGGACGCACTTTGATCTGTATCGGGTAGGCAACGACCGGATGGGGTTGTTCGACGAGATCGCGGCTCAGATGTGGGCGGTGGCCAGACCTCACCAGAGTTGGAAGAAGGATTCGCCATCCAGTGACACGCAGCTTCGCCGCCATCCATAAGAGAGCGCTTGTGGCCCTCCCGATGGGGACTGGCTGTCCGGGCGGACGCGCTAAAGTTCTGGCCAGTGGGTGTGGATTTGTTGCAGGAGGCGCGGCAGGTCGATGGGGTTTGTGGTGTCGACTTCGATGACCGGGCTGAGGCCGAACGGGGATTGGGACTCGCGGAAAATCTTTGACGTAAGCGTTTGGACGGTGTGCGCGGGATGGCGGTTGGCGGCGCGGGAGGCGAATCGCTGCATGGCGATTTCAAACGGGCAGGCGCAATGCACCTCCAGCTTGTTGGCGTCGAGTGACTGGAAGCGGGCTCGCTCCTGCGGGTCGAGGGTGCGGAAGTTGGCCTCGAGGATGACGCGCGGGCAGCCCGGCGCAAGCGCCCAGAGCATGCGCCGGGCGACGTCGCTGAGGCGCCGGGAGGCAGTGGCGGCCTGTGGGCCGCCTTCGTGCAATGCGTCGTAGAGCGCTTCCTTCAGCGGGTCTTTTTGCAGCAGCGCGAAATGGGGCAGGGCGCGCGCGAGCGGCTCGACAATGGAGGATTTTCCCGAGGCGGGTGGTCCGGTGACGAAGAGCGCGTATCGCTGCATTGGTTCTCCTGTTGGCCAGGCTCAGGGCTTGAGCTGGATGGAGTTGATTTGCCCAGCCAACCTTGTTCCCTTGTAGAAGGGTTCGGGCGGAGTCAGCTCCAGCTCTGTCTCCCCATTGTTTGCGGGGATCGACACGGCAATGGTGGTTGCAGTCTGGCGTGCCCCGAGCGTGATGCGATTGCTATCGTTCGATCAGTTCAATGTATCAGGCGGCTGTTGAAGGCCGGCCAGACACCCGGCGAGGGGGCGGAATTGGCCCCTTGATCCTGCTGGGTCAGGCGGCTGATTGCACTGTTTTTTATGATCCGGCACGGTATACTTAGGTATTGTGACAGCTACCACTTTTGAGACCCACTCTGTCGGCCCCGATTCCGGCTCGACCCAGGCTGAAAAGCGAATTCTTCTGCTCAAGCCGCGCGGCTTTTGCGCGGGCGTGGTGCGCGCGATCGACGTGGTAAACATTGCGCTGGAGACGTTTGGGGCTCCGATCTACGTGCGCAAGGAGATTGTGCACAACCGTTTTGTGGTGAATGAGCTGGCGGAAAAGGGCGCGATTTTCGTGGACGATATTGACCAGGTTCCCGAGGGGATGCGGGTGATTTATTCGGCACACGGAGTATCGCCTGCGGTGCGGGAGCACGCGAAGGAATTAGGGCTGAAGGTGATTGATGCCACCTGCCCGCTGGTGACCAAGGTGCATGTGGAGGCGATCAAGTTTGCCCAGCAGGGGTATTCGCTGGTGCTGATCGGTCATCGCGACCATGACGAGATTGAGGGTACGCTGGGCGAGGCTCCGGATGTGACGCAGGTGGTGTCGAGCGCGGCGGAAGTGCAGACGCTTCAGGTTCCTGACCCGGAGCGGGTGGCCTACCTGACGCAAACGACGCTATCGCTGGATGAGGCGCGGGATATTATCCATGCGCTGAAGGTGAAGTTTCCAAAGATTGTGGGGCCGCACTCGCAGGACATCTGCTATGCCACGGAGAACCGCCAGGTGGCGGTGAAGAACGTGGCGCACAACGCAGACCTGGTGCTGGTGGTGGGTTCGAATAACAGCTCGAACTCGAATCGGCTGGTGGAGGTTTCGCGGAACCTGAGCACGAACGCTTTTCTGATCGAGAACTCGAACGCGATCAAGCCGGAGTGGCTGAATGGCGTATCGACGGTTGCGGTGACGGCGGGTGCGTCGGCGCCGGAGGTTCTGGTGGAAGACGTGATCGCGTATCTGAAGGCTCGCGGTTTCGGTTCAGTGGAAGAAGTGGAAGTCATGCCGGAGAACGTTCGGTTCGGGCTTCCCCCGGAGATAGTGCAGGCAATTCACGCGGCTCCTTCGAGCCCGGCTTCGGTTTAACTGTAATTCCAAATTGTCAGGTCGGAGAGTATGGGTACATTTTCTGGACCAAAACAATCCGGAAGTTTTACGGCTGGGGCAGCACAAGGCAATCGGGTTAAATTCGGACGGATTGATGCGGCGCTGAGCGACGTAGAGGCCGCAATCGGACGGTCGCGGGATCACATTTTTTCGTTGCAGCATCCGGAAGGATACTGGTGCGGGGAGCTTGAGGCCGACGCGATGCTCGAGGCCGACTACATCTTTGTCCACGTGCTGCTGGGAACGGGCGACGAGGGCAAGATGCGGCGCGCGTTTGCCGAAATGCTGCGCTACCAGAACGAGGACGGCGGCTGGTCAATTTACGCTGGCGGGCCGTCCAATATCAGCCTGAGCGTAAAGTGCTACTTCGCCTGCAAGCTGATGGGCATGAAGCCGGAAGAACCGATCCTGGTGAAGGCGCGGGAGTGGATTCTGGCCAATGGCGGCGTGGTGAAGTGCAACACCTTCACCAAGATTTATCTGTGTTTCCTGGGGCAGTACGAGTATGACGCGGTGCCGGCGATTCCGCCGGAGATTGTGCTTTTTCCCAAGTGGTTCTACTTCAACCTGTACGAGATATCCGCCTGGTCGCGGGCCATCCTGGTGCCGCTGTCGATTGCGTATGCGAAGAAGATGTTCAAGAAGATTCGTCCGGAGCAGGGCATTGACGAGCTGTTTGTGGGCGGGCGCGAGAACGCCGACCTGCGGTTGCCGTGGGACGAAACCAAGCTCATCGGCTGGCGGAACTTTTTTTTGCTGTGCGACCGGATTACCCACTGGTTTGAGCGGATACACATTCGGCCGCTGCGCACGGTCGCGCTGAAGAAGGCGGAGAAGTGGATGCTGGAGCGCTTTGAGATGACGGACGGGCTGGGTGCGATCTATCCCGGCATCCTGAACTCGATTGTGGCGCTGCGCTGCCTGGGGTACTCGCTGGATGATCCGCAGGTGATCCGGGCGATGGACGAGTTTGAGAAGCTGGGCATCGACGAGCCGAACGGAACGGAGGATTATCCGGAGCCGACCTTCCGCATGCAGCCGTGCGTTTCGCCGGTGTGGGACACGGCGCAGGCCGTGTATGCGCTGGGCGAAGCGGGTGTGCCGCGCACCGATCCGCGGCTACTGAAGGCGGCGGACTGGATGCTGTCAAAGGAAGTGCGGCACAAGGGTGACTGGGCGGTAAAGGCTCGGCGGACGCAGCCGGGCGGATGGTACTTCGAGTTCAACAACGAGTTTTATCCGGATGTGGATGATACCGGTCAGGTGCTGCTGGCGTTGAGCAAAGTGGAGAACCCGCGCGAGCGCTACCAGTACGACGTAAGTCAGCGCGCCATTGACTGGGTGTTTGCCATGCAATGCAGGAACGGCGGCTGGGCGAGCTTTGACAAAGACAACACCAAGATGATCTTCCAGTACATTCCGTTCGCGGATCACAACGCGATGCTGGATCCGCCGACGGTGGACATTACGGGAAGAATTCTGGAGATGCTGGCATCGTATGGCTACACGCGCAAAGATAAGCGCGTCGAAAAGGCGATCCAGTTCATCTTTAAAGAGCAGGAGCCGGACGGAAGCTGGTTTGGCCGCTGGGGCGTGAACTACCTGTACGGAACGTTTCTGGTGCTGCGGGGGCTGGAAGTGATGGGGGTGTGGAACCACGAGCCGCAGATCCAGCAGGCGGCGGAGTGGATCCGCATGGTGCAGAATGCGGACGGCGGCTGGGGAGAAACCTGCGGCAGCTACGACGATCCGGACCAGCGGGGCATTGGGCCAAGCACGCCATCGCAGACGGCATGGGCGCTACTGGGATTGCTGGCGGCGGGCGACACGCGGAGCGACTCCGTTGCCAAGGGCGTGAAGTGGCTACTGGCGCAGCAGAAGCAGGATGGATCGTGGGATGAGAGCATGTGGGACGAGAACCTGGGCGCAGGCCGTACCCGGCAGGCGATCTACACCGGGACGGGCTTCCCACGGGTGTTTTATCTGGCGTATCACCTGTACCGGAATTATTTTCCGCTGCTGGCGTTGACGACGTACAAAAAGGCGCTGGAGCGCGTGGCAGCATAAAAGTTTTTTGAACGGCGCAAGTTGCCGGAAAGGATTTAGACCGAATGGGCGTACCGATTTCGCAGGCATGGACGGTTGCCACCTACGTGTTGAAGCAGAAGCTGAGGGGCCGCAAGCGGTATCCGCTGGTGCTGATGCTGGAGCCGCTGTTCCGCTGTAACCTGGCGTGCGCCGGCTGCGGCAAGATTCAGTATCCAGCCCACATTCTTAAGGCGGAGCTGACGCCGGAAGAGTGTTTTTGCGCAGTGGAAGAGTGCGGCGCGCCGATGGTATCCATTCCCGGCGGCGAGCCGCTGCTGCATCCGCATATGCCGGAGATTGTGGCCGGACTGGTGGCGCGCAAGAAGTACGTGTACATGTGCACGAACGCGCTGCTGTTGAAGGAAAAGCTGCACCTGTTCAAGCCGAGCAAGTATCTGTCGTTCTCGGTGCACGTGGACGGGCAGAAGGAGCATCACGACTTTTCGGTGTGCCGCGAGGGCGGTCACGACATGGCCATGGAGGGGGTTCGGGCGGCGGTGGCCGCGGGCTTCCGCGTTACCACGAACACGACGCTGTTCGACGGCGCCGATCCGCACTCGGTGCGCGCGCACTTTGACGAGTTGATGGCGGCGGGTGTCGAGAGCATGATGGTGTCTCCGGGGTACACGTATGACAAGGCTCCCGACCAGAACCACTTTCTGGGCAAGGCGGGGACGCGGAAGCTGTTCCGGATGATTTTGTCGAACCGGAAGAAGACGTGGAAGTTCAACACGCATCCGTTGTTCTCGGAATACCTGATGGGGAAGCAAAACTTCGAGTGCACGCCATGGGGCATGCCGACGTTCTCCATCTTTGGCTGGCAGAAGCCCTGCTATCTGCTGCAGGACGGCTATGCGGACACCTTTGCGGAGCTGATGGAAGCGACGGAATGGGCCAACTACGGCGCGAAGAGCGGGAATCCGCAGTGCGCGAACTGCATGGTGCACTCGGGGCACGAGGCCTCCGCGGTGGACTACAACTTCAGCTCGGTGAAGGGATTTCTGGTGACGGCGGGGAAGTACATGTTCCCGTCGCTTTATCCTGACCAGGATACGCAGAAGCTGCTGAATGAGTGGAAGCCGGCAGAGGAGCATCCGCTGGTGCAGATCCAGAACCCGTCCGGTGCGGCGAAGGAAGTGCTGCAGACTGTATCAGGAGATTAAGGCGCGATGGCGACACTGGAACAGGAACGCCTGAAGATTGAACAACTGCGGCAGCACAGCGCCGACGAGCTGGAGCACATAGCGGGACGCGAGCGGGAGAACCTTGAAGGGTGGATTCCGGTGCTGGCGACAGAGGAAGAGACGCGCGAGGCGCTGGAGAAGGCCTTTGATTATCGCGGCGACGTGACGCTGACGCTGAAGGACGGCCGCGTGATCAACGGATATATTTTTGACCGGAAGAAGGGCATGACGCTGCAGGACTCGGCGGTGCGGATGATTCCGTCGAATGAGCGGACCAAGCTGACCGTGCCCTATGCGGAGATCGCGGCTCTGTCCTTTACCGGACGGGATACGGCGGCGGGCAAGAGCTTTGATGCCTGGGTGAAGAAGTACATGGAGAAGAAAGCTGCGGGCGAGAAGGACATCGGGATACAACCTGAAGCGTTGGATTAAGTCTGGGCAGGCACGATGCTATACTTGTAATACAAGTATAGCGAGGAGTCGATATGCTGGCAGTCCGGATACCCGATGAGATTGAGGCGCGGCTGGAGAAATTATCCAAATTGACCGGGCGGTCCAAGAGCTACTACGTGCGTGAGGCGCTGAAGGTGCAACTGGACGAAATCGAAGACACCTACACCGCACTTTATCGCCTCGAGCATCCAGCGAAGCGGTGGACCCTTGAGGAATTGGAGCGCGGGGTTGACCTGGAAGATTGAGTTTGACGACCGCGCGCGCCGGGAACTGCGGAAGCTGGCTCCTGAAATTCAACAGCAAATTTTGAGATATCTGCGGAAGCGGATTGTGGAGGGCGGCGATCCACGCTCATTCGGCAAGCCACTGCGCCAGGATTTGGCCGGGCTGTGGCGTTACCGGGTAGGGGATTACCGGCTTATCTGCCGCCTGGAAGACGAACGGGTGGTGGTTTTTGTGCTGCAGGTTGGACACCGGCGGGATATTTACGAGGAATGAGTTGGCGTCGCCGCTGAAAAGCCCACGTCCGGTGGATTGGACGTGGGCTTTTCTAATTGCGGGGTATGCTTCATGGTTTTGTGGCGAGGATGAGGGGCGAGGGGCCGGGCGCGTCGAGCAGGCGCGGATTCACGAAGCCGGCCTCGTTCAGCCACGCAAAGATTTCTTCTGCGCTGAATGTATTGCCTTCGTCGGTATTCACCAGCATATTCACGGCAAAGAAGAGTCCGGTGACGGGCCCCTTGCGGTCGGTATCCACGAGAAATTCCGCGATGGCAATGGTTCCGCCGGGTGCGAGCGCCTCAAAGGTCTTCTTGAGCAGCGCGCGGCTGCGGGATTCTCCCTCGCTGTGCAGGATGTGGCCGAGGGTGGAGACGTTGTATCCCGAGCCGAAGTCGGCGGAATGCAGGTCGCCCGCGATGAAGGTAAAGCGGTCCTCCAGCCCGAAGCGGGCCGCCGTCTTTTTTGTCACTGGCACAACGGCCGGCCAGTCGACGGCGGTGACTTCAACCTGCGGGCTGCTCTGCGCCAGCGAGATGCCCCAGACGCCGGACCCGGCGGCGAGGTCGAGCACGCGGGCTGTTCCCAGCTTGAGTGTGGCGGCGAGCGCCTGTGCCGGCGGATAGCTCATGGGGAAGATATCGGCGACGAACTGCTGGAAGAATTCCGCGCCGGTGTCCTGCTGGTTTACGGCGCCTACGGGCTTGCCGGTTTTCACGATCTCAGTGAGTTGCAGCCATTTGGGAATCAGTTGACTGCTGGTGTGCACAAGGAGTCCGCCCATGAAGGACGGCTTGCTGCGAACCAGGAATGCGGCGCTTTCTGGCGTGAGTGAGTACCGCCCCTGGGCATCGCGGTCGAGAAACTCCAGCCCACAGAGCGCATTCATAATGGCGGCGAGGCCGCGTGTGGAGGCTCCGGTTGCAGTGTGAACCTGCTCAAGGTTTTTGGGGGATTCATCCAGGGTGTCGAAAATTCCAGTGCGAATGGCAGATTCGATGATCAGTGGAGCTGCGTAACTCCAGGCAATCTGCATGAGGCGCTGGGGGGTGACTTGACCATTAGCGGGTGCGTTCATGGGCATCCTTTCCAGAGGGTGATGTTTGCAGGGGAAACGTTTCGCGGGGACGCGCAACGGTATTGATGGTACCTGAACAGATAACCGCGTGTCCCTGTTAGATTGACGACACAAGGCGCCGATTTGCTATCCAATCAATAGATTCATTTGTGAGGAAGGTTTGTAATGTTTGTGGTTCTTGGCGCCGGCGGCGCGATGGGAGACGAGTTGGTGAAGCAGCTCTTGGCGGGCAAGCTGCCGTTCCGGCTGGTGAGCCGGCACGCGCATGCGCATCAGGGCGCAGCCGAGGTCATGCACCTCGACCTCACGGACAAGGACCAGGCAGCGCTGGCCGTGAAGGGCGCAAGTGTGGCGTTTCTGCTGGTGGGTCTCGAGTACAACCGCAAGGTCTGGGAAGTGGCGTGGCCGAGAATCATGGCCAACGTGATTGAGGCCTGCAAGCGGAACGGGACCAGGCTGGTCTTTTTTGACAACGTCTATATGTACGGCCGGGTGAAGGGCCCCATGACGGAGGTGACCCGCTACGAGCCGTGCAGCCGCAAGGGAGAAATCCGGGCAGGAATTGCGGAGCAGTTGAAGACGGAGTGGAATAGCGGGAACTTAACAGCGATGATTGCGCGGTCGGCGGACTTCTACGGATCGTATGCCGTGAACGGTATTCCGAATGCGTTGGTGTTTGGTCCGCTGAGCGCGGGAAAATCGGCGATGTGCCTGGTGGATGATTCGCAGCCGCACTCCTATACCTACACGCCGGACGCGGCGCTGGCGCTGGTGTTGCTGGTGGAAAGCGAAGCAGCCTGGAACCAGACGTGGCACCTGCCGACAGCGGCGAATCCGCCGACCGGCAAGCAGTTTATTGAACAGGCCGCAGAAGCGCTGAAGGTAAAGCCGAAGTACCGCGTGCTGAGCCGGCCGAAGATCAGGATGGTGGGCTGGTTCAACCCCCTGGTGCGCGAAGTGTACGAGATGCTGTACCAGAATGACTCGCCGTACGTGTTCGACTCGTCGAAGTTCACGGGGGTCTTTGGACACTCGGCTACTCCGTACGAGGAGGGGATACGGGCGACGGCGGCGACCTACCGGGAGTGAGCGCGCGGGTTGTGCGGGTCAGGCGGGTCACAGGATCGAAATTCATGCGCAACCGGAAAGCATTTTGGGCTGAGGCGGCATCTTTGTAGCTATCTGCTTTGTGGGGCCGTTTTGTGTGTGAGTGGGACGTATGGGACGGCGCGCCGAATACGGGGTGGCAAAAGACGGGCGTGGCGTTTCCGGCGAATCCCCAGTCGACGCGACCATCAGGGAGCGGCGTCCCGGCACTCCCTTCAAAAAAAACACCTTGCGGTAACTCTGGTTTTTCTCTAGTAGCCGCGGCGCATTTTATCCTTGATGGATTTGGCAAGCTTTTCGATTTCGGCAGCCTCCTTGACGACGGTAACTGAGAGCTGGTTTGCGTTGGACCTGGATGCGTCCGCGTTGAGCTTTTTGGCGAGCGCGAGGAGCTGAGCAGACTGGGAGATGATCGCCTTCTGCCGCTCATTATTGCGGGCAATGGCCATCTTTTCATTCATCCTGCGCGACAGCACGTCATTGTCCGGAACCGTTTGCGTCATGGTGGGGACGACGGTTCTCTGTGGCGGCATGTTCGGCGCTACTTGCTGCGCGTGCGCGGCGGGTAAAGCTGAGGACACGAGGACCAGAAGAAGGATGAGAGTCGAGGACGAGATGACTGCGCGGGTGGTGGTCATGGCTGGACTCCTCTGTAGCAGGCTGACCAGAAAATATCCTTGCCAGAAGATTATAGGGAGCAAGGCTGGGATGCATGCAACAGCAGGGTGGTGGGCGGCCGTCTCCTGATAAGTGGGAGCAAACGTTGGAAGACGGCAAGCCTGGCAATAATAACGTGCTGGTGCTTGGCAATGCGGGCGTTCGGTTCAGGTGTCGCGGTGCTGACCGCACGGGTAGACGCGGCTTCGCCGCCATTGTGGAGCGGGCCTTTGGGGCCCTCCCGTTGGTCGCGGGATATGGAGTTGCCACACAAGCCAAAGGCGGGCTTGAATGGGGGACCAGTTTTGCCTGAATGGGTGCCCTATTCGCTTAAGGTTTTACTTTAACTCTCGCACCCAAATGTTACGGAAACTGATAGGTTGGCTGTGGTCTCCATGTGCCTGGAGCTTGATGGGGGCGCGGTTGTAGGCCTTGTAGAACGGCTTGCCGATGTAGAGGGTCTGGCCCTGGAGCTGGAAGTGGTTCTGGACGAGGACTCCGTTGAAGAAGACGGTGACGTAGGCCGGAGATTTGAGTGAACCGTCGGGGTTGAAGCGCGGGGCGGTCCAGATGACGTCGTAGCTCTGCCACTGGCCGGGTTTGCGGGCGGGGTTCACGAGCGGCGGGCTCTGCTTGTAGATGCTGCCGGCCTGTCCGTTGACGTAGGTGGAGTTGTGGTAGGAGTCGAGAACCTGTAGCTCGTATCCGTCGTCGCCGGGGCCGGTGGAGGCGAGGAAGACTCCGCTGTTGCCGCGGGCCTGTCCGCTGCCGGTAATGTCTTGGGGGATCTTCCATTCGATGTGGAGCTGGTAGTCGCGGAAGGTTTGGCGGGTCTCAATGTTGCCGTCGGCCTTGTTGACGGTAAGAATGCCGTTGTGGACGATCCATCGTGCCGGGGTGTGGTCCTGGGCGGAGACCCACTGGTTCTCATTTTTGCCGTTGAAGAGGATGATGGCGTCGGAGGGCGGAGCGGAGTCGGTCGCGCCGGGCGTGACGATGAGCGGCACGGGCTTCCAGACCTCGGTTTCCTCCGGGCGCATTTTAGTTTGGCTTTGTGCGAAGGCGGAAGCGGCGAAGGCGGCAATGGCGAGCAGAGTGAACAGAGGTTTGCGCATGGCTTGAGTGAGAATTCCTTTCCGGAAGGAATTGTACCGGTGGACTCGCCGTCCAGACACACGCGCTTCGCGGAAGCGAAGGGATGGGGCACTCTGCGAGCCCACGTTTCCGAATCAAGATGAGGAGCACCCAGCCTGCGCGGAACAGTGATAGGAACAGCGACAGCCGTGCCGCTAAGTCTTTTGTGGTGTATGAGGAACGAAATTGATGACAGCCACAGGCGAGTCCGCGAGGGCTGCGAAGGTCCTTACAGTTCGCTGAATTTTGCGTTGGCGAGGGTGAGTTCTAGAAGCCCGTGAGCCGGGGAATCGAGAGGCTAAGAGTTCGAAAGAGGGGCTAAAAGCCGCGCGGGGCACATAACTGAATGTGCCCCGCGGGTAAGGGAAACAACAAAACGCAGACTACTGGGGTGGGGGCATCAAGAGGCTTCTTTCCATCGTTGCTGCTGGTGTCCTTCAGCAAGTTGATCAATCAAGGCCTTCGAGAAATCAGGGATATCCGCGGGTTTGCGGCTGGTGATGAGTCCGTGGTCGGCGGCGACCATCTGATCCACCCAATTGGCTCCGGCGTTGGTAAGGTCGGTGCGGAGCGAGGGCCAGGAGGTGACGCGGCGGCCTTTAACGATGCCCGCTTCAATCAACAGTGCGGGGCCGTGGCAGATGGCGGCAATGGGTTTGCCTGCCTTGTCGAAATCGCGAACCAACTGGACGGCTTTGGGATCGGTGCGGAGATGGTCGGGGCTCATTGTGCCGCCGGGGATCATAAGTGCGTCATACTCTGACGCTTTGCACTGATCGAGGGTGTGGTCAACGCGGATTTTTGATCCCCATTCGTGGTTGTGCCAGCCGCGAATTTCTCCGGATTTGGGGGCTATGACGTGGGTGGTCGCTCCGGCGCCTTCCAGAGCCTTCTTGGGCTCCATCAGCTCGGACTGCTCAAAGCCGTCGGTTGCGAGGATTGCAACTTTCTTTCCGGATAGTGACTCCTTCATGGGATTCGACTCCTGATGTCTGGAATGTCGTTCTTCGCAGTAAGACGTCATGAGCCGCAGGGGCGTTGCCAGTGCAAAAGGTTGGCCGGAATTCATCATTTTTTAACCAGAAAATATATGTACTGCAACACGAAGGAGGCGTCCAACAACATAGGCTTGCTTATATGAAGAAAAGAATTGTAGTTGCTTCACTTGTGGCTACGGTGGTTACGGTGGCTCTGACGCTGACGGCTTGCAAATCGTCTGGTCCTAAGATGGTTCAGCTTTCCGGTGCGGGGAGCACGTTTGTGTATCCGGCGATGTCGCGCTGGGTTCTGGCATTTTCACAGGCACATCCCAATGTGCAGATCAACTATCAGTCGATCGGCTCTGGCGGCGGCGTGCAGCAGGTCAAGGCGGGCACTGTGGACTTTGGTGCTTCGGACTATCCTCTGATGGCCGATGCGCTGTCGCAGATGAAGCCGGTGGTCCAGATTCCAGAGACGGCGGGGCCGGTGTGCATCACCTACAATCTGCCCGCTCTCAAGCAGCCGCTCAAGCTTTCCGCTGGCGTGATTGCAGGAATCTATCTGGGCAAGATCACCAACTGGCAGGACAAGGAAATTGCGGCGGATAACCCCGGCGTGAAGCTGCCGAAGGAGCCCATCGTGGTTGCGCACCGTTCCGACGGCAGCGGCACGACTGCGGCCTTCACCAGCTACCTGAGCTCGGTGAGCCCGGAGTGGAAGACGAAAGTCGGCCATGGCGGCAGTGTGAGCTGGCCGGTGGGTCTGGGCGGCAAAGGCAACGAGGGTGTGACGGGTCTGGTCAAGCAGTCGCCGGGCGCGTTCGGCTATGTGGAACTTGCGTATGCGCTGGAGAACAATTTGCCCGTGGCGCAGGTGAAGAATCAGGCCGGCAACTACATCACTCCTTCGACGGAGTCGACGACCGCTGCCATCAGCGCGTTTACGGCTGAGTTGGCGAAGGACCCGCGGTCTCCGATTGTGAATGCTCCGGCGACCGCTCCGCAGGCGTATCCGATCTCCACGCTGACCTTCCTGATCGTCCCCAAGGACGGCACGAACAAGGTCAATCGCGAGGCGCTCAAGAGCTTCCTGGAGTACGTCATTACGGATGGGCAGGCAGTTGCGAACAAGCTGCACTATGCTCCGCTTCCCGACGGCGTGAAGGAGTTCGACGAGCAGCAGATCAAAGATCTGACGGTGAACGGACAGCCGCTGTAGAAGCAAGACCGCCCTGCGCGGGCGGCGGTCCTTGCCGGACGGGCCTTGGGACTGAAAAGGAACCATCCTGAAAATCGGATGGCCTTTTCAGTCGCAAACCTTTCTTAGCACGGGCCGTCACCTTGCGATGCGGTTGAGTCATCACCCAGATAACGATATTTCAGCCAAGAATTCATCCCACATCCGGGCGACCTTCGGATGTGGGATTTCTTTTTACGGGCGAGGTTTACTTCGAGAGCGGCGCGCCCCAGTGGTAGTCCATTTCGGCGTAGGCGAATTGCGCATTGCGGCCGGTGGGATAGATGGCGGCGACGACGGTTTTGCCCCAGGCGTATCCGTAGTAGAGGCCGACGGAGAGAGAGCGCGAGGCGGCCCAGTCGGCGCTGATGTCGGCCAGGGTGCCGAGCGAGGTGGATGCGTTGGAGGGGCGGCCGACGAAGCCGAAGACCTTGTTGTCGAGCGCGCCGCCGCCGAGGTACCAGAGATCTTTGGATGAGGTGAGCTGCAGCCAGTGGAGGTCGCTGCGGAGAGCGAGCTTCTTCGCGGGCTTGTCGATGGCGCTGACGAACTCGTCGGTGTTGTTCATGAGGTTGAAGAAGGGCAGGCGGGCGTATCCGCGGGGCGTGGGCAGGAGCTGGAAGAAGGTGGTGTGCTTGTTGTCAGAGGGATTGTTGTCTCCGCTGCTGCGGAACCAGCCGGTGCGCAGCCAGGGCGCGGTGCGGACTCGAGTGAGATGGTAGCCGGCCTCGACGGCTGCGGCGTTGGCACTGTCGCTCTGCGTGCCCCAGGAGCCGTTCTGATACGCGCCCCAGAAGAGGAAGTCGAGCTGGCCGGGGCCGGCGGGGGCCTCTGCGATGAGGTTGCCTCCGTAGGTGCCGAGGCGGATGTTGTGGTGGTCGGCCTGGCGGACGGGGAGCGGGCGATTGTCGGTTTTGGTGAGGCCGGTGCGTCCGTCGTGATAGCCGATGGCGAAGGCTCGCCAGAGGAGGTGGCCGTGCGCGGCGTTCTGCGTGAAGGCGAGGTATTGGGCGTCGACGTTCAGCTCGGGGTTGCCGTTCATGTTGAAGACGCCCTGATCGGCGCGGGCGGCCATGGCGGTGATGTCCCATGAGCCGGAGCCATAGTGCGCGTCGACGCCGTCGAAACTGCGCTGCGCGTTGGTGAAGCCGAAGTTACCGAGCAGGCGTTGCTGGATGCGGCGCGTCTGCAGCCAGAGGAGTGTGGGGTTGTGGGGATGGGTTTCCATTCCGCCGAAGAACTCGAAGCGGCCGATGCGGATATTTTTGTCGGAGTGCGGGCCGCCGAGGTGGTAGCGGAGGAATGCCTGCTTAAGAAATGCGGCGGCGGGGTAGGCGTTGTTGCCGTTGGCGGCGTAGTAGGTGGCTCCCAGGCCGAGCTGGCCCTGCGCGCCGGGCGCGACGGCGCTACTGGGCGCGTCGAGGATGGCGGGCTGCGAGAGCTCGAGCTTCCAGTCCCAGTACTGGACGGACTGCGAGAGGCTGAGACGGAGGAGGGAATCGACGTAGGCGTAGGTGTTGGAAGCGGGTGGAGCAGCGAACCACTGCCAGCCCTCGGCGCGGGCGCGGTAGATGAGGTTGAAGCGGACGGGATGCGCGGGCGCTGGGGCGGTTTGGGTGATGGCGGGCAGGGCCGATGCGGCGCACACGAGCAGTGCAGCGATAATTTTTTGCAAGCCTGGTCTCCAAGGAAGTGAAACAGAATCGGAGACAAATGTAATGGCCATCACATACAGGACGCATCGGAGTGTGGATGGAGGAAACTGTCAATCCAAAGGATGGCGGCGAAGCCGCGATTGCCTGGATGGCCAGTCCTACATGATTTTCGGGGCGGAGATGCCGAGCCCGTTGAGTGAGCGGAGGAGTTCGCGCTGGGCGACGGCGGCGGTGGCCAGCAGGAAGGTGCGGCGCGCGGGGTTGGACTCGGTGAGGATGTGGTGGTTGCGGTAGAAGGCGCTAAAGTCCTGTGCGAGCTGGAAGGCGTGCTTGGCGAGGTAGGCCGGCTCGGCGGTGGCGATGCACTGCTCGAGCAGCAGCGAGGTTTTGGAGGCGCGGAGCCAGAGCTGCCAGATGTCGGCGTTGTCGTCGCCGGCGAGGAAGGGCGCGGGGTCGAGCGAGGCGACGGCGGCGAGGGAGGCTTCCGGCGTGGTGTCCGCCTTGCGAAAGATGCTGCGCGTGCGGACGACTGCGTATTGGATGTAGGGGCCGGTTTCGCCCTCGAAACTGAGCGCGTCCTTGAAGTCGAAGGCGATGACGGAGTTGCGCGTGTACTTGAGCATGAAGTAGCGGAGCGCTCCGACGGCGATGGCGCGCGCGGTGGAGGCGCGTTCGTCTTCGCTCAGTTCGGGATGGCGCTCGGTGACTTCAGAGAGTGTGGCGGCGATGAGCTTGTCGATGAGGTCGTCGGCCTTGACGCCGAAGCCTTTGCGTCCGGAGACCTCGATGTAGGGGCGGGCTCGGTCCTCCTCTGAAACGTCGTAGCCGAGGTCGAGGGCGCAGCGTGGGGTGAGCGCGACCATCTCGTAGGAGAAGTGGGTGTAGTGGGCGGCCTGCTCGGTGTGGCCGAGTCCGCGGAGGGCCTGGATGACGTTGGCCTGGGGGTCGGACTGGCGCGCGTCAATGACGTTGTAGATGGCGGAGGCGTGGCCGAAGGCGGGGTGATCAGGGTCGCCCGATTCGGCGGATATCCAACAATCGTGGTCAGGATATTTGTGAAATTTTCTATACCCGAAGTCGCGTCCGAGGAGGCCGAACTTCCAAAGGTGGTAGGCGATGTCCTTGCCGACGTAGGTGACAGTTCCGTTGGAGCGGACGATGACTTTGGCGTCTTCGTCGGGCGTGTTTTCGGCGACGGCTTCTGCGCCGGGGCGGCGCATGACCCAGCAGCCCTTGTTCTTGCCGTGCTCCTCGAAATAGAGCACTCCCTTGGACTTCATCTGCTCGAAGGCGCTCTCCCAGAAGTGGAGGTGGAGGATTTCGCTTTCGCGGGGCAGGAAGTCGTACTCGATGCCGAGGCGCAGCATGGTTTGAAGGTGGCGGTGGAGGACGGCGGTGGAGATGAGTTCGGCGATGGTGGCGGTGTGGTTGCCGCCGTGCTCGATGGCGTGGAGGGTGTCGAGGCGGATCTCGATGCGGCGCGGCTTGTGCGAGGCGTCCTCGTCGTACCACTGCGAGGTGCGGGCGTAGAGGTTCCAGCAGTAGTAGTCGATGCGCTCATTGCGTGCGGCGAGATCGGCGAGCAGGGTCTGCACGTCGGCGAGGGACTTGTGTTCAAGGTGCATGAGGCCGACGACGATGTCGGCGACCTGGACGCCGGTGTTGTCGATGTAGTTCTGCACGTCCACCTGCTGGCCGGAGGCGCGGAGGAGGCGGACGAAGGTGTCTCCAAGGATGGCGTTGCGGAGGTGGCCGACGTGGGCGGCCTTGTTGGGGTTGATGCTGGTGTGCTCGACGATGGCGTGGCCGGCGCTGATGGGAGATTCGAGCACCGTAGAGACAGAAGACGCATCGCTGGCGATGAATATTGCGGCGGCGGCGCGGTCGAGGCGGGCGTTGATGTATCCGGCGCCGGCGACCTCGAAGGCAGCGAAGCCGGAGACGGTGCCGAGGGCGGCGAGGATGTCTTCGGCGATTTTGCGGGGGGCCTTTTTGAGGCGGCGTGCGAGTTCGAAGGCCAGGGGCAGGGCGTACTCACCGAATTTGATTTCGGGGGGCTGCTCGATGACGAGAGTGTCGAGTTCGATGGAGAAGGATTCGCGGAGGACGGCGCGAAGGCGCGCTTCGAGATGCTTTTGCTGTGTTAAGTACACCTTGGATTCACCACATGGAAGTGCGGAAATAGTTCAATGATCAAGGCGATTTTATCAGGGTCGGATTCCGATGGAGAGGGTGCCGATGTATTCTGTAAAAGGTAGCGGAAGGATGGATTTATGAGCACGACGATTTTGCCGGTCGCTCATTATCTGGGTGAGACCTGGCAGCCGGACCGCGAGTATGTAGACGGAGAGATACTGGAGCGCAGCATGGGGGAGAAGGATCATGCGGCGTGGCAGGCAGCACTGCTGCGGCTGCTGAGCGCATGGCGGCAGACGGCGCAGATCAAAGTGTTTGCGGAGTTGCGGTTGCAGATTTCAGCGGCTCGCTACCGGGTGCCGGACATTCTGGTGATCGACCGGAATGCGGCAGACGAGCAGATCATTACGCATCCGCCGCTGCTGTGTGTGGAGATTCTGTCTCCGGAGGACCGCATTGGGCGGATGGAGGCAAAGATTCAGGAGTATCTGGATTTTGGAGTACGCGCAGTGTGGGTGGTTGATCCGCAGATGCGCACAGCCTACGAGTGCGCGGGAGGCAGCCTGCGCGACTGGAAGGCAGTGGAAACACTGACCGTGGCAGGAACAGCAATTCAGATTCTCGTGAAGGATTTGCTTGCCGATCTTGACTGAGATTCCCATGACATTCCAGCCATAAAAATTTAAGAAAGACAAGCAGGGTTTTTGTACTGAATGGCAGACAAGTTCTACCTGACGACTCCGATTTATTACGTGAATGCGCGGCCGCACATCGGCACCACCTATACGACGGTGGTGGCGGATGTGATTGCGCGGCGGAAGCGCGCGCTGGGCGTGGACACCTTCTTTTTAACCGGAACCGACGAGCACGGGCAGAAGATTGAGCGCTCGGCGGAGCGGGCCGGGTGCACGCCGCAGGTGTTTACCGATGAGGTTTCAGCCAGGTTTCGCGGGCTGTGGGACCGCATGGGGCTGACCTACGACGACTTTATCCGGACGACCGAGCCCCGCCACAAGCAGGGCGTGCAAAAGCTGTTCACGCTGCTCAAGGACCGCGGGTACATTTACAAGGACACGTACACGGGGCAGTACTGCGTGAGCGACGAGGCCTTTGTGGATGTGCCGCCGGGCGCGCCTTGCCCGGAGTGCGGGCGGATGACGGAGACGGTAAGCGAGGAGAACTACTTCTTCAAGCTGTCGGCGTTTGAGCAGGTGCTGCTGGAGTACTACGAGGCGCATCCGGAGTTCATCTCCCCGGCGACGCGGCGCAACGAAGTTGTCTCATTTGTGAAGGCGGGGCTGAAGGATTTGTCGATCAGCCGGACGAGCTTCAAGTGGGGGATTCCGGTCCCCGGCGATGAGAAACACGTGATCTACGTGTGGATGGACGCGCTGGCGAACTACATTACCGCGCTTGGATGGGGCAGCGAGGATACGTCGAAGTTCGATAAGTACTGGCCCGCCGATTTGCACATTGTGGGCAAGGAGATTACGCGGTTCCACTGCGTGTACTGGCCGGCGTTTTTGATGGCGGCGGGCTTACCGCTGCCGAAGTCGATTGTGGCGCACGGGTGGCTGCTGTTTGAAGAGAGCAAGATGTCAAAGTCGCGCGGGAACATTGTGCGGGCGGAGACGATTCTTGAGGTGTTGGGCGCGGATGCGCTGCGGTACTTCCTGCTGCGCGAGGTGGTGTTCGGGCACGACGGCAGCTTCAGCTTTGACGCGCTGGTGCAACGGTACAACTCGGATTTGGCGAACGGCTATGGGAATCTGGTGAGCCGCACGCTGACGATGATTGGGAAGTATTTTGATGGGGTGGTGCCGGAGCATCCTGAGATGCCTGCGCTGGTCTCGCTGACAGAGCTCGAATCTAATTTTGCGCGTGCGATTTCAGTGGCCGGCGAGCAATTCGACGATCTGAAGTTTTCATCTTCGCTTGAGACGTTGTGGCAGATGATTACGCAAATCGATGGAATTATTACGGCCAGTGCTCCGTGGAAGCTTGCCGCGAAAGAGGATGCGGACAGCCGCTCTGAGCTTGCGAATGTGCTCTACGCAACGGCGGAGGCGATTCGCGTGATTACGGCGTTGGTGTATCCGGTGCTGCCGGATGCGGCGGCGAAGGTCTGGGCGCAGCTTGGGCTGGGCGATATTGCCAAGGCCGATTTGAAGAATATTGCGTGGGGCGGGCTGAAGCCGGGGACGAAGCTGGGCGAGATTGGCCCGGTGTTTCCGCGTGCGGAGAAGGATGCGGTGGCGCGGATGAAAGAGATTGAAGAGAGGGATGCTCCGGCGGTTGCGGCGGATGCGAAGGAGGTTGGTGTGGACAATACGGAAGATACCAAGCCAGAGGTGAAATCAGATGCAAGCGTGATTGCGAAGGTGGTGGACCGCCCGCATACATCGCGGCTGCACGCGGCTCTGGACGGGCTGGCTGTAGGCATAGCTGAGTCGACCACGGAGGGCGCCGCGGTGCTGGCGTTTGAGAATTTCGTGAAGGATATTCTGGGAGTTGGTCTGCCGCCACTGAGCGAGGCGAAGATTGCGCCTGGAGCCGCTGCCGAGAAGCTTGCGGATCAAGCTGCTGCAAAGCCTGCCGCGAAGCCCGCACCAGCCATCCCCGAAGGCAAGATCAGCATTGACGACTTTGCCAAGGTCGAGCTGCGCGTGGCGCAGATCAAGGTGGCGGAGCGGGTTCCCAAGGCGGACAAGCTGCTGCGGCTGGAAGTGGACCTGGGTTATGAGCAGCGGCAGATTCTGGCGGGGATTGCGGAGTCGTATACGCCGGAGCAGCTGGTTGGGCGCAAGGTGGTGATTGTGGCGAACCTGGCGCCGAGGAAGCTGCGCGGGCTGGAGTCGAACGGGATGATTGTTGCCGCCTCGCTGGAAGGCGGAAAGGCCGTGCTGGCGGGGTTCCTGGAAGATATTGAGGTTGGGGCGAAGCTTAAATAGGACTGGCCAAAAGCCAGCGGCCATTAGCCAATGATTGATTCGCACGCACATCTCGACAGCGCACGGTACGACGAGGATCGCGAGGCGATGCTGGAGCGGTCGTATGCGGCGGGGGTGCGGGCGATTCTGTCGATCGGGATCGGCGATGGGCCGGACACCATGCATGGGGCGCTGGAGTTGGCGCTTACCTATAAGGATCGCGAAGGCATGCCGACGATTTACGCGACGGCGGGGGTTCATCCGCACGAAGCCAGGCTGGCGGACGAGGCTGCGCTGGAAAAGCTGGATGCGCTGCTGAAGGAGCCGGAGGTGCTGGCGTGCGGCGAGATTGGGCTGGATTATTTTTACGAGCACTCGGAGCGCGACGTGCAGAAGACCGTTTTCGGGCGGCAGATGGAGATTGCAGCAGGGCGCAGGAAGCCGATTGTGATTCACTGCCGGCCGTCCAACGGATCGACTGACGCGTGGGACGACACGCTGACCATGCTGGATCGCGACTGGAAGGGAACCGGTCTGGGTGGGATTCTGCACTGCTTTACGGGCGAGTGGGAGCATGCGCGGCGGGCGATGGAGATGGGTTTCCTGATTTCATTTGCTGGGAACGTCACGTTTCCCAAGGCGCAGCCGATACGGGATGTGATGGCGCAGGTTCCGCTGGAGAAGATGTTGATTGAGACGGATGCGCCGTTTCTGGCTCCGACGCCGAACCGCGGCAAGCGCAATGAGCCGGCATGGGTGGCGAGGGTTGCGGAGCAGGCGGGAGAAGTGAAGGGCGTTGCGGCGGAGGAGGCGGCTTTGCGCACGGCGGAAAATTTTCAGCGCTTTTTTGGTGTGACGGGCGCCAAGTAAATTCTGCCAAATCGGCTGCATCGCGGCGGAAAACGGATACTCTAAAAGTACGGGAGTGAAAGATGGCTGCAGACAATACATTTGACGTGGTTTCCAAGGTGGACCTGCAGGAGGTAAAGAACGCGGTGGATCAGGCCTCGAAAGAGGTCCATGCGCGCTTTGACTTGAAGAACTCCCACTCGGAGATCAAGCTGGAAGGCGAGGATGCTCTGCAACTGGCCTCGGCGGACGAGTACAAGCTGAAGGCGGTGACGGAGATCCTGCAGCAGAAGCTGGTGAAGCGGGGCGTGTCGCTGAAGAACCTGACCTACGGGAAGGTGGAGCAGGCGGCTGGGTCGAGCGTGCGGCAGAAGATCACGCTCCAGCAGGGGATTCCGACGGAGAAGGCAAAAGACATTGTGCGGCTGATGAAAGACTCGAAGAAGAAGGTCCAGGCATCGATTCAGGGAGATACGGTGCGCATCAGCAGCAAGGATCGCGATACTCTACAAGAGGCGATTGCGTTGTTGAAAGGCCACGACTTTGGCCTGGAGCTGCAGTTTACGAACTACCGCACGAACTAGAAAGGCATTGCAGGAACAGGCGTGAGCACACTGGCCATAGCGACGGCAAAAGAAGTCTTCGATCTACTGCACGACGATCTGATTGCGATCGAGCGGGAGTTCGGATCGGAGTCGGTCTCATCCGTGGCGGCAATTACGGAGATATCAGGGTATTTGCGCGAGGGAGGCGGGAAGCGCATCCGCCCGTCGCTGTTGCTGCTATCGGCGCGGTCGCAGGGATATTCCAGCGAGGGGATGTTCCGGCTGGGCGCGGTGGTGGAGATGATCCATACCGCAACGCTGGTACACGACGACATTATTGACGCGGCGGACACGCGGCGCGGCCGTCCCTCAGCCAATACGACTTGGGGCAACGCCAAGTGCGTGCTGGCCGGCGACTGGCTGTACATGCAGGCGTTTCGCACGGCACTCGAGGAGCGGAACTTCAGGATTCTTGACCTGCTGATTGGGCTGACGCAGCAGATGGTCGAGGGCGAGCTGCTGCAGATGGAAAAGCTGGGACTGGCGATCGGCGAGGAGGACTATAACGCGCTGATTTACCGCAAAACGGCCTGCCTGTTTGAGGTTTCCATGAAGCTCGGGTCGGTTATGGCGCGCGCCAACGAGGTAACCGAGCACAAAATGGGCGAGTACGGCCGGACGCTGGGCATGGCCTTCCAGATCGTGGACGACGTGCTGGACCTGACGGCGACCGAAGAGGTGTTGGGGAAGCCGGTGGCGAGCGATCTGCGCGAAGGCAAAGCCACGCTGGCGGTGATCCATGGGCTCGAGAACGGCTCTGCTGCGGAGCGCGATGCCATTCAGACGGTGCTGAAAGAGCGCAATTTCGAAAGCGTGACGCACCAGGAGATTCTGAGCATCCTGAACCGGCACGGGTCAGTGGATTTTGCCATGAATACGGCCTTCCAATACGCCGAGACGGCGCGCAATGCGCTGAACGGCCTGCCGGATACGGAGTACAAGCGGGCCCTGCTCTGGGTTCCGGACTTCGTAGTCGCCCGCGACAAGTGAACTGGCCGTTCAGGCCCACGCGGCTTCGCCGCCATTCTGGAACAAGCTTGATGGGCCGCTCCCGTTGGTCGCGGGTGGTAAATTTCCCCGCACATTCTGGTTAGATCGTGCGTTTCTTTACGCTGTCCAGCGAAATATCCTTTAGAAATTGCGCGCCGAAGCTGCGGAAGTCCCGGACCGAGCGCAGGTCGAAGGCGGGCGTGTTTTTGGGGACGCGGATGCGGAAGAAGTCGGCTCCGTCAACGTCGTCGAGCCAAAAGGCGGGGCGAGGGTCGGGCGACTGCACGTCGATTTCGATGTTGCTCAGCTCGACGTTGCGTGCGTGGCGCATAAAGATTCCGGTGGCGGGCAGAGGGCCGAACATGGTGGGTTCGGGGTAGCCGTGGGTCTTCTCCGGAGGGTGGATGGCGGCCATGGCGGCGTCGGCTCCGCCGGTCTGTTCGAGATATAGATTGCTGATTTTGATGTCTTCGACGGGGTGGCCGGGGATTCCGGAGAGGATAGAGGGAAGCTGTCCGGCTCCGGAGCTGGTGATGTCGCTGAGGATGACGCGGCGGAGCACCCCGGGCTGTATGCCGGCGGGACCGCGCAGGCGCGTGCCGAGGCGCAGAAAGAAGGGCGCTCCACCGACGTGGCGCATGGCGATGTTGGAGAAGGTGATGTCTTCGAGGATGGCTCCGTCAACGGTCTCCAGAGCGAGGCCCCAGCAACGATCAAAAACACAGTTGGTGATGGTGATGTTTTTAAAGCCGCCATTGGATTCTGTGCCGCACTTGATGCGGCCGGTGCCGTATTTTTGCGGGCGGAGCTTAAAGGCGCCGTCGAGGACTGAACCAACCTGGTAGCCTCCGGAGACAAGGCAGTTGGCGATGGTGAGGTTTTCAGTAGGGCGCACGTAGCCGAGGGCAAAGGAACTTTTCGGACAGATGGCGTCGTCATAGGGCGAGTTGACGGTGCAGTTGGAGACGCGGACGTTGCGGCAGCAGTCAATGTCCATGCCGTCGCGGTTGGTGTCGATTTTGAGGTTGTCGATGGTCAGGTTATCGACGCCGGTGGCGAGGATTCCGAACCATCCGCCCTGGAGGATGGAGAAGTCGCGGAGTATGACGTTGGTGCAGTGCTTGAGCGCGATGGACTTGTTGCCGACGCCGGGGGCGGTGACTTTGGGCAGGTCCGTGTCCTCGTGGTGGCCGCGGCTGAGCCCTTTGCCGTAGATGCGTCCGGGGCCGCAGATGGCAATGTTGGAGAGGCCATCGCCCCAGATGAGCGAGTTGTGCCAGTGGTTATGGCCGTAGTCCTGGTACGGCTCCCACGGGCCCTGCGGCTCGGCGGCGTCGTAGCCTCCGGTGGTGGTTCCTTCAAGGGGGACGGAGGCGGCGAGGATGGTGGCTCCCTGATCGAGGAAGAGGCAGACGTTGCTCTTGAGATGGATGGAGTAGCAGGCGTAGGTTCCGGCGGGAACGACGACTGTTCCTCCACCCAAAGACGCTGCGGATTCAATTGCGCGGTTGATGGCCGGAGTGTCAATGGTTGTACCATCGCCGGTGGCTCCGAAGTTGCGGACGTTGAGGAATCCGCTGAGCCATTGCGGGCTGGGTACGGGATTCGTGTGGCCTGAAGCGGCTGCGCGCGCGGTGAAGGGGACAGCACCGGCGGCGAGTGCGCCTCCGGCTAATTTGAGGAGATCGCGGCGATCGAATGTCATGGTCAGACCATCGTAATGGATATGAGAAATGGAAGTGAATCGGGGAAGGTGGATTTTTCAGGCGTTGCCTCAGGGAGCGGGAGTGAGGCGCGGCATGATATTCTCAGCAGTTTATGAGTGAACGAACGAGTCCGATACGGGTGCTGGTGGCGAAGCCGGGGCTGGATGGCCATGACCGCGGCGCGAAGGTGATTGCGCGTGCGCTGAGAGATGCGGGCATGGAGGTGATTTATACGGGGCTGCGGCAGACTCCGGAGATGATTGTGAATGCCGCGGTGCAGGAGGACGTGGACTGCGTGGGGCTGAGCATTCTGTCGGGCGCGCACAACGTGATTGTGCCGCGAGTGACGGCTCTGCTGAAGGAACGCGGCGCGGATGACATTCTGGTGGTGCTGGGCGGAACGATTCCAGGGCAGGACGCGGAGGGTTTGAAGGCGCAGGGCGTGGCGGCGATTTTTGGGCCGGGGACTCCGCTGGAGAAGGTGGTGGAGTTTATTCGGGGGAATGTTAGAGGGAGGAGCTACTAGCTGCTAGCTACTAGCTGCTAGCTGTTAGCTGAACGGCGCCTGCTCAAAGTTGACCCGCCTTACACCGGAGACACGAAGTGGTGCTGAGCGCTTTTTGCTAACAGCTAGTGGTAGTGGCTGGTTGTGCTTACTGCTTCTGGAAGGCGTCCTTGCGGTTCTGGTTGGGAGCGGCGGGGATGCCGTTTTCCACGCCGGGGCTTTCGCGGGCTTGATTGTCGTTAAAGGGCTGCTTGCCGTTGACGCCGGCTGCAGTGGGCGAGCCGGGCACGGGCGGCAGGCCTTTGGCGTTGGCGGGCAGAGCCTTGTCAGGGTGACCAGTTGTGGCGACGTCGCTGACGTGGATCACGGATGAGTGGCGCTTGTTGTAGCGTCCGGTTTCGCAGCCGGTGACAAGAGTGGCGACGACGGCGGCAGCGACCGCCAGTACTGAAATTTTTCCGAATGCCTGCACGCTTGATTTTCCTCCGAGGGGCTTTCGCAAGCCACTTTACATGAGCCGATAGACAATCGCCAATAGGGAAATAGCGAGTTAGCAGGCCGGCAAGTCAGCGGGTTAGCGAATCAGGCTGCGGGAGTGGTTGGCTCTTCGTTCTGCTTTTCGGTTTCGGACTGCTCGGGCGCATGTTCATGCGGGCGCGGGCGGAGGGAATCGAGCAGGAGCAGGATGCCTCCGATGACGATGGCGGAGTCGGCGAGGTTGAAGTCGGGCCAGTGGTAGCGGACGATGTGGACCTCAAGAAAATCGACGACAGTGCCGTAGGCGATGCGGTCCCAGACATTGCCGATGGCACCGCCAAGGACGAGGGCGAGGGAGAAGGCGGTAAGGGTAAGCCGGCGGCCGATGCGCAGCAGGATGATGAGGACGGCGAGGGCCACGAGGAGCGAGAAGGCGGTGAGCAGCCAGCGTGTGCGCTCGGGGTGGTCGGTGTAGCTGAACATGCTGAAGGCCGCGCCGGGGTTCATGACGTGGCTGATGGCGAAGAAGCGCGGGATGACCACGATGACATTGCCAATGCCGACATGCTTGCCGACCCAGAACTTGGTGATGCGGTCGAGGACAACAATAAGAGCGGAGAGGGCGAGGAGCCAGCCTCGGGGATCACGGTAACGACTCATGCGGGGGTCTGCTCCTTGAGTTTTGTGTAGCCCATGTGGTCGAGGGCGTCGGCGCAGCGTCCGCAGACGTTGGGCCAGGGGCCGTACTGGCGAACACGCTGCGGACCGTCGTCGGCGTAGTAATTCCAGCAGCGTTCGCACTTGGTGCCGTCGGCATCGACAACTTCGAGCGTCACTATATGGTTGATGGGTTGCTCGCCGTATTTATGAGAAAGGGCGTAAACAACGTTAATGTTATGAATTTTTGCGTGATGGTCAATTGGCAAAACTTCAACTTGCGAGACATTGAAAAGTTCCTTAAGTGCTGACTGATATCTCGATAAGAGCTGCTCAGTCTGTTGTTCAGCCCCAATCAAGGCCTTCGCTTCAAGCGATTTTCCAATTCTTTTGTCCTTGCGCAATTGTTCAAGCTTGAGCAATACCTGATCTCGCACAGACAACAGCGCCCGCCAGTCTTGGAGCAGCGAGACTTCGTTTGCCACGATCACTGCGGCCTTTGGAAACAGCGCTAAATGTACGCTCGTCTCCCGTCCCTCGACAGGCGGCAAGTAGCCCCAGACCTCATCGGCCGTGAAGGGAAGGATGGGAGCGACCAGCCGGACGAGCGCTTCGGTGATCTTCCAGATCACGGTTTGCGCGGAGCGGCGCTCGGGGCTGGACGGCGCGAAGGTGTACATGCGGTCCTTGAGGACGTCGAGGTAGAGGGCGCTGAGGTCGACGATGGTGAACTCGTTGACGGCGTGGTAGACGCGGTGGAACTCGAACTGCTGGTACCAGGCTAGGACCTTCTCAGTCAGCTCGCGGGTGCGGGCGAGCATGTAGCGGTCGAGGGGTAGGAGGTCTTTCTCTTCGACCTGCTGCGCGGGGTCGAAGCCGGAGAGGTTGCCGAGGAGGAATTTGAAGGTGTTGCGGAGCTTGCGGTAGTTTTCGGCGGCGCGCTGCATGAGGTTGTCGCTGGCGGCGACGTCCTCGCGGAAGTCGACGCTGGCGGCCCAGAGGCGGACGATTTCTGCGCCGAGTTTGTCGGCGATGGCGACGGGATCGACTCCGTTGCCGAGGGATTTGGAGAAGGCGCGGCCCTGCTCGTCGAGGGTCCAGCCGACGGTGGTGACGTTTTTGTAGGGCGCGCCGTTGTTGATGGCCACCGAGCACAGCAGCGAGGAGTGGAACCAGCCGCGGTGCTGGTCGGCGCCCTCAATATAAAGGTCGGCGGGCCAGCGCAGCTCAGGGTCGGTTTCGAGGACGGCGTGCCAACTGATGCCGGAGTCGAACCAGACGTCGAGGATGTCCATCTCTTTGCGGAATGCCGGGAGATCGGAGTTGCCCTGCGTGTTGCCGCAGGCGGCGCAGGCGGTTCCGGCGGGGAGCAGCTCGTCGACCGAGTGCTTGTGCCAGGCCTCGGCTCCTTCCTGATGGAAAAGCGACACGATGTGTTTGCTGAGGGCCGGGTCGTTGAGCGGGGTGTGGCACTGGTTGCAGAGGAAGACAGCGATGGGCACGCCCCAGATGCGTTGGCGCGAGATGCACCAGTCGGGGCGGGTGTCGATCATGTTGGAGATGCGGTCCCTGCCCCAGGCGGGGTCCCAGTGGACGCGCTTGATTTCGTCGAGGGCGCGCTGGCGGAAGGTGGTGGCGGAGCCGTCGGGATTTTTGAGCGGGGTGTCAATGTTGATGAACCACTGCTCGGTGGCGCGGAAGATGACGGGGTTGTGGCAGCGCCAGCAGTGCGGGTAGGAGTGGTAGATGTCACTGCGTCCCATGAGGGCTTGGCGTGCGATGAGCAGGTCGATGATGGCGGGGTTGGCCTCCCATACGGTCTTGCCCTCGTACTCGGGGAGTCCGTTGCGGAGGCGGCCCTCGTTGTCCACATTGCAGGTCTGGTCGAGGCCATAGCGGGAGCCGGTGTAGAAGTCGTCGGCTCCGTGGGCGGGTGCGGTGTGGACAGCTCCGGTGCCGGTGTCGGCGGTGACGTAGTCGGCGTTGACGCCGAGGATGGAGCGGTCGAGGAAGGGGTGCTGGAAGGTGACGCGGTCGAGCGCGCTGCCCTTGAATTTGGCGACGGGAGTGGCGGGGCCGAGGTTGCAGGCCTCGCGGACCTGCGCGGCGAGGGATTCAGCCACGATGTAGGTGTTGCCCTCATGCTCCAGCGCGACGTAATCGAAGTCGGGATGAAAGGCGATGGCGAGCGATGCGGGGAGGGTCCAGGGGGTGGTGGTCCAGATAATGGAGTGGACCTTTTTGCCGGCAAGTGCGGGGTCGATGGCCGCAGGTTCGCTGGTGAGCGCGTAGCGGACGTAGACGCTGGGGCTGGTGTGCATCTCGTACTCGACTTCGGCTTCAGCGAGGGCGGTGCGATCATGCAGGCACCAGTAAACGGGCTTGAGTCCTTTGTAGACGAAGCCTTTCTCGAAGAAGCTGTAGAAGGCTTCGAGGGTGGAGGCTTCGTACTGCTTCGACATGGTGAGATAGGGGTTATCCCATTGGCCGAAGACGCCGAGGCGGACGAGCTGCGAGCGCTGGAGGTCGATGAACTTCTGGGCGTACTCGCGGCAGGCGCGGAGGACGGAGAGCGCGGGCATTTCGAGTTTTTTGCGGCCGAGCTTTTCGTCCACCTTGATTTCGATGGGGAGGCCGTGGCAATCCCAGCCGGGGACGAGCGGCGCGTCGTATCCGGCCATGGTTTTGGACTTGATGATGAAGTCCTTGATGCACTTTTGCAGTGCGTGGCCGAGGTGTATGGGGCCGTTGGCGTAGGGAGGGCCGTAGTGCAGGACGTACTTTTGTGCGCCCTTGCGGGCGGCGCGGATCTGGCCGTATAAGTCAGTGTCTTTCCACTGTTTCAGGCGCGCCGGCTCATTCTGCGGCAGGTTGGCCTTCATGGGGAATTTAGTTTCAGGCAGTGTAAGGGTCGCCTTAAGCTCGGGCGCGTCGGACATCGGTTCTCCAAATCAATTTTCTGCAACGGGGCAAAAATCCATTGTATCTGGTTGAAGGCATGCGATTGCTGCCGCTGCCTGGAAGCTGCTGGTACACGAATTGTCCGCAGGCTAATAAAAGAATGCGTGCGCGGTGCATAACTTTGGGCACGGTAAAGCGTCTATTTTCTAATACAGGTGTGTCCGGGACCGGATCGTGGCCTGCGAAGGATTTAATCTGTATGGAAAGACAGTGCGCAGGCGGTGAATTTAATTCGGATGGAAAGAGGACAGGCGAGGGGGCCGTCGTCCATAATTATAGAGAATCCTCAGAGGCTTCGGTCTCAGGTAACACAGAATGGGCAATGAGCTTTTGACACCTCCTGAAGAAACAGCCCAGCGGCCAGTAGAAGCGGAGCCTGAGCTTCTGTACGAAGCCGATGGATCTATGTGGACGTCGCTGATTGCAAATCTGCGCGACGCATTTTCTTCTTCCAAACAGCCCCCGCTGGAGCTTAGTTCGCAGCCCATCGCGGTAGAAACCGCAACGGATGTCGAGCCGGTGTGGAAGACGCTGTGGAACAGCATTCAGGACCTGTTTTTCCCTAAAAAGCTGCCGCCTCTGGAGCTGACGTCACAGCCTATAGAAGTCGTTGACCCGATGGCGGTGAAGCGGAGCCCGGTGTCGAGCGCCATTGCCTTCGGCTTCCACGTCTTGCTGATCGGCCTGATTATATTGTTCGCTCTGGAGCAGTGGCACATCCGGGAAATTAAAAAGAAGGAAGTGGCGACGCAGGTCGACATTAAGCCGTTTATTCCCATGACGGTAAAGATGGATCAATCCATGGGCGGCGGCGGCGGCGGCGGAACGCGCAACCCGGTGCAGGCGTCGAAGGGCAGGCTGCCGAAGATCGCGAAGCGCCAGATTACGCCCCCGCAAATTCTGCGGATCGACCATCCGAAGCTGGCGGTTCCGGCGACGATTATGATGCCGCAGCAGATGAAGCTGCCGGACACGAACATGCCGAATGTAGGCATGCCGACGTCGCCGCAGGTGGCTCTGGCTTCGCAGGGCGGGGGATCAAACTCGGGCTTTGGATCCGGCTCCGGCGGCGGTATTGGTTCGGGTAGCGGCAACGGTCTGGGCCCCGGCCAGGGCGGCGGCTACGGCGGCGGCGTGATGCATGTGGGCGGCGGCGTTTCCGCTCCGGAACTCATCTACTCGGTTGAGCCGGAGTTCTCCGACGAGGCGCGTCGCGCCAAGTACCAGGGCATCTGCGTGGTTTCGCTCATTGTGGACACGCACGGATTGCCGCAGAATATTCAGGTGATTCGGCCGCTCGGCATGGGGCTTGACCAGAAGGCTGTGGAAGCGGTGCGGCAATACAAATTCCGCCCCGCCTACTACCACGGACGCCCGGTGCCGGTTCGCATCAACGTCGAGGTCAACTTCAGGATTTACTAAGGAAGCAGGATCGGAACCAAAGGCCGGCCTCGCAGGCGCGAAACCAGCCAGACGTTCCGAGCCTTCCGAGTAGAACCCCTGCAACAACAGAGCCCGCAGAATATAGTCCGGCGTAATCGAAGGCCGCCGGAAGCAGGACACTGCTTCCGGCTTTTCGCGGCCTGCTTTTGAGCAGGCTGGTTCTGGGCGAACGTGGGGCACGGCCATCCTCGCGTCCACCCATCCTCACGTCCACAAGGAGCGCACCAGCAGGAGTTCTCTATTTCAGGGTTCTCCTGGTGGAGCTAGGGTTTTCCTGGTGGGCTACTTGATCTCCAGTTTGACGGCGGCCGTGTGCTGGATGCCGCCGGCCGTCGCCGTGACGTTGACGTTGTAGGTTTTCTGCGAGCCGTTGCCGCTCCCGCTCCCGCAG
>DATKRT010000056.1:0-42976 GCA_035532055.1 Acidobacteriaceae bacterium | reverse complement strand
CCTGGATGCCGATAAAAACGGCTTTCAGGCACAAAACGAAAACAGGAATTCGCGGCCCAACAGGCCGAAAAGGCAAAAAATCCGCTCGGAAGCGAAAAGCGAGTCAGGAATCCAGGGTTTTTCCGCAGCCTGTAAAGCCCGGTGTGATTGAAAGCTTTTCGGCGCGACTGAAGTCGTGCCCTGATACACGGCTTGTTTTTGAGACACGCTCCGGGCGATCTTTTTGGGTAGCTGCTTTTACGTGGCGAGCAGGCCGGAGTAGACGGCCATTCCGGCGACGGCGTCTACGTGGATGGCGTGGAGGGCGTCGATTTCGGACTGCTCGCGGATTCCTCCGGCAACGATGAGCTGACGTGCGGTGAGGCTGCGCAAGGTTTGCGCGCGCTCATAGGGAAAGCCCTGCATGGTGCCTTCGGTATCAACGTGGGTGTAGAGAAATGCGCCGGCGTAGGGTTCGAGGGCGCGGATGGCGTCTTCGGGCGTGAGGTTGACGTTGTCCTTCCAGCCACGGACGGCGATTTTTCCGCCCTTGGTGTCGATGCCTGCGATGAAGTGGTCGCGGCCGATGGCGGCTGAGATGGATGCGGCGGTTTCGGTGGCGACGCCGTCGCTGCTGAAGAGGACGGAGCCGAAGATGACGCGGCGCGCGCCGGAGTCGAGCAGGGCCTGAGCCTGCTGGGCAGTGCGGATGCCTCCTCCGACCTGGCACGGGAGACGCTTTGCGATTTGTGCGATGAGCGCGGCGTTGCTGCCCTGGCGCATGGCGGCGTCAAGGTCAATGAGCTGGACGGTGGGGTAGGCGGAGAAGCGCTCGATCCAGTACTCGAAGTCGTCGAAGGCGAGCTTGAGCTTTTCGCCCTGGACGAGCTGGACGATGCGCCCGCCGAGGAGGTCGATGGAGGGGATCAGCATGGGAGCCTCATGGGGACACCGCTTTCTGCGATTTGCTGCTTGAGGTCGCGGGCGTCGGTGATTCCGAAGTGAAAGATGCTGGCGGCGAGTGCGGCGTCGGCCTTGCCGCGCAGAAAGACGTCGGCAAAGTGGGCGGCGTTGCCTGCGCCTCCGGAGGCGATGACGGGGATCTGCACGGCTTCGCTAACCTGCGCGGTGAGCTCGCAGTCGAAGCCAGCGCGAGTTCCGTCGGAGTCCATGGAGGTGAGCAGGATTTCACCTGCGCCGCGCTGCTCGGCTTCGCGTGCCCACTCGACGACACCGCGACCGGTCGGTTTGCGGCCACCCTGGACGTAGACCTCGGCGAGCTCGGAGCCGCGTGGGTTTGCGGTTCGGCGGCCGTCGATCGCGACGATGACGGCCTGTGCTCCGAAGCGGGTCCCGATTTCGTCGATGAGTGCGGGGCGGCTGAGGGCGGCTGAGTTCACGCTGACCTTGTCGGCTCCAGCATCGAAGACGGCGGTGGCGTCGTCGAGGGTGCGGATGCCTCCGCCGACGGTGAACGGGATGAAGAGGCGGCGGGCGGTGCGCTGGACGGTATCAAGAAGCGTGCCGCGGCCTTCGTGGGTGGCGGTGATGTCGAGCAGAACGATTTCGTCCGCGCCGGATTCGGCGTGGCGCGCGGCGAGCTCAGAAGGGTCTCCGGCATCGATGAGGTCGACGAACTGGACGCCCTTAACGACGCGGCCTCCGGTGACGTCGAGGCATGCGATGATGCGCTTGGTCAGCATGCAGCGGCCTTTTCTGGGTTGAAGTTCAGAAAGTTACGCAGGATTTGCAGGCCGACGGGGCCGGACTTTTCCGGGTGGAACTGTACACCCATAATGTTGTCGCGCTCGACGGCGGCGGTGAATAGCTCGCCGGAGTAATCTGTAACCGCTACGGTGTCGTGTATGACTGGCGCGCGGTAGGAGTGGGTGAAGTAGACGTAGCTTCCTGAGGGAATTCCGGCCATGAGGCGCGAGTTTTCGCGCACTTCGAGCGAGTTCCAGCCGACGTGCGGGACTTTTTTGCCTTCGGCGAATCGCTCGCAGAGGCCGTTGAATGCGCCGAGACCCCTGTGGCCGGGGGCTTCCGTGCTGCCCTGGAAGAGCCATTGCAGGCCGACGCAGATGCCGAGAAATGGAACGCCTTCGGTGGTGCGTTCGGCGATGGCCTGGCGGAGTCCATGCGATTCGAGGAAGTCCGTTGCGGCAAAGTGGCCCACGCCGGGGAGGATGATTTTGGAGGCGCGGCGCACGTCGGCGGGGTCTTCGGTGGCGACGGCGTTTGCACCGACGGCTGCGAGAGACTTCATGACGGAGGTGAGGTTTCCAGCCTTGTAGTCGACGACAGCGATCACAGAAGCCCCTTGGTGGACGGAAGCATTTTGCCGAGCTGTTTGTCGCGCGAGCAGGCGACGCGGAGGGCGCGCGCGAAGGCCTTGAAGAGGGCCTCGACCTTGTGATGGTTAGAGCGGCCGTACATGGTTTTGAGGTGGACGTTGGCACGCGCGCCGCGAGCGAAGCCCTCGAAGAAGTCGTCGACGAGCTCGGACTGGAGGTCGCCGACGAGGCGCGTTTTGACCTTGGTGTCGATGACGGAGGACACGCGTCCGCTGAGGTCGATGGCGGCGATGCCGAGGGTCTCGTCCATGGTCATAAGGAAGTATCCGGCGCGGAGGATGCCGCGCTTGTCGCCGAGGGCTTTGTCGAAGGCTTCGCCGAGCGCGATGCCGACGTCTTCGACGGTGTGATGCTGATCGACGTCGAGGTCGCCCTTGCAGGCTAGCTCGAGATCGAAGGCTCCGTGGCGCGTGAAGAGCTCGAGCATGTGGTCAAAGAAGCGGATGCCGGTGGAGACTTTGTAGCGGCCTGCGCCCTCAATGGTGAGCTTGAGGTGGATCTGGGTCTCGGCGGTTTTGCGGTCGATGGTGGCGGTGCGCTTTTTGGTCACTTGCTGTCTCCGGTCCAGTTGATTTGTTTGAGGACTTCGGCCATGGCCTGAATGCCCTTTGCGGTGTGTTCGCGAATGCCGATGGTGATGCGGACGCAGCCATCGCAGCCGGGGTCGGCGGAGCGGTCGCGGACGAGGACTCCGCGGTCACGCATGGCGCGGGCGAACTCGGCGTGTTTGGGGCCGATGGAGGTGAGCACGAAGTTGGCCTGCGAGGGCCAGTAGCGGACTCCCATATGGTCGAGGGCGGTGGTGAACTCGGCGCGTGCAGCGAGGACTTCGGCGACGTACCAGTCGATGTAATCCTGGTCGGCGAGCGCAGAGGGCAAACATGCGAGCGCGAGCGAGTTGACGCTGTAGGGCGAGATGACGCGGCGGAGCCACTGCATCTGCTCTGCTGCTGCGGCGAGCAGGCCGAGGCGGAGTCCGGCGAGGCCGTAGGCTTTGGAAAAGGTGCGGGCCACGATGAGATTGGGGACGGAGCCGATGAGGTCCATCACGGTTTGGCCGTGGAAGTGGAAGTAGGCTTCATCGACCAGCACGATGGCGTGCGGTGCGGCGGCGAGGACGCGAAGAATGTCTTCGCGGGTAACGGCCTGTCCGGTGGGACTGTTGGGATTTGCGATGGCGATGAGTTTGGTGGCCGGCGTGATGCGCGTGAGCAGGGCTTCGAGCGGGAAGCGAAAGCCGTCTTCGGCGGGGACTTCGACGAGCGAGGCGTCGGTGCCGGAGGCGTAGACAGCGTACATGGAGTAGGTCGGGACGGGGAGAAGCATCTCGTCGCCGGGGCCGAGGTAGGTTTGGCAGAGGACGTGGATGGCTTCGTCGACTCCGTTGGTGAGGAGCAGCTGCGCGGGCTGGAGGCCGAGGTGCGAGGCGGCGATGGTTTCAATACGTTCGCGCTCGGGGTACATGGTGAGCTCGGCGCGGGAGACGCGGCCCAGTGCTTCAAGTACGGCGGGCGAGCAGGCGAAGGTGTTCTCGTTAAAGTCGAGGCGGATGCCGCCGCGGTCGCCGAGCGGAGGGTGATAGTCCTTCATGCGGCGGATTAGGTCGCGGGGCTGCGGAGTGGTGACAGTGCTGCTCATGAGATACCTCGTGCGCGGATGGCTTCCGCGTGGCCGTGGAGGCCTTCCGCTTCGGCGAGCGCGATGGCGGCGGGGCCGAGGCGCTGCAGGCCTTCGGGTTTGTACTCCTGAATGGTAACGACCTTGAGGAAGTCCATGACGCTGAGGCCGCCGCGAACGCGGGCGAGGCCGCAGGTGGGCAGGGTGTGGTTGGGGCCGGAGACATAGTCGCCAAGGGGCTGCGCGGAGGAGCGGCCGATGAAGACGGAGCCGGCGTTCTTGACCCAGGCGAGGTCCTCAGTGGAGTCGATGGTGAGGTGCTCGGGGGCGATGGCGTTGGTGAGGTCGCGGGCCTCCTGCAGGGAGGCGGTGACGATGGCGGCTCCGTTGCGGGCGATGGACTCGGCGGCGATCTTGTTGGTGCGGACGCGCTGCTTGACGGCGGCGACGACGGACTGGGCGAGCGCGGCGCTGGTGGTGATGAAGATGGCTTCCGCGTCAGGGTCGTGCTCGGCCTGGGCTACGAGGTCGGAGGCGATTTCGTCGGGGTTGCCGGATTCGCTGGCGACGACGATTTCAGTGGGGCCGGCGAGCATGTCAATGGCGCAGTCGAAGGCGACGAGCCTTTTGGCGGCGGTGACGAAGGCGTTGCCGGGGCCGACGATCTTGTCGACGCGGGGTATGGATTTGGTGCCGTAGGCGAGCGCGGCGATGGCGTGTGCTCCGCCGAGGCGATAGAACTCGGTGACGCCGAGCATGGCGGCGGCGGCGAGGGTTTCCGGTGCGGGGCGGGGGGAGACGACGACGATGCGCTCGACTCCGGCGACCTGCGCGGGGATGACGGTCATGAGCAGGGTTGAAGGGAGCGGGTAGCGTCCGCTGGGTACGTAACAGCCAATGTTACTTATTGGGCGGATGCGCTGGCCGACGGTGACACCGGAGGCGGGGGCGAAGTCCCATTCGCGGGGGCGTTGGCGCTCGGCAAAGGCGCGTATATTGCGGATGGCGGTGCGCAGGGCGCGTTCGAAGGCGGGCGAGATGCCTCCGAGGGCGTTGTGCATCTCTTCCGGTGATATTTGTAACTGTGGCAATGACGTATTGCCGTCGAAGCGGGCCGCATAACGGCGCAGAGCGGCGTCGCCGCCCTTGCGCACGCCCTCGACGATGCGGCGGGCGGCGGGCAGGGCGTGCTCATAGGCGGCATTGCGGCGTGCAAGCAGAGCCTGCACACGCGCTTTGCCGGCCTTTGCGCCGCGCCCGGTTGTGGAGATAACTTTCATGGCTAGAGAACCACCTTGTTAAGCGGATATTCGACGATGCCCGTGGCTCCGGCGGCCTTGAGGCGGGGAACGACCTCGCGGACGACGCCCTCTTCAAGGATGGTGTTGAGAGCGACCCACTCGGGATCGCTGAGATGGGAGACTGTGGGCGAGTTGAGCGCGGGCAGGATGTCGAGGATTTCCTGCAGATTGGCTTTCTTGGCGTTGAGCATGAGGCCGACCTGGCCCTGCGCGTCAATGGCTGCGTTGAGCATGAGGGCGATGCTGTCGATCTTGTGCTTCTTCCAGGGGTCGGCGTAGGCGGAGCGGTTGGCGATGAGGCGGGTTTCGCTCTCCATGAGGGTTTCGATAATGCGGAGGCGGTTGGCGCGGAGGGAGCTGCCGGTCTCGGTGACTTCGACGATGGCGTCAGCGAGTGTGGGCGGCTTGACTTCGGTTGCGCCCCAGCTGAACTCGACCTTGACGGGGATGTTTTTGGAGGCGAAGTAGCGCCTGGAGACTTCGACCAGCTCGGTGGCGATGGTTTTTCCGGCGAGGTCTTCGGCCTTCTGGTAGGGCGAATCTTCGGGGACGGCTAGCACCCAGCGGACCTTTTGGCGGCTCTGCTTGGAGTAGACGAGGCTGGTGACGCTGTGTACGTCGAGGGCGCTTTCGACGACCCAGTCGATGCCGGTGAGGCCGGCGTCGAGGACGCCCTTTTCGACGTAGCGGGCCATCTCCTGCGCGCGGATGAGCATGCACTCGATTTCCTTGTCGTCGATGGAGGGAAAATAGGAACGGCCGTTGGCGTAGATGCGCCATCCGGCGCGCTCAAAGAGGGCGATGGTGGCGTCCTGGAGGCTGCCTTTGGGGATGCCGAGGCGAAGTTTGTTGGCCATTAGCGGACCTCCCCGGAAACAGAGACTGGCGCGGCGGAGACGGCGATGGGCTTGGTGAAGCAGCTTACGGTGCCCTCGTGGCAGACTAGGCCATCGCCTTCGACCTCGACGCGGAAGAGCAGCGTGTCATTGTCGCAGTCGGTGGCGGCGCTGATGATGCGGAGGCGGTTGCCGCTGGTCTCGCCCTTCATCCAGAGCTTTTGTCGGGTGCGGCTCCAGAAGGTGACGAAGCCGGATTCGAGGGTCTTTTGGTAGCTGGTGGGGTTGAGGAAGCCGACCATGAGGAGCTGTCCGGTTTTGGCGTCCTGGACGATGCCGGGGACGAGTTCGCCCTCCACTTTGGAAAAATCTATTTGGGGACGGCTTGTTTCTGCTGAATTGATTTCGCTCATTTTCCTGATCCTGTTTTATTTTTATCGATGAATTGCGTGAACGTAAAAAACCCGCCGAGGCTTAGCGCCGGCGGGTGATTGATCTTTGTGATTCAGGCCGTTATGTCAGGCCACACGCAGATTCGCCGGCACGCTCGTCGCATGATGATGGTGGTGCTGACGATGATGGCGGTGGATCTGCATCTGGAATTACGTTAAATGCGTGTCTGGAGGATGTCAACTGGCAGGTAAGCGATATAAGCCTAGTCCGTAGCCGATGAAGTAAAGAGTTACGGCCGTCAGGATCAACGCGCCAACTATGCGTATTGAGCGATCGACTTTGCCTTGTGGTTCACCTGGTTTTGGACGCAATCCACTGCGCCATAAATACACCGATCCTGCCGCAAATATAAGGAGTCTGAGCCAGCCACCAAGAGTCGTGCTAATTTTCACTTCTCCAAGTTACAGGTCAACAGTGTTGAACTCAATTGGGAACATCGGTTCTCCGTAGAGATTTCCGAGTTCGCTAAGCTGGCCTATGGCCTTTTCTTTGCGCGGGTTGCGAGCTTTTTTGCCGGTGATTTTTTTGCGGCGGTCTTCATTGGCGCTTTTTTTACGGGCGCGGATTTTTTTGCAGCGACGGTCTTCTTTGGTGCTTTCTTTGCCGGGGCAGATTTTTTTGTGACGGCGGACTTCTTTTTTGCGGCGGTCTTTTTTGGCGCGGTCTTTTTGGCTGCGATGGATTTCTTCGCGGCTGATTTCTTTGCCGGGGCCTTTTTTGTGGCGGACTTGCCGCGGGCGGCGAGGGTCTTTTTGGTGAGGGCGGCCTTGAGCTGGTCGATGTCGAGCTTTTGCGCGGATTTGCGGAGGCGCTCGATGTCGTAGAAGGCGCGTTTTTCCTCGAGGAAGACGTGGACGACGAAGTCGAAGTAGTCGAGCAGGATCCATTCGCCGACGCGGCGACCCTCGACGGAGCTGGCGTAGGCACCGTACTCGCGCTTGAGGCGGAACTCGATTTCGTCGGCGATGGCCTCGGTCTGGCGGGTGTTGGCTCCGCTGGTGATGAGGAAGAAGTCGGTGAAGCTGGAGTCGAGCGGGTCGAGCTCGAGGATGCGGGTATCGATTCCTTTTTTCTCGTCGCAGACCGCAGCGGCGGTCAGAACCATGGCGCGTGCTTCGTTCGATGGCATTCCTGTATCGGTCCTCGTTTCGCGCAGCTTTGTGGCGGGGCAGCGAACCTGTCTCTTTGAGACATGGGGCACCCGCGATGCTGCAGATTCCATTCTATAGATGCAGATAGAGGTGATGCTGGCGGATATAGGCGGCGACGGAGGGCGGGAGGACGGAATTGGGCTGGGCGTCGCCGCTGAGGGCGGCTCGGATTTGGGTGGCGGAGACGTCTTCGGCGAGGTCGGTAAGCAGGTAGATGTAGGATTGGCGGCCATCGGGGGCGGTCAATTCGAGGAGCTGGGTGTGCGGGAGGGTGGAGGGCAGCGGTTTGGCGGAGATGCCTTCAGGGAGGGCGGCGGCGGCCTGGGTGAGGTCGAGGCCGGGTCGCGCGCCGACGATGAAGTGGCAGGCGAGGAGCAGGTCGGCGGGGTGATGCCAGTTGCGGATGCCGAGGAGAGAGTCGGCTCCGAGGATGCAGAAGAGTTCGTCGTCCACGGCGAGCTGGTGGCGGAGTTCGGCGAGCGTGTCGATGGTGTAGTTGGAGGCGCCGTCGGGGCGGGGGGCGTCGATGAGGGAAATTTCGGCGGAGGGATCGCCGGTGAAGGCGAGGCGGGCCATGGCGACGCGGTCGGCGAAAGGCGCGGGCGACGGGTGGTGCTTGAGGGGCTGGGCGGCGACGGGTGCGACGAGGATGCGATCGAGCGAAAGGCGTGTGCGGGCGAGCCGGGCGAGCGCGATATGGCCGCGATGGGGGGGGTCGAAGGTTCCGCCAAACAGTGCCACGCGCATGGTGCTACCATCGTAGGGCATTTTGCGGCCGTTGGCATGGGAGCGGCAGCGCTAGAACCCATGCCTTTTCAAGACATGGGGCACCCGCATCCAAACCATAGGACGGCGTAAGAATGCTGGGGGCGCGTATGCGATACCGGGTATATGTGGGACTGGGATCGAATATGGCTTCGGCGGCGGGTAGCCCGGCGGAGACGGTTTGGGTGGCGGTGCATGCGCTGGACGCGGCGGGGATGGTGACGGCGGTGTCGTCGCTGTACCGGACGGCTCCGGTGGGGTATACGGATCAGCCGGAGTTCATGAATGCCGTGGCGTGCGTAGAGACGCGCTGGACACCTGAAGAGCTGATGCACGAGTTGCTGGCGCTGGAGCACAGCTTTGGCCGGAACCGGAAAACGTCGGTTCCCAAGGGGCCGCGGACGCTGGACCTGGATTTGCTGATGGCGTTTGATGAGAATGGGAAGGCGGTGGAACACGCATCGCCGGTGCTGACGCTGCCGCATCCGGAGCTGGCGAGGCGGCGGTTTGTGATGGAGCCGCTGGCGGAGATTGCGCCGGAGGTGGTGGTTCCGGGAACGGGCAAGACGGCGCGGGCACTGGCCGATCAGCTACGGTGCGACAGCGGGGCGGACGCGGTGGTTAAGATGGAGGGATAAAAAGGCGCTACCCGTTGGGCAGCGCCTTTGCGATTCGTGTTCCCGGTTGTGCGCGGCCCCGGTTATGCGGCCCCGGGGCTATTTGGTCTTGATGTTCAGGTCGATGACGATGGTGGTGCGTGTGTCGTAGGAACTGACGGTCCTGGTGGAGCTTTTCCTGTTTTTGTACTTGGCCCAGACGTGGTAGTCGGTATCGGACGAGAGGGGTCCGAAACGGTAGCTTCCGTTGCTGGTGGAGAAGAAGCTGCGGATGCCGTTGGTCTTGCTGTCCTGCAGATAGACAATCGCGCCGGAGATGGGAGCGTTGTTGCTGCCGTAGACCGTGCCAGAGAGCGTGCGAGTGGAGGAACTTTGCGCAAAGGCAAGGCCAGCGGTCGTCATGGCCAGGGCCAGAACGACAAGAAGCGAGCGAACGGCATACTTTTTCATTGCTACCTACTCTTCCTCCCCGTTTTTACCGGATAGGTCATTGTCTACTTCATCATAATCCTCATCGACTCTGGCCAACTCGAGAGGATCCGTAGCGGTGATTTCAAACTCAGTACCACATTCGTCGCAGGCGACGACCTCGCCTTCCTCAACTTCTTCTTCATCGAAGTCGAGCAGGCTTTCACATTCAGGGCAGGTTGGCATACTTCCTCCAGGTAGATAACGCTTTCGAGACCAAAATTCCACCGTTACGTACTGTAACTTCGTTAATGTTGTATAGAACCGGCTGGTGCGTCAAGCTTTACCGGAGCAAAATTTTCACTCAGGTTAGACGAAGGGAGTTCAGGAATGGGGCAGCCGAGGTTGAGGGGGAATTGGCGGCGCGCGTCAAGTGTCGTATTTGGGCTTCTTTTGGCCGTCGAGGGCGCGGCCTGGGCCGGAGCGTTGCCGGGGCATGCGGCTGCCCGGCGCGACCTGTATGTGGCCGGGGAACCTTTGCGGGCGGCTCCGGCGGACCCGCAGATTGCCCATGTTTTGGGGCAGATTTCGGCAGCGCGGATCCGGCATACGATCACCAAGCTGGTGAGCTTTTATACGCGGAGCACGCACTCCAGCATGGCGACGGACCTGCCCAAGGGCGAAGGTGTGACGGCGGCGGCGGCGTGGATTGAGAGCCAGTTCAAGGCGTACTCGTCAGCGTGCGGCGGATGCCTGGAGGTGAAGACGGACACTTTTGTGCAACCGGTCGAATCGGGGCCGTACTCGCGGATCAAGATTCCGACGAAGATCACGAATGTGTATGCGGTGCTGAAGGGGACGGATCCGGCGCAGGCGAAGCGTGTGTTGCTGGTGACGGGGCATTATGACTCGCGCGATTCGTCGGATGCGGACTATACGAAGGCGGCTCCGGGTGCGAACGATGATGCGAGCGGAGTGGCGGTGAGTCTGGAGAGCGCGCGGGTGCTCTCAAAGCTGAAGTTTCCGGCAACGCTGGTGTTTGTGGCGGTAGCGGGCGAGGAGCAGGGGCTGTACGGCAGCGCCCATCTGGCCAAGCTGGCGAAGAGTGAAGGCTGGCAAATTGAGGGAGTGCTGAACAACGACATTGTGGGCGGCAACACGACTCCGGGCGATCGCTTGCAGGACAAGCGGGTGGTGCGGGTGTTTTCCGAGGGGGTTCCGGCGACGGCAACGCCGATGGAGATCAAGCGGCTGCTGATGCTGGGTTATGACAGCGATTCGCCGTCTCGGGAGCTGGCGCGGGCGGTGACGGAGGTGGCGCAGACCTATGATGCCGGGCCGCGAGCGACGGCGCTGGAGCCGGTGATGGAATTCCGGCTGGACCGTTTTTTGCGGGGCGGGGACCACTATTCCTTTAATCGGCAAGGATTTTCCGCTGTGCGGTTTACGGAGTGGCGGGAGGACTTCCACCACCAGCACCAGGATGTTCGGGTAGAGAACGGGGTGCAGTACGGTGATTTGCTGAAGTATGTGGACTTCCACTATGTGGCGCGTGTGGCGCGGCTGAATGCGGCGACGCTGGCGACGCTGGGGATGGCTCCGCCGGCGCCGGAAAAGGTGGAGGTTGTGGTGAGCGAGCTGGACAACAACTCGACGCTGCGGTGGATGCCGGGCGAGGGTGCACCGGCGGGAACGCGGTACCAGGTGGTGTGGCGGGCGACGGCGGCTCCGAACTGGGAACGGTATACGGCCAGCGGCATCCACAAGGACGGGCCGCAGTACACGGTGACGGTGCCGGTTTCCAAAGACAATGTGATTTTTGGGGTACGGGCGGTGGACGCGTTGGGACAGGCGAGTGTGGCGGTGGTTCCGATGCCGGTGCGGTGATCGGAGCCGGAACCTGCGACAATCAGAGAAGGAAATTTTGTATGCCACGTACTGCCGGAATGATGATGTTCCCCGACTTCAGCGGATTTACCAAGAAGCTGATTCTCTGGAATCTGGGGGCGTATTTTGCGCTGGTGCTGCTGGGAGTGGCGTCGGTGGGGGCGAACCAGACCCTGATTCTGTGGACAGCGCTGGTGCCGTCCTATGTGATGCACGGAGCGCTGTGGCAACTGGTGACGTACAGCTTTGTCCAACTGGGCATCTGGAATGTGGCGTTTGCGCTGCTGTCGCTGTGGTTTCTGGGGAGTTTTCTGGAAGGAATCCACGGGTCGCGATGGCTGGCGGAGCTGTATTTTTCGTCGGTGATCGGGGCCGGTCTGGCGGCGATGGCGCTGTATGCGGTGCTGCCGGGGAGCGCGATGCTGCAGGCGGGGTGCTGGGGCGGGATCTTCGGGCTGTTGATTGCGTTCGGAGTGCTGTACGGCGAGCAGCAGTTCATGATGTTTCCGCTGCCGATCATGATCAAGGCAAAGTACCTGGTGTGGGTGTACATGCTGATCACGATTGCGATGCTGTTCTCGAGCCAGCAGGCGTACGCGTTTTCGCAGTTGGGCGGAGCGCTGTTCGGGTACCTGTACATCAAGTACGCGCCGCGGCGGGGATTTGCGTTTGCGGGGAGTAAACAGTACTTCGGGCTGCGCAACAGCTACTACCTCTGGCGGCGGCGGCGGGCGGCGCGGAAGTTTCAGGTTTATATGAAGAAGCAGGACCGCGAAGTGCACTTCGACAGCGAAGGCCGGTATATCGATCCGGATGACAAGAGCAAATGGAACTGAAAGGCCGCTAAGAAGCGGTCAGCGCGCGGTCTGGCGGGCAGGTTTTCGCCGGAGAGATGCCGGTTGGAGGGTTGGTGGGAGCGCGCTGGCGAGCTAAATCGTGTATCGTGAAAATTTGCGGCCCCTGTGCCGCAGTAACCACAACTCCGTGAGGTTCAGGATTCGCGTGAAATCCGTTGTCCGCGCTTTGAGCGCTGCTTTGTTTGTGATTCCCTTCTTTCTGCCGGTGGCCGGGGCGCATGCCCAGTTGACCGCTGTTGCTCCGGTGGTTGTTCCGCCGCAGTATAACAACCGCTGGGAAGTGTATGGCGGGGCGCAGTATGCGCACTTCAATCCCGGACCGGGTCGGAATATCCATGCGACGAATCTGCTGGGCTGGACGGGCGGGGCGACGGTGTACTTCCGTCCGGTGTGGGGCCTGGAGGCGAACGCGCGTGGGGTGTACGGGACGATGAGCGTGCCCGCGAACCAATACGGCGTTCCGGCGAGCCCAAAAATGTCAGAACACCTGTTTCTGTTTGGGCCGACGTTCCGGTTTATTCGTACGGCGAGCTATGCGGGTGGCATGCACTTTTTGATCGGCGCGGCGTATGGGTCGTTCGACAAGGACTTTCCGCAGGGCGTGCAGCCGAATCTGGTGGGTATTTACAACAACAAGCTGGCGATCGGGGCGGCGATCGGATGGGTCTCAGACTTCAACATTACCGACCGGCTGGCGGTACGCGCGGTTGCCGATTTTCAGCCGACCCATTATGGGTACACCGGGCAGGATGAGTTTGCCGGGTCAGTGGGCGTGGTGTACAAGTTCGGGAAGCTGAAGAAGTAGCTGATTGCGCCGCCAGCCATGTGACCACGGCCGGCGGCGCGAAGCGTTCCTGCTTCTGTGATGCCGCGGGAAAGCGGCTGGATTCACGTCAATTCCGGGGCATGCCGTCCTCCAACAGCGCGGAAGCCCGATGCAGATCGGGCAGATAATCGGCTTTGCGCTGTGGCGGAACGCCGCGCCGTTGCTGGGATTCCACTGTGTCCGCATTCGCAATCAACTGATTGACTGAGGCCACTCCCTGCGCATATTTGTGGGAGAAGTCCGCAATCTCTTTGCGCGCGGTTTGCGGGTGGTAGCTGATCCGGTCGCCGGTCTGCCAGGCGTCGATCAGCGTATTGGGCGACCAAGCCATGGGCCACAGCGAGTTCAGGATGTCATACGCTTCGCGCAGGCGGGCGGTGGAGCCTGCAAATCCGTCGAGCTGACTGCGTGAAGCGAGCGAGCCTTTCTCCCGCCGTACCTCAATCCGCACCGGGGTATGCACGGAGTATTCCGGAGTCGTGATTACGGTCATCAGCTGATTGCCTTCGTATCGCCAGCCAACTTTGCCCGACTGCTGACCGGTGAAATGCAGGCTTTCGCCGTTTACGGTGACGGACTGAGGGGGCCAGTCGCCGGGAAGCCGCACTTGATAGGCGCGCCTGAGAATCATTCCGGGGTAGCTGCCCTGAACCGGGGCGACCTGTACGGTGAGCAGGTCTCCGTGCTGGCTGGCGGTGAGCGGTGTCCAGGTGCAGATACCGCGCTGGTACGCCCGCGACTTGCTGGCGTCGGCATACAGGCGGTAGGTGCTCGTCTTCCCGTTGCTGAGGGGGTAGATCTTCAGGATCAACGGGTTGATGGGCTTCTGTCCGGTGTACTCCATGGGCGGCTGCAGGGGAATGATTGCGCCGGCGCGGACGTAGACGGGAATCTGGTCGATGGCGAAGCCGCGGGTGATTTCCTCAGGGCCAGTGAAGTGGCGGCCGGTGGTGCGCTCGATCCATTGACCGGGCGGGATCCAAAGCGTCTGCTGGGCGAGCTGGGTGGTGGGATCGACAGGCTTGGTGACGGGATCGACAATCATCTGGCTTCCGAAGGCGTACTCACTCTTGTTGTCGTAGGCGGCGTTGGCTTCTGGCCAGTCGTAATAGAGCGGATGAAGGAATGCGACCCCGGTGTCGTAGGTGCGGCGCGCCTCAGTGTAGATGTAGGGCTGCATGGCATAGCGCAGGTAGTAGGTGTTGCGAAGGATCTTGGAGTAAGGCTCGGGATAGGCCCAGATGCGTCTTTCGGCGTCGGGGTTCTTGGTGGTGTGGGTGCGGAGAATGGGGCTGAATGCGCCGAACTGCACCCAGCGCGTGAACAGCTCGGGACCTACGACGCCGGGCATGTGGCCGCCGATGTCATGGCTCCAGTAGGCGTAGCCTACGTTGGCCGCGGTGGCCGTAAACCAGGGCTGGAAGGCGAGCGAGGGCCACTTGGAGACGGTGTCTCCGGAGAAGCCGATCTCATAGCGGTGATTGCCCAGACCGCCCCAGCGGTGGAACAAGAGCGGGCGCTTGCCCTCGCGCTCCTGGTCAGTGAAGTGGAGGTAGTTGAGCCACCAGGTATTGTTGACGCCGGGCAGCTTTGTGTTGAGCTGCTGCTGCCAGTCGAGCCACCAGAAGTTGATGCCCTCCTTTTCCATCGGGTGAAGGACAAGCTTGAAGTAGTTTGTTGCCCAGCGCTTGTTGGTGGGGTCGAAGGGGACATATTTTTTTGTTGCCGGATCGATGCCCATGGCGCGGGCCATGGCGGGATAAGCCTTCTCCCAGGGCTGAACGCCGGAGGCGGGATGGAGGTTGAGCGTGGCCTTGAGACCCTGCGCATGGATGTGGGCAAGAAATGCGCTGGGATCGGGAAACAGGAGTGGGTTCCAGGTGTATCCCGTCCAGCCGAGGTTTTGACCGGACTGGTCGACGTCGTGCGCCGCCTGGAGCTGCGTCCTGCTGAGATGCCAGCCCATATCGATGACCAGCACGTCGAGCGGCACGCCATTCTGGCGGAATTCGCGGACGAGCTGGTCGAGTTCCTGATCGCTGTAGGACCAGTAGCGGGACCACCAGACGCCGAAGGCGAAGCGCGGGGGCAGCGGGATTCGGCCAGCGACGCGCACGAAGTCGTGGAGCGCCCTGCGGTAGTTGTGGCCATAGCCGAAGAAGTACAAGTCCTGGCGAGCGCCCGGCGGACGAAGCATGACCCAAGGCCACGTGCTCTGCTCGCCCTTCGAGAAGGTGAAGTTGTCGGAGTCGAACAGTGGGCGCTTTGAATCGTTGACGACGACCCAACCGTTGCGCGAGATGAGGCCCTGCCCGATGGGCTCCTTGGTCTTGCTGCCCAACGCTCCGTCCAGGGTGCGCGTGGTTCCCTGCAGGTTGCCGGGATTGGGCATGCCGGGGCGCCAGGTGACGGGCTTGCCGTCGAGCTGGAGCGTGACGGTGAGATTGTCTGCCGTGAATTTGCCTTCGCCGGGGCTGGAGGCGTTGTAGACGAGGTGCAGGGCGGAGGTGTCAATGGTGAGCTGCTGGCCATCGCGCTTGGCGGTGAACTTGGGCACAGGGAGGCGGCGGTTGAGGAAGACGAAGGAGGCGTGGTTTTCGAATTTGCCGTCCGCCGCCCACTCCATGCGGATCAACTGCGGCGTGAGGACGGTGAAGCGTGCGTGGCCGACCAGGACGACCGCTTTTGGATTCGCGACCGGATTGTAAGACGCCTCGGGAGGCAGGGTCTGATGGGCCTGCGCTGCGCGCGAGTGAGGAGCGGCCGCTGCAGCAGAGGCGAACTGAGGCAGGAAAAGAGCGGTCACGGCGAAGACGGACGCCATGATTGCATTCCGGACGGCTGTTGTTTGTGTGGGATGTTTCAGACTATTAAGAGCGAAGCGACCTACTCGGCGTATCAACAAAGTTCTCCTCATCATGCTTCCGCCGTTGTCCTTGCTGACGTCGCCTACTCCACGTTTTCGAGCAGGAATCAGCCGCGCGCGTTCCCGTGTCCGGGCTGGCGTAACAGGCCCGGACGTGCATAGCCAAAGTATCGCGGCGCAAAAAGGAGAGTCAAGGAAGGGTAGTAAGAAGCCCGCTCGAGACTGCGTGCCGGAGCGGGCGGTGGAGAAGGTGCGTTTGGTGATGGGCGGAGCTGTTAGCCCTTGGTGGGGCGGATGTGGAGCTCGCGGAGTTGCTGGTCGCTGACCGGAGTGGGCGCGTCAACCATGAGGTCGATGGCTTTGGCGGTCTTGGGGAAGGCGATGACTTCGCGCAGGCTGGTGGCTCCGGCGAGGATCATAACGAGGCGATCGAGGCCCAGGGCGATGCCGCCGTGGGGCGGTGTTCCGTACTGGAGAGCTTCAAGGAAGAAGCCGAAGCGGGCTTTGGCTTCCTCGTCGGACATGCCGATGGAGCGGAAGATCTCCTGCTGAATGTGCTGCTGATGGATACGTATGGAGCCGGAGCCCAGCTCGATGCCGTTCATGGCGAGGTCGTAGTAGCGGGCGCGCACGGAGGCGGGATCGGAGACGAGGCGGTCCATGTCCTCCTCGTGCGGCGAGGTGAAGGGATGGTGCGCGGGCATCCACTTCCCTGTTGCTTCGTCGTGCTCGAACATGGGGAAATCGGTGACCCAGATGGGAAGGAAGGCCTGGGAGCCATCGACGGTGCCGGTGTTGCGGGCTTCGTCTGTGACAACGGCGTCGGTGACGGCGAAGGCTCCGTGGCGGTCGGCGTATTTGCGGGCCAGCTCGACGCGGAAGTTTCCGGCGGCGGAGTAGACGGCGATTTCGCGCTCGGAGAGGCGGCCTTCGATTTTTGTGTCGGACGCGGTGATGTGGTGGGCGGCGTCTCCGGCGACGAGGATGAGCAGGTCGTCGGGCTGAGAAGCGGCGAGTTCGCGGACCTTTGCGGCGGCTTCGGGGAAGCCTTTTTCGAGACGCTTGAGGTCGTCGATGTATTTGGCGCCCTTGCGGTTGTCGAAGAGCGGCTTGTTGTCGTCGCGTTCCTTGCGGGAGAGCTCACCGACCTTGGGGATGCGCAGGGCAATGACGGGAAGGTTGGGGTCGATGGCGAGCGCCGTGAGGTTTTCGGGCGTGAAGGCTGATTTGACGTCAGCAATGCCGGGGAGGCGCAGGTCGGGCTTGTCGATGCCGTAGTTGCGCATGGCCTCGTCGTAGGTGATCTGCGGGAAGGGCGTGGGCAGGTCAATGCCGACGGCCTTGAACGCGGCGGAGAGGAAGCCTTCGACGACGCGGAAGATGGTCTCCTGCTGCGGGAAGGTCATCTCAAGGTCGATCTGGGTGAACTCGGGCTGGCGGTCGGCGCGGAGGTCCTCGTCGCGGAAGCAGCGGGCGATCTGGAAGTAGCGGTCGAGACCGGAGATCATGAGGATCTGTTTGAAGAGCTGCGGCGACTGCGGCAGCGCGTAGAACTCGCCGGGATGGACGCGGCTGGGCACGAGGTAGTCGCGCGCGCCTTCGGGCGTGGAGCGCGTCATGAAGGGGGTTTCGATTTCGAAGAAGCCCTGCGAAGAGAGGCACTCGCGGACGGCGAGGGCGACCTTGTGGCGCACTTCGAGGTTGTGCTGCATCTCGGGCCGGCGGAGGTCGAGGTAGCGGTACTTGAGGCGGACCTCTTCGTTGGCGATGGCGTCTTCAGAGGGCGAGAAGGGCGGGACCTTGGCGTCGTTGAGGATGCGGAGCTCGCTGGCGACGATTTCGATTTCGCCGGTGGGCATTTTGGGATTGATGACGTCCTGGCCGCGCAGGCGGACCTTGCCGATGGCGGCGACGACGTACTCGGGCCGGGACTGCTCGGCCTTGGCGTGGGCTGCGGCGCTGAGGTCCTTGTCGAGGACGATTTGCGTGATGCCGAAGCGGTCGCGGAGATCGAGGAAGATGAGGTCGCCGTGGTCGCGGCGGCGGTTGATCCAGCCGAGAAGGACGACGGATTTACCGGCGTCGGAGGCGCGAAGTTCGCCGCAGTTGTGAGTGCGCGTCAGTGTGCCTAGAAAGTCGAGCAATGCTGTAGTTCCCTGCTTCTTTATGAATGCGAAACGGATTTAAGGGCCGGCGCGAGTTCGGCGCGCGGGAGTTTGGTCTGGTCGCCGGTGGCGAAGTCCTTGACTGTCAGGATACCGGAGCTTCGCTCGTCTTCGCCGAGGAGGACGATTTTGCGGGCGAGCTTGTTTCCGATTTCGAAGGATTTCTTGAGGCGGAACGAGCCGTCTCCCAGCTCGATGCGGAGGCCGGAGGCGCGCAGCTCGCGCGCGAGTTCGAGTGCGGCGGGATTTTGCGCCTCGCCGAGCGGTGCGATGAAGGCGTCGGCGAGTGTGGCCTGTTGCTGCTCCTGCTGGGCCTGGAGTGTGAGGATGAGGCGGTCGAGACCGATGGCGAAGCCGATGCCGGGGGCTTTAGGGCCGCCTATGGCTTCGGAGAGGCCGTCGTAGCGTCCGCCGCCGAGCAGGGCGTTCTGTGCGCCGAGTCCGCCGTGGGTGAATTCGAAGGCGGTGCGGGTGTAGTAGTCGAGTCCGCGTACGAGGCGCGGGTTGAGTTCGTAGCTGACTCCGCAGGCGTCGAGCGCGGCGAGGACAGCGGCGAAGTGGGCCCTGGAGTCGTCGTCGAGGTAGTCGGCGATTTTGGGCAGCGCGTCGATGATGGGCTGGTCGTCGGGGACCTTGCAGTCGAGGACGCGGAGAGGATTGGTCTCCGCGCGGCGCTGGCAGTCGACGCACATTTGCGCGGACTTGTCCTTGAGGGCTTCGCGCAGGGCGGCGATGTAGCGCGGGCGGTCGCTGGCGGAGCCGACGGAGTTGAGGATGAGGGTCCAGCCGGTGATGCCCAGCTCGCTGAGCAGGGTGGCGAGCATTTCGAGGACTTCGGCGTCGCGCAGGGGCGACTCGGAGCCGGCGCTGGGCGGGCCGATGACTTCTGCGCCGATTTGCCAGAACTGGCGGTAGCGGCCCTTCTGGGGGCGCTCGCGGCGGAACTGCGGGCCGATGTAGTAGAGCTTTTGCAGGAGTCCGGTTTCGCCGAGCTTGTGCTCGATGTAGGCGCGGACGACTCCGGCGGTGTTTTCAGGGCGGAGGGTGAGGGATTGCGCCTTTTCCGACTGGGCGCGGGCGCGGTCTTCCCAGGTGTACATCTCCTTGGAGACGATGTCGGTTTCCTCGCCGACGCCGCGGGCGAAGAGCTGGGTGTCTTCAAAGACAGGAGTGCGGATCTCGCCGAAGTTGTAGCGGGCGAAGACGGCGCGGGCGGTGGCCTCGACGCGGTTCCAGAGATCGGTTTCGGGCGGCAGGAGATCGCGCGTGCCGCGGACTGCTTTCAATGTGCTCATTGCCGGTTTCAGTAGAGTTTTCAGGATATCAGGGGCGGCGGATGCGTGAAGTTCATTACACTGCTCCTATGCTTGGTTCGATTGCAGCGGCCGGGGCTGTGCTGCTTGGCGCGGGCGGGTATATGTATGCGGGGATAGCTCCGGGGTCGCAGATTTTTGGGCGGACGCTGGTGGCGGGGAATGATCCCGACGAATTTGCGCTGACCTATGACGACGGGCCCAATGACGCGTGCACGGAGGCGCTGCTGGAGGTTCTGGCGCGGCACGAGGTGCAGGCCACGTTCTTCATGATTGGGCGGTTTGCGCGGGAGCGGGCGGAGCTGGTGCGGCGGGTTCGCGCGGCGGGGCATGTGGTGGGCAATCATACGTGGACGCATCCGGTGCTGCTGCTGAAGTCTCCGGCGAAGGTGCGCGAGGAGCTGACGGCGACGAACAAGGCGTTGGAGGACATACTGGGCGAGCGGGTGGAGTATTTTCGGCCTCCGTTTGGAGCGCGGCGGCCGGATGTGCTGCGGACGGCGCGGGAGCTGGGGATGGTTCCGGTGATGTGGAACGCGATGGGCTATGACTGGAAGCCGACGACGGCGGAGCAGGTGCGGAAGAACCTTGCGCGCGGGATTGCGCGGAACCGGCAGCGGGGCGTGGGGTCGAATCTGCTGCTGCACGACGGCGGTCAGGCAGGGATTGGCGAGGATCGCTGGCATACGGTGAAGGCTACGGCGGATTTGCTGGAGGAGTGGAAGGGCCGGGTGAGGTTTGTGACGGTGGCGGGACTCGCCGTCCAGGCAACTGCGCCTTCGGCGCCAGTGGCAGACTGACTTTGGCGGTCCTCCCGTTGGCCGGGAGCGGGCAGCGCCAACTAAGACACAAATTCACGGGACAAATTAATTCGATCTTAGTCGGGTAGGTCGTACTTTTTGCTTTTGAGGGTGCGGACGGCGTAGAGGGCGATGAGGCCGAAGATCACGAGCAGGCCGGCGATGAGGGCGATCATGTGCTTGTGCATCAGGAAGGTAAGCTCGTGGATGATCTGCGGGCCGTAGTGGATGACGAGCAGGCTTTCGACGCCGAAGCGGATGATGCGGCCGGTGAAGACAGCGAGCATGAAGTTGACGATGCCCATTTCAAAGACGCCTGCGCCGAAGACGAAGAGCTTCCAGGGGGTGGGCGGCGGCATCATGGAGGGAATCATGAGGGCGAGGAACTCCTGCCGCTCGAATCTGTGCAGGAGCGCCTCGTAGCGGGCGCGGTTGACGCGTTTGAGGAGGAAGATTTCGCCTCCGGCGCGACCGATGAAGTAGGGGACGAGGCCTCCGACGGCGGAGCCGAGGGCGGCCATGATGACGTAGAGGTAGAAATGGTGCGGGTCGCGCCAGGCGTAGTAGGCGACGAAGGCGTCAATAGGAACGGGGATGAAGCTGGAGTCGAAGGCGGAGAGCAGGAATATGCCCCAGAAGCCGAGGGGCTTGAGCAGGGTGAGCAGCAGGCCGCTGTATTTCTGGTAGAGGGAGAGCAGGTGCTTCACGCGGGGTCTCCGTGGGGTGGCGTGCCGGACTCAGGATGTTCGGTGTTGCCGGCGAGCAGGTCGAGGGCGTGGCGCAGGAGTGGAAGGACGGCTTCGAGTGAGGAGGCGGCTCCGCGGGGGCTGCCGGGGAGGTTGAGGATGAGGGTCTGGCCGAGGGTCCCGCAGAGCGCGCGGCTGAGCGCGGCGTAGGGGGTCTGGGCGAGGCCGGCGGCGCGCATGCGCTCGGGGATGCCGTCGAGGAGGCGGTCGCAGACGGCGCGGGTGGCCTCAGGCGTGACGTCGCGGGGGGCGATGCCGGTTCCGCCGGTGGTGAGGACGAGGCGTGAGCGGGCGGCGGCGGCGCGGAGTGCGTCCTGGAGGGCGTTGAGTTCGTCTGGTACTAAAATCGGTGGGTGCGCGTCCAACCCTTGCGCTTTGAGTATTCTGGCGACGGCAGGGCCGGAGAGGTCCTGGCGGTGGCCAGCGAAGCAGGAGTCGCTCACGGTGAGTATGACAGCGGGAGTCATCTGAAAAGATTGTAAGTGCAGCGGGGTATAGAAATCCGCGGTAGGGAAAGACCGCAAAGGATGAGAGAATAACAGAGTCGGCTGCAGGCTCCCGAGTCTTTGCCGTTCACTGCGTTTCTGACGTTTCCTAGAATGCCGATCCCTGAAGTTCCAACTAGTCCACCGGGCGCACCGCCCGAGCCACCCCGTATCGGTCGGCCCAACCGCTACGAAGATTACAGCACGCATGACCTGCTGACTCTGATCGAGGACCTGGAGGGGAGCAAGAACTGGACCGGCCTGCGCGAGAAGTTTTGGATCGCGATCATCCTGCACATGATTTTGTTGTGGTTCCTGGTGTATGGGCCGAAGTACATCTTCCATCAGCGCGTGCATGTGGTTGATCAGTCGGCGCTGCTGCGTGAGCATTCGAAGGATCTGACGTACCTGGAGACGCCGAGCAACATCAAGCCGATGAAGCCGAAGAAGCGGTCGAATGTGATTTCCAATAAGGACCATCAGGCGGAGACGCCGCATCCGACGCCGAAGCAACTACGGGAGCTGGAGGCGATGCAGCGACCGGGTCCACCTGTTCCGCGTCCTTCTCCGGAGCGATCCGCGCCCAAGATGATACCGAGGCCTGCGCCACAGCAGCCGCGTCGCGCGCAGCCCAAGCCACCGGCGCAGCCGTTGCCTTCGAATGCGAAGAACCAGGTTCGGGCGCCGACGCCGGCGAAGCCGAACTTCAATTTGGGTTCGAGCACGCCGGGGCAGGAGATTCAGCAAATGGCGCGTGCTGCTGCTCGTCCGGGGCAGTTCGGCGGCGATTATGGCGCGAATGCTCCGCTGAACCATCCGGGCAACCAGGGCGCGGTGAACATTCTGAGTGACACGATGGGCGTGAACTTCGGTCCGTACATCGAGCGCGTGATCTACGACACGAAGAAGGCGTGGTACCCGATTATTCCGGAAGTGGCGCAGCCTCCGATCATGAAACAGGGACGGGTGGCGATCAGCTTCAAGATCCTGCCGAACGGGTCGGTGATGCCGGGGTCGATGCATCTGGATGGGCCCTCGGGCGACGTGGCGCTGGACAAGGCGGCGTGGGCGGCGATTACGTATGCGGGGTATCCGCCGCTGCCGAAGGATTTCAAAGGGTCTTACCTGGAACTGCGGTTCTACTTCCTCTACAACATTCGACCGGGAGACGAGTAGTCCGGTGGACAGCCGTGAACGTCTGCGCAAACGGCAGGTATACGGGCTGCTGCTGATAGCCGGTGTGATTCTGGCGATTGTTCTGCTGCGGGGCGATTTGCATACGTTGTTTCCGCACGGATGGTGGCGGGCATGGTGATGGTGGACGGCGAGCCATTGCTGGTTGTGGTGCTGGGGCCGACGGCGAGCGGGAAGACATCCCTGTCCATCCAGTTGGCGGAGCGGTTTGCGGGCGAGATTGTAAGCTGCGACTCGGTCGCTGTGTACCGCGGGATGGAGATTGGCACGGCGAAGCCCTCGCGCGAAGAGCGGGCGCGCGTGCCGCATCATTTAATCAATGTGTATGAAGTGGACGAGCACTCGACCGCGGGCGATTATGCGCGACGGGCGCGCAAAGCGATTGCAGAGATTACAGCACGCGGGCATCTGCCGATTGTGACCGGCGGGACGGGGCTGTATCTGCGCGCGCTGCTGGAGGGATTGTTCCCGGGGCCGCAGCGGTCGGAAGAGCTGCGGGAGCGGCTGTTGCGAAGCCATGGCAAGCGCGGAGCGGGCTGGCTGCGCCGGATATTGGAAAGGCTGGATCGCGTAGCCGCAGAGCGCATCCACGCGAATGATGTGCCGAAGCTGATTCGCGCGATTGAAGTGTCACTGGCGGCGAAGAGGCCGATGTCGGAGGCATGGAAGGACGGGCGCGAGCCGCTGACAGGCTATCGCGTGTTGCAGATTGGACTGGAGCCGGAGCGGCAGGCGCTGTACGCGCGCATCAATGCGCGGGCGAAGCAGATGTTTGACGCAGGCCTGGAGGATGAAACCCGCGAGCTGCTTGCAAAGTACGGCGAGGGGTCGCGCGCGCTGGACTCACTGGGTTATCGACAGGCGCGTGCGGTGCTGCGCGGCGAGATGACGCGCGAGGCGGCGATTGCGGCAGCGCAACAAGGGCACAGGAATTATGCGAAGCGTCAGCAGACGTGGTTTCGGCGGGAGCCGGAGGTGCATTGGCTGCATGGTTTTGGCGAGGATGCGGGGGTTGCTGCAGAGGCCGAAGAGCTGGTGGAGCAGGCGCTGGGCGGATCAAGCCGCGACAATGCGGAACCCGTGCAGGAGGGCGCGAACAAGCGCGTCTGAGTGTGGCACTGAGATCAGAACTTAATCGGGCACAGGATAGAGCTGCAGGACGGTGTTGTTTTCGACGCCGTAGATGGCGTAGCGGCGGCTGGTCTGCGTTTCAAGCGCGAAGATGAGCTCAGCACGGTTGTCGGCGTTGGTGTCAACGGCGTCGATGAGCTTCATGCGGGGGATGAAGTTGAGCTCGGGCCAGGAGGTGATGGATTTGAAGAGGACGATGGGCGTTCCGCTGAAGTCGAGCTGCGCGACAAGGGTGATGTAGCGGGCGGATTCATCCTGACCGGCGGTGGCGGAGAAGACGAGCGTGACTCCACCGCCGTAAGTGAGCTGGTAGGCCTTGCACTGCACGTCCGTGAGTACGGGAGGAGCGGGCGGAGCCGGTTTTTTCGCTGCGCGGCGGGAGTGATGCGCGGCGCGGTGATGGGGTGTGGGCGTGACTTTCTGCGGTGCGGGTTTGGCGGGCGCGGATTGCGCTAGAAGCTGCTGCGCGATGGTCTCAAGCGCGGACCTGGTCTTCGCTTCGTCGCCGGGATCAGGCCAGGAGTAGACGTAAGAGTGCGTGGGGCGATTGACGGCGTCGGAGACGGCGACCATCTGCTTAAGGTGCACGGGGTGCCCGGCGAGCCTGGTGATTTCGATTCTGGTTTGCTTGTCGAGCTTTTCGACGCTCTGCGAGCTGCCGTATTCGAAGTGCGGACGGTTGGGATCGGATGCGGAGGTTGGGGTTTCGGGCGCTTCGGCGCCGGGCGTGTTGGCCGCACTGGCAGTGTTGCCTGCGGGCGACGGCGGGGTGGGCTCGCGCATGATGGGCCGGTCGGGATCGATGGGCGGCGCGTTGGAGCGCGTGGTGGTGTTGGTGTTCTGCGAGCCTGAGCTGCCAGTGCGGCGATGCAGCGTGGGCTCTTCAGAGTTAGTGGACGGCGTGTTGTTCTGCGCGGTGGTTGTGGATTTGGGTGCGCCCTGGCCGGTGTCTCCCGCAGGGACGTGCGCGAAGTGCGGTTTGCCGTTGCCGCCGCCGAACATGATGGGCGCCATGCGCGACGGATGCAGCTTGGCGTAGTGCTGTGCGGCAGGCTTCTGATAGTTGCCGATGGCGATCCAGGAGCCGTTGGCGTTGGAGGCGGCCTTGACGTCAAAGAAGCCCTTAGGGGTTCCGGCATGCTCGAGGATGTACTGGGTTCCGGTCTGCACGGTGAGCGGGATGGGCTGCGCGAGGTATTGACCGCCGGGCTGGTAGTTGTCGCCGTCCCAGACAGCGATGGGAATGAGGCGGCTGGCGTTGGGGTGGTCAAGGGGGCCGGTGTACTCGAGGACGGCGATGGCGCGCAGGGTGGGCTGATCGTTCTGATTGGTTTTGACGCGGCCGATGTACTGCGCGCGGGCGGGCAGGCTGAGCGCGAGAGCGAGCAGGGCGGCCAGCACTGCAAAGGCGCGCACGGATTTTTTGCGGGATGAGAAGCGAAAGCGAGCGGGCCGTGACATAGGGTTAGGGTCTAAGCAACAATCTATAGGACGCGGCGATATGGGAAAATGCCGCGCACGATTGTTTTGACGAGGGATGGGATGGAACTGCATAAGAAAGTAGCGAATTTTACCCTTCAGGACGACCAGGACCAGACGGTCCACCTGAGCGATTTTGCGGGCAAGCCCGTGGTCTTGTTTTTTTACCCCCGGGCCGATACGCCGGGTTGCACGATTGAGGCGTGTGGCTTCAGGGACACGTTCAAAAAGCTGCAGAAGACGGGTGCCGTGGTGCTGGGCATCTCGCGGGACACGGTGAAGGAGCAGCGTAAGTTCAAGGAGAAGTATGACCTGCCGTATCCCCTGCTCGCCGATGTGGACGAGCAGGTCTGCAAACAGTTTGACGTATTGAAAGAGAAAAATATGTACGGCAAGAAAGTGATGGGGATTGAGCGGACGACATTCCTGATTGGGCCGGACCAGAAGCTGCTGAAGGTGTTTCCGAAGGTGAAACCGGAGGGGCACGCGGAGGAGGTTTTGGCGGAGCTGGAAAAAGGCAGTTAAGGGGCGGTTAGTTAAAGGCCGGTTGGCGAGTGCGGAAGTGGCGAAGCAGCCAGTGGCTGCGGGGATGCTGCTTCCGCGCCGTTTCTTTTTGGAAGGCATTTAGCCTGGGGGCCAGTGCATCTGGCGACCGCCGAGCAGGTGCAGGTGGAGATGGTCGACGGTCTGGCCGCCGTCGGGGCCGGTGTTGATGGTGATGCGGTAGCCTTTGCCCAGGTTCTGCTGGCTGGCAAGCTGCTGGGCGACGATGTGCAGATGCCCGATGAGGGTCTTGTCGGCGTCGGTTCCTTCGAGCTGGGCGGGTGACGCGATGTGCCGTTTTGGAATGATGAGGATGTGCACGGGGGCCTGCGGGTTGATGTCGGCAAAGGCCAGGGCGTGCTCGTCTTCGTAGAGTTTTTTGGCGGGGATTTCTCCGGCGGCGATCTTGCAGAAGATGCAATCCATGTTCTTAATCCTAACCCGGACCGGAGCTGAAGTAGCGGGGGTGGTGGCCGGGGGCCCAGGGGTCGTAGTGGGCGGCGAAGCGCATGCGGTAGGCGGTGGGCGGGTGGCTGTAGGTCCAGAAGACAACGAAGGGCGCGGGGTGGGGGACCTCAAGCCATAGCTCGCCGAGATGCTGGAAGGACGCGGCCATGGTGGCCTGAGGGTTGGGTACGAGTCCGTGGATGGCCTCCTCGCCGTAGACGTCGGCCTGATGCTCGATGTGGCGGCTGAAGGCGTTGCTGACGGGGTCGGCAAAGAAGCCGAGCAGGGTGACGATAAGCAGGAGCGCGCCGAGCGAGGACCAGTCGTCGAGCGAGGTGATGTGCAGGGCGGGGCCGTGGCGGCGGACGATCCAGCGAAAGAGCCAGAAGGCGATCCAGAAGAAGACGAAGGTGACGAGGGCGGAGTAGAGCATGCCCTTCTGGATGTGGTGGAGGACGTAGTGGCCTTGCTCGTGCGCGTAGACGGCGAGGATTTGCGGGGTAGGCAGCTCGCGGAGCGTGGTGTCCCAGACGACGATGCGCTTGGAGGCTCCGAAGCCGGTGACGTAGGCGTTGGGGCCGGTGACGCGGGCGCTGGCGTTCATGACAAACATGCGGCTGGGCGGGATATGGAGATGGCCGCGCGCGGCGACCTTTTCCAGTTGCTGGACGAGGGCTGGGTCGGCCTGCGCGAGCGGCGAGAAGTGATTGAAGAGCGGATCGATGACGACGGGGACGATGAAGACGGCAGCCAGCTCGACGGGTAGGGCGAGGATCCAGAACCAGAGCCACCAGCGGCGCGGGGCGCGGCGGATGAGCAGGTAGAGGAAGCCGAGGACGGCGGTTCCGACGACGAGGGTGAGGCCGAGGGACTTGGCGAAGTCGAGCCACCACATGGGCCAGGGCTCGACGGAGATTCCGTAGCGGAGGTTGAGGTGGTGGAGGGCGAGCGAGATGGGCAGATTGATGGCGGTGACGATGAAAAGCCAGATGGGGGCGACGATCAACCCTTGCAGCCAGCGTCGCGCGGTGACGCGGGCGGCGAGGTCGCGGATGGCGGCGCCGGCTCCGAGGCGGAGGAGCAGGTAGAGGATCGCGATGTTCCAGAGGGTTCCGCCGAAGTAGGACCAGAGGCCGGCGTGGTAGAGGACGAGGGCCTTGGCGAGTTTGTCGGGGGGAAGGGTGTAGGAGGTCATGCGGCAGCTAAGGGGCGGTCAGCTAAGAAGCGGTCAGTAAAAGGCCGGGAACGGGTTGGGCGGGGTGCGGGCATGCGGTTGGGTGGCGCTGTCTCCATTATGAGACGTGGAAGGACAGGAGTGGGTGAATTTGAGGGTCCTACGGTGAGGCCGCGAAGCTCGAGCTCTCATGCGTCTGGTCGCACAGGCCGTTCGTGGGTTGGGTGGCAAGATACTGTGGCCACGCTGCGCCGCCGGGCGCGGTGAGCAGATTGGCGTTGCTGAAATCAAAAAACTCACTCATGTCTCCGCTCTGCAACCAATAGGCATCGCGCTGGGTGAGTGGCGGGACGTTGAAGGTTTTCTCAATAAAGGCCAGGATGGCGGTAGAGCCGAGCGGCGTGTGCGAAACGTAGTGTGGTTTGGCGTATGGCGAGATCACGATCAGAGGCACGCGGAACCCGGTGAGGTTGAACGTCCCTCCCAGTTTGCCGGTAGCGCAGTAAATCGCCGTGCCGTTGTTGGGGTCGGGACACTGGCCCGGGGCATAATTGTCCGGCGGTGGAACCATGAATGGCGGGACATGATCGTAGAGCCCGCCGCCCTCATCATAAGTCAGGATAAAAGCCGAGTCCTTCCAGGCGTCGCTGTTCATGAGCGCTGTAATGATCGATTCGACGTAGGCGGCTCCGGATTGGATGTTATTGCCCGGGTGCTCGTCGAGGTGGCTCGCCCCTGAGGCGCCGTCAATAAAGATCACTTCCGGCAAAGCCTTGTCGGGATCGCAAGGGGCACCGCTGCAGGTACCGCTCAGGCGGTTGAACAGATCACTGACGGGAAAGACCTTGGTCTGAATGGTTGGGTCACTCCAATCGGCAAAATTCGCCAGAAAAACTCCATCCTTGTAGTAATAGAGCCAGCTCACATTTGCGTTGTTCATGGCGCGAAAGATTGTCTCGGCGGAGTACAACGGGTGTCCGGTACTGTCAGCGTACTCGTGTCCGAACGAGGTCGCGGCCATTAAATACATTCGATTGGGGATTGTGCCGGCCAGAACGGGTGAATGCCAGTCGTCGCTGGTGGCAAAAAATGACGCCAGATCGTAGTAATAGGGCAGATCGGTCTGGTTGTAATAGCCCAGGGCGCGAGTACCATCGGGGTCATAGCTTTCCGGCACGGAGTCGGTGGTATCAAGGAAGTTGTTCATCGCGAACGAACTATCGGTGTAAGTAGTGGTAGTCACCCAGGCGGGGTCGCCCCCGGCGAGCGCCAGGTCATGATGCGATTCATCCCAGGAAGGCGATAAATTCTCGGTGCAGACCGTGGCCTCATGGAAGGGCTGCACCTGTGCGCCGGTGTTGTGGTTGGTGAGAGTAACGGTGGGATCGAACCCGTCCACTGTTTGGGAATCAGTAATTCCGGCCTGCGCGAGGCGGTTGGCGCGGTAGGCGCCGAGCTGTCCGAAATACATGTCGAAAGCGCGGTTCTCCTGCACCATGACAAAGATGTGCTTCAATGTGCCGGGCGTGGCAGCTGTCACCGTCACGGTTGCGGCTTGAGTCACTTGCGTACCGCCGGATACGGTGGCGGTGGCGGTGTAGGTAGTGGTCGCCGGGGGAGAGTCGGTGGCAGTTCCCTGCGGCAATGTGCAGGAATTGCAGACCCCGTTGTCAATATTGAGCGAGCTGGCGGTCCCGCCCGAAACCTGCCAGGACAGCGTGACCGATTGGCCGGCAGTGATCGTCTGCGGCGAAACCGTAAAGCTTAGCGTGATTGGCACCGTTACGGTTACGCTCTGCGTCGCACTTCCGCCGGGCCCGGTGGCGGTGAGCGTGAAGGTGGTGGTCTGGCTGACAGGGGTGGAAACCGATCCGGAGGTGGACAGTGCTCCGGCGGTATCGCTCTGCTGAGGGGCGGGCGAGATGGCGACTGAGGTGGCATTGGTCGTCTGCCAGCTCAGGGTGGTGCTTTGACCGGCATTTACGGTGGTTGGATCGGCAGTGAAGGAAGTGATCTGTGGCGTAACCGGCTGTACCACCTGCACCGTCGTGGTCTGGGTTGCGCTGCCGCCGGAGCCTGTCGCCACGGCCGTGTAGGTGGTGGTCTGGGCCGGGGAGTCGTTGGCGCTGCCCGATGCCGCCGTACTGGTTGTCAATGTGTGACTGCTTGTCCCCACGGTGGCCGTGATCGTAAGCGATGTGGCGTTGGTCATTGACCAGGTGAGTGTGACACTCTGGCCCGCAGTGACACTGCTTGAACTTGCGGAAAGCGTGAGGGTCGGCGCTGGGGGCTGATTGCTGGAGCTGGCGCTGGAACCGGCACAACCGGCCACCATTATGCCCAGCAAGAACATCACGGCTGCAAAGACAACTCGATCGCTCCGCTTCATTCTGTTCGATAACTTCCTATTTTCTGTAACCGGCCTACCAAGTCAGAGGGAATGTAAGGAGCGTAACTATTCCCAATTATCGAGTCGCCTAGTTTTCGGATTCGGAGTTGCTGCCTAAAGTTGTATGGGCTGAGCAGGCGAACGGGAACTGCGGCGTCTCGGCGGGGGCAAATTCTCTTGCCAGGCGGAAGGGTGTAGGCGGTCAGCGTCAGCTAAGGGGCGGTCGGCGAAAGCCGGTCAGCGGGTTGGAGGATTGCGGGCATCTGGGCGGATGTGCTGTCTGTATGAGACGTGAGTGGGGTGGGGTGGTGGGAAGAGTGGCCCTGCGGCATCTCCAAAGCGAAACCTGTGTTATCCGACATGCGAATTTGAATCGCGGTAGTTGGCCCGTAGAGCGTTTTCGCTTCACTTGTTGACGCTTCGATGTCGTGCAGGGTGGCTTTTTCTCAAGGGAAAAGCCACTTAACATCTCACCTTCTGTTAAGAGCGGAATCGAAAACGCTGTAGTCGTCGAGGTTGTGGGAGTGTGGGAATCGCGCAGCGGCATTCATAGCGCTCGTCATCCTTTATGGCTCAATTGGATACGCATCAGCGATGTGCTGGAAGTTTGATTGCCAGGAATGACTCCAATCGAGTATGTCTTCCGCAGGCATAGGCTTGGCAATAAAATAGCCCTGGGCAATATCGCAACGTCTGTTTCGCACAAAATTCCAATCCGCCTGGGCTTCGACTCCTTCCGCTATAGATTCCATACCAAGCTGTTTTGCCAGGCCAAGGCAGGAATCGAACATGGTTTGCAACTTTTCGTTTTTCCATGCACCTCGAACAAAGCTCATATCGATCTTGAGGGCATCAAAAGGAAGGTCGCGCAACTGCGCCAGGGAAGAATTGCCGGTGCCGAAATCGTCGAGTGAAAGCCTGAAGCGTTTGAGGCGCAACCGGGTCATTATCTCGAGCGGCATACGTAAATCTTCCATCAGACGGGTTTCAGTTACTTCCAGTTCCATTATCTGCGCAGGCACGCCTGCCTTGGCTGCGAGCCCGACAACCATATCCAGACAATCCAGCGAGGCCAGGTTGTCCATCGACAGGTTGACAGCTACATGCAACATCAGCCCCGCATCCAGCCACAGCCTTGTCTGAGCCAGTGCATTGCTCAGCACCACCCGGGTCAGGTCGTCGATCAGACCATGCGCTTCCGCCACAGCGATGAACTGGTCGGGGAACACCATGCCATCCTGAGGGTGACGCCAGCGCACCAGCGTTTCCACGCCCACCACACGGCCGCTAGCGACATCAACTTTGGGCTGGTAATAATTGACCAGTTCGCCATTGGCAATGGCTGCGCGTACGGCTTCCGCATCGTAAACGTTTTTCGCCGCACGAGGCGCGTTTTGCTGTGTTGGCTTCCACTTGCCGATCAACGTCGCCAATCCTCCCGGCGAGGCAGGCTTGTGTAAATGTCCCAGCACGGTAACGTTATGTGCGGTTGCCAGCTTTTCGGCAGCCTGTTGCATACGCTCATCCTCGCCACTGATCAGGATGAGACTGCCGTTAAAGCGCCGTTCGACCAGGTGACGCACAAACTCAAGACCGTCCATTTCCGGCATGTTGAGATCCACCAGAATCAGATTGGGAGAGTTGTTCGTGCTATCGATCAACGCCAGCGCAGCGTGTCCGTTTTCACAGGCGGTAACCGAAGTGTAACCAAGATTATCCAACATGCGGACCAGCAGTTTGTGCATGAATGGCTCATCATCGAGTATCAGAATCCTGATCGTTTGCGGGTTCATGAAAATACTCCTCTTGTAAATTCGTCTAAAGCCGTCGGTGTGGTTGGCAGAGTACGGCTATTAATATCCATCGAGATAGCCTGCGACTCTGGCATTTTCCCGCTCGAAGCTGTGCAGCAGCACGGTCAGTGTTTCAATATTTGCCGCATAGCCTGCCTGTTCCATCTCGTCGCACAGTTCGCCCAGCGCCAGCGCGCCCACCGAGCGTGCCGATGACTTGAGCTTGTGCGCCAATGCACCGGCGGCCTCTGCCTGACCTGCCGCACAGGCGGTGTTTAGCTCCGCCGCTATTTTTTCTGCGCTGATACGGAAATCATGCAGGAACTCGCGCAGGGTCGCTTCGTCATCGCCTATCAGCGCCTTGAGCACGTTGACATCTACAGGAAGAGAGGCCGCAGGTGCGGGGTTATGTGGGTCAGATAAATCCCCCTGAGCCGACGGCAATTCAGACGATGCAGCTTCGCCGGCAACCGGCAGCCACTTTTCCAGCATGGCCTGCAGGTCAGCCAGCGGCGCCGGCTTGCTCAGATAATCGTCCATGCCGACCTCGCGGCAGTGCACAACCTCGCTCTTGAGGGCATTGGCAGTCAGCGCCACGATCGGGGTATGTCGCGATGAGTCTTGTTCTGCGGCACGAATGGCTGCGGTCAGTTCGTAGCCGTCCATGATCGGCATATTCAGGTCACTGAGCAGCAGCGCATAATCGCCACTCCGCCAGCACTCCAGTGCCTCTTCGCCGTTATTGGCAACATCGGCAGACAACCCGAACAATGCAAGCTGGCGCTGAATCACTTTTTGGTTGGTTTCGTTGTCTTCGGCGACCAGAATCAAGCGTCCATGCTGGCGTGCATGCTCTCGTGAGGGGAGCGTGAAGTCGTGCTCTTTTTTACCCTGGTGCGGTGCTTCAATTTCCATCTGCACCCGCCCTGCGGCAATGGCCACATTCTTGAGGAATTCAGGCCGTGTGAGAATATTGCCGTCGACCATCAACAGATCGTTGTTCTCCACCCGTGGAGACTGCCGGAGCCCGCGCCTGAGGATGACAATAAAGTGCGCTTCATGCTCTGGCCGGATGCTGGCGACCGCGCGCAGTTCATCCAGCGGCGGCACCTCATCGATGGCATCAATGATCAATATCCATTGCCCCCCCGGCAGTACAGGCAACAACGCCCTGGCCGCCACCAGACTGGCGGCCCGCTCGACGATTGCCCCGCCTGACACAAGATAGCGGGACAGATCGTCGAGCAGTTCATCCGGGTTATCCGGGTCATCCACCATCAGGCAGGACAATCCGGCGACCATGGAGGGTACGGTGACAGAAGGCAATTTTTCCGGCGCCAATGCAAACGGCAAGCGCACAGTGAAGACGGAGCCTTTGCCCGGTTCGCTCTGCACAGAAATTTCGCCCCCCATCAGCTCTACCAGTTGGCGCGAAATAGCCAGCCCCAGCCCGGTGCCACCAAAACGCCGGGTGGTGCTGGAATCCGCCTGGGTGAAAGGCCTGAACAGCCTAGACAGGGTTTCGTTATCCATGCCGATGCCGTTATCGGCTATCCGGAATTCCACTATTGCCTGTTCCGTGCCAAGCTGGGCCAGCCCGGCACGCACCGATACATGGCCTAGCCGATCCTGCCCGCCGGAGAACTTGATGGCGTTACTGAGGAGATTGATCAACACCTGCCGCAGCCGCAACTGATCGCCGATGACTTCTTCTGGAATCGCAGGGTCGGTAAACAGCGTGAACTGCACATTATGTTTTCTGGCCAGGTTGGCCAATATGCCGCAAACCGCATTCACGGTATGGTCCAGGGGCATGGGGGCGTTCTCAATCTCTATCTTGCCGGCCTCCGCCTTGGAAAAATCGAGAATGTCGTTGATGATGCCCAGCAGCGAATACGCCGACTCGCCGATCAGATCGACCATTTCCACCTGGTAGCCCTTGAGGCTGCTCTGCTGCAACACGTCGACCATGCCAATCACGCCGTTCATCGGAGTGCGGATTTCGTGGCTCATCGCAGCGAGAAAAGCCGACTTGGCATGGTTGGCGGCATCGGCCTCCGCCTTGGCCGTGGCTAGTTCGCGTGTGCGCTGCGCCACCACATCTTCCAGATGGTTGCGGTAGCTGTCGAGTTCTTCGGCGAGGTGCTTTTTTTCGGTAATATCTTCCTTCACCTCGACGTAATTGGTGATGCGCCCGTCGGGCTGGCGGATGGGCGCAACGCTGGAGTACTCGACGAATTCTCTGCCGTCCTTGCGCTGGTTGTAGAATTCTCCCTCCCAGGGCAATCCCTGAACGAGGGACTGCCACATGGCTTCGTAGGTCTCGTTCGGTGTCTTGCCGGACTGGAGGAAGCTCGAGTTCCGGCCGATGGTCTCCTCGCGGTTGTAGCCGGTCACCCGGACGAAGGCATCGTTGACGTATTCGATGTTGCCGTCCAGATCGGTGACGACGATGCTGTTCGGAGTCTGCTCTACAGCCATCGAGAGCTTGCGGATCTCTGCCTCGGCTGCCATGCGCTCGGTGATGTCCCGCAACGACGTCAGGATGGCCGGATGGCCGTCCCAGATAATTTCGGCACTGCGCATCTCGACATGCTTCGCGATCCCAGTGCTGGGCTGAATAGTTATCTCGACAGTTTCACCCGCAGCCACCGGGTCGCCGAAAGGTGTCCCCAGCAATGCCTCCACCGGCCGTCCGAAGAGTTGCGTGGCGACCGGATTGGCTGCGCAAATCTGACCGTCCCGGTCAATGACGATCAAGCCATCGGCGTTGCTCTCGAAGATACGAAGGACTTGTTCGGATTTCTGCTGCGCATCGAGGGCGAGCAGCTTGCGCCCGGTGATGTCATCTACCATGCAGAGATGACGCGGCGAAATATTCTGCCCCATCCTCAATGGCGTAACTATCATGTTGAGCCAGACGAGCGAACCGTCCGGATGCATGTAGCGCTTGTCCATATTGAAGCCGGGAATTTCTCCGGCATTTAGCAGCGCCATGTTATCCAGCTCTTCCTGCACGTCGTCGGGATGGGTAATGTTCATCCAGTCAAGGGTGGCGATTTCTTCGAGGGTTCTGCCTGCGATCTCCGCAAAGCGGGGATTGGCCTCATGGATATTTCCGGTATGCGAATCTATTACCGCGATGCCCAAAGGCGACTGGTTAAAGATGGCGCTGAACCTTTCATGGGACTGTCTGAGGGACTCTTCCGACTGCTTGCGTTCGGTGATGTCCTGAACAATGGCAAGAAACACGGACACATCCATCTGCATGAGCTGCAGGCGCGTATTTACCGGATAAGTCGTATTATCCTTGCGGCGATGAACGGTCTCAAAAGCCAGTGTTTCCAGTTCTGCGCTGTGCAGCGGTTTCAGCAGCGCCTCGAAACGTTCGCGCGTGAATTCCGGGTTCAAGTCCAGCGGGGTGAGCTGTTCCAGTTCGGCGGCAGAATACCCCAGGTTTTTTCTCGCGCCGTCGCTCGTTTGCAGATAACGCAGCGTATGAGCATCGAACAGGTAAACCTCGTTGAAAGAATTTTGCAGCAACTGGCCAAATTTTTGCGCTTGTGATTCATTGTGCTTGCGCTCGGTAATGTCCTGGATCGTGCCGTGCATTTTCAGGGGGCGGCCCTGGCTGTCCAGTTCAATTTTTCCGATTTCATGCACCCAGCGTAGGGCCTGATTGTTGTGCCGGAGGATGCGGTATTCCTTGTCGAAATCCTTGCCCGGTTCCAGGCCCTCTTTTTTGAAGGCACCCGTCATCATGGCGCGGTCATCGGGATGGATCAGCGCGCCCCAGCCTTCCATGGAGCGTGGGTAGTCTGCGTCGATCCCGAACAACCGATCCAGCATGTCTGAGCTTTGCCACGCCCCGCTGGGGATATCCAGAATATAACTGCCCAGTTGCGCAATGGCCTGCGCCTCCTCGAGCAAGGCTGCGCTTTCCTGCAACGCTACGGTGCGCTCCTGCACCTTTTTTTCCAGGCTGTCGTTCAATAGTGTGATCCGGGCCTGGTGGTTCTTCAGTTCGAGGTTCTGGCGGAATATCTCCTCGTTCTTTTTGAGCATTTCATGGCCATAGCGGGCGCTCTGCTCGCGCAGGCGGTACAGGTCGGCGAAGGCCGTCACCTTGGCCCGCAGGATCTGCGGCAGCACCGGACTCAGGATGTAATCCACCGCGCCGAGCTCATAGCCCTTGATCATGGATTCGCCGGTAAGCGCCTCTGATGTAATGAAGAGAACAGGCAGGTGTTCGGAGCGTGGCCGGCTGCGGATCATCGTGGCGGTTTCAAAACCGTTCATGTCCGGCATGTTCACGTCGAGCAGTACGGCGGCGAATTCCCGTTGCAGCAACTGCTGCAGCGCCCCCATGCCCGAGGTGGCGGTGACAATGTCGATGTCCAGGCCATCCAGTACCGCGCCCAGCGCCATGAGCTTGGCGGGATTGTCGTCAACGAGCAGGACACAAACAGGAACATTCGAATGCGGATTAGGGATCGCGGATTGCGGAATGTGTGTGGTGGTCATTTTCTGTTTTCCTTCACCGTTCTGATTTCGGGGGAACGTTTTTTATGCCAGCACCGCCCCCAGCGCCATGAGCCTGGCGGGGTTGCCGTTAACGAGCAGGACGCTGGCCGGCATGGTGTTTTCAGTCATTGGAGATCCTTGATAGCAACAGGAGAAGTCATCCTGGAGAACCATGCGCCCATCTCTTCGAGGGTGCATACTCGCACACCGGGCACCGCCGCCAGCACCGCCAGCGGCATGCTCGACGCGGCAGCCTCGCCCGGCGATTGCACCAGTGCCGACCCGCCACAGCGCTTTATTGCAGCCAGCCCGCGAGCGCCATCGTGACCCATGCCCGTAAGCACAATGCCGGTTACGTCCGCGCCACCGGCATCCGCCGCGCTCTCGAACAGCACGTCGATCGAGGGGCGGGCATTGTTCACCTGCTCGTCCACCGAGAAAGCGAAATGACCATCCTCTATCAGCAGGTGGTAGTCGGGCGGTGCGATGTACACGCAGCCCTGCTTGATGATTTCCTTGTCAGACGGAAACGTGACCGGCAGTTTGCATAACCTGTTCAACATCGGCAGCAGATGACCGGTTTCCACCTTGTTGCGGTGGATGACGATGGCCAGCGCGGCCGGAAGATTGGCCGGCAGCATGCCGAACAGGACGCGCAGCGCATCCATACCGCCCAGCGAAGTGCCGATCACAATGAGACGGGGGTGCGTCATCTCACCCTCCGGTAAATTTTTTCATAGCTGTCCAGAGCTTGAAAACAGCTCTCATGCGGCGTCAGTTGCAGACTCTCATTCCGGCCCAGCACCAGCACGCCGTCATTCACCAGGCTGTCGTAAATCAGGTGATGGACGCGCGCCTGCAAGCGGGTGTTGAAGTAGATCAGCACGTTGCGGCACAGGAGCAGATCAAATTCGTTGAACGAGGCATCGATCACCAGGTTGTGTTGTGCCCAGATTATGTTCTTCGACAGGTCGGCACGCATCACCACACTGCCGTGGCCGGCCTGGTAATATTCTGAAAATTCCGCCTTGCCGCCGGCAGCCTGGTAGTTCCCGGTGTATTCCTGCATTTTTTCCAGCGGGTATATCCCGTTTCTGGCCGTGTCGAGCGCGGCCTGATTTATGTCGGTGACATAGATGCTGGCACGGTCGAACAGGCCTTCCTCGCGCAGCAGAATCGCCAGCGAATAGACCTCTTCGCCGCTGGCACAACCGGCGATCCAGATGCGCAGCGCGGGCCGCAGTTTCAGCAACGGTATGGCGATGTTGCGAAATGCCTTGTAGAAAGTCGGGTCTCGATACATCGAGGTGACACTCACCGTCACCTGATTGATAAAACGCTGCATCAAGCTCACATCGCGCAGCAGCCGTTCCTGCAACGCGGACACCGTAGCCACTTTTTCAATCCCGAGAATGCGTTGGATGCGGCGCTTGAAAGAGGCAGGCGCATAGTCGCGGAAGTCGTAGCCCCAGCGCTTGTAGATGGCTTGCAGCAGCAGCAGGATTTCGATATTTTCGATTTCCGTTTCCGCGAAGGGCGCAGCGGGATGTTGGGTTAAGGGGCGTTGATTACGCATCATTCAGGCCATGCACACGGCATCCTCTCGGGGGGTGATACTGAATTTCTCGATCAGTTTTATGTTTTCAGTTCGACAGCCATACCTGCATCAGCGAGGTGAGCTGCTCGACATTGACCGGCTTGCTCAGATAATCCGATGCACCGGCTTCCAGGCATTTCTCGCGGTCGCCGACCATGGCCTTGGCGGTAAGCGAAATGATCGGCAGCTTCTTGAATTTCGGAATTTTGCGTATCTGTTGCATCGCTTCGTAGCCATCCATGACCGGCATCATGATGTCCATCAACACGATATTAATGTCGGGCGCGGCTTTGAGCTGATCGAGGGCGGCGGCGCCGCTCTCCGCCGGCAGCACGACCATGCCCTTGCGCTCGAGTGCTGCGGTGAGGGCAAAAATGTTGCGCACGTCATCGTCCACGACCAGCACTTTTTTGCCGTTGAGATTGGAGGCTGCCTGCTGTATTTTCTCAATCGCTTTGCGCTTTTCTTCCGGAAGTTTCACCAGTACACGGTGCAGAAACAGAGCTGTTTGATCGAGCAGGCGCTCGGGTGACTCGACTTTTTTGACCACCCCGCTGGTGGCGAGCTGTTCCAGCGCGGCGAGCTCGTCAGCGGGAATCGGCTCATTGGTGAGTACCACTACCGGCACCTTCGCCAGCAATTCAATCCTGTGCATGGCGGCGATGAATTCAATACTGCTCATGTCGGCAAGCTTGGCCGCCACCGCCACACAGTCATAGTTTTTCTTGCCCATCTCGTTGAGCCCGGCCTTGCCGCTGAGAGCTATCTGGATGGCGATGTCTGCATCGCCGATCAAGTCGGTTATTTGCTTTTTCTCGTCCTTGTCGCTGGACACCAGCAGCAGATTTTTCACTGGCCGGTCGAGAAACTTGCGTGTGGCATCCAGTGCTGAGGCAATATGCTCGCGGCTCACTGGCTTGGTGATGTACTGGAAAGCGCCCTGGGTCAAGCCGCGCAGCGGCTCGTCCACGCCGGTGATAAGATCCACCGGGATATGGCGCAGGGCGGGGTCGCGCTTGAGCACTTCGAGGACGGTCCAGCCGTCCATGTCCGGGATGCGGATGTCCAGCGTGATGGCGTCGGGGTTATGTTTGTGGGCCAGCTCCAGCGCCTGATTGCCACGTACGGCAACAATACCCTTGAAGCCTTTTTCCCGCGCCAGATCGAGAATGATTTTGGCAAAGACCACATCGTCCTCGACAATCAGCAGGACGCGGTCGCCTTTCTGGATGGCGGCGCGATCGTCCGGCACTTCCGGCTGGCGCGCCCCCCGCAGCTCCGTATCCGGGGCGCCTGCTACGGCCGTATCGCTCCCGCTGCGCTGAGGCGACTGCGCTTCGCTATCTGCCTGCGATCCACTATAAGGCTGCGATCGCTCCTCGGTCGGCTCAGAGATACCCAACCCCCCGCCACTATTTTGCGGCACATAGAGCACGAATACGCTGCCCTGTCCCGTTGCGCTACGCTCCAGCTTCAGTTCGCCACCCAGCAGTCGGCCAATTTCGCGGCTGATCGACAGCCCCAGTCCGGTGCCGCCGTATTTTCTGGCGGTGGAGCCATCGGCCTGCTGGAACGCTTCGAAGATGATCTTCTGTTTGCTGTCCGGGATGCCGATTCCACTGTCCTCGACGCTGAAGGAGAATACTTCGCTGGCTTTGTTGAGGTTGTCGTTGAGATTGCTCCAGCCCGAGGCGGCGCGATTTATACGCACCGACACCTTACCTTTCTCGGTGAATTTGAAAGAGTTGGAAAGCAGGTTTTTTATTACTTGCTGTAGGCGTTTCTCGTCGGTGGTGATGGTCGCCGGCAAGTCACGGGCAAGGCTGATCTCGAATTCCAGGCCCCGTGCCTTTGCAACATGGTTGAAGGTGCGATCAATCTGGTTGCGCACGCTGGTGAAGGGCACCGTCGAGAGTTCCAGCGACACCGTACCCGACTCAATCTTGGACAGGTCGAGAATCTCGTTGATCAGCGACAGCAGGTCATTTCCCGAACTGTGGATGGTCTTGGCGTATTCCGTTTCCTTGGAATCGAGATGGTTCTTCGGATTGTCTGCGAGCTGCTGGGCCAGAATCAGCAGGCTGTTCAGCGGGGTGCGCAGTTCGTGCGACATGTTGGAGAGGAACTCGGACTTGTACTTGGAGGTGAGCGCCAGTTGCGCCGCTTTTTCCTCGACGGCGCCCTTGGCCTGCTCGACTTCGCGGTTCTTGATTTCCACCTCCACTTTCTGTTCTTCCAGCAGGTGCGCCTTGTCTTCCAGTTCCTCGTTGGTCTGGCGCAGTTCTTCCTGCTGGCTGCCCAGCTCATTGGCGAGCGACTGCGATTGCTTGAGCAGTTCCTCGGTGCGCATGTTGGCTTCGATGGTGTTGAGCACGATGCCGATGGATTCGGCAAGCTGGTCAAGGAAGGTCTGGTGCGTGGCGGAGTAGCGTTCGAACGAGGCCAGCTCGATGATGGCCTTGACCTTGCCCTCGAAGATGACTGGCAGCACCACGATGTTCAACGGCTTGGCCTCGCCCAGGCCCGAGTTGATCTGCACATAGTCGTCCGGCACGTTGGTCAGCAGAATGCGCTGTTTCTCGTAGGCGCATTGTCCGACCAGCCCCTCGCCGATCCCCCATTCCGTGGAGATGTTCTTGCGTTCCTTGTAGGCGTAGGAGGAGATCATCTTGAGCCTGGCGGTGCCGCCTTGCGGTTCGTCCATCATGTAGAACACGCCGTGCTGGGCATTGACCAACGGTGCGAGTTCCGACATCACGGTTTTGGATACGGTGATGAGGTCGCGCTGCCCCTGCAGGACGCGGGTGAACTTGGCCAGGTTGCTCTTGAGCCAGTCCTGCTCCGAATTCTGATTGGTCGTCTCGCGCAGGTTGCGGATCATCTCGTTGATGTTGTCCTTGAGTTCCGCCACCTCGCCATTGGCCTCCACCATCACCGTGCGGGTGAGGTCGTCCTTGGTGACCGCGGTGGCGACGCCGGCGATGGCGCGCACCTGGTTGGTGAGGTTGGCCGCCAGGCCGTTCACGTTGTCGGTCAGGTCCTTCCAGGTGCCCGCTGCGCCCGGCACGTTGGCCTGGCCGCCGAGCTTGCCTTCGACGCCCACCTCGCGTGCCACCGAGGTCACCTGGTCGGCGAACAACGCCAGGTTGTCGGTCATGTCGTTGATGATGTCAGCCAGATCGGCGATTTCGCCCTTGGCCTCGACGGTGAGTTTCTTTTTCAGGTCGCCGTTGGCCACCGCGGTCACCACCTTGGCGATGCCGCGCACCTGGCCGGTGAGGTTGGCTGCCATGAAGTTGACGTTGTCGGTGAGGTCCTTCCAGGTGCCGGAGACGCCGCGCACCATGGACTGGCCGCCGAGCTTGCCCTCGGTGCCCACCTCGCGCGCCACCCGCGTGACCTCGGCGGCGAAGGAGTTGAGCTGGTCCACCATGGTGTTAACGGTGTTCTTCAGTTCGAGGATCTCGCCTTTCACTTCCACAGTGACTTTTTTGCCGAGGTCACCGTTGGCCACCGCCGTCGTTACCTGGGCAATGTTGCGCACCTGATTGGTGAGGTTGGCTGCCAGCATGTTGACGTTTTCGGTCAGGTCTTTCCAGGTGCCCGCCACGCCCGGCACGTTGGCCTGACCGCCAAGGCGTCCTTCCATGCCGACCTCGCGCGCCACGCGTGTGACTTCCGAAGCGAAGGAACGCAACTGGTCCACCATGGTGTTGATGGTTTCCTTGAGTTGCAGGAACTCGCCGCGCACGTCCACGGTGATCTTGCGGGAGAGGTCGCCGTTGGCGATGGCAGTGGCCACCTTCGACACGTCGCGCAATTGCACCGTGAGGTTGCCGGCCAGCGAGTTGACGTTGTCGGTCAGGTCCTTCCAGGTGCCGGCCACGCCCTTGACCTCGGCCTGCCCGCCGAGCTTGCCCTCGGTGCCCACTTCGCGTGCCACCCGCGTGACTTCCGAGGCAAAGGTGGAGAGCTGGTCCACCATGGTGTTGATCACATCCTTGATCTGCAGGATCTCGCCCTTCACATCCACCGTGATCTTTTGCCCGAGGTCGCCCTGGGCGATCGCGGTGGCCACCTTCGACACGTCGCGCAATTGCACCGTGAGGTTGCCGGCCAGCGAGTTGACGTTGTCGGTCAGGTCCTTCCAGGTGCCCAGCACGCCCTTGACCTCGGCCTGCCCGCCGAGCTTGCCCTCGGTGCCCACTTCGCGCGCCACCCGCGTGACTTCCGAGGCGAAGGTGGAGAGCTGGTCCACCATGGTGTTGACGATTTTTGCGCTGCGCGCGAATTCGCCCTGTAGCGGCTTGCCGTCCGCCTCCATGATCATCTTCTGCGTCAGGTCGCCATTGGCCACCGCACCGATCACGCGCGCCATTTCCTTGGTGGGCCGGCCGAGATCCGTAATCAGCGCATTGATCGACTCGGCCTTCCGCGCCCATGTGCCGTTGCTCGATGCCGGCGTCATGCGCTCCTCCAGCTTCCCTTCCTTGCCCACCGTCTTGCTGACGCGCTCGAGCGCGCGGGATGTTTTGTCTTCCAGTTCGATAATCTCGTTCAGCGTGTCGGCGATCTTGCCGTTGATACCGATCCAGTCCAGCGGCATGCGCGCCGAAAAGTCTCCCTTCTTGACCGCGTCAAGACGCTCAATAACAGCTTGGAGTCAAACTCTCCCACGGATGTTTGTTCTTTGGTTGCAGTAGCCATGTCCACTCCTTCTCGGTCTGTGCCTGATTGTCTTTATCGGCTTGCTGACGTGAAGGGTGAACAAAAGCTTCTATTTACTTGAGGGGCAAATGCAAGTAGGCGGCATGGCTGTTTCAAGTGTAAGTAAAAGGGCGACTTCCGCATTTGATGCGTTGAACGCACCTTGCAGGGACTTTCACGGTTCCGCCACTCGCGGGCCGATTGTCCAACGCAGTCAGACAGAAAAGAACGTCGGGATCGTCGCCGCGCAGTCCGCGTTGCAGGTCAAGCAGTCTTCAGTTCTGGTGCAGGGCGCGGCCTGCTTTTGTGCGGGCAGGTTCTGGGCGAACGTGGGGCACGGCCATCCTCGCGTCCACCCATCCTCACGTCCACAAGGAGCGCACCAGCAGGAGTTCTCTATATCAGGGTTCTCCTGGTGGTGCTATGGGTCTCCTGGTGGAGCTAGGGTTTTCCTGGTGGGCTACTTGATCTCCAGTTTGACGGCGGCCGTGTGCTGGATGCCGCCGGCCGTCGCCGTGACGTTGACGTTGTAGGTTTTCTGCGAGCCGTTGCCGCTCCCGCTCCCGCAG
>DATKRT010000055.1:0-12427 GCA_035532055.1 Acidobacteriaceae bacterium | reverse complement strand
GCGCAAAGAGAAGGACTCGCTGGGGTTGGTGGAGGTTCCGGCGCGGGCGTACTACGGCGCGCAGACGGCGCGGGCGGTGGAGAACTTTCCCATCTCGGGGATGCGGGCGTATCCGGCGCTGATCAAGGCGATCGGAATGGTGAAGCAGGCCGCGGCGGAGGCCAACAAGGCTCTGAAGTTGGTGGATGCTGAGCGGGCGGACGCGATTGTGAACGCCGCTAAGGAAGTCATCGACGGCAAGTGGGACGCGGAGTTTGTGGTGGACGTATTCCAGGCCGGGGCGGGCGTGTCGTTCCACATGAATGCAAACGAGGTGATTGCCAACCGCGCGAATGAGATTCTGGGCGTGCCGCTGGGCACGTATGCGCGGGTGCATCCCAACGACCATGTGAACTACGGGCAATCGACGAACGATGTGTTCCCTACCGCGATGCGGCTGGCTACGTTGCTGGCTCTCGACGGGCTGTATCCGGTGATGGGCGCGCTGGCGGAGAGCTTTTCGGCCAAGGGACGCGAGTTCGACACGGTGCTGAAGTCGGGCAGGACGCACATGCAGGATGCGGTTCCGATCCGGCTGGGGCAGGAGTTTGCGGCCTACGGCGTGGCGATTGCCAAGTGCCGGGCGGCGGTGGCGCGGGCGGCGGATGAGCTGCGTGAGCTGGGGCTGGGCGGGTCGGCGGTGGGGACGGGGATCAATACGCATCCTGAATACCGGGCGCTGGCGATTGCGAATCTGGCGCGGATTTCCGGCCAGCGGCTTACGCCTGCTGAAGACATGCGCTGGGCGATGCAGTCGAACGCGTGCATGGGCGAGGTGAGCGGGGCGCTGCGGGGCGTGGCGCTGGAGGTGATTCGGATATCGAATGACCTGCGACTGCTGCAGTCGGGGCCGAACACGGGGCTGGGCGAGATTACGCTGCCGGCGCTGCAGCCGGGGTCGTCGATTATGCCGGGAAAGATCAATCCGGTGATGGCGGAGCTGGCGGCGATGGTGAGCTTTCAGGTCATCGGCAACGATACGGCGGTGGCCTATGCGGTACAGGCGGGGCAGCTTGAGCTGAACGTGATGATGCCCGCGATGGCTTACAACGTTTTGCAGAGCGTGACCATCTTAACCAACGTGCTGGGGGTGTTTGACGAGCGGTGCGTGCGCGGGATTACGGCCAACGCGGAGCGGTGCCTGCACTATGCGCAGAGTACTGTATCGCTGGCGACGGCGCTGAACCCGTACATTGGCTACGCGCGGGCAGCGGAGCTAGTGAAGGAGTCCGTGGCGACGGGCGAGTCTATCATTTCACTGGCGCGGAAGAAAGAGCTGCTTAGCGAGGCGGAGATTGAGGAGATTCTGGACCCGGCGAAGTTGACTGAGCCCAGGAAGCTCGTGGGGGACTAGCCGTCCAGGCACACGCGCTTCTCGGTGCTCGCCGCACGGGCAACTGCGGCTTCGCCGCCATTCCTGATGCTGGTTTTTGTGGCCCTCCTGTTGGTCGGAATGAGCATTCGTGGCTGTGTCTAGGAAACCGCAGGTTCTTCGACTTGTGTGGCGCTAGGCGCGCCACACTTCGCTCAGAATGACATCGTGGTTAGCTGACTTTGCTCGCGAGCAGGATTTGCTCGACGCGCTGGAGGTCCTCTTCGGTGTCGACGCCGATGGTGTCGTAGGGCGTCTCGGTGACGTAGATGTCGATGCCGTTTTCGAGGAAGCGCAGCTGCTCGAGCTTCTCGGTGGCCTCAAGGGCAGAGTGCGGGAGGGTTGGGAATTTTTGCAGCGCGGCCTTGCGGTAGGCGTAAAGGCCGAGGTGCTTGAGGTAGCGGGCGGTTCCCTGCTGGTCGCGGTCGCAGGGGATAGTGGCGCGGGAGAAGTAGAGGGCGCGTCCGTTGGCGGCGGTGACGACCTTGACGGCGTGGGGGTTGTTGATGTCGCTGGGAGCGCAGGGCGTGGCGAGCGTGGAGACGGCCGCGTCATTGTTTTCAAACGGCTTTAAGAGGGCCTGGATGTGCTCGGGGCGGAGCATGGGCTCGTCGCCCTGGATGTTGACGTAGATGTCGGCGGGGATGGACTGCGCGACGGCATGGACGCGGTCGGTTCCGCTGGGGCAGTCGGCGGGAGTGAAGACGGCGGGCAGGTTGTGTTGCTGGGCGAAGGCCAGGACCTCGTCGGAGTCGGTGGCGATGAGCACGCGATCAAGCAGCGGGCAGGCGCGGGCGGCTCGGTAGACCCAGGCCAGCATGGGCTCGCCGGCGATCTGGCGCAGGACCTTGCGGGGCAGGCGGGTGGAGCCGAGCCGGGCGGGGATGACGGCGAGGGTGCGCGGACGGACGGCGGGTTTGAGGTCGGCCAAGGTGGTGTCTCCGTTGAAGAGTGTACCAGTGGCGGTCGGCTGGAAAAGCGAGGAGCGTGGATGTCTCGTTTTAAGGCAGTGGAAGGCTGGGTTGGGGGATTTGGGCCGGGGATTAGGGCGGGCCCGATAAATATGCTAGAGCCGCTTCCGATTAGAAACGATATAGAGAGTGAGTTCGGAAACGGATTAGGATGGACTGCGCGGGCCGGGCGATGGGCCGGGATGGGGTTCGGACGGAATTTTCGTGGGGGAGGTGTACGATCAAAGTCCGGATGCAGTTAGGGGATCTGTTAGTTCGCGGCGGGCTGATTACGGTTCGACAGTTGGGGGAGGCTCTGCGTGAGCAGGGCGAGAAGGGCGGACGGCTGGGAAGCATTCTGGTGCAGATGGGCACGCTGGAGCAGCAGGCTCTGGACGAGTTCCTGACGCGCATGCCGCCGGAGCCCGAGGACATTGCCGCGACGGGTCTGGAAGCGACCGAACTGGTGGGCCTGCTGATGAAGGTGATTTACACGGAACGGTTAGAGAGTGTGCGCCAGTTTGTGGGAGTGATCAAGCTGCCGTACCACATTGTTCTGGATCTGGTGCAGGAGGCGGTGGATCGGCAACTGCTGCAGGCGCTGGGGACGCGTGAGTCGCACAGCATGGCGGATCTTTGCTACGCAATGACGGAACAGGGCAAGCGGTGGACGCTGGATGCGCTGGAGCAGGTGCGGTATGCGGGGCCGGCGCCGGTGACGCTGGAGCAGTTTAACGAGCGGGTGAGCTTACAGAAGATCACGAACGAGGTGATCACGCTCAAGGACATTGAAGAGGCGCTTAAGGACCTGACGTTTGACCGCAGGATTCTGGAGCAGGTGGGGCCGGCGCTGAACTCGGGGCGCGCGCTATTGCTGTATGGGCCGCCGGGCAACGGGAAGACGTCCGTGGCGATGCGGTTTACGGGAATGTTTAATGACGTGGTGTATGTTCCACACGCGGTGCTGGTGGAGGGGCAGATTATCCGGGTGTTCGACCCGAACCTGCATGTTCCGCTGACGGTGACGGACGTGGACGATGATTCCGGGCTGAGCCTGATGCGGATGGAGCAGTATGACGAGCGGTGGGTCCCGTGCAAGCGGCCGTTTGTGGTGGCGGGCGGCGAGCTGACGCTGGAGATGCTGGATTTGCGGTACAGCGAGACATCGCATTTCTATGAGGCTCCGCTGCATGTGAAGGCGCTGGGGGGATGTTTTTTGATTGATGACTTTGGGCGGCAACTGGTGAGTCCGACGGCGCTGCTGAACCGGTGGATTGTGCCGCTGGAGAGCCGGGTGGACTACCTGAAGCTGCATACGGGCAAGAGCTTCAGCATTCCGTTTGAGGAGCTGGTGATCTTCTCGACGAACATTGACCCGGAGGACCTGATGGATCCGGCGTTTCTGCGGCGGCTTCCCTACAAGATTGAGGTGGGCGCGCCGAGCCTGGAGAACTACGAGCGCATCTTTACGCGGGAGGCGGCGCGGCAGAATCTGGAATTTGACCGCGCAGTGTTTGACCGGATCGTCTACAAGGTCACGGTCGAGAAACAACTGGAGCTGGCGGGGTATCACCCGCGATTTATTGTGGACCAGGTGGTGGCGATGTGCCGGTTTCTGGGCGAGGATTCGCACTTTGAGCCGCGGTTTATCGACTACGCTGTGGACAACCTGCGGGTGCGGCACGCCAGCGAGGCGAAGGTGGCCCCGCAGAGCCTGGGCAGGGATCGATTTATCGATTACACGGTGGACAATCTGCGCACGCGGCCCACGACAGAGGCAAAGCCCGATCCACAGACCATACCGCGGTTTGGGATGAACACTCCGAAGTGAGGAAGAAAGCCTAAGAGGCGCACTCGCTCTCACTCAAGCCCTGTTTGAATGGGAAATTTCACTCCACAGGAATAGCGTGCCTCGACGTTCTTCCACGTCTAGTTGGCGGCAGCTTCGTCGATCCAGTAGGCGGGGCGGTATTGGACGCGGAGCTGGGAATAGTCCTTGAGGTCGAGGCGCAGGGCGTGGAGTCCAGGCGTGGGCGATGTGGGCGTAAAGCTGAGGACGTAGTAGTTGGGCAGGTCGTGCCAGAGATAGAGGAGCGCGCGCTGCAGGGTGCGCGGATTTTTGAAGCGGAAGAATTCGCCTCCGGTGAGGCGCGCGATGGACTCGGCGGTGTTGTTGCGCAGGGCGCTGTGCGCGGCGAGGAAGGCCATGGTGGCGAAGCGCAGCGGCGGCGCGAGGTCACTGATGCAGTCGAGCACCTGCTTGCTGTAGTGGCCTTTGTATTCGGCATCGGCTCCCTGACGGGAGAAGCAGCCGTGCGCGGGGCCTGGTTCGTCGGGGCGGCTGAACTTTGAGGCCTCGTGCTTGACGGCGGACGTGGTGCTGGAAAACGCAAACGAATAGACAGCGGTATTGGTGTTGCTGATGAGGCGCAGTGCTGCGTTGAGGGTGGTATTGCTGCCCTGATCGACGGTCTCGCTGAGGAGCAGGATGGCGCGGCGGTACTGCCCTGGCTGGGCGCGGAGCTGCGTGACGGCGTAGGCGACGGCATCCAGGATGGAGGCTCCGGGGTCGCCGGGGCGGAGGTTGGCGAGTTCATTGGCCACGTCGTCAGTGGATGTGGTGAAGGGCTGGATGAGGTGCGGTGTGCTGTCAAAGGCGATGAGGGAGACGCGGTGGGGGATGTTGCCGATGATGGCGTCGAGGATGGGGCCGAGCTCTTCGTAGTTGGCGAGATGGTGCGCGCCGGCGCCTCCGGTTTCAACCACGACGGCGAGGGCGAGGGGCTGGGAGCCGGTGTCGGGCACGAGGGAGATGCGCTGCGGAACGCCGTCGTCGGTGAGGGTGAAGTCCCTGGCGGTGAGGGCGAAGACGATCTGTCCGGATTTGGTGGTGACGAGGACGGGAACTTCGACCAGGTTGGAGCGAACGGTGAGGGTGGTGGAAGGCGCCTGATCGGGTTGCGCGGGTGGGGTGGCCGGAGCGGTTTGCGCAGGCGCGGCGACGGTGAGCAGGAGCAGAACAGCGAGCGTGACGGGGACGCGCATGAGGCCTGATTGTGATTGTACGGGGAAACACGCCCCTGTCTCCAAGATGCATCCGCGGAGACAGGGGCGCGTTGACTACTCCTCGGCTTTGGAGTGGGAGGTGAAGCGGCGGAAGATGAACTCCTGGGCAAGGGCGTTGACCATGCGTCCGCCGGTGTCGATGAGGGCTCCATAGAAGATGATGGCGGTGCCGCGGTTGCTGGGCGGGTAGTAGAGGTTGGAGATGGCTCCGGAGGCGAGGTCGCCGCCGATGGAGGAGATGTTGAACTCGCGGTGGCCGTTGTCTCCGGGAGCGATGAGAGGGGCGGAGATGGCATGAAGGATGCGGGACTTCACGGTTCCGGTGCCCTGATAGTAATAGCGCGGGTCCTGATGGAAGAGCGCGGGCAGGATGGCGCCGCCGATCATGATGTCAGTAAAGCCGTTGGCGTATTCTGCGCCGAAGCGCTGGCCGTAGCCGAGCCAACCCTGCTGGTAGTCGGGCGTGTCTCCGGCCTGATCGACGGCGGCGATGAACGCGGACCCTACGAAGGCGACCGGATCGACCGAGGTACGCAGGGCGAGCTTGAACTTGAGCCTGGTGGTGAGCGGGGCGGGGTGTTTCTCGTAGACGACGTAGAAATTGGGGACAATGCCGAGGACGCGCTGCTTCTCTGCGACCTTGATCTCCTGCGTGGCGATCTGCTCCTCGGAAACGGCGGTGACAGTGGTCTGAACAACGGCGAGCGTGAGTTTGATGTCGCCGAGATCGATCTGTTCTCCGGGCTGGGGAGTGAGCGTGGCGGAAGTGTAGTCGGTAAATCCGTTCACGCGGACACCGATGTGGTAGGTGGCTCTGGAGCGGAGGTCGCGGAAGGCAAAGAAGCCGTTGTCGTCGGCGGTGACGGTGTGGTTGTCGGCGGGAGCCGGGCCGGTTAGCGCGACTGTAGCGCCGGGGACGGCGTCGTTCTGAGCGTCAGTTACGGTTCCGATGATGGAGGCGGGTTGGGGGGATGGTGCGGCGACCTGCTGGCTAAAAGCCGGGAGGGAGGATACGAAGAGGAGACAGGCCATGAAGGCACGGGAAAATCGCATAAGGAATTAAAGATGATGAGGGATAGATGTCAGATGGATGGAGAAAGTCTCACTTATTCATACAAAGTCTCACTTATTCATACTTGGTAAACCCAGCCCAGGACGGAAGTGTTGCGGCAGCAACGGGTTGATGGAAAAGATTCTTTTTTGGGGGGTCTCGGACGCGGTTCCGCCGGTGAGAAGTGGCGTGTGCGCCGCCCGAGAGGTGGTGCGGCTTGCGTGTGATTCGATTGAGCCTTTAAGGTTGTGCGTGGGTTTTCCTACCTAAAATACTTGACGTGAAAGCGGGAAACGGCGCGCATGGCTTCTTCTACTTCGACTGATCAGGATCTGGATTCGACACTTCGCGAGAACCGGGTGTTTCCGCCACCGGCGGAGTTTGCGGCCAAGGCGCATGTGGGCAGCCTGGAGGCCTACGAGGAGCTATATGCGCGGTCGGTGAAGGATCCGGAGGCGTTTTGGGCGGAGATTGCGAAGGAACTGCACTGGTTTAAGCCGTGGACGAAGGTGCTGGACTGGTCCAACAACCCGCAGGAGCCTTGGGCGAAGTGGTTTGTGGGCGGCAAGACGAACCTGAGCTACAACTGCCTGGATCGCCATGTGCTGAACGGCAAGGTGAACAAGACGGCGATTTTGTGGGAGGGCGAGCCGGGCGAGGTGCGGCGGATCTCGTTCGGCGAACTGCTGAAGGATGTGAGCCGGTTTGCCAATGTGCTGAAGAAGCTGGGCGTGAAGAAGGGCGACCGGGTTGCGATTTATATGGGCATGACTCCGGAGCTGGCGATTGCCCTGCTGGCGTGCGCGCGGATTGGCGCGGTGCACTCGGTGATTTTTGGAGGGTTTGCGGCGCACGCGATTGTGGACCGCGTGAACGACTCCGATTGCGTGGCGGTGATTACGCAGGACTCGGCGTACCGGCGCGGCGGCGAGGTGAGGCTGAAGGCCACGGTAGATGAGGCGGCGCCGCGGTGCCCATCGGTGAAGAACGTGATCGTGTACAAGAGGACAGGCTCGCCGGTGACGATGGTGGAGGGACGCGACCACTGGTGGCATGACGCGGTGGCCGGCGTTTCAGACGAGTGCCCGGCGGAGGAGATGGATTCGGAAGACCCGTTGTACATCCTGTATACGTCGGGGACGACGGGCAAGCCGAAGGGCCTGGTGCATACGACGGGCGGTTACGGGGTGCAGACGTATTACAGCAGCAAACTGGTGTTCGATCTGAAGGAAGATGACGTTTACTGGTGCTCGGCGGACATTGGCTGGGTGACGGGCCACTCATATGTTGTGTATGGGGTTTTGCAGAACGGCGTGACGACGCTGATGTATGAGGGCGCGCCGAATTATCCTGGGTGGGACCGCTTCTGGAAGATTATTGACGACCACCAGGTAACGATTTTCTATACGGCGCCGACGGCGATCCGGGCGTTCATCAAGAACGGCGACGAGCACGTGGAGAAGCATAGCCTGAGCTCGCTGCGGCTGCTGGGCACGGTGGGCGAGCCGATTAATCCCGAGTCGTGGATCTGGTATCGGGACGTGATCGGCAAAGGGCGCTGCCCGATTGTGGATACGTGGTGGCAGACGGAGACGGGCGCGATCATGATTTCTCCACTGCCGGGGGCGATTGCGGCCAAGCCGGGGTCGGCGACGCGGCCGCTGCCGGGAATTGTGCCTGAAGTAGTTACAAAAGAAGGCAAGCCGGTTCCGGCGGGGCATGGCGGACTGCTGGTGATTCGCAAGCCATGGCCTTCGATGGCGCGGACGATCTATGGCGATCCGGAGCGCTATAAGTTGGCGTACTGGTCGGAGATTCCGGGCTCGTACTTTACGGGCGACGGCGCGCGGAAGGATGCGGACGGCTACTTCTGGCTGATGGGGCGCGTGGACGATGTGATCAACGTAAGCGGGCACAGGCTGGGCACGATGGAGGTGGAGTCGGCTCTGGTGGCGCACCCGAAAGTGGCGGAGGCCGCGGTGGTGGGGCGTCCGGATGCGATGAAAGGCCAGGCGATTGCCGCGTTTGTGACGCTGGAGGACGGGCATGCTCCGTCAGACGAGCTGAAGAACGAGCTGCGGGCGTGGGTGGCGAAGGAGATTGGCGCGCTGGCTCGTCCCGATGATTTGCGATTTACCGATCAGTTGCCGAAGACTCGGTCGGGGAAGATTATGCGGCGGCTGCTGCGCGAACTGGCAAGCGGCGGGGACATCCAGGGCGATATGACTACGCTGGAAGACTTCACGGTGATCGCGAAGCTAAGAGAGCAGGACGAGGGGTGACTTGCCGTCACGGGCACACACGGTGCTTGCCGCACGGGCGGACGCGGTGCTGGCCGCACGGGCGGACGCGCCTGCGGCGCCATCCTGATATTTCGCTTAAGTGGCCGCTTCCGTTGGGCGCGGAGTGCGAAGCGCACAGTACGGTCTTTTACAGATCGGTGGCCCAGTCTTCGATGCCGGGCAGGTCGGCGACTTGCTGGAAGGCTTTGTCGTGAGTTACGAGAATTGCTTCGAGAGCGACGGCGTGCGCAGCGATTTGCATGTCGAGTGAGCCGAGCGGTTTGCCGGACCTTTGTAACTTTGCACGCACATCTCCGTGGGCCTTGGCTTCCTCACTGCGCCAAGGCAGAATTCGAATACTGTCGAGGAACTTCTCCATCATCGCTTTCAGGGCTGTGGCCTGGGGGCGGCGCGCGATTCCGTAGCGGATTTCTCCTTCGGTGATCGCGGAGATGCAGACTGTGTCCGCATTTTTGAGGTTGAGCAATGTGGCCCGCGCAGAGGCAGAGCGGCCATGGACGATATAGCTGACTGTGTTGGTGTCAAGTAGGAAAAGGTTCACAAGTCCTCGCGCTCCTGCGGAGGCGTCTGTGCCCGTTCCTCAGGCGATAGGAAGTCGTCGGGCACTCCTACCCTGTCCAGCTCGGCAAATATCTCGTCCCAGTTCCGGGGTACAGGAGAGAGGATGAGGTTGCCGGTTTTGGGGTCGCGGCAAATATAGACCTCATTGGTCTTGAAGCGGAATTCGGCTGGAATGGTGACGTGCTGGCTGCGTCCGCTCATGAAGACCCGGGTTTTGGTGAGTTGAGACATTGGTCCACCCTGCTATATAGCATAGCTATATAGCAGGGTCGCGTCAAACCTTTCGACCCTGACATGGACATTGCGGACGCGAATCCTGCGCCAACGCTGCTACCCTTCTGACGAGGCGTGTTACGCCGTGAGCGGCTGATTTGTGGCGTGTTGGCGCCGGGCTGCATCTGTATGAATGGAAACGTGGAGGCTGGGTTTGGCGGACGAACACGTGGATAAGCAGCCGGAGAGCGAGCGCGGGCCGGAGGTTCTGGGGGTGCGTCCGGAGACGGACGAGCAGGCTGCGGAGTCAGGGGCGGCTGTGCGCGCACAACAGCACCTGCTGAAGTTCTGGCACGGGGTGGAGCTGCGGCGTGTGGTGGATGCGCTGGTGCTGGGCGTGGTGGGCGGTCTGGCGGCTCAGTTGTTCGAGTGGATGCTGCGGGTTTGCGCGCACTTGTTTCTGTATGACATTGCAGGGTATATGGGCCCGGAGATCGGCAACTTTGGCACGCTGCACGCGGAGGTGATCGGGCGGCACGGGCTGTGGCTGATTCCGGTGGTGACGACGCTGGGCGGGCTGATCTCCGGCCTGCTGGTGTTTACGTTTGCACCGGAGGCGGAGGGCCACGGCACGGACACCGTGGTGCATGCGTTCCACCAGTTGCGGGGCAAGATACGGGCGCGAGTGGCTCCGCTGAAGATGGTGGCGTCGGCGATCACGATCGGTTCGGGCGGGTCAGCCGGGCGCGAAGGGCCGACGGCGCTGATTACGGCGGGCTTCGGCAGCATTTACGCGAACCTGCTCAAGCGGACGGACCAGGAGCGGCGGTTCCTGATTATTGTGGGCATGGCGGCGGGGCTTTCGGCGGTGTTCCGGTCGCCGCTGGGCACGGCGATTTTTGCGATTGAAGTGCTGTACAGCGCGATGGAGTTTGAGAGCCGGCTATTGATTTACACGATGCTGGCGTCGGTGGTGGCGTATGCGGTGAACGGGATTTTTGTGGGGCTGCATCCGCTGTTTTCGGTTCCGGCGGCCATGCTGGAGCCGAGCTACCATCGCTATCCCTGGTATGCACTGCTGGGGATTGCGGGCGGCGTGGTGGGGACGGTACTGCCGGAGTTTTTCTACAAGGTGCGCGACCTGTTCCACCGGATTCCCTGCCCCAGTATTTTTAAGCCGGCGATTGGCGGGCTGGTGGTGGGGCTGATTGCGCTCGAGTGGCCGCAGGTGCTGGGCGGCGGCTATGGCTGGATGCAGATGGCGATTCTGGGCAAGCTGACGCTGGGCGTGCTGGCGGCGCTGCTGGGGCTGAAGATTGTGGCGCTGGCGTTCACGGTTGGCTCGGGCGGATCGGGCGGCGTGTTTGCGCCGAGTTTGTTTGTGGGCGCGATGCTGGGCGGGCTGGTGGCGGCGGTGTTTCATCAACCGCCGGCTCCGTTTGTGATTGTGGGCATGGCGGCGCTGTTTGCGGCAGCGGCGCGGGTTCCGGTGGCGACGCTGCTGATGGTGGTGGAGATGACGGGCGGGTATCAACTGCTGGTTCCGGCGGGCCTTGCGGTGGCGCTGGCGTTTCTGGCGCAGAACTGGCTGTCGCAGGGGCTGAAGTACAGGAGCCTGTACGAGGCGCAGGTGCCGACTCCGGCACAGAGCCCGGCGCACTATGTGGAGGAGCTGAATGCGGCGTTTGAGCTGATACGCGCGCACCAATTCAAACAGCCTTCACTGGTACATGGGCTGGATATGGCGGCGCTGATGCAGTCGGGGATTCCGGTGACGGTGTCGGCGGGCGAACAGATATTCATGAGCCGGGTGCAGAAGGGCAGCGCGCTGGCGGGGCAGACGATTGCGCAGGTGTGCGGCGAGTACGGGACGGATGCGCTGAAGGCGCTGGCGATCTTTCGTGGGGACGAGGTGTTGCTGCCGCACGACTCGTCGCGCTTGGAGGCAGAGGACCGGGTGCTGCTGGTGTCGTCCGCGGAGACGAAGGGGATGCTGGAGGGGAAGCTGGGGAACTAGCCGTTCAGGCAGACGCGCCTCCGGTGCCATGACTTGATTTGCTTTTATGGCCGCTTCCGTTGGTCGCGGAAGAAAGTGTGCAGGCTATCTCGACCGGAGGTGTGCGCATGTCGTGGGTTGCGCGGACGTTGCCGTATCTACGGACAGTAATTGAGAAGAGAGAGGCGTCCAACACCCAGGCCGGGTTGGAGGACTACTCGCACCATTTGATGACTCTGTTTGCGGGAGACAGGACCAGCAAAGCGAATCTGGACAAGATGTCGAAGCGTCTGGCGGGGGCGGAAATTGCGGCGCGGAATGGCGAGCGAGGATATGTCTCAGAAGGGGCGATTGCGGATGCGTTCAACGATCTGATGCGGCAGGTGCGGGGGCGTGACGGCGCGGAGATTCGGACGACTGTGGAGTATGTGCACCGTATGCGGGAGTGGGATGACCGCATTTCTCCGGCGCTGAGTTCGGTCGAGACACATCCGTCGGAATGTTTGCCGGGCGAAGCGTTGTTCATGCTGGTGATGCTGGTGAGCAGCAACGGGGCGGTGGGGCCTGCTCCCGAGGGGCGCTTCAGCGAGGAGCCACCGTCCAAGCCCGGATATCTGGTAGCCGGCAAGAGTGACGGCAGGCGAGTTGCGCGGATTCTATTGGACCGATACGCGAGGAAACACTGGCGATGGCAAAGTGCCAGATTGTATGGGCAGGTGCTGAGGGACATGGGGATCTAGGAACTTGTTGAAATAGGTACCTTTGTGCGACGGAGATCTGATGGCATTCGTCTAACAGGTATGCGTGGAGATGAGCGGATTCAGGACGGGATGTTCAGCTATGTTTCATTGGAGCAGCGGGTTCCACAGGATCATC
>DATKRT010000054.1:0-125945 GCA_035532055.1 Acidobacteriaceae bacterium | reverse complement strand
CCACTGACCTCTTTGCCCGGGAAGATGGGGGGATAATAATCCCCACGCGTGATCGCTCAAATCGTGACGGTGATACGCGGCTCGTGACTGCATTGCCTATTAGTTTCGCACAATACGCAGTCTCGTGACGACACTATCTAGGCACAGATGGATAAAAGATACGGCAGAAATCGAATGCGTAGTATACTGCCCCCCCCGGGGGGGGGGGCAGTCAACATAATGTCTGCCCATCGTGCCGATCTGCTGCCGTGACGGGCCACATTGTGTGTGCCATGAACCGTCCTTTAGCATGAACACCGTCTAACTATCAGCGGAATGTTCAGGATTATGCATCCCGGAGCTATGGAGGAAAGTCGATGACTACTGCGAACTGCGATATTGGCCTGATTGGCCTTGCCGTAATGGGGCAAAACCTTGTTTTGAATATGAACGACCATGGCTTCAAGGTTGCTGTGTTCAACCGCACCGTATCGAAAGTGGATGTGTTTTTAGCCAACGAAGCCAAGGGGACACAGGTCGTCGGCGCACATTCCATTGAGGAGCTGGTGGGCCTGCTGAAGCGGCCACGCCGCATCATGATGATGATCAAGGCCGGCAGCTCGGTGGATGCGGAGATCGAGAAACTGCTTCCCTACCTTGAGGCCGGCGACATCATCATTGACGGCGGCAACTCGCTCTATACGGACACGACCAGGCGAACAAAGGATCTGGCGGCCAAGGGGATTCTGTTCATCGGTACAGGTGTCTCCGGCGGTGAGGAAGGCGCGCGATTCGGCCCGTCGATTATGCCGGGCGGCAATCCGGCGGCCTGGCCGCACGTGAAGGATATTCTTCAATCCATCGCAGCCAAAATGGAAGACGGAACCCCCTGCTGCGACTGGGTCGGCGAAGAGGGCGCGGGCCACTTTGTGAAGATGGTCCACAACGGCATTGAGTATGGCGATATGCAGCTGATCTGTGAGGCGTATCAGCTGATGGAGACGGGGCTGGGGGCGTCGGCGGAAGACCTGCATGAAATCTTCGCCGAGTGGAACAAGGGTGAACTGGACAGCTTCCTGATTGAAATCTCCTCTGCGATCTTTGCCAAGAAGGATGAAGACGGGAAGCCGCTGCTGAGCAAGATTCTGGACACGGCGGGGCAAAAAGGGACGGGCAAATGGACCGCGATCAACGCGCTGGATATGGGGATGCCGGTGACACTGATCGGTGAAGCAGTGTTTGCACGCTGCCTTTCGGCTCTAAAGGAAGAGCGCGTGGCGGCGTCGAAGGTCCTGGCCGGGCCGGTGCGACGCGCGGTGGGCGACCGCATGGAATTCATTGAAGCCGTGCGGCGCGCGCTTTACTGCTCGAAGATGGTGAGCTACGCGCAAGGCTACATGCTACTGCGCGAGGCCGCCAAAGAGTACGGCTGGAAGCTGAACATGGGTGGCATCGCATTGATGTGGCGCGGCGGCTGCATTATCCGGAGCCAGTTCCTGGGCAAGATCAAGGAGGCGTATACGAAGAATCCGGGGCTGGAGAATTTGCTGCTGGATGACTTCTTCTCGGGCGTGCTGAACAACTATCAGCCGTCGTGGCGCAAGGCGATTGTGCACGCGATTGAGCTGGGGGTACCGACTCCGGCGTTTTCAACCGCGCTGGCGTTTTATGACGGCTATCGCACAGCGCGCCTGCCCGCAAACCTGCTGCAGGCGCAGCGGGACTTCTTTGGGGCCCATACCTACGAACGCGTGGATAAGCCTCGCGGCGAGTTCTTCCATACCAACTGGACGGGACACGGCGGGCGGGTTTCTTCCTCGACATATAACGCCTGACAAGCTGCGGCGTGGCCTGTGGCAGCAACCCGACACTGCCACAGGCCGAGTTTCGCGCATACGTGCTGGAGCACGCGCTAATCTGGTTCCTATGAACCCACTTGTTACGCCGTCTTGGCTTGCTGACCGCCTCCGTGATCCGAACATCGTCATCGTCGACGCGACGCTCCCGCCGGTTGGCGTTACACCTCCGGTTGATACCCGTGCCCGTTACGTGGAACGCCATATCCCTGGGACAGTGTTCTTTGACATCGACGAGCTTTCCGACCACACAACGACGCTGCCCCACATGCTACCCGGCGAAGAGGAATTCGCTCGCAGCATGGGCGCTCTTGGCATTCGTGATAGCGCGACCCTTGTGGTGTATGAACAGAATGCAGTCTTCTCTGCCCCGCGGGCCTGGTGGATGCTGCGCGTCTTCGGAGCAGAGGACGTGCGGCTTCTGGACGGCGGACTGCAGGCCTGGATCGAGGCGGGACTGCCTACTGATTCCGGCCCGGTGGCCCGACTGGAATCCAGCTTTCACGCCAAGCTGGATCGTAGCGCCATAGCTGACTTCAGCGAAATCCACCGGGCAATCCAGTCCAAGACACAAATTCTGGATGCGCGGTCGTCCGGCCGCTTTACAGGCTCCGCGCCCGAGCCGCGTCCTAGAATTTCTTCCGGCCACATGCCCGGATCAATCAGCATGCCCTTTCCAGAGTTGGATGAGCAGGGCCACCTGCTCCCGCAAGAGAAGCTCCGAGCAGCATTCCAGGCTAAGGGCGTGGATCTTGACCGTCCGGTCATCACCACCTGCGGATCGGGAGTCACAGCGGCAGTATTGGCTCTCGGTTTGGAGATCGCCGGCGCTCGATCCGTGCGCCTCTACGACGGCTCGTGGGCCGAATACGCACAACGTCCGGAAGCAATCATCGAAAAATCGGAATGAGTACCCGCTCTTAGGGCCCTTGTGCGATTCGGCAGGTTATCAGCGCAGGGAGGTTGTTGCAACGAGCTATTGACTGGGAGCCGGCGCAGCCTGACCAGAGCTTTGCGTCGTCGTCCCTGAAGTTCCAGTGGAAGACCCGGTTCCCTGCCCGCTACCAGGGGGCCTTTGATCCCCGCCCATACCCTTGGGAAACTGCACCGGCTGCATCTGCGGCGTATCTTTGTTCTGGTCGGCTGGCAGCTTCTCGCCCGGATACCGCAGCGAAGGCGGCGCTGCCGGAACGCTCTGCGCGGCAGTATCGCTGGAATTTTGATCCCCCAGCCGGACAATGCGGGCGTTATCCGGCAGTTGTGTTTTCCAGTAGTCCTGCATCTGGTTCTTTGCCTGAACTTCAAGCGGCTTCCCTACGCGCGCGATCTCCAGCCGGATGACCCGATTTCCCGCGAACCGCACAAATTGTGTAGGCGCAGGAGGCTTGCCGTAAATCCATATCTCAACGTACTGTTTGTTCACGTCTTCCTGCATCTTCTTCCACGGCTCGCCCATGGCACCCAGCACCATCTGGTGATTCATGCCGACAAGCACATGATGTTGAAGCACAGCCTTCTTCAGGAACGGCGGGAGCGTATCGGTATATGCCTGCAAGGGAGTCTTTAAGCTGAAGTCGACGATCGGCTTCAGCAGCGCTTCAACCTGCGCGCCGGTCAGGTCAGGAACACCATGCTTGAATTCAAGCGTCACACGCGCGCCCATCGCCTCGTTGGGCCGGTCCGGCACAACGGGCGTTGTATCGTACGGATCCATTGACCCCATCCCGATGGACAAATGCCGCAACCATCTGTGCCGGTGATACGGCCCGCCGTTGAAATCAATCTGAATCTTGTTCTTGTGGATCTTCACGTTCGTGATCACCACGCGCTTCCCGGCCTCGACAGAAAGCCCCTTGCTCTGGATCAGGTTCGCGTAGTCCGACCCGCTGGGCTTCATCACCCCGTTCGCGGGAAGCGTGAGGTTCGCGATCGGCAGTGGCCGCATTGTGAACCCCTGCTCGGCCTGCAGGTAGCGTAAAAGATTGTCGCGATCATGCTGGGTCAGCGGCAACCTGGAAAGAGGAATATCGGTGGGCGTGAACTTGAGATACTTCACATTCACATTCTCAGGCGTAACCGTAAACACCTGGGCAGTCACGGGCAACGCAGCCAGCGCAACGAGTAGCGGGATTGATAGGCCTCTCATCGCCAGGCCTCCGTCGTATGGCTACCAGCATGGCTCCCTTTTCCAGTGTTTGCAAGAGACTTTCCATGGAATCGAAGTCAACTTGCCGGCCTCCGTCTCGGAATGGAAATCCGACGCCGCTGCTTGCTTGACCTTATCCAAATAAAAACAAGCAAACAGGCCATCCCTCACGGGATGGCCTGAAGTTATTTGAGAACGATCAGCCTGGTCTTACATCAGCTCATCGATAAACTCCTGCGCCACGTCCCGGGGCAGACGGTTGCTCTGATGCACCAGCGGGCCTTCGTTCAAAACCGGCTCCGCTCCATGCAACGTGGGCACATCCGTGCGTTCAAAGAATTTCCCAATCGGGATCTCATCACCCCACAGAAGCGCCTTTTCCATCGCCATCATCCAGTCCGTCGAGTCGTACTCGGGATTATCCTCGAGCCTTTTCACACGCGGACGGAACCACTGGAAGGTATTGTCATGGTTGTACGTGACGCATGGGCTGAAGATATCGATAAAGGAGAACCCCTTGTGCTCGATGGCCTGCTTGATCAACTCCACCAGATGCTTTTGATCACCGCTGAATCCTCGCGCAACAAAGGTGGCCCCTGCTGACAGCGCCAGAGTGATGGGATTGATCGGCGATTCAATGCTGCCGAACGGCATGCTTTTGGTTTTCATGCCAAGCCGGCTGGTAGGCGAAGTCTGCCCGGTGGTAAGGCCGTAGATCTGGTTGTCCATCACGAGGTACGTGAGATCGACATTGCGCCGCATGGTGTGCATAAAGTGGTTGCCGCCGATGCCGAATCCGTCGCCATCGCCGCCCGTAACCAGCACATGCATGGCGTGGTTGGCCATTTTGAGACCCGTGGCAACGGCCAGGGAACGCCCATGCAGCGTATGCATGCCGTAGGTCTCGATATAGCCGGGAAAGTTCGATGAGCAGCCGATGCCGCTGATGGTGGCTACTTCGTGGTTTGGAATCTGCAACTCGGCCAGGGACTTCTGCACCGCTGCCAGCACACCATAGTCGCCGCAGCCGGGGCACCAGTCGGGATCGACCCTGCCCTTAAAGTCCGCCGCCGTTAACACTTTCGGAGTCGCTACATCTGTCGCCATATTGATTCTCCTGGGCTCTCTCGTCGAATTCTTATTTTTTAGACGTTGATTTCGTGCATCGGCACGGACAGGTTGGTCTTGCCCGCAAGCTGTTCCTTGACCGCCTCCACAATGTGGTGCGGCATGAACGGCTCTCCGTCGTATTTGCGAATGTGTCCGTTGGGAACATAGCTGGTCTCGCTGCGCAGGTAGCGCGCAAACTGGCCGCTGTAATTGTTCTCGACAATAATGGTGTGCTTCGCGTTCTTGAGCAGATCCAGAATCGCATCCCCATGCAGCGGCACAAGCCACCGGATGGGAAGGTGATTCACCGAAATGCCCGCCTCGCGCAGCAGCTCGCCCGCTTCCTCAATTACGCCGTAGGTTGAGCCCCAGCCAATCAGCGTCACGTCGGCGTCAGCCGGTCCCAGCAACTGCGGCGGCGGTACAGCTGCGGCAATGCCGCCCTCTTTGCGCATGCGCTTTTCCATCATGGCGCGGCGCTTGGAGGCATTGGTGTACTCATCGCTGATAAGTATTCCGTCCTCATCATGCTCGTCGCTGGAGACCACGTGAGTGAAGCCCGGAATTCCAGGGATCGCACGCGGAGAAACTCCGCTCTCGGTGATTTTGTACCTCTTGTACGGCTCATGCTCGGCGCCATTCGAGGTAATCAACTCGCCGCGATCGATCTCAGGATAGAAATCAAGCTCCTTCGGATCCACGCTCAGGCGGCCTTCCGCCAGCAACAGGTCGCAGAGCACAATCCCCGGGCACTGGAACTTATCCGCAACGTTGAAGATCTCCGGAATCAGCTTGAAGCAGTCCGCGATATCCAGCGGTGCGGCAATCACCCTTGGATAGTCGCCGAAGGCCGCTCCCAGCATCTGCCACAAATCACCCTGCTCGGTCTTGGTGGGCACGCCGGTCGACGGACCCGCACGCTGGCAATCGATCACCACAATCGGAATTTCCGCCTGCGCGGCCAACCCGAGGCCTTCACTCATCAGAGCAAAGCCGCCGCCGGAGGTCGCGCTCATGGCGCGTACACCGGCATGGGCAGCCCCAATGGCCATGTTGATCACGCCGATTTCGTCCTCAACCTGGCGCACCATGATATTCGCCTTGCGCGCATTAGCCGCCATCCAGTGCAGCACACCCGTCGCCGGGCTCATCGGATACGCGGAGTAGAACTTCACGCCGGCAGCCGCACCGCCCATGGCCATGGCTGAGTTGCCGCTCAGCACCGCATACCGGGCCTCAGTCATTGGCAGCGGCTTTTCAAAGGGTCCAAAGTTCTGGGAGGCATATTCATACCCTGCCTTCGCCAGGCTTATGTTGTCGTCGATAACCTTTTGCTCTTTCTTGCGGAATTGCTCTACAAGCACCGTCTCGAGCGCTGCGAAACCCACCCCCATCATGCTGAGAGCCGCGCCAATCGCCAGCGTATTCTGGGCGACTTTGTTTTTGCTGATATCGGCCAGATGGGAAGCCGGAATCGGGCAGAGTTGCACGCCGTCGGCGTGTTCGCCCGGCTTGATAAGGTCGGAATTATAAAGACAAGCACCGCCCGCCGTAAGCAGGCTCAAATGGCGGTCCATCGTGTCCTGATTCAACGGAATCAACAGATCCAGATGATCACCCATATTGCTGATCTTCTCCGGACCGGTACGAATCGTCAGAAACGTATGACCGCCGCGAATGATGGATTGATACGCGTTGTAAGCATTCAGGTGAAGGCCGCGACGGCTGAAAACCTTGGCAAAGATGTCGCCGGGGGTGGCGACGCCCTGCCCAGCTGCACCTCCAATTCCTACTGCAAAGGACTGCCTCATTCACATCTCCTCATGCCGGCGCACGATATTTCAGCACACGAACACCAGCGTACTTTCGAGCACAGGGATTCTACGGCTGTGTTTGCAGAACGGGCAAGTTGCGATTGATTTCGCAAGGGTTGTCCCCCATTTTCAGCTTCTGTCTGCTCAGTCCTACTGCGGAGGAACAGGTGGCTCTGTGGTGGACTGCGGCTGCGATTCGGCGCCGGATGCGGGAGCCTCGCTTCCACTGGCCAGGGAAGGAGTGTCGGCGGCCGGCTGGGGCTGGCTGTTTTCCGTCGGCACCCCGCTGATTTGCACAAACTGCTGGCTTGCCGGTTGTGCGGGGCCCATGGCAGCCTCATGCTGTTGGCGGGCGATGGCGTCCATATCCACCGGAATTCCAGCCGCTACTATGACCGGCTGCGCATATTTGTGCCTGAGGTCGCGCGTGGCGGAAATCGTCGCAACGATCAGCAAAAGCACCACCACCATGCCGACCGCACTACCCTCTGGACCATAGTCAAATCCCGTCAGCCAGGTGGGTCCGAGCGAGGTGCTGGAAATTACAGGTGAGTAACGCGACAATCCGCTGAGCGGCAGCCCGAATAGAACTGCCATGCTCGCATTCCAGGCAAAATGGATCCCCCATCCCACCCACAATCCGCGTGTCCTCAGGTAGGCCACGGAGAGCAGCCACCCCATGAACATGGCAAGCAGCACGCTGGCCGTCGAAGACCCGGGATTGCCGGCGAACATCAATGCATAGAGCAGGGACATCAGCAGCGTCGCAACCACCGGGTTCGTGGCCTCGATCATGCGATGGAACGGATAGCCCCGGAAGGCGACTTCCTGCGCCAACGCGGCAATGAGCAGAATGGCCAGGTCGATCAGGATCAGCGCAAACTGGAACCATCCGATGTAGAAGAAGACGACGATCCCGCCGAAGACGGCAATCAGCAGAGTGCACGCCGCGACTCCGGCCCATCCGAGGGCGGCCCCAAGAGCGAACTCGCGACGCCAGCCCGAGCGCATCTCCAGGCCCATGGCCTTGACCGGCTCCTCTTGCCTCTGCCCCAGATAGCTGAGAGCGGAGTATCCCACGATCAGCAGAAACAGCAGAATCGACCGGTCGACCAGTTCAAACCATACTCCGGAGCTTAGACCATGAGCGGCAATGGCGGCGGTCTGCTTCGCCAGGATGAAGTAGACTGCTGCGACAAGAAACCAGGCGAACGCACGTACACGGTGCGGCTGAGTTTGTCCGCTCACTCCCGCATTGCGCATTGGGTCACTTTGGGGAAAATTCATGCAGTATAAAACTGGGCCATATTCCTGAATTTTTCGTAGCGCTGCTTGACGAGTACATCGACTGGAAGCGCCTTCAATTCCTTTAGATGCCACGTGAGCTTCTCTCGTAGCATTTTTGCCGCCTCCTCTGGATTTTCGTGCGCTCCGTTGCCTGGCTCAGGAACCACATCATCGACGCAGGCAAAGCGCTTCAGGTCCGGCGCGCTCGATTTAAGTGCAACCGCGGCCTCAGCCCGCCTGGAAGCATCCCGCCACATGATCGCTGCGCACGACTCGGGAGAAATAACCGAGTAGATCGCCTTCTCCATGATCAGCACCCGGTCGGCAACAGCCAGTGCCAGCGCACCGCCGGACCCGCCTTCGCCGGTAATGGTCGCAATCGTCGGAACACGCAGCCGTGACATCTCCCGCAGATTGCGCGCGATGGCTTCCGCCTGGCCGCGCTCCTCGGCTCCCATGCCGGGATACGCCCCCATAAGATCGATAAAGGTAAATACGGGACGCCCGAACTTCTCCGCCAGCTTCATCGCGCGCAATGCCTTGCGATAGCCATCCGGATCGGGCATTCCAAAGCGGTGATGCACCTTTTCCTTGGTGGTCCGGCCCTTCACATTGCCGATGACCATCACCTCTTCGCCCTCGAACCGGGCCAACGCGCAGTACATGGCCGGATCATCGGCATAGGCCCGGTCACCATGAATTTCGCTTCGATCAGTGAAAATGCTCTCTATCAAGCTCATTGGATCAGGTCGCTGCGGGTGACGGGCAAGCTCAACAATCGCCCACGCCGGTGGCGTCGGTTCCTGCGGCGGCTGATGCGTCTCGTGTTCGGCCATACCTGCTTGATTGTATTTGAGCGACTGGGGTTTCGCCATTCGCAATTCGCTCCCGACAAAACATCGCGGCTGATTAAGCGGCTGTTTTCTCCCGCAGCAACGGTGCAAAGCCCGACCCGGCAAAAAGAATCACGCCCGAAAGCAAAAGCGTCACAAGCGTCGCACCAAGCCCGATGCGCAGGTTGGTCGCGTCTGAGATTTTTCCGATGAGCGTCGGCGAAATGGCGTCGCCCAGGATGTGAATCACAAAAAGATTGACGGAAATTGCCGTAGCGCGAATGGGTGCGGCAACCGAATTCACAATGGCGGCATTCAGCGGACCGGTCCCGAGAAACAGAAAGAACTCCGCTACAAAAGCTGCGGGTAAAAACGTTGCGGGCGGCCCAAAAAACACCACTGCGGCGGCTGGGATCGCGAGGATTGATCCCCAGGCTGAAACCAGATAAAGTGCCCGATGGTTCCGTCGCAGCCATATCTGTCCCAGCCATCCTCCGACGATCGTTCCCAGCAGTCCGTCCACAACGGTAATCGCGCCCGTCACTGTTCCCGCCCTGGCGACGCTCATATGTGCAAAGCGAACAAAGAAGGTCGGCAGGAAAGTTGAAATGCCGCCGACTGCGAAGGTCCACATGGCCAGCCCCAGAGTTGCCGTCCAGAAAGCTGCATTCTTGAGCAGCCCGAAAAACTTTGTACGCTCGAATGTGGGCGTCAGGGTGTCGGCGCTTCCCCGCTCCGGTTCCTGCACGAAGAACCAGAAACCGAGAGCGATGAGCACGCCCGGCAGAGCGGCGATAAAGAAGGGCATCCTCCAGCCAAAATGCTGCCCGAGCACACCGCCGGCGATGTATCCAAGCGCGCCGCCCACGGGAATCGTCGCGTAGAAGATGCTGAGGATGCGGTTGCGATCTCCTTCGGGATAAAAATCCGCCAGCAGCGCAGGCGCATAAATGCTGAACGTAGCCTCGCCGATGCCCACGATGGCATGCCGGATCAGCAAGGTCTCATAGCTGTGAACCGCGGCCGTATAGAGCGTCGCCGCGGACCACAGCAGCGCACCGATCACAATCAGCGGTTTGCGCTGGAACCTGTCGCCCAGCCAGCCGGTCAACGGCGCCGCAAGCATGTAAGTAATGAAGAAGGCTGTGGTCAGAAAACCGATCTGCGCATCATTGACCCCGAACTCCTTCTGCACCAGCGGCTGCACGCCGGGCAGGATGTAGCGGTCAATAAAGTTGAAGAGATTGAGCGCGGTCAGCAGGAAAAGAGCGATCCCAGCGGTGCGCGCCACACCGATGGGACTGGCCGTCCGGGCAGCCGCGCTTTGCGCCATCCCTGGTCTTCCTCCTGTGGCCCCATTCCGGCATTTTCGAAAATGCCAGGGGCCTCAACCTGCTCGTGTGAATTTGAGTGTAAAGCACTCGAACGAAGAGGAAAGAAAAACGGGCCGCATTGGGATACGGCCCGTTCGTCGATGTGACGGTGTCTGGACTACTTCACTGCCGCAGTCACTGCCAGTGTATGCACAGTGTCGCTTGACGAGTCCGTGCCTGTTATCAGGAACTGGTAGTTGCCGGCGGCGGCGGCCACACCCGTAACTGTCAGTTGCGGTGTAGCGCTTGCGCCGGTTCCTGCCAGGGTTACCGAAGACGAGCTAAACGAACACGTCAGCGTACTTCCCGCCGGAGGTGTGCATGTGAGACCCACCGTTCCGTTGAACCCGCTGATCGACTGCAAATTCAACTGGTCCGTGCCCGATCCGGTTGCCGGCACGGAGAAGATGGAGTTCGACGGCACCATGGTGAAGTCTGACAGCGGATTCGACAGGTTGATGGTTGTCGACGACTGTGCATAGGTATTGTCGCCTTCATAGAGCACAGTAAGAACGTTCGCGCCCTGCAGCAGTTGCTGGCTGTTGAAGGTGAACGACACGGTCGCGGTCGCACCAGTACCCTTTGTCAGCGTTCCCTTCGTCAACTCAAGGGCTCCTGTCTGGGTTCCAGTAGTCGACGTATAACCTCCGGTGTATACCACCACAGTACCGGTCGGGGCGCTCGAACCTGTTCCAGACACCGTAACCGTCATTCCTAAAGCGGCGGTCGTAGTCGGAGCGGTGGCCGTGGAAGTCACCGCCGTGGTCGAAGTCTGTAGCGTGGAAGCCGTCGTAACCGTGATCGAAGTCGAGCCGCTCGCGGCGTTATAGTTCGCATCGCCCGAGTAGCTCACGTTGATCGTGTAGGTGCCCAGCGTAGAGCCGCCGGAACCGCCGGAACCGCCAGAACCACCTGACCCTCCGCCGCCAAAGCCGCCGGAGCTGCCGCCACTGCTGCTGCCGCAACCGATGCCGAAGGTCACCGTGACCATCGCGATCACGATCAGTCCCAGCAAATTGCGCCAACTGCGGCGGCGCGCGGGAATCGTGAACAGCAGGATGCAGGCCAGCGCAGTCCCACCACCCGTCAGCCAGCCATCCCTGCGGTTCAATGGAGCCGGGGCTGTCTCTTTGGCGGTGACGGACGACGTCGGGATGGTAATCGTGGCAATGCCGGCCGTTGTGTTATGGTACGCATCCACCGTCGCGGACAAGTTCGCCGAGGTCGGCGAACCGCTTGGCCCGCCACTGATCGAGACGCTGCCGGTCGGGGCTACCCCCACACCGTTGCTCTCCACCAGAACCGTCAGGACGATGTTCTGGCCCTGGGTCACGCTGGTGGTCGCTGCGGTCAGGTAGATCGCTGGGGTCGCCTTTACAACCGTAAAGCTGATCGCCGACGCGCTGCTGGCGTTGTAGCTGCTGTCTCCGGAGTAGTTGGCCGTGACCGAGTGCGAGCCAACGGTAAAGCCGGAGGGCGAAGCATACTCTGCTTCCCCTTCCGGATTGACCACAGCAGTGTTGATGGCATTTCCGTTGTCTGAGAAGGCCACCGTTCCAGTTGGGAACTCGAAGACCGGGCAGGTGGAGGTTGATCCGCTGAGGCAGTTTTCATACGCACTTAGCTGTGAGCTTGGAGCAACCAGGCCGCTCAGCAGGATCTGCGAGCCGTAGGCAAAGGTAGTCCCGCTAGGGTTGGGCTGATACCCACTGCCGCTGGAACTCGGCGTAAGCGTATTGAAGTAGATGCCGCTGGCTTCTGGGTTCACGGTAATCTGCGTCGTAGGCGAGTTTCCGGCCGCATTCTTCGTGTCGCCGCTGTACCGCGCCCAGATGTCGTAGGTCCCACCGGGCAGCGAGTCAATCGATCCGCTGTAGGCTCCGCTGGAGTTGAGCGTGAAGACACTCGCGCTGCCGTTGAACCACGCCGAAAGACCCGCACCCGCGCTATTGGGCTGCACAGCATCCGTCATCAGCGCGACGTTACCCGTCGGCGTTGTCGTACTGCCGGTCACTGTTCCCGCAATATTGATGGCCTGACCGTGGGTGAAGTTCAGGGACGAAGGATTCAATGACACCGTCGTGCTGCCCAGGATCACCTTGTTCCAGTCACTGATCAGTACCGCGGCATCCACGGAACCGAGTCCGGTAGCGGGGTCGTATCCGGCGGTCGCCGCATATCCTGAAAGCTCGCCTTCGGTTGCGGTCCCCAGGCTTGGATCCGTTACGGAAATTGGGTTGCTTACACTGTTGCAGTTCGGAGAGGTCGGCGAATACGAGCAGGGCACGGCATTCGTGCCAACCTTAACGTCATGGAACGCCGCCGGATACTGCGCTGCAAGTTGATACAAGACCACATCGGCCTGGCCCTGCGGGCCATATTGCTGATTCACCAGCGCCATGATGCCGGCGAACGCGGGCGATGAGGCTGACGTGCCACCGACGCCGCTGATCTGCATCAGACTGGTGCCGGACGCGGGCTGGCAATCTCCGTCACTTGCGCAAATCGGGTAGTAGCTGCCGTTCAATCCATCCGCAGCGAACAAGGACACGTCCGGCAAATCGCGTACACCGTCACTCGGCACGCCGGAACCCGTCTGCCAGGCAGGCTTGGGATACCCGGCCGTACAGGCGTTGAATGAGCCCGTATTTGTGTTCACCGTACCGGTGGCGCAGTTGCTGGCGCCTCCACTTCCGCCCGCAATCGTTGTAGCCGTTCCGCCGGATATGGTGTTGTAAAAGTCAATCATGTTCTGGCCATACTGGCTGTCATTCCAGGGCTGCTCGGGAACGTACTGGAGAAGCGATTCCGAGGGGTTCTGTGTAGGAGTTGTGCTCCAGTAGCTGGAAAGGCTGTTTTGGCCGGCCGAGTAATAGAAGTCCGTGCCGCCCACCGCGACGTTATACGGCGTGGAGGCGAACCCGTTCACCGCCAGCCCATTCTTCGCATAGTATTGCGAAGGGCTATCACAGCCCGCCGAGCCTGAGTCACCCGTGGAGACCATCACGGTGATTCCCTGCGCGGCGGCCTGCTCCCACAAATCATTCAAATATGCATTAAAGCTGCCGAGCGATTTCTCGCAGGCTCCAAAGCTCAAGGACATAACCGGAGCCACATTACTGTAGACCGCATGCTCCGCCGCAAGAGTCAAGCCTGTCTCCAGCGCCGTATCGCCACCAACCACCAGATCGATGGTCGCATTCGGAGCAACGGCTCCGGACCACTCCACGTCCAGGTAGGCTTCGATGGAGTCATAGTTCGGGCCGCTCGGGTTGTTGATGCCGTCCACACCGGGATCGTTCCCGGCAATGATGACCTGCGGAGGATTGAACGGAAGGTTAAAGATGGTGCGGAACTGGTTGACCAGCGCAACGTTGATGTTCGAGTCATTGATAATCGCGATCGACTGGCCGCTCCCGGTAATGTTGGAGGGCAGGTCATATTCCTTGGCAAAATCCGCCGGGGACAGCAGCAGCGCGAAGCCCTGGCTGTTGCCGTAGGTCCATTCGGGAGTCGATTGACCGGTCTTGGTGTTATACGTCGCCTTGCCCAGATACCGGGCCTGCGACTTAATCGGGAAGTTGTTCAGCGAAACAAAGCCGCCAAAGACCGGGACCAGTGCAGACGGGATCTGCGGATTGGTGGCGTTCGCGTAGTGCGTTCTGCCGTTCACCTCATACTTGTGAATCTGGGTGTGGAAGGCGGAGTGGAATTGCGAAACGCTGCCCGAAATATCCAGCACCTGCCGTCCCGGCTCAAGTCCGGTCACGTTAAAGCCCTGCGACGCCAGCCATGCCTTGATGGTGTCCACGTCCTGCTGAGACGGGCCAAACTCAGCGCCGAACTGCGCCGGCGTCAGCCATTTGTGGTAATTCGGCGAGCCCGGAGTGTGCTGCTCCTGGATCAGCTGCTGCAACGCTGCATCCTGCGTCTGACTACGCTTGAAGACAACCTGGATGCGGCTGAGCTGCATGCTCGCCGGGGCAGGCCCGCGATCATTCGCCGCATTCGCCAGCGGATGTACTGTTCCGTGCAACGTAACCAGCGAATTATTGTCGATGGGTTGCGTGATGCGCGTCGTCACCAGCGAAGATGTTGTCTGCGCCGATAGCGGAGCGGACGCCAGCATGCTGATTACAGCAGATGCGACGATGACGGGGGCGACGGTGCGAAGAAATCTGGTAATCATGGCCATCCTGGAGCTGCGACTCCCGCAATGCGGTTCGCAGCGCAAACTTTAACAAGATATGACAACTGCGTGAATCTACTCTGTCTACTAGGAACGTGCAATTGGTTTTGGTTGTAAGGGAACGCCTGTGGCATGTCAAGCATTTGCGTTGCGGTTGTACTGCAGACAGCGGTCGGCTCATGGACTGGAGTTGGCATAAGGGGAAGCAACCGGCAGCGGTATAGACGCAAGCCGGGAACAATATGTTGCGTGGAACTTTCACAAATCCATCAGGACGGCAGAATCGCAGATTTTATGCCAGCGGATACCGCCCCTTCTCAATCGCCGCACGCGCCACCTTACGGTTGAGCGCAATGGAGTTGGCCGGCTCATGTTTGGCCAGCCTGCGAACAATGGCCAGCTGGGTCCGCAGCGTGTCTCCTTCCGCCACCGCGGCAACAATCTTCCGGGCCCTGCTCTCGACTTCCAGGAAGGCCGTTTCCGCATAAAGCTGGGCCATTTCGCGGACCAGTTCCGCCTTCGCACCGCCGCCGGAAGTAAGCTTGCGCGCCCGGACCAGCGCCGAATCCAGCGCATAAATCTCCATAATCATATCGGCGAGTGCCGCCATTATCTCCTGCTCATCGGCTAAACCGGCCATATACTTCTGGCTCGCAGCGCCCGCCGCAAACAGAAAAAGCTTTTTGCCATTCGCCAGCATTCGCGCTTCTCGTACGAGCGGGTCATCTGCGTTTTCATCCGATGAAAGCGAAGTAGGCGCCAGCAGCTCATCCATCAGCGATTTGATCGCCGGCAGTAGCGGAAGCTGCCCGGTCATCGCCCGCTTCATCACGAATCCCGCAATAATCAGGCGGTTGATCTCATTCGTTCCCTCAAAGATGCGGTTGATACGTGAATCGCGATAGGCGCGTTCCGCCGGATACTCCTCAACGTATCCATAGCCGGCGTAGATCTGCACCGTGTGATCGACTACCGCGTCCAGCATTTCGCTGCCCCAGACCTTCAATATGGAGCATTCGATTGCGTACTCCTCAATGCGCTTCTGGATTTCCTTCGCGTCCTCGGCTCCGCCCAGCGCAGCATCAATCGCGCCAATCGTACGGTAGGTCATCGACTCCGCAACGTAAAGACGCGTCGCCGCGTCCGCGATCTTCTGCTGGATAAGCCCAAACTCGGCAATGGACTTGCCGAATGCCTTGCGATCCCGCGCATATTGGATGGCATTCGCCAAAGAAGTCCGCGCCCCCCCAACACATGCCGCTCCCAGCTTGAACCGCCCAATATTGAGGATGTTGAAAGCAATATGGTGGCCCTTGCCGGGCTCCCCCAGCAGGTTTTCAGACGGGACGCGGCAGTCGCTCAAAATCAGCGGACACGTCGATGAGCCGCGTATGCCCAGCTTGTGCTCCTCAGCGCCCACGGTCAGGCCCGGCATCGAACGCTCGATGAGAAACGCCGACATTTTCGCCTTCGCCAAATCGGGCTCAGCCGGATCAACAATCTTTGCGAAAACGGTGAACAAATCGGCGAACCCGGCGTTCGTGATCCACATCTTCTCGCCGTTCAGGATGTAGTGGTCTCCGTCCTTCACCGCGCGCGTGCGAATATTCATCGCGTCCGATCCGCTGCTCGCCTCGGAAAGCGCATAGGCAGCAAGCCATTCGCCAGTGGCCAGCTTGGGCAAGTATTTCTGCTTCTGCGCTTCGGTCCCGTACCAGACGATGGGCAGCGTCCCAATACCGACATGCGCGCTGAAAGCCACACTGAAACTGGCAAGCATCGACATACGGTCGGCAATAATCGCTGATGTGACCTTGTCCATCTCCAGGCCGCCGTAAGCTTCCGGGACATCAACCGCCATCAGCCCGAGGTCTCCGGCCTTCTTCAGCAGCCCGCGCATTACGTCGAAGTTCTTCGCCTCTATCTCCGCCGCCGCAGGCAGAACCTCATTCGCGGCAAACTCGGCCGTCGTGGCCGCGATCTGCTGCTGCTCCTCGGTAAAGTCTTCCGGCGTGAACACTCCGGCCGGATCGGTCTCGTGAAGAAGAAAGCTGGCGCCTGTCATTTGCTACCTCGGAAGAATCCCTGGTACTTTGCTGACTTTGATGGTTACATGCTCAGATTTTCAAGCACACCCGCGGCTCCCATGCCTCCGCCTACGCACATGGTCACCAATCCATAGCGCAGCTTGCGCCGCTTCAACTCGTGCAGGATCGTCGCCGTCAGCTTCGCGCCGGTACAGCCCAACGGATGCCCCAGCGCAATGGCGCCCCCGTTTACGTTCACCTTGGCAGGATCGAGTCCGGCTTGGGCAATCACCGCCAGAGCCTGCGCGGCAAAGGCCTCATTCAGCTCAATCAGGTCAATCTGGTCGAGGGTGAGCCCGGCGAGCTTCAAAGCCTTTGGGATCGCGGCCACCGGGCCGATGCCCATCATCTCCGGCGCACAGCCTGCGGTCGCAAAACTGACAAAGCGCCCCATCGGCTGAATCCCCAGCTCGTTTGCCCTCTGCTCCGATATCAGTAGCGCGGCTGCAGCACCGTCTGAGGTCTGCGACGAGTTTCCCGCCGTCACCGTTCCCTGCGCGTGGAACGCCGGCCTCAACTTCGCCAGGGCATCCGCTGATGTGTCCGCACGCGGGCCCTCGTCGGTTTTGAACTGTTTGTCGCCGATGGGCACCGGCACAATCTCTTCCTCAAACTTCCCTGCCTCGATTGCTGCCAGCGCCTTCTGGTGGCTCGCCAAAGCAAACTCATCTGCCTGCTCGCGGGTGATGCCATACTTGCAAGCGACGTTCTCCGCGGTCAGCCCCATGGAGAGGTACGCGTCCGGGTAGTGATCAATGAGCCAGGGGTTCGCGCTGAACTTGTTGCCCTCCATCGGAACCATGCTCATCGACTCCGTGCCTCCCGCCAGAGCTGCGTGCGCTCGTCCGGCGCGGATGGAGTCCGCAGCCAGCGCAATTGCCTGCAGTCCCGAGGAGCAGAACCGATTGATGGTCATGGCCGGGGCTTCCACCGGCAGCCCGGCACGCAGGCTGGCAATGCGGGCCACATTCATTCCCTGCTCGCCCTCCGGCATGGCGCAGCCCAGAATCACGTCCTCAATCTCGCGGGCATCCACCTGCGAAACACGATCGAGCGCGGCGCGCAGTACGACGGCAGCAAGGTCATCCGGGCGCGTTGTGGCCAGCGTCCCGCGTGGAGCCTTGCCAATGGCGGTGCGAACAGCAGCGGCAATATATACGTCAGTCATCGCCCTCCAATGTGGTCCAGTGACCATGTTTGTAGTAGTGAATCACGGACGACTGTTCCACTAAAGCGTCCTCTATCCCGTCATGATCCATTTCGTATGTGCGCGGCATCGCTCGCGCGGGAACCGTAAAAATCCCCCAAGCCGAACCGTACGCAAACGATGGTTCCACACCCAGCCATTTGTTGTCCTGCTGGTGGCGCAATGCGATTGGATGCGACAGATCGGACTGGAAGAAAACGTACAGCGTAGTTACGCTCCTCACCGAACACAGCGCTGCCCAGTCATCACTTCCCGGTTCCTCGAATGAGCCGTGGATCACATTTTCAGGGCCACCTGCCTCGTAGGTCTGCGGAATCATGCAGCCACGCGCACCCAGATCTTTCGCCACAACCGCTGGTAGCTGCGGAAAAGATGAAACCGGAAGCAGTCTAATTCTGTAGTGGCACCTTGGCGATCCCGGTATGATGCCCTCGCGAAGCACACGGCTGTCAGCCGGATGCGTTGTCGGACACGGCATCGTGCCGGCTTCAATCTGCTCCGAATTGGGCAGCTTGCCAACAGCCGTCTGCGCTGCAACCACGGTGGCAAGCAGGCAAACTGCAGCAAAAGTGATACGACGATCAATCACGGCAAACTCTCAGCGAATTGAGTTTAGTTCCTCAGCGGCTTGCCCGTCTTCAGCGTGTAGGCAATACGCTCCTGCGTTTTTCGCTCTCCGCTCAGGGAAAGGAACGCTTCGCGCTCCAGATCCAGCAGCTTTTGCTCCGTAACCGGGGTGCCGGGCGTCACTTCTCCGCCGCACAGAATCCGCGCAATGTGCGTTGCCACCTTGGCATCGTGATCGCTGATGTACTCCGCCCGCCGCATCAGGTGGACCCCCAGCTTCAGATTCGCAAGCATCGCTTCCCCGGCAGCCGGAACGGTCCGTGGCTGTGGTGTCGCATAGCCGCCTTCAGCCATTGCTATGACTGCGGCGCACGCGTCCTCCCATAGATGAGAGCGATTCATCGTGATCCGGTCGCTGGGGCGCAAAAAGTCATACCCGCGCGCCTCGGCCGCCGACGTTGAGACCTTCGCCATGGCCATGGTTTCAAACCGCTGGCGCAGCGCCCGCATATATTCCCCCGCCTGCGCGAACTTCAGCGCATTCCCTGTAGGATCCAGCCGGGTCATAGCCTGTGCCGCATCGACCGCGCGCAGCGTCATCTCCTTTGTGCCTCCTCCGGCAGGCACAAGCCCCACTCCGCTTTCCACCAGCCCCGTATACAGCTCCGCGTGCGGCTGGCGCCGGGCAGCATGCAGCGAGATTTCCGTCCCGCCACCCAAACACAAATTGAAAGCAGCCACAACCACCGGCCGCGGGCAGAACTTGATCGCGGCAGTCATGCGCTGGAAGGCCCGAACGGCAAGATCGACCTCATCCCACTCGCCCTCCTGCATCGCCAGCAGCAACTGCATCAGGTTCGCGCCTACTGAGAAATCGCCGGCCCGCGAGCTGATCACGAATCCGCGAAAGTTCCGCACCGCCTCCGACCCGGAGGCCAAAGTCTGCGTCACCAGCGCAACAATGTCGTCGCCAATCGCATTCTTGGGCGAGTGCAGCTCCAGCAGCGCAACATCTTCACCCATATCCATGAGCGAACAGCCGGGATTCCCGCGTACAGCCTTGTATGCGGCCTTAGCCGTCGCAACCTGCGGAGCCTCACCATTGCCCACGGCCGCCGCCATGGCAAACGGCCCCATCTCCCAGTTGAACCCCGCCTGCATGGCGCGATCGACGTCGGCGGGCGAGTCTGCAATCTCAGGCTGCACCTGCGCCGCGTAGTCCCAGATGCCTGTGAGCAGCGGAATCAGGAACGCCGCAGCTTTGTCTTTGGCGGGGTTGGCAGCAAAAATCAGCCCCAGGCGCTCGGCGAGTGTCGCGGCATTCTTCGCCATTTCAGTGAGTGGAAACTTTGCACGAACCGCCGGCCGGTATTCCAGCGTGACCCAGTCAAGCGCCATACGCTGATCGCCGTCCTTTTTGTAGAAGCCCTGCTTCGCCTTGTCACCCAGCCACCGGCGCTCCAGCATTGCCTCAACAAAGGAAGGCAGCGCCGCCGCGCTGGCATCCTCCTTGCGCGTTGCGGCAAAATTCTTTGCCACGTGCGCCAGCACATCCAAGCCCACCATGTCCGACAGGCGAAACGTCCCCGTGCGCGGCCAGCCAATTACGGACCCCGTCAGCGCGTCGACCTCCTCTATCGTCAACTGCTGCTCCTGCATCAGGCGAAGCGCCGTCAGCATGGCAAAGACGCCGATGCGGTTGGCAATAAAGTTCGGCGTGTCGCGCGCAAAGACAACCGTCTTTCCCAGACGCCGGTCGATCCACTCCGCAATCGCCGCGGCGGCTGCCTTGTCCGTATCGGGCGTAGGAATGATCTCCACCAGCCGCATGTACCGGGGTGGATTGAAGAAATGCGTCCCGAACCAGCGCTGCTTGAACTCCGGCGATGTCTTCTCCGCGATCGAGGCAACCGGCAAGCCGCTGGTGTTGGTCGTAACAACCGCATTGGCACTCAGAAATGGTTCGACCTTTTCGAGCAATGCCTGCTTGATCGCAAGATTCTCGGCAACAGCCTCAATCACCCAGTCGCAGGCGCGCAACTGCTCCAGGTCATGATCAAAATCCCCCGGCGTGATCAGCGCCGCAGATGCGAAATCATACAACGCAGCAGGCTTCGCCTTGAGCAGGGCTGCAATGGCTTTCGCCGCCAGACCCGGGCCTTCCGGCTGTACCAGGTCGAGCAGCAGAACCGGAACACCCGCATTCGCCAGGTGCGCGGCAATGCGCGACCCCATGGCCCCGGCTCCCAGCACGGCGGCACGTCGCATCAGCGGATATCGGCTTGCCGGCACGGCTCTCCTTCGCGTTCAGGCACGCGTGCAGAATACTGACGCTCCAGGACGAGGGTCAAGCGCCGTGACCTTTGGCCGCTTGCACCATCTCCACCAGCGCCTTGCGCGTCTCCTGCGGTGTGGCCACTTCATTGGGAAAATTGATGCGCGCCCCCTTCATGCCCTGCTCGGTCTTCAGTCGCAGCGTAAAACCGAGCCGGTCCACCGAAGTCATCGCCGCTTCGCTCGCTTCCAGTTGCGCATGCACCCGCGCCAGCAGAATCATCGACTCAACATGGTCCGCGTTCATATGCGCCATGATTCCCTCCGCCGACCCGGCCAATGGATCAGGCGTGGCCTGCGCGTAGTCCGCAGCCTCCACCCAGCCCATCACCCCAAAACCGCCCACATAGTAAATATCAACGGGCTGAAGGCGAAAGAAGCTGAAATCGGAAAAGTCGACCCAGTAGCGACTGTTCTCATGCCTGGCAAGATAAAGCTCCCGCGCCGCGGCAAGCTCCTCCTGCGGCACTGGACTGGCCTCACCCACAAGCGTTGCTCTTGCTGCCCCCAGAGGGTCACCGTCCGCACTGGCCTGGGTAAGAAACAGGCTGCAGCGCGGTTCGGACTGCAGGTTCTGCGTATGCATCGCCATGCTGCTGACGAGGAAAATCGGCCGCCCCGCGTCATCCAGTGCATACGGCATCAGCGAGCCGAACGGAAAGCCCGGACGCTTCCGGGACATCGTGGACAGGGTGCCCATCGACGCCAGTGAGAACAGCGTTCGCGTGCGCTCCGCGTAGCTCGGTTCCGGAATTTGCGGCGTAGCCGGGCCGCTTGAAGCATGCCGGCGTGGCGCGGTAACAGAGTCTGTCGCCATGGTCTCTCCTTGTTTGTCTCTCTTCACTTAGACTGCATTTCCATGCTAACGGCTGTCCCATTCGTCGCAATCGCTGTATCCTGATTGCATATATGGCCGACGATCGATTGCACATGCCTGCGGGCGCTGTTATCGCTGCGGTAATTCTCGGACTCATGGCCTTCGTAGGGCTACTGCTCACGTTTGCCTCGCTCATTGCCCAGTTCGTCATTAAAAGCCCGCTGATTCCGCGCATCCCCATCGTCCGCATCATCGCCGGCGGCCTCGATGCGCTTATGCTGGCCCTGGTGATTCTGGCTGTCGCGACCATCATCGGCCTGTTCCGGTTGCGGATTTGGGCCCGCTACTCAATGGTGCTTTTGGGACTGCTCGATTTTCTGGTCTTCGGACTCATGACCGCGGGTGTCCTCATCGGGCGGGTCAAGTCCGGCATGGCCGCCATGCCCATGCCCAACAACCCCAACCTCACACTCGGCGTGATTCTGTTCGTTATCGCAGGCGTCTTTGGAGTACTCGCACTCATCGGCCTGTGGTGGATGCTCTACTTCAATGCAAAATCCTTGCGTCAGATTTTTGCCGGCGCAGAAGCACGTTTGACACCCTGAATCGCTCGAACTAGCTTTAAAACAATGCCCGGCAAGCAAGCCACGCGGGCCCAATTACGACTTCACTTCCCTTCGAGGTCTCATGAGAAAACATTCTGCTGGGCGCTTGCTGGTGCCGCTTTGTTGTGTGCTGCTTGCCCTTCCCTCTATAGCTCAAAATACCCAGAACGCAAACACGCGGAATCCAAATGCGCAGAATCTGGTGCAAAAGGAGCTGGCGAAGTTTGAACAGCGTGTCACCGTCAAGGTGCTTCCCAACGGACTCACGCTCATCCTCTGCGACCGGCCTGCGGCTCCTGTCTTTTCCTACTTCACAATGGTGAACGTCGGCGACGCCAACGACCCGACCGGCGAATCGGGCATCGCACACATGTTCGAGCACCTAGCCTTCAAAGGCACCAAGGACCTGGGCACCACCGACTATCCAGCAGAAAAGATCGCATTAGCGAAAGTCGAGAAAGCTTACGCCGCGTACGACGCCGAATATCGCAAGCGCGTCGGACGAAATCCTGAAAAGCTCAAGGAATTGCATGCCCAGTTTGAAGTGGCGGAACATGCCGCGAACAAGTACGTAATTCCCAATGAGTTCACTGAGATTGCCGAAGCCAACGGCGCCGCCGGCGTAAATGCACAAACCAGTCTCGACGCAACGCAATACTTCTGGAGCATGCCGGCCAACCGCCTCCAGCTCTGGGCTTACATGGAGAGCGACCGCATTGCGAACCCCGTTCCACGGCAGTTCTACCGCGAGCGCAGCGTTGTGATGGAAGAGCGCCGCATGCGCATCGACTCCAGTCCGATCGGGCTGCTCGAAGAACAATTCCTTGCCGCCGCCTACATCGCGCACCCCTACGGCCGTCCCGGCGTTGGCTGGATGAGCGAACTCAGCCAGATCACAGCGACTGAGGCTGCGGCCTTCCACAAGAAGTATTACGTTCCGTCCAACATCGTCATCGCCATCGTTGGCGACATCTCCAAGGCCAACCTGCCCATGCTGGAGAAGTACTTCGGCGCCATCCCCGCCGGGCCAAAGCCTGAGCCGATGACCACCGTTGAGCCCAAACAGGTTGCAGAGAAATCCGTCATCCTCAAGATGCCCACGCAGCCGCTCTTTCTTGAGGGTTACCACAAGCCCGACTATCGTGACCCGGACAGTGCCGTATACGACGCGATCCAGGACATCTTCTCGAACGGGCGTACGTCCCGGCTTTACCGCTCTCTTGTAGAGAAACAGCAGATCGCCGCCGATGCCGAAGGTTTCACCGGGTTCCCGGGCAACAAGTACCCCAACCTCTTCGCCTTTTTCGCCGTGCCGAACGCCGGCCACACTCCGGAAGAAATGCACGCAGCCATCAACAGGGAGATCGAAAAGCTGAAGACCACGGACGTGACCGATGCGGAGCTGGAAATGTTCAAGACGCGGGCGCGCGCAGACCTGCTGCGCGGTCTCGACAGCAACCAGGGAATCGCCCAGCAGCTCGCCTACTACCAGCAGCGCTACGGCAACTGGCGGCAGCTTTTCCTGCAGTTGAACAAGATTGACGCGGTTACCAAAGCCGATATCCGGCGCGTGGCAAATAAGATTTTCGTGCCCAGCAATTGCACCTACGCACTGGTGGAATACCAGCCTCCGCCACCGGGACATGCCGCTCCCAAACCACAGACCGCGGCCAAAGGAGATGCACGATGAAGCTCGTTTCCACCGCATCGCTTCTCACTGCCGCGCTTCTCTGCGCTTCCGCTGCGTCTCCTCTCATGGCACAGGAGGCGACCGTCACCATTCCACCCAACATTCGCAAGATTCAGCCGCCCGAGCCGTGGGAGAAGATTCCGGTTCCGCCGCTGCCCGCTTTTCACCCGCAACAGCCGAAGCGCATCGAGCTCAAGAACGGACTGGTGATTCTACTTGAGCCTGACCATGAGCTGCCGTTTATCAACGGCGCCATCAACATCCGCGGCGGCTCGCGCGACTTGCCCGCAAACAAGGCCGGACTCATCGACCTCTATGGTCAGGCATGGCGCACCAGCGGCACCGCAAAACAAAGCGGCGACGCGCTTGATGACCTGCTGGCCTCGAAGGCAGCCAGCGTCGAGACCGATGGAGACATCGACTCCACCTCCGTCTCCTGGTCGTGCTTCACGAAGGACGAGAAGCAGGTCTTCGGCATCGCCGTCGATCTCCTGGAACATCCCACATTCAGCGAAGCCAAGCTGCGCCTTGCCCAGCAGCAGGAGATTGCCGGCATTGTGCGCCGCAACGATTCCGCCCAGGGCGTTGCCGGACGCGAAGCCGCCAAGCTGGTCTACGGCAAGAACAGCCCGTATGCGCGACAGCCTGAAATCGCGACGGTCATGGGCATCACTCTCGCCGATCTGAATGCCTGGCACACAAAAACTATCGTCCCCAACAATATGATCGTTTCCGTCGTAGGCGACTTCGATCCGGTTGCGATGGAAAAGTCTCTGCGTCAAGCCCTTGGTGGACTCCCACGCGGTCCCGCATGGCCCAAACCCTCGGGTGAATTCGCAGGACCGAAGCCCGGAGTCTACGCGGTAAATAAAAGCGATGTGGACCAGAGCAGCATCTGGATCCTCGGCCTCGGCACCACACGCCGCAATCCTGACTACTATGCTCTCGCCGTGATGAACGACATCTTCTCCGGCGGCTTCGGCTCGCGGCTCTTCCAGGACGTGCGCACCAAGCAGGGGCTCGCCTATGCGGTCTTTGGCAACTATGGCGCGTCCTTCGATCACCCCGGCATCTTCTACACCATTGCCATGACCAAGAGCGCAACCACGGTAAAAACCACTGAGGCCATGCTCAAGGAGATCCACGAACTCAAAACCAAACCCTTCACGGCTTCCGAATTGGCAAGCGCGAAGGACCAGCTTCTGAACTCCTTCATCTTCCATTTCGACAGCAAGGACAAGGTACTGGCCGAGGCCACCCAGCTTGAGTTCTACGGCTATCCGGCCGACTATCTGACGAGGTACCGCGCCGGAATTGAAGCCGTAACGCTCGCCGATCTCAAGCGCGTGGCGGACAAATACATCGAACCATCGAAGCTCGCCATCCTGGTGGTCGGCAACGAAGCGCACTACGGGACGCCGCTTCCGGCGCTCAACCTGGGGCCGGTTCATCCGCTCGACATCACCATTCCCATGCCCGCCGCCATGCGCAGGCAGATGAGCGGACAAGGGGGCAGTAGTTAACGGCAATTCCCGTCCCTGACACCATCTGTGCCGGGGGCGGGCAACCCACGCCTGCTCCTTCCCTTCCAAACGCTGTACTCTGTTCCTATGCAATTAGCGATTGTCATCCTGGCCGCGGGCAAAGGCACACGCCTTAAATCCAAGCGGGCCAAAGTTCTTCATGAGATCGGTGGCAAGGCACTGCTGCAACATGTCATTGCGAGCGCCAGCCAAATCGTGCCGCCGCAGGACATCTTTGTCATCATCGGCCACGAGGCTTCGCACGTCGAAGCGTCCGTAAAACACACCGGCGTCAACTTTGTGCATCAGGCGGAGCAGCGCGGCACGGGACATGCGGTTCAGGTGGCGCAATCCGCCGTGCAGGGTTACGACACGCTACTGGTGCTCTCCGGCGACGTTCCCCTTCTCAAACCGGAGACCATCACCCGCCTGCGTGACTTCCACTTCAAGCAGCGCGCGGCCATGACGATTCTGACGACTGCTCCTGATGATCCCACTGGCTACGGACGCGTGCTACGCGAGCATCCCGGCGCGCCCGAGGTCAGGGCAATCATCGAGCAAAAGGCGCTCACGCCAGAACAGCAGGACCTGCGCGAGATCAACTCCGGCATCTACGCCTTCCAGACCAAGCCGCTCTTTGCGCACATCGGCGAAATCCAGACCAAAAATGCGCATGGCGAATACTACCTGACCGATCTTGCCAGTCTGCTGGTTGAAGCCGGCGAGCGGGTCGTCGCGGTTGAAGCGCCGCACGCTACACAGGTGCTGGGCGCCAACACCATCGCGGAAATGATGGAGCTCGACCGCGAGCTGCGCATGGAGACAGCCCGCAAGCTCATGGCTTCAGGCGTAACCATCCTTCGTCCGGATACGGTCATGATCGACTCTTCCGTTGAGGTCGGCGCGGATACCATCATCGAGCCCTTTGTGCAGTTGCTGGGCGAAACAAAGATCGGCCAGGACTGCCGCATCCGCTCCTATTCCGTTATCGAAGACTCCACTCTTGCTGACCACGTGCTCGTACGACAGAGCTGCGTTATCACAAGCGCGCGCATTGCGCACGGCGCGCTTATCGGCCCCTATTCGCACCTGCGCCCGGAAAGCGACATCGGCGAATACGCACACGTGGGCAATTTTGTTGAGACCAAAAAGGTCAAACTCGGCAAGGGCGCCAAAGCCAACCACCTTACCTATCTGGGCGATGCGGAGATTGGCGCCGGGAGCAACATTGGCGCAGGCGTTATCACCTGCAACTACGACGGCGTTCACAAGCACCGTACCCTTGTCGGGGAAAGGGTCTTCGTCGGAAGTGACTCCACGCTTGTCGCACCCCTCACTGTGGGCGACGGAGCCTATATCGCCGCAGGATCATGCATCACCGAAGATATTCCGGAGAACGCGCTCGCCCTTGGACGCTCGCGGCAAACCACGAAGGAAGGCTGGGCATCGACGAAGCGCGGAGACGGCAAATAGCACCGTTTGTGAGCCGACCGCCGGCTACTCGAGTGGCCGGTTCCACATCGTGATGGCGCGCGTCTCGTGCTCGAACCCCAAAGTGCTGATCGTCCCGGTTCCGAGCACCAGCCTGCTGGCGGTCGCTGGCGGCGTCTGAATCCAGCATGCGGCCAGGATGCGCAAAATATGCCCGTGCGCAAATAGAGCTATCCGGCCGCCCTTTGTTGCGGCCCGCGCAATCACCCGGTTGGCGCGCTCGGCTGCTTGATCAAGCGTTTCGCCGTCGATCAGTGGACTTGACCACACCGACCAATCCGGAACCTCCTTCTGAATGTCCTCCGTCGTGCGACCTTCGTAAATTCCATAGTTCAACTCCACCAGATCATCGTCAATTTCGGCCACCCTGCCCAATCCGGCGATCTCGCATGTCTCTCGCGCACGCAGCAAAGGACTGGTCAGCACCATTGAAAAGCTCGTCCCACGCAAATATTTCTCAATCTCTCTCGCGCGCTCCCGCCCGCGCTGGGTCAACGGAATATCCGTCCGGCTGGTATGTGCCCCGCTCAGGCTCCAGGCGGTCTCTCCGTGGCGAATCAGCCAGAGTTCCAGTTCCATAGCTGCCATCCAATCCTCGCTCTCTGTATCAATTTATTTACTTAGATGACCGCATCCGCTGCGCGGTAACAGGAAAAGCAAAAGGGCGGGTCTCAGAGAGACTCGCCCTTTCCCAAAAACCTTTGCAAGGCTACTTCTTCGCCGGCACGCTCTGCGTGGTCTTTGTTCCTTCAAACACCGAGTGCTGATGCCCTATATTTTTCTGCATCAGGATCGTAAGTCCGATCGAAGTCACCATAAAGATTACGGAGCCCCAGATTGTGAGTTTGGTCAACAGCGTTGCCGTGGAGCGTGGACCGAAGGCCGTCTGCGAACCTTGTCCGCCGAACGCCCCGGCAAGATCGGCGCTTTTGCCCTGCTGCAGAAGAATGATGCCGACCAGCAGCAGGCATACGATGATGTGAACCACAATGAACAGATAGTAGAGAAATGACATGAAATCGCTTTCCCAGGCAGCGGTTATACGCGCCCCATTAATTTATCGGACATTTGGTGCGGAAGAGGGGACTTGAACCCCCATGCCTCTCGGCGCCACCCCCTCAAGATGGTGTGTCTGCCATTTCACCACTTCCGCACTCAGCAAACAATTATCCTTCGCTGATTATAACAAAGCCTCTCCTGATTTTCTGTCGCCGCAAGGTGTGGGTTCTAAAAGATTTCTGCCAACTTCAGAAAGCTTTCAACCTCCAGCAGCCTCTGCCCGTCAGGCGCGGAATCCAACTCGTCATGCTCCAACACCCACGTATTGGGGTGGTGGATATAAACCGCGTGCAACCCCGACGCCAACGCCGGATTGATGTCTGAACGTGGACTGTTGCCGATCATCCATGTGCTCAGCAACTCCAGCCTGTACTTCTCCCGCACCGCGCGATATGCCTCGGGATTTTTCTCTCGCGGAACCTCGACAGCCGTAAAGTACTCCCGCAGCCCTGAGCGCGCCAGCTTATCCACCTGCTCCACCTCATTGCCCTTGGTCATCAGAATCAGCCGATGCCGCGTCGCCAGCTGGGGCAGTGCAGTTTGTACTCCCGGAAGCAGCTCAATCTCCTGCTCCAGAATCGACTGCGCAAAGCTCACAATGCGCTCATGTCGCTCCGGTGTAATCGGCTCCAACGACAAACACTCAAAACAAGTCACCAGCGACTGGCGAAAGGACGCAACTCCGTACCCGTGGGCGGTTGTATGCTCCCGTTCCACCTCGTTCAGCTTCTCGCGAACCTCCGCCGGCGAATACTCATGGTGGTCCAGATACGAAATAAAGCTGGCGATCGCACGCTCGAAATAAATATTGTTTTCCCAAAGCGTGTCGTCCGCGTCAATCAGCAGCGTCTGCGACGATTTCCAGTTCGTACCTTGCATCGTATTTCGAGCCTATCAGCAAATCTTCCGCGTAATGTCACCACACCTGTTCCGCGGTAAATTAGATGAAGCAAATTTCATGCCCGGCTTGTGGGAAAATTGAGCATCTTTTTCTTATTCTCCACGTCCATACAGATAAATTGCGCCGGAACAACATCTCAAGGAACAGGCTTCCTCCGACGCGGGATCACGCAAAAACCATTGAAAATTGCACAGTAAGCAACCTATTTCAGGAGAAGGATGCAGCACAATCTGAGGAATCTTCTCTCGTTCGCTCTTTTTACCGGACTCTGTTGCACCGCGGCACATGCAGGCAAAGTCGCGCTGTTGCTTGAGGAACCCTACGGACACTACGGCTCGCTCAACCCCACAGGCCACGTCGCCATCTACCTCAGCGATGTCTGCGCGGAAACCCCCGTGCAACTCCGCCGCTGTTTCCCCGGAGAAACCGGCGTCGTCATCAGCCGGTATAGCCATGTTGGTGGATACGATTGGATCGCGATGCCGCTGCTTGCCTACCTGTATGCCGTCGACGATCCTAGCCAGATTCCTGCTGCTGTAAATCAAAAAATGGTGGGGCGCATGCAGGACGCATACCGTCGTGTGCATTTGCTCCATCTTGTCCCTGACGGCCCCGACGGCCGCACGCCGCACGGCAACTGGACGGAACTTTTAGGCGAATCGTATATCCGCAAAATCTATGGCTTCTCGCTGGAGACCACTCCGGAGCAGGATGACACCCTTATTGCGCTATTGAACGACCACCGCGATCACAGTCACTACAACGTGTTGTTTAACAACTGCGCCAACTTTACGGAAAAGATTCTCAATTTCTATTATCCGCACTCCATTCACCGTAACTTCATTACCGACGTTGGCATCATGACCCCGAAGCAGACCGCCCATTCTATGGAAAAATACGCCCGGCGCCACAGCGATCTGGAATTCACAACCTTCGTCATTCCTCAGGTACCCGGCACCCTTCACCGCAGTACCTCTGTCCATGGAGTTCTGGAGGCCTTGCTGGAAACGAAGAAGTACGTTGTCCCACTTGCGCTGCTTCATCCAGCCGTCACCGGGGTTCTGGTAGCCGTTTATCTGGGAGATGGCCGCTTCCACCCTGGCGCGCACATGGAGTCCGTCTTCAACCCGCACCAGGACGCCGAGCCCGGCGTGTTTCTCGCCAAAGGCAACACGCCCAATCGCCCGAACACAAATGCCACAACCCTCGGAGAAGTCTCCTACCCGCCTCTCGGTCACGATCTCCCGATACCGGACGCAACCATTCCGTATGCGTCTCGCTCGACTGTCACAGCGACTCCGCAGCCACTCGCACACCGCGCATTCAAATAAGCGAAGCTACTGTCGAGCAGGCTTAGACTTCCGCGACGTTTGCCTGGGCATAGGCAGCCAGCGCCGCCTGCATCACCTGCTTTACCGGGACTCTGTGTTTCAGCGCGGCAGCACGGCAATCCTCAAACTCCGGCGCAGCATTCAGCGTTTCGCCATTGCAAGTTCCCACCTTGACGCGAATCTCCCCATACGCCGTCGATACACGCACATGCGCGCGTTCCAGGCAGACACGCTTTTCCTGCCGCACGCGCACGCCGAGCGTGCTGGTCTCGCGCAGCAGCAGGTCCTGGAGTGCCGCAGCCTCCGGCTCATTGCAGAGCACCGTAATCAATGTCCCCGGCCGGCCCTTCTTCATGATCACGGGGGCAAGCATTACATCCAGCGCACCCAGTGCCCGCCCACGCTCCGCCACATACGCCAGCACTTCCGGAGTCATATCGTCCACCGCGGTCTCAAGCACGGTAATCGTCTGCTCCATGCCGCCTGTATGCATTCGGCTGTCAGCGCTGGCCTTGATCTCTTTTGCGCTTGCCCCCAGAATTTCCGCAACCGGCAGCACGGCGTTCATCGAACCCGCCCGGTAGCCCTGCGTGTCCAGCGTGACGTAAAGAAATCCTGCTGCGCGCACCGCTGCTGTCATCCGGTCCAGAACCGCCAGATCGAGCACACGGGGTAAATCGGCTCGCGCGATCTCCACCCGCGCCAGCTCGCCGTGGTGCCTTACCCGCACCTGCGGAAACCCCAACTCGTGCAGCGCCGCTTCGGCCCGCTCGACCTGCATCAGGTTCTCCGCCGTCACCGGCCGCCCATACTCAATACGCGAAGAGAGGCACGCAGACGCCGGCTTGTCCCACACCCGCAGCCCGGCTGAGCGGGCCAGCGTGCGAATCTCCTGTTTGGTCAGCCCGGCCGCAGCCAGCGGAGCGCTCGCATGGTGCAGGGCTGCCGCTTTCTGTCCGGGGCGAAAATCTCCCTTATCATCCGCGTTCATCCCGTATGCCAGATGCTCAAACCCAAGCTCCGCACGCGCTTTTTCCATCACCGTAAACAACTCGTCCTTGCAGTGGAAACACCGCTGCGAATCGTTGCGCACATAATCGGGATTCTCCATCTCGGAGGTGCGCAGAATATGTGTTGGAATCCCCTGCTCCGTGGTAAAGGTCAGTGCGGCCTCAAGCTCAGCACGGGGTAACGAAGGCGAATCCGCAATCACCGCCAGCATTTTGCCGCCAAGGGCCCGATAGGCCGCATAGGCAAGGTATGCGGAGTCGGTGCCCCCTGAGTAGGCGACCAAAACGCTCCCCAGTTCCTGGATTTTCTCTGTGAGCAAGGAAGCTTTCGCCGCGAGATCCATATTTGCAATGGTAATCCACCTGCGCAGCTTCGAATTGCCGGTACAAAATCCGGCTTCAGGCCCAGACGGTTAGCAGTTATTTTTGGCTCTGCGCCGGTGCAGCCGCCTCGCTGTTCCCGGCCTGCGGCTGGCTGTTCAGTGAGTAGATCACCTCGCCGGGTTTCGCATAGTGCAGTTTCTCCCGTGCTTCGAACGTAATTGCGTCCGGATCATCCTTAAGCCGGGCATTATGGGTCTTCAGTTGCTGATTCTGCTTCTGCAGCGTCTCGATCTGGCTTTGCAGTTTCTTATTCTGCACGCGCTTCTGCTCGTAGTTGTTCACGCCATTCCGCCCGAACACTACGTGATAGGTAAGAACCAACGCCAGTACGATGCCCAGGGCCGTGGCAATGCGACGCCGCACGCGATAGAGTGCCGCATACGTGCGCTTCTTGAGTCCGGCGCGGGCTTGTTGCGGCATTTTTTCGGCGTCGCTCAATCCATTTTCCCTTCGGTTTGTGCCCCGATTCTTATCATCGGCGCAACCGTCAGGTTATTGCATCTGGAATGAGCGAAAAACTGCGCGCGACGAACCTATTCCAGCACCCAGCTCTTCGCAGCAGATCTGAGTGCGTCAGACTCCGAGCTCTTGCGCGCCTCTGTGTACACGCGAACGACAGGCTCCGTCCCGCTCAACCGGTAGCAGACCCAGGCGCCGTTATCGAGAATCAGTTTCAGGCCATCCGTCCGTACAATCTGCGTCACCCTATGCGGCCCCAGCGTCTTTGGATCCGTCTTCACCTTCTCGATAAACTTCTCCTTCACCTCGGGCGTCAGGCGTAAGTTCTCACGGTTGGGATAGAACTCGCCCACCTTCGCGAACAGCCCCTTCAGTTGCTCGCCCAGGCTCTTGCCGCGCACGGCCACCATCTCCGCCACCAGCAGCCCGGCAATCACGCCGTCCTTCTCTGGAACATGCCCGCGAATCGTGAGCCCGGCGCTCTCCTCGCCACCAATCACAATCTTGTCCTGATTGATCAGCTCACCAATGTACTTGAAGCCGACCGGCGTCTCGTACAGCGGAATCTTGAAGTGATCCGCCAGCGCGTTGATCAGGTTCGTGGTTGCTACGGACTTGGCCACACCATTGCGCCAGCCGCGTGTCTCCACCAGATAGTCAAACAGCAGCGCGATGATGTAGTTCGGCTGGATAAAGGTTCCGTCGCGATCCACAATGCCGAAGCGGTCCGCGTCGCCGTCGGTCGCAATGCCGATCGCGGCGCCTGTTTCCTTCATCCTGGCCTTGCAGTCGGACAGCAAATGGTCGTCCGGCTCCGGAGCGTGCCCTCCGAACAGCACGTCGCGATAATCGTGGACGGTCGCCGTCTCCACTCCATGCTCACGCAGAATTTGGGAGCTGTAGCCCCGCGCCGCACCCCAGAAGGAATCAAAAACCACTTTGATGCCCGCTTTTTTGATCGCAGGAAAATTCACCAGCTCGCCCAGCCGCTTCAGGTAGTCCGGCTTGACGTCGATCTCTTCAAATTTCTGCTTCGGCTGCGGAGGAGCCGGCAATTCCGCATCACCCAGTGCGCGGATTGCGCCCTCAATCTGCTTCGTCACCTCCGGCAAGGCAGGCGCACCATCTGGCGTGGAAAACTTGATCCCGTTGTACTCCGGAGGATTGTGCGACGCGGTAAAGTTGATGGCTCCGCCGGCCTTGCACTGCCGCACCGCATAGGAAATCGCCGGGGTCGGCGCGGCTGCCGGAATCACCACCGGCGTCACGCCATGCGAGGCCAGCACTCGGGCCGCCTCGGCTACAAACATCTCGCCCAGAAAGCGCGGATCGCGGCCTACAAGCACCGTATGCGGACCCGGCTGCGATGCCACATACTTCGCAATGCCCGTCACCGCGCGGCGAATATTCGCCATCGTAAACTCCTCAGCAACGATCGCTCTCCACCCGGATGTGCCAAACTTGATCTCGACTGCCATGTGCCTCCTTACTTCCTTCAGATGGACCCAATGTCCCTTCACTATGGGATGCAAACCGGGAACTCACCTGAAACAGCGTTGCCCAATCACAAATTTTCCTCCACCATCTTACTCAATCAACTCAGCTATCTTACTGAATCAGGAGGGAGCAGAGGATGCGTGAAACCGCTATTGCACGAATCGCACTCACTACAGCAGGCTCTATCGAAGAGGCCCGGAATCTGGCGCGCGCACTGGTGGAGCGCCGCGTGGCCGCCTGTGTCAATCTCATCCCCAGCCTGACCTCGATGTATCGCTGGCAGGGGGCAATCGAGGAGACCGCCGAGGTCCTTCTGCTCATCAAGACAACCGCAGAACAGCTCCCGGCTGTCGAAACCGCGCTGCGCGAATTGCACTCCTATGAAGTTCCCGAGCTCATTGCCCTGCATGTCGAATCGGCCAGCCAGCCGTATCTCGACTGGCTGGTCAACAATGTGAACCCCTGATTTATTTCGCCGGCCTGACTGGTTTGTGTCCGCCCTGTGGAGTCCGCGCTGCGACGCAAATCCGGTTCCAGCCGTTGATGGCGACAACGGCCATCGTAAGGTCCGACAACTCCTTCTCCGTAAAGTGCGGACGCACCTCCTCATACACCGCATCCGGCACATGGCCATCCGTCAGCAGCGTCAACGCTTCCGTCCAGGCCAGCGCCGCCCGCTCGCGGTCCGTATACCAGGCGCACTCCCTCCAGGCGTCCAGCGAATACAGCCTGTGTTCCTCCTCGCCCAGTGCGCGGAGGTCCTTCCAATGCAGGTCGATGCAAAAAGCGCATCCGTTGACCTGTGATGCGCGCAGCTTAATCAGGTGCAACAGCGGCTCTTCAATACCGCAGCCGCGTAGGTATTGCTCCAAACCTGACATCGCCTTATAGGCATCCGGCGCAATGGCAAAAAAATTGAAGCGAGGTTCCATACTCCCTCCGTGTTCAGCAATGGTTAAGCAACCATCGACTGGATGAAGCAAAAATGAAGCTGGCGTCAGACGTAAGTGGCTGATTGTATGAATCTCCACGCCCAATCAACGGTCCCGTATTTCGCACATCAAATCGCGCAACTTTCTGCGGCGAATTCTGTTCATAAGAGCAGGTTCAAAGATACCCTGAAACTTACTGGGGATTTTAGGGCCGCGCCGTTGCCCAGTGTTTTTGGTGCGCGGCTGGGAGGTAGAAAGCTATGCGCATTCTGCGCTCACTTGGTTTGGTCACACTGCTCGCTACGGCCACGGCGTTTATTCCCCCAGCCGCGCACGCGCAGATTTCCGTAGGCATCGGCATCGGCACCGTCGTGGGCTATCCGGCGCCAGTATATGTTGATGGCCCTCCGGTATGCTCGTGGGGATATTATGCCTATTATCCCTACGCCTGCACGCCCTACGGCTACTATGGCTCTGACTGGTTTAATGACGGCCTCTTTATCGGTGCCGGCCCATGGTTCACCGGCTGGTACGGCCGCCCCTGGGGCGGGGGCTGGGGTAACGTCGGCTGGTATGGCTGGCGCGACGGGGATGGCGACGGCTACGGCTACCGTGGCGGCTACGGTTATGGCGGCAGAGACGGCTATCGCGGCGGATACCGATCCCGCGATGGCTACAGAGGCGACCGCTACCGCGGCGGACGGGACCACTACCGTGGCGGATATGCAGGCCGCGGACAGAACTATCGCGGTGGAAACCGAAATCGCGCAAACTTCGGCCGGCAGGGGTTCGCATCCTTCAATCACGGCGGCAACTATGTGCGCGGTGCCTATGGTGGCAGAGTTTACCGTGGTGGGACCCATACCTCTACCTTCGGCGGCGCACGCGGCTTCCGTGGAGCACGCGGATTTAGCGGCACACGCGGTGCCTATGGCAGACACAACTTCGGCGGCGCACGCTCCTTCGGCGGTAGTGGATTCCACGGCGGTCGCGCCTTCGGCGGAGGCGGCCATCCCAGCGGCGGATTCCACGGCGGTCGCGCCTTCGGTGGAGGCGGCCATCCCAGCGGAGGATTCCATGGCGGCGGCGGCGGTGGAGGATTCCATGGCGGTGGAGGATTCCATGGTGGCGGAGGATTCCACGGCGGTGGCGGTCATGGTGGCGGCGGCCACGGTGGCGGACACCGGTAAGCCGGAAATACAAAAGGCCTGCTCGACCGAGCGGGCCTTTTCCTTTCTCAGCAATGCTCTTCCTTATCGGATCATGGCCTTCACCATCTCTGCAATCCGGCGGGAAGCATCGGGATGCGCCAGCCTCTTCGCAGCCTCAGACATCCGCTCCAGCCCTGCCCGATCCTCCAGTCTCTCCACCAGCATTCCTCGCAGCCGCTCCGGCGTTATCGCATGCTCCAGCAGCATATTTGCGGCGCCCGCCGCAACCATGGCCTCTGCGTTTTTGCGCTGATGATCATCCGCAGCCTGCGGAAACGGCACCAGCAGCGAAGGCTTGCCCGCCGCGGCCAGCTCCGCGACCGTGCTCGCCCCGCTGCGCGCCAGCACCAGGTCCGCAGCCTCAAACCGGCGCGGCATATCATCCAGAAAGGCGTGCACCTCCCAACGCTCCGGCGCTGCCCCACTCGCCTGATACGCAGCAAGTGTCGCCCCCGCATGCCGAGCCCCGGCCTGATGCAGAATCGTCAATCCGGGAACCGCCTCCAGCAGCCCAGCGGCGATCTGCGGCATAAAGGAATTCAGCGCACGAGCTCCCTGGCTGCCACCAAATACCAGGACGTGAGGCGGCGCGCCAGCCGGACGCGGCTGCAGGTGGAAGAACTCCGCGCGAACCGGCACTCCCGTCACCTGCGCATTGCGAAAATACTTCGCTGCCTCGGCAAAGTTCACAGCCGCCGCCTTCACCCGCTTGCCTACAATCCGGTTGGCCATCCCCGGATACGCATTCGGCTCAAACGCCAATGTCGGAATCCTTGCCAGAATCGCAGCTCCCATTGCCGGTCCTGACGCATAGCCACCCACACTGACCACCGCATCCGGCATGAACTGCTTCAGCAGCTTGCGGCACCGCAGCAGGCTAAGCGGCAAATCCAGGACCGTACGTAGTTTGGTTGCCAGCGAGACATTGTTCAACTGGCCTACTTTGATCATGTGCAGCGGATAGCCCGCCTCCGGAACCAGACGCGACTCCAACCCGCGCGGCGTCCCGACAAAAAGGACTTCCGCCCCGTAGGCCGATTTCAGCTCATCGGCTATCGCCAGCGCTGGAATGATGTGGCCGCCGGTTCCTCCTCCGGCAAGGATCACCCGCATGTCCTAGTCCACCTCGCGGGTAATATTCAGCAGCACGCCCAACGACACAAGCACAAACACCAGCGACGTTCCGCCATAGGAGATCAGCGGCAGGGTGATGCCCTTGGTCGGCACCAGGGCCAGCACCACACTGATATTGAAGAATGCCTGAATCAGCAGTGTTGACGTGATTCCGAACGCCAGAAAGCGGGCGAACGGGTCCTTGCACAGAATGGCCGCCCGCATCCCGCGATATCCAACCACAATAAACAGGCCCACAACCAGCAGCGCCCCAATCAACCCCAGTTCCTCGGCGATATTCGCAAAGATGTAGTCCGTATGCGGCTCGGGAAGATAGAACAGCTTCTGTCTACCATCCATATATCCCAGCCCGTGAATCCCACCCGTGCCCACTGCAATCAAAGACTGGATAATGTGGAATCCCTTGCCCAGTGGGTCCGACTCCGGATTCAAAAATGCAAGGATGCGTTCCCGCCGCCACTTGACCCGGAAGAGCATGAAGTACGCAATTGGAGCGGCAGCCACCGCCGCATAGCCCAGGTACTTGATATTCATCCCGGCCAGGTACAGCAATAGCGCCGTCACCACAGCGCACACCAGCGCAGTGCCGAAGTCCGGCTGCTTCAAAATCAGCGCCATAAACAGCAGACTAGGCAGTGCGGCCGGCAGAATCGTCCCACGAAAATCATCCATCGAACCCATGCGATTTTGCAGGAACCAGGCAAGGAAGAGCACCATCACCGGCTTGGCAATCTCCGAGGGCTCCAGCGACACCGAGCCGAACCGGATCCAGCGGTGCGCGCCGTTCGCATCGTGCATAAAAAAGACAATCAGCAGCAGAACCGTCGTAATCGCCACCGCCGGAAAAACCACATTGGGACTGTTATAGCGGCGGTAATTCACCTTCATCAGCAGAGTCATCGCGATCAGGCCGATCGCGGCATAGAGCGATTGCAGCAGGACAAAGTGGTAGGCCGACCCATCGCGGGCCTTGGCCATCACCGCTGAGGCGCTGAAGACCATCAGCAGACCAATGACCACCAGGATCAGCGTGGCTCCAAAAAGCCACTTGTCCACTCCCACGCGTTTTGCCATCTAAACCCTAGGCGCTCTTCTGCTCACCTGCTCCGCTCATTCCCAGCACAAGCTCCTTAAAAACTCTGCCGCGATGCTCGTAGTTCTCGAACTGGTCAAAGCTTGAGCAGGCCGGAGCCAGCAGCACCACGTCGCCCGCCTCTGATGCCTCGGCGGCAGCCTTCACGGCCGCTGCCAGCGTCTGGGCATGCACGGTGGGCGCGGCGCTCTTGATCTGCGCTTCGATCTTTTCCGCGGCCGAGCCGATCGTATACACCGCCTTCACCCGCGTCTCAAGCAATGGCCGCAGCGCCGAATAGTCCGAGTTCTTATCCTTGCCGCCGAGAATCAGGTGGACCCCGGAAGCAAACGCGGCAATCGCCTTCATCGCCGCATCAACATTCGTGGCTTTTGAGTCGTTGTAGTACTCCACGCCGTTCACATTAGCCACAAACTCAAGCCTGTGCTCCACCGCCTTGAACTTCTCCACCACGCCGCGTATCGCCTCCGGCGTTACGCCCGCCAGCCGGGCGGCGCACACCGCGGCCAGCACATTCTCAACGTTGTGCTCACCCTTCAGCGAAATCGAATCGAGCCTCAGAATCCTCTCTGTCGCCTCGTGCTCAGCAGCGCGGAACAAAATTTCGCCCTCATGCACAAAGGCTCCCTGACGCACAATCCTCGTACGGCTGAACCAGAACACCTGCGACTTCGCCCGCAAAGCACAACGCTTGGCGGCATCATCATCCGCATTCAGGACCAGTACGTCGTCCGCCGTCTGGTTCGCAAAAATCCGCTCTTTGGCCGCAACATAGTTCTCAAAGCTGCCGTGCCGGTCCAGATGATCCGGCGTAATGTTCAGGATGACCGCAATCTGCGGATGGAACAGCTCGGTCGTTTCCAACTGGAAGCTCGATACCTCCAGCACCGACCAACCGTCCTCGCTGGAGCCATCCACCAGTGCAATCACCGGAACCCCGATATTGCCGCCGACGTGCACGTTCAGGCCGCCGGCAGCCAGAATCTCCCCGCAAAGGCTGGTAGTGGTGGTCTTGCCATTCGATCCCGTAATGGCCAGGGTCTTGCCCTTCAGAAAGCGCGCCGCCAGCTCCAGTTCACCCATGACCGGCAAGCCGAAATTCTTCACCTGTACCAGCTCCGGCGTAGCCAGCGGAACCCCGGGGCTCACCACAATCAAGTCCTGGCGGCGGAAGGTGAGCAGCCCGTGCCCGCCGGACTCGACCATGATTCCCTCTTCCAGAAGCGCGGGGATGTCCCGCCCGAGCGCCTCGGCGCTCCGCACGTCAGAAACCGTGACCTGGGCGCCCTTGCGGCGCAGAAACAACGCAGCAGCAAGGCCGGACTTCCCCAGACCCACAACCAATACTTTTTTGCCCTTGAGTTCCATGCTTCCGTGTCGATACCGTTCTTGTTTCAGATACCTGCCTGGGCAAAAGTTCCAGGACAGATTATTGTTTCATGTCCGCGGCTGTGCAGGACCCGCCTTCCCTGGCATTTTCGGAGCGCGTGTTCCTTCTTTGCTTCCTGCCGGGTCGCCGCTCCCTGTTGCTCGCGTGGACTTCAAGGTTTTGGCTTCGAGATACAGCAACTCCGAAAATACATCAGCGCAACTTGAGTGTCGTAAGTGCCAAAAGCGCAAACACCAGCGCCGCAATCCAGAACCTTACGATGATCTTCGATTCCGACCACCCCATCAATTCAAAGTGGTGGTGCAGCGGAGCCATCTTGAAAATTCGCTTCTTGCGCAGCTTGTAACTGCCCACCTGCAGAATGACCGACAGCGCCTCAATCACAAAAATCCCGCCGATGAACGGCAGCAAAAGCTCCTGCCGGATCACGACAGCCACGGTGCCGATCGCGCCGCCCAGCGCCAGCGACCCCACATCGCCCATAAACACTTCGGCCGGATGCGCGTTGTACCAGAGGAACCCAATGCTCGCGCCCACCATCGACCCGCAGAAGATCGTCACCTCGCCAACCAGCGGCATGCGCTGCAACTCAAGGTAATCCGCAAACACCGCATGGCCGCTCACATAGGTCAGCACCGTCAGTGCGCCCGCGGCAATAATCGTGCAACCAATCGCCAGCCCATCGAGCCCGTCCGTCAGGTTTACCGCATTGCTCGACCCCACAATCACCAGCACCACAAACGCCACAAATGGGAGGAAGGCAATCATCCCAAAATGCGGAATGTGCGCCAGAAATTCCAGCGAAAGATTCGGATGCAGCCGCTTCAAAAACGGCACGGTCAGCTGGGTGGAATAGCTTCCCTGTGCCTGCAACTCGATCAGGACAACGGCGATCCCCGCTGAAACCAGAAACTGCGCGCCCAGCTTGGCCCGGCCCGTCAGGCCAAGGTTCCGACGGTGGACCACTTTTATGTAATCATCCGCAAACCCAATGGCCCCAAACGCCAGCGTTGAACCCATCACCAACCACACGAAGGGATTCGACAAATCCGACCACAGCAGCGTGGGCAGCAGGATGGCAATGCAGATCAGCACCCCGCCCATCGTCGGCGTTCCCGCCTTCTTCTGGTGTTCCTTCGGTCCCTCTTCCCGGATGTACTGCCCAATCTGGAACTCGCGCAACTTTTCTATGACATACGGCCCCACAAACAGCGCAATCATCAGCGCGGTTAGCGTGGCAAAAGCTGTGCGGAACGTCAGATACCGGAAGATGCGGAAGGGTCTGAAGTAGGGAAACAGCTTCTGATAAAGCAGCCAGTAGAGCAATCTTCCTCCGGCAAGATGGGGGTTTCTTCATCATCATACGGCCATCTGTTAGCCCCGACGCATGATTCACACAGCGGTAACCTTTCGCGCAAACAAAACACCTGCCGGATTGCTCCAGCAGGTGCTCGTTTTTGTCTGGCAGGCGCTAAGCCTTCGCCGGGTCAACCTTTTCCGGGTTGATTCCAAGATCCGCAATCGCCTTCTGCGCCTTCGCCGCGTCGAACTTGCCGTCGCGGGCCAGCCTGGAGAGCGTTGCCGCAACTACCGACTCGGCGTTCACCTCGAAGTGGCTGCGCAGATGCTCGCGGTTGTCGCTGCGCCCAAAACCATCGGTCCCCAGCGTTACCAGTCGGCCCTGCAACCACGGAGCCAGCTGATCGGGCACGGACTTCATGTAGTCGCTCGCAGCGATAATCGGCCCCTTGCTACCGTTCAGCGCGCTCACAATATACGGAGTCTTCTCCGCTTCTGCCGGATGCAGCCGGTTCCAGCGCTCCACTGCCAGTGCTTCGCGACGCAGCTCGTTGTAGCTGGTCACGCTCCACACATCGGCCTGCACGCCGTACTTCTCCGCCAGCATTCCCTGCGCCTTCAGAACCTCGTTCAGGATCGGCCCACTGCCGAACAGCTGTGCCGTGGCTTTGCCTTTCGGCGCAGTCTTCAGCTTGTAGATACCGCGCACAATGCCTTCCGCCACGCCTTCCGGCATCTCCGGCATGGCATAGTCTTCGTTGTACATGGTGATGTAGTAGAAGACCGGCTCGTTCTCCTCGTACATGCGGCGCAATCCGTCGCGCAGAATCACCGCCAGCTCGTACACATAGGCCGGATCGTAACTCAGGCATGTCGGTATCGTCGAAGACAGCACGTGGCTGTGCCCGTCCTGGTGCTGCAGGCCCTCGCCCAGCATGGTAGTGCGGCCCGCGGTTCCGGCCATCAGGAAGCCCTTGCCGCGCGAATCGGCGAAGGCCCAGATCATGTCGCCGACGCGCTGGAATCCAAACATCGAGTAATACATATAGAACGGAACCATGGGCACGCCGTAGTTCGCGTAGGCGGTACCCGCAGCAGTGAATGACGCCATCGCTCCCGCCTCGGTGATTCCCTCTTCCAGAATCTGCCCGTTCTGCTCCTCGCGGTAGTACAGCATCATGTCCACATCGTGCGGCTTGTACTTCTGTCCCTCCGCCGCATAGATACCCACCTGCCGGATCGCCGACTCCAGCCCGAACGTGCGCCCTTCGTCGGGCACGATGGGAACAATCAGCTTGCCGATCTTCGGGTCTTTGAGCATGTGCCGGAGAATGCTCACGAAGCCCATCGTGGTTGAAACCGCGCGTCCCCGCGAACCTCCGGTCCACTCGGCAAAGTACTCCAGCTCAGGCGTCTTGAAGTCAATCGGCGGCACTTCACGAGACGGCATGTAGCCGCCCAGCTCTGCGCGGCGTTCCTTCATATAGTGGATTTCAGGCGCGTCGTCGGCCGGCTTCCACGGTTTGCCCTGCTTCGCCTGCTCATCCGGCACCGGAATATCGAAGGTGTGAACGAATGCCGTAATCGAATCATCCGTCATCTTCTTTTCCTGGTGCGTCGCATTACGGGCCTGCGCGCTGCCGAGTCCGTAGCCCTTGACCGTCTTGGCCAGGATCACCGTCGGCCCGCCCGTGTGCTGCACGGCTCGCTTGTAGGCATTGAAGATCTTTGTGCGGTCGTGGCCGCCGCGGTGCAGCCTGATGAGCTGATCGTCGGTGTAGTCTTTCACCAGCTCCAGCAATTCGGGGTATTTCCCGAAGAACTCCCGCCGCAGATACGCGCCGTCCTTCGCCTTGTACGCCTGGAAATCGCCGTCCACGCACTCTTCCATGCGCTTCAACAGTAGCCCGGTATGGTCGCGCTCGAACAGAGCATCCCAGTCTCCGCCCCAGATCACCTTGATCACGTTCCAGCCTGCGCCGCGGAAGATGCCTTCCAGCTCATCGATGATGCGCTTGTTGCCACGCACGGGGCCGTCCAGACGCTGCAAGTTGCAGTTGACGACAAAAATCAGGTTGTCGAGCTTTTCACGCGGCGCCACAGACAGCGCACCGAGGGTGTCGACCTCGTCTGTCTCGCCGTCGCCGATGAACGCCCACACCTTGCGCGGAGTCGACTGGATGAGCCCGCGATGCTCCAGGTAGCGCATAAACCGTGCCTGGTAAATCGAATTCAGCGGCCCGATGCCCATGGACACCGTTGGGAACCGCCAGAAGTCGGGCATCAGCCACGGGTGCGGATACGAGGACAGTCCCGGCGTGTCCCGCAATTCATGGCGAAAGTTCAGCAGCCGCTGGTCGTCGAAGCGTCCCTCAAGATAGGCACGCGCATACACGCCCGGAGAAGCATGCCCCTGAAAGTAAATAAAGTCGCCCGGCTGATCGCCATACTTGGCATGGAAGAAGTGGTTGTAGCCCACCTCGAGCAGCGTGGCCAACGACGAGTAGGTCGAGATGTGCCCGCCAATGCCCGCATCCTTCTTGTTCTGGCCATGCACCATGGCCATCGCGTTCCAGCGGATCAGCGACTCAACCCGGCGCTCCATCTTCAGATCGCCCGGATACAACTCTTCTTCGTGTCTGGGGATCGTGTTCATATAGGGCGTGGTCAACTCGCCCGGCTGCACCACTCCTGCTTCGCGTGCGCGCTTGCGCAATGCGTCCAACAGCGTCGCGCCCTGCTCCGGGCCCTCGCCAACAATTACATCGTCAAAGGCCTCGATCCACTCCTGGACCTCCGCCGAAAAATCCGCTGCTATAGGAATTTCTGCTTTTGTGCTCATAAATTCTCGCTTTTGGTGTGAACCTCTAAGTATACCGTGACGGGCCAGTCGCATTTCTGGCCCCGTGCATGCCCCATCAAAGTTTCAGATGCGCGCGCACCGCGCCGCGACTCACGCCTCTCCCCCGCCGCGCAGCATTCCACTTAACTGGTATACTCCTGTGTTTATGCGGGTATTTGTCATTCTTCCGGCAGCAGGACTCGGCACGCGCATGACTGCGGGCCACTCGTCCTCAGCTGCCCCAAAGCAATTCCTTGAACTGGCCGGCGTGCCCGTTCTCATCCATACTCTGCGCGCCTTCGCCGCTGTGCCCTCAATCGCCGGGATCTATGTCGCCGTGCGCGCCCATGAAATGGAGCGGCTCACTTCGCAGATTCGCGAATACGGCTTTGCGGACAAAGTACAAATGGTCGAGGGCGGTGACAACCGGCAGGAGAGCGTCGCGAACGCGCTCAGTGCCCTGCAATGCGACCCCGACGACATCGTGCTCGTCCACGACGCCGTGCGCCCGCTCATCGACGCGGCCACCATCGAGCGCACCATCCATGCCGTGGAGAAACACAGCGCCGCCATCGTCGGCCTTCCCGCCGTTGACACCATCAAGCAGGTCGAGCGCACCGCCGACGGCGCCATCATCACCTCCACCATTCCCCGCGAGTACATTGTGCAGGCGCAAACGCCGCAGGGCTTCCGTTGCGGCCTGCTCAAGCGCGCCTTTGCCGAGGCCGCTGCCGACGGCTTTGTCGGCACCGATGAGGCCAGCGTGGTCGAACGCGCCGGAACACAGGTGGCCGTTGTACAGGGCTCGCCCGCGAACTTCAAGATCACGCAGCCCGGCGATTTGGAACTGGCTGAGTTCTACCTCCAGCACCAGCGCTGATGCGCGCCCGCGAAACCTGTATTCTGTAAGACGAGAACGACATGAACATACGCATTGGATACGGCTGGGATTCGCACGCATTCAAACCCGGCGTGCCGCTGAAAATCGGCGGACTCGCCATTGAACACACCGATGGACTTGCCGGACACTCGGACGGCGATGTGCTGCTGCACGCTATTACTGACGCGCTGCTCGGCGCCGTCTCCGCGGGAGACATCGGCAGCTTCTTCCCTCCCGGCGACCCGCGCTGGAAAAACGCCGACTCATCCATCTTTCTCAACGTGGCGCTCGAGGAAATTCAGCACGCCGGCTACCGCATCGTAAACGTTGACACCACCCTTGTGCTCGCCGCGCCTAAAATCGGCCCCATCGCCAGCGACATGCGCGACCGTGTTGCCGACCTGCTGAACCTGAAGCCATCCGATGTGGGCATCAAGGCCAAAACACCAGAGGGACTCAACGCCGATCACGTGGCCCAGGCCCATGCAGTCGTTCTTCTTGAAAAGGTGGAAGACCCGTCTGAACTACGCAGCATGGCCGACGTCGTCGAAAACCAGAAGCAGCTTGAAGACGTCGTCAAAGACCTCGTCAGCCAGGTCCACGGAGTCGAACCACGCCGCATCCCCGTCCGCCACCAACCCTTCGACACAGAAGACATTACCTAGCCATTCACGTGCCGGGGCGGGGTTCCACCGCTCCGCGCTCATTTTCCCTCATTTTCCTCTTTCCAGCTGACGTCGCCTCGACTAGGCTTTACTCGTTTTAATTTCCCATACAAGGGGGTTGTCCTATGGATCAAACGCAGTTGCATACTTTGCAGGGGATGATGGGGTTAATGTCGATCATCATTATCCTGGTGGTGGCTATCGTCATCATCCCGTACTGGATGATCTGGAAAAAAGCCGGCTTTTCCCCATGGTTTAGCCTGCTGACGCTCATTCCTATCGTGAACATCATCGCGCTCTACGTGCTGGCCTTCACTCAGTGGAAGGTCGTCCCCGCAAGCCAGTCGGTGACCAACTTCACCTACCAGAACCCACCGTCTCCGCCGCAGGCTTAGGACAGTTGCACATTTACTTACAAGCGTAGGCTGCGGACGTCAGCCCACAGCCTGACGCTGGGTACTTACTTGCGAGTTGCTGCCCGCGCGAGCACGCTCAACGCCGCTAACTTGACTCCCCGCCGCGCCCTCCCTAGCATCAAAGATTGACCCCACACACTCCCATGACCCCTGATACCACTCCCCGCGTACGATTTGCGCCTTCCCCAACCGGCTACCTCCACGTCGGCGGAGCCCGCACCGCTCTCTTCAACTGGCTCTTCGCCCGCCACTTCGGCGGAACCCTGATCCTCCGCATCGAAGACACCGACTTCGAGCGTTCTTCGGAGGAAATGGTCGAGGGCATTCTTACCGGCATGCGCTGGCTTGGCCTCAACTGGGACGAAGGCCCGTTCTTCCAGTCGCAGCGCCTCGACCTTTACCGCGCCACAGCAGAAAAACTCCTCGCCTCCGGCCACGCCTACCACTGCTTCTGCACTAAGGCAGAACTGGAACAGCGCCGCGCCCAGGCAGCAGCCGCCGGACGCCCGCCCATGTACGACCGCGGCTGCCGCAGCATTGCCCCCACCGATGCAGCCGCTCGCAAAGCCGCCGGAGAACCTTCCGCCATGCGCTTCGCCGTCCCCGACGGTGGTGTGACAGCCTTCGACGATGCAGTTTTCGGCCGCGTCGAATTTTCCAACGCCGAAATTGAAGACTTCGTCCTGCTGCGCTCCGACGGCATTCCCACCTACCACCTCAGCGTGGTCGCCGACGATATGGACATGCGCCTCACGCACATCATTCGCGGCGCCGACCACATCTCCAACACGCCCAAGCAAGTCCTCCAGTATCAGGCGCTCTATGCACCGCTGCCCATCTTCGCGCACGTCCCGCTCATTCTGGGGCCCGACAAGACGCGCCTTTCCAAGCGCCACGGCGCAACGTCAGTCATCGCTTATAAGGAAATGGGCATCGTCCCCGAGGCCTTCCGCAACTTCCTTGCCCTGCTCGGCTGGACTCCCGGTTCCGAGCACACCGGCACCGACGGCAAGGCCCGCGAAATCTTTTCCTCCGACGACCTCATCCAGCTCTTTTCGCTCGATGGCATCTCAAAATCGAACGCCGTCTTTAACAACGACAAGCTGGCCTGGTTCAACACCGAGTACATCCGCGCCTGCGACGCACAAAAGCTTTTGCCGCTCATTCAGGACGAGTGGACCGCTGTAAGTTTCGCTCCCAATCGCTCCGAGCAGGACATCCTCGCGGCCATCGAACTGCTCAAGCCCCGCGCCCGCAGCCTCAAGGACTTCGCAACAACTTTCTGCGCCTACTTCAGCGACACTTTCGACTACGATCCCGCCGCCGTTGCCAAGTTTTTGAAGGAGAAAGAGACCCGCGCACTTCTCACCCAACTTTCCCAGCGCTATGCCGAGTCCGCCGGCTTCACCGAGGCCTCTACCGAGCAGACGCTCCGCGCCTTCGCTGAAGAAAAAGGCGTCAAGGCCGGCGTGCTCATCAACGGATCGCGCGTTGCGCTCACCGGGCAGGCCGTCGCGCCCAGTCTGTTTGCTGTAATGGTCGCACTCGGCAAGGAGTCCGTCGTCGCGCGTCTGGCCGCAGCCGAATTGATCGCAACGGAGAGCTAACCTCTACTTCGCAATCACATCCACTGCGATCGGAGCCTCGCGTGGCGGGTAGCAGGAATTCGTATCGCAGGCCTGGTAGCGCAGTGTTCCCTGCAAAATGTGTTGCCCCGGCCGCGCCACTATGTGCGCACGCACCACAAAGTCGCCTGTGTATACGCTCAGCTTGGCCTTAGGCATCGCCGCCAGCGTGTAGTCCTCGCCGGCGGGAAACTCCATCCGCTCCACCTTGAGCTCCGGTGAAGTTGTCACCAGCAGCTTGGTCGGAATCAGCCACTTCTCCTTGGGCGTATGCGAGTTGATGTGCATGCCGTGATTCACCCGGAAGTGCATCTCGATCACAGCGTCTCTTCCCGCCGCGACGGACACCTGTTCCGGAAACAGATACTGCACATCCTGCGGGCGTTTCGTATCCAGACTCGCACCGTTCATCCGGCCCTGCCACGGCAGTTTTTGCGCTCCCGCGGTAGCAGTCATCACCAACAGCGCAACACAGCACAGACGTCTCAAGACTCGCCTCCGCCGCTGCTCAGCGCCTTCTTAATGTCCGCTTCAATTTGCTCACGCGGAGCCAGACCGACCGTTGACGCCACAATTTTGCCGTTACGGTTAATGAAGAACGTTGTCGGCAGCCCATCCACGCCGCCATACGGAGCCGACACATTCGCATCGTCGTACAGCACCGGATAGGTGATCTTCAGTTGCGTCGCAGTATCTGCGATTTGCTTCTTTTCCTTCGCCAATTCCGTCTTGTTATCCAGGTTCAGATCGTCTTCCGAAATTCCCAGGACCTGCAGCCCCTGCGCCGAATACTGCTTGTTGAATTGCTCCAGCCACGGAATCTCCACCTTGCACGGCGGGCACCACGTCGCCCAGAAATCAACCACCACTGCCTTGCCCTTATAATCCGCGAGCGACACCTTCCGGCCATTCGTATCCGTCAGCGTAAAATTCGGCGCCATCTTGCCCTGCAGGGGATTCTCGTCAATTCCGTCGTCCTGGTTCGCGGCGCTTTGTGGCTCCGTCGCCTCAATCATCGCCTGCAGCCGCTTCAGGTTGCTCTGCTCATGCTGTTGACGCCTGTAGTTCGCCACGCCTGCCCAGATCATGATCCCCAGTGTCGCCAGCACAACGGTAATTACCAAAATGTTCCGTTTCACTCTCTCTTATCCTCTTGTCCTAATTCTACTCGCGGCTGCTTCTCTGATAGCATCGTCCTGTTTGACGTCCCACACTCCATCGCGGTTAGTACGCATTGAGGCTGAGGCTCTGACGGCCCTCGCTGAGCGGCTTGAGGGCCCCATGGCCGCCGCCTTTGACCGCGCCGTAAGCACCATCCTGCAGTGCGGTGAAAGCAGGGGCCGCGTCGTTGTTACCGGAATGGGCAAGAGCGGCATCATCGCCCAGAAAATTGCCGCCACACTCAGCTCGACCGGCAGCCCCGCGCTCTTTCTGCATCCGGCTGAAGCCGTTCACGGCGACCTGGGTATGCTCACCAGGGGTGACGTGGTCATCGCCCTCTCCGCCAGCGGAGAAACCGAGGAGATTCTTCGCCTGCTCGCCAACCTCAAGCGCGTCGGCGACGCCCTCATCAGCTTCTGCTGCAACACCCAATCCACGCTGGCTCTGGCCAGTGATGTCGCACTCGACTGCAGCGTCCCCGAGGAGGCTTGCGGCCTGGGCCTTGCTCCCACGGCCTCCACTACTGCCATGCTCGCGCTCGGAGACGCCCTCGCCATCGCCGTCTCCATCAAAAAGGGTTTCCGTGCCGAGGACTTTGCCGCCCTCCATCCCGGAGGCAAACTGGGCAAGCGCCTTGCCCGCGTCAGCCAGCTCATGCACGCCGGCGACGCCATTCCCCGCGTTACCCCGTCCACGCCCATGAAGGACGTCATCTATGAGATGTCCCGCAAAAAGCTCGGCATAACCACCGTCGAGCTGGATGGACGGCTCGTCGGCATCATCAGCGATGGAGACTTGCGCCGACTGCTCGAGCGCGACGGCCCCGACAGCCTGTACAAGACTGCCGGAGAAACCATGAACTCCGCTCCGCACACTATCTCGCCTGACGAGCTTGCCGTCCACGCCCTCAGTCTGATGGAAGAAATGAAGATCACCTCTCTCATCGCCGTCAATGCCGACGGCGCGATCGAAGGTGTTCTCCATCTGCACGATCTATGGGGAACCGAGCTGATCTGAAAAGCATCCCCGGGGCGCGCCTTCCCTCAATTTTGATTGACGACCTTCCGTGATCCAGGCAGGTCAATACCGCAGAACCAAAAAGAAGCCCTGACCGAATGTCGGCCAGGGTTAGGAGGTTGCTTAATTAGCAAAAGACATATGTAGAGTACGTCTGCCATGGCCACATGTCTTGAGTCGGAAGAATGGTTTTTCAGTCCACCTTTTGATGGAGTTCTCACAGGGAATCAGGCTTCGGCTCGTTCAGCTTTCGCACTCCACGCAACCAAACGAAAGGAACCAACTTATGCCGGAAAAGCCGCAAAGCCTCGCCAACCATACCCGGTTGCATCCCCTCTACCATCTCATCCTGCTTCCCGTTTTCTTCGCGAATTTCATCATCGCCATCGTGGTTCTCGTTCGAACACCCGGCTGGCTTACCGCCTGGAACCTGGTCATGGCCTTTGCGTTGTTTGCGCTGCTGGGAGTGGTTCGCATGTACCCCATGAAGGTCCAGGACCGCGTCATTCGAATTGAAGAGCGCCTGCGCCTCACCAGCCTTCTGCCCGATCCTCTTCGCGCACGCATCTATGAGCTATCCGAACGGCAGCTCATTGCCCTTCGCTTCGCCTCGGACAAGGAAATCCCCGCGCTGGTGCAGAAGACGCTCACCGGGCATCTGAAACCGGCGGAGATCAAACAGGCCATTGCAGAATGGCGGTCAGACACCTGGCGCGTGTAGCACTACCGGCCAGCCCACAGACTGTATGAAAGCTAATCCTTTATTGTCAGGGATATCTTGCGTGTGTCCCCGCCGGTCGAGGTCATGACAATCTCGCCATTGCTGCGGTTCACGACCGACATAAACTTCTCTCCCCACTCCACCAGCACCAGGCTGTCCGGCCCGGACAGGTCATTCAGGCCCAGCGTGTCCAGCTGCCGCTCGGTTTCAATCCGGTACAGATCCAGGTGATACAGCCGCATCGGCTGCCCGTCCCGCACCCCCTCGTATTCATGGATCAGCGTAAACGTCGGGCTGGTCACCTCATCGGCATCCGCCGCTTCCAGCTCCTCTGCAATGCCTTTTACCAGCGTCGTTTTCCCGGTGCCCAAATCACCCCGCAGTATCAGGAATTTCGGCGGCTCCAGCAGCCTGGCAATCGCGCGCCCCGCGCGAATCGTCTCCTCCGCGTTCGCGGTCACGAATTCGTGAACCTTCGTCTCTGCTGTGCCTGTCATCGCGTCTCCATGATAGCTTGACTGCAATTCGCGGATAGCTCGCCCGCTACTTGACGGCCGCGCTCGGCAGTCCTTGCAGCCACGTATATCCGGCTTCGTCACGCGTCTGAAACTTGAAGGCCCTCCACAGGTGCGCCACCGTATCCGTCGCCAGCAGCGTGTGCTCATCCTGTTCGCGCACCGCGAAATCCGCGGCAAGCCCATGCAGATACACCGCCGCATTCACGGCATCCGCCACATTCTCCGGGTATTGCGCCAGCATTGCCGCCACAATTCCCGTCAGAATATCGCCGCTGCCCCCCTTCGCCATTCCGGGGTTTCCGGTCGTGTTCACGGCAACCGTACCGTCAGGGTGCGCCACCAAAGTCCGCCGTCCCTTCAGCACCAGAGTCACTCCATGCTTTCGGGCGAACTCCAGCGCCAGACCCTCACGATTCGCCTGTACCTCTTGCGTGCTGATCCCTGCCAACCGCGCCATCTCGCCGGGATGCGGCGTCAACACCATCGTCCTTCCCTGTCCGTGGATCTTGTCCGGATGCTTCGCCAGAATATTCAGCGCATCGGCATCCAGCACCAGCGGAACAGTGGCTCTCGCCAGCAGTTGCAGCAGAAATTCCTCCGCGCCCGGCATTTGTCCAAGCCCCGGCCCAATCGCCAACACGGTCTTCCTCTCGAGCAGTCCCACATAGTCCACCGCACCAGGGTCCAGATCTCCCGCAGCGTCTTCCTTCAGCGAAGCCGTCATCAGTTCCGGCGTTACTCCCGCCACCTGCGGCAGAATCGACTCCGCAACCGCCGCCGTCACCAGCCCTGCGCCCGCCCGCAATGCCGCCAGCGATGCCATGGACGGCGCACCTGATTTGCCCCCCGCGCCACCAATCACGAGCACGTGCCCGTACATCCCTTTGTTGCTGTCTCCAGGTCGAGGCTGCTGCGCCATCACCGCTGACCCACCCGCCCAGCACAAGCCAAGCTCGGAATTCACCGCCTCGTCCGGCGACCCGATCCGCGCCACCACAATCGGCCCGTATATGCTCGCCGTAAGGGTTCCGAACGCATGCGCCGGCTTGGGCGCGGTAAAGGTCACCACCGCATCCGCGCGATACGCTCCCTCCGCGCGGGACTCGCGTGAATCCGCATCCCATCCGGACGGCAGATCGACCGCCACCACCGGAACTGTAGCCGCCAGCACCCGTTCACGCAGCGCCGCTGCCACGCCCCGCATCGGCGGATGAAATCCCGTTCCAACCACCGCATCCAGCAGCAGGTCTGTATCTGTCAGCAATACTTGTACCGCGTCGCTCCTCAAAGCATCCTCATCCGGAGCCACGACCGGCACAATTCCCATCTCCTCAAAGGCCGTCTTCGCGTCGCCCTTCAGATCGGCCGGATTCCCCAGCAGCAGCACGCTGACCTGCCTCCCCATTCCGGCCAGCGCCCGCGCCGCCACAAAGCCGTCCCCACCGTTATTGCCCTTGCCGCACAGCACTGCAATCCGCCGCGCCCGCGAATACTCCCGTGCCACAAACCGCGCCACGGCCTCGCCCGCATGGTGCATCAACTCGATCGACGCAACTCCGCAGCGCTCGGTCGTCGCTCGATCCGCAGCGCGCATTTCTTCCGCAGTTAAAATCAGCATTTCGCCCATACCTGACAGTGTTGTATCACCTTCCTTCTCTTTGAGATGGGCTTCCTCCCATGCGCGCAGGCGGGATGTCCCGGTTTTTTCCTGCGGACAAAACGACCCCCGCATTCCCAAACGTAAAAAGCCCGGAGACTTTCGCCTCCGGGCAACCCCAGGGAATAAGAAATTTGATGGGCCGCTTACTGGCTCGCACCCGTCGCTGCCGTTGGCGCACCCAGTTCGTTCGGCTGCTTCGCCGCGAAGTACTGGTCGTTCCACAAATCGCGGTAGAAGTGCCCTGCCAGATCCGCGGCCTTCGGCCCATAGGTCTGTTGTCCGCCTTCTAGAAAAAAGACCACTACAATCTTGCCGTAGTCGGTATCTGCGTAGGAGGCAAACCACCCGAATCGCGTCCCGTCATTCGAGCAGGTTCCGGTCTTGCCCAGCACCGGCAACTCCCGGAAGCTCGTCCGCAGCGAACGCGCCGTGCCGTATTTCACCGCGCCCAGCATCCCCGCCTCAACCTCCGGCAGAATCGGCTTGATGTTCAGCAGGCGCTTGATCCGCGGCTTGTAATTCACCACCTGCTCTTGTGTCGTCGGGTGCTGCAGGTAGTAGAGTGTGCCGCCATTGGCAACCGCGGCCACCAGCGCACCCAGTTGCAACGGCGTCATTGAGACGCTCTCGCCAAAGGAGCACATCCGGCCCACGCCTCCGCGGGCAGCCGGCAGCGGCTCATCTGGATACGTGCCCAGATGTTCGCCGGGAATATCGTACCCCGCCAGTTCGCCCAGTCCGAACTCGTTTGCGTAGTGCTTTACCCGCTGGAATCCCAGCTCCCGGCCCAGGGCTTCAAAATAGGCATTCACCGAATGCGCCAGCGCCGTAGTCATATTGATGCGGTAGTGGCCGCCAAGATCGACCAGCGTGTCCTTGGTGACAATTCCCTCTTCAAGCGCGGCCAGAGACACTGAAATTTTGATCGTCGAGCACGGCTCAGCTCCGCTGGAAAGCGCCAGCTTCTGGTTCACCATGGCCAGAATCCGCCCGTTATCAGGATTGATCGCCACCACGGTTCCGTTCATGTTACCCAGCGCATCAATCGCCGCCTGACGCACGATCGGATCCTCGCCGCCCGTCACATCTCCCCTGGTCAGTACGCTCGGGTCACTCACAAAGGATTTCGCATCCCAATGCTGGTAATAGCGCTGACGCCTCTGGATACGATGTCTCCGCCGCGCACGCACCGTGCGGGTATGGCGCACATCCCGGCGCGCATGCGCCACACGGCGGCGGTGCCGCCGATGATAGATATGCTTCCGCGCGGCTTTTGACTTGTGTGCCCGTATACGAGTATGGGCGCGGTGGTGATGGACCGTTCCCGTGTTTGCCGTGTCAGCGGCAAATAGGGATATGGGTAGAACCAGCAGCCCCGCCAGCATGAAATAGAGAACTCGTCTCAGCAATGCATACACCCCATGACGCCGGACACCCTGGTTCGTCCCACCCACTTGAGTCCGTCCGGAATACCCGCCCGTGATTTCAAATCCAAACCTCGTATTCCCGCTTCGGCGGCCTAAACCCCGGAACAGGAACCCCTTACGCGACCAGAAAGTTCCTGGCAAACACATACCTCCAGCGCCTTCCTGAGAACTACAAACTGCAATCGCCAGGGCGTCCAGCTTGAGCTTTTACTTGGAGTTCAGTCACCATCTTAACCTCTGACTTCCCACAAATTGAACTCCAAATTCACCCCGTCTTCAGATTCCGCCCCGGCGCATGAACGCCGGAATATCCAGGTTTTCTCCGTTCTCATCCTCGTGTGGAACACTCAAAATCGTCGGCGGCGGGACCGTATCCTCCACAGCCACGGCAGCGGGCGGCTCCGGAATAGCCGCCTGCGCATAATTCTCCGCAAGCGTACTCACTCCCGGCTCCGGAGAAGCCTCAAAGGTCGGCTCATACGCCGGCTCCTCAATCACCGGCTCTTGATACGTGACCGTGATCTGCTCTGCCTCCGCTTCTTCTTCCTCTTCGCTGGCAAACCTGGGCCGTGCCGGCAGCTCAACGTGCGGCGGCATCGACGGTTCGCGCAGTGCCGCATTCAGCATGCGCTCGCGCCGCTCCGGCATCTCCTGTTTAAAGCCTGTGGCAATCACCGTGATCTTTACGTCATCGCCCATGGTTTCGTCCAACACCGCGCCAAAGATGATGTTCGCCTCTTCATGCGCCGAATTCCGAATCAGCGTGGAAGCCTCATTTACCTCGGTCAGCTTCAGCGAGCTGGCTCCCGTGATGTTGATCAGGATGCCGCGCGCTCCATCAATGGCGCCGGCCTCGAGCAGCGGCGAAGCCATGGCCGCCTGGGCTGCTTCAATCGCGCGATTCTCCCCGCTGCGCACAGCCGTGCCCATCACCGCGTAGCCCATTCCCGCCATCGTGGTCTTCACATCGGCAAAGTCGCGGTTGATGATGCCCGAGATTGTGATGATGTCTGAAATTCCCTGCACCCCCTGCCGCAGCACGTCGTCGGCGATCCGGAACGACTCGAAGAATCCCGCGTCCTTGGCCACCGCCAGCAGCTTCTCGTTCGGTATCACGATCATCGTGTCCACGCTCTCGATCAGCTCCTGCATGCCGCGCTCGGCCTGGGCCATACGCCGCTTGCCTTCAAAACTGAACGGCCGCGTCACCACCGCCACGGTCAGCGCGCCCATCTCGCTCGCCAGCGACGCAATCACCGGAGCCGCGCCCGTGCCCGTGCCGCCGCCCAGCCCGGCCGTCACAAACACCATGTCCGCGCCTTCCAACGCCTCAATAATCTTCTCCGAGTCTTCCAGCGCCGCCTTCCGGCCAATGTCAGGATTCGCGCCCGCTCCCAGCCCGCTCGTCAGCCGCGTCCCCAGTTGCAGCTTCACCGGAGCCTGCGACAACTGCAGCGCCTGCCGGTCGGTGTTGGCGGCAATGAACTCCACGCCCTCCACCCGCGCTGCAATCATTCGGTTCACCGCGTTGCCGCCACCGCCGCCCACGCCAATCACCTTGATCCGGGCTCCGCGCGGAATCTCGTCCTGGTACTGAATGCGAATTTCGTCTATTTGCTGCATCGGCTTCTGCTCCTATAAGCTTCCGGCAAAAATGGCACGCAACTTGGCGCGCAAACTATAGTCCTCCGCCGCACGGGTCACGCTTGTGCGGTGACTGTAAAGCAACGTTCCTATCAATACCGAACATTCCGGCTGCTGCAGTTCATCCGGCATACGGGACAGCGGTACCGGCAACCCGATCCGGGCGGGCACGCGCAGCAGGCTCTCGGCTACATCCAGCATCCCTGGCAGCTTCGCGCCGCCTCCGGTCAGCACACAGCCCGTACCCAGGGCCTCCAGCACGCCTCCCTGGCGCAGGTTGTCGCGCAGCATATGGAACAGCTCCCGAGCGCGCGGCTCCAGAATCTCGCTCACCAGCCGCTGCCGCACCATCCTCGGCTCAAAGCCCGGCATCCCGCGCAGTTCAATCTCATTTGCCTGCGGAACCGCGGTGACCACCGCTTGCCCGTACTCGCACTTGACCCACTCCGCCTCCGGCGGCGTCACATGCAGCCCCACGGCCAGATCATTCGTAAAGTGATCGCCGCCAATCGGAATCACCGAAGTATGCGCCACCGAGCCCTCGAAGAAGACGATCAGCTCCGTCGAACTTGCCCCAATGTCAATCAGGCAAACGCCCAGCTCGCGCTCATCGGCGGAAATCGTCGCCTCCGCCGCGGCAATCCCCTCAAATACCGACTCCGTGACCTCCAGCCCGGCCTTGTTCGCACACGTCACAACACTCTGGATGGCACTCGCCGAGCAGGTCGAAATATGCAGATTCACCTCCAGGCGGCTACCCACCATTCCCACCGGATCATGAATCCCGGGCTGGTCGTCCAGCACAAACTGCTGCGGCAACAGGTGCATCACCTCGCGGTCATGTGGCAGCGAAATCGAACGCGCCCGGTCCATGGCGGCTTTCACATCCTCTCGCGTAATCTCGCGCATCCTCGCTCCCAGGCTTATGCCTCCCCGGCTGTTCACGCCGCGCACATGCGGACCACCGACCGCGATCACGCACCGTTCAATCACCGCGTCGCCTCGCTGCTCCGCGAGTGTCGACGCGCGATCAATCGCCGCCACTACAGGCAAAAGCTCCGCAATCATTCCTTTCCGAATGCCCGCCGAGTCCACAATGCCGTGGCCGCGATAGCGCAGCGCGCCCTCATTCAGCTCCGCCACCAGTACGCGCGTCTTTGCGCTGCCCACGTCGAGCACGGCAATCAGGTTGTCCGCCTGCTGGCTCATCGTTTCGCCCTTCTCCCCTGTCGTGCCCCGGCTTTATCCTGCTGTTTCATCGTAATCTTACTGTCCGTTGCCGCCGCCTTTGCGCCGCCCCCCGGAGCCGTCGATCCCTGCCCACTCGCGCTGTTCCCCATCTTCAGCACAACTTCGCCGCTGTATCGCAGGTCAACTCCTGCGAGTTGCGAATACTGCTGCTCCCACCCCTTTATGTGCGTCTCGAAAATGCGATAGCGAGCCAGAAAATCCTTATTCCCAAAGTGCAGCAGCAAATCCTTCGACTCCACGGAGACCGTAGCGCGCAGGTCAAAGAGATCCGACAGATCCACTTCGCTCACATGCCGGGAAAAATGCTGCCCACCGGAATCAATCGCCTCGATAAAACGTTCGTACAGCCGCATCCGCGACGAGCGCTCTGCAAGCGGATCTTGCGGACGAATCCCCGTCACGACCGGAAACGAATAATGCCTCGCCTCCATCATCGCCGGAGACATATCCAGGATCACACCCGCTGCATCCACCAGCTTGACTTCATTCCCAATGCGCACAAACGCCACCGGCGTGCGCTCTTTGATGGCCACGCGCAGTTCATCCGGCAAAATCCGCATTACGGTCGCGCGCTCCACCCACGGAATTCGCTCCAGATGCGCACGGCGCTCCGCCAGCGGAACATAGAAAATATTGCGCCCGATATCGGCGCCGAATACCTGCAACAGATCGTCGCGCGTCAGTTGTCGGTTGCCGGTAAATTGAATGAAATCGGAAGTCTCAATCCGGAAGCGCGGATCGTGGAGCAGGAAAGACCGTGCCGCAACCACCGCCCACGCCACACCTGCGATAGCCGCGGCGGCAATCACCAGCGAAAGGATCACGCCCCAGCGCGTCTTCGTCCACGCCGGCAGACGACCCTTTTTGCCCGGAACACGACGGCGAATTCGCGCTTCGTTCCCCACCTCGCCGGTCCGCTTTACAGGGAATCGTTCGAACCCATCGGGGAGAAATTCCTTCTCTACCCGCGAGCGAGCGGCAGACGCTGGACGCAGCAACTGCGGCTCGTCTTCGACGAGCGTCGCGCCACGGTCTTTGTACCGGTCAGTCTTCGCCACGCCCGAGCAAGGTCGTGAGAATCGCCATCCCTGACTATACCGTGCGGCTGCCTGTGAATCGCCAAGTGAATTCGAGGAGGAATCAAGTCAGCTACATTGCCAGAGTAACCGAATGGATGGAAATACTTGGCCCTCCCGCCGTCTTAAATACAGCAATCCGGGACCTACTTCTAACCTTCCTTCTTCCGCCCCAGCGCCCGCTTCAGCACTTGCTCCAACGCGGCCTTCTGCTCAGCGTATTCGGATTCGGTCAGTTTACCTTCCAGACGCTCCGTCTCCAGGGCAAACAGTTCGTCCTTCAGGCCCGCCATCAGCAACCCTGTATTGCCGCCCGCAGGCGTCGGAACCAGAGGCGAAGGCACCGGCGCTCCTCCCGCCCCAGCGGCGACCTCTGAGGGTCCCGCGCGCAGGAAGAACGCCGCTGCTACCACCAGCAGCAGCGCCAGTCCGCTCAGAATCCAGTACTTGTACTTCTGCAACGGATCCGGCGTGTCGATCGGGTTCTCCAGTCCTATGCCCGGACGATCAGCCGCCGCTGTGGACGCCTGCCCGCTTCCATTGTTGTCCTGCGCGGTCGCACTGCTCTGAGCTGAGTCGCGCGGCATCTGGCCCGTGCCCGATACCGTAAACGCCAGCGCCTGTGATGGCTGCACATTCTTTGCCAGATAGGTTTGTACGCTATCGTCCACGTTAGCAGACTGAAACGCATCAACCCCCTTGAAGCTCATGCTTTTCGGCAACATCACCGCCAGATTTTCCGTCGGCATCGCTACACGAGGCAAAAACTTGTAGCTGCCGTTGTAGGGCACCGTATAGCTCAGCTGGAAGCGCGTCTCACCCGGCCGAAGAGGGAAAACAAACGAGTACAGTCCCTTCCCCTGTGGCATGGGTGAGGACGAAACCGGCATTCCGCCCGGCCCCATCGCTGCCGCTGCATCAATCTTGGCGCCGGGCGGCAGATACACATCGTACGCATGTGCGCTGAACTGCGTGCGCGGCGGATTCGATGCATTCTTCACAAAGTAGTTCTGCACCACCTGCAAGCCCTGTGCCCCCGACTGCACACGCATCACATCCGCTTCAGTCGTAATGCCAGGTATCTTCGCACCCACGTCGTACACCGTCACATTCACATGCGTCATGCCCGGCGTTAACGGCGCATAATAGGCCGCCTTCTGGTGGTCCACGCGGATCAGGTGCATGCTGTTATCCGGCACGTTGATTGAGAAGTGGCCCTGTGCGTCCGTCGTCGTCTGCGCCAGGTCCTGCATCCCGCTCTGCAGGGCAATCAGGATGACCTTGTCTCCCACAGCAGGCTTGTTGGTGGTCTTGTTAACGACATTCCCGCTTACGGTAGCAGCCTGGGCGGCCATTGAGGCTGCCAGCAGCGCAACCATGCTGACAGTGGAGGCGAACTTCATATCTTTCCTTGTCATCCTGCGTTAGTGAGGCTTGGATTCGAGATGCTCAATTTCGGCCATCACCCCGGCCGCTTCCGATTCGAGGCTATTCTGCTGAGCGAGGTAGTCTTCCTCGACGTACTTTCCCGCCCGGTATTCAAAGTTCAGATCGCGCAGGTTATCGTAGAGCACCTCTTTGTGCTCATGCAGATATTCCAGCCTCGTCTTCTGCGTCTGCGCGGCAACATTGCGCTCCGGATAAAACACGTAGAACCCAATTCCCAGCGTCAGCAGGACGCACCCCACTATAATCACAGTTCCGTCTCCTTCCGAACCTGCTCGCGCAAAGCCCGGATCTCTGCCGTTTGCTTTACCGGCGGCATGGCGGCCGCCCTTTGCCGCCAGCGGCGCACCAGCAAAACTGTTCCCAGAATGCCCAGCCCCAGCAGCAGCGGCGGCATGATCCACGCAATCATGTTGAACTTTGTCAGCATCGGCGCAGCCAGCACGGTTGGACCATATTCATTCTGGAACGCAATCAAAATTGCATTATCACTGTCGCCCCGCGCCAGGTCGGCATTCAGCTCCGCGCTCTCGCGCGACAGCCCCGGACAACCCAGGTGGTTACATTGCAGCAGCACTTGTCCGCAGCCGCAGGTACACATCAGCTTGTTGCCCAGATCGTTAAAGCGTGCCGAGTTATCCGTTGCGCCCATGCCCAGCATCGCAACCAGGCCCAGCACCAGCGCCATGGCGGTAAACCGAAGAATCAATTGTCCCGTGCGTCCAGTTTTTCGCATCAGTCGCCACCCTGCGTTGTGAGCCCGTCCGTCTGGTCCTGCGGACGTGTTCGGCTCGCCGCCATTGCCGCCGATAAGTTCGGAACCATCGCCAGCAACGTACCAAACGCAATAATCGCCACGCCGATCCATATCCACATAACCAGCGGATTCAGGAACACCCGGATAATCGGCCGGCCAGAATCCGGATTCTTACCTGCATAAATCACATACAGATCCCACGCCGGGGTGGAATGGTTTGAAACCACGGTCAGCGGCTGCTGGCTAGCGTTGTAGAAGCGGCGCTCCGGAGCCATCTTCGTCACCAGCTTCCCGTCCCGGTACACATTCAGCAGCGCGTACTCCGTGTCATAGTTCGGGTTCGTGTCCTGCGAATACCCCTCGCACTCGATCTTGTAAGACCCAATATGGATGCTCTGGTGCAGCGCCAGCTCCTGCTCCTGCGTCTGGTTAAACGCCTGCCCGGAAAAACCAATAATAATCACCACCACGCCGAAGTGGACAATATATCCGCCATACCGCCGCGTATTGCGGCGCGTCAACTGGATCACCGACAACAGCAGATTCTTGCCCGTATGGCGCGAAATTACCTTAGCCCCCCGCAAAAACTCTGACCCGACCGCCGTCACCACCAGCGCGCCCAGGCAGTACGCCACAAACGCGTAGAAAGATCCCTGATGGGTGGTGGTGAAAATCTCCCACGGATGCACGCCAAACGCGATCACCACAATGCCCGTGACCACAGCCGCGCTGATTGGCACCACAAAGTTCTTGCGGATGCTCCGGAACGACGAGCTGCGCCACGCCAGCAGCGGTCCAATTCCCGTCAGAAACAACAGGAACAGCCCTATCGGCACAGCCACGCGATCATAGAACGGCGCGCTCACCGTCACTTTGTTGCCGACTACATACTCTGACAGGATCGGGAACAGTGTTCCCCACAGCACCGTGAAGCACGCCGCCAGCAGGACCAGGTTATTGAACAGAAAGCTCGACTCGCGCGAGACCAGCGACTCAATCTTGTTGTCAGCCTTCAAATGATCGCGCTGCAGGATGTACGTGAACAGGCACACCGCAAACACAATCACCAGGAATACCCAGAACCAGTTGCCGATGGGCGACTGCGCAAAGGCATGCACCGAACTCACCAGCCCCGACCGCGTCAGCAGCGTCCCAAAAATCGCCAGCATGAAAGTCGAGAAGATCAGCCACACATTCCAGCTCTTCATCATGCCGCGCTTCTCCTGCATCATCACTGAGTGCAGAAAAGCCGTACCCGTCAGCCACGGCATCAGCGAAGCATTCTCCACCGGGTCCCAGCCCCAGTAGCCGCCCCAGCCCAGCACCGAATACGCCCAGTGCATGCCAAGAAAAATGCCGCAGGTCAAAAACAGCCACGTCACCATCGTCCAGCGCCGCGTAATGTGGATCCATTTCTCGCCCGGATACCGCATCATCAGCGCGCCCAGAGCAAACGCAAACGGCACCGCAAAGCCCACGTAGCCCAGGTACAGCATCGGCGGATGGATCACCATCTCCGGGTACTGCAGCAGCGGATTCAGCCCGAATCCGTCTACGGGCACCGGCCCTTTGACCAGCGAGAATGGCAGCGCCGCAAAGTTCAACAGCAGCAGGAAAAACAACTGGATCCCCGCCAGGATCGTCGACGCATAGGCCGTCAGCTTGACGTCCACTTTGTGCCGCACCCGCAGCACAAACCCATACGCCGCCAGCAGCCACGCCCAAAGCAGCAGCGATCCCTCCTGCCCGGACCACAGTGCCGCGAACTTGTACGGCCCCGGCAGCGCCCGATTCGAGTGATGCAGGATGTATGCGACGGAAAAATCATTGGTAAACGCGCACCAGACCAGCGCAAAGGCCGCCGCAGACGTCGCAACAAAGGTGCCAATGCCGGCCCGTCGCGCGGTTTCCGCCAGGCGTTCGGGCGTCACCCGTCCGCTCTTCCCGGTTGCAATCTGACGCAGCGCCACGCCACCGGCCAGTAGGTTATACACGCTTAGTGCGAGGGCAAGAAGGAGAGCGAAATCGCCGAATGTAGGCATGATTAAACTTCCTCATTGTCGCAGACTCACCCACTTACAGCAAAGTGACCCAGGTCACACATGTCGCTTAACTGTGCGCCACGGCACAAGGAATCAGGTGCCCCATAAACAAGGTTCAGGCGTCGGCTTGGAAGACCATCGACGCACTCCAGAACAGCGCCGAAGTGCCTACATAGGCCTTTACTTTCCTGGCCGGATCCGTCGACAGCTTCAGCCAGCGCGTAGTCCAGATGTCGGAAATTAAGATGAAGAAGATCAGGAACGCTGCCAGCAAAATCCGAGTCACCCTACACAGGCAGCTTATAACGGCATCCGCCGGACTCTCAGGCCGTCTTGGTTAACGGAGGATCCAGCAGCGATTTCGTCAGAGCAATCAGTTGCTCTGGAGCGATAGGCTTGGATCGAAAGATGATGTTCAGCCCGTCGTATTCCGGCTCGACATCCAAGTAGCCACTCAGCACAATCACCGGAACCGACGGCAGCCGATCCCTGAGCCGGCTAACAAACTCCGGCCCGTTCATGCCCGGCATTTGATGGTCCGTGATCACCAGCCCAATCGACTCCCGCAAGGCGGCATCGTCGAGCATATCCAGGGCCTTTGGGGCCCCGCTGGCGAGTGCAATCGCTTTACCAGTTTTCAGGAGAACGTTCCGCCGTGCGGCGGCCTGGATGGCATTGTCGTCAACTAAAAGGATAGTGGGGGTCATATTTTCAAGTGAAACGATTGAATAGTAATGATGCCTTTCGGCTCAGAAGGGTTGGCCCACAAATTCTTCAGTCGATACTCCAGCGTCGCACAGGATTACCCCCGATGACCAGTGCGGAGCCGCCGTACCGCCGGGAACAGCGCCTACACATAAGAAAGAGGACGGCCGAAGCCGCCCTCTTGTTCAAGCGAAACAAAAGAACCTAGAACTGGATATTCGCTTTCAGCTGAATGATACGGGCAGAAGCGTCCCCGCCAAGGAACGATCCGTACACACTGGTCGGTACGCTGACCGTGTTCTGGATGGTGCCGAATCCCGCACCGTTGTCCCCATTAAACACCGGGTTTCCGAAGTTCGGGTGGTTCAGGACATTGTAGGCCTGAGCCGCCACCTGGAACCGGCCCGTATCCAGACCTGGAATTGCGAAGCTCTTCCCCACCGTGAAGTCGGTGTTGAAGTAGCCCGGCCCGAAGAACTGGTTGCGGCGCTGTACTCCATAGAAGGACGAGGGATCTGCGAAGTACGAGCCGGTCTTGCCAATCGCCGGACCGAGGCATGACGTCGTGATGGCCCTGCCGCCGCAATGATGAGGCACACTGGGGTTGGTGATAGCTGCCAGCATCGTGCCGCCGTAGCCACCTGTACCGTTCAGGGTGTTGGTAGCGCTGCTGCTGGTTACACTGAACGGAAAGCCCGTGTGATAGAACACCGTACCGCCGAGCATCCAACCATCTGTCACCATCTTTGGCCCACCGAAGTAGGGAATGTGGATGATGTAGTTGCCGTTCAGATTATGGCGCAGATCGTAGTCCGCGTTGCCATAGTTCAGCAAAGCCAGGTTGAATGGATCGATCGGGCTGGTAGCATTGCCGCCGAACGGCAGGAAACCTCCGTTGGAGATTTCATCCAGCGCGTGGCTCCAAGTGTAGTTAAACATGGCGGTGACGTACTTGGATTCTTCCTTTACGGTAGCAACCAGGCCGTTGTAATTCGAGCTTGCCACGCTCTGAACCTCATTTACACCGGAGAATGCCGGGAGAGCGGGATTATCCGGCAGACCTGGGAATGATTCGTAGCCTGAGGTGGCAAGAGCTGCGTTCACGCCGTTGTTGACGACCGGCTCATGATAACCGTGGTTGCCAACATAGCCGATCTGGAAGCTGGTATGACGCCCGATCTGCTGCTGCAACTGCAAACTCCACTCCTCATAGGTCGGATAGTGGATCTTGGAGTCGGCACTCGTCACAGCCGGAGCCGTGAAGTCCGGGTTGTCATTCAAAATCGAGTTGTAGCTGCCGCCCGTCGAATAGTCCTGTACGAACGTCTGGTTCACACCAGCAAGCGCGCCGGTGAAGCTATACGGCGAGGAGGGGTCAGGCAGATAGAAGTAGGCGTTGAACTCTGGATTCAACGGGGCGTTCGTCAGCAAGCTGTCCGCAACCGTAGCCGGAAAGACGTCGCTGAACATTCCAATGCCGCCGCGGAACAGGGTGTACGGATGATTCGGAGGTGAGAAGGTAAAGCCTAGGCGCGGTTCAATCGTGACCTTCTGCAAGCTATTGAAAGCAGTATGGAGGCCGGACAAGATCATCTTGTTGTAGGGAACATCCAGTCCTGCATTGACTTGGTTATAGTTGCCGTTCAACCGGGCAAAGCAGTTCGTGACGCAAATCGGATTTGAGTTGTGCTCCACGCGAACGCCCGCCGTGACCTGGAAGTTTGGAGCCAGCTTCCACTGGTCCTGGCCGTAGAAGCCCAGGCTATAGAGAGCAATCGGCTCACTCAGCCGCTGCGGGAAGTTCTGGATACCAAGATAATTGAGACCTTGACCAAACATGTCGTACGCGCCGCACGTTGGGCCAATTGGGTTACCGTTATCATTTGTCGGGCAAGGATCAGAGAACACGCCGAAAGTAGCAGGCCCCAAATTGACGGCCAGCGGGGTTGTGAGAACGCCAAGGTCAGCATCGGTTACATCGTTCCGCTTGAAGATGAAGCCGGCGCTGAGGTTGTGCTTGCCATGCGTGTAGCTAAGGTCATCATCAATCTGATATTGAGTGACGTCGCGCCCTTGCGGGAAGACATAGGTGATACCGCCCAAAAGGCTGAATGAGCCGGATGCCATATCTAACGTGTAGGGGAAAGTCTGCTTTGCAAGTTGCGGATTGGCATCCACAAAATACGCGCTATACCAAGCCCCAGCCAGCAGGAACTGGTTTACGAAGTTCGGGGAGAATGTATGCGTCTCTTCCAACTGGCCTTCGTAGTCCGGCTGATCGCTGTTGTTGTTGAATGCGGAGTTGATCGGATCGACATAGGTCGGCTGCACGCCGTGATCGCGCTTGAAGTGGACGAACATGCTGTCATTCGGACCCAGCTTCTGGTCGTAACGCGCGGTCACAAGAACTTCCGCCAGGTGGTTCTTCGGGCTGGTAACGAAGAAGTTCGAGTAAACCATGCCAGTACCATCGTTTGCGTATTGATCGTATCCATACGGTTGCGCCCGTGAGGCGCCGGGGGCATTGTTGTACAGATCGAACATGTGCTGATAGAAGGGGATCTGGTCCGAGAAGGGCGAACCTTCCGCCTGCAGATTATTGAGGACCGCAGTTTCGTACGCCTGGCTCGGAACAACCACAAAATCCGTCGGCGCCGTCACAAAACGCAGACCCTCATAGTTCACGAAGAAGAAGGACTTGTCCTTCACGATCGGTCCGCCCACTGCGGCGCCCCACTGGTTCGCATTTGAGAACGCCTCAGGCGCGCTCGAATAATCGTTGAACCAGCTATTGGCGTTCATGGCGCTGTTGGTCCACCAGTACGTGGCGTTGCCGTGGAATTTGTTGCTGCCGGAACGGGTCAGGATGTTTTCCTGCACGCCGCCCAGACCGCCGTACTGCGCGCTGTATGCGTTCGCAACGATATTGACTTCGTCAATGTCGTTGCTGCCCAGCAACAGGTTGCTCGGGCCGGAGTTGTTCAGGTTCAGGAAGGGATCGTTGTCCTGCGCACCATTGACCGTGAAGTTGTTCGAGGTGGCCGGCAGGCCGAACGCGGACGAGTTGCCGTAGCCGCCCTGCGTATTCATCACCACGCCCTGCGTCATGTTGATGTAATAGGTGATGTCACCGCCGGGGTTCGGCAGGCTCTGCACCTGATTCATGGTAATCGTCGTAGCCAGATCGGAGTTCTCAGGCTGCAGAAGGGGCACGGTCTGGCCTTCGACCTCAACGGTCTGGATGCCCTTGGCAACGCCCAGTTGCATGCTCACTGTGGCCGTCTGACCCAAGGCAGCAGCCGTCTGCCTCTGCGTTGTCTGGAAGCCCTGGGCGCTGATCACAACCAGATAGTTACCCGGCTTCAACAGGGCCGCGCGATAGTCGCCGGCCCCACCGGTCTTCAGGGTCTGAGTAGCGCCTGTATCGGTGTTGGTGATCTTAACGGTTGCGCCGGGAATGGCCGCGCCTGAAGCATCGGTAACCGTTCCAGCGATAGCTCCGGAGATGGTCGACTGCGCCTTGAGATTTCCAGGCAGTACCAGCGTGCAGAAAAACGCCAGGCTCAGGGCGAGGATAAGTCTTGAAATAGAACCTAAATTACGCGGGCAGGGATTTTTCATATTGAGTCGGCGTTGCAATTTTGTGACCGTACTATCACAACGACCCCGTATCTTTAACAAATTATTGATTACATTATTGTTAAAGATAAACACCAACTCCTCGATCCACCCGGAAATCGCTCTTCACAAATCCGGAAGCCAGCCCGTATACATCAAAATGAAACCGAAACTACTAAAAATCATAGACTGCAGCCGTAATACCCTGCGGAATGCCCCTTTTGCCGGCACCTTGCACCCCAGGTTGTGCACATCGCTGTCCCTGCCCGCGCCTCCTCCAGCCCAATCTGCGTCCAATGGAATAACAGAAGCGGCGCACCGCTCAGGAACACCCTCAAAACCACCTTCCTGCTGACCGCCCTCACCCTGCTCCTGGTTCTCGCCGGAGGATACTTCGGCGGTCAGAATGGCATGATCCTCGCCTTTCTCCACGCATCCACCCATCCCCAAGCGCATGGAGCGGCTTATCTGGCGGTCGAGCGTCTCCGGCGCGCCGACCCGGTGATACAACAGAGCAAGAGCAAAATTAGAGGGGAGACATTCGCCAAATGAAGACTGCCATCCGCTCCGTCATCCTGCTTTGTATTGTTCTCTGGCTCGGTGGAATCATGTTCTTCCCCGTCGTCGCCGCCACAGCCTTCACCTACCTGCCGGACGCCCATGCCGCCGGCACGGTCGTCGGCCACAGTCTGCGCATCCTGCATTATGAGGGCCTCGTCTGCGGCGTACTCATCGTTCTGCTTTTGCTGGCCGCCAAGGCCGTCAAGGCTCTTCCGCGCAGTGTAATCGTGCCCGTGGTGCTCACACTCATCATGCTGGCCTTCACGGCCTACTCGCAGTTCTCCATCATTCCGCACATGGAGCGCGACCGTATCGCCGCCGGTGGCGTCATCGACGCCGCGCCTGCCAACAATCCCTATCGCATGGACTTCAACCGGCTGCACAGCCGCTCGGAGAATGTCGAGACTGTTGTGCTCTTCGCTGGAATTATCCTGGTCGTGCTGCTTGCAGCGAATTATCCAAAGGTCGAGCCGAGGGCTTGAAGCAAGTGCCGAGTTGGTGCGCAGCGGAATACGCCTTGCCTGCCACTAGCCTGGGGCACCATGGCGCGAAGCGCGGTCGCCCGGACGGCCAGTCCCCGGCTGCTATCATCAAAGATTGGCGCAGGCCTCTTGCTGAGGCTTGCACAACCTGAACCCATACCCTTTAGGACAAGCATGAAGACCGGCATTATCGGCCTGCCGCAGGTAGGCAAGACTTCCCTGTTCCGCATCCTTACCAAGGCCAAACTTGAAGACCGCGGCTACTCGAACCCGCGCGAGTCGCACCTCGGCGTCGCCAAAGTTCCCGACGAGCGCCTCGACAAGCTCGCCGCCCTCTACAACCCGAAGAAGACCACGTATGCGACCGTCGAATACTCCGACGTGGCCGCCATTGGACAGGACGCGCTCAAGGAAACCGCCTTCCTCACCAACCTGCGCAACGTCGACGCGCTCATACACGTGCTCCGCGCCTTTGAAGATGACGCCATCCCGCACGTCGGCCCTATCGATCCGCTCCGCGACATCAAGAATGTCGAATTCGACCTCATGGTCTCCGACCTCACCCAGATCGAAAAGCGCCTCGAACGCGTGGAAAAGGACATGAAGAAGTCCCGCACCGCCGACCTTGAAAAAGAGCAAGCCCTCCTGCTTCGCTCCCAAGAGGCGCTGGAAGCGGAAAAGCCCCTGCGCGAACTCGACATGACACCCGAAGAGAAAAAGCTCATTCGCGGATTCATGTTCCTGTCGCAAAAGCCCATTCTCTACGCGGTAAACCTGCCTGAGAGCACCACCCTCGGCGACGACCTCGAAAGCGCCGAAGCAAAGTACAACCTCACCGAATTCGCATCCCGCCCCAACGCCGGAGTCACCGCCTTCTGCGGCAAGGTCGAAGCGGAACTGGCCGAGATGGAAGACGAGGAGGCAGCCGAATTTCTCGGCTCCTATGGCCTCAACGAGAGCGGCCTGGTCCGCCTCATCCGTAAAAGCTACGAATTGCTTGGCCTCATCAGCTTCTTTACGGCAGGGGAAGATGAGTGCCGCGCGTGGACGGTTCCCGTTAACTCGCGCGCGCAGGATGCCGCCGGCGCCATCCACTCCGACCTCGAAAAGCACTTCATCCGCGCCGAAACCATTCACTGGGACACGCTGCTCGCCGCCGGATCGGAAGCTGCCGCGAAGGCACAGGGTACGCTCCGCCTCGAAGGCAAAGACTATATAGTCAAGGACGGCGACGTGATGCACATTCGCCACAGCGGATAATCTCCGCTGGCAGTTTCCACTCTGACCGGACTTTTGCTGGCCGCTGTATCAACTGACTGCTGTATGGCTGCTCTATGATCCTCTCCGTCATTCTCGGAATCATCGCCGCTTCTGCCGACGTGCTCGGCGGAATCATCCTGGTGCATCGCGAATGGCCCAAGCATTATCTCCGCTACTTTGTCGCGCTGGGTGCGGGCTTCATGCTCTCCGTCGCCTTTCTTGAAATGGTGCCCGAGAGCTTTAAGTTTTCGCCGCACTGGGCGCCCTTGCTCGTGCTGGTCGGCTATTGCGCCATTCATCTGATGGAACACACCATCACACCGCACTTCCACTTCGGCGAAGAAACCCATCACCACGAATTCGTCGCGGCCCATACCGGCAACTCCGTGCTCGCCGGCCTTGCCGCCCATGCCTTCTTCGACGGCGTAGCCATCGGCTCCGGCTTTGTGCTCTCCAACCTCCTCGGCTGGCTCATCTTTATCGCTATCTTCCTGCACAAAATACCCGAGGGCTTCACCGTTGCCTCGGTCATGATGGCCTCCGGACGCAGCCGCCGCGCCGCCATGGTCTCCGCCATCGTGCTGGCGCTCGCCACCGTCGCCGGCGTCCTCATCATCAGTCTGCTGCCCCACTGGGTCGAGGCTGGACTCCCACTCTCCGCCGGAGTCGCGATCTACGTCGCCGCTACCGACCTGGTCCCCGAGGTCAACCGCGAGCCCGGCATCCGCATGGCCCTGGTCTTCTTCGCCGGAGTCGCGCTCTTCCTCACCCTCAAGCTGTTGGCTCCCGCGATCTAACGCTCCTGCCGCTCCCGCCACACCTTGTACATTCCCCATGCGCCCAGCGTGGTCGCATCCTGAATCGTTCCGTCCAGTAGCATCTGCTCAAACTCCGCCACTGTGGCGGTCTTCAGCACCAGATCGTGCTCTTCCGGATCGGGGTCGGTCCCGGCCTGCGTCAGCCCCGTCGCCAGGTACACAAACTGCCGCTGCTTTGTGAAGCCGTATGCAACCCACATCATCCCCAGACGAATCATCCGCTCCGCCACCAGCCCCGTCTCCTCGCGCAGTTCTCCGCGCGCCAGTTCCTCCGGATCCACATCGGCCGTTTCCCAGCCACCCTGCGGAAACTCCATGGCGCGCTTTCCAATCGTGTACCGGAATTGCTCCACCAGGTAGATAACGTCGCCCTCGATGGGCAGAATTACAGCGCAATCATCCTTGTCGATTACGCCGTAAATGCCTTTGGCGCCGTTGCTGCGTTCAATCTCGTCTTCGCGCAGGCGAAGCCAGGGGTTGCGATAAATCTCGCGGCTGCTCAGTGTGCGAATGCTCATAGAAATCCCAGCGTGGCGCCGCATCCCCGCACAGCACCTTTTGCCTGTTGAAAATCCTTGCGTGAAGATAGGTTTATTCTTGCACGCAACGAGCGCTCCAAACCGCAAAATAAGCTGCTGCCAGCCGTGCATCCGTTGCGGTATGCTGTTGCCGTCGCCAATTGGCGAAAATTGAGGAGGATCATCTTGGCGCTTTTTGTGATTGGCTGCTTCGTCACCATTTTCGTTGTGGGCATCATCTGGGCCACCCGTCCGGCCCATAAAGGCGGTTCGCGCTTTCGCTAGAGTCTGTCGAGGACGCAGGATCGAATCCCGGCTTGGAATCGTTCCCCTGTCACGCCTGCGCCCGGCCTGAAAATGCTAAATTGTCTGTTTCCCGGGAATTTCCACAGGGAAAATTTAGCCTATGATATTTCATATACATCAATGAAATATTACAGATAGGCCCTCCGCGTCGCTTCCATCCCACCACCAACCCTTCTCGTAGTGGCTTGTTAATAAAGGGTATACTGCTTTTATTGCCCAACTTCCGAATTTGGAGGGAAGCTGGCAGTCAACTTGCAACTCGTCTTTGTGCGGTCACTTGAGTTCCCGGGCCCACGTAGCCTGCCCCGGCATTATGGAAAGGTCCTTCCAAACTCGCATTACCGTTGTACTCCTTGCCTTGCTCACAGCTGCGGCTGCGATTCTTGCGACCTTCAACTATATCCAGGAAAGCAATTTTCAGACTCCTACAGACGGTGTCTGGTGGGTCGAGGGCCACGGTGGTCTCATCGCTGAGCGTGTGACTCCCAGCGGCCCCGGGCAGCGTGGCGGCATCAAAACCGGCGATCTTCTGCTTAAGGCTAACGGCGAACGCGTCGTTCGCTGGGCCACTCTCTCCAAACAGATTTTCTTCACACACGCCTTCAATACCATCACCTACACCATCCAGCGCGACGGCGTTAAGCTTGACGTCCCGGTCATCCTCGACGCGCAGAACCGCAGCTTCAACCAGGGCTTCCGCCTCATCGCGCTGGTCTATCTCGGCATTGGTCTTTACGTCCTGTTCCGGCGCTGGACCGCACCGCACTCTACGCATTTCTACCTGTTCTGCCTGGCTTCGTTCGTTCTGTACTCGTTCAAGTACACCGGCAAGTTCAACACCTTTGACCAGATCATCTTCTGGTCGAACATCGTTGCCGAGGGTCTGCAGCCGGCACTCTTCGTCCATTTTGCGCTCGCCTTCGCCAATGAAGGCCGCCGCCGCCGCTGGCTCATGCCGCTGGTCTATCTGCCCGGAGCCTTTTTCGTAGGCCTGTATGTCTTCGCCACACAGCACTGGGCTGCGACCGAGCTGCTCCGCCACCGCCTTGACCAGCTTCTTACCGGCTACGACGCAGCTTTTTACGTCCTCGCCGCCATCGTCCTTTGGATCAGCTACCGCAGCACCCGCGTACCTCTGCGACGCCAGCAGTTGAAGTGGCTCACCCGCGGCACTATCGTCGCCATTACGCCCTTCACGCTGCTCTCCGCGGTTCCGTTCCTCACCAACATCGCCGTTCCCGACATCGCCACCAGGCTCACCGGGATCGCGCTGCTCTTCCTGCCCCTCACCTTCGCATGGGCCATTGTTCGCTACCGGCTCATGGATACCGACCTCATCTTTAAGCGCGGTGTCACCTATACCCTGGCCACCGCCGTCCTGTTCGGACTCTACTTCGGCCTCGTCGCCGTCGCCGGCGAGGTCGTGCGCAAGCATGTGCCGTCCGCTGGCGACTGGGGCCTCGTCGCCGCCATCATTATTACCGCGCTGCTCTTTGACCCGCTTAAGCGCATGATTCAGGATCGCGTCGACCGCGTATTCGACCGCAAACGCTACGACTACCGCCAGACCCTGATTGAGTTTGGCCGCAACCTCAGCTCGCAGACCGATCTCGGCGCGCTGCTCGACTCCATCGGCGACCGCCTCACCCGCACCCTGTTCGTCACTCGTGTTGCGGTCTTCCTCTCTACCGAGTCCAGACAATTCACCCTCGCCGCGGGGCACGGCCTCCCCGCCTCCGCCTACGATCTGAATGCCATGCTCGATCTCGGGTTCCTCGACTTCGATCAGCCCGACTCCGGCTCGCATATCTTCCTCGAGAACCCGCAGCAGGCTCTGCATCTCTCCGAGTCCGAACGACGCACCGCCTCCGTCCTCGACCTCAACTACTACCTGCCCTGCCGCGTGCAGGATCGCGCTATCGCCGTCATCGGCCTTGGCCGGACCACGGACGGAGACTTCCTCTCCAGCCAGGACGTCGAGTCGCTTGAGTCGCTGGCCAGCTACATCGGCATCGCGCTCCAGAACGCCCGCCTCTACGCCAGCCTCGAACAGAAGATCACCGAGTACGAACGCCTCAAGGAATTCAACGAGAACATCGTCGAGTCCATCAACGTCGGCATCCTGGCCGTCGATCTTGAGGACCGCATCGAAAGCTGGAACTCGCAAATGGAGGCCATGTACGCGCTGTCCCGCGGGGAAGCCCTCGGCCAACCGCTCTCCAGCGTCTTCCCCGCCGCGCTCATGGACGAATACCACCGCGTGAAAAGCGAGCCCGGCGTTCACAATCTCTACAAGTTCCGCCTACAGACCCGCGCCGGTGAAAACCGTACTGTCAATGTGGCCATTGCTCCACTCGTCGCGCGCGACTTCAAGACCGTCGGACGCATCATCCTGGTCGACGACATCACCACCCGCACGGAGCTTGAAGCTCATCTCTCGCAGGCGGAAAAACTCTCGTCCATCGGCCTGCTTGCCGCCGGCGTCGCGCATGAAGTCAACACTCCGCTGGCTGTCATCTCTTCCTACACACAAATGCTCTCCAAGCAGTTGCGCAGCGATGATCGCCTCTCGCCAATGCTGGAGAAGATCACCCAGCAGACCTTCCGGGCCTCAGAGATCGTCAACAACCTGCTTAACTTCTCGCGCACCGGAACCAGCGAGTTCCGCGAAACCGATCTGAACACCATCATTCGCGATACGCTGGCCCTCATCGAGCACCAGTTCAAAACTTCCAACGTTACGCTGAATACCTCGCTGCTGCCCAACCTGCCGCCCATCCTCGGCAACTCAGGCAAGCTGCAACAGGTTTTCCTCAATCTCTTTCTGAATGCAAAAGACGCTATGAGCGGCGGAGGCACGCTGCATGTCACCACGGAGGTCAACGGCCACGTCAGCGTGGCCATCTCTGACACCGGCTCCGGCATCTCGCCCGAGCACCTGCAGCGTATCTACGACCCGTTTTTTACGACTAAATCAGCCCCCAAAGAGGGGCAGCGACGCGGAACCGGCCTGGGTCTTGCCGTCACTTACGGCATCATCCAGGAACACGCCGGCAAGATCCATGTTGAAAGCAGTATGGGCGCCGGAACCACGTTCTATCTTGAATTCCCCATGTTAAGGAAGCCTGCGCATGCCTGAGGCCGCTATCGCCATCCCCACACCACCCAACGCGCAATCCGGAGCCTCCCAGCGTATTTTGATCATCGACGACGAGGCCGCCATCCGCGAGTCTCTCGAAACCCTGCTCTCGCTTGAAGGCTATGTGGTAGAAACCGCTGTCAACGGCGAAGAGGGACTCGAACGCATCGAGGAGTACTTTTACGACCTCGTACTGCTCGACCTCGCATTACCCGGTAAGAGCGGGCTTGAGGTCTTGCCCCTCATCCGCGAGCGTAATCCCTCCCTGCCCGTCATCATGATCACCGCCTTCGGCAAGGTGGATAACGTCGTCGACGCCATCCGCTCCGGCGCGCAGAACTTTATTCAAAAGCCGTGGGACAACGAGAAGCTGCTCGCCGACATCCGCTCGGCTATCGGCCGCTACCACGCCGAAGAGGAGAACCTGCAGCTCAAGCGCGCCATGAAGGAGCGCTACAGCTTCTCCAACATCATCGGCAAAAGCGAGCCCATGCTCCGCATCTTCGACCTCGTCGCTCAGGTCGCGCCCAGCCGCTCCACCGTCCTCATCCAGGGCGAAAGCGGCACCGGCAAGGAGCTCATCGCCAAGGCACTCCACTCCAACTCGCCCCGCAAGGACAAGCCCTTTGTGGCGGTCAATACCGGCTCCATGCCGACAGACCTGCTTGAGTCCACGCTCTTCGGACACGTCAAGGGAGCCTTCACCTCCGCCATCGCCGTCAAAAAAGGACTTTTCGAGGTCGCCAACAGCGGTACCCTCTTCCTCGACGAAATCGGCAACATGGGCGTGGACACCCAGGCCAAGATCCTGCGCGTGCTTCAGGACAAACGCTTCATGCAGCTCGGCGGCATACAGGAGATTCAGGTCGACGTCCGCATTATTGCCGCCACCAACGTCGATCTCCGCCAGGCCGTGCGCGATGGCAAATTCCGCGAGGACCTCTTCTACCGCCTCAACGTCATCTCCGTCGATCTGCCCCCGCTGCGCAGCCGCCGCGAAGACATTCCCCTGCTCGCCGCGCACTTCCTCAAGTACTACGCCGAGGAAAACAGCCTGCCGCCGCGCACCCTTGCGCCGGACGCTCTGCGCGCTCTGGTCGACTACGACTGGCCCGGCAACGTCCGTGAGCTTGAAAACGCCATTGAGCGCGGCATTGTTCTTTCAACCAGCGCCGTCATCGGCGCCGATCTGCTCCCCGGCCACCTCACCGGGCGCAGCTACTCCACCAGCCTGCTGGAGCACAACCCCAACGCATCGCTCTTCAACATCCTGGAAGACATCGAGCGTCGCATCATCATCGACAAGCTGGAGCATTGCAACTGGAACCAGACCGAGGCTGCCGAGCAATTCCGCATTCCGCTCTCCACGCTCAACCAGAAGATCAAGCGCCTCAACATCGAAATAAAAAAACGCATCAAGGAATAGTCATCTAAAGGAGCGCCAACGGCGCGTCCCGCCGTCGCTTTTTTTGATTTCGCATCCATTCAGAGCAACTCACAAAACGCAAAGTGCTATTTGCATCTAAAATGCTGATTAAGAAGCCATGCCTCTAGCTACGCTCGACACAGCCGCGAAACGAGGTGCCTCCGCCGTCCAGCGCTACTCGCTGCTGTCTGCGCGCGCCGTCGGCAACATCTTCCGCCGCCCTTTCTACGGCGCTGAGATCATCACCCAGATGGACTCCATCGGGGTCGGCTCCATTCCCATCGTCATCCTCACCGGCTTCTTCACCGGTGGCGTGCTGGCGCTGCAATCCGCGTCCACGCTTGCCCAGTTCGGAGCCACCGCCGTCACCGGCCAGCTCGTCAGCCTTTCCATGGTCAAGGAGCTCGGCCCCGTGCTGACCAGCCTCATGGTCTCCGGACGCAACGCCTCCGGCATGGCCAGCGAGCTCGGCTCCATGGTCGTCACCGAACAAATCGACGCCATGCGCGCCCTCGGCACCGACCCGCTCAAAAAGCTGGTTATGCCCCGCCTCGTCGCCACCATCGTCATGCTCTTCTTCCTCACCATCATCTCCGATGCGGTGGGTATTCTCGGCGGCGCTGCGGTTGCGGTCTCCCTGCTCGGCCAGAACGCCTCGCAGTACTTCCACTCCGCCTATCAAACGCTCATGTACGCCGACGTGCTACAAGGTCTTGTGAAACCGCTCTTCTTCGGATTCATCATCTCCACCATCGGCTGCTACTTCGGAATGAACACGCGTGGCGGCACCCAGGGCGTCGGCAAGTCCACCACACAGGCTGTGGTTGCCTCTTCCGTTCTCATTATTGCGACGGATTTCCTCATCAGTAAATTCATGATCGGCATCTTCGGGCGGTAACTGCGTATGGCCACCAGCGAAGTCGCCCCCGATGTTTCACCCGCAAAAGCCTACCCTGACGCGCCGGCGATCCGCTTTGAAAATGTGTCCATCGGCTTTGAAGGCAAACCGGTTCTCGAAAACATCTCCTTTGAACTCAAGCGTGGAGAAACCCGCATCCTGCTCGGCCCCGCAGGCGTAGGCAAAAGTGTTCTGCTCAAACTCGCCAACGGACTCATCAAACCCGACTTCGGCCGCATCTTCGTCTTCGGCTTCGAAGTCAGCGCTATGCGCGATCAGGACCTTTACCGGTTGCGCGAGAACATCGGCACGGTCTTCCAGGAAGGTGCGCTCTTCGACTCGCTCACTGTCCGCGACAACGTCGGCTTCCGCCTCGCGGAGGATCACGTCCCTGATGACGAAATCGACAGCCGCGTCACGGAGGCCCTGCGCTTCGTCGAGCTCGAGCACACTCTGTACAAATTCCCTTCTGAACTCTCGGGAGGCATGCGCCGCCGCGTTGCCATCGCCCGCGCCGTAGTCTCCCGCCCCGAACTCATCCTTTACGACTCGCCCACCGGCGGCCTCGACCCCATCACTTCAACCACCATCATTCAGCTGGTCATGAAGCAGCGCGACGTCAGCAAGTCAAGCTCTCTCGTCGTCACCCACCGCCTGCAGGACGCCTTCATGCTCGCGACCCATCACTTCAACAGTAAGACCAACCAGATGGATCAGCTCCCCAGCAACATGGCCGACCCGCAAACCAGCTTTCTGGTGCTTCACCTCGGCAAGCTCGTCTTCGACGGATCCACCCACGACCTCGTCCACTCCGACGATCCTTTTATCCGCGAATACCTCTCCTGATTGCAGGCTGATTCCCCGCGTTGCAGCCTTACTTATCCAGCACTTCGTTTAAGAAGTCCGTGATCGCCTGCCCATAGCCACTGTTCTGCCTCAGGGCAACATACCGCTTCGGTCGCGCTGCAGCCTGATACAGCTCCCGTGTCCTCGCCTTCCCGCCATCACGGTCCACAAACAGCTTCGGAACTGCCAGCGTCTTCAGCGCCGGCCCCGGATCAAACTTCTGCGTCAGCAGCAGCCACATCGGCAGAATCCTTGCCCGCGCATCCGACCCGATCACTTGTCTCGCCGGTGCAGTCGGCCCATCCAGCACCACGCCTGCCGCGGCATGCCGCGCCGCCAACTCCGCGCCCAGGCTCGCGCCTGCGCCTGTCCCGTAAATCACAACCGACTTCGCGCCCATGTGCCGCGTGCCCATCATGTAACTCCACGCCGCGTCCGCATCCGCGCTCATCCGCGTCTCTTCGGGATGCGGCCCCGCGCTCTTCCCATACCCGCGATAGTCGAACGCAAACACATTCACACCCAGCGCATGCAGCGCATCCAGCTCGCTCACATAGTTCGACAGCGACCCGGCCCCGCCATGCAGATACAGCACGGCAGCGCCGCTCCAGCGCGCACCCTTGTCCGCCGGGATCCACCATCCCGACAGCCGCGCAATGCCCTCCTCGGTATAGTCAAAGCGGATCGGCTCAAAACTCTCATGCGGCGTGGCCGTAATCGTCTTTGCAGGATGCAGAATCATCTGCCACTGCCCCTGATAGAACAGCAGCGCCAGCGTGCCATAGGCACACACCGCTGCCGCCACCAGCACCACGGCAAAGGCGCCTGCCAGCCACCTCCCGCTGACAATGATCGGCGCCGTCGAAGCTGCCGCCGCGGAAGGGCCGCGCTCCCCACCATTTCCTGCTTGTTTTTCTTTACCCAAAGGCAAACTCGTCTGCTGATTCAAGCGGCGTCCCGCAGACCCGGCAAATCACTGACGAGCAGTCTCCGCACACCAGCGGGTCGCTCACCGCCCGCGCGCACGCCGGACACCACAGGCTCGCCCCTGCGGCCTTCTCTTTGTTTTCTTCAGGAACTTCAGGCATCGCACATCAGACTATCGTATCTCGCATGGCGCCGGCGAGTGCGCACTACAGCTTCACCAGCACGTCGTCGCCGGCAACTTTGATCTCGTACACATCCACCCTGGCCTGCGGAGTATGCACCGCCACGCCCGTCTTCACGTCAAAGGCCCAGGCGTGCCACGGACAAATCAACTTTCCGTCTTCCACAATGCCCTGCCCCAGCGGCCCTCCGCGGTGCGGACAGACATTGCCCATCGCCGTGAGTTCTCCACCCGAATTCGCAATGCAGACCGGACGCTCGCCGCACACTGCCTCGCGAGCCTCCCCCACCGGAGGAAGCTCCGAGACCCCCATCACTCTCACATACTCAGACATGGTTCTGATGTGTCCGCAGACCCGCTAGTACTTCACGATTTTTGCAAACGACTCCGGATTCAGGCTCGCTCCACCGACCAGCGCGCCGTCGATCTCCGGCTCGTTCATCAGTGACGGGCAGTTGTCCGGCTTCACGCTGCCGCCGTACAGAATCCGCATCTCTTCCGCGACCTTCCGGCCCAGCACCTTCGCGATCTCGCAGCGCACAATCGCATGTGCCTCGCTCGCCATGTCCGGAGTCGCCGTTTTACCCGTGCCAATCGCCCACACCGGCTCATAGGCAATCACCAGCGATGCGGCCTGCTCTGCCGACACGCCTTCCAGCGCCTTGTTGATCTGCCGCAACAGAACCTCTTCCGTCTTGCCCGCCTCGCGCTCCGCCAGCACCTCGCCAATGCACACAATCGGCTTCAGCCCGTGCTTCAGCGCCGCATGCAGCTTCTTGTTTACCGTCTCGTCGGTCTCGCCAAAGTACTGCCGCCGCTCCGAGTGGCCAATCAGCACATGCGAGGCGCCGACCGCCTTAATCATCACCGGAGAAGTCTCCCCTGTGAACGCGCCCTCATCGGCAAAGTACATGTTCTGTGCGCCGACTCCGACATTCGTTCCCACCGCAGCAGCAATCACCACCGAGAGCGACGTGTCCGAAGGACACACAACAATCTCGTCGCGATCATGGTTGGCAACCAGCGGCAAAAACCCCGCAACAAACTCCTGCGCCTGCGCCGGAGTCTTGTACATCTTCCAATTCGCTGCAATCAGTGGCTTACGCATTCTACCTTCCTGGTTCCTTTCAACTACTTGTTTGTCAGCGCTTCAACGCCGGGTAGCTTCTTACCTTCCAGAAACTCCAGACTCGCGCCACCGCCGGTCGAAATGTGCGTGATCTTCTCCGCCACGCCGGCCTTCTTCACCGCCGAGACAGAATCGCCGCCGCCCACAATCGAGATCACGTCCTCATTCGCCGCGACAGCCTTGGCAATCTTCGTCGTGCCGACCGCGAACGCCGGCATCTCAAAAACACCCATCGGCCCGTTCCACACAATCGTCGAGGCGCCCGCGATCTCCTGCGAAAACAGCTCCACCGTCTTCGGCCCGATGTCCAGTCCCATCCACTCCGCCGGAAAAGGCCCGTCGCCCGCAAACACCTGCGTCTTGGCATCCGGGGCGAACTTGTCCGCCAGCACGTGGTCCACCGGCAGCAGGAAGCGCACACCCTTGGCCTCGGCCTTTTTCAGTGCATCTTTGGCCACGTCGATCTTGTCTGCTTCCAGCAGCGACTTGCCCGTATCCTGCCCCTTGGCCTTCAGGAACGTATACGCCATGCCGCCGCCGATCAAAATAGCGTCAACCTTGGTCAGCAGGTGGTCGATCACCTCGATCTTGTCACTGACCTTCGCCCCGCCCAGGATCGCCACAAAGGGCCGCGCCGGATCCGTCAGCGCCTTACCCATGTAGTTCAGCTCCTTCTCCATCAACAGGCCCGCCGCCGACTGCTTCACGAAGTGTGTAATGCCCTCCGTCGAAGCATGCGCGCGATGCGCGCTGCCAAACGCGTCGTTCACGTAAAGCTCGCACAGCGACGCAAGCTGTTCGGCAAACTTCGGATCGTTCGCTTCCTCCTCGGCGTGGAAGCGCAGGTTCTCAAGCAGCAACACCTGCCCGGACTCCAGTTGCCGCGCCAGCTCCGTCGCCACCTCGCCCACGCAATCCGGAGCAAACGCCACATTCACCTGCTCGCCCAGATGATGATCCAGCAGCACCCGCAGCCGGTCCACCACGGGCCGCAGGCTGTACATCGGATTCACCTTGCCCTTGGGCCGTCCCAGATGCGAAGCCAGAATCAGCTTGGCCTTGTGCCGCAATGCATACTCCAGCGTCGGCAGCGTCTCCTGAATCCTTGTGTCGTCGGTAATCTCGCTTCCGTCATCACTGAGCGGCACGTTGAAGTCCACGCGCATGAAAACGTGCTTATGAGCCAGATCAAGGTCGCGAATCGATAGCTTTGCCATAGTGTCCTTAACTCAATCTTATTAAACTTCAGTCCTGCTTGATCTTTTTAGCCTTCAATCACTGCATCTGCTTCCATCTCAATGCGCCACTTCGGATTCAGAAGCGTGGCCACAACTACCATCGTAGCCGCTGGGCGGATCGCGCCAAATACCTCTCCGTGCGCGCGCCCCACTGCTTCCCAGTCTCCCACATGCGTCAGATACATGCGCGTCCGCACCACGTCTTCCATCCCCGCTCCGGCCTTTTCCAGCGCTGCGCGAATCAGCTCCAGCGTGTGCCGCGTCTGCTTCGCGGCATCGGCATCATCCGCACCCACCGGCCCTGTGCCGGACACATGAACTTGATTGCCCACGCGCACCGCCCGCGAAAATCCGATGATGGACTCGTAGGGAGAACTGCCTGCAATATTCTGTCGCATATTGAGTCTTTCTGATTTGAATCCTGCGAACCAGCCACTGCCATCGACTCGCCGCTTCACTACAGCATAATGCCGCGCGGCTGACGCTCCGCATGCCAGGCAAGCCATCAGCCTGCCCGGCACGGAATTCATTGCTACAAGTGCGCCTCTGCTTACAGGCCCTTCTTGGCCAACATCAGAATCAGGTCGCGCACGCGGTTCGAGTAGCCCCACTCGTTGTCGTACCAGCTGATCACCTTCACCAGGTTGCCTACTACCTTGGTCAGCGGCGCATCCACAATCGACGAGCGCGGGTCGCCCTTGAAGTCACTCGAAACCAGCTGACCGGCCTCATAGCCCAGAATGCCCTTCAACTCGCCCTCCGCGGCCTTCTTAAACGCCGCGTTCACCGTCTCAACCGTCACCGGCTTCTCGCTGATGAAGGTCAGGTCAACCACCGAAACGTTCGGGGTGGGAACACGAATCGCAAAGCCGTCCAGCTTGCCCGCCATCTCCGGAATCACCAGCTTCAGCGCCTTGGCCGCGCCCGTCGAGCTGGGGATCAGGTTGATCGCCGCCGCGCGTGCGCGCCGCAGGTCCTTGTGCGGAAAGTCCAGAATCACCTGGTCGTTCGTATAGCTGTGGATGGTCGTCATGATGCCCGACACAATCCCGAAATCCTCATGCAGCACCTTGACCACCGGAGCCAGGCAGTTCGTCGTGCACGACGCGTTCGAGATCACGTTGTGCTTCGCCGGATCATACTTGTCCCCGTTCACGCCCAGCACCAGCGTCACATCCTCGTTCGTCGCCGGAGCCGAAATGATCACCTTCTTCACCGAGCCCTGCAGGTGCGCCTTCGCCTTCATCGCATCGGTAAAAATGCCCGTCGACTCAACCACAACCTGCGCGCCCGTCGAGGTCCAGTCCAGCTTCGCGGGATCGCGCTCCGCAAATACCTTGATCGTCTTGCCGTCAACCGTAATCGAATCTTCCGTCGACGTAATCCCATGCGACAGATTGCCCAGAATCGAGTCGTACTTCAGCAGGTGCGCCAGCGTCGCCGGACTCGTCAGGTCATTGACAGCCACAATTTCAATCTCGGGGTTCCCGAGCGATGCGCGAAATACGTTGCGTCCGATGCGGCCGAAGCCATTAATTCCAACCTTAACTGCCATGGAAGAGTCTCTCCTTCGTCTCTATATGCGTGAAAATCTTGTTTTTGGATTGCAACCGGATTCAGGGGCCCCGTTTGCTCAATCGCCAACGGCCACAAACCCCCAATTACCGATGCTAGCAGAGCAGTCAATCGAATTGCATAAGAAATTTCTATCGCTCAAATTTAATTTCTCATCCGACCCCGCAAACGCTGCGCCTGCGTTGCTCAATGCGGTTCTCAAATGCTTTCAAATCACCGTTATCGTTTGCGACAGCTCGCCGTCTGTGTTACATCGGATATATGCGCGAATGGATGCGCGGAAAAATGAAAAGACGTTCCAAGCGTGGCCCAAACAACTCTGAGGCCACAGGAAAGATAGGCCAGGAAATCCCAGCAAATCAGCCGGCTCCCCTGCGCCCTTCTTACGATGAAGCTGGCCATGCAAAAAAGACCAGCGCTCACCCGGAGCCAACCGACGCCGAGTCCGTGCCTCAGAAGCAAAAGGCCGCAGCGTTGCCGCCGGAAACGGCTGCTGCCCTCGGTGCGCCCGAGGAACCCGGCCGGTTTGAAGTTGAAACCCAGCCGGAGTCACCCTCCACACCGCCGCCCGCGCCCGAAGCAGCAGGTCGCCCCGGCACGCCAAAAGGCTTCGTGGTGCTCGCCATTGGTCTGCCCGGCTCGGGCAAAACCACATGGTTCAAGCGCCGCGGCGTCACCCCCCTCTCGTCGGATATGCTACGTTCCATCCTCTTCGACGACATCACCGAGCAGCGCTACCAGGGCCTGGTCTTCTCCACCCTGCGCTCGCTGCTGCGCGCACGCCTCATCGCCAAAATGCCCTGGAACTACGTGGACGCGACCAACCTCTCGCCCCACGAACGCCGCCAGTGGATCAAGATGGCGAAAAGCTTCGGCTACGACGTGCAGGCCGTCTTCTTCGACGTCCCGCTCGAAATCTGCATGGAGCGCAACAGCAAACGCGAACGCACCGTAAACGACGAGACCATGAAGAAAATGGCCGAGCGTCTGCGTGCACCCAACTTCAAGGAAGGCTTCTCAAAGATCGTCGTCGTGCGCGTAAAAAATCCCGCCACGGCAGAAGCCCCCGCCGAATAGGTGGACTACAACCGCAACCAAACCGGAAGCCGGGCCTACAGCCCGGCTTTTTGCTTTGACAAATGAACCCCACCATCGAATTCCGCAGCGTCACCTTCACCACCCCCCAAAGCCGCTCCCGGCCCCGCACCCTGCTCCGCACCGTCAACCGCATAGTCCAGCCCACCGCCGAAGACGTCCTCGTCAACAACCGCATCCCTCCTCGAATACCGGATGCGCGCCCGCTCTCGATAACATGTGCGCCGTCAGACACGATAAGCTGTATCGTTATCAGCAATACGGAGGTCACCCCATGCGCTTCTGGATTTATCTATTCGCCAGCCCCATTGCATTTCTCGCTGCCATCCTGGTCTACCTCTTGCTCTGCGAACGCTCCGAGTTTCGACGCATCTCCGCATGGGCCGCCCTGCTCTCCGGCATCGCCGCTTCCGGCTTCGCTCTCTGGGGATCCATACAACGGAGCGCCATACATTTGCCCCTGGCATTCCAGGCAGGCTTCGACAAAGAAGCTTGGTTTGTCGCGATCGCCGCAGCGCTCTTCGGACTCGCATGGCTGCTACGTTCGCGCCGTTGGTATTCGTTCACCGTCTTCTCCCTCTCGTTTTTGATCGCCGCGTTCTGGACAGTCGTAGTCCTGCCTCTCAAATGAGCTCTCTCTGCAAAGCGATCCTCAGCATTGCCCCATCCTCTGCGTGTCCCCTGCGCCCCACCCCGGCCTGACCACCCCATTATCGGAGCCAAAAAAATCACCGGACAGGTCATCCTCGGCGGAAAAATCACGGCTGACGACATGCGCGCCATGAACGAAGCCGTCGACGGGCAGCATCGCGTCCCCGCCGTCGTCGTGCGAGAATTTCGTAAGAGAAAGGGCCTTTAAAAATGACCTCAACACCACCCCAGCCTGAACCCTGGCTCCGCGGAACCCACGCCGAACTCCCTGCCGTCCTCCGCGCCATCATTCACGCCTTCGAGCTCGCGAATGAAGACGTCCACTGCTGGACCGCCGACCTCAGCGCGTCCGAGCTGCACGCCTCGCCCTCTTCGCTCACTTCCGTCGCCTTCCACCTGCGGCACATCCCGCGCTCGCTCGACCGCCTGCTCACCTATGCGGAAGGCAATCAGCTTTCCGGTGAACAGATCCTCGCCCTCAAAACCGAATCCGACCCCGGCGTCTCGCGCGACGAATTATTTTCTGAATTCAACGCCGGCCTCGCCTCAGCAACCGAGCGCGTGCGCGCCTTCGCCTCAGCCGACCTCAACGAACCCCGCGGCGTCGGCAAAAAGCAGCTCCCCACCAGCGTTGGAGGCCTGCTCGTCCATCTCGCCGATCACACCCAGCGCCACACCGGCCAAATCGTCACCACCGCCAAGCTCCTCAAGGCATCGCGTCTTGAAGAGAGCACCGCCGTCCACGGCCTCACCTGACGCAACTTAGAAAAGTATCGACTTTGGGCAGGATGGGCCTGTCGGATTCGCTTGAATTGGTAGTCTGCTCGTCTGCAGGCAGTGCCCTGAACAACTTCGAGGATGGATGAAGGCTGCCTCTCGCCTTCATCCATCCTCAAATGCCCGTGCGGCGAGCACCGCCGCCCGCGCAGGGCCCGCCGGAGGCTACCTTAAATCAGAGAAACAGCGGAGCCAGCACCAGCGTCACCGTTGCCAGCAGCTTGATCAGCACATGCAGCGAAGGCCCGGCCGTGTCCTTGAACGGATCGCCCACCGTATCGCCAACCACTGCCGCCTTGTGCGCTTCTGACCGTTTCCCGCCATACATGCCCGTCTCAATCAGCTTCTTCGCGTTGTCCCACGCGCCTCCGCCGTTGTTCATCAGCATGGCCAGCATGATGCCGCTGATCGTGCCCACCATCAGCAATGCCGCAACCGCCTCGGCCCCGCTCAGGTTGATCGGCACGCCGCGCAGAATCGGCCCGGCAGTGGCTACCGGGTTAAACTCGCCTCCAAAGTGGCGGAAGATCAGTCCCACCACCAGCGGCATGGCCACCACCAGAATTCCCGGCAGCACCATCTCCTTCAGCGCCGCACCGGTCACAATGCGTACGCAGCGCCCGTAGTCCGGCAGCGATGTGCCCTCCATAATCCCTGGGTTCTCGCGGAACTGCTGGTGAACGTCCTGAATCACTGTCTGCGCCGCGCGGCCCACTGCCTTGATCGCCATCGACGAGAACAGGAACGTCAGCATCGCCCCCAGCAGCGCCCCCACAAATACCGGCACCGAGGCCAGGTTCACAGTCGAGAAGCTCCAGCCCGCCGGCACAGAACCGCCAAAGGTCGCCACCCGGTTCAGCACAATCGTGTGCACCGTGTCCAGATAGGCTGAGAACAGCAGGAACGCCGCCAGTGCCGCCGATCCGATTGCGTAGCCCTTGGTCAGCGCCTTGGTCGTGTTGCCCGCCGCATCCAGCTTGTCCGTCTTTGCGCGGATCGAATCCGGCTGATTGCTCATTTCGATAATGCCACCGGCGTTGTCCGTAATCGGCCCGAAGGTATCCATCGCCAGAATGTAGGCCGACGATGACAACATGCCCATCGTCGCAATCGCCGTACCGTAAATACCCTTCGCGTAATTGGAGATGCTCGATACGTTTTCCAGCCCGCGCACGCCGAAGTAGTAGCTCAGCAGCAGCGCAGCGCCAATCACAACCGCCGGCGCCGCCGGAGTCTCCATGCCTACCGCAAGCCCCTGGATAATATTTGTTGCCGGCCCGGTCAGCGATGCCTTCGCAATATCCTGCACCGGGCGAAAACGCGTCTCTGTGTAGTACTCCGTGATGCGCACAAACAGGAACGACATCACAATCCCGCAAATGCCGCAGCCCAGCAGCCACCACCGCGCGTCCAGCATAAAGTAGATAGCCACCGCGAAGCCCGCCAGCGCCAGCAGCGTCGTCACGTAGTAGCCACGGTTCAGCGCATGCATTGGGTCTTCGTCTTCGCGCGCGTGCACAATGGCCACGCCCACCACGCTGGCCACAATGTTGATCGCCTGCACCACCAGCGGAAACAGAATCCCCTTCAGCCCGAATACCGGATACAGCGCCGCGCCCAGAATCATCGCGCCCACGTTCTCCGCCGCAGTCGACTCAAAAATGTCCGCGCCGCGTCCCGCGCAGTCGCCCACGTTGTCGCCCACCAGGTCGGCAATCACTGCCGGATTCCGCGGATCGTCCTCCGGGATCCCCGCCTCGACCTTGCCCACCAGGTCCGCGCCCACATCCGCAGCCTTGGTGTAAATTCCGCCGCCCAGCTGCGCAAACAGCGCCACCAGCGACGCTCCAAAGCCAAAACCTACCAGTTCATACGGCGTCTGCTGCGGATGCGTCAGCCCTCCGAACACCAGGAACAGGATGCCGATACCCAACAGCGACAATCCAACCACCACCAGGCCCGTCACCGCGCCGCCGCGCAGCGCCATCTGCAGGGCCTTGGCCATGCTCGTCCGCGCCGCTGCCGCAGTACGAATATTCGTCCGGATCGACACCCACATCCCCGTCTGGCCTGACAGCGCCGAGCACAGCGCCCCGATCAGAAAGCTGATCACAACCTTGTTTGCATAGGGAGCCGTAAACGGAGAAAGCCTGTATCCGATATAGAGAATCACCGCCAGCGCCACTGCGATCATCGCAATCGTGCTGTACTGCCGCTTCATAAACGCTTCCGCGCCCTCGCGGATGGCGTCTGAGATCTTCTGCATCTCCGGCGTTCCCACATCCGCGGCCAGCACGATGCGCGCGAATAGATACGCCGCTATCAGGCCCAGTACGCCCGTTCCCAGCGAAATCCAGAGATACATGTGGTCACCGATTGCCGCAGCACCGCCTGTCTGCCATTCCATAATCGCTGCGGGAGAGAAAAACGCCATTCAAAAGCCTCCGTCGGGTAAAAGCCTGTTATTTCCTCCCCACTGCCCAACCTGCCGGCAATGAGCGCAAACCTATACAAAACGCGCTATTAAAGCACGCGGAAGAAACCATGGTCAATGTCTGGAACAATCGACGGGACACACGCGGCTAATCCCGTCCCCTATTCGACAAAAAACCCATAGATGCCCCATAGGAAAGCAGAGTCTATAGCATTCTCTTGAGCACTGTAAACCGCCACCGTCACCCAAAAGTCACTCATGTCAATTTCGGATCGCCAGTCATAAATCCTCCTTTCACCCCGCTCTTGTGCTGGTATGCTTATCCGCAAGCATTGGCCCCCAACGATTGACACAGATGTTGCTTTTCCCGCGAAAGGAAGTATGGAATGGCACGCAGGGCGACCCGCAGATTTCAGGCAAACCTCGGCGCATCGCGCAGACACCACACCCATCTCAGCGTCCTCTTCCTTCTTTTGCTGGCAGCGCTTTTTGTCCCCGCTCCTGCTTTCTCTCAGGCCCTCACCATCCAAAACCCCGGAACCGGCACCGTCGCACTCGGCGGCAAATGGCAGTTCCACCTCGGCGACAATCTCGCCTGGGCCAATCCTTCATACAACGACTCCAACTGGGAGCAACTCAGCGCAAACGAAACCTGGGGTGCGCAAACCCACCCTTCTTACACTGGCTTTGCCTGGTACCGCCGCCATATCGTCATCGACGGCACGAACCCCGCAGGCACAAAAAACCTCGCCATCCTCATTCCGCCCGTCGATGATGTTTATGACCTCTACTGGAATGGCAAAAAAATCGGCAGTTACGGAGCCCTGCCGCCACATGCCAACTGGTGGTCGTTTGGCCACAGTACTGTCTTCAATCTGCCGCCGGGTGCTCAAAGCGGCGTGCTCGCGCTGCGCGTATGGAAAGCATCTCTATCCTCAATCGATCCCTCCACCAACGGCGGGTTTGAGTCTGTTCCCCTGCTCGGCGACGCACATGTCCTCGCCGAACAGGCTAAGCTTCCGTTCTACACGAACGATGAGACTTCGCTTCCCTACCTGCTCATCTCCGCCGTTGTGCTGGTAGTAGGTATCTTCAGCCTGCTTCTCTATTTCCGCGATCGAAAACAGGGCCTCTATCTGTGGCTTGCCATTTATCTGGTTGCCAGCGGATGCCGCGGATTGATGAACCTGTCGGCTTTCAACTTTGACCTTACTTTCCGGGCAACTCAGCTCGTCACCCAACTGGTGATCTGCGGTACGGACATCTCCATGTGGATGATCCTGCTCTACCTGTTCGGAATGGGGAATGACAGCCGCTGGCGGCGTGCAACAAATTGGCTGATCGCCTTGTATTTGTCTGCGCAGATTGTCGATATCGTCGCCATCAGTATCTGGGCCAAAGCCTGGCCCTCTCTGCCCTGGATCGATGCTGCCTCGACAGCTGTATACAGCACAACGCCGCTCTATATCTTCGTCATCATCGGATTCGGCTTAAAGCGCAGAAAACATCTCACCCTTTGGCCTTTAATTATTGTTGCCTGCATCAGTGGCTTCTACTCGTGGTTCTTTGAACTGTTGGGACAGGGAACACGCTTCACGCATCTCACATGGAGCGCATACCTTCGCGCCATCGGCTTCCATGCCGGCAGCTCCTTCTTCGGCATAACCTTCATCCTCAACACGCTCCTCTTCCTCGCCCTCATCTTCACCATCGCCCGCGAGCAGTTCCTCGAGCGCGAACGCCAGTCCCGCGTCGAGCTCGAAATCAAGTCCGCGCAGGAAGTCCAGAAGATCCTTGTCCCCGAGGACACCCCCGCCATTCCCGGCCTTTCCATCTCCAGCGTCTATCGCCCGGCGGAGGAGGTCGGCGGCGACTTCTTCCAGGTCATCCCCTCCGGCAACGGCGGAGCCCTCATCGTCCTCGGCGACGTCAGCGGCAAAGGCCTCAAAGCCGCCATGACCGTTTCGCTCATCGTCGGCGCCATCCGCACACTCGCCGACTTCACCCATGGCCCCGCGGAAATCCTCAACGGCCTCAACCGCCGCCTGCTCGGACGCATCGACGGCGGCTTCGCCACCTGCGTCGTCGCCCTCATCCGCCCCGACGGCTCCGTCGCCATCGCCAATGCCGGACATCTCGCCCCCTACCGCAATGGAGAAGAACTCCCCGTAGCCGGCTCCCTGCCCCTCGGCGTCGCCTCGGACGCGCAATATGATGAGCTCGACCTTCACCTTCGCGAGGGCGACTCACTCGTCTTCTACACGGACGGACTGGTTGAGGCACGCAGCGAATCCGGAGAACTCTACGGCTTCGATCGCGTCACTGCCCTCGTCGCCTCCGCCGGCAGCGTGGAAGAAATCGTTGACGTCGCATGTTCCTTCGGCCAGGAGGACGACATCACCGTGCTCCGCCTCACACGCCTCGCGCAGTCCGCTCCCGCACACGAATCGCGCATCAACCTGGCTGCTCAGATCGCGCGGGCATAGCCCCGCACGCCGCCCTGTCCATTTCACCCCTCCGCACTGTACAATCTGGAGTTCTTTCAGGTAAGAACATACCTGGGGTAGGGTGGTAAAAAGAGCTATAAGCCGGAGCAGCTTCACACCCCCGGCGGAGAGGGCATCGATGGGCCGCAGCACGGTCGCAGAACACACAAGGGAGCAAACCCGGGAGCAGGCAACTCCAAAAATAGCCCCCGGACTCACTCCCGAACGCCTCACCGAAGCCTATCGGCTCATGTACTTATCGCGCCGCACCGACGACCGCGAAATCATCCTCAAGCACCAGCAGAAAATCTTCTTCCAGATCTCCGGAGCCGGCCACGAGGCCCTCCTCGTCGCCGCAGGCCTCACGCTAAAGTCCGGATACGACTGGTTTTTTCCCTATTATCGCGACCGCGCCCTCACCCTCGCCCTGGGTGTCACCCCCGAGGCGCTGCTGCTACAGTCCGTAGGCGCCGCCACCGACCCCGCCAGCGGCGGCCGCCAGATGCCTTCCCACTGGAGCAGCCCCGAGCACCACATCGTCTCGCCGTCCTCCGCAACCACCACCCAATGCCTGCATGCCGTGGGTTGCGCCGAGGCTGGCCGCTATTTCTCAAAGCATCCTGAAGCTGCCGCAAAGCACGAGGGCGACTACCGCCAGTGGCGCGACGTCCAGTTCCACGGCGACGAGATCGCCTACGTCTCCCTTGGCGAGGGTTCCACCTCGCAGGGCGAGTTCTGGGAGTCCCTCAACACCGCCTCCAACGAGAAGCTCCCCGTCATCTTCGTGGTCGAAGACAACGGCTACGCCATCTCCGTTCCCGTCGAGGTCAACACCCCCGGCGGCAGCATCTCCAGGCTCGTCCACAACTTCCCCAACTTCTACTTTGCCGAGATCGACGGTACCGACATCGCCGAGTGCTTCCGCGCCTTCGAGGCCGCCGCCGCGCACTGCCGCGCCGGCAAGGGCCCTGCCTTCATCCACGGACACGTCATCCGCCCCTATTCGCACTCGCTCTCTGACGATGACAAGCTCTACCGCCCCGAGACCGAGCGCCACGCCGACGCCCTCCGCGACCCGCTCTCCAAAACACAGATGCTTCTGCTCCGCGAAGGTATCCTCGACGCCGACAGCATCACCCGCCTCGAGAAAAAAGTCGACGAAGAGATTCGCCACGCCGCCGAGCACGCCCTCCACGCTCCGTTGCCACCGCATCACAAGCAAGACATTCTCAAGCACGTTTACTCCGAGCACTACGACCCCACCCGGCCCGAGCTGCAATCCGCGCCCGCTCCTTCCGCCAGCACGCAGGAGCGCACCATGGCCGACCTCATCAATGCCTGCCTCAAGGACGAAATGCGCCGCGACCATCGCATCGTCGTCTTCGGCGAAGACGTCGCCGACTGCTCCCGCGAGCAATATATCGAGGAAGGTCTGGTCAAAGGCAAGGGTGGAGTCTTCAAGCTCACCGCCGGCCTGCAAACCGAGTTCGGCTCCCAGCGCGTCTTCAACTCCCCGCTGGCTGAGGCCAACATTATCGGCCGCGCCCTCGGCATGGCCGTCCGCGGAGTCAAACCCGTCGTCGAAATTCAGTTCTTCGACTACATCTGGCCCGCCATGCACCAGCTCCGCAATGAGGTTTCCCTCTTGCGCTGGCGCTCCAACGACACCTGGGCCTGCCCGCTCGTGGTCCGCGTCCCCATCGGCGGCTACCTCACCGGAGGCTCCATCTACCACTCGCAGTCCGGCGAGAGCATCTTTACGCACACGCCCGGCATACGCATCGTCTTCCCCTCCAACGCGCTCGACGCCAACGGGCTCCTTCGCACCGCCATCCGCTGCGACGATCCCGTCATGTTCCTGGAGCACAAGAATCTCTATCGCGGCTTCTACGGACGCGCAGTCTACCCCGGCCCTGACTACATGATTCCCTTCGGCAAGGCCGCGACCGTGCGCGAAGGCGCCGACCTCACCCTCGTTACTTACGGAGCCGTCGTTCCCCGCGCCGTCCAGGCCGCGCAAAAGGCCCACCGCGAGCACGGCATCGAGACCGAAATCATCGACCTCCGCACCCTCAGCCCGTATGACTTTGAGGCCATCGCCGAATCCGTTCGCAAAACCAGCAAGGTCATCGTCGCGCACGAGGACATGCTCAGCTGGGGCTACGGAGCTGAGATCGCCGCCCGCATCTCCGACGACCTCTTCCACGACCTCGACGCCCCCGTAAAGCGCGTCGCCTCCATGGACACCTTCGTCGCCTACCAGCCCATCCTCGAAGACGTCATCCTACCCCAGGCCGACACCCTCTACGACGCCATTGTCGAGATGAAGAAGTACTAGAGCGCAACCCAGCAAATCAGGCGGTGTCGCTCATGCGCCGCCTTCTCCAATACCCCATGCCCTGCAGCACAACCACCGCCAGCAGACACGCCACCACCATCGACGCAAACAGCACCTTCTGCTTCTCTATCGTCAGATATCCAATCGCATGCGCGCCCACCAGCGCAAACGCAGCATAATTCCACCGCTGCCACTTCTTCCACCGCCGCGTCCCCAGCTTCCGCAGCGATGCATCGTTCGACGTCGCCAGCAGCACCACCACCACCAGCGCCGCCGCCAAACCTGTATAGTTCGAAAACCCAAACAGATCATGCCGCACCGGAACCACATGCTTCTTCCAGTGCTCATACACGTAATACAGCCACGGACGCCCGCGCAGATGCACATCCTGCCCAATCGCCGTGTGGGCAATCGCAAACACCGCAGCCCAAATCCCCACGTCGCGCCGCCAGTCGCTTGAGATGGGCATGCGCTTCCCCGCCAAATAATTCCACGGCCCAATCAGCAGCGTCAGCGCCATCAATCCCAGCGCCGGATACGCCGTCGCAAAACTCAGCTTCATCACCACGTCCTTGTATGGACGCGTCACAAACAGCAGCGCTGCAACCGCAACGCTGGCGGCGCCAATCGGCAAATGGTGCCGCATCAGACGCCCCGCCAGCCGCCGCTGCTGCAAATTCTGCCTGAAATTCAAGTACCGCTACCTGTCGTCTTGATGGATTTTCATCCTCCGTTATACAGGTCTCCGGCGCCAATCTCTCTTAACTATCTCTCCCATTTTTGCCGAATCCCCGGTACCCTAGTTGCATGAAGTCCCCCGGCCTCACACTCTCCGGCTCCGTCATCCGTCTCGAGCCTCTTACCCGCGATCACATCCGGCCACTCGCCGCAGCCTCCGCCGCCGACGCACCCGCCCAGGACGACAACCTCTACCGCTGGACCGTCGTCCCGGAAAGCCTTGAAGCCACTACCGAGTACGTCAACACCGCTCTCCAGTGGTACGAGGAGGGCACGGCCATCCCCTTCATTGTCGTCCGCCAGCGCGACAACGCCGTCATCGGCTCCACACGCTTCTGGAACATCGAGCACTGGCCATGGCCCGCCGGGCACGCCCGCCACGGCAACCCTCACCCGGACGCATGCGAAATCGGCTACACCTGGTACACCCGCTCCGTCATCCGCACCGGAGCCAATACCGAAGCCAAGTTCCTCATGTTCACGCACGCCTTCGAAGTCTGGGCCGCCTTGCGCGTCTCCCTCCATACCGACTCGCGCAACCTCCGCTCTCAGGCCGCCATGGAGCGCCTCGGCTGCAAACGCGAGGGCGTGATGCGCGCCCACAAAATGGCCGCCGACTACACCTCGCGCGACTCGATCCGCTTCTCCATAGTCGCCGCCGAATGGCCTGACACCAAGGAGCACATCCTGTCGCTCATGCGTAAAGCCTGATCCACGCCGTCCACCCACCGCATGAATCCCTTCCCACAATCGTGATATCTATATTGACGTATAAGGAGTACCGCCTATGGCTCTCATCAAAACCTCAAACCCAGCGCTAAACGAGAAAATCTTCCAGGGCCGGCCCGTCGCGCTCGAAGACTCCATGACCCTCGACGGCACTGTAAATAAGACCGCGATCCTCCTCCTTTGCGCCGTTGCCACCGCTGCCTACTCCTGGCACGTCTTCATGCAGAGCCACACCGCTGCCTCCATCATGCCCCTGCTCTGGGGCGGCATGATCGGCGGATTCATCTTCGCCCTCATCACCATCTTCAAAAAGGAATGGGCGCCCGTCACCGCGCCCATCTACTCGCTGCTCGAAGGTCTCGTGCTCGGCAGCATCTCAGCCATCTTTGAAATTCGCTATCCCGGCATCGCCATGCAAGCCGTAGCCATGACTTTCGGAGTCATGCTCCTCATGCTCTTCCTCTACCGCTCGCACATCATTCCCGTCACGCAAAAGCTCCGCCTCGGCATCGTCGCCGCCACCGGAGCCATCGCGCTCTTCTACATCGCGGAGGTCGTCCTCAGCTTCTTCGGCATCCAGTTCGCCACCATCAACGGCTCCGGCCCCATCGGCATCGGATTCAGCGTAGTCGTCGTCGCCATTGCCTCGCTCAATCTCGTCCTTGACTTTGACTTCATAGAGCAGGGCGTTCGCGCGCGCGCACCAAAATATATGGAGTGGTACGGAGCCTTCGGACTCATGGTCACCCTCGTCTGGCTCTACCTTGAGATCCTCCGACTGCTCTCCAAAATCCGCGGCAACGACTAAGCCGGATTCTCGGGCGGCGAATCTTCATGCTGTGAGGGTTGCCGCCCGGCTATCTCATCCGCCGACGGCATCGACTCTCGAAGCCAACTCCCCGTGCTCTTGAGCACCCATAGCGGAACCTTCTCCTTCCGCCCCAGCGTCAATAGCGTCCCCTCGCGAGAACGGCGCGGCTGCTCGATTGCGGCAATCTCACTCCAGGGAACAAACAGCGGCGGGTGCGCCATCCGGGCCAGCCACATTGCGCGGATGTACAGTCCGTCCCTGCTCACACCCAGAGTCAGGCTGCGGTTGTAGCGGCTCGCTCCGCGCATCACGCCGGTCTGAAAGCTCCTCTGCTTTCCCGCAAACTCCCCCGCCGCGCGAAAGCGATGCTCCAGCTTGTGCCATCCGCTGCCCACTGCGCTCAGAGTGCTGCCCACAAACCACACCAAGATCCCTACAAGCACAAGACCCGCGGCCAATACCCATGGTGCGACGTTTGCAAATAAATTGCCCTGCATCACCAACCTCAAAGATCGTGCGTTGCGTTGTCTTAACTTTACGCCGCTACAAACTGAACGGTCAGCACGGTAATATCGTCCTGCTGGCCAAAGTTCTGCGCCTCTTCCACAATTGCCGCTGGAGTCAGGCGTCTCACTTCAAGCGCTCGCTCAAATCCGAACAACTGATGCTCCGCATTTGTGGCTTCCACCACGCCATCCGTCATAAAGGTCAGGCGGTCGCGCTCATTCAGCCAGATCGTCTGCACCGGCGGCTTGAAGTCCCGCACCACTCCCAGCGGCAGCGATCCCACCCGCTGCGCATAGTGAGAACTAGGGGGAACTAGCGAACACGATCAGTACCAGCCAGCTCAACTTCTTCATGTTTGTGAGCCTATCATCGCCGCAAGCAACTGAAAATAGATATTTTGATGAAGTCTTGTTTCGCCGGCGACAACCTTTCCATAACGTAATTATGAAAATTTCACCGGGCTTTTCCACAGGCAGACCCAGGAAATGCCGGACCCGTTCAAACGCCCTCCCGATTCTCTTCCGTACCGCGAAACCAACTCCCCTATTGGCGGGGCCGCCCAAAATACGGCTCTCTCCCCGATGGGACATACGGCTCAATCGACAGCAAATTCCCCAGGATCGTCCGCTCCCGTGGCGTGAACTGCTGCCCATACCCCGAGTGCAGCATCTGCTGCCGCTCTGTCGGAGGTATGTGCCGCAGTTGCTGGAATGCCCGGATCATCTCCTGCTTCCTCTGGGGAGGCATCCGGCTAAAGGCTGCGGAAGCTCCGCGCACCTCCTGCTGCCGCTCCGGAGGCAGCCGCTCGAACCTCTCCACCCGGCTCAGCATCCGTTGCTGCACCTGCGGAGGCCGGGAGTCAAAGTCCCGCAGCCGCCCCAGCAACCGCTGCTGCTGCGCCCGCGGAAGACTCCGGAATCCCGGCTCCCGACGCATTGCATCCGCCTGCTGCTGAGGAGAAAGTTCCCGGTGCGCACGCCACCACTGGGGCAGATGCTCCTGCCCCGGTGGCACATTGCGCGCACCGACCCCCTGCGCACGAATCCCCGGCATAGTCCGGCCCATCCGCGGCTGTGGATTGTATCTTGGCCGAAAGCTTCCCGGCCCGTTCGGTCCCTGCCTCATGGCAGGCCGTGCCCCATTCCTGGGTTGCATCTGTCCAGAACGGGCGCCCCGGGCACCATTGTTGAAACCACCGCCGACGCGGTGGCCCTGAACACTACCCCGGCCCCGCTGCATCGGTCTGCCCCTGAAATTTCCTCGGCTTTGATTTGCCCGGCCCCGGTTCACAAGGCCCTGGTGTTCGCTTCCGGGGTTTTCATGGCTTTGATTCCGGGAGATGCGATTCCCATTCTCATGATTCTGCCAGCCGCCAAATCCGCTCCGGCCCCGGTTACCATGATTGAAGTCGTAACCTCCACCGCGCGGGCCAAATCCATGATCTGCGCGTCCGCCAAAGCCGCTCCCAAAGCCACCACCGAAGTGACCACCCCGGCCATGGGCCTGAGCGCCCGCCTGCATCAGCCCCGGTGCCAGCATCAGCCCAGCCGCCAGCCCGGCCAGCGCACTCATGCGCAAAGCACGGCGGATCAGCCCGCACGGGCCACGCGAATTGATCCCTATGCGCATCGTGAGTAGTCTTACTCCAAGGTCAGTACTAATACCGGGCTCCATCGTGCCGCCCGACATTTGTTCAAGATTTAAGGATAAGGTTTTCATATAGTTGCACTGAAACCTTGAGCCTGTACATCAATTTCCACCTCTAATTGCGGGTCTGGGTATTCGCACTTCCGCCATCCCCCTCATCCAGAATATTCATCGCCTGGAACACCTGTGCGTTCTCATCCAGAGACTGCAAATCCCGCACCGTCGCCGAGGCGGCCGCCGGAGTCGTCGACTCGGTCTTCTTCAACCCGGCAAACGTTCCGCCACCCGCCAGCAGCAGAAGCGCCAGTGCTCCGGCAGCGATTGGCTTCAGGTGCAGGTTCGTCCCAAACATCAGCCGCGCCTGCATCCGCTCCAGCCAGCCCGCCGGTTTCTCTTCCCGCGCCTCGCGCATGCGCACCGACATCCGTGCATCGAAGAACGGCGAAGGCTCCACGCCTTCCCAGCCGTCCAGCGCCAGCATCGTTCCCTGCAGCGCCTTCAGTTCCGCTCCGCAGTCGGCGCACTGTTCCATATGGGCGCGTACCTCTGCCGGAACCCGCGCGGGATCCAGCAGCAGATCGGCCAGCGCGTCCCTGTATTCCCTCTCCAACTTTAGGCAGTCCATAATTACCCCATTCACATCAATCGATTACACGAAATACTTCAACTTTTCCCGCAATGTCTGGTAGGCCCGGAACAGCAGCGACTTGGTCGCCGACTCGCTCAACTTCAGCACTTCGCCAATCTGCTTGTAGTCCAGCCCCTGATACTTGTGCATCAGCACGGCGTTCCTCTGCCGCTCCGGCAGCGCCATCACATGCTGCGTTATGGCCCGCATCCGCTCATCCTTGAGCAGACTCTCCTCAACCGATACCGTATCGTCCGCCACATCCGGCGTCATGCCCGTCTCCGGATCAGGCTGGTCCAGATAAACGTTCTGCGCCGCCCGCTCATGCTTCGTGTCCCGCGCATGGTTCACGCCCAGGTTCGTCGCAATCCGGTACAGCCAGGTCGTAAACTTCGCCTCCGCCCGGTAGGTCTGCCGCGAGCGGTATACCCGCAGAAACACCTCCTGCGCCAACTCCTCCGCCACCGCCTGGTTACGCACCATGCGGTACATAAAGTTGATCATCGGCTTCCGGTACTTCTCAATCAGCAGGTCAAACCCGGCGTCATCGCCGTCCCGCACGCGGAGCATGATCTCCGCATCGGTCATCGAGCTCCAATCCGTCATCCGAGTCCGGGCACCCCCCCGCTCCCTTGGTGCTGCGGACAGCGGCCGGTCAAGAGCAATGGTAGCCATACCTTCCTCAACACCGTTTTCCTGTCCGGGTTGCGGTCGAGTTCCCCCGTTTTCCTCATCTGATTCCGTTCCATCCTGCTCGTTAGGCACCGCCTCCCCTTCCGCGGCAAACGCGCGGGCATCATCGTCCGATACCGGATCATGGGGGACCATCCTCAGCTTCACTCTCTGGCGTATATCCGTAATGTAAGACGATTGTATCCGCCCCTTTGACCCCTCAGCCCCGCAAACATCGCACCCGCGCCCGCGCGCTCGTCCACAGGCTGACAACCCGCCGCCTCGAATGATAATCTTGAGAAGTCCATGCTGTTGGGCGCTTAGCCCAAGGTCGTTCAAGCCCCTCAGGCAAAGACTCTTCATGGTCGCTTAGCTCAGTTGGTTAGAGCGCCTGCTTCACACGCAGGAGGTCGTAGGTTCGAGTCCTACAGCGACCACCATAAGACCCTGAAAATCCAACAGCCTGCCGCAGAGTTGCAGCTTTGCCGCATCTAACCGCCCTACTTGCCTGTGCTTGCTGCGGGCTCATTCACGCGAAGAACCTGGTCCGCCTTCACATCCTTCAGCACCTGATGTATCCCGCTCGGCCAGTCAATCTCGACCGTCTGCGCCACCGTCTCCGTCCCCAGCCCAAAGTGCGCGCGCTTGTCGCTTGACGACAAATAGCTGCCCGCCGTTGACACCGTCCACCACTGCGACCCCTTGGCCGTCGTTACCTTGATCACCGCGCCGATTCCGTCACGATTGCTCTTGTGACCTATCAGGTAAAGTTCCAGCCAATGGTTCTTCGTCGGCGTCTCGTTCATGATCACGTACGCCGGACCGTCGTTCGTCGTCACCACCAGGTCTTCGCGCCCGTCGTTGTTCAGGTCGCCAATGGCCAACCCGCGCCCCGCCCACGACTCATGGAAGATCGCGCCCGACTCCTTCGACACGTCCACAAACTTCCCGCCGCCCATGTTCCGCATCAGCAGCATCGGCTCCTTGTAGTGCAGGTCCGGATAACTCAGTTGCACGTTATCCATGTCGTGCCCCTGCGCCACAATCAGGTCTTTCAGCCCGTCGTTGTCATAGTCAAAGAACTGCGTCCCCCATCCTGAATGCAGCAGCGTAATCCCCGCCACGCCTGAGGTATAGGACGCATAATCAAACGTCCCATCTTTGTCGTTCTTAAATAGCGCGTACTTCTGGTTCGCCAGGTCGGTAATAAACAGATCCGGATACCCGTCGTTGTTATAGTCCTGGGAAGTAATCCCCATCCCCGCAAACGTGCGCCCGTCTCCGTCCACGGCCATCTGCGACATCAGCCCGTCTTCCTCAAATGTCCCGTTGCCCTTGTTGTGGTACAGCGCTTCCGGCACCGAGTCATTCGCCACCGCGATATCAATGTGCCCGTCGCGATCATAATCGCCGATGGCAATTCCCAGCCCATGTCCCGGCACGTTAATACCCACCTTGTCCGTCTCTTCCGTAAAGTGCCCGTTGCCGTCGTTGATGTAGACAATCGGCTTAATCGCCGGAAACACCGTCGGCAAACAGTAGGAACGGTACCCCGGCCGGTGCTGCCCGCACCATACGTCGTCAAAGTCCCACTTCGCGTATCGCAACACCACCAGGTCCAGCAGTCCATCGTTGTTCAGGTCAACCCACGCCGCGCTCGACGCCCAGCCCGATCCGCCCGTGCCCGACTCCTTCGTCACATCGGTAAACGTGCCGTTGCCGTTGTTGTGATACAGGTGATTTCCCTGCACTCCGGTCACATACAGGTCGTCATAGCCGTCGTTGTCGTAGTCGCCCACGGCCACGCCCATGTCGTAGCCGGTGCCTTCGAGGCCCGCCTTCTGGGTTACGTCCTCAAACGTCCCGTTCGGCAGCTGATGGTAAAGCCGGTCCCAGTACTTGGGCCCGGGCTTTTTCAACACCGTGCCCGGCGCAGTCGGGTCGTGCACCGGCGCGCCATTCGCAAAGAATATGTCCAGCCGGCCGTCGTTGTCGTAGTCGAACAGCGCCACGCCTGACCCCATCGTCTCAATCAGGTACTTCTTTGCTGTATGCGAGGCCTGCCCGATAAAGTGCACGCCGACCGCATTGGTCACGTCCACAAACTTGCCGGGAACTATATCGCTATCTTTTGAGCTTGCCTTGGTCTGGGCCACAGCCATGCTGGCCGTCAGAGCCGCAATTGTTATCGCGCCCATCCAGCCTGCGCACCTCAGTTTAAACATCCTCTGCGCCACCCTCGCCCTTAGTGCTGTCCACCGCCACCGGAAACCGCTGCATCCGCTGCATTCAGCTTGCGCCAATCCTCAACCTGCTTCGCATTTTCGCGATCCGCCCGTTGCCGCAGTACCTGATATTTCATGATAGCGGCGTGCGCCTCCGCAGTCTTGCCCATGTGCCGATACAGCTGCGCCAGCTGGTACCAGGCCCTCTGTTTCGTCAGGCCCGGAACCTGCGTCGCACGCTGGAACTCTTTCACCGCCTCCTCATTCCGTCCTTCCATCGCCAGCGCCCGTCCCAGATAGTAATCCGCATCCGTCGGGGACTTGTAGATCTTCACTACCGTCTCCAGTAGCGGCAGCGCCGGCTTTGACTGCTCGTTCTCAACCTCCGCGCACGCCAGGTTGTACATCGCAATCGGATTCCCCGGCGTCAGCTTCAATTGCTCGGCAAACGACTGCTGCGCTTGCGGAATCTCCCCCAGCGCCTGGTACTGCCAGCCCAGCCCCTCATACAGCTCCGGCTGGTTCGGAGCCATCTTGATGGCCTTCTCGTACTCATCTGCGGCCTGCTTGTGATCATTCGCCTGCGCGTCAATCACCGCATTCAGCCGGTGCAACCGCCACGAGGTCGGAGCCAGATGATACAACGCCGCATAGCTCTGCTTGGCCACCGCCAGGTGCGCCTGCACCCGGTAGTCAAGGACGTCCTGGTTCTTCGGATCGAGCGCCGCGGCCTGATCCAGCGGCTCCGTCGCCTTCTCCGGATGCCCCGCATTCATCTCCACAATGCCCAGCCATAACAGCGCCTGCACGTTCTTCGGCTCTTCCTGAATTGCCGTCCGCAGATTGTCCACCGCTTCCTGAATATGGTGGCTCTGGTAGTCCGCAATTCCCAGAAACAGATGCGCCCCGTGCGAATTCGGATCCAGTTCCAGCGCCTTCTTAATGGAGGCACTCGCATCCTCCAGTTTGCCCTGCCGCAGCTGTGTCAGTCCCAAATCAAGAAATGCCGGGGCAAAGGCCGGCGCAATCACCGTCGCCTGCTTGAAGGCTGCCTCGGCCTCCACCACATGTCCGGCGGCCATCGCCTCCGCGCCGTGATGAAAAACTTCATTGAGCTGCGATGTGGAACCGCTCTGCGCCCAAAGCCCCGTCGCAATGCTCGACAGCAGAACAAGGCTAACTGCATGTTTAAGGATGTTTTCCCGCATACTTCGCTGACTCGCGCCTCACTCAATCGAACCGGGTAAAAACAGCGAGTTGCACTCCTCCTTCACTGCGTTTCCTCATCTGCCGCGTGTACTTACATCGAAGCGCGCATGACCACTGACTCTACTGAAGATATCGCCCAGCACTTTCGCCTGTCCACCGCCCCAACCGCCCTTCTGCTCTGCAATTCCCCCCACTCCGTGCGATCGCAGAAAAACCTCAAAAAAGCCTATGAAAACGATTTCATTTTAGATTATTATACTCAGCGGTGGACGATGCCCATTCTCGCCCGGGGTCCCGGATGACAATCAGATCACGCTCTCTCGCTTCGCTTGTTCTCGCCTTTCTTCCGCTCACACTCTCTGCGCAAATCACCATCGATCAGCCCATCCCCTCCGCTGCCACAGTCCATGTCGACGCCAGCCGCGACGCCGGCGCAAAAATCTCCCCCACCATCTTTGGCAGCTTCCTTGAGCCCATCGGCAACTCCACCTATAACGGCCTCTGGGCGCAGATTCTCCGCAACCCAAGCCTCGAAGAAGGCCTATGGGACGCCCCCCATGTCCGCGAAATGCTCCACGAACACCCCGCTCTCGCGCGCTCCTCGCAGCTCGGCCTGCCACTGCCCTGGGAGCCACTCGACTACGCACAGGGCAACCGCTATCAAATCGACTACGGCCATGCTGCCAACTCCTGGCGCGCGCTCGTCGTCCTCGGAGTCCCCGGCCAGCACACCGGTATCCGTCAGGAGGTCTATCTCCCCGTCCAGCGCGAACTCTCCTACAAGGGCAGCCTCTACGCGCGCCACATTAGCGGCCCCACCGGACTCACCGTCTCCATCCGCGAGCACAACGGCGCAAAGCTTCTCGCCTCAGCACACATCGTCGCCGCCCAGACCGCTTGGACCAAATACACTTTCACGCTCAACATCCCGCAGGACGCGCTGCACCGCCTCGACCCCTCCGACTTCATCGTGCAGGTCGAAGGCGACGAGCAGGTCGGCCTCGACGAGCTCTCCCTCATGCCAGCCGACAATCTCGACGGCCTCGATCCCGACGCCGTCGCCATGGCCAAGGCCATGGACACCACCATCGTCCGCTTCGGCGGCAACTTTACCTCCACCTACCACTGGCGCGACGGCATCGGCCCCCGCGACAAGCGCATCAGCATGATGAACCTCTCCTGGGGCATTCCCGAATACAACACCTTCGGCACCAGCGAATTCCTGCACTTCTGCTCCCTTATCGGCGCGGAACCGCAATTCGCCCTCAACCTCGGTGACGGCACCCCGCAGGAAGCCGCCGACTGGGTTCGCTACATCGATCAGCACTGGCACAAGCACAGCGGCCTGCTCTGGGAGCTGGGCAATGAGCTATGGGGCAACTGGAACCTCGGCGCGCCCACACTCGATCAGCTCGCCGCCCGCACGCTCGCCTTTAGCAAGGCCGTCCACTCCGTCGATCCCACCGCGCGCCTCATCGCCACCGGTGCCGACCCGGACCACTTCACTCACTGGAACTCCCTCCAGCTCGGCAACCCCGCCGGAACCTTCAACTATCTCTCCACGCATTTCGTGGTCACCGTCAGCGCCATCCAGCTCCCTCACGCCTCCACTGGCTTCATTGACTCCGCCGCCTTCGCTCTCCCCATCGAGCTCGGCCGCAAGTTGCACGACGAGCAAAACCAGATCAACCAGAACCCAGCCTTCGCACACAAGGCGCTCGTCGCCTTCACCGAGTGGCTCTTCATCGGCCATCGCCACGGCACGCCCAACTTCACCAACATGGGCGGAGCCATCGACACCGCCGGCCTCTTCAATATGCTCATGCGCCACACCGCCATTGTCCCTGTCTCTGACATGACCGGCATCATGGACTTCGCAGGCATCTGGAAAGATCGCGGACAGGTCTACGGCGCACCCGGCTATTACGCGTTCAAAATGTACGCCAGCGCGCATCCTGCCCAGCCCGTCGCCGTCACCACCGACAGCGGCGCCTACTCCGTGCAGCACGGAGTCACCCGCCTGCCCGACATCGCCAACGTCCCCTACCTCGATATCGTCGCGGCCCTCAACAAATCCGGCTCGAAACTCACGCTGTTCTGCGTCAACCGCAGCCTCAACACCGATATCCCAGCCAACATCGACGTCGCGCACTTTGCCACCGATCTCGCCGACATTCAAACGCTGCGCTCCTACAGCATCTCCGACGTAAACGACTCCGATGACCCGCTGCGCGTCATCCCCGTTCATACCCAGGAAACCCTGCACTCCGGCGCGCTCCATCATGTCTTCCCGCATGAGAGCGTCACCGTCATCACTCTGCATAAAGTCTCCTAACCCCGGCGTCTTCGCCGCAGGACTACAAGCTCTATGAACATTGCAATCAACTCCCGAATACTTCGCCACTTAGCGCCGCTTCTCTCCTGTCTGCTGTTCTGCGTCATCGCCATGCCGGCGGCAAGCCAACAGACATCGCCCCAGCAGCCATGGTCACAGGCCAAAGCCAACGCATGGTACGCCAAGCAGCCCTATCTCGTCGGTTCCAACTACATTCCAGACAACGCCATCAATCAGCTGGAGATGTGGCAGGCCGCCACCTTCGACCCCAAGGAGATCGATCGCGAGCTCGGCTGGGCGCAGGGCCTCGGCATGAACACCATGCGCGTCTTCCTGCACGACCTTCTCTGGAAGCAGGACCCCGAAGGGTTCAAGCGCCGCATCAACATTTTCCTTACCATCGCCGCGCGCCATCACATCCGCCCAATCTTCGTTCTGTTCGACTCCTGTTGGGACCCCAACCCCAAACTTGGCCCGCAGCACCCGCCCATCCCCGGCGTGCACAACTCCGGCTGGGTGCAAAGCCCCGGCCGCGCCGCCCTCACCGATCCCGCGCAGTATCCACGCCTCAAGGCCTATGTGCAGGGAGTCATCGGCGCCTTCGCCAATGATCCCCGCATTCTCGCCTGGGACCTCTGGAACGAGCCCGACAACACGAATAACAGCTCCTACGGCAAGGAAGAGCCGCCGAATAAGGCCGCGCTCATCCTCAAGCTCCTTCCGCAGGTCTTTACCTGGGCGCGCGCCGAGCATCCCGCGCAACCGCTCACCAGCGGAATCTGGCAGGGCGACTGGTCTTCGTTCCAGACCCTATCGCCGATGGAAAAAATTCAGATCAGCAACTCCGACGTCATCACCTTCCACAACTACGGATGGCCCGAGGACTTCGAGCATCGCGTCAAGGACCTCGAGCAGTACCACCGCCCCATCATCTGCACCGAATACATGGCGCGCGGCGTCGGCAGCCTCTTTGACACAATCCTTCCCATCGCCGAGCATTATCGTGTCGGCGCCATCAACTGGGGATTCGTCGCCGGCAAAACGCAGACCTATCTTCCGTGGGATTCCTGGCAGCGGCCTTACGTCCTCGAACAGCCGCCCGTCTGGTTCCACGACATCTTCTACCCCAACGGAAAACCCTATCGCCAACGTGAAGTTGATATCATCCGCAAAGCAACCGGAGTCGAAAAATAACGCATGAAGAAGTCAGGAAATTCTCTCGCCGCTCGTCTCGTAAACTTCTGCCAGCCCTCCGCTGCAGCCGCGCAGCGTTTCCGGCTCGCCTCATGCGCGCTTGCGCTCTTCTGCCTTGGAGCGTCCTCGTCCCTCGCGCAACAGCCCGAGCCCATCACCGCGCGCACTCCGGCCACTCCGCTCGTCGCGCACGACCCCTACTTCAGCATCTGGTCATTCAATAACAACCTGACCAACGGCCCCACTCGCCACTGGACCGGCCATCCGCAGCAGATGGATGGCTTCATCCGCATCGATGGCAAGAGCTTCCGCTTCATGGGCGACGATCGCGTCGCGCCCGCCATTCCGCAGGTCTCGCGAGCCATCTGGCCCACCCGCACCATCTACAATTTTGAGGGTTCCGGCATCCACCTCACCGCGACCTTCTTCACGCCGGCCCTCCCCCAGGACCTCGACGTTCTCTCGCGCCCGCTCACCTATCTCATCTGGTCCGTGCGCTCTACTGACGGCCAAACCCACTCCGTCCAGCTCTACTTCGACGCATCCGCCAACCTGGCCGTCGACAATGACCAAGAGCCCGTCGTCTGGGGAACCAGCCGCATCGGCGACCTCACCGTAATGCACATGGGCACCACCTCGCAGCAGGTGCTCGCCAAAGCCGGAGACAATCTCCGCATCGACTGGGGCTGGGCCGACGTTGCCGTACCCGCGCAGCCCGGCTCGCAAACCGCCACCATCGGATGGCGCGAACGCAACGACGCCGTCGCGAACGGAACCTTCCCCGACAGCGATGACCTCAACATGCCCCGCGCACCCCGCCTCGATCTTCCCCTCATGGTCGTTCGCTTCGACCTCGGACAGGTCGCGGCCACTCCCGTCACCCGTCAGCTCATGCTGGCCTACGACGACATCGAGTCCATCGAGTTCCTGCACCGCCGCCTTACCGGATACTGGCACCGCAACGGCATGACCTTTGCGCAGATGCTCCAGGCCGCCGAGCACCAGGAGAGTGGGCTGCTCACCCGCTCCGTCGCATTCGATCACAACATCGTCGCCGACCTCACCAAGGCCGGCGGCACGCACTATGCGCAACTCGCCGTCCTCGCCTACCGGCAAACCCTCGCCGCCAACAAGCTCGTCGCCGACATCGACGGCACCCCGCTGCTCTTCTCCAAGGAGAACTTCAGCAACGGCTGCATTGACACCGTCGACGTCACCTATCCCACTGCGCCTTTCTTCCTGCTCTTCAACCCAAAGCTGCTTGAGGCGCAGTTGCGCCCCGTCATGGAATACGCCAGCCTCCCGCGCTGGCGCTGGCCCTTTGCACCGCACGATCTCGGAACCTATCCGCTGGCCAACGGACAGGTCTACGGCGGCGGCGAGCGCACCGAGGAAGACCAGATGCCTGTCGAGGAAAGCGGCAACATGCTCATCCTCTTCAACGCCATCGCGCACGCCCAGGGCAATGCCGATTTCGCCGGGCAGTACTGGCCGCTGCTCACCCGCTGGGCAGAATACCTCCGCGCCAAGGGCCTCGACCCCGCCAACCAGCTCAGCACCGACGACTTCGCCGGACATCTTGCCCACAACGCAAACCTCTCGCTCAAGGCCATCCTCGCCCTCGGCAGCTACGCGCAAATGGCGCACATGCTCGGCAAGGACGACGTCTACGCCGACTACCACCAAGCCGCGCAGCACATGGCCGATCAATGGATGCACATGGCCGCCGACGGAGACCACACCCGCCTCGCCTTTGACCGCCCCGGCACCTGGAGCCAGAAGTACAACCTCGTCTGGAACAGCATCCTCGGGCTCGATCTCTTCCCGCCGTCGCTTGCGCAGTCTGAGGTTCGCTTCTACCTCAAACATCAGAACAAGTTCGGACTGCCGCTCGACTATCGCAAAACCTATACCAAGCTCGACTGGTCCGTCTGGACCGCAACCCTCGCCAACAACCAGAAGGACTTCTCCGCCCTCATCGACCCGCTCTACCTATATATGACGGAGTCTCCGACCCGCGTGCCCTTGAGCGATTGGTTCGACACCATCACCGGGGCCCAGGTCGGATTCCAGGCCCGCTCCGTTGTCGGCGGTATCTTTATCAAGATGCTGGCGGACCCGCCGCTCTGGAAGAAGTGGGTCGCCGCGTCCAACAAGTAGCCTCCGCCGCAACACCCACGGCGACGGACTCAACAATGAAGGAGGTGCGCCGGTATGAGTCTCGACCGCCGCAAGTTCATTCAGCGAGTAGGCGCTGCCTCACTCGCTTCCGTTGCCGTGCCGCGGCTGTTTGCAGACTCTCACTCCCCCGCGCCCTCCAGCAGCGCCGTCCTTCCCTCGCGCACACCTCTGGCGCGGCGCGCCTTCAATCCCCTGCCGCTCGGGTCCATTGAACCCCTTGGCTGGCTCCGCGATCAGCTTGAGATTCAGGCCAACGGCCTCGGCGGACACCTCGACGAAGTCTGGGCCGACGTCGGCCCCAACAGCGGCTGGCTCGGCGGCACAGGAGAATCCTGGGAGCGCGGCCCCTACTTCCTCGACGGCCTCACCCCCCTTGCATGGCAGCTCAACAGCCCCTACCTCAAGCACAAGGCACAGCGCTTCTTCGACTGGACACTCGACAACGCCCAGCCCTCCGGCTTCTTCGGCCCGCACTCCAACAACGACTGGTGGCCGCGCATCGTCATGCTCAAGGCGCTCACCCAGTACTACGAGGCAACCGGAGACTCCCGCGTCATTCCCGTCATGGAGCGCTACTTCGCCTATAGCCTCCGCGAGCTGCCCAACCGCCCCTTGCGCGACTGGGGCCGCTACCGCTGGCAGGACGAAGTCCTCAGCGTGCTTTGGCTCTACGACCGCAACGGAGATCCCTCTCTCCTCCGCCTCGCCCAGCTCCTCCGCCAGCAGGGCTACGACTGGCGCGCGCAGTTCGAGCACTTCATCTACACCTTTCGCTGCACGCCGCAGTATCTCGGCCTCACGCCAACCTCCGGCCTCCCCGACCGCGCCATGCAAACCCACGGCGTCAACAACGCCATGGCCATCAAGGCCTCACCGCTCACGTATCTGCTCACATCCGATCCGCAGGACCAGCAGGCCGTCTTCCGCCAGATCGGCGACCTCTACCGCTACCACGGTATTCCCAACGGCATGTTCTCCGCCGACGAGCACTTCGCCGGGCGCAACCCCTCGCAGGGCATCGAGCTCTGCGCCGTCGTGGAAACCATGTTCTCGCTCGAGCACTCCATCGCCGTCCTCGGCTCCGCGCCGCTCGGCGACCGACTGGAGCAGATCGCCTACAACGCGCTGCCCGGAGCATTCACGGACGATATGTGGGCCCACCAATACAATCAGGAGCCCAATCAGGTCGAGGTCAGCCTCCACCGCGAGCCCTGGACCACCGACGGCCCCGAGTCCAACATCTACGGCCTCGCGCCCAACTTCGGCTGCTGCACGGCGAACTTTCATCAAGGATGGCCCAAGTTCACCGCCAGCCTCTGGATGCAGTCCTCCGACCACGGCCTTGCCGCCATCGCCTACGCGCCCTGCCGCGTCCGCACCACCCTCGGCTCTACTCACGTCAGCGTCACCGAGGAAACAAACTACCCCTTCCGCGACCAGATCACCCTGCGCGTCGAACCTGCCTCGCCCGTCGCTTTCCCTCTACATCTGCGTATTCCCGCATGGACAAAGGACGCGCAGCTCCGTGTCAACGGCGAGCTCCAGCCTGCGCCCACTCCCGGAACCTTCGCCCGCATCCAGCGCACATGGAAGCCCGGCGACGTCGTCCGAATCGTGCTTCCCATGCAGCCGCGCATCAGCCGCGGATTCCACCAGGCCCTCACCATCGAGCACGGGCCGGTCATCTTCTCGCATCCCATCGGACAGGCATGGCTCAAGCTGCGTGATCGCGGCAAGGCCAGCGACTGGCAAGTCTACCCCACCTCAGCCTGGAACTACGCCCTCGCAACCAACGAAGACAATCTCGCCTCCACCGTTCGCGCAGAAGAAGCTCCCGTAACCACCGGCGTCTTCACTGCCGCCAACGCACCGCTGCGCCTGCACGTCCCCGCCGCACAGGCCCCCGCATGGTTCGCCCAGGACGGAGTCGCCCAGCCCCTGCCCGAGGGCCCTGTGCAAACCCAATCCCCGGTGGAAGAGGTCGCGCTCATTCCCTACGCAGCCGCCAAGCTGCGCATCACCGCCTTCCCTGAGCGCAAGTCGGGCGCGTAGTCCGCTTACCCCTCGCAAAACCATAGTTCACAAGAGCGGTCCAGGATCAGCACAAAAACAGACCGGCACGAAACAAAAAAATGCGACGGCACGGGAGGGTATGTGCCGCCGCATCGCATCATCCTTTGAGCGGATGATTCAGACTCAGAACCGGAAGGTTCCTGTGACCTGAATCGCCCGGGGACTATTCGCCTGGTATGTAGGTATACCGTAGAAGTAATCTGCCGGGTTTGTATCCGGAGCGCCAAAGAGATGCCGGTTGAAGGCATTCAGCAAGTCAAACTTCAACTCGAACATCACGTTCTCCTTGATGGGAGTGTCCTTCAGGATGCTGAAGTCCTCGTTCATCCAGGCCGGCATTCGAATATTCGTCACACGCGGCGTATTGCCGAGCGCATACGGAAGGTTGTTGCCGGGCTGTGAGTTCAACCGGTTTACCTCAGCCACCTGATCGTGGAAGGCAACCGGAGCGCCGTTGTTGTATGCAGCGGCGCCATTGGTGTCCGAACCGTTAAAGAAGCTGTTGGTATTCGGGTTGGTGCCCTGCGAGGTATTGAACGGGTTAATGTGCTTCCATCCGCTCTGATACACCTTGCTCTTGACGGATGTTCCAGGTACCAGATCATAACGGATCGCCTGCTGCCAGCCCGGAATGCCCTGAGCGCAGCAGAAGGCCAGCGGCTGCCCGTTCTGGTATCGTTGAACTCCACCAATCTGCCAGCCGCCGAGCACGTAACTCGCAGGACCATGGTTAAAGAATCGCTGGTCCCTTCCTGCCGGTAGGTGATAGAGGTAGCTCACAACAAACGTATTGGGAACGTCCTGAACGCTGATTGCCTTCTCCTGATGAAGATCGGCAGGGTTCTGAACCTGAGGCTGACCGGGGTTTACGTTGATTGTGCTGTCTGAGTCATTCTCGTTCTTCGACCAGGTATACGAACCCTGCAGCGTAAGGTTTTTGAACTGCCCCTTCAGCGATACAAGCAACGCTTCATAGCTGGAGTGCCCGGTGGACTGCAGGCAGCATCCGGAGTCAATGAAGTCATACTGCGGGAACGGGCGAAGCGCCTGCTGAATCTTCACTCCATTGCCCCAGAGGTTGAAGTATCCGTTGAAGGGTGTCGCCACCCCGTAAGGATTGCCCATCAGGTTTGCGTTGAGTGTATTCCCGCCGGTCGCGAACTCCTTCTTATACGGAACATTGTTGATGTTCTGGTTGTTGGCTTGCAGATTTTGTCCTGCACTGCCGACGTAACCAATGCTCAGAATCAGGTTCTGCATCACCTGCTGCTGTACCTGCATGTCCCAATCGTAAATCTCAGCCGGACGGCCTGCGCTCTTCTCGATATACGAACCGGGAAGGAACTTCCCGTCATACAAGCCCGGGGCTAGGATCGGCGGCTTTGGAAAGGCAGGATACCCAGAGTCGATCTGGAACGAGGGGTCAAACCCGTTTTGGGACGGGAAAACCGGACTCGATTTGTAACCCGCGTTCATGGATCCGCCAAAGTCTAGATACTGCAGCGGACCGTATAGGATACCGGCGCCGCCGCGGATCACCGTCTTGTTATTCAGCCATGGCGGAGAGTAGGCAAAACCTACGCGCGGCGCGACGTCTTTGTAATACGTATTGGCCCACTTGGCATTGCAGTGACATGTCGTACCGAACACCAGCGCGCCCGGAACTCCATACGTAGGATCGATCGCCGTCGGGCTGAAGTTCGACGTGAAGTTCTGCGCTTCATGACGCGGCACATCCACGCTGTAGTTCACGCCCAGATTCAGCGTAAGGCTTTGGTTGACCTTCCAGTCGTCCTGTACATAGCCGGAGTAGTACCACGAAATCCAGCGCGACTGGTGCGCGATCACATTCTGGCTTCCGTTGCAGGCGTATCCCAGCAGCTCGCTGGCCAAACCGTTTCCATTCGCTCCCGAGCCCGAATAAGCAGACGTTTGCTGGCTGCAGAAGTTGATCACAGGCGAGTTGCCGTTGATCGGCGAATACTGCTGATAACGGATATCCGTTCCGAAAGTCAGGGAGTGCGCGCCCTTCTGCCAGTTGATGCTTTCCACCAGGCGCAGGCCGTTATCAATGTTGTCACCATTGTTCGGCATACCTTCCTGAGTGGTTACTCCGTTGGTCAGAACCGGGAAGTTAAAGCTGTCCGCATTGCCGATCCCCAGCTTTTGCGAGTAGTTGATCTTATCGAAAATCGGATATGCATAGTTGATGCTGTTGCTGCGGTTCGATCCGATGATCAAGTGGTTCAGCAGCGTCGGGCTGAAAGAGTAATCCCAGCCGAGACGCCAGAAGTGGGTTTCAAAATCCTGCTTCCAGGTTCTCGGGTCGATCGGGTAAGGCAGAATCTGCGGCGTGCCCGACACGCGGTTGTTGTCGCGCGAACTGTAGGAGCTCCACAGGTGGCTCTTCTGCGTGATGTTCGCGTCAATGCGAAGGGTAAGCGTGGTATTCGCGATGGGCGAAACGCTGGACAAAATATAGTTGTTGAAAACCTGATTGTTGGTAGGTGCCGGGAAATAATTCAGGGCATTGACGGACGCCTGAGAGAAATACGACTGGGGAATCTTATTGCCAGTAAACGGCTCACGGCATTCCACGCCGTTCACGGTCTTGGTTGTCGTCGGGTCGAAAATTTCTCCTTGATACACCGGCGAATTGTCACAAGGATTCGTTCCAACAACGTTGTTCGGGTTGTAGAGCGCCGGGTTGGAGAAATCTCCGGAAAGCTCGGCAGGTGTTGGCACCGTCGCAGTCGTTGTGGCGCCAAGGTTGTAATTGAGATGCTCCCACGAGAAGAAGAAAAAGGTCTTGTTGTGTCCGTTGTAGACCTTGGGAATCCATACCGGACCGCCAAACGTCACACCATAGTCGTTCTTCCGGTCAACCGGAGTCGCGTAGGTCTTCCGGCATGCTGCCGTGTTGTTCGGACCCGAGCAATTCAGAGCCTTGTAGCCGTTGCTAAACCACCCATTTGCATCCAGCGCCGTGTTACGCAGGATGTCGTACACGCTTCCGTGATAAGTATTGGTTCCACTCTTGGTCACAAAGTTCTCAATACCGCCCGTCGTGCGGTTGTACTCCGCGGGAGGCACCGCTTCCGTCACCGTCAACTCGCGCAGCGCGTCCACGGACGGGGCTTCCTCATCGAACGAGGAGCCGTTCTCACTGCGCTGCTGGCTCAAACCATCAATCAGTACCTCAGCGCCGTAATCCTGCCCGCCGGCAATCTTGCTGAAAAAGATGCCGTTGGGGCTGTTCGCCGTTCCGGGGCCGGTATTGCCCGGCAAAAGGAAAATGAACGCTTCGGGCGAACGCAGAGCACCCACACCGCCCAAAGCCAGAGGCAGCTTGTTGTATTGTTCGTCTGAAATGGAACCAGATACATCGGAACTCGATGTATCAAGCTGGAGCGCATTGGCATTCACCGTCACACTCTGCACCGCGGTGCCCACCTGAAGCTTGACATCCACTGAAGTCGTAATCTGCAGGTTGACCTGGACTTTATTAATCTGCGCGACCTTGAATCCCGGAGCCGTTACTTTGATGTCGTAAGCGCCGATCGGCACCTGCGTGAATCTGAAGACGCCGGCACTCGTTGCTTGCCCGTTGAAAGTAGTTCCGGTCTCCTCCCCGCGCACCACGACTTTCGCATTGGGCACGACAGCTCCGGTGGGATCGGTCACCGTTCCGGTGATGCTCCCGTATACCGTCTGGGCTTTTGCTGAAGGCATGAGGAGGGCAAACATCGCAACCGCGAATATTGCCCATCTCCAGACATGCGTAATCGATTTCATACAACCTCCTGAAAAGCACTGCTGAGCCACTATCTGACACATGACCTTGGGTACTGCCGACTGCCAACTAAATATTTGCGTCCCTGTTGCGGAACAACTCTTTGCCGATCACAGTACCGGCCCTGTTTTTGGGCTGTTACTACGCCTTTTGCGCGGCCCTGAATAAGGCCAACTCTATGTAAACGATGACATCAAAGCATGAAACCGATTACATGGGCTGAGGTGCACAAACGGTACGAAGAAATATCACCCCGCAAGTTCGTCTGTCAAGAAGATTAGTAAAGCGGTTACATTTTACGGCAATTCACCCCATAAAATGTCCCCTGACTGCAACTTCCCGGCATGGACTCCGCCCACGCCAAGTTCCCCGCCAGGGGCTCTCGTACTCAACTCGCTCTATGGCGGCGTCAGCAGATGATATCCCCCGCTCGTACGGCTCTGCTCCGAGGCCAGGCTCTGCGCCGCGGCAAACTCCTGCTTCGCCTGCGTCCTTTGCCCCAGCTTGGCCAGCGTCATCGCATAGTACTGGTGAGCCTTTACGTAGTCCGGCGCATACAGCACGGCCTTATGGAAATACTTCTCTGCCTCCGAATAGTCCTTCGCGCGGAACGCAACCTCGCCCATCCCGGTCAGCGCTCCTCCATGTGCAGGATCCAATGCCAGCACCCGCACATACTCCGCTTTGGCCGCCGCGTCCTCATGCGCGTTGAGCGCTATTTCGCCCAGATCGTAATACGACTCAGTCTGCCGCGGCTGCAACGCAATCGACTGCTCCAGTGCCTTTTTCGCCTCCGCTTCCTTGTCCAGCATGTGCAGCAGATGCCCCAGCCCGTAATATGCGCTCGCGTCTTCGGGACGCATCTTCAGGTACCCCTTCAGATTCGCCTCCGCCTGCGGCATCTTTTGTTCATCCAGTTGCACGCGTGCCAGCGCATACAGCACCTTCGCGTTCTCCGGCTCCAGTGCGTGCGCTTGGGTCAGGGCCTTGTCCGCGTCCACATAAATCTGCATCGCGTCCGCCTGAATCCCAAAATCCACCAGCAGATCAACCGAATCCGGCACCACCTTCAAACCCCGCACCAGACAGCTCAGTGCGCTGTTGTTATCGCCCGCATTCCGGTCCGCCAGTGCGGACTCCACCACTGCCCGTATCTCACCCGCGCGCGCCTCTTGCTCATGGGGATCAATCGCCAGCACCGCGCCAAACGACTGCATCGCATCGTCGCTCAGCTTCTGCGCCAGTTGCACCTTGCCCAGTTCCACCAGCACGGCAACCGCCTTCGGATGCTTCTGCGCATAGTCCGACAACAGCTCATTCGCTTCCTCCAGCTGCCTGGCCGCCACATACCTCCGCGCCTTCTGTAGAACCGTTCGTTCCTGCACAGGCCTCGTCTGCGCTGCACCCAGCGCTCCCGCGCAAAGTACTCCGGCCAACGCCGCCATCAAAACTCGACGCATCACTCCATCCCTGACTTGTTTTTGGATCCATCCTTGCTGGCATACATCTTCGCCGTGATCGCCAGCTCCTTCTTCGCCTTGTCCATCATGCCGACCGCGCGGTACGCATGCCCCAGAGCATAGTGCAGGTGCGCGTCCTTGGGATTCAGCGCCACTGCCTTCTCCAGTTCCGTCACGGCAGCCTCCTTCTTCCCTGTTGCCTCCAGTGCGCGCCCCAGCTTCCCATGGCACTTCGCGCATTGCGGCGCAATCACGATCGCCTTTTCAAGCAGTGGAATCGCTTCCGCCGCCCTGCCCTCTTCCAGCAGAAAGGATGCGTAATCCAGATACGGCCACTGGTCCGTGTGCGGGGCCGCATCCGCCAGCACAATCGCCGCGCGATACTCCTTGTCCGCCTTCACCGGCTCGTTCAGCATCTCCAGTGTCAACGCCAAATTGATCTGCGCGCGCAGGTCCGTCGGTGCCTGCTTCAGTGCATACCGGAACGCCTTCTCCGCGTCGCCAAAAGAACTCTGCGAGTAATAACACCGCCCCAGCCCATACCAGGCCGACTCATTCCTCGGGTCAAAATCAATCGCCTGCCGCATCCACTTGATTGCGTCAGGATAATCATTCAGCAGCACGTAGTCGGTCGCTACAATTTTCAGGTCATTGGACTTCGGCGCACTCAGTTGTGCCGCCTTTGTATAGGTCTGCAACGACTCCGCCGGTTTGTCCTCGCGATTCAGCACATAGCCCAGAATGTAGAGCGCATCTGCGGAATTCGGATGCTTCCCCGCATACGCGCGCAGCACCGCATCGGCTTCCTTGAACCGCTCCAGGTCCGCCAGCGCCTTGCCCTCGTACAGCGGCGCATCCGTCGTGCCCGGAGCCTCCTTTTCCGCCTGCGCAAACAGCGGCAAGGCCTCCGCATAATGATGAACATTGAAGGCGGCCACCCCGCGCTCATACGCGCCGGTCGTCTGCGCCCCCGCGAAAAAGCTCGCGGCGCAAACCAAAACCAAAGAAAAAGCACAACCTCGCATACTCTTCTATCGCAGCATATACCCTCCACCTGCTTCGTGTCGGCCCGCGCTTCCCTTCCTCACGCCGCACCGCCATCCTTGCCCTTCCCCGCTCCCTTCACACCGCAATTGGTTTACGATGCTCGCTATGCGGACCACTATCTTGCTCATCGCCGCATCGGCGATTCTCTGCTTGCCCGGCCTCGACGCGCAGACCACACCTCCGGCGCAGCCCGCGCACCAATCCAGCCTTGCCGCTAATTCTGGAATCGGCGACTCACTCGACCACACGCCGCCTCTGGCCGATCTTTCCCCCGCGCTTCGACGGCCCGCTGTCGCCGCCGCCATGCGTAAAGTGGCTGACTGGGAACTGAAGCGCGCGCAGCACAACTTCAGTAAGGACTGGACCTTCGCCGCGCTCTACGACGGATTCATGGCCGCCGCGCACTCGCTCCCCGAGCCGCGCTACCAGCAGGCCATGCTCGACATGGGCAACCAATTCAAATGGACCACCGGCCCACGCGCATCTGTCGCCGACGATCAGGCCATCGCCCAGACCTACTTCGGCCTCTACTTCGACTATCACGAGCTGCGCATGATCATCCCCGTCCAAACGCAGTTCGATACTCTCAAGACGCTACCCGACAACCCCTCCAAACCCGTCTGGTGGTGGTGCGACGCCCTCTTCATGGCGCCTCCCGTCTGGGCGCGGCTCTACGGCGCCACCCACGACATCTCCTACCTCAACTACATGGATCACCAGTGGTGGATCACCTCCAACCTGCTCTATGACACCCACCAGCACCTCTACTCCCGCGACGCCACCTTCCTCAACAAGCACGAGACCAACGGCCAAAAGCTCTTCTGGTCGCGCGGCAACGGATGGGTCATGGCCGGCCTCGCCCGCGTGCTCCAGCAGATGCCCGCCAGCTACCCCTCCCGCCCAAAATACGTAAGGCAGTTCCGCCAGATGGCCGCCCGCATCGCCCAGATTCAGAGTTCTGACGGACTCTGGCGTCCCGGCCTGCTCGACGCGCAGGCCTACCCACTGCCTGAAGTCTCGGGCTCAGCCTTCTTCGTCTACTCCATCGCCTGGGGCATCAACCATCATCTGCTCAAGCGCTCCACTTATCTGCCCGTCGTCAAAAAAGGCTGGAAGGGACTGCTCCGGCACATCTACGTCACTGGACGCCTCGGCTGCATTCAGCCCGTCGGGGCCGCCCCCGGCGTCTACCAGCCCACCTCCAGCTACGTCTACGGAGTCGGCGCGTTCCTCCTCGCCGGTTCCCAGGTCATGGAGCTTTCGAAAAAGAAGTAGCTACCCGCGGCCGCTCCTCGACTCCGCCGCTCGCTCCCTCGTACACTAAGGTGCGGCCGAGGCAATCCCATGGAAACATCAGTAGCACAGGAACTCCAGGAACAGCACGAAAAGGCGCGAGAAAACAGTCTGCGCGCCGTCAGCTTTACCATGAGCTTGCTGGCGGTGCTCGTCGCCGTCACCACCGTGCTCGGACACCGCACCCACACTGAGGCGGTTCTCCAGCAGGCCCGTGCCACCGACCAGTGGAACCTCTACCAGGCCAAAAAAATTCGCCAGTACAATACGCAGCTCACCATCGATCTGCTCACCACCCTGCCCGTCCGCGACTCCGCAGCCACAGCCAAAGTTACCGCCACCTACAAAGCCCACTTGGCAAAGTGGAGCGAAGAACTGAAACAGGAGCAGGCCAAAGCCACTGAGCTCGAGCATGAGGTAACCAAAGCCGAGCGCCACGCGTCCCGCTTCGACCTCGGCGAGGCGCTGCTTGAAATCGCCCTCGTCATCACATCCATCACTCTGCTCACGCGCCAGCGCGCCTACTGGTATCTCGGAATGGCCTTCGGTGCCGCCGGCCTGTTCATTGCCGCGTGGGCTTTTCTGATTCATTGAATGCCCGCGGCCTGGCCGCCCGCAACACTGCCCCTGAAAGGACCCTTCATGCCGCGCCTGCTTCGCCGCCTCGCTCTTCTCGCAGCTCTCGCGGTTGCTCTCGCGCCCTTCGCTCCTGCGGCCCGCGCACAGCAGGCACGCTCCTCAAGCTCCGGCGTCACCCCCGTCATCCACGTCGCTAACGGCCCCAACGCGCCCGCGCAGCGCAGCAAGCATTACGTCGTCCTCGTCTCGCTCGATGGATTCCGCTACGACTACCCGCGTCTCTACGGCGCGCCGCATCTGCTCGCCATCGGACGCCGCGGCGCCAGCGCCCCCAACGGCATGGTCCCCTCCTACCCGTCGCTCACCTTCCCCAACCACTACGCCATCATCACCGGACTCTACCCCGAGCACAGCGGAATCGTCGCCAACACCTTCTACGATCCCGCCCGCAAGCAGATCTACTCCTACCGCAATGCCGCCACCGTCACCGATGGCTCCTGGTACAAGGGCACTCCCCTCTGGTCCCTGGCCGAGCAGCAGGGCATGCGCACCGCCTGCTTCTTCTGGCCCGGCTCCGAGGCTAAGATCGCCGGCGAGCGCCCGACCTACTATCTGCACTACACCAACAACTACCCTGACCAGCAGCGTATCGATCAGGTCATCGCCTGGCTCAAGCTCCCCGCCGCCCAGCGTCCGCACTTCATCACCCTTTACTACCCCAATGTCGATCACCAGGGACATCTCCACGGGCCCGACAGCCCGCAGGTCCGCGACGCCGTCCACCATGTCGATAAGCTCATGGGCATTCTTGAGCACAGGCTCAACGCGCTCCATCTCCCCATCGACCTCATCATCCTCTCCGACCACGGCATGGCCCGCGTGCAGGGCGACTGGATCAACCTCGACAAGTACGCCGACCTCGACGACTTCACCACCGTCGGCCCGCTCCTGTATCCCAAATCCGAAGCCGAAGCCGATCACGCCTACCAGCAGCTCAAAGCCGCCGATGCGGACTTCAAGGTTTACCGCCGCGCCCACGTTCCCGCTGAGCTGCACTACAGCAGCAATCCACGCGAGGGCGATCCCATCATCCTCGCCGAAGGCCCGCATCTCATCCGCGCGCACGCCCCTTCACCCGGGCAAAAGGAGTTCACTCCGGTTGGCGAGCACGGGTACAATCCCTTTCAGATGAACTCCATGCGCGCCATCTTCTTCGCTGAAGGCCCCGACATCCGCCCCGGAACCACCCTCAAGCCCTTCGAAAACGTCAACGTCTACCCCTTCATCGCAAAAATCCTCGGCCTCAGGGCCCCTAAGGTCGACGGCAACCCCTGGATTCTCTCCAAGGCTCTGCGCGGGGAGGCCGCACAGTAATGGCTTTTTATCTTGGACTCGACGCGGGCGGCACCAAAACCACGGCCCTTCTCGGAGACGAAACCCGCGTCCTCGCCCGCGCCACCGGCGGCAGCATCAAGCCTCTCCGCGTCAGCATCGAGCAGGCGCAGGAAAACCTCTCCGCCCTGCTCGCCGAAATTTCCCGCATCAGCGGCATTGACCTCCGCCAGCTCACGGCTTCCTGCGTCGGCACCGCCGGCCTTCGTCTGCCGCAAACCAACGGCTGGATGCGCCAGATCATCTCCACCTGCGCCGGAGGCAGGATCGAGGTCTGCGGCGATGAGGAAATTGCTCTCGACGCCGCCTTCCCCGGCGGCGCGGGCGTCCTCGTCATCGCCGGAACCGGCTCCAACATCCTCGGCCGTACCAGCACCGGACATCGCCTCACCGTCGGCGGATGGGGCCCCATGCTCGGCGACCAGGGCGCCGGCTACTGGATCGGACATCAGGCTCTCCGCGCTGCGCTTCGCGCAAAGGACTTCTGTCGTCCCACACCCCTCCTCAATCGCGTCGTCGCCTTCTGGAAAGTCAGCGAACTCGCCGAAGTCATCAACATCGCCCACTCCGGCGCCGACTTCTCCCTGCTCGCACCCATCGTTGTGAAGTGTGCGGAAGAGGGTGACGCTGTGGCTCTCGAAGTCCTCATCCGCGGCGGCCGTCTGCTCGGCGAAGACGCCGCCGAGGCCTTCCGTCAGGTGCGCGCGCTTGAGCCCGATCAGCCCATGCCCAGCATCGCCTTCATCGGCGGAATCCTCGACAAGGTCGCCTTCGTCCGCGACGCCATGACTGAGACCATCCGCCTCTCCGCCCCCACCGTGCAGATTCTCCCCGAAGCCGTCGACGCCGTCTCCGGAGCACTCTGGCGCGCCCGCCATCTACGCAGCTAAGAAATCCGCTCACCGCGCAAAATCGTCGTCACCACATCATTCTCTGCCGACAACACATTAATGTCCGCCGACCGCCCCGCAACCAGCGAACCCAGCTCCCCATCAAGGCCCGTCATCCGCGCCGGATTCCGGCTCGCCAGCCGCGTCACCGCATCAATCCCCGCGCCCGTGAACGCCGCAAAGTTCTTCACCCCACGGTCCAGCGTCAGCGTGCTCCCCGCCAGCGTATCCGCGTCCAGCACGCATTTCCCACCCATCACCTTCACGTCCAGCTCGCCCAGCTTGTAATCGCCGTCCGGCATGCCCGCCGCCACCATCGCGTCGGTAATCAAAATCGCCCGCTCCGGCCCCTTACACTTCCAGTAAATCTCCACCGCCGCCGGATCCACATGGAAACCGTCGCAGATCATCTCCGCGTACAGATCCTCATTCGTCAGCACCTCGCCCACGATCCCGGACGCTTTGTGATCAAAGCTCCGCATCGCATTAAATGTATGCGTCGCCGACGCCGCGCCCGCCTTCACTCCAGCCTTGGCCTGTGCCGCATCCGCGTCGCTGTGCCCCATGCTGATCCGCACTCCCAGGCTCGTCGCCCGCGCAATCACCTCCAGCGCATTCGGCAGCTCCGGCGCAATCGTCATCAGCTTGATCGTCCCCGCCGACGCCTCCCACATCTGGTCAAACACCTTTACGGACGGCGTCAGCAGCAGCCGTTCCGGATGCGCGCCCTTCTTCTTCGGCGAAAGAAAGAGGCCTTCAATATGAATCCCCATTGCGCGCGGGCCGCCCTCATGCTTCCCGATAAACTTCGCCATTCCCTCCAGTGATCGCAGCGTTGCATCCATCGGCATCGTCACCGTCGTCGGAAAGTACGCGCCCACGCCATGACTCGCCAGGAACCGCCCGATTCGCGCAAACGCCTCCGGAGTCGCCTCCATCACGTCATGCCCTGCGCTGCCGTGGCAGTGCACATCAAAGTACGCCGCTGTAAGTGTGCATCCTGGGAAATCCAGATGCTCCCCCTTGGGGATTTCGGCCCCCGAGCGCGATGCTATGCTTGCAATCACGCCATCCTCGATCACAACGACCGGGTTCTCCATCGTATGCTCGGGCCCAATCAGCTTCGCCGCTGTCACAGTGGTTTGCATCGTCGCAAATCATCCTTGTTAGGTTTTTAACGCCATTCCGAGATTCGCCGCTCGCTGGCCCCGCCGTCAAGCAGACTTATAAACTAAAGTGCAGGAACCTCGCACGTGACCAGGCCCAAAAAACTTCGTATCGGCATCCATCTGTCCACCTCCGGCGGCGTCTTCATGGCCGCTGAACGCGCCCATGCCATCGGCGCAAATACCTTTCAAATCTTTTCTTCCAGCCCCCGCATGTGGCGCGCAGCGCCTATTCCTGTCGAGTATTGCGCCAAAATGCATGAGCTCCGCCTCAAATACAACACATCCCCGCTCGTCATCCACACCAGCTATCTCGTCAACCTCTGCAGCCAGTCCGCTGAGGTCCGTACAAAATCCATCGCCGCCTTCCGTGGCGAGGTTGAGCGTGCTCTCGCTCTCGGTGCCGAATACCTTGTCCTGCACCCTGGCTCCTGGCGCGGACTCACCCGCGAAGAAGGCCTGCGCCTCGCCGCCGAATCCATCGCCGCCGCCACCTCCGCCATCGACTTCGCCGGCCCCAGCTTGAATGGTCAGGACTTCCATATCCTCATTGAAAACACCGCCGGAGCCGAATTCTCCCTCGGCGGCAGCTTCGAGCAGGTCGCCGAGCTCATCGCCCGCCTCAAGCCTGTCGCGCCCGTAGCCGCCTGCCTCGACACCTGCCACTGCCACGTCGCCGGATACGACCTCGTCTCAGACGAAGGCTACGAAGAAACCGTCCAACTCATCCGCTCCACCATTGGCCTCCGCGACGTCCGCGTCTGGCATATGAACGACGCCAAGGCCCCGCGTGGCTCAAAACTCGACCGCCACCAGCACATCGGCCAGGGAACCATGGGCCTTGCACCCTTCCGCCGCCTGCTCAACGATTCGCGCTTCGCCCACTGCGCCTTCATCGCCGAAACACCCGTCGATGAAGAAGGCGACGAAGCCCGTAATCTCAGCACTCTGCGCGCTCTCGTTACATCGCCGGTATCGTTTTCGACCTCTTGATGTCCGCCGACGAGTCCCCAATCAGCAGCGTCACAGGAGTCGCCTCCACCACAAAGCCCTTCTCCGTCACGTCCCAGTACGCCAGCTGCGAAGCCTTCAGCGGAATCCGCACCGTCGCCGACTCGTCCGGCACCACCGTCACCCGCTTGAACCCCACCAGCTGCTCGCGCGGCCGCTGCACCTTCGACTTCGGATACGCCACATACAGCTGCACCACGGCATCACCCACGCGCTTTCCCGTGTTCGTTACCTCCACGCTCACCGTAACTTCGCCGTCCCTCGCCAGTTGCTTCGCACTCAGCTTCATATGCGCATAGCGGAACTTCGTGTACGTCAGCCCATACCCAAACGGATACAGCGGTTTCCCACGGAAGTACATATAGGTCCGCCCGTCGCGAATGTTGTAGTCCGTCATCGGCGGTACCTGATCCAGCGACCGCGGCCACGTCTCCACCAGATGCCCGCCCGGATCGTAATCCCCGAACAGCACCTTCGCCAGCGCCGTCCCTTCATCCTGCGACGAGTGCGCCATGTGCAGAATCCCCGGAACATGCTCCTCCGACCAGTGGATCGCATACGGAAAGCTTGAAACCAGAATCAGCACCGTCTTCGGATTCGCCGCATACACCTGCTTCACCAGCGCTTCCTGCTCCAGCGTGATGCTCGTCCGGTCACGCCCCTCGCGTCCTTCACTGGGATATGGGCACGGCTTCGTTGAACCATCCTTGTTCCATTCATGCGCCATGTTCGGCCCGCATGTCGGATCGTTCCCCACAACCACCACCGCCACGTCCGACTCCCGCGCCGCCTTCACCGCCGCATCGTCCGTGTTGTCCTTGGCATAATTCACCGTCACGCCCGGCCCGGCCTCGGACTTGATGCCTTCCAGCGGCGTCACCGCATAGGGCGGAATACCCCCGTACCAGTCCCAGTGCACACTGTTCGCCAGCGGCCCGATCACCGCAATCGACTTCACCTTCGCCTTGTTCAGTGGTAGAAAGTGATGCCTGTCCTTCAACAGCACCACCGATTCCAGCGCCATCTCCCGCGATATATTCCGGTCGTGTGGCGTATTCCACGGCTCCGGCGAATCCTTGATCTTCGCGTACGGAACCATGCTCGGCGGATCCAGCAACCCCAGCTTCAGCGTGACACGGTATTTGGGCCGCAGCAGCGCATCAATCTGCGCTTCGCTGATCTCGCCATCCTTCAGCGCCGCCTTCACCTGCTCTTTGTACTTGTCCAGAAACTGGTTGATGCCCGCGCGCAGGCACGCCACCACCGCCTGCTGCTGTGTCGGAAATATCTTGAAGTACTTCACCATGTTCGCAACCGCGCCGCCGTCGGTCGACACAACATCCGCGCCCCACTTGTCGATCACCAGACTGCGCAGCACCGGATTGATGTCCATCGGCTTCCCTTGCCACGCATTGTAGGAGGCCATCACGCCGCGGCTGCCACCTTCAACAAAACCCATGCGAAAGGCCACCGAGTAATACTCCCAAAAAAGCCTCTCGTCGAAGTTCGAGTATGAATTGTTGCGGCCCTTTTCCCTGCTGTACCCCATAAAGTGCTTCATCAGCGAAGCCGCCAGCCAGTACTTGGGATTGGGGCCCTGCAGGCCGTGAATAAACGCCACCCCCATGGTCCCCGTAAGGAAGGGGTCTTCACCATACACCTCTTCCAGCCGTCCCCAGCGCGGATCGCGCGCCAGATTTAGTTGCGGCCCCCACAGCATCAGAATGTGCCGGTGATACTTCTTCGTCTGCGAAATAAACCGCGCCTCGTACCCCTCCACTTCGCCGGCCTGCTCCACCAGCCCCGGGTTCCACGTCTCGCCCATGCCCGGCGGCTGCGGAAACTGCGTTGTCGTTATCCGCGCCATGTGACGGCTCGGGTAACCCCGCTGCACCACACCGTGAATCCCCTCCGACCCTCCGTAGCTCGGGATCCCCAGCCGAGTCACCCCCGTCTGTACACCCAGCGCGTCGATCTTCTCGTCAATGGTCATCAAAGACAGAATGTTGTCGATGCGCTTCTCCGCCGGCAGATTCGGGTTCTGAAACGGATACTTGTACTTCTGCTGCGCCCTCACTGGCGCCACTCCGGCCACCGCAACTAGAAGCATGCAAATCAACTCACGTCTCATCCGCATTCACCTCAGGGAAAGTTCCGCCGCGCCGCATTGTCGTGCGTGCTCGCGCGCCACAATCAACGGCACCTATCCTACCATTCCATACTGCATCGCCCACCACCAACTGGAGCGGGAGCGCGAAGCGCGTCCGCCCGTGCGCCAAGCTCCCTTTACAATGGAAGGGAATATGTCCACCAGCAAGAACAATACTCCCGCTGCCCCATCAGCCTCCGCCGTGCCGTCCTCGCCCCGCGAGCCGCGCTACACGCCCGCTGAAATCGAGCCCAAATGGGCCGACCTCTGGGCCGCAAACCCCGACCTCTACGGAGCCGAGCCCGCCTCCAGCGGCAAGCCCAAGTACTACGTGCTCGAAATGCTGCCCTACCCCTCCGGACAGCTCCACATGGGACACGTCCGCAACTACGCCATCGGCGACGCCCTCGCGCGCTATATGTGGATGCAGGGCTACAACGTCCTTCACCCCATGGGCTGGGACGCATTCGGACTCCCCGCCGAAAACGCCGCCATCAAGAACAACACCCCCCCGCGCCAGTGGACCATCCAGAACATCGCCGCCATGAAGCAGCAGATGAACCGCCTCGGCCTCGCCTACGACTGGCGCAACGAGGTCACCACCTGCCTGCCCGACTACTACCGCTGGAACCAGTGGTTCTTCATCCGCATGTTCGAGCGCGGCCTCGCCTACCGCAAAAAAAGCAAGGTCAACTGGTGCCCCGAGTGCGCCACCGTCCTCGCCAATGAGCAGGTCATCGACGGCCGCTGCTGGCGCCACGAGGAAACCCTCGTCGAGCAGCGCGACCTCGAGCAGTGGTTCCTTCGCATCACCAACTACGCCCAGGAGCTGCTCGACGACCTCAGCAAACTCGACGGCTGGCCGGAGAAGGTCCGCACCATGCAGCGCAACTGGATCGGACGCAGCGAGGGCGCCGAGGTCGAGTTCGCCGTGGAAGACTCGGAACAAGCCGACGAGCATCCGTCGCGCCACGCCGGAACCGCCGTCTTACCCGCACTGGAAGGTGCCGTAACCCTCAACAAAAAAATCCCTGTCTTCACCACCCGCATTGACACCATCTACGGCGCAACCAGCATTCAGCTCGCGCCCGAGCACCCGCTCGTCAAAGAGTTCGCCGCCGCCAACCCGCGCCTCGCCGACGAAGTCACTGCTCTGCTCGAGCAGCAGAAAAAGGCGCGCGAAGACGGCGACGTCGGCGCCATCGAAAAGCACGGCGTCTTCACCGGACACTACGCCGTCAATCCCTTCAGCAACGAGCGCCTCCCCATCTGGGTAGCCAATTACATCCTGCTCGACTACGGCACCGGAGCCATCATGTCCGTGCCCGCGCACGACGACCGCGACTACGAGTTCGCCAAGAAGTACGGCCTCGACATTCGCATCGTCGTCCTGCCCCACCGCACGCCCGAGGGCGATGGCGAAAAGGAAGAGTCCATCCTCCCCTTCACCGCCGAAAACAGCCTCCTCATCAACTCCGGCGACTACACCTCGCTCGGCAACGTCGAAGCCCAGCACAAAATGGCCGCCTTCGCGGAGCAGCACGGCTTTGGCAAAGCCACCGTTACCTTCCGCCTCAAGGACTGGGGCATCAGCCGTCAGCGCTACTGGGGCACGCCCATCCCCATGCTCTACTGCGAAAAGGACGGCATCGTTCCCGTCCCCGACGAGCAGCTCCCCGTGCTCCTGCCGGAAAATGTCGCGATCACCCAGCAGGGAGGCTCCCCGCTCGGCAAACTCCCCGAGTTCGTCCACGCCACCTGCCCCAAATGCGGAGGCCCCGCCCGACGCGAAACCGACACCATGGACACCTTCGTCGACTCCTCCTGGTACTTCTACCGCTACACCAGCGCGAAAAACGACAAGGCCCCCTTCGACAGCGCCGCCATCGACTACTGGTTCCCCATCGACCAGTACATCGGCGGAGTCGAGCACGCCATCCTGCACCTCATCTACTCGCGCTTCTGGACGAAAGTAATGCGCGACCTCGGCCTCGTCAAAAACGACGAGCCTGTGGCCCGCCTCTTCACCCAGGGCATGGTCATCCGCAACGGCGCAAAAATGTCCAAGTCCAAAGGCAACGTCGTCTCGCCCGACGACATGATCGCCCGCTACGGAGCCGACGCCACCCGCGCCTACGCCCTCTTCGCCGCCCCACCCGACCGCGACCTCGACTGGCAGGAGGACGGCGTCGCCGGAGTCAGCCGCTTCCTCGGCCGTGTCTTCCGCTTCGTCACCCGCCACGCCGACCGCGCCGCCGACGGCACCTCGTCGCAGCCCACCGCGACCTCGCAGGCCCTCCAGCGAAAGCTCCACCAGACCATCCGCAAAATTACCGAAGACTTCGGCGGACGCTGGCACTTCAACACCTGCATCGCCGCCATCATGGAGCTGGTCAACGTCCTCACCGCCGCCGAGTCGCAGATCGCCGCCGGAGAAGTCCCCAGCCCCATCCTCGCCGCGATCCTCCGCGACCTCGTCCTGCTCCTCGCGCCCTTCGCGCCCTACTTGGCCTGCGAACTATGGGAGCAAATCGGCGGCCAGGGCGACCTGCTCCGCGCCCCCTGGCCCAAATTCGACGAGGCCCTCGCCCGCGAAGACGAAATCGAAATTCCCGTCCAGATCAACGGCAAGCTCCGTACCGTAATTCGCGTCGCGGCAGAAGCCAATCAGGACACCATGCGCGATACCGCCCTCGCCGACGAAAAAATCAAAGCCGGAACCGCCGGCAAAACCATCGTCAAAGCCATCGTCGTCCCCGGCAAGCTGGTCAACCTTGTCGTGAAGTGAGCCGCTTCTCTGCTTCAATTCGTCCTTTGAAGACGGCGGGCTTCAGCCCGCCCGCTGGAAGCCGCCTTCAAACGCGGCTTTACAGGCTGCGGAAAAACCCTGGATTCCTGACTCGCTTTTCGTTTCCGAGCGGATTTTTTGCCTTTTCGGCCTGTTGGGCCGCGAATTCCTGTTTTCGTTTTGTGCCTGAAAGCCGTTTTTATCGGCATCCAGGCACACCTCGGCCCTATTGGGCCAGCGATTCAATCGCAATCAGTCTCCGCA
>DATKRT010000053.1:0-18585 GCA_035532055.1 Acidobacteriaceae bacterium | reverse complement strand
GATGATCCTGTGGAACTCGCTGCTCCAATGAAACATAGCTGAACATCCCGTCCTGAATCCGCTCATCTCCACGCATACCTGTTAGACGAATGCCATCAGATCTCCGTCGCACAAAGGTACCTATTTCAACAAGTTCCTAGTGGTCCGATCAGCCATATAAAAGACGCATCTTTGCTAGGGGCTTGAGAAATTGTGATGGCTAAAAATGGCGGCAAAGCGAATGAGAGGAAGAGAATGATGGTGGCGAAGACACTATTTACCGTCCAAAACGCTGCGGGTACAGCTATGGCTAATATGCCGACGATGACTGCGCCAGCTACAACACTCGCAAGTTGAAGCCATGTTCTATTGTTCATCGTCCAGCCTCCACTTCCTCTTGTTCACGCATAATCTGAAAAGTCGATCAACTGCCAAGCACTTTCTTCTTCTCAGCGGTAAATTCCTCATCGGTCAAAATGCCGCTTTCTTTCAGCGTTGCCAGCTCTTTCAGAAGGCGTATTCGCTCTGCCAAATCGGGTTGTGAACTCGAAGAAGGCTTCGCTGAGGCCGGAGAAATGCCTGGCTCGGGAGATTGAGCAGTTGCCTTTCCTCCCTCCCTTACCTCAGATGCCAACTGTCCGTAAGCCTGTCCGAGCGGAGCCCCTACCCCCAAGCCCATACCCAACCCCATGCCAGCACCCATTACCGAGCCGGCATTCCCCTCATTCCCAGCAGCCGTCTGCATCACATCAAAACTGCGCTCCTGCTGATAGGTAAAGCCGACGATTCCCATCTCTGCCTTCTTAGCCAGGGCTGCTTTCAAAGTTCGGGCTGCGGGATCACTCTCCGGAACATTGATGGAATGGACATTGAACTGCACCAAGGCCACGCCGTATTCGGCAACCTCTGCATCAAGCGCTTGTTTCAAACCGTTGGACAAAACTTCAAGCTGCGTAGAAACCTCAAGCACAGACTGTTCCTGCTTGATGATGAGGTTTGCAATTTCAGTTTTGATGCGCGTAATAAACACGCCACGAAAGTAGTCAGCAAGTGTATCTACATCGAATTGAGAAACCGTACCGACCAGCTTTAATAAAAATCTCTTGGAATCGACGACGCGAATACCATACTGCCCAAACGCCCGGACCTGAACCATAATCTTGTAGCGTGGATCGAGCAACTGGATAGGGTCTTGTGTGCCCCACTTGACATCGAGATTTGTTAGTTTGTTGACGAACCAGGTTTCCGCGCTAAATGGAGACCTACCACCAAATGGAAGCCCAAGAGGGCCGCTGAGTAGCGGCAGATTTTCAGTAGTAAGCGTATGACGACCAGCCCCAAAAGGTCCGTCGTACACCCCTCCTCTAACGACAAAGGCATCCTGTGACTCATTGACGATGAGTTGAGTCCAAGTTGACAGTTGTTCACTGGGAAACTTCCATGCCAATAGCTGTGGCGTGCCGTCCCATTTCACTAGATCAATGACCGCCATGCTCCCCCTTTTGCTCCAAAAGACACAGAGCCTGCAACTCCCCCGAGCGCATATTAACTTGCATTCACGAGGAGGCCACTCCCATTAGGTTCCCCGTTGTTAACAGACAAGCTTCGCAAGATCGCAATAATTTTAGCTTACTGGCAGGTTACGGCTTCAGTTCCTGAACTTCTTGGGAGATTCAGAGTATTCAAACCCTAAGGGGACACCACTCGCGCCCGCAAGGAGTATCCCCAGGCTTCCGCGCTTCACTTGTGCCGCCTCCGCTGCATTCCGCCTTTTCAGCTCCCGCTTTCGCTCCGTTCCAAGGGGGTAATCATATCCGCTGTGGCCCCGAAATCCTTATCTCAGCCAACTTCCTCAAGAACCACGCTGCTTTGCAGCGGCTGGAGGAGCGACACGTCACCCCCAAATGGGATACTGCTCGTAAACCGAGCCTGCATCCGGGTTTACCAGCGTCAACGCGCTTTGAATCAGCAGCTTGCCAGTTTGCAACTCCTGCATGATGGTGACGTGTTTACGCGCGTAAACGTGAATAGGACTCCAGAGGGTGCGATGCGTAAACGCGCTGATAAGCAAAGGCTTCGAGTATCCGTGTGCTTGACGGCCAAAATTGGAGGGTGCAAGCTGTTTTTGAGGCGGGTTCCCCCATGAACACTCCCCGCATCCCGAATCCTTTGCAGTCTCCGGCTTCACCGAAGGGTGATGGGCGTTCGGTTCTCCGCGCCAAAACCATTGCAACCAGGGTCACGCCGGAAGAGTTGGCCGAGGTAGAAGCCGCCGCCGAAGGCGCAGGAAAATCCGTGGCCGAATGGCTGCGCGAGCTGGCCCTGAAAGCAGCGCGAGAGCGTCCGGCAGACCCAACAGAGTTGATGCTGGCCGAGGTTTCGGCGCTACGGTATATGCTCCTGAATCTCTTCCATGCGACGGCTCAGGCGAACGCCGAGGGCAAGTATTTGCTGCCTGATTCCGTGGTCAAAATCCGTGACCAGGCCAATGCGCGCAAGCTGGCCGACGCCCGCAAACTGCTCGCAGAATTTCTGTCCCAGGAGGGACCGGACGGGGACAAGCAGTGAGCCGTCCCCTGCATTTTCCTAATCGGCGCAGATGGCTCTTGTGGCTGATTTTGCTCTTCATTCTGGGGCCATTTCTGGTGATCGTACCCTCGACGTTTTGGCTCGGCTGGACGATGAATCCAGTCCAGAACTTCTACCTTGGAACCTACGCTGCCAGTTCCGCACTGAGCAGCTTTCCCGGTGCCGTGACAACCGTGCGCTACGCCGAAAAGACGGCTCCGGGCAGAATGCCAGAGCCTCTACTGCCCGAAGATGCGGTGAAAGGGTCGAGTGCCAGTCAGGCTCTCGGGCTGAGTCCAAAAGCCCTTGCCGAAGGCTGGCGCGGTGTCACCATTACGCCGCCGCAGAAGGTCCGTGCGAAGGAGTTGCGAGCGTATTTGGCGTCCACGATTTATGACAACGATAGCGCATGGCTGATCTTTCTTCGACCCATTCTCTACCTGGCGGCGGCAGTGTTGTTTCTGTATGCCCTGTGGCTCTTCTTTGGTCACAAACTTCGTACCAGTTGGAAGCATGAACAGCGGCATGGCCGACGCACCAAAGGCCCGGAGCTGACATCGGCTTTGCGATGGCGCGGCGCAAAGACAGACGGCATACGGTTCCGTCTGCGCTTCGAGAATCGCCTTTTGCAGTGGCTTCCAGTCGGGCCAAGCTACCGGGTTCCAAGGCGTCTTGAAGCCAGCCACATTCTGATGATGGGCGACACCGGCAGCGGGAAGTCAAATGCCATCCGGCAGCTTCTCCGTCAGGTGCGGGAGCGCGGCGAAAGCGCCATCGTCTACGACCCAGCGATGGACTTTGTGAGCGAGTTCTACTCGCCCGCGCGTGGAGATTTGATTCTGAATCCGCTGGACCAACGATGCCCATATTGGAGTCTTGGCGACGAGATCGACCGCGACGAAACAGCGGCGACGATTGCCGCTGCGTTCCTGCCTGAAAAGGAGTACGAGAAGGAGTTTTTCACCGATGGGCCGCGCCGGATACTGGCCCATTTGCTCAAGCGGCAACCGCAGCCGAGGGACATTCTGAGCATGATGGCCGAGCCGTCGCGGATCGAGTTTGCGGTGAAAGGAACACCGCTCGCCGCGTTGCTTGATGCAGGAGCACCAGCGCAGCGGGCGGGTGTGCTGGCGAGCTTAAACATGGTGGCCGATAGTCTGGAATTGTTGCCAGAATGGGAGCATACGCGACCGACGTTTGCGACGGCGGAGTGGTACACAAGCCGGAAACGTTGGGTGTTTCTGACATCCACTCCTGCTTACCGCGCGAAGATTTTGCCCCTCCATTCGGTGTGGCTCGATTTATTCATCCTTCGCATGATGGGCTATTGCCAAGACCACACGGCGAATCCGGTATGGTTTGTGCTGGACGAGCTGGCGAGTCTCAATAAATTGCCGCAGCTCCACACCGCCGTCACGGAAAATCGCAAGTACGGGAATCCGGTTGTGATGGGCTTTCAGGGGCGGAGCCAGCTTGAAAAACGCTACGGCCAGGACTCCGAGGCCATGCTTTCGCAGCCCGCAACCAAGCTGTTTTTCAAGACAACCGAGCCGCGCGCGGCCAAGTGGATTTCCGATGCCATTGGAGAGATCGAAGTAGAACGGCTAAAAGAATCGCGCAGCATGGGACTGCTAGGTGGCCGCAAGTCGTATGCGATGGAGATTGCGACCAAGCCGCTTATCATGGCTTCGGAAATCTCCGGCTTGGAGCCGTTACATGGCTTCATCAAGCAGGAAAACGAAGTTGTTCCGGTTCACTTCCAGTCTGCAAGGAAGCACGGCAGACAACCGGAGTTCATCGAACGGAAATTGCCGGTTGTGCCCAGGCCGTCGTCGCCGACGCCGCAGATAGCAGCTCCCGCAGAGCAATCCAAATCATCGGCTGCGGTCCAGACCACGCTTCCACTTTTCGATGCGCACGCTGAAACGCCCGCCAATAAGCCCAAAGAGGCGTTTGTGTGGGACGAGTCCAAAGGGATTGAGTGAAAGTCCACGGCTTAGTTGGAATCTCACAACATGCTGTGGCTATCCGAGAAGCCCAGAGCGAATCAGGTCAACGAACACGGTATAACTCATTTGGCCGTTGCCGAAGAACGGTAGCAGCAAACGCTTCGAGTCGCCGGATCGGCAAACTCCGGGGCAATCAGGAACCGATTGCCATTCGACTTCGAGAAACTTTGCAAAGTCGCGTGCTCGATCACCATTGTTGCCATAGCCGTAGCATATGACCAATGAGTGAGGACTTTCCTTCAATATGCGATTCAGCTCAGCTCTTCGTTGTGTAATTTTCACTTCCAACTCACAGTCGTTTTCCTTAAACCATGACATGAAATTCTGGTCGGTGGTTTTGGCTGCCGGAATTGGTGACAGCTCGGTGAGAAATGTGTTGCCGTTAGAACGACCTAACCGATACTGAATGTACTTTTTAGCACATGATTGAATGTGTTTTCTGGCGCGAGATTGATTTTCTTTATCCGTAGAGATCAGGTCACTCCAATTCTCGATTCCTTGACAGGCCAGCATGATTTTCGCCATCCATTGCCAGACCTGCGTAGAAGGTGGCTGCTTCTCGATGTCGATGGGGCGACCTTGTTCCCGCAAGCGCAGGTGAGCCTCGCGCAAGTCCATTGTCCTTTCAAAACTGGCGCGGGCCTTGAGATTTGCAGAGATGTCTTGTGAGTTCATGTTGCCGAGACCTTCTTCAATACCCATGAACCACACGGGTGCAGATGGAAGACCGTAGCCAAGAAAGTTGACTATCCGATCAATTTCCTCTGCGGATAGCTCTGGTTGATGTGCGATCACAAGACCACTCCGTTAGTAAGCACCAGTATAAAATCGCATTAGGCAGAGACGAGATGCTGCCGCGCACGTTGCGGAAATACATGCGCATGTTGACCATCTCCAAGCCGCTTTCGGCAGGTCAGGTACGCACGTACCATGAGCGGGAGTTTGCGTCGGAGCGGCAGAACTATTGGAGCCGTGACCAGCAGGGACATAGCGAGTGGCAGGGTAAGCTGGCCGAGCAGTGGGGTTTATCGGGTTCAGTCGGCAATGAGCACTTCGCGCGTCTGACCGAAGGGCGGCATCCGCATACGGAAGCGCAGCTCGTTCGTCATCAAGCCCCCAAAACTTATGAGGGAAAATTCGGCAAGGAAGTGACGAGCGTAGAACATCGCGCCGGTTGGGATGCTACGTTCTCCGCGCCGAAATCAGTCTCTCTCACCGCCCTTGTGGGCGGCGATGAGCGCGTAAGAGGGGCGCATCGGGAAAGCGTGCGCGTGGCGCTCACCGAGTTGGAGAAGTACACGCAGGCCCGCATCGGCAACGTCCACGCGCCGGAGACGACAGGCAAATTTGTTGCAGCGACCTTTGAGCACGACACCGCGCGGCCCGTAGACGGCTACGCCGCGCCGCAGCTCCATACCCATGCTGTGATCTTCAATGTCACCGAGCGCGACAACGGACAGACGCGAGCCTTGCAGCCGCAGGAACTATTCGCATCGCAACGCTATGCCACCAGCGTTTACCGTTCCGAGTTGTCGATGCGATTGCAGGGCTTGGGCTACGAGTTGGAGCGTGGCAAGCACGGACAGCCGGAGATTAAGGGTTATACGAAAGAGTATCTGGAAGCCAGCAGCCCGCGCCGCGAGCAGATCAAAGACCATCTCCGCGAGATGGGGATAGACGGCGCAGGAGCCGCGCAGGTTGCCGCCCACCGAACGCGAGACAGCAAGGAGCTGGTATCGCCGGAAGAGGTATTAGCGCGGCACCGCGAGTTGGCCGCGCAGTATGGACATCAGGCCGACAAAGTTGTGGCCGAGGCGCGGGCGCATGAACAGCGCCACGTCTACGAACCGGACCGAATCGCGCAGCAGGCCGTCACCTATGCCCGCGATCATCTCTTCGAGCGTTCCGCCGTGCTGGACCGGCGCGACCTTCTGGAAGCGGCACTCAATCGCGGCATGGGTGAGACGACGTATGCCCATATCCGTCAGGAGTTCTCGCAGAGGGCCGCGCGTGGCGAGTTCCGAACGGTCGATCATGCCGGAGCGGGACAGCAGTACACCACCGCTGCCATGCTTCGCATGGAACGCGAGATCGTCGCACGGATGCAGGAAGGCAATCAGCGCGGGATGAATGACCCGATGCTGGTTGATGCACGTATACGCATTGCAACGGAAGACCGCCACCCGGAGCTGAATACTTCGCAGCGCCAAGCCGTTGACCAAGTGTTTCTCTCCCGCGAAAAGATAGTGGGATTAGATGGAGTCGCGGGCGCAGGCAAGACAACGGCGCTGACCGTCATCCGTGAAGGTGCGGAGGCGCAAGGATACATAGTCGAAGGCTTCGCGCCCACGTCCCGCGCGGCGCAAAAGCTGGCCGATGCAGGCATGGAAACATCCACGCTCCAAAAGCATCTTGCACGCGGCCAGCAGCCGGATACTGGAGAGCGCCGCCTGTATGTGCTCGATGAATCCTCGCTTGCATCCACCAGACAGATGCACGAGTTTGTGAATCGCCTGCATCCCAATGACCGCGTGTTGCTGGTAGGGGATCGACGGCAGCATGAGGCAATCGAGGCCGGGCGTCCCTTCGCACAGCTTCAGGACGCGGGCATGAAGACAGTCAAGCTCGATGAGATCGTCCGCCAGAAAAACCCTGAATTGAAACAGGTGGTGGAGCATCTTGCGCGGGGTGAGGTGCGCGAGGCCGTGCAGGGTTTGGAGCGGCAGGGCCGCGTCCATGAGATTCCAGAGCGTGAGAATCGCATCGCCGCCATAGCGAAGGAATATTCGAAGTCGCCGGAGGGTACGCTGGTTGTCTCGCCCGACAATCGCTCCCGCGTGGAGATTAATCTGGCGATCCGTGCCGAAATGCAGGAGCGCGGCTTAGTCAGAAAAGAAGAGCATCCCATTGCGGCGCTTGTCCCGCGCCAGGACCTTACCGGGCCGGAGCGGACATGGGCGGCACGCTACGAGTTCAACGATGTTGTGCGCTACGCGCGCGCGTCGAAAGAAACCAGCATGGAGCGCGGCGAATACGCGCGAGTCAAGAGCGTTGACGCTGACAAGAACCTGTTAACCGTGGTTCGGGCCGATGGCTCAGAAGTGACCTATGATCCTCGGCGGCAGCAGGGAGTTTCCGTGTATCGGGAAGAACCGCGCAGCTTCGCCGTGGGCGACCGCATTCAGTTCACGGCACCGGCCAATGACTTGAAGATTGCCAACCGCGAATTAGGAACGGTCGAAGCCATCGAGGGCGGACAGATGCGTTTGAAGATGGACGGAGGCCGCAATGTGCAACTCGATCCCCGCGAACATCCGCATCTCGACCACGGCTATGCGGTGACGAGCCATTCCAGCCAGGGGCAGACCGCCGAGCGCGTATTGATTCACGTCGATACCGAGCTGGCCGCGAAAGACCTGCTCAACAGCCGCATGGCTTATGTCGCTGTCTCGCGCGGAGCCGAGGACGCACAGCTTTACACTAACGACCGTGGGAAGCTGCCGGAGGCATTAGGGCATGATGTATCTCACGAGAGCGCCCACATGCCAACGATGAAGCCGGAGCAAGCCATCACGCCGAAGCAGCCGGAGATTGCGCCGGTCATCGAACACGGCTTAGGCATAGGGCATAGTCTCTAGCCCCATGAATCGCACCCGGAACAGTGATAGTCGAGACAGAACATGGGCGCGGTATAAAGTCATACAAGAAGCTAAAAATGTCTGCTCAGTGTGGTGTCATGCGTTGAAGAAATTCACAGAAATCGTGAATTTGCCTGCACAAATCCTACACATCCAAAAACAGCTTTATTATCTTTCTATAAATCAGCAACTTATGAAAATACGCTCACCCGCTCAGGATGATAACTTTTTGAACCGGATTGAGTGGGCGAGGGCTGGAGTTGTGGCTGGGTTGGGAACCGCGGGTTCTTCGCTTTGCTCAGAATGACGGCGGTCGGCGTGGGCTGCGGGGGCTGGCGGACTGGAAGAGGTAGACGCTGAGGATAACGATGAGGGGTTCGAGGGGGTGGCGGAAGCGGGCCTCGGAGGTGACGAAGTAGTAGGTGAACGGGACGAGGATGAAGGCCCAGAGGAAGAGCACGGCGGCGGGGATGCGGCGGCGGAGGGCGAGGGCGAGTCCGAGGATGGCGAGGATGTTGGGGACGCAGTAATTGATGTTACGGATGACGATGAGGTAGACGCGTTTGGTGGACGGGTGGGGGACGGTGCTCCAGAAGAAATAGAAGCGCTTGAGGGAAAGCTGAAGGAAACGGACGGGGTGAGCGGTGATCCATGCCTTGGCGAGCTCGCCCTGCTGGCGGGCGTAGGCCGGTTCGCCGAGTTGGGTGTAGGCGCGGATTTCGGCTTCTCCGTTGACGGTTTTGCCCCAGGGGAAGCCCATCGCTTCAGGGTTGTTGCCGGCGTAGAGTTCCGCCCCGAAGTTGCTGCGGAAGGGGACGAAGGTGTGGAAGACGCGGTAGTTGCGGACCATCCATGGGGAAACGATGGCGATGAAGACGAGGCCGGACACGACGGCGCGGAGGAAGACGGCGCGGGTGGGCGAGCCGGTAAGGATCCATATGCCGCAGACGGGCAGGAAGAGCAGGAGGGTGGAGTTGGCGAGACCGATGAGGGCCCAGAGGAGTCCGAAGAGGAGCCAGTTTTTGGTGGTTTGGTGCGAGGGTGCGCCGGGTGCGCTGCCTATGCCGCGCATTTTGACGGCGAGGGCGAGGACGGCGGTAAAGAGCATGCAGGTGAGGGAGATTTCCCAGACCCAGCGGACGGCGTATTGCATGGCGGCGGGATAGAGGGCCCATATCCACGCGGACCAGAGGGCAATGCGGCGGTTGTAGCAGCGGTCGGCGATGAAATAGATGAAGACGGCGGTGGCGGCGGAGAAGACGGAGTTGAGCGAGAGGATGACCCAGCCGGAGAGCGCGGAGTAGACTCCGCAGAGCTTGAAGACAGCGGCGAGCAGCAGAGGATAGAGGGGCGGGACCCAGGCGGTGGGGCCGGTGTGTCCGTTGAAGGGATTGGCGTAGCCGTATCCGGTGGCGAGGGCGCGGGCGACGCGGCCCATTTCGTAGCCGAAGGTGAAGTGGTCCTCGAAGGGGTGGAAGCGGTAGGTGTGGGCGACGGTGATGAAGAGGACGCGGAGGAGCAGGGCCGCGAGGAAGATGGTGCTCGGCGAGGCGAGGATTTCTTTTTGGCGCGGGGTAAGCGAGATGGCGGGGCGGAGGGTCAGGGGTTGGTCCTTTGAGGGTGCTTGCTTATTTTATCCACTCGACTTGCTAAATGATCGAAGGCAAAGAAGAGGCGAAAGTGGGCTTAGAATGGTTGGAGTGTTGGCTCCAGTGATTCGAGTTGGCGCGGCGGCGCCGGCGGGCGATGCGGTGGGCGCGATTTTGTATCTGACGTGGTTACATATTGGGCGGCGGACCCGATGAACCTGGTGGGAGTGGTGATTCCGGGGGAGCGTGAGGCGGCGATTCCGGGACGATGTGTCACTTATCCGGTTACAAATGCAGAGGCGGCGCGGGAGGATACGGCGGCTGTTCCAGTTGTGGCGGGGGCGATGCTGTTTCCGGCGACGGAGGGTGGCGGGATTGGCTGAGCCGGAGCTGGTTGAGGGCGAGGATTACGTGATGGAGGGGTCGTACGTGGTGTTTACGGCGGCGTATCTGCTGAAGCGTGGGTACTGTTGTGGGAATGGGTGCAGAAATTGCCCGTGGGAAATAGGTGACAAACCGTGCAGGGAAAATGGTGATAGTGGGAGCTGATACCCGTTGCCGGGTTGCTACACCGGAATCAAATGCTTTGCCCGACTCGTGCGACACTATCCGGCCTGTGTACGGGAGGGCCCAGCTCCCAGCGGCCCCGCGTCGATTTTAGCCTAGTTCCCTGATGCTGGTTTTTGCGGTGGTGCTGCCGGAGCCTGTGCTGGCGCGGCGGCGGGCGGGTGGATGAGGATGGCGGTGCGGGGGAAGGTGAAGCTTCCGGCGGTGTCATCGATGACATTGACCTGGCAGGTGTACTGGCCGGGTTTGAGCTGGCTGAGGGGCACGTCGAACTGGAAGGCGATGGCGTCGCGACCGGGCTCGTTGAGTTTGGTGGCCTGGACGAGCGGCGTTTCGAATGCCTTCTCGCCGTTGCGGAGAAATTCGATGCTGGTGAGGACGTTGGTCTTTGTCTTGTCGTGGGGGCTTCCGGCGGGCGAGTAGACCTCGTAGAGGAAGTAGAGGTGCTGGTTCTGGCGGAAGACGTGGGGCAGGTTGGGGACGAGCTCCTGTCCGTCGTGGACGAGCGGGTTATCTCCGTCGCGCTTGGGCACGGGGATGCGCTGGGTGGCGAGGACGACGGAGCTCATTTTGAGCGGGAGTTTGCGCAGGTCGGGGACGTTGATGTCGGCCTCGAAGGAGCCCATGTGTCCGGTTTCGTTTTCGCGGACGACAAATTTGAGGTGGTATTTGCCGGTGGGTAGGTTGAAGCCGGTGGAGTACTGCACGTTTTTCCGGCGGACCTGTTCGGATTGATTGATTTTGAGCTTGACGGTCTGGCGGGCCTGTCCGATGACGTGGCCGGATGAGTCCTTGACTTCGCCGATGATGTCGAGGGTGGCCTTGTCTTTGTCTCCGCCCTGAATGAAGGGGATTTGCGAGCCTGGCACGACCAGTGAGACGGGGATGTAGTAGTGGCCGGGGCTGGTGCGGAAGTACCAGGCCTGGAGGTAGACGGCCATGTCGGTTGCGGGAAGCGCGCTGGCGAGCTCGTCCTCAAGTTGCTGCTCGCGCTGCTCACGATTGGAGTGTTTGTAGTCGGCGGGAGCGTAGTAGCCGTGGCGGTATTCGATGCGGAGGCCGGGGCGATCGATTTTTACGGTGAGTCGGCGGTAGCGTCCGTCGCGGCGCGGATTGGTGGAGCGATAGCCGAGGACGTAGTAGGCGGAGGTGTCGTTCTGGATGCGGGTGAAGGCGGGAGCGAAGTCGTTGGTGTCAAAGAAGGCCTTGCCGCCGGTGTCAGACGAGAGCGTGGCCATGACTTCCTGGGTGTTGAAGTTGGAGTCGAAGTTGTTCTGGAGGGCGGCGCCGTTGTAGCCGTTGGCTCCGCGGAGGCTGCCAGTGGAGGCGTCGCCGAGGGGGGAGATGGCCTGGAGGCCACGGGTATCAACGCTGTAGATGGCGAGGTTGGAGCGTACGGCGGAGTTGATGGCGGAGCGCAGGGAGGCCTGGTTCTCGATGCCGTCGCGCTGGATTCCGCCGGAGAAGTAGAGCATGGATTTCTTCTCGTTAATGTAGGCGAGGGATTTGGCGATGGAGGTGATGGCGAAGAGCTCGCGGTCGGTGTTGAGGTCGTTGAACTCGCTCTCGTCGGCGGAGAATGCGGTTGCGTCCTCGACCTGATTGGTGGTGCTGGTGGCTCCGGGAGCGAAGCCCTGAGAGGTTGCGCCGGAGTAGCGGTTGATGGCGTTGAGCAGGAGCTGCTTGTTCTGGGTGAAGTCCTGATCGATGGAGAGGTCGGTGTCAAGGGAGACGGCGGCGACGATGTCGGCGGGCTGCATCTGTTTGTTGATGTAGTTGCGGGCGGCCTGCTGGGCGCGGATGATGTCGTCGGGCTGCATGGAGGTGAGGTCGAAGAAGAGCACGATGAGGCGGTGGTCGCGCAACTGCTGCGGCGAGGCGACGGCGGCGGCGTTGAAGAGGCTTTGCGCGGGCTGGGCGGGGTTCTGGGCGGGGTTCTGTCCAACGATGGTGGCCTCATTGAGCTGCGCGGCCTGATCGACGCTCTCAAAGTCGAAGCTAGAGATGCGTTGCGGCTTGCCGTTTTCGAGGATGGTGAAGTCTTTGGCGGTGAGGCCGCGGACGACGGCTCCGGATTTTTTGTCGCGCACGACGACATTGGTAAGGACGAGGTCACTGTTGACCTTGAGGGTGAACTGCGACTGGGTGGTGGAGGGCTGCTGCTGCGCGCGCGCCGGGATGGCGGCGAGGATGAGGGCCGTGAGCGCGAGGGCCGTGAGCGCGGGGGCAACTTTCCTGGGAGCATGTTTCATAAATGGCCTGCTATTTCGAGTCCATTCCGCAGGGGCTAAAGCCCCTCGCATTATTCAAGCATTTTCGGCACGACTAAAGTCGTGCCCTGATACAAGACGGAGCCTTGTCGGCATGTACGAGCGTGTCCGGGTACGAAGGTCTTTCACATTCACAAGCATGGGCAGTCTCCTAGAACCGATAGCGTGCGGTGAAGGTGAAGCGGCGCATGGAGGCGGCCGAGGTGACTTCGCCGTAGGTTGCGGAGCCGAGTGTGGAGTCGACGCCGGAGTATTGGACGGTGTTGAAGAAGTTGTTGATGTTGGCGCGGATTTCGAGGGTCTGCATGTCGCTGAAGCGCTGCGTTTTGGAGAGCGAGACGTTGGTGGAGATGGTTCCGGGGCCGGGGATGGAGTAGCGGGATGCGGAGCCGTAGGTGTTGGCGGGGGTGGCGAAGGCGGCCTTGTTGAACCAGTTGTTGAGCGAGCCTCCGCCGGCGGTGAGGGATGCGCCGGGGACATAGTCGGGGCGGAGCGACCCGGTGCTGCCGCGGGCGACGTCGAGCACGGCGGCCTGGTAGTGCGGGGTGAGCGGATTGCCGGTGGCGAAGTCGAAGTTGCCGGAGAAGGAGAGTCCGTTGATGGCGGTGGAAAGGAAGTTGCCGCTGGTGAGGTAAGTGCGGTCGGGGCCGAAGGGGAGTTCGTAGAGGAAGTATCCGTTGAGCTTGTGGCGGACGTCGAAGCTGGAGTTGGATTCCTCGGCGAGCAGGTTTTGCCAGTTCTGGGCGATGGCGGTCGAGGTTCCACCGTTGCCTCCGATGGAGGTGGCGTTGTCGATGGAGTGAGAGTAGGTGTAGGTGGCTCCGAGGGCGACGCCGTCCTGCATTCGCTTGCGGAGTCGGACGGTGAGGGCGTTGAAGTTGGAGAAGGCTACGTCGTTGTCGTAGTTGTAGAGGACGCCGCTGAGCGAGCCGGTGGCGTTGCGTCCGGGAGCGTCGGTGATGTCGAGGTGGGTTCCCTTGGAGCCGTTGTAGCCGACGTTGAGGACGATGCCGAGCGGGAGGGTGCGCTGCACGTCGAGAAACCAGGACTGCACGTAAGGCAGGCGGTAATTTTTATTGACGGCGAAGTTGCCGAGGGTTTGGGGAGCGGGGAATCCGTTGGCGAGCGTGACGGAGGGCGATGTGGCGGAGGTGTTTTCGTTGGTCTGGACGTCGGCGAAGGGCGGCTGGAAGGCGAAGTTCTGGACAAATTTTTCGTACTGGCCGTTGGTGTAGTTGATGCCGTATCCGGTGCGGATGACGGTGTTGCGGAGCGGCGCCCAGGCGATGCCGATGCGCGGGGAGATGTCAGTTTTTTGCGGATTGACGAGGGTGCGGGGGAACTTGCCGCTGAAGGGGCCGATGGAGTTGGGGGTGACGGTGGCGACCGAGGCGAAGTCGTTGCCGGTGTCGAGCATGGCGAGGCGGTTGTACTTCTCAGAGTAAGGCGAGAAGTATTCGTAGCGGAGGCCGGCGTTCATGGTGAAGTTGGAGCGGGCGTGCCAGTCGTCGAGGAAGTAGGCGTCGATGATGTTTTCGCGGAGGTAGGACTTTTGATAGGGGGCCTGGAGGCTGGTTTGCTGCGGGAGGCCGAGGAGCAGGTCGGCAAGCGAAGAGCCGGAGTTTGCCTGGCCGGATGGGATGTTGGGGTTGGAGCCTGGAGCCTGGGTGTAGAGGCCGGTGAAGGTGAAGGTTCCGGTGGAGTTGGTTTGACCAAAGAGGTTGAGATGCACGCGGTGGACGTCGGCGCCGAAGCGGAAGTTGTGCTTCTTGTGGAGCCAGGAGCCGTTGTAGGCGAAGGCGATGGTCTGATTGAGGCGCAGCGTGGGTTGCTGCTCATTGATGGAAGTGAATTGATTGAGGGTGACGTTGGGCAGGCCATAGAGAAGCGGATTGCCGGGAAGGCCGTTGAGTCCGATTTGCGCGGCGACGTCGGTGGTGCTGGTGAAGTTGTTGGTGACCTGTGAGTCGTTGCGGTTCCAGTTGAGGTTGAGGTTGTTGGTGAGGTTGTTTTTGCTGATGGAGTAGCCGATGCCGAGGGAGTAGCTGTGGGTTTGCGACTTTCCGCCGAGGCCGGGGAAGATGTTGAGGTTGTCGCTGGCGGCGTGGCTGTAGTTGAAGTTGGTGTTGATGCTCTGATGGAGGCCGGGCGTGGCGAGTCCGAAGCGGCGGCGGATGAAGTCAGTGAATGCGGCGGAGTTTCCCTGGCTGCCGAAGTTGTGGACGAAGCGTGTGCCGATGCGCGTGGTGTTGGATTGCGCAGTGGAGATCTGGCGGTAGTTCTGGACCTGGCCGGGCAGATTGGGCGGCGGGACGTAGGCGAGCAGTTTGGTGGCCTGCGGCGAGATGCACTGGGTGGGGATGGTGTTGTTGGCGAAGGGCTGGCCGGCGTTGGGGTCTCCGGAGTAGCAGCCGGGATCGTAGATGGTGATGGGCGTGCCGCTCTGGGTGGTGAGGTTCTGGAAATTGCCGGCGCGCTCTTCGGCGGTGGGGACGGTTCCGTATTCGTTGAAGGGCGAGGAGGAGCGCTGGCCGGAGAGCATGAAGAAGAAGAAGTCGTGTGTGTCGTGGGTAACGAGGTGGGGGATGTAGGGCACGCCGAGGATGACGGCACGGAATTGGTTGGAGGCGTACGCAGGCTGATTGATGTTCAGGCCGCGGATGGAGAAGGGCTGGGCGTTGAGGGCGGAGTTGCCGCCATCCCAGGAGAGGAATCCGTGGGGCTGGTTGGGATTGAAATGGCGGAAGTTGCCGCGGAAGCGACCGCGAGGGGGGCCGCCACGACCGCCGCGGGGGCCGCCGCGACCGCCGGGGCCACCAAATCCGCGTCCTCCTGCGTCGGGGCCACCGGCTTCAAGGCGCTGTCCGAAGTTGATTCCGGCAAACGGACTGGTGAAGCCGGTTTGCCCGGCAATGGCGACGGATTCACTGGAGAAGCTGGAGTTGCTGGCGGCGGAGGGAAGTTCGGCTCCGGAGACAGAGGGTGCGCCGGAGGCGGCGATGAGGTCGGAGGCGGATCCGCTGAGCGATAGGCTTTGCGAGCCGCTGCCGGAGTACTGGCTGGCCTGAGCGCGCTGTTCGCGCTGCTGCTGCTGCTGCGCACGCGAGGCGAGCAGGAGGTTGAAGTCGAGGAGGCGGTCGCGTCCCGTGGCATTGAGCAGAGCCTCCTGCGTGACCTGAGCAAAGGCGGCGAATTGCGCACGGACGACGTAGCGTCCGTTGGCCGGGATGATCATGCTATACGCGCCGGTGGCAGTGGTGGCGGCGGAGTATGTCTTGCCGGTGAGGGTGTTCTGCGCGGTGACGGTGACGCCGGGGAGGGGGATGTTTCCGGATTTCACGGTGCCGTGAATGACGCCGCCGGACTGAGCTTGCTTTGCCGCGGGAGTGGGCGTTGGAGCTTGTGCGGTGGTGGGCACGGTTTGCGCGTGGGAGAGCGCGGGTGCGATGAGTTGCGACGCAGCTAACAGGAGCGAGAGATGAATGAGCCGGGGCATAGATTATTGATGGTGCTGTGGTGCGGGAGCGGTGTTGGGCTGAGGTTGAGGAGCGGCGTTGGGGGTATTGCCGGGTACGCCACGGTGGCCGGACTGGCCGCGCGGGCGGAAGCCTCCGGGCGGCATAACGGCGACGAGGGTGGCGAGGAAGGAGCCGTTTTTGATGGCGCCGCGCGCGGAGATGTTGTCGCCGGGTTTGATGTCGGGCAGGATAATGTCGTCGCGGCGGCGGCGAAACTCGGTGTTTTCATCGACGGCGACGGACTGGATGATTTTGTCGGGGCGCTTGATGGTGATGGTGGTGCCCTGGATGGACTGAACGACGCCGGTGGTCCAGGTTTTGCCGAAGTCGGCGCGCATCTGCTCAAAGCGCTGCTTGTCGATGACCATGACGAAGACTGCGCCGAGAGTTTTGGCTTTGGGGTTCTTGTCGCCGATGGCGGCGATCATGTCTCCGATGTGGAGGCCGGAAATTTTGATGAAGTCGCGCTGCTTGCGGAAGCGGGTATTGACGCTGGTGGCGATGGACCAGGTTTCGCCGTTGTCGGCTTTGACCTGGATGTTGTTGCCGGCGATGGAGGTGATGTCTCCGCGGACGCTGTGGGCCTGGAAGTCGCGCATGCCGCCGCCCTGGAACTGCGGCGCAGCGGCGTGGAGTTGGGGTAACAAAAGAGCGGCAGCGAGGAGTGGCGCGGCGATCGAGCGGAGCGGTTTCATAGTTCGAACAGTGTCTCGTGGTGTTTCAGATGCGAATCTGCCGGAATAGACGGCATAAATGCACCGCAGGACGCAGATGTGCGTGATTTGTGCAACCGAAGAGTGAGATTTTCATCCCATAGTGAAGCGGGTCGGTGTGTGTTCGGTATTATGGGGCGTCGGTTTGAGGTCGACGGGCACAGCAACGCAGGGCAGCGGGATGACTCTTAGCAGAGAGGGGAGAACGGCTTTGAAGAAGAGTCTGATCGAGAATGCTCCGGCGGGAGAGCGTGCGGCCGAGCGCTTTAAGTGCGTGCGGCGGCAGATGCAGGCATTGTGTGAACCGCTGACTCCTGAAGACATGATGGTGCAGTCGTGCGCGGAGGCGAGTCCGGCGAAGTGGCATCTGGCGCATACGACGTGGTTCTTCGAGACCTTTCTGTTGCGGGAATTTCTTCCCGGATACCAGTCTTTCCACCCCGATTTTTATTGGCTTTTTAACAGCTACTACAACGCGGTGAGCGACCAGCCGGTGAAGAAGCTGCGCGGGTCGTTTTCGCGGCCGTCGCTGGGCGAGATTATTGCGTATCGCGAGCATGTGGACGCCGCGATGGAGCAGTGGCTTGAGAACGGCGTGAGCGACGAGGTTGCGCGGCGCGTGGAGTTGGGGCTGCACCACGAGCAACAGCACCAGGAGCTGCTGTTGTACGACATCAAGCACGCGTTCTGGTCGAATCCGCTGCATCCGGCGTATCGCGCGGGCATGCTGACGGACGCTGGTGATGCTGAGCCGGTGGAATGGATTGCGCATGAAGGCGGGCTGCGGGAGATTGGGTACGCGGGCGAAGGTTTTTGCTTTGACAACGAGCTGCCGCGGCACAAGGTGTATGTGGAGCCGTTTGCGCTGGCGTCGCGGCTGGCGACGTGTGGGGAGTATCTGGAGTTTATGCGCGGCGGCGGTTATGAGCGTGCGGATCTGTGGCTATCAGAAGGCTGGGACACGGTGCGGGCGCATGGCTGGAAGGCTCCGCTGTACTGGTTTGAAAACGCGGGCGAGTGGCGGGTGTTTACGCTGCGGGGCGCGGTGGATTTGCGGGCGGTGCTGGCGGCTCCGGTGTGCCATGTGAGCTACTTTGAGGCCGATGCGTTTGCGCGCTGGGCGGGTGCGCGGCTGCCGACGGAAGCGGAGTGGGAGATCGCAGCGGAGGGATTGCGGATTGAGGGCAATCTGCTGGAGCAGGGCGAGCTGCACACGATGGCGGCGAAGGGCGGCGACGGACTGCAGCAGATGTTCGGCGACGTGTGGGAGTGGACGGCGAGCGCGTACCTGGGGTATCCGGGGTATGCGGCGCTGCCGGGCGCGCTGGGCGAGTACAACGGCAAATTTATGAGCAACCAGATGGTGCTGCGGGGCGGTTCTGCGGTGACTCCGGCGTCGCACATTCGCAGCACGTACCGGAACTTTTTCTCGCCTGCGTCGCGCTGGCAGTTCAGCGGAGTGCGTTTGGCCAACCGACAGGGATAAACGGGCCTACTTCATGCATAATTTTTCTTCTGCTTTGACTTTGCCGGAGGCAGCAACCACTCCGGTGGGCGCGGAGGTGATGCGCGGACTGACGGCGACGCCGAAGACGCTTTCTCCGTGGCTGTTTTATGACGAGGCGGGATCGCGGCTGTTCGAGGCGATTACGCGGCTGCCGGAGTACTACCTGACGCGCACGGAGCGCGGGATTTTTGCGGAGCACGCCGATGCGATGCTGGAGAGCGCGGGCG
>DATKRT010000052.1:0-8192 GCA_035532055.1 Acidobacteriaceae bacterium | reverse complement strand
TGCAGTCGTCGAGAATAACTTCTCGGAGCGGGAGCTCAGCTCGCTTCAGCCCTGATGGTGACGCACGACATCGTTGCGTGCAAAGGAGGCGGTTCTCTATTTTGAAATCGTGCCCTCAAGAAAGAGGTCGATCGCGACGTCTTTGTCCGCTTTCCAGAACATAAAGCTTGGATCCTTCAGTCCCCATTGGATGTATGGTACGACAAAATGAGCCTTGACCGTTGCGGTTGTGCCTTCGAGATGGACAAGGATGGGGATGGTGATCTCGCGAGGCGTGCCGAGGAGTGTGAAGATACCAGTTACCTGGATGGTCGAGTCGCCTGAACGAGCTATGGCGCCGGTATAGGTCTTCGGTTCAAAGGAAACAGTTGCGTACTGTTCGACCTTAAGGATGTCCTTGTCCATCTTTCTGTCGCGCATGTCATTGCCGGTCTTGCCGCTGCCGGCGAGGACGACCACCGAACCCTGCATTTTAGGAGTGCTGGGGTCAAACTCAATCGATCCGGATTGGACGTGAAAAGTACCGTTGACGAGCTCGTGGGTCGTTTTGAGCGTCATCTTGACCTCGCTGGCATCGGGATTGACGACGAAGGTCTGATGCTGGGCGAATGCGGCTGGAGCGAGTACGGCAGCGAGGGTGAAGACTGTGAGGGATTTCATTTCACCTCTTCTATGGTGTTTTACCTACTGATAGTTGTTTCTAGCGTGGCTAGATTTAAGCCGGCGACTGTATTGGAGCATCGGCGGCGTTGTGGGCGACGCGAGTCAGCTTTGCGGTCACGCGCATCACGCCGGGCCAGACCCTGAGGCAGAACGGTAATACAGCGCGTGCGAATGAGTTGTTCAAGCCGTCGGCGGCGACCTCGGCAAGACGCATCTGGGGCAGCATTGCGGAGCGCAGTTTTGGCTGAAAGACCGGCGCCGGCTCTGCGGCAAGATAAGCAGCGGCGGCACGGCGGGCAGTATGCAGGGCGATGGATATGCCATCGCCGGTGAACGAGGGGATTACGGCTGCCTGATCGCCGATACAGTAGAGCCCATCCTCGGTTGCGCGGCGGATGTAGCCATACGGGATATGAGTAATGGTGATCGGTTTGTCGAGCAGCGGCTCCGCGCCGCCAAGCCGCATCGCGAGGTGGGGACAGTCCTGCTGCATCTTCGCAAGGAGGCCCTCCCAGCGAAGACCCGCACGCGCAAAATACCGCCGTTGCACCACACAGCAGAAATTCGTAATGCCGCCTTCAACCGGTTGGATACCACCGTAGCCTCCGGCGTAGAGCGTCAACTCGGAGGCGTCCGCCAGGTCAGCGGTCTGGGCGGCAGACAGTCGGTAATACATCTTGAAGCCGACCCATTGGTGAGGGTCCTTCGGGCGACCGTGGCCGCGCAGATCGTGCTTGCCCGTGGCGAGAAAGGCGGCTGGAGCTTCGTAGTTGGTACCGTCGTCGAGCGTAGCTTGCCAGACGTTGCTTGTCGTGCGGGCAAGCGCCTGCACACTACGACCGCGCTCTACGCGGACTCCCGCGGCGATGACCTCGGAAATGAGCGCTGTATCAAGCGCCTTGCGCGAGAGCGAGGCTGCAGGAAAAGGCAAAGGAGCCTCCGCGGCGCGCCTGGCAGCGGCGAGGCGAACATAATTGATGGGCACGGCGCCAAGCGAGACCACATCGATGCCGAGAGCACGCAGGTCCTCAAGGGCCTCGCCGCTCAGGAACTCTCCACAGACCTTGTGGCGCGGAGTGGGCTCGCGTTCGATCAGCGTAACTTGCCGTCCCTTGCGGGCCAGCGCGATAGCAGCGGCGCAGCCTGCGACGCCACCGCCGAGAACTAGAACTTCATCTTGCACAGGAATCTGATTCGGCTTGGACGTTGTAACTGGAATCTCCTTGTTCGGATTCTATACTTGAAATTGTACTGCTTCTGCTGGGCACTGCATGACGATGCTGTCATCGGGGTGTGGTGCAGGCAATGAAATCCACATAACTGGCGCTAAGGTTTGACGGGCGCAGGAGAGAATAGTGAGCCTCGGCCTGCTCTGCCGAATCTCTTGCACCAGCAAGATTGTTAACGGAGCACCGGTAACTTCGTCAAATTGGCCAATCAGATCATTGATTGGCCTGAAACATCGCCGCGAATGGAAAATTCGCCTGTCGCCGGATTGTCGCTGGACTGTCGCCTCTTCGTGGGCCAGCTTTCCTAAGACACACACGGGACGTCTATCCTACAATTCGTGTTGAGGGTCTATTGCGAGAAGATACGGCTTACCTGAACCGCATCGCCACTGCCGTACCAGAACACGATGTACATGACGCTTTCGTCATCTTCGCCGAGCAGATGCTGGCCAACCCGCGGCTACGCGCGGTCTTCCGCCGCATGGCGAGCCGCGCCGATATCGCCCATCGCTATTCGTTCCTCAACCCGCGGGAAGGCTCCGGTCAATTCTCGTCGCACGATGCGAATGGGTTTTATCGGCCAGGCAGCTTCCCCAACACTGCGCGGCGCATGGAGCTGTTTGAGCAGTGCGCTCCGGTGCTGATGCGGAAGGCCGTGGACAGGCTTGCGCTCAATGAGAAGGAACGCTCCGGTATTACGCACGTGCTGGTGACCTGCTGCACGGGGCTCTATGCGCCGGGGCTGGACTTTGAGATCGTCGACCACCTTGGGCTTCCGGCGGGAGTGGAGCGCACAATGGTCGGATTCATGGGATGCTATGCCGCGATCAATGCGCTGAAGCTGGCGCGGCACATTGTGCGTTCAGATCCGAAGGCGGGTGTTCTGATGGTCAACCTGGAGCTGTGCACGCTGCACTTTCAGGAGACGCAGGAGCTGGAGCAGGTGCTCTCCTTCCTGGTCTTTGCCGATGGCGCGGCGGCGAGCCTGATTACTGGTCGCGAGCAGGGTTTCGCGCTGGACAGTTTCAAGGCGGTGATGGTGCCGGAGACACGTGGGCTGATTACCTGGAAAATTCGCGGGCTAGGCTTCGACATGCTGCTTTCCGGGCGGGTGCCGGCAGAGCTTGGCCGCGCGCTGCATGAGGGCGAACTGATGGCCGAACGTGATGGCATTGAGCTGTGGGCGGTGCATCCCGGCGGACGGTCGATTCTGGATGCGGTGGAGAAGGGACTCGAACTACCGACGGATGCGCTGGCGGCGTCGCGCGAAGTGTTGTCGTGCTTCGGCAACATGTCGTCGGCGACGGTGATGTTTGTGCTACAGCGGATGATGCAGGAGGCGCGGCCGGGGCAGCGCGGGTGCGCGATGTCGTTTGGCCCGGGGCTGACAGCGGAGACAATGCGTTTCCATGGGGTCTAGCGGGGAAATCGAATTCAGACTACGGGCCTCTCCGCGTGATCTGCCGGAGCTGATGGATGGCGACTGTACCTATGAAGATTTCCGCGGCTGCCTGCGCAGCCTGGAGCAGATCAACCGCTGGCTGCTGGGATATCGACCGACTCTGGCTTGGCTGAGGCGGCTACTGCATGGATTGCGTGCTCCATTGCACATTGTCGATGTGGGCAGTGGCGGCGGCGATCTGCTGCGTCAGATTGCAGGCTGGGCGCGAAGACGCGGTATTGCTGTGCAGTTAACGGGGATTGACTTGAATCCTTACGCGGCGCGTGCAGCAGCGGAGTCCACGCCGAAGGAGCTGGGAATCGCGTGGGTGACCGGCAATGCCCTGAAGTATCGGCCGGAGAAGCCGGTGGATATCATGGTGAGTTCGCTGATGGCACATCATCTTGAGGATGAGGAGATCGTCGCCCTGCTGCGCTGGATGGAAGCGACTGCGCAGGAAGGTTGGTTTATCAATGATTTGGAGCGGTCGGAGTGGAGTTGCCGGATGTTTGGGTGGGTGGAGAGGATCGCGGGGTGGCATCGGTTTGTACGGCATGATGGGCCGGTGTCCTTTAGGCGGGCCTTCCGGAAGGAAGACTGGGTGCGGTTGCTGACGGCGGCTGAGGTTCCGCGCGAGGCGGTGACGGTGGAGCGTTGGCGGCCGGGACGGTTGTGTGTGGGCCGATGGAAGTGAGAGTTCTTGTAGTGGGCTATTTCCCGCACAATTGGCATCTGATGAAGCTGATCGTTAAATCGAGGTATTTGATGGCGCGAAGCAGATTCCTTGTAGCCGCATTTTTGACAATCATGTTAAGCACCGCAGCGCCAGCAGAACGAATTTCAGTGAAACATATCCAACTCCCGAGGCACGACTTTATGGTGGCGCGCTCCGAGACTGGAAAGATCATCGCGCGGGTTGAATTTACGGAGGGCGTGCAGGGCGATGAAGTGACGATGCGCCTGACCTATCGATTTGTGGATGGGTCGATTGATGATGAGACGACGACGTACAGGCAGCAGGGCACATTTCAGTTAGTACGGGACCATCACATACAGAAGGGGCCATTCTTTGCGAAGCCCGTCGACTTCGCGGTGGAAGCCGCTACCGGCATAGCGACCAGCCGCACAGCGGACAAGAATGGCAAGATACATGTCGAGAGCGAGCACATCGACCTGCCGGATGACCTGGCGAATGGGTTCGTGGGAACGTTGCTGCTGAATGTGCCGCCCAATACAGCGCCGTTTCGGGTGGGGATCCTGGTGCCAGTCTTCGGCGGGCGATTGATTCGGATCCTGATCTCGCCGGAGGGCGCGCAGCCGTTTCAAAGGGCAGGACAGACGCTTAAGGCGACGGTGTTTCGCATCCATCCGGAATTGGGTGGCATCCTGGGAGTGATTGCGACGATGCTCGGCCTTCAGCCGAAGGATGTGATGGTTTGGGTCCTGGAGGGTGAGGAGCCTGCGGTGATGAGGGTAGTTGGACAGCTAGGTGGTTCCGGTCCTGTGCTCAGCTCGGAGCTGGAGGGGACCAGCTTCGCGAAATAGGACATTTTGCAGATCCGCATCTCAAAGGTGAGATGGGTATCACCCACGTTTTTGAGGATGCCCTGAAAATCTGATGGCCTCCTGGCCGGACCTCAGTCACAACGAGTGGAGAGTTCGTGCCAGTTGAGGCCGAGGTCTACGATCAGCAGCGAGGCAAGGGTGAAGGCGATGACACCGACGGCGGATAGGGTGTCGCCGAGATGGCTCCAATAAGGTGGCCAGAGGTTGAGCACTCGGCTGGAGACGAAGGTAAAGGTCACTGCGTAGGAACGGGCCATCCACTGACGATGTTGGACGATGTGGCGGTTACGCGCGGTGATGAAGGCGGCGGTGGTGCAGACGACCCAGGCTGCGGCCTGCCCGCAGGTTCCGGGGAAGCCGGGACGGCCGCTGGCGAGAGCGACCCCGGTAGCGGCGCCGATAAAGACGGAGATGACGTAAATGCGTCCAAGGACGCGATGGAACTTGAGGTACCGCTGGCGGATCCGCGAGGAGAAATTGATGGGGCCGATCAAGAGAGCGAAGATTCCGGCGAGTGTATGTGGGATGAGAAGATGGCGGTCTGCGATGACCTGCAGACGGTAGGCGTGATACATGGGGTAATCGGTGACTAGAAGAACTTCTGAGGTGATGAAGACAAAGAGCGTTGTTAGACCAAGAAATATCCAGACAGCGGTTTTAAATTTGAAACGACTGGACTTGGGAGCACGCAGTGTGGAAGTTGCCATTATTCGCCCTTCAGATGGTTAGACGTTACGAGGGGCGCTGCGAGAACGAGGGGTGCGAAAAGCTTCATGTTTCTTAGTCTAACGAGAAGCATCAGAATGCGGAACAAGTAACGCCCATGTCGCCGGGAATGATTCTCGCTTAACGTATAACCAATGCGTTCATCCACCGCAGATATGGAACGAAAAGTCGGCATTGCGACTGGAATCTCAGCACCCACCTTCGATTGAGGGTCGTGGTTGCAATCGGAACAGCAGAAATACGACGGCACCGATCGGATGGGCGGCATGATACGGATCCCCCATGAAGCAACCGTACAGAAATTGTGCGTAGCGATCCATGTACGGGAAATTCCCGGCCAGATTCGGCAATATCCTTGATTCCATAACGATTGTCACTGCCTCAGGATTTTTGCAGAATGTAGAATGCTCTACGGAGCACGCCCCTGTTCAAGGCGTGACGTTCCGGTGTCCGGAGCGCTCTTCCAACTGGCCGCAACTCTAAAACGCGGTTAGTTGACGTTAGCCTCCGCGCGGGCACCCGCAGGCGGGCAAGGAAACGTTGGATGGCAGTGATTCAGATGCCCGATCCACAGCGTGATCTGGCATCGGTCCTCGAACGTAAACCCGGCGCTATTACGGCACCGGAATTAGCGCGAATACTGGGATTTGGCCGAACGGCTATCTATGAGATGGCCGCCTCGGGGCGAATTCCGCATCTTCGGATTGGATCATCGATCCGATTCGATCCCTACGCCGTCGCACAGTGGCTCCGCGAGCACACGGTGGAGGCGGCATAACCGAGAGGGCCGGGCAAAAGCCGGCCCTCTCACCATACGATCGTATTGAGCTTGGCCTGAGCTTCTTTGGCGCTCGCCGGCCTCAGGTAACGCATTGTGCTGGCGATGTCCTTGTGTCCGGCGTAAGCCTGCACCGTGCGAAGATCGACTCCGTTGCGTAGAAGCGTGGTGATATAGGTTCTCCGAAACTCGTGCAGCGTGTACTCTCTGCACTCGCGGCGTTTCGACTGGCAGCCTTCACACCGTCCGCAATTCAGCTTCGCCTGCCGTGCCAGCCTTTTCAATGCCCGCAGGAGCTTCGTGTTTGGTTGACGATTCTTGGTTCCAAGAATGAGAGTCTGACCCGGACACTGGCTTTTCCAGATATCGAGTTCCGCCAGCACATCGTCCGGTACCGGAACATCCCGCTGCTCATGAGTCTTGACCTTGAAGCCCCACTGCGGCTTTCCTCGGACCCTGAACGTCTTTTCTGCGCTGTTGATGTCGGAGAACTCTGCGTGGATCAATTCTCCGTCGCGCAATCCGAGTTTGAGCCCCATCAGGATCGCCATCCGCATGTATGGCTCGGCCTCTGCGAGCAAGGTGCTGACTTGGTCCCTGGAGTAAGTGGTTGGAAGGGCCTCTTCATACTTCGGAGTCGGCGGCAAGATCAATTTGTCGACACCTGCGAACCGCAACCATGACGTGAGTCTCTGATGTTTGTTTGCTACAGTCCTGTCCTTGCAGCCGCGCTTCCGAAGCACCGTATGGAAACGGAACACGTCCTCACGCGCAACTTCATCCACATATGTCTTCTTCAGCATCCGCATGAACTCGGCCGACACGCTCCTTGCCTGCAGTGCTGCCTCACTTGCGCCGCGGTCCTCTGCGTCCTTGATGTACGAGGCCGCAGTCTGTGCGAGAGTCTTCCGTGTTTGCTCGACTTCTACCTTTACGCCGACCTTGAGCGCCTCAGCCCTGACTGTTGTCTGCTGCTCGATACGACGTCGAAGAGCCTCGGCGTCGGCGGCATTCTTGCCCGCAGGTTCGTACTTGAGCTTGCGCCTTTCGAAGAAACGAACCTGGTAGTTGTAGTCATTCACTCGCTCGGCCTTGCCGTTCACCAGGGCATAACCGGGCCTGATTCGACCATTTGCGCCACTCGCGGCAGGGGCCCGCTTCCACGCTCCGTCTGCCGCCTTGAATCGGATTATGAGTGTTGCCGTGCGGGTGGCCACCCTTAAATGTATTACCATTGCCTTACCACGTCAACTTATACTATGATTCTAATGATGTTATATATCATAATCATCGAATCCAACTCTCTCCGCCAAGATCTTCTTCCATCCCCTTCATTACATGAGCAAATCTTAGAAAATACGCAGGTTGAACGATTTCCGCTTCGTCCGCACTGTCCGCGTTTTCCGTCCAATTTGGCCCCTGGGACGATCATTCCATGACAACGGGCGGGATGCATGACAACGGAACGGGAGGTTATTTTCTGCAAAAGGGAATTCAGCTTTCCTTGAGAGAGAATCGAGGCAAGAGATCGCGCACCTGATCGCCGATGCGGCTTTGCGCTGTCAGGTCCCAGAGCGACGTGCGCAATTGGCGCATCGCCAGGGTGCTTGCGATCCAGGCCTCGGTCCATCCCGTTTCGATGGCCCACGCGCCCCATCCGGCATCCGCATTGCTTGCCCAGTAGTCCCAAAGTTGGTAGTCGAAGGCGCGGAACCAGGCGCCATCCAACTCCGGGTGCTCCGCGGAGCGCACCTGGATGCGGCACAGAAATTCGGCCAGCCGGTTTTCC
>DATKRT010000051.1:0-23125 GCA_035532055.1 Acidobacteriaceae bacterium | reverse complement strand
CCTGTGGAACCCGCTGCTCCAATGAAACATAGCTGAACATCCCGTCCTGAATCCGCTCATCTCCACGCATACCTGTTAGACGAATGCCATCAGATCTCCGTCGCACAAAGGTACCTATTTCAACAAGTTCCTAGAAGTGATTAGGGTCAGGCTGAGGCACAAAATCGAGAATGTACATTGTGTCCTTACGCAAGCTGTCATCCGGCGACAAAAGAAATCGATTAGAAGCGTCACTTGTGTCCTCCTTCATGATTTGTCAGGAATAGCAGCATGAAACATGTTGCACGCGCGCACCCGCAGCGGCGCACATGCGCCGTATGAGAATGCAACATGGACAGATATCAAATGGAAGGATGCCTTCGGCGACCTGTTCATCGTGACTCCTCCCACGCACTATAGACACACTCAGCGTTAGAGAGTGTGAACTTAGCAACACGCAGGATTCAACTCAGAGCCAACAGTGAAGCAGGAATAACTGCGCCATGGCCATAGCACATGTCGGAAGATAAGTCAACTTACATATTGTAGAAATTCGAATAGGTGGCCGAGACGCACTTGAGTCTGTGTCCACTCAACATGCTTAACGGCTCCCCCTTCACTCCCCTCACCTTCGCTGATACACTCTCCCTTCCCCCTTCGGAGGCATGTTTGTCCACTCAGCCCGCGCCCCAGCAAGAATTCCAGCCCTACGTTTCGCCTAATGAGTCGCCCCGCGAGCTCACCCTGCGCGCCGTCCTGCTCGGCTGCATCTTCGCCGTCCTCTTCGGAGCCGTCACTGTTTACGTGGGCCTCCGCGCGGGCCTTACCGTCGCCGCCTCCATCCCCATCGCTGTCCTCTCCATCAGCGTGCTGCGCGCGCTGGGCCGCTCATCCATCCTTGAGAACAACATCGTCCAGACCACCGGCAACGCCGGCCAGTCCATCGCCTCCGGAGTCATCTTCACCCTCCCCGCGCTCATCTTTCTGGGCTTCAACCTCGAATACATCCGCATCTTCATCCTCGCCATGCTGGGCGGCTGCCTCGGCGTCCTCTTCATGATCCCCCTCCGCCGCCAGCTCATCGTCGAGGAGCATGGCAACCTCACCTACCCCGAGGGCACCGCCTGCGCCGACGTCCTCATCGCCGGCGAAAAGGGAGGCTCCTTCGCCAGCCGCGTCTTCTTTGGACTCGGCCTCGGCGCGATCTACACGCTCTTCCAGAATGAGAATCTGCTCGGCGCCTGGCCCGGCTCCCCGCACTACGAGCCCAAATGGCTGCCCGGCGCGTCACTGCGCTGCGACGCCACGCCCGAGTACATGGGCGTCGGCTACATTATCGGCGCCCGCGTCTCCGGAGTCCTATTCGCCGGAGGCGTCTTCAGCTGGTTCGTCCTCATGCCCGCCATCCACTTCTTTGGCGCGCAGCTCGCTACGCCCATCTATCCCGGCACTGCGCCCATCGCGCAAATGTCGTCCAGCGATCTCTGGAGCGCCTACATCCGTCCCATGGGCGCGGGCGCGGTCGCTGCCTCCGGCCTCATCACCCTGCTCAAAACCCTCCCCACCATCTTCGGCGCGCTCAAGGCGGGGCTTCAGAGCATGGGCAAAAAGGCCGCCGCCGCTTCCGGCAAACGCACCGACCGCGACATACCCATGCCGATTGTGCTCGCCGGCAGCGTTCTGCTCGTCGTCATGATCTTCTTCTTTCTCGAGTTCAAGCCGGTGCCCGGCGCGCAGGTCGGCTGGCTGGCCAACTTCGTCGCCGCGCTGCTCGTCGTCCTCTTCGGATTCCTCTTCGTCACCGTCTCCTCGCGCATCGTGGGACTCATCGGCAGCTCCGCCAATCCTGTCTCCGGCATGACCATCGCCACCCTCATGGCCACTTCCGCCATCTTCCTCGTCAAGGGCTGGACCGCTCCCGCCTTCGGCGCGCTCGCCATCACCATCGGCGGAGTCGTCTGCATCGCCGCAGCCAACGCGGGCGACACCTCGCAGGATCTCAAGACCGGATTCATCGTCGGCGCTACACCCTGGAAGCAGCAGCTCGCCGTCATCATCGGCGTCATGGTCTGCGTCTTCTCCATCGGACTCACGCTCAACGCCATGAACCGCGGCCTCGAAACCTTCAAGCCCATGAAGGATCCAATCGCCTACAACATGAGCGCGCCCATCCCCGGCGTTCAGGTTGAACAAATGCACTTCGCCCGCAAGCACTTCCTGCTCACCAAACCGGACAAGTCAACCAAATTCATCGGCGGCAGCCAGTATGTGCTGCTCAACGCCATCGGCTCGCCCGTCCTGCCCAACGGAAAATACCTCTATAGCCCCGCCACTGGAAAGATTGAAATTCAATGGCAGCAGGGCATCGGCAGCGCGCAGGCCGCCGCGCCGCAAGGCCGGCTGATGGCCACCGTCATCAACGGAATCCTCACCCGCAAGCTGCCCTGGGGTCTCGTCCTGCTCGGCGTCTTCCTGGTCATCGCCGTCGAACTGCTCGGCGTGCCCTCGCTGTCGTTTGCCGTCGGAGCCTACCTCTCCATCGGCACTACCCTCGCCATCTTCTCCGGCGGAGTCGTCCGCTGGATCATTGACCAGCATGCCGCCCGCTCCGGCGCGGATACAGAAAGTGAAGTCTCGCCCGGCTCGCTCTACGCCAGCGGACTCATCGCCGCCGGCGGCATCATGGGCCTGCTCGGCGTCGCGCTCAAGCTCTACGAAGCCGCCACCGGACACGAGCTGCAACTCTGGTTCAGCGCTGGCTCCGCGCCCTATCGGCTGCTCTACCATCCGTCAATTTCCGTAGTGATGTTCGCCCTGCTCGGCTTCTCGCTCTACTACTTCGCCCGCAAGCCGCTGAACAATAAGTAGGAGCGGTTTAGGAAGCCGCCTCCCCATGGAACTGCGCCAGTTGCTCCTTGCTCGGAGCCTTGGTAAACGCGCTCACCACCACAAGGCAAAATACGGAAGCCGCCAACGCCGGAAGTATCGCATCCATGCTGGCCACGCCCGCCGGCAAATAACGGCTCAGAACTCCCGGGTCCCAGTTCCAGAACACGGTCACAGCGGTTCCCGCTGCAATCGCGCTCACCGCTCCCCAGGCCGTAGCCCTCCGCGAATAGAACGCCGCCAGAATCACCGGCGTAAGCGCCGCCGAGTACACCGTATACGCATACAGCGCTGCCCGCAGCACCGATCCGGTTCCGAGCGCCTGATACAGCGCAAAGATGCCCAGGAACACCACCATCAACCGCGAGACGATCAGGATGCGCTTGTTCGAAGCCTCCGGTGAAATATAGCGCACAAAAATATCGTTCACCAGATTGGTCGCCGGAGAAAACAGGTAGTTGTTCGCCGTCGAAACCACCTTCGCGAAAATCGCGCCCATCGTCAGCGCACCCAGCCACACCGGCAGCCCGTGCAGCGCGCTGTAGGCCAGAATCTCGCGCGGCCTCTGCGCAATCTCTCCCGTCTTGTAGAGTGCCGACCCGGTCACCGCCAGCGCCACAATCACCGTTTCCAGAATCACCGTGCCGATCACCCAGCCCACCACGGCCCGGCGCGCGTCGCGCTCTGACTTGGCGGAGAAAAACTTCTGGTACATTGACTGGTTGCCCAGCATCAGCAGCAGCGTCGGCACGGCCAACTCCAGCGCCTGCACAAACCCCAGGTCGCCCAGTATCGTGAAGTGCGTCGCAGGCAGCGCACGATGCACCGCGCCCCATCCGCCTGCTACGTGGACCAGCACCGGCAGCGCAACAATCAGCGTGATGGTCGCCAGCAGACCGATAAACACGTCCATGTACGCCACCGACTCCATGCCCGCCACAGCCGTAAACACAATCACAAAAAACGCCAAAATGTACTTGCCCAGTGTGGCCGTGATGACCGTCGGAAAAATCAGGTGCAGAATGTCACCGCCGCCGATCAGTTGATAGCTGGTGATCGCCGTGTACGCAAAAAGTATTGCAATCACGCCCAGCACGCGCGCCATCTGGTTATAGCGCGCTTCCAGCAAATCAGGAATCGTGAACTGCGCGAACCGTCGCGCGCGCGGCGCGATGAAGTAGATCAGCAGCAGCCCGGCCCATCCGCCGCCCGCCAGCCACAGCGCCACAAAGCCGTGCCTGTAGGCGGCCTCCGCCCCAGCCAGCAGAGACCCTGACCCGATCCACGACGAAAGCAGCGTAAACACCAGCACAAACGCCGGCAGCGACCGACCGGCAACCAGATAATCGGCCTTGGTCTTCACCTTGCTCACACGGGCAAGCGAAACAATCATCAATGTGAGTACGATTGCGCCCACAACCAGGGCATAGATTGGCGACATGCGGCTTCCTGCGGTTAAATTCTTTGAGCGATGTATCTGTTCGGTGAACGCCTTAGTTTACGGGAGTCAGGAGCAATTGTCAGGCAGAGCCTGTGCCAGCTTCGCGGCCACCTCAGCAGCGTCGGCTCCGTGCACGCAAATCACTTTATTCTTCGACTGTTTTCCCCCGGTCACCCCCACGCGCGATCGCGGCACGTCCAGAACCCCGGCCAGATAGGCAACCAGCGCTGCGTTCGCTTTCCCCTCCACCGGCGCAGCCGCCAGCGCGATCTTCACCACCGCATCCGGCCCCACGCCCATCAGGCCAGTGATTGCGGTACGGCTGGCGCGCGGCGCAACACGCACCGCGAACGTCGCGCCGTCCCGGCCCTGCTTTACCCACGCGCCCGTCTGCTTCAAGCGCGCTTCTCCCGCGCTCCAAACAACGCCGCGCCAATCCGCACCAGGGTCGATCCCTCTTCAATGGCAATCTCGTAATCGCCCGACATGCCCATCGACAGCTCGCTGAAATCCACTCGCGGATACCGCTGCGCCAGCGACTCCCGCAGCCTCCGCAGCTCGTGGAAACAGGTCCGCGCCGCCTCCGGATTCTCATCGAGCGGCGCCACCGTCATCAGTCCGCACACGGCAACATGCTGCAGCTCCGCCGCGCGCTCCAGTGTGGCTTGCAGCTCAGCGCTTGCAGGAGCAAGCCCCGTCTTGGCCTCTTCCTCGCTCAGCTTGATCTCCAGCAGCACCGGCAATTGCTTCCCCTCGCGCCTCGCCCCGTCCTCCAGCCGGTCCATCAGCTTGACCGAATCGACCGTGTCAATTGCAGAAAAAACCGCCGCCGCCTTCGCCGCCTTGTTCGACTGCAAGTGCCCGATCATGTGGACTTCGATTCCCTCCGGCAGCTCGGCGCGCTTGGCTTCGAACTCCTGCACCCGGTTCTCGCCAAACAGCGTCATTCCCGCCGCAACCGCTTCGCAAATCATCGCCGCCGGATGCGTCTTCGACACCGCCATCAGCCTCACTTCGGCACGGTCCCGGTTTGCCCTGCGGCATGCTGTCGCAATGCGCTCTTCCACTGCCGCCAATCGTTCGCTGAAGGTCATCACTTCTTCATCTTAATAGGCGCAAAATGGCCGAGGGCCATCGCCCCCGGCCAATTCGTTTCTGCGAAGGCGCCTATTGCCCTGACACCCAGTCCCGCAGATTCTCTCCCTGCATCGAGCGCAGATCAATGCAGGCGTTGATGTGGTCCCGCGTCTGCAGCAGGGTCCGTGCTGCCGCGTGCATTTTATGCGTGGTGAAGAAGTTCATCACCCCGGCACGCTTGTCCGCCGAGCAGAAGCTGCTCGCTCCGCTCACCAGGCGCGCCTCCATCCACTCCGTAAGCTGAGCATCCACCTGCGGCCAGCGGTCCTGCACATACTGCCAGGTCAGGTCGCGGGTGCGCCGCCCCCCCAGCATGCCGCCTATCAGCAATACCGAGTCCTGGTTCCGCACCTTGCCGGAGACCGCGAAATTCAGGGCGCGCGTCGCCAGCGAGGGCTCAGCAAAATCGCCCAGCAGGCGCAGGGCCGTCTCCTGCAGGTCAGGATTGTTCGAAGTCTCGAACACCTTCTGCAGTTGATCAAAGAAGGCCGCATCGCCATGGATGGCCGCCACCGTCAGCGCTTCATGGGCCAGCGTCGGCTCCACCGAACTCTGGTCCTTCAGATATGCTTCTGCCATCGTCTTCGCCTGCGCGATCACTTCAGGATCGTTCCCCAGATCGCCCAGGTAGCCGAACAATGTCGCACGCAGCACCTTTTTCATCGGCGAGTCTGTATCCTGCGGCGCTCCCAGCAAATTGTAGGTGGACCCAAAATTCTGCCGCGTCCAGCGTGCCAGTGCTGCGTGCTCTGCCGAAGTCGAAGCAATCTGGTCGTTGATGGCCGCCACATTCCCGAGCGCCGTACCAATCACATCCGCGCTCTGGTCGCTCCGCACCGCCGCCACCAGGTTCAGATACTGCCCTACCGGAGCCGTGTTGGCCCGAACCTTGGCCCACTCGTCTCCGATAAAGCCGATCCGTTCTTCAGGCGTCAGGCCGGTTTCAATCTTATCCAGAATCTTTGCGTATACAGCCTGCGGATAGCTGCTGCGGTAATACCCGAGTCCGTCCGCATTGCCAAACAGGAACGGAGCCTCCGGCGCCTTCAGCGTCTGCCGCGCCCCGCTCAATAGATCGCAGTGGTCGCCGCCGTCCTCTGCCTTGAAGCACACCGGCACATACCATGTCTGCGCCCGGCTGGTCTTCACCGTCGGATTCAGGAAGAACCGCTCCTGGTTTACCGAAACGCTGCCGCCCTGCGGGTTGCTGAAGGTGAGCAGCGGCACGCCCGGCTGCGCCACAAAGCTCTCCATGATTTTGTTAATTGGCATGTGGCTCACCGCCGTCTGCGCATTCCAGAAGTCCTGCGCATCGGCATTGCCATACATATGCGCCCGCAGATAATTGTGCACTCCCTGGCGAAACGTCTGCACGCCCTCATAGTGCTCCACCATGTTCAGCATCGCCGCCGCCTTGCCATACGTGATGCCGTCGAACATTTCGTTGATCTGGTCCGGCGTATTCGCATTAGCGCGAATCGTTCTAGTTGTCCGTTGCGCATCCAGATTCAGCACACCATTCAGGTTCATCGCCACAGATTGCCTCAGCCGCCACTCAGGATGCATCGCGGCGATTGGCTTGTACTCCATCCAGGTCGCAAAGCCTTCGTTCAGCCAGATGTTGTTCCACCAATTCATGGTCACCATATCGCCGAACCACTGGTGCGCCATCTCGTGCGCCACCACCACGCCCACGCGCTCCTTTGCACCGACCGATGCCGTCGCCGGATCAATCAGCAAATCCGTCTCGCGATAGGTAATCGCGCCAAAGTTCTCCATCGCGCCCGCCTCAAAGTCCGGCAGCGCAATCAGGTCCAGCTTCGGCATCGGATACTTGATCCCGAAATACGAGTCGTAATAGTGCAGCACATACTCGGCAATGTGCAGTGCATAGCTGGTGTACTGCACTTTGTCCGGAGTGGCGCATACACGGATCGGCACGCCGTCGCTCGCGCCCGACGTGCACTGGAAGTCGCCCACCAGAAACGCCACCAGATAGGTGGACATCTTCGGCGTCGTCGCAAAGCGAATCGTATGCTTGCCCGGAATCGGCCCCGGCGTATCGGAAATGATGTTTGTGTTTGAGATCGCCGTATCGCCCTTGTTCACCACCAGGCTTACGGAGTAGGTCGCCTTGAACGCCGGCTCGTCGAACGAGGGAAACGCGCGCCGCGCGTCGGTGGGCTCAAACTGTGTCACCGCATAGTTCCGGCGCTTGGTCTTCGACAGATAAAACCCGCGCAGTTGCCCATTCAAAATGCCGGTGTACTCAACGGAAAGCGTCAGCGGCCCCGCGGGCAGCGTCTTGTCAAAGTGGAAGGTCGCCTGTTGCTTCTGCGCATCCTCAGTAACCGTGACCTTCAGCGTCTGGCCCTTCAAATCGGCCGTTACGCTCTTGAACGTGATCTGCGCCGCATTGAGCGTGATCGCATCCTGCGGCTGCTTGAGCACCACATCGATCGTTTCGCTGCCGATAAAGGTCGCGGTTTTCAGGTTGGGAGTCAGCTTGAGCTGATAGTGCTCCGGAGTTACGGTTTGCGGAAGTCTTTGTGCCTGAATCTGGAAGGAGCAACAAAGGGCAGCGACGAGAAGAAGCCCCTGAACGCGCAGGGCCGGGAACAATCGCATGAACAGCCTCACAAGAGAGCTAAGGATAGCCAGCGGCTTTCAGTGAAAGAGCTAACCTTTTATCCTACGGCTGTCAGCGGCTTGCGCGCCACTGCAAAATCCGTGCAGCAAAGCCGCCGGTTCCTGCATGGAATCAGATCACAGCGAAGCCGCGCGCACCGACTCGCCGCTCAGCTCCGCCGCGCGTGCATCCGCATAGGCAGCCGCGCCCATCAGCGCGCAGCGGCTCTCCAGAATTATCCGCACCGGCATCTGCACCAGCAGATCGCTCAACCGGCCCTTGTCCACAAAGGCCTTCATGAATGCGCCGTCCTTCATCTTCTTCAGGATCTTCGGCGCAATCCCGCCGCCCAGATATATGCCGCCAACAGACAGCACCTTCAGCGCAAGGTTGCCCGCTTCCGCGCCATAGGCTGTGGCAAACATATCCAGCGCCTTCACGCACAACTCGTTCGTGCCCGCCTCGCCCAGTTCGCCGATAATCGCGTTCGGATCCTCGGCCAGCATCCGCTCCTTCAGCCAGTCCGGCTCTTCCAGCCCTTTCTCATCGCGCAGAAAAGAGTAGACGTTCTTGAGCCCCAGCCCGGAGACTACGCGCTCAAAACTTACGCGCCCCTTCAGCGTCCGCTGCAGGTAGCGCAGCAACTCAATATCAAGCTCGGTGCGCGGAGAAAAATCGCAGTGCCCGCCCTCCGACGCCATCGGCACATGCATCTTCCCGTTCCATACCAGAATCGCCTCGCCCAGACCTGTTCCCGCCGACACCAGCCCGCGGTTCCCCACCGAACCCGGCGCGCCCGCGCTCAGCTCATAAATCTGTTCCGGCTCAAGCTCGGGAATGCCGTATCCGTTCGCCTCAAGGTCATTAATCAAAAACAGGTGCTCGATGCCCAGCGATTGCGACAATTCACGGATGTCCAGCACCCACGGCAGGTTGGTCAGCTTCAGCCTTCCGCCGCGTACCGGACCCGGCACGCCGAAACAAGCCGCATTCACATCAGGGTCGCCGCTCTCAATCAAAAACTTGCGGACAATGTCTTCCAGGCCCGCGTACTCCCTCGCGGGAAACCGCTCGTCCCTCACGTGGGCAAGCCGTCCGTGGTCAAACCCGTAAAGCGCTAGGTCTACCTTTGTGCCGCCAACGTCGCCAGCAAGAATCATCGTTCAATCTCCAGTCGTCCTGTGCCGCTCGCATCCGGCGGCGGTAACAGCGCCGCGGCGTCCGTATCGAGCAGCATCAGCAGTCTTCCATTCCTTGGACGAATCAACTGCGATGGAAGTACCTCTGGATCATACTTGCCCAGCAGCACATCATGCACAGGTTGAGCCTTGTCCTGGCCTCCGATCAGAAAAAACACATCGTGCGCCTGGTTGATCACAGGCCATGTAAGCGTAATACGCCACGTGCTTTTCTGCGGAACCTCGTTCGCCACGGCAATGCGAATCATTTCATTGATCGCCGCCGTATGCGGAAACAGCGACGCCGTGTGCCCATCGTCACCCATGCCCAGCGCCAGCGCGTCAAAGCGCGGGCCTTCCGCGCCTTCCAGACGCAGGTGGTTGCGGATCGCCGACTCGTACCGCGCCGCCGCCTGCTCCGGATCCAGCTCGCCTTCAATCCGGAAGATGTTCTCCGGCTTCAGCGGAACCTTGTCCAGCAGCGCCTCGCGCGTCATGCGATAGTTGCTGTCCTGGTCATCCGGCGCAACCGCGCGCTCGTCAACCCAGTACAGCTCGATCTGCTGCCACGGCATGGCCGCCGCAAACTTCTCCGCCGGATTCGCCAGCAGCTCAAACGTCCGCTTCGGCGTGCTTCCGCCGGAGATGGCAATCCGCGCCACGCCCTTCGCGGCAACGGACGCCTGCGCCTTATCAAGAAAATGTTCGGCGGCGGCGCGGCTCAGTGCCTCCGCGCCACGGTAGACCCGGTATTCAACGTCGGTCCGTCTCGGCATCGCGATTCCTCTTTACAGTTTCTGCCACTGCCGCCCATCACGCAGCAACAGTTCGGCGGCTTCCTTCGGGCCCCAGGACCCGCTCGCATAGTTGGGAAGCGACAGCGGTTCTGACTTCGCCCATGCCTCCAGCACCGGCGTATACAGCTCCCAGGTCGCCTCCACGCCGTCGCGATGGGCAAACAGCGTCGCGTCGCCAAGCATCGCATCCAGCAGCAGCCGCTCGTATCCGTTCGCCGACGATGTCCCGAATGCCGCAGCATAGTTGAAGTCCATGTTCACCGGACACACGGTCATGTCCGGGCTGGGCACCTTCGCGCCGAACCGCAGTGAAATTCCCTCGTCCGGCTGGATGCGCATGGTAATCAGGTTCGGCTGAATCTCCTTGCAGGACCCCTGTTGCACACGGTTAAACAGCAGCATCGGCGGCTGCTTGAACTGGATCGTAATCTCCGTTGCGCGCTTCTGCAGGCGCTTGCCGGCCCGCAGGTAAATGGGCACTCCCGCCCAGCGCCAGTTCTCAATCTCCATCTTCAGCGCCGTAAAGGTCTCGGTCTGCGAATTGGGGTTGACGCGGTCCTCTTCGCGGTAGCCCTTCACTTCCGCGCCATCCACAACGCCGCGTCCATACTGGCCCCGCACGGTATCCTTCACGTCCACGGGCTTGATCGCGCGCCACACCTTCACCTTCTCGTAGCGCACCGCATCGGCATGGAACGATACCGGCGGTTCCATGCAAACGAACGACAGCAGTTCCATCATGTGGTTCTGCACCACATCGCGCAGTGCTCCCGCCTTCTCATAGAACGGCCCGCGGCCCTCGATCCCAATGCTTTCCGCCGCGGTGATCTGCACATGGTCGATATAGTTGCGGTTCCAGATCGGCTCGAAAATGCCGTTCGCGAAGCGGAACACCAGGATGTTCTGCACCGTCTCCTTGCCCAGGTAGTGGTCGATGCGGAAAATCTGCCGCTCGTCAACGACCTTGCTTATGTCATCGTTCAGCGCGCGGGCGCTCGACAGGTCATGACCGAACGGTTTCTCGATGATCACCCGCGCTGTCCCATTCTCCGGACGTACCATCCCGTGGTTGCCGAGACGGTGAATAATTTCGGAAAAGTGCTCCGGGGCCACTGCCAGGTAAAACAGCCGGTTCCCCTTGGTTCCGTAATCGCGGTCGTAGCCCTCCAGCAGCGCCTTCAGTTGGACATATCCCTCATCGTCATCAAAGTTCATCTGGTGATAGGTCACCTTGTGGATAAACTTGTCCAGCTTGCCTACGCCCTCGTTCACACCGCCAAACTCGATCACGCTCCGCTTCATGTCCCCGTTGAACCGCGCGCCCAGATCGCGCCGCGCAACGCCCACCACCCTGAACTGGTCCGGCAGCAACCCCGCCTGCTCCAGATGGAACAGGGCAGGCAGCAGCTTGCGCTTGGTCAGGTCCCCGGATGCGCCAAAGATCACCACCACGCCCGGCTCGGGTATCCGCTCATTCTGTTGCGACGCCTGTGCAACATCCTCAGGCGAAATATTGATCGCAGTTGTCACCATGCTAGTACCCCCTCCGGCATCACCGGACGCTGTGCTGATCGGTTTTGCTTTTCTGCTTAGTCTTTCTTCACCGCATGGCCGCCGAATTCATTGCGCATTGTCGCCAGCATGCGGTCTGTAAAGTTATCGTGTTCACGCGACCGGATGCGACGGATAAGCGCTTCGGTAATCACCGGTGCCGACACATTCAGGTCTATCGCCTCCGCCACCGTCCAGCGGCCTTCTCCGGAGTCGGCCACATACGGCTCCAAACCTTCAAGAGTGGGGTTTTTCTTCAGCGCATCGGCCGAAAGATCGAGAAGCCAGGAACGTATCACACTGCCGTAACGCCATATCTCGGCAATCCAGGCCAGATCCAGATTCATCTCTTTCTTCTGGTTCATGATCGAAAATCCTTCGGAATAAGCCTGCATTAGGCCGTACTCAATGCCGTTATGGACCATCTTCACAAAGTGCCCCGCTCCCGCAGGTCCAGTCCGGCCCCATCCCGTGTCCTTGGCCGGCGCGAGCACCTCAAAAATGGGCCGCAGGCGCTCCACTACATCTTCATCGCCGCCCACCATCATGCTGTAACCTTCCTGCAATCCCCAGACACCGCCCGAAGTCCCTACATCCACAAAGTTGAACCCTTCTGGCTTCAGCTCTGCGTACCGCCGCTGCGAATCCTTGTAGTACGAATTGCCGCCGTCGATAAACGTATCGCCCTTCTGCATCAGCGGCTTCAACTTCGCAATCGTCTCGTCCACCGGATTGCCCGAGGGAACCATGATCCACACGGCACGCGGCGCTGCAAGGTTCTTCACCAGGTCTTCCAGCGAATTCACGCCGACCGAGCCCTCTGCGCTCAGCTTTTTCACTGCATCTGCATTGAAGTCAAACCCAACTACCTTGTGCCCTCCACGACGCAGGCGCTCCGCCATGTTGCCGCCCATCTTCCCCAATCCAATCAAGCCCAGTTCCATCTCTTCTCCATCCGGCGCTCCGGTGCGCCCGCATATTGTTAGTTTGTTTATTTTTTTTTTGAAAGCTGCCGATTGATTCGCCTGTTGGTCTGTTCTCGATCGCCTGTTCCTTAAGATGCAGCATTAGCTGCCTGGATTCCGGCACCCGCATCCCGCCTGGGAAGCACCCTGCCCCAAGCGCAATTTTTGCCCGCGTTATCGCCGCACCGCTACGGCTTCGGCGCTTCCTGCATATAGCGCGCCTCAATTGCGTTGACCTTGTTCAGCCTGCGCACAAAGCGTTCATGCTGCTTCTGGAACGTCGCATGGAGAAAGCTCGCCACCAGATCCAAGGCCAGCGCCGGGCCGATAATGCGCGCCCCCATCACCAGAACGTTCATGTTGTCGTGCTCCACGCCCTGGTGGGCGGAGTACGTGTCGTGGCACATGCAGGCGCGAATGCCCGGCATTTTGTTTGCCGCCACGTTCACACCCACACCGCTGCCGCAAATCAGGATTCCGCGCTCCGCGCGCCCCGCAATCAGCGCGCGCCCCACTGCTTCGGCAAAGTCGGGATAATCCGAAGGCTCCGTATTGTAGGCGCCCAGGTCGATTACCTCATGACCCAGCTCCTCCAGGTACGCGCGAACTTCTTCCTTCAGCGCAAATCCCGCATGGTCTGCTCCAATCGCCAGCTTCATGGCTACTTCCCCGCCCGCGCCGGTTGCGCTTTCCTGGCGCTTTCCACCAGCGCCTTTGCCCGTTTTGCAATGTTTGCTGCACCGAAGCCCAGCTCCTCAAGCACCTTCGGGCCCGGTGCCGATGCTCCAAACCGTTCCAGCCCGATCACATCGCCGTGCCGCCCCACATACTTCCACCAGCCCTGCGGAGAGCCCGCTTCCACGGCCAACTTCGGCAACTGATCCGGGAAGATCAGCGCCTTGTAGTCCTCACTCTGCTCATCGAACAGCTTGCAGCTCGGCATGGAAACCACCCGCGCTGCAATGCCGTCCGTCTTGAGCGCCGCTGCAGCCTCCAGCGAAGGCCACAGCTCCGCGCCGGTGGCCACAATCACCACGTCCGGAGCATCGCTGCCCGGCTCCACAATGTAGGCGCCGTGTTTCACACCTTCGTAAATGCTGTGTTTCGCAGGGTCCAGAATCGGCAGGTTCTGCCGCGACAGCGCCATGAACGACGGGCTCTTGCGCTCCAGCGCCAGCCGCCATGCCGCCACCGTTTCATTGGCGTCCGCGGGACGAAAATCCGTCAGCTCCGGCACCGCGCGCAGCATCATCAGTTGCTCAATCGGCTGGTGCGTCGGCCCGTCCTCGCCCAGCGCAATCGAGTCATGCGTAAACACGAAGATTGAATGCGCATGCATCAGCGCCGCCATGCGGATCGCCGACTTGCAGTAATCCGAGAACGTGAAGAACGTCGATCCATACGGAATCAACCCGCCATGCTGCGCCATTCCGTTCACCGCCGCGCACATTCCAAACTCGCGCACGCCGAACCAGATGTTCCGTCCCTTCGGATCGACGTGAAAATTGCCGCCGTCCTTCAGAATCGTCTTGGTCGATGCCGTCAGGTCGGCCGCGCCTCCAATCAGCTCCGGAACCTCATTCGCAAAGGCATTCATCACCGCATTGCCGGCGCTGCGCGTGGCCGTCGGCTTCGCATCGGCCGCAAACGTGGGCAGCGACTTCTCCCATCCGTCCTTCAGCCTGCCCGCATGGACCCGCTCAAACTCAGCCGCCAGCTCGGGAAACTTGCTCTTGTACTCCGCAAAGCGCGCCTTCCACTCCTGCTCATGCTTTGCGCCGCGATCCACAATCGTCGACCAGTTCTTCTGCGCCTCGTCCGGCACATAGAAGAACTTGTCCGCAGGCCAGCCCAGATGCTCCTTCGTCTTGATCGCGTCGTCCGGGCTCAGCGCCTCGCCGTGCACCTTGCTGGTGCCCGCCAGCGGGCTGCCGTAGCCGATCACCGTGCGCACCGCAATCAGAGAAGGCTTGCCGGTCTCCGCCCTGGCCGCCTCAATGGCCTTCGACAGCGCATCCAGATCGTTCCCGTCGGCCACCCGCTGCACATGCCAGTGGTAGGCTTCGAAGCGCTTCTCTACATCTTCCGTGAACGAGAGCTCCGTCGGCCCATCCAGCGAAATCTGGTTGTCGTCATAAAGAAAAATCAGCTTGCCCAGTCCCAGCGTTCCCGCCAGCGACGCCGCCTCGTGCGAGATGCCTTCCATCAGATCGCCGTCACCGCAGATTCCGTAGGTGTAGTGGTCGACTATGTCAAAGCCCGGCTGGTTGTACACCGCGGCCTGATGCTTCTCCGCGATCGCAAGCCCCACGGCCATCGCAAATCCCTGCCCCAGCGGCCCGGTCGTCACCTCCACGCCGTCGGTGTCCAGGGACTCCGGATGCCCCGGCGTATTCGATCCCCATTGCCGGAACTGCTCCAGGTCGTCGATCGTAACGTTGTATCCGGAAAGGTGCAGCGCGCCATACAGCAGCGCGGAAGCATGCCCATTGGAAAGCACAAAGCGATCGCGATTCGACCACTTTGAGTTCTTCGGGTTGTGCCGCATGTACTTATGGAAAAGCAGGTACGCAATCGGCGCATCGCCCAGTGGCGCGCCAGGATGCCCGCTCTTCGCCTTGTCCACTGCATCGACTGCCAGAAAACGGAGCGCATTGATCGATAACTGATCCAATTGGTTCATAAACGACCTTTCTTCAGTCCCAGAAACTGTGCTTTGTACTAAGGGTGTGATTGCGAACCGCCGCCCGGCAATTCCAGTGCCACGTCATAATTGCGGCCCTCCCAGCGATTTTCGTCCGTCCAGTAAAGGGTAAACGAAAGCCGTGCCGTTTGCTTCACATCCGTCGGCAGATCCGCATACGACCCCGCGTATCCCAGTGTCGATGCATCCACCGTTGCCTGCGTCTTCCAGTCGTCCGCCGTCCACAACACGCGAAAGTGCTGCTGCGCAGTAATCCGCAATGTATATCCCGCCTCCATGCTCTTGAACGGACGCCCTGGCATGAAGATTTCAATCTTGCTCTGCGCATGCCCTTTCGCATAGCGCTCCTCTACCGGTGGGATGCGGTCAAACACTTCGCCGTCAAACGACGAGCGCAGCAACTTCAAATACTCGGAGTGCGCCCACACCAGCGGCATGGCCGATCCGGCCGGGTCCCCAAGAATCATCCCAAACGCATCCGGCCTGTCCCAAATCTGCTCCGGCAGCATCCCGCCCTCGGATGCGAACTTCTCATACGTCTTAATCAGGCTGCTGATGTCCTGGCCCGCCGCCAGCTCGTAGTGGGCCCGCTCACCCAGCAGCAGCGGCCACGCGCCGCCTTCGCCAAATCCCTGGAACGGTCCGCCGTCGGCCTGCTGTCCATAGCCGTCGTGGTTATAGCGCCGCCAGCACGGCCCCTTCGGCGTCTCCACCTTCAGAACGTGGTCCACCACTTTCAGCGAATCCACAATCAGCGGATCTTCGGCGGCTCGCACGCCGTAGCGCACCAGCTCCAGAAATCCGGCGTCGATGATCTGCCGCGCTTCAAACTCCGTCGGCTCACCCGGCGGCCGGTTGGAAATATGCACCGTCTCGCGGCCGCAGCCCTCATGCGCGTACGGCTCGCCGCATTCCGGCGGACGAATCCGCATGTAATGCCGTTTCACCTCCGGATGCAGCACACCGTTGTTGGTCACCGTCCAGTCCTCCAGGTGCCCTTCAATCCAGTCCGCATGCTCTTCCAGAAACGCCCCCAGCTCCAGCCCGCCGTGCGCGCGCATAACCTCCGCCGCGCATATCAGCGCCGAAATCACCGCCGCCAGTGTTGAAGGCGAGTAGCCGGCGTTCTCTTCCCACCGCTCCTGCTGCGTGATCGGCGCATTCCGCACCAGATACGCCGCCGCGCGCTCCACAAACGGAACAACATCGAACCTGGCCAGCCCGTCCAGCTTCCACAGCCGCCACGCCAGAATAATAGGGAACGCAACCTCGTCCAGCTGAATCCCGGTCCAGTACGGCGTGCCGTTCACCCAGAAATTCTGCGAGAATCCCCCGTCCGGATTCTGCGTGCACGCCAGATACACCAGCGCGCGCCGCGCCGTGTCCACCTGTCCGCACGCCAGCAGGGCCGTCGCGCTCTGCACCATGTCCCGCGTCCACACCAGGTGGTACCCGCCCAGGTCATCGTCGCTTTTTGCGTTCCCCCACGGAATCGACGCCGACGCAATGAACGCGCCCGCGTAGGTCTTGTCCTCGTGCGCCAGCACAATGTTATGGCTCACCTGCAGCAAATGTCCGCCGTCCTGCGACTGCGACGCCAGCTCATGCGGAGTCGCCGCCCGGTGCCACTGCTCGATAAAGCGCCGCAGGTGCTGCGTAAACGGAGTCGCCAGTGCGCCCATGGTGGCGGAAAGCGCCGCGTGGTGGCCCTCGCCGAATCCAATCGCCACCGTAAACTCCCGCACGTCGCATACATCAATCTCGCCCATCACCGCCACATTGCCGTCCAGGGCGGAGCCGAATTGCCAGTCCATGACCAGGTTGTGCTTCAGGTCCTGCCATCCGTCGCTCGTGCCCACGTAGCCGCAGCTCGCGCGTTCAAAGCCGCAATCCGCCGCCATCGCCAGCGACGTTCCATCCTTCCACGCCAGCAGCGTCTTCTTGCCCGCCACATCCACCACCCGCGCCGAGTTGCCTGCGCCGCCTCCGTCCACATGCGGAGACATCAGCGCATAGACTTTCAGCCGCCGCAGCACATCCTCCACGCCCTCCAGCCGCACATGGATCAGCACCACCGGGAAGTGCGGATCGCTGATGATCTCTTTTGTCAGCTTGTAGCGCTTTTCAGGATCGCTGCACGTGATGCGCACACCCAGCGCATCCGGATCGATATAGGCGAACGTATGATCCAGGTCCCGTTTCTCTTCGTGGAAAAACGTCTCGCCATCGGTGATCAGAAACTCCATGTCCCGCATTTGCGGACGGTCGATCGTCGGATAGTAAATCTCGTTCAGGATTCCGTGCGAAACCGTAAACCACGCCCGGCTCGATGAAGCATAGGCCGTGCCCACCGTGTCCTTCGCGCTGGAGGTCCAGCGTGGCTGCAGTCCCGGTGCCCCAAAAGCATTGCCGTCCTGGTCCAGCCACAGATACCCCGGCCTGGAATTGTTCATACCGTCGCTCCCAACCTCTCAACTTAGTCCCTGCAACGTCTGCGGGTATCTGACTCTGCGGCGGCGATTTGGTTACACGCCTTCGCCCGCACCGCCTCAAAGTCCGGCTACAAAACCTGCCGGTTCGCATCCGGATCAGGATGAAACTGTACCTCGTCCATGGCGTGCGTAATCTCGGTGTTCTTCATAAAGTACTCCCACACAAAACCGGTACGCAGGTTCTCCGCCATCAATACGCTGATCCCCTGGTCGATTCCGAGAACGTCCTCCGCAAACCATTTCGTTTTGGGATTGAAGGCATCCACAAACCCATAGCGCCGGTAGACCTTATCGCCGAAATTCCGCTTTATGCTGAGCAGCACATGGGAGCACTCCGCCGGCAGAAACGGCAGCGAACCAGCCGTTGCGCACGGCACCAACGTTCCGTCCAGCGGCCCCATCGATGGCGGCCCGCCCCATGCGCGATAGCCGGCCTTCGATTCAGATGCGGTAATTCCCCACATGTCCTGGTTGATCCAGGGATACTTCCGTCCCAGCACCAGGCACCACAGCTGATGGCAGCGCGTCGCCGCAATCGAGTTCGTAAAGTAATTGGTGTGCAGGTCGCGCTTGTTGCGAAAGTCGCACCACGCATGCGCGTACTGGTGAATAAACAGCGGCGCCACCCCGCTGATGTACTGGATGCCGCCATACTCAATCACCGGACGCTCCAGCTCGTTCCACGTCTGGGCCGGAATCGGATGGGTCGGCGAGCCGATCGCCATCAGGTACATCAGCAGCAGCTCGGCGTAAATGTCCCAGCGGTGGCTCAGAAAGCCCTGGTCCGGCAGCCAGCCCATCGCCAGCGCCTTGCCGCCGTTCATCATCCACGGCCAGTCAATCCGGCGGTAAAAGGCCGTGGCCAGCGCCTCAATCCGCGAGTTCCCTGAGAAATATTGCCGGCACAACAGCACGCCGCACAGTAGCAGCGACGTATCAATCGACGAAAGTTCGCTCCCAAACAGCCGCTCGCCGCTCTCCAGATCGATATAGTGATACAGAAATCCGTGCTCCTGCGGGCACTCCTCCAGCAGAAACGCCAGTGTCTTCTCAACGCGCGCTTCGCACAGGTTGGGCAGCAGGTAATTGCGCCTGGCGGCGATACACAGCGCGCTCAACCCGAAGCCAGTCGCCGCGATGCTGGAGATTCGGCTGAATGAAGGCCCCAGCAGTGGCGCATGGTCGCGCACCAGCCCGCTTTTGGGGCTCACTTCGTTGTAAAAGTAGTCGCAGCCGCGGCCCTCCAGGTCATCCAGCAGCACCTCGGCTTCTTTTGAGATCTGCGTCAGCGGCCGGTTAAAAAAGACCCCCAGCCCATGCTGATACTTCTCCGCCGCCTCGCTCTCCGTCGTCGGCTGCTGCCCCGTCTTGACCGGCGGAGCCTCCCGCTGGTTCTGCAGACCCGCCGCCAGCGAGACCACCGGCGCGCCCAGCACCAGCGCCCCCGAGGCTCCTGCCGTCCGTAGCAGCTGTCTGCGAGTTATCTTTTTGTGCGACAAAACAAATTCAGGCCCTGCCAGATACGCCCGCCGCGGAAACATTGTGCGGCCTCTCGTAGTCTATCGAAATCCCGCCTTTCATTCCCCCCGCCCGGTTTCGTGCACCTCTGCACCCATCCGGCGCATCCATTATCATCAGGAGCGCACGTAAATTTCGGTCCGCGTTGGACCTGCGCACAATTTCCATCAACAGCAAACCAAAGAGAAGGAGAAATACTTTGGCCTACGAAGTTCCAGCTCTGCAGTATGACTACACAGCACTCGAACCCCACATTGACGCCGAGACCATGAAACTGCACCATGACAAACACCATCAGGCCTACGTCAACAACCTGAATGCCGCCATTGAAAAGCATCCCGACCTCGCCAAGCACACCGCCGAGGACCTCCTGCGCAACCTCAACAATATTCCCGAGGACATCCGCACCGCCGTCCGCAACAACGGCGGCGGACACGTCAACCACAGCATGTTCTGGAGCATCATGAAGCCCGGCGGCGGCGGCGACCCCACCGGTAAAATCGCCGAGCAGATCCGCAAGGACTTCGGAGACTTCGCGGCCTTCAAAACACAGTTCAATCAGACCGCCGGGAAGCAATTCGGCTCCGGCTGGGGCTGGGTGATCTGGGATGGCGTCAAGCTCGCCATCCTCAGCAGCGCCAACCAGGACAACCCGCTCTCCCAGGGCAAATACCCCATCCTTGGCAACGATGTCTGGGAGCACGCCTACTATCTCAAGTACCAGAACAAGCGTCCCGACTACCTCGCCGCCTGGTGGAACACCGTCAACTGGGACGAGATCAACAAGCGCTTCGAGCAGGCACAGAAGTAACCCCTGTAACTTGCTGAAAAGGCAGCCTTCACCGGCTGCCTTTTCTCCTTTACCGACAAGGCTTTTTCGCTTTTTCTGCACCCCTCGGCATGCTACAATAAAACATAGATTAAGGGCAGAAACCCGTTCACTTTCAGGCTTTTATTTGAGGGCGAACCCTCCCGGCTCCGGAGCGTGATCAGGGCTTCTGTTCATCGGAGTTTCATGCCTCAGACAGAGATCGATTCCACGGCCACCCTGGCGATTCCTCAAGCCGAAGCCGCGCCCAGCGGCGAAGCAAGCGGCAGCTATACCAGCGACAACATCAAGGTGCTCGAAGGACTCGAAGCGGTTCGCCTGCGCCCCGCCATGTACATCGGCTCGACCGGCGAAATGGGCCTCCATCACCTCGTCTACGAGGTCGTGGACAACTCCGTCGACGAGGCCCTCGCAGGCTACGCAAATAAGGTCGAGGTCGTCATCCACATCGATAACTCCATCACCGTTGTCGATAACGGACGCGGCATCCCGGTCGACGAAATGACCCTCGATAACGGCGAGCGCCTGCCCGCGGTTCAGGTCGTGCTCACCAAGCTCCACGCCGGCGGCAAGTTCGATGCCTCCACCTACAAGGTTTCCGGCGGACTCCACGGCGTCGGCGTCTCCTGCGTCAACGCCCTCAGTGAGGCCTTCGACGTCGAGATCTGGCGCGACAACACCTACGAGCAGGACTACGCCCGCGGCATCCCCGTCTCCAAGCTCCGCAAATCCGGCACCACCAAGCGCCGCGGCACAAAAATCCACTTCCTGCCCGACAGGACCATCTTTACCGCCACCGAGTACAACTACGACACGCTCGCCCAGCGCCTCCGGGAGCTCGCCTTCCTCAACAAGGGACTTGAAATCTCCCTCACCGACGAGCGCACCACCGACCCCAAGACCGGCGACGCCAAACGCACCGATTTCAAATACGCCGGCGGCATCGCCGAGTTCATCAAGCACATCAACCGCGGCAAGCAGACCCTGCATGAGAAGCCCATCATGATGGAAGGCATCCGCGACAACGTCGATATGGAGATCGCCCTCCAGTACAACGACAGCTACTCTGAGACCGTCTTCACCTTCGCCAACAACATCAACACCGTCGACGGCGGCTCGCACCTCTCCGGATTCAAGACCGCCCTCACCCGCACCATCAACTCTGCCGGACAGCAGATGGGCCTCTTCAAGGATGTGAAGGAAAATCTTTCCGGCGACGACGTCCGCGAAGGCCTGGTCGCCGTCATCAGCGTCAAGCTGCCGCAGCCCCAGTTTGAAGGCCAGACCAAGGGCAAGCTAAACTCCGACATCGCCGGCACCGTCCAGGCCCTGGTCAACGAAAAGCTCGGCATGTTCCTTGAGCAGAACCCGCCCATCGCCAAGCGCATCATCAACAAGGCCATCGAGGCCTCCCGCGCACGCGAGGCCGCCCGCAAGGCCCGTGACCTCACCCGCCGCAAGGGCGCGCTCGACGGTGGCGGACTCCCCGGCAAGCTCGCCGACTGCTCCGAACGCAATCCTGACCGCTGCGAACTCTACCTCGTCGAGGGCGAGTCCGCCGGCGGAACCGCCAAGCAGGGCCGCGACCGCCGCTTCCAGGCCATCCTGCCCCTCAAGGGCAAAATCCTCAACGTCGAAAAGGCCCGCTACGACAAAATGCTCGGCCACGAGGAAATTCGCGCCATGATCACCGCCCTCGGATGCGGCATCGGCGCCGACGACTTCGATGTGTCAAAGCTGCGCTACGGCAAGCTCATCCTCATGACCGACGCCGACGTCGACGGCTCGCACATCCGCACCCTGCTCCTCACCTTCTTCTTCCGCCACATGCAGGAGCTGGTCAAGCGCGGACACGTCTACATCGCCCAGCCGCCGCTCTTCAAAATCAAGAAGGGCAGGTTCGAGCAGTACATCAAGGACGAGCGCGAGTTCGTCAAGGTCATGGTCAAGCGCGCCTCTGACGACATGATCGTTCGCCACGGCGAGAACGCCGAGAAGATTGAAGGCCAGGCCCTGACGAAGTTCATGAGCAACCTGAACGAGTACCTCACCTTCTTCGACAAGGTCAACAAACGCCTCCGCAACGAAGAGGCCACCTGGCTGCTTGCCCGCCACGAACTCGTGCACCGCGCCGACTTCGAGAGCCCCGGCGAAGAAGCTCCAGCCAAGCTCAAGGCACTCCACGACGCCCTCGATGGTCTCAGCAAAAAGTACCAGTTCAAGGGCATTTCCACGCCCGTCCGCGACGAGGAGCACCAGACCTGGTCCTTCAGCTTCACCGACGCGCAGGGCGCCGGGCGCTGGATCAACTGGACCCTCGCCAGCTCGCCCGAGTACCGGCAGATGGCCGCGAAATACGCGCTCCTCAAGGACATGCTCGAACCACCCTTCCTCGTCGAGTACGCCGTCAAAGGCGCCGCAGCCGAGCCCGAAGAGTCCGAAGCCGAAGCCACGGTCGAAGCCGAAGCCAGCAAGCCAGCGCCCAGGCGCTCAGGCCGCGCCGCGCAGGAGCCGGTCGAGAAGGCCACCGCTCACGAGCTCTTCGAGTACGTCATCGAGCAGGGACGCCGCGAATATGCTGTCCAACGCTACAAGGGCCTCGGAGAAATGACCGCCGAACAGCTCTGGGAGACCACCATGGACCCCGCTCGCCGCACCCTCCTGCAGGTCAAGCTTGAGGACATCGCCGAAGCCGAGACCATCTTCTCCACCCTCATGGGCGAAAACGTCGAAGCGCGCCGCAAATTCATCGAGGAAAACGCCCTCGACGTCAAAAACCTCGACATTTAAGCACTCACCATCCAACACAAAGGGCGGCCATCGAGCCGCCCTTTTCTCATTCTCTAAGAATTCCGCCCTGCGCCCCTCCATAATCCGCCTGACCTGCCCCCTTTTTCTCAACCATTCATAACTGGAGATTCTCATTTGTGTTGATGGTCGTGGTTTGCGAAGGGAGAGGGGCCATGGCCCCTCTCCCTTCGAGGGTTTTGCGGAACTCATCTGGCGTGCGATAGTCCAG
>DATKRT010000050.1:0-8851 GCA_035532055.1 Acidobacteriaceae bacterium | reverse complement strand
CCGCGCACAACCTGCTCCGGCTGCCCAGACTCATGGCTCAACCACCGGAAAGGCTCAGGGAGCAGTGCGCCTGAACAGCGAATGCGGCCCTCGGGATCGCTTCCGAAAGCCCTGCAACACCCTATAAACACTGGCCAGACCTGCATTGCAAACAGATTTCATCCGGGAAGAAGCGCAAATCGCTAGGAAAGACGCTACGACGCAGCGAATTTCAACGAGTTCCTAGATCTCGCCGGTGATGGCAGGTCTGAGCTGGTAGTGGGCACCTACTGGCCAGCTACGTCTTGGACCACAATCTACTGGATGGAGAGTTCAGGCGAAATCAGTGCGCAGGCGCTGAGTGGCGAGATGAGCTACAGGAATGGAGTTACCGATATCAACGGAGACGGCAAGAAGGAGGTGGTGGTGTATTCCTATCTGGATCCCGCAGGCCGGCGGGGAGGTGGTCCAACACCTGAGTGGCCGAAGGTGTATCGCCTTAAGGGCGAAAAGTATGTCCCGGCGACCAGGGATTTTCCGGGCATTTACGATTTTTATAACCGTGAAGTCCTGCCTCAACTGAATGCAAAGCTGGACAAGGAGGAGCGCATGTTGTCCCCGCGGTATCTCGAGCTTGGCGTGGCGACGCTGGAGATGCAGCGGGACAAGATTCTTCGTTTTCTTGGGCTCGACCCCCGGGCCGGGCTTAAAAAGGCGCGCCAATGGGCGAAGAGCGGCAACCCAGATATGATCTATAACGCATACTGTGTGTTTCACGATATTCCGGGACATGAGGCCGAGGCGCGAGCCGCCAAGCAGGCAGAGATAGAGGCATTCCATCACCAGCATCCCACAACCCAACCGTTGAGGCAGTAGGAGCCACTTTGAGGGAATGAAGTGACAAAAAGCGCGCCGTTGATTACTCTCGTCCTCGCCCTGTGCTGTACCTGCGCCGTTGGTGGCGCACAAATCGGTGATATAGCTCTGCAGGGCTGCAGAGCTGCAGAGCTTGGCAGATCAGATAAAGCGGAGGTTGCCGCCTTCGTAAGCAAAATTCTGGAGTCAAGAGGTATGGCCGGTCTGAATCCTCTTGAACTTATGGAGTTCCGATGGGTCGATTTGGCAGGGGATGGAGGATGCGAGCTTGTATTTACCACATGGGGTGCTGCTGTTTCCCATGTCAACATCGAGTGGCAGGATAGCTCTCAGGTGCTCTTAGGCGAGGCCAGCTTAGTAAGTAGGGAAGTTTACGTGGGCGGCAAGAAGAAGACATTCGAATCGTCGATTCGGGACCTGAATGGCGACGGGAAGAAGGAAATCATTGTAAGCTCGTATCTCGATTCCGAGGGTAGACTCGGGGCCGGTCCAGTGTGGCCGCAGGTGTATCGTGTGCAAGGTGAGAAGTACGTACCGGCAAGCCAGGATTTTCCTGAATTTTACGATCAGCAGGTTTTGCCTGGACTCGATAAGGCGATAGCGAAAACGCCTCAGGCAGAGGAGGCAGTTATGGCGGCGCTCGAAATGGAACGCGACAAGATCAAGCGCGTGTTGGGGCGCGATCCTAACGCCGGTCTCGGGGAGGCACGCCAATGGGCAGTGAGCGGCAATCCCGTATTGATCGGGTATGCGGTCGATGTCTTTCGCGATATTGGAGGGCATGATTCAGAGGTGAATGCCGCCGAACAGGCCTTGAAACAGGCGCGGCAGCGGCAGCACGGAGCCGCCCAATATTCGGAACTGCCGAAAGGATGAGAAAGCAGACTTAGTATCTCCGATGAATGGCTCTGGACACTACTCTCTGACTATAAGGCGAACAGATTCAGTTGGTTGCTGGAATCGGGTAAGTCGGATGAAGAGTCGATGCTCTGAAGTGCCTGTAATATAGGCGCTTTCTCGAAGAGAGTAACACTGAGAATCTGGAGGATTTGGTAGAGGCCGGCTTCCAAGGCGAGATGAAGTAGGTTTTTGACGCGGCATTCCAAGCTCCCAGCCCCTTCGAGGACAGCAAGCCTGGAAACGGACCGCGGTTTAGCGCGAAGATTTTATGGACGCGGCGGTCAATTGCGTGAGTCGCGACGGCCGTGGTTCCCATTTGGGGTACGCCAATTCCGGCATGGGCTTAGCCCGGAATACTTTGCGTGCCTGGCGGGCGGTCCATCGAGCCCACCGCTTTGCCTTTTTTCGCCGTGCGCTGTCGGTTGAGATTCCGGTGCCGGCATACATCTGCCGGTAGAGCTTTGACAGCAGCACGAATGCCAGTCGAGACCGCAGACTCCGAGTGCAGGAAGATCTTTTCCAGACCGAACCAAAGGTGTAGAAGCGGTCCCAGACCTTTTGCGTACGCTCCCGTATCTCGTCCGAGCTCATGATCGGGTGGGGGGTAAACATTTTTGGCCGGATCGCCGTTGGGATGAGCCAGTACCGCGTGATCGGCGTCCCGTCGACCATTTCAGGGTTCTCGGCCTGCTCCTTCTCCCACCGGATAAAGTCCACGGTTCCCGGGAACGGCGTCATCATGACAAACTGGGCGAAGGTCACGCCCGCCTTAAGGGCCAGATTCACCGTGGCATCAAAGGTGGAGGGCTTATCGGTTGGAAGGCCGAAGATAAACGAACCCAGCACGTGGATTCCGTGTTTGCGGAACATTTGCAATTGCTCGACCAGCCGGTCGCCGGAGAAGTTGAAGTCCTTATAGACGGCTTTCAGTCCTTCGGGTGTTACCGCTTCCACGCCTACGAGAGCCCCTTTGATGTTGGCGCGGCGCATGGCATCCAGATATTCAGCATCCTCGGCGGACTCCATGGTGATTTGAGTAAAGAAGACCATGTCTTTGGGCAGCTTGGCCAACTCGGCCATCAGAGAGAATCGCTCGCTGCGGATTTGCATCAACGACTCCAGCTTCTCCTGGTTGTTCTGCTCGCGCGCAAGGCGCAGATCGGTGAGCGTAACCGGATAGAAGTTGTCATCCGCCAGGGCGATAAACCGAAAGCCTTTTCGCCTCAGGTCGATGATCTCGTCGATCACTTTCTCAAATGACCGCTGCCGTGGTTTTTGGCCATCGGTACGCCAGACCGAGCAGAACGAGCAATGCTTGGGGCATCCGCGGATCGTCTGCACCGAGGCCCACATGTACTTGTCGGCCTGCATCAAATCCCAGCGCGCGGGCAGGAACTCTTCTCCTTCGATCTTTCCGCCTTCGTATATCCGCTGCGCACTCCCCGCTTTGAGGTCGCCGAGCACCCGGCTCCAGACCAGATCTCCATCACCCTTGACGACGGCGTCCGCCGCGCCGCGCTCGAACGGCTCCTCAGGAAACAGCGTTGCGTGAATGCCGCCGTACACCACTTTGGCGCCCCGCTCGTGTGCGAGTCTTCCGACCGCGTATCCTCGCAGAGCATTGCCCGTATGCACGCTGATGCCGACCACGTCTCCGCTCCGGATGGTGGTCTCATCCAACTGCTCCAGGGACTCATCCACCAGAATGGGATCTCCCATGGATTGCGGCGTTGCGGCGGCCAGTACAAAAAGCCAGCGTGGTGTGATCACCGCTGTTCCAAATGAATTGTCGCTGGGGTTTACAAGATGAACGGCCATGCGTGCTGGAATCTCCTATTTTGCTGCTATACCTGCTTGCCTGTTTATTTCCGATGGACGCAGGCAATCACCATAAGAAAGAAATTCGGACAGCTGCCTGTCAATGCCGCCAATGATCGCCTCCGCAACCGCGGGTGCGAAAAAATACCGCCATTTTGTTCTATGCAATCACCAGCGGTTGGCTCTAAGCCGCAGATAAAAAGTCGCTAGAGAACGCGAGATCAGATGTTTCGCGTCATGTGGGATCATAATTGCCAGCCGCGGGACGTGCAAATCGCTTTTTGACCGGGTGGACAACTGGGGCAAGATGCGATGCAAGATGGCACTGGCAGAATTTCCACAATGGCCGTATACTTCTGGCAAATGGAGCGCCGGAGTGGGCGCGTCCGGCACGTCAAACTTCTCAAAAGACAAAAGGGAGCGAGGTGCGCCTTCTCCAGTCGAAGTGACTTGATGACGCTGAATCCTGAGCCTAGCCAGACGACGGCGTGGCGTGCAGTGGTTCGCGTGCTTCGAAGTACCGGGGACAGCCTTTCCTCCGTTCTGTTTCCCGCGGACTGTAGAGTTTGCGGCGACCCTCTTGCCGCCTTCAGCCGCGTTCCCGTTTGCCAATCCTGCTGGAACAAACTTCCCGAACAATCTGGTCCTTTATGCGAGCGCTGCGGCGAGAGCCTGGGCGTATCTGACTTTGGCGAGGGTAGCGAGGCGTATTGCCGTCCGTGCCGGATGGTTCTGCCGGAGTTTGAGTGCGCGGTGGCGCATGGGCTGTATACCGACACGATGCGGTCGCTGCTGCATCTGCTGAAGTATGACGGGCTGGAGCCGGTGGCGCTGCGGCTGGGTGCTTTGCTGGCACAGCAGGTGGCGGCGATGGAAGGGCTTCCGGCAAAGATGGTGGTGGTTCCGGTGCCGCTGTTTGAGGGCAAGCGGCGCGAGCGGGGGTTCAACCAGGCGGAGTTGCTGGCGCGCGCGGTGTGCGCGGCCATGCGAAGGCTGCGTCCAGAGTGGAGTGGCGAGCTTGCCCCGAAGGCGCTGATGCGCCGCCGCTCGACGGAAAGCCAGGCCGGACTTACGCTGCATGAGCGCCGCCGGAATTTGCGCGGCGTTTTTTCTACTCCGAAGCCGGAGCGGTTGCGTGGGCGCGATGTGCTGCTGATCGACGATATCTACACGACGGGCGCGACGGCGCGGGCCTGCTCCGCGGCGCTGAAGAAGGCGGGAGCGGCGCGGGTGTGGGTGGCCACGGTGGCGCGCGCGCAACGGCATGAGATCCAGTTTGTGCCTACCTTGCGCACGGCGGCAGACACGCCGATGCAAGAGGATGTGGCTATGTGGGATGGAGGCAAGGCAATTCAGTAAGGAACGTAACGACGGGGGAGAGAATGTCGCTCGGTAAAGCATCAGTCCATGCTCGCAAGCAGAAGTCGCTCGCCAAATGCCTCACGCTCACGCACGCGGAGACTCCGGAGCCGCGTGTGCGCTTTAACTCGGCCTTGCAGACGCCGGTTCTGGTGCTGAATGCGTCGTATGAACCGATCAACATTTGCGGCGCGCGGCGGGCGCTGGTGCTGGTGCTGAAGGGCGTGGCGCGCACGGAAGAAGAGCAGGGCGCGATGCTGCACGCGGCGCGGGTGCGGATACCGATGCCGTCGGTGATCCGGCTGCTTGAGTACCGCAGGATTCCCCACCAGACACGGGCTCTGTCGCGGAAGAACATACTGCTGCGCGACCGCAACATGTGCCAGTACTGCGCCGTTGTGCTGCACGCGTCGGAGCTGACGCTGGACCATGTGATTCCGCGCTCGCGCGGGGGGCTCTCGACCTGGGAGAACCTGGTGGCGTGCTGCCACAGCTGCAACCGCAGGAAGGGCAATCAACTGCTGCATGAGCTAAAGGACATAAAGCTGCTGCGGGAGCCGAGACCGTTCTCACTGCATACGAGCCGGCACATTATGCGGATGATTGGCCACTCGGACCAGAAGTGGCGGAAGTACCTGTACTACTAGGCTCGGCAGGTGGCAAGCTCTGCCGGTATACGCGGGAGATGGCGCGGAGGATGGCCTTCTTCGGCAGCTCTCCATCGGGCTGGGTGAAGCAGACTTCTCCGATTCGTTTGGCCTGCGGGCGATAGTACCAGCGGGCGAAGAGGCTGAGATGGTCGGCGGTCTGCTGGGTGCCTTTGGGGCTTGGGAAGAGACTCCCAGGGGCTAAAGCCCCTCTTTTCAGGGGCGGGTTTTCGGCACGGCTAAAGCCGTGCCCTGATACAAAGCCCTCTTCGCCGTGCCCTGATACAAAGCCACTCACAAAAGGCGTTCCAGCCATGGCCTTGAGTGCGGTGAGCGCTTCGTCTAATCGTGACTCCAATTCATCGCGGGCGGCGAGCTTGACGGCTGGTGCTCCGGCTTCGTCGAGCGGAACGGGCTGGATGGCGACGGGCTGCGCGAAGAGCGAGGATGAGCCGGACTGCTCGTTGTGCAGGCGCATGCCGGCGACGGAGTAGGGGATGGGTCCGGCGATGGTGCCGCGTGTCAGCAGGAACAGCGCGACCTGGTCGGGCTCGGCGGCGGGCTGGATGATGAGGCCGCTGAGGTGGTCGAGCGAGTGGACGGCGGGCGGCATGAGCGCAGCGGCGGATTCGACTTTCGAGAGGCGGGCGTGGAGCTCGGCGGCGCGCTCGAAGTCGAGGGCTGTGGAAGCTTCGTCGCGCTGGTGGGCGAGGTCGTCGATGAGGCTTTGGCCGTGCGTGGCGAGGAAGGCGTGGACGGCGGTTGCCTCTTCGGCGTAGCGCTGGTCGCTGCATCCCTTGAAGCAGGGGGCGAGGCATTTCTTCATCTCCGAGTAGACGCAGCCGGGGAAGGTTGGGTCGGGGTGGAGCTCGTCGACGCAGCGGCGCAGCAGGAAGAGGTTGAGCATGGCTTCGAGTGCGTTTTCCGCAGCCACGCGCGAGGGCCAAGGGCCAAAGAGGTGTTCGTAGGCCTTTTTTGTAACTCTATTGGTTACATATACGCGCGGGTAGGCGTTCTCCATGGACATGCGCAGCAGTACGGGGTTGCGCAGATGGAGGCGCTTGCGGGCGCGGTCTCCGAAGGCTGCGAGGGATGCCGCGTAAAGGAGAAGCCAGGCTTCAAATTCGGAGCCGGTGAGCGCGTATTCGATGCGGGTGACGCTTTGGGCGAGGCGCAGGCGCTTCGATTGATCCGGTCGCGGGTCGAGCAGGCGGCGCAGGCGGTTGCGGAGGTTGGGCGTGCGGCTGATGTACGGCTCGGCGTTGGGGTCGGGGCCGAAGAGGGCGAAGACGGCGCACTGCGTGGGCAGATCGGCCCATGCGGGGTGCGCGGGGTCGAATTGGACGGAGTGGGAGAACATCCTTTCTTAGGGTATAGGGTGCAAGGGCGAGGGTACAGGCGTCTTCAGACGTGGCGGCGATTTGTGGTCACCGCGAACGACGATGACCGCACTGGATGTCCTGTCAAAGGCCATCTCAGGCAATCGTAATCCGGAGCCCAAGTTCGTCTGCAATCTCTCCCAGTCGCCGGTCTCTGGTCCAGATCGAGATCGACTTATCGAAGAGGGCAGAGGCGACCAGATGAAGATCGGTAATGCCGATTCCTCTTCGGTATAGCTTCCGAAGCTCGACCAAGCCGAACAACTCTTCGGTTTTCGCGACCGGAACCTGGGGTAACCGGGCCAAGTCGGCCAGCACCACGTCCCTGTTAGCGATGGAACCCAAGGCCAGTTCCAGACGAATGAGCGGATGAGTAGCGACGTCCTCACTCAGAAGAAGCTCCTGCAGCTTCACTTCGGCGCTTCGCAGATGGTCAATCCAGACCGAGGTGTCAACGAGAATCACTCGATCACTCTGTGCCGCGGCGCGGCTTCGGCCGTTGGATCGCTCCCTCCGAGAGCTGCCAGCCGCCGGGCAGCCTCACTGCGGACGAGCCGCGTGAGGGCTTCTTTTACAAGCGCTGCTTTCTCTTTAATCCCGGTGTAGGCCTCGGCTTCCCTGATCAAGTCGTCGTCAAGCGCAATCGTAGTACGCATAGGCAGTCTCCCATGTGCGAATATTAGCACTACTTTGATGCCGATTGTAGTGCCTTAGTGCAAGGCGGCAGATCGGCCCATACGTGCTGCGCGGGGTCGAATCAGTCTGGTTGAGAGCTGAACATCGATAGAATGCGCTGTCCTTCCGGGGATAAAGCGCCCATGTGTCTCTGATCGGTTTGGTTGAGGGGATACGCGGGTGCATGGGGAACTGGACACACCGCTGAGAATACCGAGGAAGGATCGATGGACGGGCGGGTGGGGCCGTGGCTGGATCCCGGAAGAGGGGGATACTGCGATGTGCCCGGCGCCGTCTTCTGGACTTCGCTCGTCGAGCGCGGTGCGGGCTGTTCTTGACTGGGGGAAACATTTCCGGCGGTATTGTCGCTGCGAATGGGCTCGACGGGTGCCGTACTGGGAGCCGTGCTGGGGGCGGAAGTGGGGGGCGCAGTCGCTTCCACCCGGTCTTCGGTGAGGGGCTTTGCGCCCAGGTTGGCGGACATGGCGCGGAGCATGCGATGCATGATGGTGGCGGTGCGCTGGTCGATGCGCTTCTCATTGAAGGCCTTGAGTAGCAGGAAGAAGTTGATCTGGATTGAGGCGCGGTCCTCGGGGAAGACGAAGGGAATGGGCGAGTGGGTCCCATAGGGCTCCTGATTGAGGGGGACGACCTTGGCGAGCGCGGATTTGACGGCGGAGTGGTGGTAGCAGAGCGCGGTTCCGGAGACGGCGGGGGAACCGCAGGTGGCTCCGGAGGGTTTGACGTGGGTGCAAAGAGGGACGGGCGTCGCCATGGAGATTCTCCTGTACACAAAAAATGCAAGATATAGAAAACAAAGATCGAGAGCGCCCGGTCGCCAGCGGTTCGCTGGGCGGTCGAGCGCGTGGCCTGGTAAATGCGAAGGGCGCAGCCTGTGGCCGCGCCCTTCGCAAAAATTCGCTTATTTCTCTCTCTTCTTATTTTAGCAGTTTGAGAGAAATTACATGCATATCTAAATTGTTCAAAACGTGAGACTTATACGATTTCCCTCTTGACAGGATAGCTGGTCAGCACGCCTTCGGCGGCATTTTGGCGCGCGGACAAGGTGCGACCCCTTCGGGGCCGGTCTACATTCGTCTATCCGTGGGTCGTTCCGTCTGGCGACTCCACTCCGGCCTACCGGCAGTGCGGTGCGCGCCTTTGGCGCGGGTTTTTTCACAGGGCTAAAGCCCTGTGCTTCCACCGGGGCCTCGCTGG
>DATKRT010000049.1:0-42883 GCA_035532055.1 Acidobacteriaceae bacterium | reverse complement strand
ATGGTAGGCACGAGGAGACTCGAACTCCTGACCTCTACCGTGTCAAGGTAGCGCTCTAACCAACTGAGCTACGCGCCTGTTCGCTGGACTTGCTAAGTTACCGCCGGGGTGCTGGCTGCGCCGGATAATCCGAACCAAACGCGCACAGCATTGGCAGTTGCGACTCCCTCATTGTAACAAATACAAGCTGGCTTAGGGCCGCCGTGAAGTTGGCGCATCGGGCAAGAGCCGAAGCGCTCAGGAGACATCAAAACAGACGTATTTGATCTTCAGATAGTTCTCCATTCCGTACTTCGATCCCTCGCGCCCCAGCCCCGGCTGCTTCACTCCGCCAAACGGCGCAACCTCGGTCGAAATCACCCCTTCATCACCCCTTCATTGATGCCCACCATGCCGTACTCCAGCGCCTCCGCCGTACCAAAATTCGGCACATGACCAAGCACGCTGCCGTTGTGCGGATTCTCCACCGCCGCGGATCCCTTGCCCCCCCACTCGCCGTTCACAAAGCGCTGCTGGCGGAAAAGCTCCGGATCGCCCAGCTTCGCCGCCACATCCCGCGTTTGAATTGTCAGCATCCTCTGCTCCTGCAATCCTCAAATCGAAACGACCCCGCGCGCCCAGCCTGTATAAAGTTACGAGAGGAATTGCATGCATCTCAGCGATACCGGCGACGCGCCACTCTATAAAGAGCCTACTCGAGGCTGGCAGCTCGCGGTCGCCGCCGGTATCCTCGGCTGGACCCTCGACGCCTTCGACTTTTTCGTCGTCATCTTTTTATTCGATTCGCTCTCCGCGCACTTCCACGTCAGCAAAGCGGACATCGTCTACACACTCACCGTCACGCTGGCCATGCGTCCCGTCGGAGCACTGGTCTTCGGATCGTTAGCCGACCGCTTCGGACGCAAGTGGCTCCTCGTTATTTGTGTCCTCTATTTCTCGTCCATGACAGTCCTCAGCGGCCTGTCCGTCAACTTCACCATGTTCCTCATCATGCGCGCGCTCTACGGCGCAGGCATGGGAGGCTACTGGGGCGTCGGCGCGTCGTATGCCATGGAGAGCGCGCCGGTGCGCATGCGCGGATTTCTGAGCGGCATGCTGCAGGCCGGCTATCCGCTCGGATATCTCATTGCAGCCATAGTCATGCAGTTCGTCACCGTCCACCTCGGCTGGCGCTCGGCCTTTTTTATTGGCGCTCCGGTCGCGGTGCTCATCGCCATTCTCACCTGGTTCGCGCCCGAATCAGAAGCATGGCATACGCAGCGCGTCGGCTCCATGAAGACCATCTTCAGCTCGCTTTGGAGCCATACACGCATCTTCTTCTACCTGCTCGCGCTCATGTCCGTCATGCTCTGCCTGTCGCATGGCACGCAGGACCTGTACCCCGACTTCCTGAAGTCGCTGCCCTTCATTGCGGAAAGAAAGCTTGCCGGCATCAACCTGCTCTACGGAATCCCCATCCTCTACAGCAGCGCGGGAATCTTCGGAGCACTTTTCTTTGGGTATGCTTCAGAAAAAATCGGCCGCCGCTACGCCGCACTGGCGGCACTCGTCGTCTCGCTGCTTTCCATCCCCGCCTGGGCCTTTGGCGGAACCGCGCTCACGCTTCTCTTCGGCTCATGCATCATGCAGGCCGGTGTTCAGGGCGCATGGGGAGTCATCCCGGCCCACATCATTGAGCTTTCACCATCGTCCGTCCGTGGACTCTTCCCCGGATTCGTCTACCAACTTGGCCTCATCTTCGCCTCGCCCGCAACCGCAGTCGAGCTCAAGATGCGCAACCATTTCGGCTATTCCTGGGCGCTCACCGCGTTTGAAGGCGTCATCATCGTCGCCTTGCTCTTCCTCATCTTCTTTGGGCCGGAAGAGCGCGGGAAAGACTTTTCAAGTCCGGTCCTACCGGCTGAAGTTACGCTGCTCGAATAGTGGGCAGTCGCCGGGCCCGGTTAAAGAATGGCAGCCTGAAGACGCCTGTGACCGAATTATGATGGATGAGGACATTAGCCTCGCGGCCCCGCCGCGCCGTCCGCACGCATGAAGCTACGCGAAATTGCCCAGTTACGCGCCGCCCCCAACCAGCTCACGCTGCTGCGGCTGTGCATCATTCCGTTTCTGGTGCTCTCCATTTTTAATCATCACTACCAGATCGCCTTCTGGCTTTTTGTCCTCGCCGGAATCACCGACGGACTCGACGGACTTCTCGCCCGCTGGCTTCAGCAGCGCACCGTGCTCGGCCAGTATCTTGACCCCGTCGCCGACAAGCTCCTGCTCAGCACCCTGTTTCTGGTGCTCCATCACGAGGGGCTTATCTCCCTCCGCGTCACGGTGCTCGTCTTTGGACGCGACCTCGGCATCATCATGGTTGCGGCTATCCTTTACGCCAGCGTCGGCATCAAGGACTTCCGGCCCAGCCTCTTTGGCAAAGCCAACACTCTGGCGCAAATCATCGCCCTGCTCACCGTGCTGCTCAGCAGGTTCTACGGACCGCCCGTTGTGCTTCTTGTCCGGCATTGGTCTCTTGCGGCAACTGTCGTATTTACAGTGGTTTCCGGCTTCCACTACTCCTGGCTCATAACGCGCCGGCTCAGCGGCTCGGTTGTCGCCACCGGCGGCTAAAGCAAAACCGGAGTTACCGTAAGGGGTTTCCTTTTTTGAAGGGCGTGCAGGGACGCCGCTCCCTGATGGTCGCGTCGACTGTGGATTCGCCGCTCCGCCTTACACCATTTCTGGTTTTGCTCTATGTCTTGCCTGGGGAGCGTTCAGCCTTCTTCCTCTTCGTCCGGCTTTTCCTCTATCGCCATATCCCGGAGTTCGTTGAAGTCAAAGACTTCGCCGCACTCCTGGCATTCGACGAACTCAACATCTTCTTCGCGTGCGACCACGCGTACTTTGGGGTGTTTGCAGGGCGTGTCCATGGTGGTCAAGTGCGTTACCGGCATTGGTAAGTTGTGGAACGTGATGAAGCGTACAAAGTTGGCCCGCCGCTCGAAAAAGCGGATTGGGAACGGCCTCGCAAAGATTGTAACCATGCCAGCCAGCCTGTCAATCGCAATTCCTTGAATTTAATTGTTTAGGGGTGCCCTCAGTCACCATTGAATTAGGACGAATTCAGTCGTATACTCTTCTCAGGCTGTGGGAGCAGCTCCCGGACATGCTGAGACTTACGAAAAAGGCCGACTACGGGCTGATGGCGCTTAAGTACCTCGCCGAGCACCCCGGTCAGGCCTCGCTCAGCGCCAAGGATATCGCCGAGGCCTACCGCATCCCGCCTCAGTTGCTGGCCAAAATCCTCCAGCAGCTCGCACGGGAAGGCTTACTTCAATCCCATGCCGGCATGAACGGCGGCTACACCCTGGCACGTACTGCGGAGAGCATTACGGCGTTTGAGGTCATCCGTATTATCGATGGACCGTTATTCATCACATCCTGTGCCACCGAGAGCGGGACCTGCGACCTTACCAGTAGTTGCACCATCAAGGAACCGCTGGCTCGCGTGAACGACAGCATCTCCGAGGTACTCAAGAAAATTCGGATCTCCGACCTGGTTGAAGCCGATCCCGCCCACGTAAGGCACAGTAGCAATATTCAGGACCTGGTCACCATTCAAGACCAGATACAGGACAAAATTCACAACGCCTGACGACAGGCAAGTTTGAGCAGGAAGACGCAGCAGGAGCGAAAAGCAGAATGAGCACTACGACAGATTTCGGAACCATTCCCGTACCGGCAGGCGTGCAGCTGCCGATCTACATGGACAACCACGCGACCACGCCGCTGGATCCGCGTGTGCTCGAGGCCATGATGCCCTATATGACCAAGATCTTCGGCAACGCCGCCAGCCGCAACCACTCCTTCGGATGGGAAGCGGAAGCCGCCGTCGATAAAGCCCGCGCGCAGATCGCCAAACTCATCGGCGCCACCGCCAAGGAGATCATTTTCACATCCGGCGCCACCGAGTCCAACAACCTCGCCATCAAGGGCATTGCCGAGATGTATCGCGAGCGCGGCAACCACATCATCACCCAGGTTACGGAGCACAAGGCGGTGCTCGACACCTGCAAGCGCCTGGAAAAGTCCGGCTACCGCGTCACCTATCTGCCCGTAAAGGCTGACGGCCTTATCGACATCGAGGACCTCAAGCAAGCCATCGATGACAAGACCATTCTGGTCTCCATCATGGCCGCCAACAATGAGATCGGTGTTGTCCAGCCGGTCGCCGAAATCGGCAAGCTTTGTCACGAGAAAGGCGTACTTTTCCATACCGATGCCGTCCAGGCGGTGGGCAAGATTCCCATCGACGTGAACGCCATGCAGATCGACGCTCTCTCGCTCTCTGCACACAAAATTTATGGCCCCAAGGGCGTCGGCGCTCTTTACGTTCGCCGCCGCAACCCGCGCGTGCAGATCGCTGAACAGACCAACGGCGGAGGACATGAGCGCGGCATGCGTTCCGGCACACTCAACGTTCCCGGCATCGTGGGCCTGGGCAAGGCCTGCGAGATCGCCGGCGAGGAGATGGAAGCCGAAGCAAAGCGCGAAATTGAGCTGCGCGACTACCTCCGCAACAAGCTCGAGAAAGCGCTCGACTACGTCCACGTCAACGGCAATATGGAGCACCACCTTCCCGGCAACCTCAACATGAGCTTTGTCTATGTTGAGGGCGAGTCGCTGCTGATGGGCATCAACGACATTGCGGTTTCCAGCGGTTCCGCCTGCACCTCGGCCACACTGGAACCGTCGTATGTATTGAAGGCCCTCGGACTCGGCGACGATGTTGCCCACAGCTCCATCCGCTTCGGACTGGGCCGCTTCAACACCAAGGCCGAAGTGGACTACGTTTCCGACAAGATTATCGATGTCGTACAGAAGCTCCGCGAGCTCAGCCCACTTTACGAAATGGTCAAGGAAGGCATCGACCTCACCAAGATCGAATGGGCAGCGCACTAAAAAGTTTGAACAGAATTTTGGTTTATACAGGAGATACAAATGGCATACAGCGACAAGGTCATCGACCACTACAACAATCCGCGGAACGTCGGCCAGCTCGACAAGGCCAGCTCTGAAGTCGGCACCGGCCTCGTCGGCGCGCCTGAGTGCGGCGACGTCATGCGCCTGCAGATCAAGGTCAACCCCGAGACCCAGGTCATCGAGGAAGCCAAGTTCAAGACCTTTGGCTGCGGCTCGGCCATCGCCTCGTCCTCACTCGCCACCGAGTGGGTCAAGGGCAAGACGATCGAAGAGGCGATGCAGATCCAGAACACCGACATCGTCAAGGAGCTTTCGCTCCCGCCAGTCAAGATCCACTGCTCCGTGCTCGCAGAAGATGCGATCCGCGCCGCCATCGGCGACTGGAAGAAGAAGAACGGCGTCAGCGAAGGCGCGGCAGTAGAGCAAACCGTAGCCGCGCGCTAATCGAACCACGCAATCAGTGCCCCAGGTCTCGCCAAGGAGGCCTGGGCAGGAAGTGTATAAACGATGTCCACCGATCAGCTCAACGTTCTCAACGCCGAAAGCCAGGCTCCCGCGCAAAAGGGAATCGAGGTGACGGACCGCGCCGTCAAGCGCATTCGCATCGCCATGGCCAAGGAGGGCATCTCGCCCACCGAAGGCGGCCTGCGCCTCGGCATCCAGGGCGGCGGCTGCTCGGGACTTTCCTACAACATCCGCTTTGACACCCAGCCCCGCGAGCGCGACCGCGTCTTCAACTTCGACGACGTTCGCATCTTCGTCGACCCCAAGTCCTTCATCTACCTGCACGGCATGGTCCTCGACTACGAGGAAACCCTCATGCGCCAGGGCTTCAACTTCATCAATCCCCACTCCACCAAGTCCTGCGGCTGCGGCTCGTCCTTCTCGGCATAGCCGCTGCCGGACGCGGCCTTGCAGCAGGCGCACACCTGCGCCCACTTTATGGCAGCGGGTTGGTGAAGTCCTTGGGTGGCATCAGCAATGCGCCCGGAATCACGACCGGCATCGCGCCTGTCTGCCGGCACGTCATCGCCGGCGGAAAGTGATTCACAATCGAGTCCGGAATCTCCGCCCGCCAAGCCGGAATCGGCGCTCTTCTTCCCTCCAGCCGCGCGGCGTCAAATCCACCCAGCAGGTCGGTCAGGCGTGGATTCTCATCTCTCGGGCCCTCCGGCATGTAGGGCTTCTCGTCCGGCAGCGAGGCCATCGCCGGCAGTTGGAACAGCACGTCAAGAAACTTCGCAAACGAGACGTGATCGCCGGGGTCCTTCACAATCGCCTCCGACTTCGCATACGGCGAAATTAAAATCAGCGGCACCCTCGGCCCGTCGCCGCAAGGATGTTTGTCCGGGCACTGCTCAAACTGCGGCGGAGGCACGTGATCATAAAAACCCTCCGAGTCATCCCACAGAACGATAATCGCCGAATCCTTCCAGTACGGACTCCGCGCAACCGTGTCCACCACCTTCGCCACCAGCGACTCCGACAGTTGCGAGTCCGAGTAGCCCGGGTGATCGTCATCCCCCAGAATCTCCGCCGCCCTTCGATCCGCCGGCTTCCACCCAAACGGATTCAGCCGTCCACCCTTGATGAACACCACGCTCTTCGCCGGCAGCGCGTCATGCTTCATCATGCCGAAGAAATCCAGCAGATCGTGCTCACCGCTCCACATCGAGGGGTTCTGCCGGATGTATCCGAAATACTGCGGCGAATTATGGTGCGGAATATACGCCGGATGATCGTCGCCCTCGCCGTTCCCGAAGCCCTCCTGGTACCACGCCCACGGCACCGCACGGCGGTTCAGCATCACCAGCTCATTAATGTCGCCCTTGATGTCATCCGTGTCCACCTTCACCTTCTTTGCATTGCTGCCGCTCAGCGTCAGCATCAACGTCGCATACGTCTGGTCCAGTTGATGCGGCCCCTTCGCCTGGTACGGATACGCATACGGCCCATACGCTGGATTTGCATCGTTCACCACTGGCTCGCCCGTCCCATGGGTCGAGCGAAATGCCTCATTCGGATGCCGCGCCGCCTGCGTCTGCCCGGTCTGTCCGGCGATCAGGTCGATGTTCCCCGGCGTCGAAGGACCGTACATCGCCTGAAAGATATGGTCGTAGAGCGCGAACCGGTGCGCATACATCCACAGGAAGGGAACCGTGTGGCAGTCCTCGTGCGCCATGGTAAGCATGCCCATCTGCCGCGCCAGTTGCGGGCTCGCCGCGCCTGTCGAGACAAGCCGCTTCTCTTCATAGCCCACAAAGTCATCCATCTTCCCATGGTCGGTCTTCGCCAGCAGCGCCTCACGCGAGTGGTCCGCGTCCTCGGTGTCCGCCGCCTTCAGCAGAAAAGGCGTGACCCATGTCTTTCCAATCGCGTCCCACTGGCGAAACCCGTGCGCCCGCGCCTCTGCCGTCGCCAGATTGTCGGCCCCCGGAAACGATCCGAAGTAGGAATCGAACGATCGGTTCTCCTGATAGATCACAAAGACGTGGTGAACATGTGCGCGAAGATTGGTGAGGAATTCCTGCCGGGATTCGGCACTGTCTTTCTTCTTCGTTGCGGCATTTGCGCTCGCTGAGAAGACCATGAGGCACAGCATAGGAACCAATATCAATTTGAGTCTGCGAGTCCCTCGCAATGCCCGAACGCCGAAAATCTTCAATTTCATCTCCCTTCGCCGCAATCCATTTTGTTTGTCGAATTCATTTGCACATTTCGGATTGCGCCGCCAAGTCCTTTATACCCTCTGCCGATACGGCATCCCGGATGAAGGCTCTTTAAAACTCTGTAAATTGCCTCCGCCACGCGCGCCACTCCGCCGCCGTGATCTCCCACGTCTCGCTGGGCAGTTGCCCGGACACATATTTGCGCACGCCAGTCCACACCAGCCGCATGCCGGTCTTTTCCGAGATGCGCCGCGACGCCGTATTCCCCACCGCCTTCGACGCGCGCAGCACATCGAATCCGAGCACATCGAACCAGTAGTCCGTCACCGCCACCACGGCCTCCGTCATCAGCCCGCGCCCCTGCCACTCCAGCCCCAGCCAGAAGCCTCGATGGTCTTCGGCCTTCTTCATCAGACCGATCGCGCCAATCATCAGCTCCGGAGAGTCCTTGAGCCGCAGCGTCCAGTGCCACTGCTCGCCGCGATCCATGGCCGGAAGCGCGACATCGCGGTAATAGGTCAGCGCGCCGTTTTCGGGAAACGGCCACGGCACAATCGTGTTCAGAAACTTCACAATCTCCCAATGTGGAAACAGCACCTGCGCCCGCGCCGCGTCTTCAAGCCGCAGCGGCCGCAGGAGTAGACGCGGAGTTTCGAGCGCGTCGGGCATGTGGGAAGGATAGCAAGCGGCGGGTCGAGCACGCCCATTTGGAAAGCAGTGAATTCAATGTGTATGCTATGCTTTTTTCATGTTGAGGTGCCTATGATCGATCTGCGCGAAGTCCGCTCCGTTACTGATTTTCAACGTAACGCCAAGCAGTACGTCGGCAAACTCAAGAAGACCGGCACGCCGCTGGTCCTCACCGTCAATGGACGCGCCGAGCTTGTCGTTCAGGACGCCGCCAGTTACCAGAGTTTGCTCGACCGACTCGAAGAGCTTGAGGTTGTCGCCGCCATTCGGATAGGTCTGGAAGATGTGAAGGCTGGAAGGGTGCAGCCTGCGCGGAAAGCTCTGAAGGACCTGGGTACGAAGCTTGGAATACCTCGTAGAGATCACTGACACGGCGTTGTCCGACGCAGAAGAGTATTTCCGATTCCTGCAGCGGGAGCAACAGGAGCTTGAATACGCGGTTCATTGGTGAAACGGCCTGATGGAAGCGTTATTCTCGCTGGAGCTCATGCCTCGCCGGTGCCCGATCATTCGGGAGCGGACGGATTTTGGGCCTGGAGTGCGCCATCTCATCTACCATTCGCACAGGATTCTTTTCATCGTGATCGGGGACAAGGTAAGAATTCTGCGGATATATCATGGCTCACGAAGACCGTTGAAGGCATGATAATCGGGAAATCCCTCTTCGAAGAAGTAGAAGATAGAGCAGGGTCGCGAGGCTTGAGACGCCCAAAGCCATCCAGATAAAAATTCCGCTGCCTTGAGCAAAGCCGGCAAAAGTGGGTGAGGAGATTGCTGAATATGATGCAATACCCAATATGACAAGCGGTCCCAAGCTCGCTCCGAGAGCGAAGACTCCCCAAAATCTCCATCCCTCAATATTTGTGATCCAGAGAACGATTGGTAAGGCGAGAATCCAGCATGGAATACCCAAGTAACTCGTTGCGAGGCAGGTTAGCAGGAATGTGCCACTCGGATCGGCCCCGTGGGTTATCAGGGACTCAATTGCAATAGCAATTCCAAATATGAATATCGAGGCAATAGCGCTGATGATTGAGTAGAGGATTCGCTTCCACTTTCCGACCACAGACAGGCTCCGATCCCAGATCAGCTCAATCCTACCTTGCTAAATCCTCCCCGCCTCGCGCAGCGCACCGATCTCCTCATCCGTAAACACCCGCGACCGGATCAGAAACCGAACCCCCTCCGGGCCTTCCAGCGAAAACATGCCGCCGCGCCCCGGCACCACGTCCAGAATCAGCTGCGTGTGCTTCCAGTACTCGAACTGGCTTTTGCTCATATAAAACGGAGTGTCCCCAAGCGTGCCCAGCAGCACGTCGCTGTCGCCCACCATGAATTCTCCGCGCGGATAGCACATGGGCGAGCTGCCGTCACAGCAGCCGCCCGACTGGTGGAACATGAGCGGACCGTATTTCGTGGTCAACTTGTCCATCAAGTCCTCAGCGGCTGCTGTGCGGGTTACCTGCTCAGGCACGATCTTCTGTGTGGCCTGGGCCATTAAAAGAAACCCATCGCGTTCGGGTTGTAGCTGACCAGCATGTTCTTCGTCTGCTGGTAGTGCTCCAGCATCATCTTGTGGTTTTCGCGGCCCACGCCCGACTGCTTGTAGCCGCCGAACGCCGCGTGCGCCGGATACAGGTGGTAGCAGTTCGTCCACACGCGCCCGGCCTGGATGCCGCGGCCAAAGTGGTATGCGCGATTCATGTCCCGCGTCCACACGCCCGCGCCCAGCCCGTAGAGCGTGTCGTTGGCAATCTCCAGCGCTTCATCATCATTCTTGAAGGTTGTCACCGACACCACCGGCCCGAAGATCTCCTCCTGGAAGATGCGCATTTTGTTGTTGCCCTTGAAGACCGTCGGCTCGATGTAGAAGCCCTCTGCCAGGTCGCCATCGAGCTTGGCCCGCTTGCCGCCCGTCAGCACCTCCGCCTTCTCCTGCTTGCCGATGTCGAGATAGGAAAGGATCTTCTCCATCTGCTCGGTCGAGGCCTGCGCGCCGATCATGGTCGTCTTGTCCAGCGGATTGCCTTGCTTGATGGCCTTCACCCGCTTCAGCGCCCTCTCCATGAACCGGTCATAGATCGACTCCTGAATCAGGGCGCGCGAGGGGCAGGTGCAGACCTCGCCCTGGTTCAGCGCGAACATCGTAAAGCCTTCGAGGGTCTTGTCAAAGAACGCATCGTCCTTCGCCATCACGTCTTCAAAGAAGATGTTGGGCGACTTGCCGCCCAGCTCCAGCGTGACCGGAATGATGTTCTGCGAGGCGTACTGCATGATCAGCCGGCCCGTGGTGGTCTCGCCCGTGAATGCAACCTTCTGAATGCGCGAGCTTGACGCCAGCGGCTTGCCCGCCTCCAGCCCAAATCCGTTCACAATGTTCAGCACGCCGGGAGGCAGAAGGTCCGCCACCAGCTCCGCCCACACCAGAATCGAAAGCGGCGTCTGCTCCGCCGGTTTCAGCACCACGGTGTTGCCCGCCACCAGCGCCGGAGCCAGCTTCCACGTCGCCATCAGCAGCGGAAAGTTCCACGGAATAATCAGCCCCACCACACCCAGCGGCTCGTGGAAGTGGTAGGCAACGGTGGTCTCGTCAATTTCAGAAATCCCGCCCTCCTGCGCCCGAATCACCGCGCCGAAGTAGCGGAAGTGGTCGATCGCCAGCGGCAGGTCGGCGGCCATCGTCTCGCGGATCGGCTTGCCGTTGTCCCACGTCTCCACCGTGGCCAGCATTTCAAGGTTGTCTTCCATGCGCTGGGCAATGCGCTCCAGAATGTGCCCGCGCTCCGTGGTCGAGGTTTTGCCCCACGCTGTCTTGGCCGCATGCGCGGCGTCCAGTGCGCGGTTCACGTCGTCCGCATTCGAGCGCGGAATCTCACACAGCACCTGCCCCGTCACCGGAGTCACATTCTCAAAATATTGCCCTGAGGCGGGCTTCACCCACTCCCCGCCAATGTAGTTCTGGTACTGCTTGCGAATCGAAACAGGGAAGCCATAGCTCCCCGGCCGAAGGGCAGTAATTGTCGCCATAACATTTCTCCTTTTCAGCGGCAGAGAACGCGCACAAGCCAGTCCCCCGCAACCGCCGAATTCTAGTCCTCCCGCAATAGTTCTGTCGCATCCCCCAATCACCTGCGGCGAGGAAATTCGACCTTTGCCACCTCCACCTCCATCTGCCCGTTCACTTTTCCCGAGTAAGGGGTATACTGGAAGAGGACTGATTTAGTCGTAATTAAGCTAAGTCACATCGTTTCTATGAAGTACATTTTAGATGGCATAGAACTCAGGCGATGACTACTACCCAGACACAACCCGGCTCCCAACCTGCAGCCCAGGCCGACTACTTCGCCGTCTTCGGCCTGCCGCGCAGGCTCCGCATCGATCTGCCCCAGCTTGAACGCAGCTTCTACCGCCTCAGCCGCCAGTACCACCCGGACCTCTACGCCACCAAGCCGCCCGAGGAGCAGCAGTGGAGCCTCGACCAGACCTCGCTGCTCAACGACGCCTACCGCACCCTCAAGAATCCCGTCAGCCGCACCGAACACCTGCTCCGGCTGGAAGGCATCGTGCTCGAAGCCGGCAAAAGCGACGACGGTACCTCGAAGGAATCCCGCGTCCCCGCTGACCTTCTCGAAGAGGTCTTCGAGCTGAACATGCAACTGGAAGAAATGCGCATGAACCGCAAGATGGGCGAGGACGATCCGCAGCTGCGCACCGATCTGGAAAAAGCCCGCGCTACCTTTGAATCCCAACTTGCCGCAGTTGACTCCAATTTAGAGGAGCAGTGGGCCAGATGGGATGCTGCACTCGACGTAGGCTCCTCAGAACAGACGGCGGAAGTGTCTGGACCTGAGGTGGCTAAAATTAAACATGAGATGGTTGCGCTCCTTGACCGCCGCCGGTATCTCCGCAACCTCGTTCGCGACGTCAACGACGCACTCGAAGGTTAAACGCACCCATCCAAAGAGAAACCAACATATGGGCCGCGACGCTCGCAGCCCGGGAATTCACAGGAATAAGCATGGCTGAAGCCCGCATCGTCGGAATCGATCTCGGAACCACCAACTCGCTCGTGGCCTTCATGCAGGGCGACCACCCTGTCGTCATCCCCGGAGAAGACGGCAGCAACCTCGTCCCCTCCGTAGTCGCCATCCCCACGCCCAAGCAGGTCATCGTGGGCAACGCGGCAGGCAAGTACCTGGCCACCGCGCCGGACCGCGTCATTTACTCCGCCAAGCGGCTCATGGGCCGTGGCGTCGAGGACATCCAGGACGAGCTCAAGCTCTTTCCCTTTCACCTGGCAGACGATATCCAGCCCGGCGAAGTCATCCGCCTCAAGCTCGGCGACCAGGAATTCACACCGCCGGAAATCTCTGCCTACGTGCTGCGCCAGCTGAAGAAAAACGCTGAGCGCTACTTTGGCGCGCCGGTCACCAGGGCAGTGGTCACCGTCCCGGCCTACTTCAACGACGCGCAACGCCAGGCCACCAAGGACGCAGGCCGCATGGCCGGACTTGAAGTTCTGCGCCTGGTGAACGAGCCCACCGCCGCCGCGCTGGCCTACGGCCTCGACCGCCAAAAAGAAGGCATCGTCGCCGTCTACGACCTCGGCGGAGGCACCTTCGACATCTCCATCCTCAAGCTGCAGGAAGGCATCTTCGAGGTCATCGCCACCAACGGCGACACCCACCTCGGCGGCGACGACATCGACAACCTCCTGATCGCCATCGCGCTCGACGACATCCAAGGCGAAATGGACCTCGACCTCAGCGGAAACGCCGAAGCCGTGCAGGCCATCCGCAAAGCCGTAATCGAGGCAAAGATCGCGCTCTCCAGCGCCGAGACAACCCGTATCAGCGTCCAGCTACCCGGCGGCCAGCCTTACAACCGTGCGATATCGCGCGCACAGCTCGAGCAGATTATCCAGCCGGTTCTCGATCGCACCATCGGCCCCTGCAAACAGGCTCTGAAGGATGCGGGCATCACGCCCGAGATGATCGACGAGGTCGTCCTGGTCGGTGGCTCCACGCGCATACCGCGGGTCCGCAGCCTGACCGACGAAGTCTTTCACCTCAGCGCGCGCGGCAAAAAACCGCATGTCGAGCTGAACCCGGATGAAGTCGTCGCGCTCGGCGCAGCCGTGCAGGCGCATATTCTTGAAGGCGGCTCGAAGGCCACCGAAGACATGCTGCTGCTCGACGTCACCCCGCTTTCGCTGGGCATTGAGGCCCTCGGCGGAGTCGTCGCCAGGATCATCCAGCGCAACTCCACCATCCCCGCATCGGCCACGGAGCATTTCACCACCGGCGTCGATGGCCAGGCCAACGTCGCCATTCACGTGCTGCAAGGCGAGCGCGAGTTGGCCAGGGACTGCCGCTCACTGGCCCGCTTTGACCTCAAGAGCATCCCGCCCATGTCCGCTGGACTACCGCGCATCGAGGTCAAATTCCTCATCGACGCGAACGGAATCCTGCACGTCTCCGCCCGCGAACAGCGCAGCGGCAAGGAAGCTGAGATCGAGGTCAAGCCGACCTATGGTCTCACCGACGAGCAGGTCGAAACCATGATCCTCGACTCCTTCGACAACGCCGAAGAGGACTTCCGTCAGCGCCAGCTTATTGAGGCCCGCAACGAGGCCGGCACGATTCTGGCCGCGGTCGAGAAGGCGTCCAGCCACGCCGCGTGGTCAAAACTGACCGAGGAGGAAAAACAGCAGATCGCCGCGGTGTCAGAAGAACTCCGCGTCCTCAAGGAAAGCGATGACCTGCCCAGCCTTCGCGCCGGAACCGAAGCGCTGGATAAAGCTACGCACCGCTTTGCTGAGTTGATGATGGATTCCGCGGTGACGACCGCACTGGGCGGGCAGACAATGGAGTCAGCCGCCGAAAAACTGGGCGAGGCCCCGACTGCGCCCCATCCCTTCGCTCCAGCGGAAATCGAGTAAGCTTTTGAACAGAAACGATTGAGAGTCACCATGACAGACCAGAAGAACCATCAGAATCAGGAAATCGATCTTAGCAAGCCGCCGGCGCCCAACATGGTGCGCGTCACCTTTCTCCCCGAAGGCCGCACCGTCGAATTTGAATTCGGCGCCATGCCTTACGATCACCACGGCAAGCCCATGTCGTTCCTCGACGTGGCCGAGAACTTCAATATCTTCCTCGACCACGCCTGCGGAGGAGTCTGTGCCTGCACCACCTGTCACATCCTGGTGAAGGACGGAGCCGCAAAGATCAGCGAAGCGGACGAGGAAGAGCTGGACCGGCTCGACATGGCGCCGGGCCTTGAGCTTAACTCGCGCCTCGGTTGCCAGGCCGTCATCACCGGCCCGGGAGCATACGTCGTCGAAATCCCCAACTGGAACCGCAACTACGTTTCGGAAGGCAAGCCGCTCGCGCTCGCCCAGGACAAGGAGTAACTCCGCATATGCCTCAGGAAATCACCTGGAACGACGCAGAAGAAATCGGGATTCAGCTGCAGGAAAAGTTCCCGGACATTGATCCGCTCACCGTCCGTTTTACCGATCTGCACAAGCGAGTTACCGAGCTTGAAGGCTTCAGCGACGACCCGGCAAAATCGAACGAGTCAAGGCTGGAAGCAATCCAGATGGCATGGTACGAGGAATACAAGGACGCTCAGGGTTGAGCTGAACCCAGGCCCTATCCCTGCACGGAAATTCCCGCGAAGGACAGCACCGCGACCCCGCGTACCGGTTCGCCAAACGCGTGCGCCGGCTCAAACACACTGAACAGCAGCAGATTCTCAATCTGCGCACGTGATACCTGCGTATCGGGTCCGGAAATGATCCGATAGTCATACACCCACCCGGCGCGATTCACATAAGCCTCGACTACCACCGAGTTCGCATTTTGGATCGCACGTGCCTGCGCGGCTCCGTGCATCCTCCTCTCGCGCAAGCTTACCGGTTGTATCCGGGCTGCAACCGGCGAGGTGGCCGATGCCATGGAGTACAGAAGATGGGGGCTGGTCGCCGCATTATCTGAGGCTGCGCCAGCCTCTACCGGCTGCGGTGAGGCAAAAGCCCCAACCAGCATGGCTGCCGTTCCAAGCAGCACCACTGCAGACGCAAATCCCGCCGAAGCCCGCAACAGGAAGGGAGCTACCGTATTTTGCCATTGCAAATGAAGCCGGGCGATACTCCGCCGGGGAGTACGCGCCCTTTCCTGCGAGAGCGCAACCCGTATCCGCAGCGCAAGATCGGCAGGCGCCTTGGCCGGTCCAAGTCTGCTCAACGCCACTTGCATCGCGCGCCATCCGGTAAATTCACGTGCGCATTCCTGGCACGATTCAAGATGGGCCGCCATCTCCTGCATTACAACGCCTGTGAGTGCGCCATCAAGATAGGCAGAAAACCGTTCGCGTATTGACTGGCAATACTCCATCACGCCTCCTCCGCTACCAGCCTGGAACGCTCTGCGCCCACAGCCTTTTTGCGCGCCTTTTCGGCGTAAGGGGCTAACTGCGCTTTCAAATAGGCCCGCCCGCGCATCAATCGCGACTTCACGGTACCCAGGTTCACATTCAGAATTTCGGCAACCTCTTCGTAGGTAAACCCTTCGAGATCGCGCAGAACAATAACCGCGCGGAATGCTTCAGGAATTTCGCAAAGCGCAGCTTCCACACGCGCATGCATCTCGTTCAGAACCGCTTGCTCAAAGGGTGATTTTTGTTCGTCGGCAAGCGTGTCCCGCAGGCACAGTGCCTGCCCGTCGCTGGAGCTCCCCACTTCCGTTTCGATGGTCAGTTCCTGCCGGCGATGGCGAGACCACCAGCGCCGCTGGTTTAAAGCCTCATGCAGCGCGATCCGGTAGATCCACGTGCGCAGACTCGCCTCACCGTGAAAACCAGAGATGCCGCGATAGATCTTTACAAATACTTCCTGGGTAACATCGGCAGGATCGGAACCAGTGGGGATGGTCCGCGCAATCAGGCTGTAGATCGGCTGGTGATAGGTCGCAATCAACCATGCAAACGCCTCCTCTGAGCCTGCCTTCAATTGCGCAATCACCGCAGACTCTTCAGGATGTAAATCGATAACGCTTGCCAGATTGCCCAATGCCATTCCCGCTTGCATCGAAGAAGCTCCTCTTACAGTAACAGGAAGCAAAGCCAAACTGCGAGTAAGCGCTACAGCTGCCGCCGGCGGCTGAATGTCTCGCTCACTCTTACACTTTTAGACACCAACCCAACCACCAAAGGTTCCCTCTTTGCACAGAAAGTGTTCCATTAAGCGGCAATCCGCAATCCGTCGACCGCCCCCGCACTACCGCATCGCGCCTTTGGGTGTTCCCGCATCGGGCTTCTGCTCGCGCCTGGGGTGAATCTCTCTTTTCCCCTTGTGTTTCCTTCTCCTCGACGACCGGACAGGACCGTCGGTAATAACCGTTTCATGCGGCGGTTTGGCTGCAGCCACCCTGGCCGCCCGGATTGCGACCTTGAATTCCTTCATCTGCGCTTCGTGATGTTGCGAAACCCGCAGAATCGCATCGCCCAGCCGCGACCTTGCCGCCTGCAACTCTTGCAGGGAAGCAGCAATCGCCTCAGCCTCGTCGCGCGGGGCTGCGAAATCCGCAACTTCAGACACACGCAGCAGCACGTCATACAGCGCGTCTATATTGCGGTAAACGGTAAACGACGAAGGAACGGACTCCGGTACTGCATCGGCCGGAACCAGAAGTCCAGGCAGCGTTTGCGTCAGATCGTGCTGAATCGAGTCAACATCCGCCTGCGCCTGTCCGCGTATCCCGCGCGACGTTTTCCAGCGCCGTATGTCCAGATTTGCCGTGGTTTCCTGAACCTGTGAAAGTGCCGGCCGCAGATCGGTCGAAGGAGAAACCATGGTTGGCGGGTTGTTCGCCGGTTGTGCCATTCCAGGCGCCTGATCTTGCGCCATCAAAGCCGCCGGAAAAACGACCAGCGTGAGCGCCACGAGGGAGATTCCATATTTTTGCCGCATTGTGCTTAGGGACGATGCCTTATCTTGATGCTAAGTTGCCAGATACCCATCTGGTTTGACGAATCAGACCCCGTAAAGGACAATGAAGTGAGTCCGTTCCACGTGGGCCTGTGGCGCAGCTGGGAGCGCGCTTCCATGGCATGGAAGAGGTCGTCGGTTCGATCCCGACCAGGTCCACCAGCAATTTCTACACGATACGGACTCTCCTGACAAACCTGCTTCGTACACCACGTACGCGGCCTTTTGTCTGTGATGCCATCGCTGCGGCAAACTCCCATTCTCATGCCTGTTTCCCGGCATCGTTTTCGTACGCAACAGATGCGTGAACGTGACCACCGGAAATAGCGCCTCGATTTACGCAGAAGTTCACGCCAATTCTTCCGCGTAATTTGCCCCTTACGGTCGACCAACTCCGGAAATTCGACATCCTAACTTGCGGCTGTGAAAAGCGGAGTCATCCGTCGTCCTGGTAGTGCAGCAGACCGGGAAACAAGGAACCGCTCCGCCAGCCGACGTCCAACAAGGAGGGGTTCGCCATGCAAGAGTATCGGGAATTTACGATGAAGAGGATTCTGGTAGCCACGGATTTTTCCAGCGGCTCCTACGGCGCGCTGAACTATGCAAAACAACTCGCAAAAACTTTCAGCGCGAAAGTCTTCCTCCTGCATGTGGTTGACCAGGGAACGTCACCAGGCGCCGTGCAATCCGCACCCCGCCTCAGCGACAAGCTCGATATAGCCGAAGCTGAATTGCAACAAATCGCTTCGTCTCTTTCGCACGAAGGCATTGCCTGCACCACCCTCGCTCGATCCGGAGATATCCGGAATGTCGTTCTGGAGTTGGTGCGGGAACGCGAGATTGATCTGCTGGTAGTCGGAACCTACGGCAAGAGCGGCAGGTCCGATGGGAAGCTGGGGTCAATTGCAGAACTTCTCCTGCGCACTCTTCCATGCCCGGTACTCACCGTTGGTAAGGGTTCGCGCTCCAATGCGTATAAGAGCACGTACAAGCACAGTGTTCTCTTCCCGACCGACTTCTCCTGGACATCGCATTCCGCCCTGCCCTATGCGCAATGTCTTGCCGCGCACCTGAACGGCGACTTGCTTCTTTTGCACATCGCAGACAACGCCCAAAGCGATGCAGACCAGGACGCCCTGAACGCGCTCGCCCGCGAGATACCGAACAATCAAGTCAACAAGGAATGCATACTCCGTAGTGGAAACCCCGCGGCTGCCATCGCCGCCCTCGCCATTGAGAGGCATGTCGACTTCATCGTGATGGGGGTCCACAGCCCCGAGCAAGCGGACCACGCCCAAAACTACGGAACCGCTTTCGATGTGATCAGCAAATCGAGATGTCCGGTGTTCACGCTGTTCTCCAGACGCCACGTGGACAGTCAGGCGCCAGCCGCTGCGTAGCTCGGATTCAGAATGCGCGCTCCAATGCGCAGGCCATCTAGCTCGGCTTATCCGGACCTGGCCGGTCTGCTCGACGCAGCAAATCAATGACCTCACCGTCAGAGACCTGCGAGAAATCATCATAAAACTGCCCGACAGCATAAAAGTCTTCCGGAGCATGCAGCACCACAAGACGGTCCACATGCAGCCGTAGACGGTTGCACGCCGCCGTGGAAGCCACCGGAACTGCAACCACCAGATGTTTTGGCTTCATTTCCTGCAGCGCCTCGATGGCCGCGTACATGCTGGCTCCCGTCGCGACACCATCGTCTACCAGAATCACCGTTCGCCCCTCAACATGAACCGGAGGGCGGCCTTCACGATAGATTCGTGCACGCTCCTGCAGCTTTCTCTCCGTCGCGCGCGTCACCTTCTCGATCTCCTCCGGCTTCAAACCCGTGGCCGCAACAATCTCTTCGTTGATATACCGGCTTCCGCTGGCAGCAATCGCGCCAAAAGCCAGCTCTTCCTGCCCTGGAACCCCTAACTTTCTGGAAAGAAATACATCCAGGGGCGCGTATAAATGCTGCGCTATCTCAAACGCGACTGGAACACCTCCGCGCGGCACCCCAAGCACAAGCACACCCTCCACGTTGGCAAGGTCGGATAGTTCCTGTGCCAGCATTTGCCCGGCTTGCTGTCGATTTCTGAAGATCATCCACCCTCCAGTATTTGGGCTCCTCATCGCGCAGCTCAGCTCTTGCCGGTAGCGCCTTGAGATTCCATGTACCGTTTCCGCACTGCCCCCGATCCCGCTCTGCCCCGATCAGGCCGCTGTCTCCATTGTGACTCCTTAGGAGCGGATAGGGCGGGAACAGGAAAGCAGGCCTGCACAGGATCATTCCCGCAGCAGGTGGAACGCCAACCAGGTTTTGCGCCAGCAAAGGAGTTTGGCATGAGCCAAAATTACGGAGCCCGCTCCGTTCACTGCCTGCAATGCAATGCTTGACCGAGAGAGCAGGCAAAACACTCTGCCCCAAACCTCAAAATGGCTGAGAATAACGGGCGGCAGGACAAATCGACACGGTAGTCAACCGAAATGCAGCACTTCTATTACTGATTTACTAATTGAATTTTCTATACTGGTTGAGCGGCCTCAACGGCCTCTGCTTCCGTCGCAAACAGCCGGAATAGCGGTAGAATCCCCACCATTTTGAAGGTCTTAAGTGCAAACGATGACGGGGAAACCAGCTTCGTATCTCCGCCCAATTCCTCAGTCTTACGCAGAGCATTTACCACAGAACCAATACCGCATGAGTCAATAACCGGCATGGCTGATAGGTCAAGGATGATCTGGATATGGCCGGACTCCAATGCCGCGAGAACTGCATTGTCGAATGCAGTGACCGGCTCTCCGTACTTCAAGGAGCCTTTGACCTTAATAACGCAAATATTTGCGGTCTGCCTTATGTCGAGATCCACATTAGTTCCTACAGGACAGAATTCCCTTTACACGGGAAGCCCTGATTGCTAGCCTGCCCGTAACTTCCGAGTGACCCGACGTAGAATATATACGCTTCGGTTGCTCTTTTCCAGCATCTGAGATCTGCCTAGTGGGTGGTATTAGTTCAGAACGTCTATTGATGGCGACAACCAACCTGCTGCGCTCGACTGAGACGGGCAGCCGGGCGATGATTCTTGCTGAAACACTGGTAGGCGCGGTACCAGACAGTGCCTGCATCCTCTACAGCATCCCAAAAGAGCCCGATCAAACCTACTGGATTCCAATCGCATACTCCGGAGACGTAACCCCGGCAGAGGAAATAATTGCGGAAAAGCCGCGCATCTTCCCTGCAGACGAAGCCCCTCTTATCTACAAGGCCGACAAGCTGCGGCGCGAAGAATACGCCCACTTACACTCCGCTCGAACCATACGTTCCATCACCTACCTCCCTTTTACTGAAGGCGCTGTCTCCGGCTTGTTTGAGCTCCTCTCCCACGGAGAAGAAATAACGCGGCAGCAGGTCCTCGATCTGCAGCCGCTAATCAAGCTCGCCGGTGTTGCCCTCGCTGCCGCTGAAGCAGAGCAGGATCTGAGGCAGGAGCGCCTGAATTCCATTCACAGGCTTACCCAGCTCTACGACCTTGAGAAATCACTGAACGCCACCCTTGAGCTCGATCCACTGATTGAACTGATTCCCGCAAAGGTCATCAGCATGATCCCCGCCCAGGCAATCCACCTCTGGATGTTTGATGGGGAGGACCTCAGGCTCATGTCGAGCGCCGGTCAGGACAAAACCGTGGAAGCCGGTATCACACAAAAGCCGGGCGAAGGCTACGTCGCGGACATGGCGGAGGAGGGAGATCCCATCCTCATCGAGGATCCTGAGGACCCGAGACTCCAGACCCGGAATCAAGCGACCGGCGACAGAGGAGCAGCTCAGGTTTACACCGCCCTGCTCGTTCCATTGCTTCAGGAAGGCAGCGAAGTCGGCGTAGTCGAAGCGGTGAATAAGACTGGCGGCGGCCCCTTCGACGATGATGACCTGTTCTTTCTCAACACCATGGCAGAGACCATCAGCAGCGCGTTAAAAAACGCCAGCCTGATGCTCAGCGAGCGGAAGCTGGAGATACTGGAAGCCCTGGTGCACGTCAGCACCGAGATCACTTCAACTCTCCGCCTTGAACGCCTTCTTCAAATTATCGTCAACAGTCCCCAGTCGGTGCTCCCCTTTGAACGCTGTGCCATTGCAATTGACCAGCGGGGGAAGCTTCAACTCAAGGCAATTTCCGGAATGGCGAGTATTCCGGCAGGTGACGTCACCGTCGAGCACCTGCGCGAGCTCATCGCATGGCTCTCAAAGAATGACGAAATCCTCCTGGTGCGGCAGCACAACGACGAGCCGGAACACGAGGACCCAGCCGTCCGTGCGTTCTTAAAAAAGTATTTCGAGGAAAGCGGCATGCGCGCTATCTACGCCTTGCCGCTCAGCGACGACCAGGGTCGAGTGGGCATGCTTATTTATGAAAGCAGCGATCCGGACTTCCTGGAAACGGCACATATCGAAATGATCAAAGTGCTCGCAGGTCAGGCCACGGTTGCCACCCGCAACGCACTGCTCTATCGCGAAGTCCCGCTCATCCAGATCCTCGAACCGCTTATGCACCGCAAACGGATGATGCTGCGCAGCGAACGGCAGCGGCGTTTTTTTGCGCTCTATGTTGTGCTCGCCGCAATCGCCTTTTTCACCCTGGTCCCGCTGCCGCTTCGGTTCCGGGGCGCCGCGGCCGTTGGTGCGCAGCACATAGTTACAATCGCGGCTCCAGTGGAGGGCAATATCGCATCGGTGACCGCCCGCGAAGGAGAGCGCGTGCGGCAAGGTCAGGTTCTTGGCGCCATGGATACCTGGGAGTGGAAAGCGGATCTCGCTTCAGCGCAGGCAAAATATCAGGCCGCCGTCCTCGCACTGGAAAATGATCTTGCCGCCGGCTCCCCCAAAGCAGGCCAGGATCGCGCCGAGGCCGACCTTCTGAAGGCCCAGGTCCGCTTTGCCGAGCTTCGGCTCGCAAACGCGGAGCTCCGGTCTCCCATCAACGGCATCGTTCTTACTCCCAATCTGCAGAATGCCGCCGGAGAACACCTGGATGCCGGAGCATCGTTCGCCAAAGTGCTGGATGTATCGAATGTGGTCGTCAATGTCGCCGTCGACGATGCCGACATTCCGCTGGTGCATCCCGGACAATGGGTCGCAATCAAGTTTGACAGCTTCCCCGCGCACACCTGGCACGGAAAAATCGCCATTGTCAGCCCCGAAGCGCATCTGCAAAATGGAGAGCGGGCCTTCTTTGCCCGCGTATATCTTGATAACCCGAATGCAGAGTTGCGCGCCGGCATGGTAGGGCATGCCAAAATCTGGGACGGCTTCCACAGCGCCGGATACGTGCTTCTAAGGCGGCCCGCGTTGTGGATTTGGGAGACTTTCTGGAATTTGATCGGCTGGTGAATCTTTATGCAGGTACGGGTCTTTCGTTATTTCGCAACCCCCGCCGCAGTTGCAACCTCGCTCGGCCTTGTTCTCTTTCTGGCTGGCTGCAACGCACGTCCCGTTCTCTCCTCCAAAAGCGCAGCTCACAGCACCGCGAAAGATCGTACTGCGCCCATTCCCGCAAAACGAACGGAAGTCGCTGAGCCAACCACCTCCACCGCGTCAACCATTGGAGCAGACTCCTTCACCACAACCGGCCCCCTGGTCGTCGACCAGCAGGCGAATATTGCCGCGCAGCGAGACGGTCAAATCGTGGAGGTTCGTGCCCATCTCGCCGACCATGTCGCCAAAGGACAGGTCCTGGCCTTACTCGACAGCAGCGAACTCCAGGCCTCTCGTGATGCTGCCGCGGCAAAAGTCACTGCGCTCAAGGCCGAAGTGCGCGAGTGGAAGGCCGAACAGGAGGTGGAAACCGCGGACCTGCATCGAGCCGCTCTTTTACGCGCAGCGCAGGTAATGGACGAGGTCGACTGGGAGCACTTCAGGTACAAGCTGCGGGAGACGATTGCAGAGGTAGCCAGATACGAAGCCGATGAGTCGGTCGCTCAATATCAGCTCCAGGCACTCAACGTGAAACTGGATCAATCGCGCATCACCGCACCGTTTCCAGGAGTCGTAGGCCGCGCATCCGCACGCGTTGGACAGCAGGTAAAGACTAGCGACGTACTCTTCTGGGTCACAGCGGAACGGCCCCTCCACATCCTGTTTACCATCCCCGAAAGCGAGCTTCGCGCGGTCCACCCCGGCACGCGCCTTGAGCTTACAACCCCCGTATTTCCCGAGCTTCATCAGGCCGCAATTGTGCGCCGCGTCAGCCCGGTCGTGGACCCATCCAGTGACAGCATTGAGATCGAAGGCGACCTTGCGCATCCCTCTCCGCTGCTCAAGCCCGGCATGTCCATGCAGATTCATTTGGGAAAACCATGAACCTCAGCGAAGCACTCGACGCCGCGCTTCCGGAGATACCAAAAAGCAGGGTGTTGCGCAAAACTCCGCCGCTACTCGATCCCGACCTCATCGTGCGCGAAGACACGCTCGATGGCGAACAGGTCACGGTCGTCTACCAGCGCAGCACGACCAATATCTATCGCTTCCCCCCAGTCCAGTGGAAGCTGGTACAGCTTTTTGACGGCACAAAGAGCTACGAAGAAATCGCGGAAGAATACTCCGCGGAGTACGCACCCATTACAGCCGACGAAGTAAAGGATTTGGCATCTGGCCTGGACGAGTCCAACTTTTGGTACCGGACTGCTCAGGAAAAAAACATTGCTCTGAGCGAGAAGCTCCGCGCAGAGCGCTCCCGGCGCAGTCATAAGAGCGTTGGGGCCAACCTGGCTCACATCTCCTTCTCGGCCTGGGATCCGGACCATTACCTGACGCTTTTGGATAATGCCGCCGGCAGCTTTCTGTACGGCCGCTGGTTTACCGTGCTGGTCGTTCTGCTTTTTCTTTTTGAGGCCTTCATCTTTGTCCTGAAATGGCCTCTTCTCAGCCACGACATACCGCTCTATTACAACTTCAGCAAGAAAAGTTTTGCCGACCTCGCCAGTTTTTGGCTCATCTTCTTCATCATCGGATTCTTGCATGAAAGCTCGCACGGCCTCACCTGTAAGCACTTTGGCGGTGAGGTCCACAGCATGGGTTTCATGTTTCTCTATCTCACCCCATGCTTCTATGTGGATGTCTCCGAGTCATGGGTATCTGCTACGCGGCTGCAGCGTCTGGCCACTATCATCGCCGGCATCTGGATTGAGATGGTGCTGTGCGGCATGGCAATGGTCCTATGGCTCAACACTCCCATTGGAGAACCACTTCACGACTTCGCCTATCAGATCATCCTCATCACCGGCCTCGCCGTCATCGTCATCAACCTCAACCCCCTCATCAAGCTCGACGGCTATTACTTCTTCACGGAGTGGATTGGCATACCTGATCTCAAAGAGCGCTCCACCGCCTTTCTTTCCGGCTGGGTGCAGCACCACATCTTCCGGCTTTCGGTTGAGGTACCCATCGTTCCGCGCAGACGCGTGGCTCTCTTTGCCGGATATGCAATCCTCTCGGGCCTCTACAGCTACCTGCTTCTGTTTGTCGTCGTACGATTCGCCTTCAACATACTCACGCATTTTATTGCGGAATGGGCCCTGCTACCGGCGATACTGCTCGCCTATGTAATCTTTCGCTCGCGAATCCGCCTCCTGGGCGCCTTCCTTGCCAACTTCTACCAGGCCCGAAAGGAGAGCATTGTGTGGAAAGTAACACCTCTTCGGATGGCTGCTTTCGCTCTAGCCGCCATTCTGCTCTTCGTACCCATATGGCACACGCGTGAAAGTGCCTACTACCTTGTTGAACCCTCAGATGTGCAGGTATTGCGGGCAGGCGTTCCGGGGACGGTCCGCGCTGTTTATGTTCAGGAAGGACAACTTGTCCGGAAGGGTCAACCGCTCGCCGGGCTCGACAGTCTGACCTATGACACGCGCAGTTCCAGCGCCAGGGACAATCTTGCGCTGGCATCCGCCCGGCTTGAGAATTCGGTGGTATACCAGCATGGGCTCGGCCCTGCAATTGCAGCTCACAACAAGGCAAGACAAATACAGGCAATCTCGGAAGGCGAAAGCCGCTTCCTTACGATCCGCGCCCCCTATGATTCGCGGGTTATGACCGCGTCACCCGAATCGCTGGTCGGAAAAAATGTTGGTCAGGGCGAAAAGATCATCGCCATTGCAAGCACTCGCCCACCAACTATCCGGATCTTTGTTCCGGCGCCGGCTCTCGACAGGGTTCATGCTGGGGACCTGGTCGCCATCGATACACACTCGACCTTTTTCCCCGCGTGGGTTCGGCTGGCCCCGCTCAGCGGAGAGACATTCAAATTGCCAAAGGGAATCCTGCCGCCTCAAAAGTACATCGGGCTTGAGCTGCCTGCGTTTTATGTGTCCCGTACACAGTTCAACCACCCGGCCGCAGTGCTTCGACCCGGTATGGTGGGCAAGGCAACAATCCTTGATAGGAGACGGAGCGTGGCCTGGAGAATCTATGCCGCCATGCGCAATCTCGTGCGCAGCTATGTTTGGTAGGCAAAGAAACGGCGAGACGTCGGGTGTCGTCTCGCCACAAATCCGGGGAACAACTCGTTGGATGATGTCCAACCTTGTTTGAAACGGTTCTACATTAATGGCCGTACGGCTGTCTTCAGCTTCGAAGCAGGGGCCGGGGCAGACTTGGTATTCCTGTTGGTCCTGGTTGAGCTCGACTTCTTCGTCTTCAATGTCTTCTTCTGGATTGCCATGGCTTTCTCCTCGCTTTCCTGGTTCGCATTCAACGTTTAGGGCTTGACGCCGGTGAAGCTTAGGACATCATCTTCGCCAAAGTCGCCTTCTTGGCAAGCTGGATCCTCTTGGCCATCCTCAAACTCGCTGCCGTTTGCAGTTTCGATGAAGGGGCCGTTGTCGTCGCCGGAGCAGCCTTACGATTGCTCTTTGCGGTGGAAGTGCTCTTGCTGATCAAAGACTTTTTCTCGATTGCCATTTTCATTTCCTCGCTGAAGTGTTGGATGATTGCTACGCCTTCCCTATTGCAGTCAGCGTGCCAAACTCGCGGGGGGCCCGCCAAAAACACAGCAGAACCTTTGTTTTCCTAGGTTTGCATGTTCTGGTTCGATCTCGTGGATCTTCGGCGTGGAGAGCTATCGGGGTATATGAGTTAAAATTTAATCCATATAGGATTAAAAATTAACCCCTCTGCCCTGTTCAGAGCGAATACTTCCGGCACAAATACTTCATCCGCTGAGTATCCAGCTTCAGCAGCCGTGCTGCGGCCATCTTGTTCCCTGACTCCCGGCGAATCGCAGCCTCCAGCAGCGCGATCTCCATCTGGCGAATCTGCTCGTCAAACCCCACTCCGTCCCTGGGCAATAGAATCGCATCCTGCGCTGACAGGCTCTGCTCCAGCATCTGCGTCGGCAGTTGCTCCAGATGGATATTGGTCCCCTTGACCGTGATCAGGAGCCGCTGCATCAGGTTTTCCAGCTCACGAACATTGCCAGGCCAGTCGTGTTCCTCCAGAATAGCCAGAACTTCGGGCGTCAGATGCTTGGGCTGCACGTTATTGGCTGCCGCGTGAGCACGCAGGAAATGGTCAGCAAGCAGCGCAATATCGCCCGTCCGTTCGCGCAACGCGGGAAGGTGGATCGGCACCACGTGGATCCGATAGTAAAGGTCCTCCCGAAATTTCCCCGTCCGGGCCATCTCTTCCAGTGGCTCGTTGGTGGCGCAGATGAGCCGGAAATCAATCTTCCTGCTCTGACGGCTCCCCAGCCGCTGCACCTGATGATCTTCCAGCACGCGCAGTAGCTTGGTTTGCAGAGGCAGGGTAAGAGTCGCAATCTCGTCCAGAAAGATCGTGCCCCCGTCCGCCTGTTCAAAGTGCCCGGGCTTCGAATCCACTGCCCCGGTAAAGGCGCCGCGCTCATGACCGAATAGCTCTGACTCGATCAGATTCTCCGGCAGCGCTGCGCAGTTCACCCGGATATAGGGTTTGTTTCGCCGGCTGCTCTGCGCAACAATCGCTCTTGCAACAAGCTCCTTGCCGGTTCCGCTCTCGCCCCGGACAATGACCGTGATCTGGCTTTCGGCCACCTGGGAAATGGCCGCATACACGCGCTGCATCGCAGCACTTCCACCGATCAGGTCCTCAAACACACTGACGTTCGGTGGTCGCTCATCGACAGATGAAGGATCAGGCTCGGGCTTCAACTTTTTGGCAACAACTCCTTTATGACCCACTGGACAGATAGCCCACCTCAGATCGTTGGTGAACAGCGAACCAACCATTCTGCCTTATTGAAGTGCAAGGATTGAAGCACAAAATATACGTATAAAAGATCCCTATTGGATCTATATGTATAAAAGGGTCCTGTTGAATCAGGGTCAGAAAAATCATAAGGGACACTCTGCCCACGTCAGGTCTGCTTGAGCCCCGCAGCGCGGCGAAGCTCTTCCCCAAGCAGCACCGCCTCGGATATTTCTCGCATGCTCTTGCGGCGTCGCCGGCTCTCCTTTTGCATCATGCGGTAAGCCTCATCTTCGCTAATGCTGTGGTCCCGCTGCAGCAAACCCTTGGCGCGCTCAATCAGTTTGCGTGATGCAAGCTGCCCGCTCAGAGCGTCGCGTTCGCTCTCCAGACGGGCCATTTCAATCTCCGCGCCCACCAGAAAACCCACGGTCGCGATCGTCTGCATTTCCCACGGCGTGTAGTGATGCGTCTGGCGGTGCTGCACATTGATGACGCCCACGAGACCACCGCGCGCCAGAATCGGCACCGAAAGGAAGGCCTCGAATGTGTCCTCCGGCAAATCCTTGAACGCCTGAAATCTCGGATCGCGCAGCGCGCCCGCATTGATGGCTACCGCTTCGCGGTGTTCCGCCACCCAACCGGTAATACCCTGGCCTACCTTCAAACCAAGCCGGTCCACAACATCCGGATGTGGGTTTTTCGAGGCACGCAGTACCAGCTGATTGTCTTCCAGCACATAGATAAAACAGGAGTCACAGCTGAGCAGGGTCTCGATAAAGCTCACAATCTGGCTCAGCACGGCATGCAGAGGATCGGAAGCCGCCATTCTCCGCCCAATATCGTGCATGATCCGGATCGCACTCAGTTGGCGGGAATCCGTCCGAAGCACAGCTTCTGCACCAGACCCGCCATCCCGCAAAGCAGCCGGCTCCATCTCCGAGGCGTTGCGCTTCTGCTCAAGCAGCTTCGCTGCTCGCTCTGCCGCCTCATGCATCAAAATCCCCATCTTCGGGTGCGACGGCTCAAAGTCAGGCTGCACTCCGTATCGTCCAAGCTCCTCCGACGTGCTCGGCCCAATGGAAAGGACCACCGCCCGCTGCAGGCCGGCCCCCAATGGCTCCGTGAGGTTCATCATCTCCGCTACCTGGAACAAATGCACGACCTGGATCGCGGTCAGGAAAACTACAACCTCCATCTCTCCATCGGCAATCGAGCGGACCGCGTTGCGCAAAGGCTCCAGATCTCCCGGAAGCGCCCACTGGTACACAGGAACTCTTGTCCACTCCACACGGTGCTCGCTCAAAGCCTTCAGAAGTTCGGGATTCGTCGTCCCATATTCCTGCACAGCCGCGCGCAGGCCCTCCAGCGAAGCGCCAAAAGTCTTTTCGAGCGCTCCAATTAACTCGCGCCATGTCGATGGCTCGGGCGCGGTCACAGCTACCGCCAGCCCCAGCTCCCGCAGCGCGGCACTGGACTTCGGGCCCCGGGCGACCAGTTTCACGCGCCGCAGCGACTCGACAATCTGCGCAGGGTCATAGCGTGTCGCCAAAATATCCATAAGCCGGCGAACGCCAACCCCTGTGGTCAAAATCATCAGGTCGAACTCGCCGTCGATCAGTCGCCGCCCGAACTCCAGCGCTTCCTGGTTCGACTCCAGCGGAACCTCGCGCATGGCGGGCACAACCGTCGGATCGCCGCCATACGTCCGAATCAATTTCGCGATCTCAACCGCACGACGGCTCTCCAGCGCTAAAACCTTCATCCCATTCAAACTGCCGCTTGCCATGCTTTTATTCTTTACCGAAACCACCTCGCGTGCGGCAGAATTGTCGCTCGCCACGCTTGCACCGGGAAAGCCCGGACACCCCCATCCCCCGGTGCTCTCCGAATTCCTCTGGAATAGTACAGGCAAGTCGAGTAGAGTGTTTCCAGTTTATTCGCACTCAAGAAGATGGGAAGCTCAATGGAATCTGTCTCACCTGCCCCTCTGGAAACCCCCTCGAGCGTATCGTCAACCCGCCTGATATCGCTCGACGTCCTTCGTGGAATCACCATCGCATTCATGATTCTGGTGAACAATGGTGGCAAATATGCATTTCATCCGCTCACGCACTCCGTCTGGAACGGTTGGACGCCCACCGATCTGGTGTTTCCTACATTCGTCTTTCTGGTGGGCATGACCATCGTCTTTTCAACGGAGTCACGTCTCCGCCGAGGCGCTTCAAAAAAGAGCATTGCACTCCACGATTTGAAGCGGTTCGCCATATTGTTTGCGCTCGGTATCGTGGTCAACGGTTTCCCGTTTTTTCCACTCGGCACCCTTCGCATTTACGGCGTACTGCAGCGCATCGCCATCTGCTTCCTCATTTGCAGCTTCCTGTATCTTTGGGATAAAAAACCGGCCAGCAAAATCATTCTCGTCGTCACTTGCCTGGTCGGCTATTGGGCGCTGCTGCGTTTTGTCCCCGTGCCCGGATACGGCGTTCCCGGCAAAGCCATGCCCTTCATGGACAAGACCGCCAACCTTGCCGCCTGGCTCGACCGGCATATCTTTCCGGGACGTCTCTATCGCGGCGTGCGCGACCCTGAAGGCCTGCTGAGCGACATCCCCGCCGTCGCCACCACGCTCCTCGGCATGTTGACAGCCCTGTGGCTCCGCACAGGAAAGACGATGCAACAGAAATTCGCCGGACTGCTCGGTGCAGGCATCGTGCTGGTTCTTCTGGGCGAGCTCTGGAACCCCTGGTTCCCGATCAACAAAAACCTCTGGACCAGCTCCTTCGTTCTCTTCTGCGCCGGCGTCTCGCTGCTGTGCCTCGCGCTCTGCTACTGGGCCATTGAAATTCGCAACTGGAAGAAGGGCTGGACCTACTACTGGCTGGTCTTCGGCGCCAATGCGATCACCGCCTACATGGTTTCGGAGCTTCTGTCTTCCGGAATTTCCGCCATCAAGGTAAGCCCCGGCCGCAGCTTCTTCAGCCTGACCTACTACAACGTATTCCAGCGCATCCATCCTTACGGAATAGGTGCGCTGTTATACGCTCTGGCATTCGTGATGGTCTGCTGGCTTGTTGTATGGCCTCTTTACATCAAGAAAATTTTCATCAAGGTTTAGCAGGGACCGTCGCGCTTCCGTGCATCCACTCGTTGTAGTGCCGCAGATACTCCGCCTTGTATGCCGCAACCGCATCGGCATAGCTTAGGTCCGGAGTATCCACGCGGCGGCTCCATGCAATGCTCACCGTATGCGTGCCCGGCGGCACCGTGACCGCGCTGCCCATCACCGGCACGCTTTTGCCGTCCGCCGAAACCGACTCGACCTTCATAAACCATGGCAGATGAACCACGAGCGCCTTCGGCGCATCCACCCACCTCGAATCAATATGCAGCACGGCGGAAGTATTGCTCGGCTGGTCGAGCCTCAGGCTCACCTTGCCGAAGTCCGTCGGTACATTCTCGGCAGCGATGGGCTTCCCGGCGCCAATCCAGTCCGGAGATAGCACCGAGAGCAGATGCAGGTCCTGGCCGTCTTCGCGCACAAACATGTTCCGCACCAGGGTGCGATACTCAGCCGCAAACCATCCATGCGGCGAAAGGTTCCCCTCAAAATTCCGGTCTCCCCACGGACGGATCGCAAACTCGAATCCCGCCTGCGTGGAGCTGGTATGCAGCAGCAGCGCATACAGCTCATGCACCGCTTGGTCCTGGTCTCCGCGAATCACCTCGGTCAGCGTGTTCTTGATGGTCAGATAGTGATGGAGATAGCGCCCATCTCCATACGTCATGATCCCTTCCTTGTACTTCGCCTGCGTCGTCTTCAGCGTGGCCGTAATGCGCGGATCATGCGGCGATAGCACGTGCTCCGGATAGGTGCCCAGCAGATTGCCCCAGTCCTGGCCGCCCTTCTGCCCATCAAGCGCCGGAGGAATGTAGCCTCCGGTCTTGGCCGTCACCTCGTCCAGACGCTTCAGGAAAGTTGCCCGGTAGTCGTTGTACTCCCGCTGGAAATCGGCGGCATCCTCGGTCTTGCCCAGCGACCGCGCCATCAGGATCGCTTCATGCAGCCCATCCAGCGCCAGAAAATTGTAGCCGGTAATGTGTCCCGCGACGTCCTCGTTATCGTGCACATTCGACGCCGGCATCAGATGCAGCGGATCCGCTGCGCGCGCCTTCTTCAGCCACGCAACAGCGCGCACAATGGAAGGAAATACCTTCTCGGCGAAAGCGCGGTCGTGGGTCATCCGGTAGTGTTGCCCATACGCCCAAAGCGTCTCGCCCCAGCCGTCATACTGCTCTGACTGCGAAAGGAAATTGCCGTCCGGCGTCTGCGAGTCTGCGAAGAAGTCCAGCACCTGCCGCGCAATCACTGGATAGCCGGTGACGTCATACGAGTGAACAATGTCCGACGAATCCCGCAGGTAAAACGAGTGGTAGTGCAGGTCGTTCACCGTCTGGATATAGTGTCCGTCGATCTTGTTCCGCGCAATCAGGTCGTAGATCAGGCTGGTGCGAAACACATCCGTCACCTTCGCCTCGGGCAGGGTCAGCCGCATGCCCCGATGAAGAATTCCCTCCCAGAAGTTGACCATTCGCTGGTGATACGAATCAAACGACGCATTCTCCACCGCCGTCAGCTCTGTCCCCGGCGCGGCTGGAATCACCGGCAGCTTGAACACCAGCACATAGTCCTCGCCGGGCGCCAGCATTTTGGTGTAGCGCACCACGCCGGCCGGTGTCGTAGGCAAAATATCCAGCAAACGCGGCTTGAGGTTCGGAGAACTATTGTAATTCTGCCGCAGAGTAAACGACCTCTCCGCCGGATGCTCCGGAAACACATACATCGCCTTGCCGTCGCGCACGAACGCATTGCCTGAGAATGCATACTCCCACTGCGTGCTGAACAAAACTCCCGGCTGGCGATAGTCTCCTAGGCGCTTTGCCGCAACCGGCCGCACAAAGCGATTGTCCCCAATCGGGCGCGGCGTATTTGACGGCGCCTGATACCGGAACCCTGCCGCCAGCAGCGCCCGCGTCGGAATCGATCTCTCGTTATGCATCCGAACGCGAACAAAATCGACAAGCTGGCCTTCCGGAGTCCCATCGAGCGTGGCTGCAAACATGGTGAAGTCGTACGCAATGCCGTCCTGCTTCCAGGTATAGCGGTCAATCGGAAGGTATCCGCGCTCGAGCGTGCGCAGCCGCTGGTGGACCGGCGTATCGTCCGGCCCGGTAAAGAACATCAACTCCCCGAATCCCGTGTAGAGATAGCCTTCCGGAGTAATCTCCGTGGCCTCGGGCGCGTCCATCACGCCAATTTCATCCGACGGCTGGCTGAAGTAGGAGAATGGCTGGTTAGGCGGATCGATCTTCGGCGAAACCATCTGTACCAACTGGGCCGAAAGAGAAACTGTAGAAGCCAAAGCTGCGGCGATTGTGACCACTCCAGTGATCACATGTGTACGAAAAACTCGTTTGTACCAGTTACGCATCGAACGGACGCCCCGGAAGAATTTATGGTGACAATAACCTAATCTTTTCCGGCTGAGATAGCCAGCACTTGCATCACCCTGCGTCAGGTTGACGCGCACTACTGCTTTATACGTAGACTGGCTTCGAAGCCAGTTACGACCTGGAGCGCTGCGGATTGAATCCACAACCCCGCGCTTGCGGCCACAACAGATCATCCCCCTGGCCTGAAGACGGCGGAGGCATCGTTGCGAATATCGCTCTTTATCACCTGCTACAACGACACGTTGTTCCCGGAGACAGGACAGGCCGTCGTACGGCTGCTGGAGAATCTCGGCCACACCATCGACTTCCCTCTGGAGCAGACCTGCTGCGGCCAGATGCACTACAACACCGGATACGAGCGCGAGGCCATGCCCCTGATGCGCCGCTTTGTGGACATCTTCCGCGACTCCGAAGTGGTGTGCATCCCCTCGTCCTCATGCGTGGCGATGATCCGCGACCACTATCCCAAAATGGCCGCCGCACAGAACGACCCGGAGCTTGTGCGCGCCGTCGGCGAACTTCTTCCGCGAGTCTTCGAGCTTACCGAGTTGCTGGTCCACCGCCTGGGCACGGAGGACGTGGGCGCATACTTCCCGCATCGCGTCACCTATCACGCCAGTTGCCACTCGCTGCGCAGCCTCCAACTTGGCGATGCGCCCTTGCGGCTGCTGCGCAACGTGCGGGGCATCGAATTGATTGATCTACCCAATGTGGACCGCTGCTGCGGATTCGGCGGCGCCTTTGCGATCAAGATGGGCGACATATCCGCGGCCATGCTCGCGGAAAAGATGACCGACGTGGAGAACACCGGGGCAGAAGTTGTCACGGCGGTCGACAACTCCTGCCTGATGCACATCTTCGGCGGCCTGCATCGCCAGCGCGCCGGGACCCGCATGGCGCACATCGCAGAAATTCTGGCCTCCACAGACACCGGCCGCAACGCAGGTGCGCAAGTATGACCATACGCGTCGGCGAATCCGGACAGGCGCCCTCCTTCCAGCGCGCGGCACTGCCTTTGCTGAAGGACGCGCAGCTCAGAAAGAACGTCCGCCACGCAACAGATGTTATCCAGAGCAAGCGCGCCTCGGTTGTGGCGGAAACCAAAGACTGGCAGGAGTTGCGCACCTCGGCCAGCGCCATCAAGGCGCATACGCTCAGGCATCTTGACCGCTACCTCCAGCAGTTTGAGCAGGCCTGCACCGCCGCGGGCGGCGAAGTGCACTGGGCAACCGATGCGGATGAGGCCAACCGCATCATCACCGCTCTGGTAAAGCAATACCAGTGTAACGAGGTCATCAAGATCAAGACCATGACCTCCGACGAAATAGGGTTGAATCAAGCGCTGGAGAACTCCGGTATCCACGCGCATGAAACAGATCTGGCCGAGCTCATCATCCAGCTCGGCAACGATAAGCCTTCCCACATCGTCGTTCCGGCACTCCATAAGAACCGCAGCCAGGTGCGTGAAATCTTCCTCGAGAAGATGCACCTATCGGAGCTGGGCGAGCGTCCCGAGGATCTGACCGCAGCCGCCCGCCACTACCTTCGCGAAAAGTTCCTGAACGTAAAGATCGGGGTGTGCGGCGCAAACTTTCTCGTCGCAGAGACCGGCGGCGTATCCATCGTCGAGTCGGAAGGGAACGGCCGGATGTGCCTCACGCTGCCCGACGTCCTGATTGCCGTGGCCGGCATTGACAAGGTCATCCCCTCGTTCCAGGACCTCGAGGTATTTCTGCAACTGCTGCCGCGATCGGCGACCGGCGAGCGCATGAACCCGTACAACTCTCTGTGGACAGGGGTCCACGCCGGAGACGGGCCCAGGCATTTTCACGTCGTGCTGCTGGACAACGGCCGGACCGGCGTACTGGCCGACGCAGCGGCGCGGGAGACGCTCCACTGCATTCGCTGCGCAGCCTGCCTGAACACCTGCCCCGTGTACCGCCAAACCGGCGGACACGCCTACGGGTCTACCTACTCTGGACCGATCGGCGCCATCCTCACGCCCCAGTTGAACAACATGCAGCACTCGCAGTCGCTTCCCTTTGCATCGTCGCTGTGCGGCGCGTGTTACGAGGTGTGCCCGGTCAAGATCAATATCCCCGAGGTACTTATTCACCTACGCTCGCGGATCATTCAAGGACAGAAGGGAAATTTTGATTTCGAAGCCCTGGCCATGCGCGCCGCCGCCGCCGCCTTCGCGAGCCGGAGACGATTTGAGGCAACACAGCGCCTGGGCCGGATCGGCCAATGGCCCTTCGAATCCAATGGCTGGGTGCGCAATCTTCCCGGCATGCTCGGCAACTGGACCCGTGTACGCGACCTCCGCGCCCTGCCCCGGCAAACCTTCCGGGAGTGGTGGAAGGAACGTGCCACGTCCCGGAAGGAGCAGGACCATGCCTGACTCCCGGGACATCATGCTGCAGCGGATTCGAGCCGCAATCACCGCCGGAAATCAGAGTGGCATCGCTCGGAACAGCATCCCCGCGGCAGAAGAGGCTGCTCAGAATGACGTCGCCTCCACTCCCAGAACCTACATCCGCACCGGGCAGTTGGATCAGCAAGCGCGTCTGCGCCTGTTTGCCGAGCGCCTGCACGACTACGACGCAAATGTGTCCACCACCAGCGCAGGCTCGATCTCGCAGACCGTCTCCGCGATTCTGGAAAAGAACGGCCAGAAGAATGTCATCGTTGCGGACGGCTTACCAGACGGCATACTGCCCGCGGGCCTTCCCTTCGTCCCGGAACGCGAAGCTTCGATCCGCGATCTGGATACGTGCGATGGAATCGTGACCGCGTGCACGGTCGCGATCGCCACAACAGGAACCATCGTTCTGCGGCACGGCCCCGGCGAAGGAGCCCGCAAGCTGACCCTGATTCCCGACCGGCACCTATGCATTGTGCGCGCCGATCAGGTGGTGGAAACCGTGCCCGAAGCCTTTGACCGCCTGGCGCCGTTCGCCACCTGCCCCATCACCTTTATTTCCGGCCCGTCCGCCACGGCCGATATAGAAATGACGCGCATCCGGGGCGTGCACGGGCCGCGCTTCCTAAACGTCGTTCTGGTGGTTTAGGCCTCAGCCTTTAACGCATCCGCGCATCCGCGCAAGTCAGCCAACGCCCCTCACCCGGCACATCTCAACCGCCTTTCCCAAATGCCGATGCAAGCTACTATCATGGGTTCCTGCAATCGAAGTCTTGTTTCAGCCTGAACGGAGTGCGTCTTGGACAAACTGGCAGAACAGATCGGCACAGCACTGGATTCCTTCCCAATCGAACTTCCCTCGTGGGGGTTTGCCAACACGGGTACGCGCTTCGGCAAATATCTTCAGGACGAAGCAGCCAGCACCGTCGAAGAAAAATTTGCCGATGCAAGTCAGGTCCATGCCTTGACTGGTGTATGCCCAACCCTTGCCCTGCATGTCGAATGGGACCTGCCCGGCGGTCTGAACGATGTGCCGCGGATTCGCAGCCTTGAGTCCGAACACAACATCCGGTCCGGCTCCATCAACCCCAACCTCTTCGAGCGGCAGGAGTACAAATTTGGCTCCATCTGCAATCCCGACAGCGGCATTCGCAAGCTCGCGCAGGAGCATCTGCTGGCTTCCGTCGAGCTTGGCAAGGCGCTCCAGTCGCAGGACATTTCCCTTTGGGTCGCCGACGGATCGAATTACCCCGGCACCCAGAGCATCCGCAAGCGAATCGACTGGATGATGGAAGCGCTCGCCGCGACCCACGCCGCACTCGATCCGAACCAGCGCATGCTGATTGAATACAAGCCCTTCGAGCCGGCCTTCTATCACACCGATATTGCCGACTGGGGCATGGCGCTGATGCTTGCCCGGCAGGCCGGACCTCAGGCCATGGTGCTGGTGGATACCGGACACCACTATCAAGGCCAGAACATTGAGCAGATCGTTGCCTGGCTCATGCACGAAGAACGGCTGGGCGGATTCCATTTCAACGACCGCAAGTATGCCGACGACGATCTGACCATTGGCTCCATCGACCCTTACCAGATCTTCCGCATCTTTCATGAGCTTCTGTCTGCCGGTCAAGAACTGGAAAAAGTCGCTTTCATGATCGACCAAAGCCATAACCTGAAGAGCAAAATGGAAGCCATGGTGCAGACCGTTTGCACCGCCCAGGAAATATTTGCCAAAGCGGCAGCCGTCAACCAGCAGGAACTGGCAGAGCACCAGAGCGCCTGCCGGCTGGTGGAAGCCGAAGAATGTCTGCGCCGCGCCTTCTGGCTTGACGTGCGTCCAATCCTGGCCGAGTGGCGAAAGCAGAAAGGCCTGCCCGAGGACCCGCTGGCGGCACTGCGCGAGAGCGGCTACGTTGATCGCATCCGAGCGGAACGAGGCGCAAGAAGACCCAAAACAGTCTCCTCCTACGCATAGGTCCGGCGCAGCCACAATGTCACAATAGAAAGCGCCGCCCGATTGCTATCGCGTGTGGCATCATTCTTGGGAGTCGAAATGAAGCCTGTCGCCACCCTCCAATATCTAAGCGATCTCTGGGACGAAAGCGTCGCCGCCCAACTCGACGAGCCTGAACTGCTGCGCTACCGCTCGAATCTGCTCGGTTCCGACCTGCGCATTACGAACTTTGGCGGCGGCAATACCAGCTCTAAGGTTGTCCAGCCCGACCCGCTGACAGGGGAACCAACCGAAGTCCTATGGGTAAAGGGCAGTGGCGGCGATCTCGGAAGCATCCGCCGGGGCGGCTTTGCCACCCTTTATATGGACAAGCTGCAATCGCTGGAAGCGCAATACGCCGGGGCCGCGCTGGAAGACCAGATGGTTGAGAAGTACCCGCTCTGCACCTTCGGACAGAACCCCGTCGCCACCTCCATTGACACGCCGCTTCACGGCTTCCTTCCTTTCCGCCATATTGATCATCTCCACCCCGACTGGGGCATTGCGCTGGCAGCGTCGGTTAACGGCAAGCGAAAGATGGAGGAGTTCAACCGCTCATTCGGCCATCAGTTGGCCTGGATCCCGTGGCAGCGTCCCGGCTTTGAACTCGGCCTCATGCTGCGCCGTGTGGTCGAGCAGAATCCCGCCGCGGACGGCATCGTGCTGGGCGGACACGGATTGTTCACCTGGGGCGATACACAGCGCCAGTGCTATCGGAACACGCTGGCCATCATCGACCAGCTTGGGCAATTCGTGCAGGACCACGCCAACCGCAAACGCACCGCGATCTTCGGCGGCGCAGCCTGCAATACGCGAACCGATCACAGGGAGATCGCTCTGGAGCTGATGCCCTACCTCCGCGGGCACCTTTCTCAGGACAAGCGGCTCATCGGAAGCTGGACAGACAGCGCCGACGTCATGCAGTTTGTGAATGCCCGCGATGCAGCCGAGCTCGCGCATCTTGGCACCAGTTGCCCGGACCACTTCATCCGCACCAAGATCCGCCCGCTATTCGTTCCCGCAGGAATGCAGGACGATTCAGCCTCCCTTAAAAAGGCCATCGACACCGCACTCGAGCACTACCGCCAGGAGTACGAGGCCTACTACCGCAAGCACGCGGACCCCGCATCACCCGCCATGCGCAACGCAAATCCAACCGTGGTGCTCATCCCCGGAATCGGCATGTTCTCCTTCGGCAAAAACAAGGCCGAGTCCCGCGTCACCGGCGAGTTCTACGTCAACGCCATCCACGTAATGGAGGGCGCCACGGCGCTTGCAGACGGCGAGCCGGTCAGCGAGGTCCCGCAGGCCGGAGCTGCCGCGCCCGCCTCTGACTTCACCATTTACCAGAACTACGTGTCGCTGCCGCCTTCTGAGGCCTTCCGCATCGAATACTGGGCGCTGGAGGAAGCCAAGCTGCGCAGGCAGCCGCCGGAGAAAGAACTCAGCCGCCGCATTTTCCTGATCGTGGGCGGCGCAAACGGCATCGGCCGGGCAGCCACCCTGCTTGCGGCGCAGCGCGGTGCGCATGTGATGATCGCCGATCGCGACCTCCCTGGCGCAGCAACCGTCGCGCAGGAAGCAACGGCGGTGGCCGGCAAAGAAGCCGTCACCTCCGTCGAGGTGGATATCCGTAGCCGCGACTCAATCCAAGCAGCCATGCAAGCGACCATCGCGCAGTTCGGCGGCCTGGACGCACTTATCAACACCGCCGCGATCTTCCCCGCCTCGCCTACGGGCGTCATCGGCGATTCGATGTGGGCGACGACGCTCGACCTGAATGTGACCGCAAATTACCTGCTTGCCGACGAAGCGGCCCAACTGTTCGCCGCGCAGAATCTCAATGGCTCCCTGGTGCTTACAAGCTCCGCAAACGCGGTCGTGCCCAAGCGCGGCAGTGAAGCCTACGACGTCAGCAAGGCGGCGCTAAGTCACCTCGTGCGCGAACTGGCCGTTTCGCTGGCTCCCCGGGTCCGCGTAAATGGAATCAGCCCGGCCACCGTCGTGAAGGGCTCCACCATGTTCCCGCGCGACCGCGTCATCGCATCGCTGAACAAATACGGAATCCCCTTCGACACCGCCGCCAGCGACGATCAACTGCGCGAAGCTCTGGCCACGTTCTATGCCCAGCGAACACTGACCCACCGGCCCATTGATCCCGATGATTGCGCGCAGGCCATCCTCTTTCTGGCCGGCCCTCATTCGGGCTGCACAAGCGGTCATCTGATCCCAGTCGACGGCGGGCTGCCCGAGGCCTTCCTGCGGTGAGCACAGGACCGGCACTCGTAGCGATTGATCTCGGCGCGGAAAGCTGCCGCCTCTCGCTGCTCCAGTGGAGCCAGGGCAAGCCATCGATCACGATGCTCCGTCGCATTCCCCACGAAGTAATAGATCACGGCGTTAACGGACTTCGTTGGGACTTCGACCGCATCTGCGCAGAGATTGAAGCCGGGCTGCGCGTCTGCGCCGGCAACACAAAAGACCCCATACAAAGCATCGGCGTCACTGGATGGGCTGTCGATTATGTCCGGCTCGACACGGCAGGCAACCCTATAGCCCAGCCGTACTCCTACCGCGATCCAAGAACCACCGCCGCAATGGAGGCCGTGCACAAAATCATCCCGGCCGCTGATCTCTACGCAACCACCGGCATCCAGATCCAGCCGATCAACACCATTTACCAGCTCTACGCGGATAAGTTAAGCGGGGCTCCCATCTCCTCGCCGTGGGTCAATCTTCCCGAGTATGTTCTTCACCGGCTGGGCGCGCCCCTCATCGCGGAATACACCAACGCAACCCACACCGGACTCATCAACGCAGGCACGCGGACATGGTCCGATAAGATTTTCGCGGAACTCGGTCTCGACGCCTCAGCAGCTCCTGATCTGGTCAGCCCCGGAACCGTGCTGGGGCCATTGCGCGGCGCACTGAGCAATTTGCCTGCCTTCGCAGGCGCGCAGCTCATCGCCCCCGCCTGCCACGACACAGCTTCCGCAGTCGCCGGCATCCCCGCGCACAGCTCCGGAACGTGGGCCTATCTCAGCTCAGGCACCTGGTCGCTGATGGGCATGGTGCTCCCCGCGCCCATCCTCACACCCCAGGCCTGCCGGCACAGCTTTACGAACCTGGGCTTCCTGGACGACAAAATCATGTTCCATCGCGGCATGCACGGCATGTGGTTGCTGCGCCAATGCCTGAATACCTGGGATCAACAGCGCGAGTGGAACCTGAGCGAGATCATCGCCGAAGCCAGCCAGTTGCCCGGCCCCGATGGCCTGCTCGATCTGGAGGACCCATCCTTCAGCACACCCGGGGACATGGCCGCCCGCATCAACCAGCAGCGGGAGCAGCATGGGCTGCCCGCGTTGCCGCGCGAGAGCCACGCAGCCCCGCGCTACGCCAACCTTATCTTCCACAGCCTTGCCCGCCGCTACGCTGCGTTGCTCGACGACCTCACCCTCCTCACCAGGCAACGCCCGGAAGCCCTCTACGTGGTCGGCGGCGGCGCACGCAATGAATACCTGCACGCACTGACGGCCAACGCCCTCGGCATTCCCGTCCATCGCTGCTCTGTTGAAAGCTCAACGCTGGGTAATTTCGCCATTCAGTGGGCGCGGATCGAGAACCCCTCCGGCCCGCTCGATCCGCAGTCCGTCGCGGCCAAAGCCTCCACCCTCGCCACGGTGGAATTCAGTTGATTCCAGGGAAATAAAGGAGCTCGAATGCCCCCTATTCTTTCCGGCATTGGATGGCACATCGTCGGTGCAGCCGCGGCCGCATCGTTCTATGCCCCCATTGAGAAGGTCAAAAAGTGGTCGTGGGAGACCACGTGGGCACTCGCCGGTCTCTTCTCCTGGATTCTGCTGCCTATCGCCGTCAGCCTGATTCTGCTCCCTCACTTCATCGCCTTTTACTCCGGCATCAGCAGCGATGTTCTTCTCCAAACCTTCCTCTTCGGCTGCATGTGGGGCATCGGCAATGTGAACTATGGCCTCACCATGCGCTACCTCGGCATGTCTCTCGGAATCGGCGTGGCCATTGGCGTAACGCTCGTCGTAGGTACGCTCATGCCTCCCATTCTGCACGGGCAAGCCATGTTTCTGCTCACCACCAGAAGCGGCCTGTTCACCTTGGCCGGCATTTTTCTGGCACTCGCAGGAGTGGCCATCGTCTCCTTTGCTGGGCACCAGAAGGAGAAGCACATGGGCGTCACCGTGAACGAGTTCAACCTCCGCAAGGGACTCACGCTGGCGGTACTCTGTGGAATCTTTTCCTCCGGCATGTCCTTTGCCATCGACGCAGCCCGCCCCATGCAGGCCGCGGCACTTCATTTGGGAATCAAGCCGCTCTATTCGGCGCTCCCGAGCTACGTCATCATCATGGGCGGCGGCGCGCTCGTCAACTTCACCTACTGCTTCCTGCGCCTCGCATTCAAAAAAGACCTTTCGCTCCGCCGCGATCTTTCGCAGCCCCCAAAGTTGCTTCTCGTCAACAGCAGCAAAGCCGCCAGCGGTGGAATCATGTGGTACCTGCAGTTCTTCTTTTATGCCTGGGGAGCGGCCAGCATTCCGGCACATCTCTTCTTCGTAAACTGGATGCTCCACATGAGCTTCTATGTTCTCTGCGGCGGACTCATTGGCCTCGCGCTCGGAGAGTGGACCAATGCAGGCAAACGACCCATCCGGCTGCTCTGGGCCGGAATCATTGTCATCATCGCCGCCGCCAATCTCGTCGGGCTGGGCATGGCTTTCTGAACCCGGCAGCGCAATCATCCCCGCATGCATTCATAAATCCCACGATTGCCGACGGCCTTCCGGCATCGCGTACTCGATAAATGGAAATCATGCCACCGAACTTCAAGGCTGTCGTTCAATAACAAAGCCTGCGGGCCTTCGACCAGCAGAAACCGGCTTCGCGTAACTGCCAGGCGTTTGCGCTCGCAGAGGTCTGGCGTGACATTCACATTCGCAATGCGGTCTCGTCTTACAGCAAGAGAAAGAGGAAGCCCGCGGCTATGCCGTGCCGGGGCGCTGGCCGCCACTGCCGAAATGCCGGCAACGAAGCCCACCCTGCCCCATCGTCATCTCTGCGACATAAAGCCTTTGCTTTCTATTCGAAAAGAGCGCATCTGCCCGCGAAATAACTTGACACTCTGCTGGACGGACTCTACGCTGTTCCAAAGCATTCATGCAGAAGCTTTTGCGGCAGCTCACCGCCTGCAGGCTGCGGATGGGGTCACTCCCTCCGTCAAGGCAGTTATGAACGCCTGTCCTTTTCCCTGGGGCAGTGGTTCGGCGCGAAATCATATATCTCAGCTCCCGCTCGATATGTTTTCCGCTGCCGATATATCAGTATGTTGCATCGTTGTGCGGCTGTAGGGCCAAATGCAATGCTCTGCGCCTCTAAGGAGATGGGATGATGT